>CAVXKH010000022.1:0-566398 GCA_963762235.1 uncultured Gammaproteobacteria bacterium | reverse complement strand
TCGCAATCCACGAAAACCGCGCCGCCGGATAGTGTGCCGCAAACCGCCGCTAAATTTTGCGGTGCGCCGTTGAAATGGTTTGGCAAATCTTCCCGCGATAGTCGCGTAGTTGCCCAGTTTTGTAATTGGCAGGCTTTAGACTGGGACGGGACTGGCACGACGGCCAGCCCCAGGTCACAGAATCGCTCTGCCTGTTCGAGAACAGACATAAGCGGCCTCTCAGAAGTCTACAGGGTCATTGTGAAAAGCTGCGTCCGTTGCAGGCGCTACTGGCGCTGCTATGGGTGCTGCTACAGGTGCAGGCTGCGCGACTGCTGCCGGTACTGGTATGCGGCAGCGGATAGCGTCCACGACGCGGCCCTGCATGGGCACCTGGGTTGCGAATAGTTCAACCTGGCGGCCGATACAGCCCTGCGGGGTGCCATAGCCAGCTTTCAGAATTGCGCCGTTTGTTTTGTTGATAACCCAGCCGCGCGTTTCTTCGTTGAAATACATTACCGGTTTGCTAGTGCCGTCCGTAAATTGCTCCCTTTCAACTAGGGCGCGCATGGTTAGAATCCGGGGCTGTGCAAAATCGCTGGCCTTCAGATATTTGCCTGGGAATAGATCGTCAAAGTTCATCATGTTACAATACCTCGCCAGTTGGATTTTGCGGCCTTCGCGGGCCGCTTTTTCTTTGCCAGCCTTATGCTGGCGTTTATTCTCGACACTCTCTGTTTCAGGATGTATCCCATTCCTCCGGATATTTAGCGGTGTCCTGCTGATGGGAATCAGATGGGAAGTGGGGCACGCGGATTGTCTGCGATCTCTTTGAAGGCCCGGATGACCTCAGGCTCATACCGTGCCTGTCCACCGATCATGGCGTAGTCGAGGTTAATCTTTTCGCAGCGCCATCGGATGATGGTGCGGGGGGATATGCCTAGGGCTTTAGCAGTTTCGCGAGTGTTGAAGCAGCCTACTGCCACCAATCAATTGTTCCGTGTAATTCTTTGGGATCAGCACGGCTGTCTCCGAATCCAAGTTCGATTGGAAAAGCTTGGCAGAGTCTGGAATGCTGCTCAATGCGAAACGGGGGTGAAACAGGAACTACAGGCGTAGTTCCTATAATGCTATGACTTTAGGTGATTCTGTACCTCTGGCATTTTTCAGATGTCGATGATGTATCGGTCACTCGCATTTATCACTGCCAGATTACGCAATGCAGCCACACGTTTGGGCCAGGATTTCTGGTCGAGGAATGACAGATCTGCAAGAAAATTTACCACCCGCCTGATTTCTCGAGCCTTGGGAGCGTCGACCTCCTTTTTACTATTCGCGTCAGCAGTTTTCTGTGCCAGTTGCAGAGTAGAAAGTTGTTTCCACGAAATCTATAAGATTCTGCTCACGATTCAGAGACTTCTTCCTCAAGATATACCTGCTCTATCTTGCTGAGAATATGGAGGAAGCGAGATATTTTTAGTTTGGGCGTGTGCGTAAGCTCTTCTTCTGGATAGGCTTTGGGGGCCAGCATAGCTCCTTTGGGTCCCAGCGTACGCCCTTTGTGGCCCAGTATATATCGGACAGGTCGTGGCGTGCTTTATCAAGCCATTCTGGCCAGTCAAAGGTGCCATCCCATTCTGGCTCATCGAAATTGTTAGGCATTAGACACCTCCAACTCGACTGCGTTACTGGTGACGCCGGCCTTATCGAGAATGTAGTCGTGGAGTATCTGCAATTCTTTCAGCAGAACATCCCTGTTTCTAATGTAGCCCAGGGTCACATCATTATCCGTGGCATGGTTCATCAGTAGCTTCAGTGTCTTGAGGGGCATACGGGTAGCCTCGGCATGGCTTGCGAATGAGCGTCTCAGGTCGTGCATGGAGAATTCCACGCCAAGACTCAGTCCTCTTACTCGGTTAATTGCTCTACGTGGTTCCTTCACTTCAAAGGGTGCCGTCACTTCCGTGGCTTTGCGACGATTCAGTATTTCCAGCAGGGACGGAGTTATTGGTATTGTCCATAGGCGTTTGCCCTTCAGGCTTCCGGCCTTGCTGTCAGGTGTAACTCCTCGCGGGTGAAATTGATATTGCTCCACTTGAAGGTTTGCTATTTCACTGCGGCGCATACCAGTCAATAGTGCTGAACTCGAGGTAGTCAGCCATTAAATTCCCGTCGCCGGGGAAACAATTGGGATCACGCAGTTTTTCCACTGCGGCCCACCAGGCAGCCAGTTCCTTCTCATGGACATAGCGATCACGCCGTTCCTCTGTTGCCCATTGCACTTTTTTCTTCGATTTCTTGGACAGCACAAAGGTAGGGCAGAGACCCATGGAGGGGTTATCCTCGGCGACCACGTTCCACACCGCACGGAACAGTCTCAAGGCATTGTTGGCAGCAATGTCTCCACGTTCGCTGGCAATGGTCTTTATCTGTATCACTTGATCCACGCCGATGCTGCCGATAGGTTGGTCGCGCCAATCGGCCAAGTGTTTGTTCAGGTAGGTAACGTAGTTATTCTTGGTTGAGGGAGCCAGTTCAGCGGTTTCGATATAGTCCTGCGCCGCCGTAAACAGGGTCAGGGAATCTTTTTCTGCCAAAACCTCCACGCGGGCCGTCGTGCGGCTTCTGCAGCCTTTTGAGCGCGTTTCTGCGTAGGACTGATACCTTGTTCGAGGTCGAGCATCAAGCGGTTCTCTCGGCTTCTAACCGTTTCGGGGGCCGGTTCGCCAATGGGGACCTTGTGTGCCTTCAGCTTCAGGTGGTCGCCAAATTTAGCCACCTTCTGCCGCATCTGCTTATTACCGAGTTTTCTAAGTATCTCAAAGTGCTTCCCTCCAGTAGGGCGGACGCGGATATGAAGTCGCTTTACCTCCTCATCCCTGACAACGTATTCGAAATCCATGACCGGCAGCCACTCACAGGTCGCCTCATCAAGCACTATTCGGGGCGATTCGGGTGTTGCTTGATAGGCAACCCCTCATTTCGTGCATTGGCCTTTTCCGTCAGGTACTTCGCTACCACGTCCTTTTTGCTCATATCAATCGGTCACTTAAAGGGTAATCGCTCTGGATTTCTAATCGCAGTGGGAAGCCAATGGGAAGCCTGATTATGGCAAAACATGGCACCGCTTGGCAAGTTGTGTCAGGGTCATCGTCGGCTACAGGCCAGTATTTAAAAGGATTTTAGGTGGGGAAGGGTAGTGCTATAGCGGTCTACGCGGGAACACAAATCTAACACTGGCAGTGTTGAGGTCAGCGGTTCGATCCCGCTTAGCTCCACCAAATAAATCAAAGGCTTAGGTGATTTTTGTCCCTAAGCCTTTTTTGTTTGTGCATTCTCCGCAGCATGGGCTCGGTCTGCTTACATCCATGTGCAGGTTACCACCTACTTCCAAATGCCCGGTCAATACGCGTCTATTCGTGCATGTGAGAAGATATAGCTGGAAAGGATATTCCGGACGCGCTGCTGTGAGTGGTGATGGCGGAAAAATCCTGGAAGTAGGTCACTGTTTGAGTTGCCCCTGAACATGCTTTGCAGAGTTTACTGAACATGCTGCTAGACACATTGACAAAGCAACTCGGGAATCAAGAGTTATCTCAGCTAACTCCGGATGAGTGTTACGCATAAATACGCGCTGATACTCTCTTCAGCGGCATTTTATGGTCATAAAATTTTGTGGACCGTATGCGTTACCTTCTTCCGCAAATTACATCAGAGGTGTCTTTCTGGCCCGCCAGCTCGGCAGCGCACAGCAAGCGGACCCAAGTCACACCTGGCTGGAGGGTGATTGACAAGGTGGGCCGATTGGATATGATGTTAATGAGAAGGCTAACACCCTGAAAAGTCAGGCATTTCATGTTATCTACAGCGTCGAAATAGTGAGCAATTGATCCCTGCCGATACTTTGCATCAGTGATCACTAGCACTCTTTTTGCACGGCATAAGTAGTAAAGACGGTTGCGATACGTATCCTATCCCGATACTTTTCCAATGTTGTATGTGGCGGCGCTGGTTGGCGGAATAAAATGGAGCGTATAGAGATCGACTATCGTCAACTATGATGGCTCGTTTGCAATAGGGAATTTGGATAATAAAGATGAAACATCTGTTTTTACATATTGGACTGGGGAAAACAGGATCCTCTGCACTTCAATCATGGCTCTCATTGAACGCAGAAACTTTATCAAGACAAGGCATCGACTATGCTGATCTTATTCCCGCGGCAAAACACGGAGAAGTTTCATCCGGAAATGGTTACTTGTTGCATAGAGCATGTGTAAGCCAGGATTTTGCAGAGGTAGAAAAGTTATTAACAGAAACATATTTTTTCAATCCAGAAAATAAAGTCTCGATTATAAGTTGCGAATTGCTTCAGGGTATAAGGCCGGTTTATATAAGGAAAATCCGGGAAATCTGTGAAAATAATAATATAAATGTAAGTGTAATTGCCTACGTTAGAAGCGTCTACGAACAGTCGTATTCCACCTATGTGCAGGGGATAAAAAGAGCGGGCATCACGCATTCTTTCGGAGAGAAAAGTGAAGATATAAGCTTTTCCAAAACGGTAGAGTATCTGAGAAGGTATTTGGATGTATTCGGAGATCACTTGATCGTTCGCAATTACGATGATGCCAAGAAAGACATCTATTCTTCTTTTGCCGACCTAACTGGCATCGATAGAAAAGGGACCAAAGAGATAAGGGTAAAAGTGAATAGAAGTCTGACGCTGCAAGAGGCGGAAGCATTGAGGAGAGTCAATGCACTCCATAAAGGCATTTTTGCAACAAAAATATCCGACTTCGTAATTGGCCTGTCCCCCGCTGCCAAAACAACCGTTTTGTATGATGACGCGCTGGTGCATAGAGTCAGAAATGATACAGAGGAGGATATGCGATGGATCAACGAGCAATTCAGACTGAGCCCGCCATTGGTTTCCGACTATTACAGCGGCAGGGAAAATGCCCATTCGGCTCTTCCCAACAGATCGTCTTATCGACCGGTGTTGCGGTGGGCTCTGGAGTACGAGCCTTGTGAGAATCTACAGCCTGATTTTGAAAAATTTCTCAGGGAATTTGCTGTCTTTCTAGTGGAAATGTCTGGCAAAGATGCCGTTGCATTGATCCGCAAAGCACATGATATGCAGCAGCGCGCAGCGGCTCACAAAGAGACAGTAGCAGAACAACCAGGGGAGGAGAAGTCAGTTCATCTCGCCGCTGAGGATGAACCGGTCGCTGTTCCGGTGATAACCGAATTTGAGAAAGCTAAGCCGCGTTACATCATTACTTATCATCAGGACAAGAACATTCCCACCACGTATGATACAGCGCAGTTTTCTTACAGGTTATCTGATTGGCTGGCTTCTCTCGTCGGGAAAAATGTTGGCGGCACACTTAACCCTATCGAGCATACGCATGTGCTGACCTCTCCAGACTCGGTAATAGTTGACGGTGAGGCGTCCATGTCTGGATTTACCATCATCGAAGCGGATAACATGGACACTGTCCTTTCCCTCATCAAAAAGTGCCCTTTGCTTGAGGTGGGGGGGTCGGTTGAGGCGTCCCACATTGTGCAACTCTATTGAGACTGTATGAAGCAATTTGCCACAGTAAAATGCATCAATTATTCGTTGTGGATGCAAATTTTGATTAACGTTGTGTTATGTGGTTTCCTCCAGTACCAGCTATCGGAGTGTGAAAGTGCGATTTGGTGTTCAGCTTGAAAGCCATTGTCCACATCGGTACTGAAAAAACCGGCACATCGTCGATCCAGATGTTTCTGTATAAGAATCGGAAAAAGCTCATAAAGAGCGGATATCATTTTCTCCAGAGCGCGGGAAAAACCAATAACTGGGCACTGCCGGCCTTCTTTTCCTCGGATGATCGGTTTAATGAGTTGTACAGGGATGAGGGAATCAGAACACGTCAGCAAATCGATCAATTCAAGCTGAATTTTTTTGAGCAGTTTGAGAGACGAATTAAGCAGCCTTAGAAAGAATATTCACACTGTCATCATTTCAAGCGAGCATTTCCATTCAAGGATCCGCACCAAAGAGGAGATGAAGGAAGTCCATGGTTTCTTTCTCAGCTACTTCAGTGAAGTAAAAATAGTGTGTTACCTGCGCGAGCAGGCGGCCACCTGCGCTTCCTGGTATTCAACGAGCATGAAGTCAGGTGGAACGCTATCTTTTGAAGAGTTTTTCAAGCGATGTAAGCCGGGGAATTACTATTTTAACTACTATGAGATGCTTAGCAACTGGGAGCAGTATTTTGGACCCGAGTCAATGGAAGTTGCCTTGTTTTCACAGGATCAGTTTTTAAACGGAGATTTGCTGGATGACTTTACTGCCAGAATTAGATCCCTCGCTGGTGGGAACTTTGAACAAGTCAATTCAATCTGAAAATGAATCACTTAAGCCAGTAGGGCAGGCATTGGCGCGCGCTGTAAACATAATATTTCCTGTAAGTGCAGAGCAGGTCGAAGTCAGCGACTTGAGGAAGGTATGCAAAAATCTCATTTCACGTTCGCTGTTTGGCAAGGGGCAGCAGCCTTCCCTGGATGTTCAAAAATCAATTTACGATAGTTTTCTCGAAATCAATGAACGGGTACGACATAAAATATTTTCCTGAGATGGAAATCGCTTTTCGCACCGCCACTGGAATCCCAATCCGTACGAGAATGTAGTTGACGAGATCGACTTTCAGGTCATTTCCTCGATTTATAATGTCATTGGTAAGCATGGCAAAGGCGGAATTTCTTTCCCAGAGGTTACACGCAGGTATGTACGGTTATTGCCTCCTGTATTGATGATGTTACAAAACCAAGCGAAGAAGCGGAGAAAGATGTGAAGGAAGACGTAAAGAAAATTGTAAAGGAAGTTGTAAGGGAAGTTGCAAGGGAAGTCGCAAGGGAAAACATAAAGGAAGTCGTTAGGGAAGTGGTAAAACAACACGTCAAGGAACATGTGAGGGAAGTCGTTAAGGAAGTCGTGAGGGAGAATATAAAGGGTGACCTAAAGGAAGGCTCCGTTGCGGTAATGCTCGACGCTGAAGATGCTCGACTGTTAAGCAGGGCAGCTGCGCGATTGAAGAGCAGAGAACCAGGTTCGGCATACAGGCTAATGACCTTGGCAAGTCAAGTCGGGCCAAGCCTGCCTGGCATTAGGTTGAAACTTAATGAGTACAAAGCAATAGTAGACCAGGCCCCAAGCGACAGTATTTGATAACCTACACCGGGTCAAAGACATCGCTGGATCAAGAGGAGCTATTTCAACTTAGGGCCAGGATTAAAGGAATGGCTCGATTCGCTGGATATACTCGGCGACAGTGCACTGAATACGGTAGAGAGCATCAAGCACTATATATTCCGATAACTCCGTCGCTAGCACTGTGCAACCTTCGCTGGTGGGTTTCACTATCTTTCAGGCCGAGTCAATGGATAATGCGATTGCCATTGCCAAGGAGTGCCCATACCTGAAATTTGGTGCGACATTGGAGGTTTCGGAATTCAGGTAATTTTAGGCCGCAGCGATTTGGCTATTGATAAGGAAAAAGTAGAGTATGTCTGTCAATATGACAAAAAGGATGCGCTATCTACGCGACAGGTGCGTGAATGCGTATTGGATGCTAAGAACCGGCAAATTCAAGCTGATTCTGAAGAGTATCTATATAGAAATCAGCTATCGAATCAACCGTATCATACGGTTTCTGAAGAGAATCGATATACAGGTCAGCATTCGCCTTAAAGGCGAAGAGTCAATACTGGATAACAATCTGCAGTTGACTGGCCACGAGGTTCCCGGATCTGCATTTGTCGACAAACGCAAGGTTCTGCCGCCGAGCTACAGGCCAACCGTTTCACACATATCAACCAGGGTTCCAATGCTCGCAGATCCTGTAATGGTAGCGAGTGAATTGAAGCAGATACTGTCGGGTTTTTCATTCCAGGAAATCGATAATTCATGACCAACACTCCAAGAATCACCGTCATTACCGTTGCGTATAACGCCAGAGCATTTCTCGACAATTTTTTCTCGTCTCTTTATGGGGCTGATCTCAATGGTTTCGAGCTAGACGTTGTAATGATTGACAATGGGTCAGCGGATGGCTCTTCTGACTGGGTAAGAGAACACTATCCGCACATAAACGTACTTGAGAACGATGAAAACAATTACGCCCGCGCTTTGAATCTCGGAATTGCCAGTTCGCAGGGAGATTATGTTGTCATATCCAACAATGATGCCCTCGTTCACCCACAATGGCTGCAAGGGTTTCTTGAGGTTTTTCAGTTGGATGAAAAAATTGGCGCTGTACAGAGCAAAATATATTTTTCAGAAAGCAAGAAAATCAATAGCGTTGGTGTAGAGGAGATAGAACACTTCTACTTCAGGGACATTGGTTTTGACGATGATGATTCCATTCGGTACTCACAACCGGCTGAGCGGGAGTATGTAACCGGTGGTTCTGTGATGTTTCGTAGACAATGCCTGGAAGATGTGGGTGCCTGGGATGAAGAATTCATCATGTTTATGGAGGACGTCGATTACAGCTTTCGCTGTCGCAAAAAGGGTTGGAAGCTTTTTTACTCTCCATGCAGTATTTTCTATCACCAGTATCACGGCAGCTCTTCCAATAGTCTTTGCGAATATTTTTGCACACGTAACCGCTTTCTGTATGTCGCCAAACATTTCCCGTTAGAGCTGGCCGACTGCATACCGACTTCGCACTTCTATAAGAAGGGCGAATTTGATCTTCTATATCGATCGCTCATGCACAGTGTGCGAAAACTATGTACTTGCCATGAAGCCGATACAGTCATCCAGGTATTGCAATCCTTGCGAGACTCTCTGCCGCGCTATATTGGCGATATCAGTGCCTATATGTTTTTCTCTCATTTGGAAGTGGTTTTAGGGCTGCGAAAAATCAGAGTTGGCATTTATGATCATGCTGGGCATTTTGCAGGAGGAGGGCAGCGCTATGTTGCCGAGATGGCGGCCATCATGCAGGAACGTTACGATGTTACCTACATTTTTAATAACGACGTGCAGTTGAGCGACTACAAGGAATGGTTCGACCTGGATTTAACCAGGAGCGCTATGAAGATTATCAGGATTCCGTTCTTCGAGAAAATCAATCGCTATACGCCTGATGAGGGAATGGTCCTGTCAGAAACCAGTAACCCTTTTGATATTATTAGCCGGGATACCTTGAACTACGACATCTTTGTAAACGCAAATATGTTGGGCAAGGTAAAACCGCTATCACCGGTGTCCATATTTGTCTGCCATTTTCCAGATCAGGAAAAAGGAAGATTTTTCCAGGTCGATCAGTATGATCATTTGATTATTAACGGTGACTATACTGGTGATTGGGTGGAAAAGCGTTGGGGTTTGAAGCCAACCGAGAGACTTTATCCGCCGGTCAATATGTATAATCCTGCCAGTACTCCCGATAACAAGGAAGCAATAATTCTGTCAGTGTCCCGATTTGAAGTGAGTGGTAGTAAAAAGCAGGTTGAGCTTGTACAGGCATTCAGCAAGATGTGTCACCAACATCCGGAGAAAATCCGCGGATGGAAGTTGGTTCTTGTGGGAGGGAGCACGCCCGGCAATACGTATCTCAAGGAAGTTGAAGAACTGGTCGCCAAAATGAAGTGTCCGATAGAGATCCGGGCTAATGCTGCGGTAAGTGAGATCAAGGAGTACTATCGCCGAGCCGCTATTTTTTGGCATGCGTGCGGACTGGATGAAACCAGGCCGGAGCGGGTTGAGCACTTCGGTATGACCACAGTCGAGGCGATGCAGAATTGCTGTGTGCCCATCGTTATCGATGGCGGTGGGCAGAGGGAGATTGTCCAACACGGGGATTCCGGGTTTAGGTTCTCCACACTGGAAGAGTTACGGGCATACAGTCTCGCTGTTATGGAAGATAGCGAGCAGTGTCGGCGTAT
The DNA here is from genome assembly GCA_963762235.1 of uncultured Gammaproteobacteria bacterium. Classification (GTDB taxonomy): domain Bacteria; phylum Pseudomonadota; class Gammaproteobacteria; order Pseudomonadales; family Halieaceae; genus Marimicrobium. The sequence goes on along the minus strand of CAVXKH010000022.1, from coordinate 556,474 downwards.
GGCAGAGCGGGCCCACCAGCGAAGTCATTTGTTCAGTCACGCGGTATTCAGAAAGAGATTGGATAAACTCCTGGATGAAATTGAAATTGAACTGCTGGGACACGATGTCCTGCCGGGTTTAGGAGACAGTGTAGATAGTCAACTCGGCGCGGCGATCTGAACCATTGTGAAACTGCTACTGAATGCGGAAGCATTGCGGCCGCCTATCACAGGTGTAGGCAACTATACATTTCATCTTCTGGAACAATACCTGAAGGGTGTTCTGGTGGAAGAGGTGCACTGTTTCAGCGGCACCCACTGGCTGACTGGCAATGCACAACTGGCGATCACGGCAGCACTAAAGAACCAGACGGGCGACGGTAGGCTGCCAGTAGCGGATATTGTTATTTCGAAAATGCGTGAGACCATCGGTATGATACCGGGTGCGAAGGCTCTTTATTCATCTGTGATGGGAAAACGATTTGAGCGAACAGCCAATCAAATCGTGGACGCGGTGTACCATGAGACCAACTATGTTCTGAAACCTTACGCGGGCCCTTGTGTTACTACTGTGCACGATCTTTCACATGTACGATATCCCCAGTACCACTCGCCACATGTTGTACAGTGGTTGGAGGACGGGTTGTCTCGATCTCTGGACAGAGCGGACAGTATTATTACGGTGTCGGATCTGGTTCGCGATGAGTTATTGGAATACTTCAATCTTCCCGAGCAGAAGGTGCATACGGTTTATGAGGGTGTTGAGCGGTGCTATAGACCTCGTGCCGAGGTTGAGACAAGGAGTGTCCTGTCGAGTCTATACCTGTCGCATAAGCGGTATGTCCTGCTCGTTGCCACGCTTGAACCGCGCAAGGGAATCGATGTGTTGTTGGATGCGTGGTGTCTGTTGCCGGAATCCCTGCGCAGGCATTTCCCTCTTGTGCTGACCGGTTCCACCGGCTGGCGCAACAAGGCTCTGGTAGACAGGATTGCGTCTCTGGTTGCTGAGGGGACAGTACATCATCTGGGCTATGTCGCGGCAGAAATATTGCCGGTGTTGTTTTCCGGAGCAGCAGTCTTCTCTTATCCCTCCGTCTACGAAGGCTTTGGTTTGCCGGTTTTGGATGCCATGAGTAGCGGAGTGCCGGTAATTTGCCGCGCAGGAACCTCCATGGCTGAATTTTCACAGGGCGCCTGTATGTTGTGTGATAGCGGCGAGCCGGAGGAGTTGGCGCTCAAGCTTGAAATGCTGCTGCAGGATCAGGAGGTGCGAGACGAATGGGCTCGGAAAGGTCTTTTGCAGGCTGCTCAATTTTCCTGGGAGCGCTGTGCCGCTGAAACAGCGGCAATATATCGACTTATCTCATAAGCAACACATTCAGGAATTTTTGCGATGCATTGACTGGCCGGTTTTGTCGCAATGCTGTTTCAATGAAGTCAGCACTGACCTGTGCTATTTAACTATTCAATCTGCGGAATTACGCAACATCCAATCCAGCGTATTTTCAAGTGCAGGATGTTGCAGCTTTCCTATACAGGCCTCAAGTTTTCCCGGGTCACCGCAGAGCCGATGTACTTCATTATCCCTTATCAAATCCGGATTTACCCGTATATTGAGTTGGTGCCCGGACAATTTGGATAAGGTGTCAATCACCTGCGTCAGGCTATAAGTTTTGCCACTACAGATGTTATACACCTCCTGGCTGACACCATGAGTCAGCAAATCGAGATAGGCACCGCATACTGTTCTTACGTCATTAAACTCGCGTTCAACCGAAACATTACCCAAATCAATGCATGCACAGCGATTTCTGAAATGGTGTACCAGCTTCGGAATTACGAAGCGGTCGTCGTGTCCGACACCTGTATAGTTAAACGGGCGCACTGTAACAAGCGGCAGGAGCCCTCGATATTTTTCCAGCATGTACTCCATGGCCAGTTTGCTCATCGCGTAGTGATTTACAGGAGCAGGTTTCGCCAATTCATTGATGGGTGATTCCGTGGCATTCCCGTAAATATTTGCACTGCTGGCAATAATGACTTTTTTGGGGGTTGGCACCTGTGCCGATAACGCCTGTAATAGATTCAGCGTTCCGAACAGGTTCACCTGGTAGAAAGCCAGCTCATCGCTGTGGGTAACAGCACTAATGGCGGCCAGATGCACCACGTAATCAAAAATATTCCCCGACAATTCTCTGGCGATGCTGTCTGCGTCAATTAAGTCCGACTGCAGTGCCTGGACGCGATAACCGCGCGTGACGGCTTCTCTGGTGAGGTGTTGTCCTGTAAATCCGTCGGCACCGGTGAGTAAAATGGTCTTGCCCATGTCAATAGGATCGACCATGTTCGTTGCGCTCCAAATCAGCCGCCACCATCATTTTGCACAGCTGTTCCAGGTTTGTCTTGGGCGCCCAGCCGAGCTGTGTTCTGGCTTTGCTGGCATCGCCAATCAGCAGATCAACTTCAGCAGGTCGGTAGTAGCGTGGATTGACGGAAACCACCTTTAGCCCACTGCAAGAGTCCACCGCCGACTCCTGCTCACCGCTGCCCGACCACTCCAGTGTGATATCTGCTGCAGCAAAGGACATGTTGACGAAGTCCCGAATAGTTTTCGTTCTATTGGTGGCCAGAACGAAGGTGTCAGCCTGTGCGGCCTGTAACATCAGGTGCATGCCAAGGACGTAGTCCTGCGCATAGCCCCAGTCGCGCTGCGCATCCAGATTGCCCAATTCCAGCGTGCCCAGCAGTCCCAGTTTTATCTTGGCCACTGAATCGCTAACCTTTCGTGTTACGAATTCTCTGCCACGCAAGGGTGACTCGTGATTGAAGAGAATACCGCTGGTGGCGAACATACCATAGGACTCACGGTAATTTACGGTCATCCAGTGGGCATACAGTTTGGCGACACCATAGGGACTGCGAGGATAAAACGGCGTTTGCTCCGTCTGGGGAAACTGCTGTGCCTTGCCGAACATTTCAGAGGTTGATGCCTGGTAAAATCGGATGCGAGGATTAACTATTCTGATGGCTTCTAACAGATTTACCACCGCCAGGCCGGTAATTTCCCCGGTTGTTATAGGCTGGTCAAATGACACTCCCACGAAGCTCTGTGCGGCCAGGTTATATATTTCATCCGGTTCGCTGGCTGCTACCAATCTTATACAGCTGGAAGGGTCCGTAACATCGTGTTCTACCAATTGAAGATGCTCGTGGCCTGCTATGCCCAGATCCTCGATGCGCCAGAAATTCACGGAACTGGTTCTTCGATACGTGCCAGTAACGCGATAACCCTGGCCGAGCAGAAAGTGCGCTAAATACGCACCGTCCTGTCCGGTAATACCTGTGATAATTGCCTTTTTCATTTAATGCATACCATCTGATCAGCGTGATATTGCCTGCTTCGAGGTGCCAATAAACAATGTTACCTTGCTGCGGTCAATACCTTATTTCAGGTGGTGATGATCAAGCGCATGGCCTGCAACTGCAGGTTGGCGTGCTGTATATGGATGGCACTCTCCTCGATTCGGTAACCAAGATGGTCAAGTTCTTCCTGCCGAATGGACGGATTGACCTCCCTCAGGGCGGAGAGGCGGTCCAATTCCGCACCCAGGGCGCTGCGCATGGTTTGTTCAGCATCGGCGAGTATGACCTTCAGTCTGGATTCGGCCTGCCTGGATGCCAGCAACATTTTGGCTTCTACTTCAACGCTCACCTGCTTGATGATAGCGAGCGCGGTAGATTTCTTCACTTTCTCAATTAGCTGATTGAGGCGTTCGTGCGGAACCAACTCAGCCAGATCTTTTCCGCGGGCGTCCACCAATAGCCGCATGGGGCTCAGTGGGAGAAAGCGTTCTACCTGTAGGACTCGGGGTGCAACACAGTTTACGGTATACAGTACTTCCAGCAACATGGTGCCGGGAGCGATACCCTTCAGCTTGATAGTACCTAGCGCCGCATTCCCCAGTTCTGTTGAGTGCACCATGTCCATGGCATCCAGAATCATGGGGTGCTCCCATGTCAGAAATTCGATATCTTCCCGAGTCAGGGCCTTGTCGCGGCTGAAGGTGACCGTTGTGCCGTCTTCACTCAGGCAGGGAAAGTGGCCGGTGAGCATATGTTCAGAGGGACGCAGTATCAGTGTTTTCTCGGAATGAAACTCCTGGTCAACACCGAAAGTCTCGCATAGCGCTTCCAGGTAATGCTCCAGCGTGTCGTCCGATTCGCTGGCGACGATTTCATCGATTAACTTTCTGGCCAATTCCGGCTTGCAGGAGTTGCGCTCCAGTAGTTTATCGCGGCCCTCACGCAATTCCTGTCGAGTCTTCGCTGTGAAAGCTGCGCTGTCTGCCAGCAACGCGTCAAATGCTTCAGTACGGTGTTCCAATTGCGACAATAGGCGATCCTGGAAAGTCTCAAAAATCATATATCCGGCAGAGCAGCTTTCGCGAAACAGGTTCAGTCCGCTGTCATACCATTCGAACAGCGATTGTTGCGCCGTGTGCTGCAGATAGGGAACATGGATGTCTACATCGCATTGCTGGCCGATGCGATCGAGACGCCCGATACGTTGCTCCAGTAAGTCCGGGTTCATTGGCAAATCGAACAGTATCAGGTGGTGAGCGAACTGGAAGTTGCGCCCCTCGCTGCCAATTTCTGAGCAGACAAGGGTCTGTGCACCATTCACTTCGTCAGCGAAATATGCGGCAGCACGATCTCGTTCAATGATCGACAGACCTTCGTAGAAAGCGGAAGAGCGAATACCGGCATCGCAGGTGCAAATGGTGTTCAAGGGCAACAGCGGTTGACGCGTGAGCGCAAATGACCAAAACCTTGGCGGGTCGCAATTGTTTTAACGTTTTCTCCAGCCAGGCCACACGCGGATCGAAAGACTAACCACCCATCGTCGATATAGGGCAGCTCCGGATACAGCCGTTCATTCAGATCGACCGGGGCGAGCGTGTACTGCTCGGGCGCCTCCAGCGGGTAGTTGTGCAATATCCGTTGCGGAAAGCCTGCAACTGCGGCTCGGGTATTTCTGAACAGTACACGCCCGGTGCCATGTCGATCGAGTATTTGTTCAATGAGGGTTGTGAGCGGAGTCTCGGGGTTCAGTCCGGGAGGTAGTTCATTAACGGTTTGACCTTTTTCCAGGGCATCGGCCATTTCACTCCACTTACGGTACTGCAGTTCTTCCTCCTGGAACCTCTGCAGGTTATGAAAGCGTGTTGGGTCGAGCAAGCGCAGGCGGGCGAAGTGGCTGGCCTGGCCGATTTGTTCTGGTGTTGCTGTGAGCAGCAGGAGTCCGGCGCTTTGCTGCGCCAGCGCTTCAACAAATAGATAGTCGTCACCTGCAGTGTCCTGCGCCCAGTGCAGGTGATGGGCCTCGTCTATCGCCACCAGATCCCACTGTGCAGCCAATGCCTGCCGCTGTACTTCCGGCTTGGACAGGAATAGATCGAGAGTGCTCAGCACCAGTTGTTCTGTCTCGAAAGGATTGCCCTCGGCAATTTCCCCGAGGCGCTCAGTGTCAAACAGGGAGAAATGCAAATTGAAGCGGCGCAGCATTTCTACCAGCCACTGGTGCAATAAACTGGGTGGCACTAGCACGAGTATCCTTGAGGCGCGTCCTGTCAGCAGTTGCTGCTGCATGATCATGCCTGCCTCAATGGTTTTGCCAAGTCCGACTTCGTCTGCCAGCAGTACGCGCGGCGCATGCCGCTGCCCCACCTCATTAGCGATGTAAATCTGGTGAGGTAAAAGGCTGGTGCGAGAGCCCATAAGTCCGCGGACGGGAGAGCGCTGCAACTTGTCCGCATGGAAAAATGTCGCGACACGCAAGGCAAATTCGCTGTGTTTGTCGAAATGGCCATTGAGCAAACGCTGTTGCGGTGTGGTTAGTTGGATGAATGCATCCAGTTCGAGCTCGGAAACCGTCACCTGCTGATCGTGGTGATCGATACCCATGTAGACCAACAACCCCTGTTGCTCCCTCACTTCGGTTACTAGTACTTCTATTTTATTAACGGTGGAGATATGGTCTCCCGCCTTGAACCGTAATCGGGTAAGGGGCGCATTCTCCATTGCATAAGTACGTTCCTCACCAACAGCGGGAAAGGTCAGTGTCACGCGGCGTCCCTCAATATCAACGACGATGCCAAGTCCTAATTGTGCGTCAGCGTGGCTGACCCAACGTTGTCCGACAATGTAGTCCATCAGTGACGTTTGCCTGTATTTTTCGAGCGCGGTGCAGTTGAAGCGGCGCGTAGTCTATCACTGAAAGAGGGAGCCTGCTTGGCCAGATTGATCACGGAACTGATCAACGGGCTTGGCAGTCTCAGGTCTGGTCATCCAGGGCGTTCAGAAAAAAAGAGTTAAGCTGTTGCGATAGGCATGGCGCAATAAATCTTCCACGTCCAACTCCTTGATCGCGGCCACTGTTTCAGCGATGAAAGGCAGATAGTAAGGTGCGTTAGGTCGGCCTCGATAGGGCACTGGAGTTAAGTACGGCGCATCGGTTTCCAGTAAAAGTTGTTCAATGGGCGTGGCGGCAACAACCTGCCGCACATTTTCCGCGCGGTTAAAGGTGGCAATGCCATTGAATCCCAGCATAAAGCCTTCTGCCAGGCAGAACTCCGCCAGTGCCAGGGTGGAGGTAAAGCTGTGTATTACGCCCTTGCGGGACAGGGCGGCGCTGTAGTTTTGCAGTATATCGCGCGTGTCGGCATCGGCGTCGCGGGTGTGGATGACAACAGGGAGGTTCAAGTTCTACAGCGGTCTGCAGTTGCTGTTCAAATACCGAGCGCTGCACCCGGCGATCTGCATGGTCGTAATAATAATCGAGGCCAATTTCTCCCACCGCGAGTATGCGTGCGTCCCTCGCGTTCTCCCGAATGGTCGCATCGACCTCGGGGTTATAGGACTCCGCTTCGTGTGGGTGTATGCCCTGGGTACCCCAGATACTGGGAGAATATCGGGTGAGTTCCATTACCCGGTTCAGGTTGCCCGGTGATACAGCGATAGTGATGATCCGCTCGACACCTGCGTGGCGGGACTTTTCGAGCGTGATGTCCAACTCCGCCTGATCCAGGTAATCCAGATGGCAGTGGGTTTCGATAATGGGAGTATCGAAGCGCGGGATATCGCGCCGCTTTTTGTTGCTCATGGCGGCCTATTGCAGTGGATCGGGAATACCTGCGGTAATCCGCTGGCGCAGTTTGCGTTGTAGTGGAATGTACAAATCGCGGATGGTACACGTGATCAGGTTCCACAACCAGTTGTGCAGTGGTGAATTGGACGTGCGCTTATGTGCCACCAGTGCATAGTTGATACTCAGGTCACCTCCCTGTGGCGGCGACAGCCCGGTGATGCCGGCAGTCGAGTCTCCGTGCTGCAGCAGGTATGCCGGCGCGGGCATGAAATAGTCGGTTTGTCGCAGCACTTCCAGCGCCGTCAGCAAATGCGATATTTCCAGAGTTCCCAACTGGTGTCTCAGCGATCTGCATTACGGGCCCTGAGGTATGCTGGACTTCCAACTGCTCCCGATCAGAAACGTATAGCCTGATCAGTGGAAATTGTGACAGGCGTTTCCAGGTCACTTCGTCGCTTACCAGCGGATGGGCGTCACGTACCAGAATGGCGAGGGGGCTGCCGCCAAGGTTCTCTACTCTGTAATCAGCGCCGTAGTTGGCCTGTTTGACCTGAATGGCAAAGTCCAGATTGCCCAGGGCCAGTTCTTCCAACTGGTTCTCTATGCGGGTAATGACACGGATGCTCAGCCGGGGCGCCTGCATACTGAGTTGTTCCATGAGACCCGGGAGAAGGGCGACCCCGATGTATTCGGACAGTGCGAGTGTTATCTCACCAGTGAACGAGTGGGGATCAAAGTGGGGCCCTGCCAACAGGTGCGAGATATCTCCCAGAATTTCGCTCAGCCCGGAGGCAAGTTCAGTCGCCCGTGGAGTCGGTAGCATGCCGTGACTACTGCGGGTGAACAGGGCATCGTCAAACAGGGCGCGCAGCCGCGTCAGTGTTTTACTCATCGCCGGTTGAGTGATGAAGAGACGCTCCGCAGCGCGTGATACGCTTCTCTCCTCTAACAAAACATATAATGAAATCAGAAGGTTAAGGTCAACTTTGCCTGAGTTCTCTGGTATCCATATCAGGCAATATAAATATGATTCATGATTTCTATGTATTTAATGCATTAGATACATATCATAGTGATTTGTATCATAGGCGCAACTTGTACATATCGCTGAGTTTACCCGATTGTGCTGGTCGGCCCATCAGCGGCCGCTGATGGAAAACCATCGAGGTCCTACCGCGTTTTTGCGAACCCGCCTTTGGCGGGTTTTTTTTGCCTGCGAAACAGTGGGGTAAAACTGGTGCAATACGGGTGGGATTTCAAAGCAACAGGGGAATCCGCGAAGTACTGCCGATCGCCCCAACCCGCTCAGGTAAACCGGACTTAACACCATAAGCCGCGAGCACTACCGCTTGAGTTTTGGTGTTGGTTTAGCTGTAGAACGTCGAGTCGCTTTGAGTCTGGTTGCGGCGATCCCGGATTTGGGCTTCTTGCCTGGCGTGCGCTTTTTCGCCTTAGCGCTCACGTCCTTTTTCGGCGCAACCTTGACCCTGGCTGCTACCGTTGCCTTAGCTGCAGTCGCCGGCCTGATTTCGTTGCGGGATTCGAAGTGGGGCGAGTTTTGGCGCGCAGCTTTGGAGTTACCTGGCCTGTTCCGCGAGTGACAGCCCGCACTCGCTTGGGCGACTGAATCCTGGCTTTGGCGGCAATTGCCGCACTCCTGGGCTTGCCGGGTCCCAACTTGATCGGCCGCCGCGTAGAGCTCCTCGTAGGAAGCTACCAGGCAGTCGTGATAGAACTCAGGGTCGGGCATGATGTCCCGGTCCGCCAGCACCGAGAGAGTTATTTTCCCGGAATAACTGAACACCAGGTGGAATATCCCCATTCCGGGAGTCAGTACACCCAGGGCGTAATAATCCACCATCCTGGCGCCAGCGCAATACAGCGGAAAGTCGGGGCCCGCGACATTGGAGATGCAGGTCGAGATATTCATCGGAATGTGCCTGGACAGCTCATTGCGTGACCAGAATCTGGCCACCGACTTGGAGATTACCGGAGAAAAAACGCCAGCCAGCATCAGTGCGTCCACCATGGGACTGGCTTCACCGGTCAGTTTGGCATTCTCGGTGGATTGTTTGATCGCAAGCAAGCGCTCCACGGGATCAGCGATATCGGTATGGAGTGAGGCAAATACCGAACCGACCTGGTTATTCTCCTCGGTGGTTCCACGGCGAGTCCGCATGTTCAGGGGCATGGCGGCGGCCAGGGAGCCTTCTGCCGGTGCCTCGCCCTTAGCCGTGAGATAGCGCTGTAGCGCGCCGCCGATGACACCAAGCGCGACATCATTCACAGTGACGCCGACGGCATTCTTGATGTCCTTGAAGCCCTCCAGGGGAAATTCCGCCGCATCAAAAACGCGGTGCGGGCCAACCGGCTTGTTCAGGATGGTCTTGGGGGCGGACACGTCCGGTGCCGGAATCTCATTGCGTGCGATGTCCAGCGCATACTTGCTCAGGTCGCGAGCACTTCTGACTGTTCCGGTGAACAGTTGCACCGTATTTTTTACACTGTTGATGGTGGCCTTGGTCAGCAGTTCGCCGACCGAAGGAATGGTGTCCACCAGGCGCGGTTCAGCATCTGACGCTGGATTGTATTCGGGGTCAGGCACCAGATCGTGCAGTGCGGCCATAAAGGAGGAGCCCCCGGCGCCGTCGACCAGGGAGTGGTGCATCTTGGTATAGACGGCAAAACAGCCTTTGGGCAGGTTGGGAATATTGTCCAGTCCTTCAATAATATAGGCCTCCCACAGAGGACGGGACATGTCCAGTGGTCGGGAGTGGAGGCGCGCGACCTGGATACACAACTGCCGCCAGTCGCCGGGCTCGGGCAGGGCGATATGCCGCAGGTGAAACTCCACGTCGAAGTTGGCATCTTTAATCCAGTAAGGCCTATCCAGGCCTCCGGGCACTTCCACCAATCGGGTGCGAAAAAGCGGCATGTTGCCAAGCCGTCGCTCGAAACTGGCTATCACATCCTTGAAGCGAACGAACCCTCCCGGGGCAGTTGACGGATCATAGATTCCCATGCCGCCAACGTGTTGAGGGGTATTGGTCTGCTCCAGATTGACGAAGGCGGAGTCGAGTATTCCTAGCTGTTTCATAATCTCTCTATATCCCCTTAGAAGCATAGACACCTTTCTAGAAGGTAGTTCAGTCCCGCAAATTTTTCACTGAAATTTTCGGCCTGCCTGGCGCCACGAACGCGCCTCCGTTCCGCTGTGACCGGCCGTCCCTGTGGGGGAGTGTAACCCATGACGCATCGGAGGCAACTGGCCTGGCAAACAGGGCGGCTTTATATCACTGATGGCCTCTTCAGGCCATAACACCTGGTCAAAAATTGCTCAACTAGCAAATTTTTCGGCATAAACTATCGCGCTCACTCGCTGTGGTTCGGCGTGAATGCGTTGAGCGGTGTCAGGCGTTCTCCAGCACCATAAGCGCACCGCGGGCCTTGATCGGAGACTTGGTCTGCCACTCAAGGATCTCGGCGCAGTGCCGTGCTTCGCAACGTCGCGCCATGTCAAAGAATGTCGAACGTTCGGGATCGGCGATAACGATGTGTTTCACGCCGGCTTTGACTGCACGATTGATCATGTTAAATACCGGATCCACCAATTCGTCCCAGAAGCAGATATCGGCGGCGATCAGCATATCGAACCGGGACAGTTGTCGGGTGCTCAATTTTTCAAAACTCGAAACCAGTGGGGTCGTGGTAACTCCATTGAGGGTGGCGGACGCTTCCAGGAACGGAAACACATCCGGGTCGGCATCTACGGATGTGACCTGCGAACCGAGGGTCTTCGCGCACCAGATGCCAGAGATGCCCCAGCCACACCCCACGTCGATGACGTTATTACAATGTGCGGGTCGGTTTTTGTCCAGGTAATCGATCAACAGGCGACTGGACTTCCACAGCTTATTGCCATGAATAGAGGGGTAGACGCCCTGGCGCCTGACCTGACGAATTACCGGGTGTGAACTTGTGGGCATGGTAACGCCGCGAAAGCGGTGTCCGGTCTGTGGCTTACTCTTGTTCAATTTGATTCCTCTGTGTTGTCCCTGTGGTTAAAGCCAAACTGGTGAAAGTCGACGTCAAATTCTGTAGCGTGGCAGTCCGGTTATCCAGATCTGAAAGGCGGTCATTGTGTCATCGCATGGCTGCGCACGCCACCATCTGGCCGGTCGGTCGAAGCAGAATTGCTGCACTGGATCAGGCAGGTCCGCTGCGTTACGATGGCGCCAGGGATTTGTGGGCATTAGCGCACAGGCCAGCTGGAGGCGTCGTCCATGGTAGCGGTCAGGCAACGGGTCGAACTGCTCGAAAAAAATAAGCCGCAGCAGGAGAGGGCCAAGCGCACTTACGAAGCTATCCTCGCAGCTGCAGCGGAGTTACTGGTTGAGGTTGGAGTGGAGCGGATCTCAACGAACCTGGTGGCCGAAAGAGCCGGTATCACCGTGCCGGCTCTCTATCGTTACTTTCCGAATAAATACGCTGTCCTGAATGCACTGGGCGCGGCGCTGATGGACAGGCAGAATGCGGTTTTCCAGCAGTGGTTTGATAAATACCTCGGGGAGAGCGATCCGCAACTTTTGCTGGACAATGTCTACGAGTTGCTCAGGGCGACCTACGATGTCACCCGAGAGCAAATCGGCGGTCTGGAAGTGGTGCAGTCATTGCGGGCGGTTGCCCCATTGCAGGAGGTTCGACTCGCCTCCCACCGGCTGGTAGCCAGCCAATTCGCTAGGACCGTGGCTGATTTGCTGGCGCTGCCGGTGGACGAATCGATTCAAACGCAGGCGCGGCTGTCAATCGACACCGGTTACGCTATCGTGGAGATGGCGCTCGAAGACCAATCATTATCTACCGACACTGTTCTGCGCGAAGGTTCGCGCATGATCCAGCTGTACTGGCAGGAACTACTGACCGCCAAACGGGTGCTCTGATCAGTTCTCTCCTACTACATCCTCGGCCTGCGGGCCTTTATCGCTCTGGGCCACAACGAAACTGACGCTTTGCCCGTCGCGCAGGCCGCGGCGCCCTTCTCCTCGGATGGAGCGAAAATGCACAAAAATTTCTTCGCCGTCGTCTTTCACGATAAAGCCAAAGCCCTTGGAGACGTTGAACCATTTCACCGTGCCATGCTCGCGTTTAGCGTCGCTGGCTGAGGGTTTACCTGGGCGTGTCTTTTTCAGCGTGTTCAGCGTGCGCGTCAAAAGAGTCGCCCTTATTGCCAACGATCAGGGCAGTGGCTGCTGTGGCAATGAAGAAGGCAATCAACAGTCGCCAATCAATTAACTCGCCGCTAAGCAGTAAACTGGTCAGTGTGGCAGCAATGGCGGCGATAACGAGACTGATAATCAGCTTGGTAATATGACTCATCGGTTTCCTCCCAATGATTTACCGTACCAGGATTGCACGGTTTTTTAGGCCGGGCATTCTAACACCAATGGTGCCGCTGGGAATGCCCTGCCAGAAAATAAGTGACAGCCGACTCGGGTTAGCAGCTAAACAAAAAGGTGGGAGATGCAAAGCACTGTTGTTGCGTCCTCGCGGGCCGCCAATCCAATGACATGCAGCGAAAACGCAGGCGTGGCTTAAAGCTTCAGCACATCCTCGGCCTGTAGACCTTTTGGGCCCATCCACGAGGGTGAATTCTACAGCCTGACCTTCATTCAGCGTCCGGAAACCCTCGCCCTGAATGGACCTGAAGTGAACAAAAACATCATCTTCACCTTCCTGTCTGGTGATAAAGCCAAAACCCTTGGCGTTGTTGAACCATTTGACCGTACCGCTTTTTCGATCACTCATACCACTTTCCTCGGATTAACGTTTTGCTCTTATTAGTGTTTGGCACGCACTGACTGGCAGATTGCATCAGATGCCTGTCTGATCAGGGTTGTCAAATTTCCCTGATGCGTTGTAACTGCTCCTGCAGCGTCTCCAGCGCCTGCTGTTGCGCTTGCATTTTTTCCTGCTCCTTCGTCGACTACGTCGACGGGTGCCTTGTCGACAAAAGCTGCATTATTCAATTTTCCCTGCAGGCGGGCCAGGTCGCTTGCCAATTTGCCGATTTCCTTCTCGAGGCGGGTAATTTCTGCCTCCTTGTCAATTAGCCCCGCCATGGGCACCAGTATTTCCAGTTCGCCGGCCAGCGCCGTAGCCGCCATCGGGACTTCAGCGTCCTGCGACAGCCAGCTAATTTCAGCAAGTTTAGCCAGCTTTCTGAGGTATTGCGAATTTTGCGCCAGCCTGAGTTGATCGTTCTGCGTCGCCATTGCGAAGCAGTACCGTCAGTCGCTTTGCCGGGCGGGATATTCATTTCGCCACGAATATTCCGGATGCCGAGAATGACTGCCTTGAGCCACGCAATATCCTCGTTGGCGCGATTGTCCGTGTCGCCATCATTGGCCTGTGGGTAGGGTTGCAACATGATCGTGGCCCCTGTTTTTCCCGCCAGTGGGGCGACGGCCTGCCAGATTTCTTCGGTAATAAATGGCATCAGGGGGTGTAACAGACGAAGCCAGGTTTCCAGTACGCGAATCAGGGTCTGGCGCGTGCCGCGCTTCGCTGCGAGTGAAGTATCTTCATCCCACAGAATGGGTTTGGACAACTCCAGGTACCAGTCGCAGTACTCGTTCCAGATAAATTCGTATAACGCCTGGCTGGCCAGGTCAAAACGGTAGTTGCCGATCGCGCGCGCCACCTCTGCGGCCGTCTCGTGAACCTTGCCGGTTATCCATCGATCCGCCAGACTCAGTTCCACTGCGGACTCCCGGTCTGTGCCACAGTCCTCGTTTTCACAGTTCATCAGTACATAGCGAGCCGCGTTCCAGATCTTGTTGCAGAAATTCCTGTAGCCCTCGATGCGTCCGATGTCGAACTTGATATCCCGGCCGGTGGAGGCCAGCGAGTAGTAAGTGAATCGCAGCGCGTCGGTACCATAGGGCGCGATGCCATCGGGAAACTGCCGGCGCGTGGCTTTCTCGATTTTAGCCGCCAGCTGTGGCTGCATCATGCCAGCGGTACGTTTGCGGATCAGTTCTTCCAGTTCGATGCCATCGATGAGGTCGATCGGGTCGATGACGTTGCCCTTGGACTTGGACATCTTCTGGCCTTCGCCATCGCGCACCAGGCCGTGTACATACACCGTATGAAAGGGCACCTCCTGGCGAAAATGCAGGGTCATCATGATCATGCGCGCGACCCAGAAGAAGATAATGTCGAACCCGGTGACCAGCACCGAGCTGGGATGGAAAATCGCCAGCTCCTCGGTCTCCGCGGGCCAGCCCAGGGTAGAAAAAGTCCACAGGGCGGAAGAAAACCAGGTATCGAGTACATCCTCGTCCTGGCGCAGTATTACATCCTCTCCCAGCGCGTGTTCCCTGCGTATCGCTTCCTCGCTTTCGCCCACGTAGAACTTGCCCTGCGGGTCATACCAGGCGGGTATGCGGTGTCCCCACCACAGCTGCCGGCTGATGCACCAGTCCTGGATATCGCGCATCCAGGCGAAATAGGTGTTTTCCCACTGTTTGGGTACGAACTGGATATCGCCGTTTTCCACCGCCGCAATCGCGGGTTTGGCCAGCGCCCTGGCATCCACATACCACTGATCGGTGAGGTAGGGCTCGATGACGACGCCCGAGCGGTCGCCCCGGGGAACATTCAGGCGGTGGTCCTCCACCTTGTCCAGCAGGCCCAGGGCTGCCATGTCGGCGACGACACGCTGGCGCGCCTCGATACGGTCGAGCCCGCGGTAAGCCGGCTGGCGCGGCGTCACTGATGGCCGCGTTATCGTTGAAGATGTTGATCATGGGCAGGCCGTGGCGGCGCCCCACCTCATAATCATTAAAATCATGGGCCGGCGTGATCTTCAGGCAGCCGGTGCCGAACTCGCGATCGACATACTCGTCGGCGATGACCGGTATCAGACGATCGCACAGCGGCAGCTGCACCATGCGCCCTATCAGGTGGGCGTAGCGTTCGTCCTCCGGGTGGACGGCCACCGCACTGTCGCCCAGCATGGTTTCCGGACGCGTGGTGGCGACAGTCAGGTGGCCCTCGGCGCCAGCCAGCGGATAGTTGAAGTGCCAGAGATGGCCCTGCTCCTCTTCGGAGATTACCTCCAGGTCGGAGATCGCGGTGTGCAGCGCCGGATCCCAGTTGACCAGGCGTTGGCCGCGGTAAATCAGACCCTCATGGTACAGGCGAATAAACACTTCCTGCACCGCGGCGCTGAGTCCCGCATCCATGGTGAAGCGCTCGCGCGACCAGTCCAGGGAGGAGCCCAGGCGCCGCAGCTGGCGTGTGATAGTACCGCCGGACTCTTCCTTCCACTGCCAGACTTTTTCGACAAATTTTTCGCGACCCAGGTCATGGCGACTGATGCCCTGTGCTTCCAGCTGTCGCTCCACCACCATTTGCGTGGCGATGCCGGCGTGATCTGTGCCTACCTGCCACAGGGTGTTGTCACCCAGCATACGGTGGTAACGGATCAGCGCGTCCATGATCGCTTCCTGAAAACCGTGCCCCATGTGCAGGCTGCCGGTGACGTTGGGCGGTGGGATCATGATGCTGTAGGCCTTCTCTCCGCCCTGCGGAGCGAAATATCCTTTGGCCTCCCACTCCTGGTACCAGCGAGTTTCAATTTCGGCGGGTTGGAACGTTTTATCCATAACTGTGTGAATCCAGAAGTCAGTTGACCGTGTTGCCGACTGGCAATCGGGGGCCGACGCGGTCAGGGATTATACGGCAGTCGGTGGCTGACCGGAATCGCAGAAATGCGCACCGGTGCATGAGTGCGCGCCTAGAGATCGTGCTTTTCCAGTTGGTAACCGCGTGCCTTGTAGAACTTCCAGGAATTCGCGCAGCGCCGCCAGACTGTCTGGCTCCTGCGTGACTACCTCGGCGACGCGCTGGAAGCGGCTGAAGAAGGGCGGAATCGCCAGCTGCAGGTTGATCAACAGATCGTTGTGGTTATCCGGTTCCTGACCCCAGCCGATGGCGATGCTGTCGGAATGCTCATGTCCATGCAGTCCGTGCGGGAGAAAACTGGCGGGGCGAAAGCTCCACAGGAGTTCATCGAGCTCAATGGCCTGCGCCTCATCGGTTGCATTGATGAAAATGCGATGTCCGCGCTGGAAAGCTTTTTCGGCCAGGCGCGCAGCGACCCGCAGTCGCTGGCCCGGCTCGGCGGATTGCACCACATAGAATCCCACCAGCGTCATCGTTAATGGCCCGCGCGGTCCAGCAGATAGCGGGTGAGCAGCGCCACCGGGCGACCAGTGGCGCCTTTCGGTGTGCTGTCCCAGGCGGAGCCGGCGATATCGAGGTGGGCCCACTGGTAGTCTTGCGTGAAGCGGGAGAGAAAGCAGGCGGCGGTGATGCTGCCGCGCACCGGGACCGCCGATATTGGCGAGGTCCGCGAAATTACTCTTGAGTTGCTCCTGGTAGTCTTCCCACAGCGGCATGCGCCAGGCGCGGTCATGTGCCTCGGTGCCCGCAGCCAGTAATTGCTCCGCCAACGCATCGTCATTGGCGAACAGACCGGAGGCGTGGGAACCCAGTGCCACCACGCAGGCCCCGGTGAGGGTAGCAATATCGATGACGGCCGCCGGCTTGAAACGCGCCGCGTAGGTCAGGGCATCACACAGGACCAGTCGTCCCTCTGCATCGGTGTTGAGTATCTCGATGGTTTTGCCCGACATGCTGGAGACGACATCGCCCGGCTTGGTAGCGCTACCGCTGGGCATATTCTCGGCGGCGGCGACGATGCCCACGACGTTCAGGGGCAAGGCCAGTTCCGAGACGGCGCGCAGCGTGCCGAACACGCTGGCGGCGCCGCCCATATCAAACTTCATTTCATCCATTTTGGCGCCGGGCTTCAGGGAAATTCCTCCGCTGTCAAAGGTTATGCCCTTGCCCACCAGTACGTAGGGCTTTTCACCTGCCTTGCCGCCGCGGTAGTTCATCACGATGAGTTTGGCAGCCTGTTCGCTGCCCGCGGAGACCGAGAGCAGCGCATCCATGCCCAATTCCCGCATTTTTTTCTCCTCCAGTACGGAGACGCGCAATCGGGTATCGCGGCGTGCGAGTTGCCTGGCGTGGCGTGACAAATAGGAAGGTGTGCAGATATTCCCCGGCAGGTTGGCCAGGTTGCGCGCTTCATTCACACCCAGGCCGATGGCCCTGCCCTCACGCAGCGCACCGTTGGCAATCTGCGAGCGAATAGTGCCGCTGGTATTAATGACCAGACGGGCGAGTTTCATTGGCTCCTTGGGCTTGGATACAGTTTCGGTATAGCGATAGGAGGCCGCCGTGAGATGTCGGGCGAGATAGGCCAGCAGCCAGCGGCTGTCCTTGTCTTTCAGTTGCAAACCGGCCAGGTGCAGCATGGCCTCAGTGGCCTGTTTTGTTTCCAGGTCGCGGTACAGGTGCTGGCTGAATTTTCTGGCTGCCTCACGGTCGAATTTCTTGGCTTCGCCACAGCCTATTAGTAGAAGACGCTTGGCGGCGGCGGTGCCGGGTAGCATGAGGCTCTCACCGGTTTTGGCACTAAAATCCCCCAGTGCGAGCGCGGCCTTGATGGCTCCAGAGGAGGCGCGGTCCAACTGCAGTGCCGCCCCTGTCAGCTTCGCATTCTGGAACAGTGGCAGGATCGCGCACTGCGTGGCGGCAGCGGCGGCATCGCTTACGTCACGAGCGATGAACGTCATGGTAGTCATAGATATTTCCTGATGGGATTAAAGCGCCCTAGTGTATGCCGAGCAGCGCTTAAACTGAACACAAAAAAGCAGCGGTGCCGACGTGTTACACAGGCATCAGCTGGTCTTTTCCTTATGCGGTTTGGGTACCAGGATTAATTCCGTACCTGAAAGATAGTCGTGCCAGTAACGCTTATTGTGATCGATCAGGCACCACAGATAGCCCAGTCCCAGGCAGGCTGCTGACAGGAACGCGCCGAGGCAGCGCAACAGGGCCCTGCCTGCGGAGGGAGGGCCACCCTGAAAATTCACCAGCTTTATGCGCCACGCCTGCATGCCGAGGGTTTGTCCGCCATGCAGCCAGAAGAGAGTGAAAAAGCCCACGATGCTCAATACCGTTAGAAACTGCACCAGGTGCGGGTTGAGCACTTGCTGCTCGCCCGCGCTGACCCGCACGACCACCCCGAGGGCAACGGCGTTGACCACGGCTACCAGTGCCACCAACAGCAGTGCGTCATAGAGCATCGCGGTCAGACGACGCGGAAGAGATGGAGAGGGATTTTTTTCAGAGGCTGTCATGGGCGCGAGTTTAGCATTATTGCCCAGCAGTATTAACGAAATGTAAATTGAGGACGGTTTCAGGCGCGTGCTACATTGGCCGGTGTTATGCGAGGTTATGTGCATGAAAGTGCTGTTGGTGGAGGATGACATACAGGTCGGCGATTTTATCGTCGCCGAGCTGGTTGCAGCGGGCCATTCCTGTGACCATGCGCTCGACGGTGAGGCCGGTCAAGGGGCTGCACTCGGTGCTACCTATGATGTGATGGTGATTGATCGCATGATGCCGCGGATGGACGGGTTGGAGTTGATCAAATACCTGCGCAATGCAGGGAATCATACACCGATGCTGGTGCTCAGCGCACTGGGTGATGTGGACGACCGGGTGCAGGGCCTGCACTGTGGTGCAGATGACTATCTGGTGAAGCCATTTGCCATGGTCGAATTGCTGGCGCGACTGGAAGTACTGCATCGCCGCGTCTCCCTGCCTGGTGCCGACACGCAAACAAAACTCGTGGTGGAAGATTTGTCCATGGACCTGCTGCGACAGTACGTGCAGCGCCAGGACACGTCTATAAGTTTGCAGCCCCGCGAATACAAGCTGCTGGAATACCTGATGCGCAATGCCGGTCAGGTAGTTACCCGGGCTATGCTGCTGGAGCATGTCTGGGGCTATCATTTTGACCCACAGACCAATGTCATCGACGTACATGTGTCGCGCCTGCGCCAAAAAATTGACAAGGACTTTGAGCATCCCCTGCTATCTACCGTGCGCGGTGCGGGCTACCGGCTCGGCCCCGAATTAGCCGACTGAGCGCAGCGCAGTGCAAATTCGCGAAGTCGTCAACAGTCTCACCTTCCGCTACATCGTGAAATACGTGACGGTGCTCAGTGCCGCTGTATTCCTGTTGCAGGCCATTTTTTATCTCTACTTCAGCTATACCTCTTTCAAAGACCTCGGTGATAGCGTGGTGGAGGAGTTGGAGACCCTGCAGCTGGTTTATCGCGGACAGGGTTTGGATGGGGTGGAGCAGTATATAGCCGATCAAATGGCCAGGCCTTCCGTAAATCGCTTCTATTATCTGGTGACCGATAAGTCTGGTGCAAAGGTGGCAGGGGACCTGCCGGTCGCGCCACGATACCGTGAGTTTGATGACGGCTGGCTGGGCTTCGAGATGGCACTGCAGAATTGGGGCGAGTCGATCGATGTCGATTTTCTGGCGCGCCCGATGCAACTGGGTGACGGCTACAAAGCAATGGTAGCGCGTGATTATGCGGATATTGTGGAGCGAGCCAAACTGGTATTTCGCACGCTGGTCAGGGTCATGATCGCAACCTTGATACTGGGCATCATCGGTGGATTTTTCAGTGCGTCCCGTGCCCTTGATCAGGTTGAGCAGCTGAATCGGGAGATTTCCCGCATTGTACGCGCAGGGCCCGGCCAGCGGCTGCAGGTAGGGGACGAAAAAGGCTATATCCACACCCTCGCAACCATCATGAACCAGATGCTGGAGCAAATGGAATCACTTATGCAGGGCGTGCGTAGGGTCTCTGACAATATCGCCCACGATTTGCGCACACCGCTGACCCGGATGCGTAACAATCTCAGCCAGTTGCGCAACAAACCGGCACAGGTGGAGGCGGAGCAACTCGATCGGATCATAGAGGAATGCGATGACCTGTTGTCTTCTTTCAACGCGCTGTTGCGCATTTCCGCACTGGAGTCTGGTAATCGTCTGGCTGGCGGGCATGACGTGGAATTGGGCGCTCTGTTGCGCGACGTCGTGGAACTCTATGAACCTCTGGCTCACGAGCGGGATATTGAACTGCTACTGGACGCTCCACAGCCACAGGTTTGCAGTGGGGATGCAGATCTGTTGTTCCAGATGTTCGCCAATATATTGGACAATGCGATCAAATATACGCCAACCCTGGGGCACATCCGGGTCCAGTTGCGCGCGGGTATTCCTGGTGGCGGACACAGCGTGCTGATCGCCGACTCCGGACCGGGTATTGCAATGGAAGAGCGCAAAAACGTTTTTCGGCGTTTTTACCGTGTTGAAGCCAGCCGAGGCGAGCATCCCGGGCATGGGCTGGGTTTGAGTCTGGTGCAGGCAATTGCACAATACCACTATGGCACAGTTGAATTGGGCAGCAATAACCCCGGCCTGCAGGTCACGGTGCACCTGCCATAGGGACTGCAGGGCAGGTGGTACTTCAAGCTGCGTTTAGTCTTCGAGCGAAATATGGTCGGTGGAAGGTACTGCGCGCGCTTCCTGCCGGCGATACTGTTCTTCCAGCAGTGCGGCCCCCGGGGGCAGCACGGCCAGGGCGGATAGATCCAGCGGCTTGGCCTGCGGTTCGGGCGGCTTGCAGTCGCTGAAGTCGGTGCCCGGCGCAGCCAGTGCCAGACCATCGATGGTGGGCGACAGGGGAGCGGCAAACACGGGAAGATTGGGAATGGTGTCGCCCACTTCTCCCATGCTCAGGTGACGGGTATCGGGTGCAGCGGGGGGATGCGGGGCTTCTTCCGACAGGCGCTGGGCAGCAATATCCACCGCCAGGCCCAGAGGTGTCCACCTCACGGGTGATACGCTGGGCCCGTTCGTCTTCACGCAAAACCTCGGTGCCCCGCGGGGCGAGCTCGATACCTCCCGGCACCGGGGCAACTTCCTTATGCATTGCTTTGGAGCTTGTGCCTGAGGTGCTGGAGTTATAAAGGTTTGCATCGGGGGCAGACGCCAGAGCCGCAATTTTTTCTGCGGCGGTCATGGGCCGGGCGAATCCGGTTGCAGGCGCGATAGCCTCACTCCCGGTGACCTTTACAACAGGTATGGCGCCAGCACGCTCCATGGCCTCTGTATACTTCAGGGCCGTCGCCCTGTCGCAATCGCGTTTGATCAACCGGGCTTTACCACTGAACAGTTTATCCAGCGTCGGCTGGTCTGCATTGAACACTTTGGCCAGTTTGTCGCGGACATCGAGCAGTTCATGTCCTCCATCACCTGACCGGCGAAATATACGTTGTAGCGCTCTTCCATTGGACGGCCCCCCACCCTTTTATTGCTAGTATAGCCTCTTACCAGCTGCGGGTCTCTTGGTCCGGGTTTGTCAGCCGCCCAGCGCCTGCTGCTCCAGCGCGATCTTTAGATTCTCCGGCAAGCGCAATTGCCGTGCCAGTTCATCCAGATAGGCGCGTTCCATGAAGCTCGTGTCGTCGACTATCAGCAAGCTGGCCAGATACATCTCGGCGGCGAGTTCGGGTGATCCTGCAGCCCGCGCCACCTCGGCCGGGTCGAGCGGGCGACGCAGTTCTTCTTCAAACCATCGGCGCATCGCGGGGTCGGCCTCCAGTCGCGACAACTCCGCTTCAACCATGCCCCGTTCGCGTTCGTCCAGATGGCCGTCAGCCTTGGCGGCCGCGATCATGGCTTTGAGCATGCCGCGGCTGTGCTCTTCGATTTCGGGCGAGGACAGCAGGTTCACAGTGCGCAACGAGGGCGAGGGCGGTACGCTCGCAGTGGGCCCGGTCGTCTGAGCCTCCTGTTGCGCCTGCCAGTTGCTGAAAGCTCGATATGCCATAAGCCCTAGTGCTGCGACACCGCCGTATTGCAGTGCCTTGCCGCCGATGCGACGGCCGCCCTTGCTCCCTAGCAACAGGCCCAGCGCTCCACCTGCGATGGCACCAGTCCCGTACTTGCCCAAGTCCGGGACGGACTGGTTCGCTCCCGCCGTTCCGGTGTCGCCAGTCTTGTTATCAAGCATGGACAGTCCAGACTTCAGCAGTTGTTCCAACATGGATTGTGCACTCATTTCTCTGATCTCTCCTGACATTCGCGAATGGTAAGTATCATAGAGAGCTGGAGCAAAAGAAAGTTCAGTGTGCAACACCTTACTATTGTCGGACCTTCGATCAAATCGTACTCTTGCGATCAGAAGCTGCGCGCACGCCTACTACTTTTGGTCGAGATATCACTGTAGGCGGCGGGTTCTGCTAACATGGCGCCTCCTCACTGTGACACTATCTATGAGCGACCGCGTTCCCACCCGCTTTGTAAGAACCTTGCTGCGCATGGTGGGGGACAGGGGTTATGATTTCAGCACTGTCCTCAATGATGCCGGGCTGGATTTTGACCCTCTCGATGAGGCTGATCCCGCGTATCGCGGTGAGATCAGCGCCATGCAGTATTCGCGGATTTACCAAAGTGTCCTGAGCCTGCTGCAGGATGAAACCTTTGGTACCACGGGTAGTGAACTGGTTGCCCCCGGGGCATTTCGCATGATGTGCTATTGCATTATTTCCTGCCGCAACCTCGGCCAGGCAATTCAGCGCGCGTCGGAGTTTTATCGCACTTTTTTTGACGAGCACAGCCAGCTCTACGTCAATTTCAGTGACCAGTTTGCTCGCGTGGGTTATCGCACCACGGTGAGTTCGGGAAGGCTTACGGGTGGAGGCGGCGGACGCCTATGGATTGTCTATGTGGCATCGCTTTTTCGGCTGGTTGTGCGGTCGGCCGATTGAATTGAAGCGCGTGGATTTTACCGGGGATACGCCGCAGCGATTGGAGAAATACGAAAGCCTCTTCGGGTGCCCGCTCTACTTCAATCAGGTCAATGACCTGCTCTACTTTGACAGCGCATGCCTGGTCTGGCCGGTCGTGCACACCGAGCACTCCCTGCGCGAGTTTTTACGCACGGCGCCCTATCAGTTGCTGATGATGGAGAGCAGTCCGCAGGGCAATAACCTTTCTGCCCAGGTCAACGCTATGATAGGGCACGATTTTAGTGAAGGGTTTCCAGGGTTCGAAACCATCAGCAGCGCCTTGCATATGTCTGCCCCGACCCTGCGTCGCAGGCTGAAACGTGAGGGCACGACCTTCCAGCAACTCAAGGACGAGGCGCGCTGTGACGCGGCCAAACTCTGCCTGGAGCGACCGGAGTTATCGATTAATGAGGTCGCTCTGCAATTGGGTTTTACCGACCCGAGCGCGTTTCACCGCTCGTTCAAAAAATGGACGCAGCAAACGCCGGGACAGTTTCGCGCCAGTCGGCGTATGCGCAAAAGCTGATGATCGGCGCTGTCCCCGCGGGTGGAGCTTGGCTATAATCCAGCCGCGAGATTTTTATCATTCACAGCAGGTTTTTCCATGACAGTACAGCAGGAAATAGAGCGGCAACTCCAGAGCAGTTTTTCTCCGGTATTTCTGGAGGTAGCCAATGAAAGTCATCAACACAGTGTGCCACCCAACTCGGAAACCCATTTCCGGGTAGTGCTCGTCAGCACAACTTTTGACGGCAGCTCCAGGGTAGCCCGGCACCAACAGGTATATGCGGCCCTCGCCCCCCAGTTGGCGGGTCCGGTGCACGCGCTGGCGCTGCATACCTACTCACCCGGTGAGTGGCAGCAGCGCGCGCAGCAAGCCCCGGCCTCGCCTGAGTGTCTGGGCGGCAGTAAAGCAGAGAGTGCCTGAGGCTATTCTATGGATATGGTCGTCGTTGCGGCACTGTACAAATTTGTTACCCTGGACGATTACCGCGCCCTGCGTGAACCCCTGCTTGACGCCTGCGTCACAGCGGGCGCGCGCGGGACCCTGCTGCTCGCCCGCGAGGGCATCAACGGCACCATCGCCGGCAGCCGGGACGCTATCGACCAGGTATTGAGCTACCTGCGCAGTGATCGGCGCCTGGCAGACCTGGAGCACAAGGAATCCCGGGACGACCAGATGCCTTTCTATCGCATGAAGGTGAAGCTGAAGAAAGAAATCGTCACCATGGGCATTGCGGGTATTGATCCGAACCTGCGTGTGGGCACCTATGTCAGACCTTGCGACTGGAACGCGCTTGTTAACGATCCCGAGGTGTTATTGATCGATACCCGCAACGACTATGAGTGCGACATTGGCAGCTTCAGGGGCGCAGTTGATCCGCGCACCGGGAACTTTCGGGACTTCCCGGCATTTGTGCGCGCCAATCTCGATCCCGGCTGTGCATAAGAAGGTGGCGATGTTCTGCACCGGCGGAATTCGCTGCGAAAAAGCATCGGCCTTCATGCTCAATGAGGGATTTGCGGAGGTTTATCACCTGCAGGGTGGCATTCTGAAGTACCTTGAAGAGGTGCCAGCACAGGAAAGTATCTGGGAGGGGGAGTGTTTCGTCTTCGACAACCGGGTGGCGGTTGACCACCAGTTGCAGAAGGGACGCTACGATCAGTGTTATGGCTGTCGTCATCCTATTACCGAGGAGGACAAGCTCTCCGGCAGATACGAGGTGGGTGTGTGCTGTCCCCACTGCTACGACCGCCTGACGCCAGACCAGAAGTTGCGCTTTCGGGAGCGCCAGAAGCAGGTAGAACTGGCCGCACTGCGCGGCGAGCCGCATGTCGGGGCACCGCCGCCCGCGCGCCAGCAATCCGGGACAAGGTACAACAATCAGGTATAAGGAATAGCGTATGGGACTCCTGCGGGATCGGATCGTGGTGGTGACCGGGGCCAGTCGCGGCGCGGGAAAAGGAATCGCGCTGGCGCTGGGCGCCACCGGCGCCACCGTCTACGTGACCGGGCGCACGCGCAATGAAGGAGACGCGCCGCTGCCCGGTACCGTACAGGCCACTGCGGAGGGGGTGACCGCAGCAGGGGGCAGGGGTATTCCCGTCTATTGCGATCACGGTGATGAGGACCAGGTGCGGCAGTTGTTCGAGCAGGTCGCCGCTGAGCAGGGCCGCCTCGACATTCTGGTGAACAATGCTACCAGTTTGCATGATGCCCTCACGCAAAAGGGGCCTTTTTGGGAAAAACCGCTGGCGCTCACTGAACTGTGGGAGGTGGGTATGCGCTCCCATTACACTGCTGCCTGGTATGCGGCACCCCTGTTGCTGGCAAACGGGGCGGGTCTTATCGTGAATACTTCCTCCTTTGGCGGTCGTATCTATATGCACGGTCCCGCCTACGGCGCCGGGAAGGCGGCGGTGGACAAGATGTCGCATGATATGGCGATCGATTTTCGCCCGCACAATGTAGCGGTGGTTTCAATCTGGATGGGCCTGCTCCTGACTGAGCGCACCCAACGGGTATTCGATGCGGAACCCGATAAATATGCGGCTCTGGCTGCCACTGCCGAGACGCCGGAGTTTACCGGCCGGGTGATCGACGCGCTGGCCAGCGATCCGCATCTGATGGAAAAAAGCGGCAGGGTACTGATTGGCGCTGAACTGGGGCAGGAATACGGGCTTACCGATACCAATGGCCGCATACCACCGTCCCATCGGGCTTTCTTTGGCGACCCCACCACCTTTGGTGACGCGGTCGTGGAGTAGTTTTGATACCCCAAATGGAGGATGCGACGCTTGTCCGGGATCACGTACCGTTATAGGGTGCGACGACGTTCGCACCGCATACCGGTAGCCATGCCGGGACCACAATAATGAGCCAGGTGAGAGTATGAATAAATATGGATTGGACAGCCCGCGCGCGCAGGAATTGATCAATGCGGCCAGGGCCATGGGCCCCGCGCTGCGGGCGCGTCGGGCGCGCGCCAAAGCCGAGGTGCGGGTGCCGGACGAAACGGTGGCCGAGTTTACTCAGGCCGGTTTCTTCAAAATACTGCAACCAGAGCAGTGGGGCGGTTACGCCATGGATCCTCAGGTGTTCTACGCGGTCGGCCTGGAGATTGCCCGTTTCTGTCCTTCGAGTGCCTGGATTCTGGGTGTGATTGCGGTGCATAACTGGCAGCTGGCGGTGTTCGATGACAGGGCGGCGCAGGATGTGTGGGCGGATGACCCCTCGGTGCTTATCTCATCCTCTTACGCGCCTGTGGGCAAGGTAAAAGTCGTCGACGGGGGCTTCCGTCTCAGCGGCCGCTGGAGTTTCTCCAGTGGGTCTCAGCACTGCCAATGGGTGTTCCTCGGCGCTGTGGTGCCGACGCCTGAAGCACCCTTCGACATGGCCAATTATCGCACCTTCCTGTTGCCTATCAGTGATTACGAGATTCTACCCAACTGGGATGTCGTGGGTCTGCAGGGTACCGGCAGCCATGATATCGTGGTGGACAATGCGTTTGTGCCGGAGCACCGCACGCACAAGGCCATGGATGGTTTTCTCTGTGACAATCCCGGTAATGCCGTGAATAAGGCGCCGCTGTACCGTATGCCGTTCATGCAGGTGTTTGTGCGCGCCGTGTGTACCGCCACACTGGGTGCCTGTGAGGGCGCGCTGGATGCGTTTATCGAAGTTGCCAAAACGCGCCAGGTGGGTCCAAACAAAATGAAGAACGATCCCTTTGCCCGCGTTATCGCCGCCGAGGTGAAAGCCTCCATTGAGGAAATGAAGCTGACGCTGATCCACAATTTCGAGGCCATGATGGCCTGCTGTCGGGCCGGTGTACCCATCCCGATCGAGGACCGGGTGCGCTATCGCTACGATTCAGCAGTGGTTGCTGATCGCTGTCTGGCCCTGTCCGGCAAAATGCTCAAGGCAGCTGGCAGTGGTGGGATACGTCTGGACAGTGACTTGTTGTCGTTTCACCTGGATATTCTTGCCAGCCAGGCGCATGTGGCTAACCACTCCACGCCATTTGCCAGCAATCTGGGCGGAGTTCTGTTTGGTGAAGAGAACGCGGATTTCGCCGTCTGATGCACAGATCCCGCACAGGAGACAGTATGAAAATGAAAGGACGTTTGCCCGAGGCCAATTACGCACAGTGCGCCAACGGCTATCGCATTCACTATCTGGACGAAGGGCAGGGCGAGGCAGTCGTCTTCCTGCACGGTTCGGGACCCGGCGCCAGTGGTTACAGTAATTTCAAGCGCAATTACCCGCAGCTGGTCGATGCCGGTTACCGCTGTATTATTCCGGACCATATCGGCTATGGTTTTTCGGACAAGCCCAATGACGTTGATCACCCGCTGTCCTTCTTTGTCGAGTGCATCAAGCAGACCCTTGATGTTGCGGGCGTTAAAAAATGTACCCTGATTGGCAATTCACTCGGCGGTGCCATCGCGTTGGGACTGGCGCTGGAATACCCGCAACTGGTGGATAAACTGATCCTCATGGCCCCGGGCGGTCTCAGTGAGCTGGCCGACTACCAGCAGATGCCGGGTATGCAGAAGGTGTTCAAGGTTTTCGGCTCAGGCGAGCCTGTTACCCCTGCCGTGATGAAGGATCTGTTCGCCACCGGTTTGATGCACGATCCGAAATACGCCACCGATGAACTGGTGGAGGAGCGGATGCAGATCATGCAGATCATGAATGGCCATGTCATGGCGACCATGCGTGTGCCCGTGCTGGTGGACAGGTTGCACGAACTGCAGTGCCCTGTGCTGGGCTTCTGGGGCATGGACGAAAAAATGATGCCGGAGAATGGCATTATGGCCATGGCGAAAAACATCCGGCACCTGCGGCTTATCCTGGTTACCGAGTGCGGGCACTGGGTAATGGTAGAGCACGAGGGCATGTTCAATCGCGCCTGCCTGGACTTTTTACAGTACGGCTAATCCTGGTGCCTGTTCACGGCGGCGTGGCCGCCGGCCCGTCGGCCTGAAAAAATGCAATCCGCGATCGATAGTCCACTGACATATGAGTGGGATGCTATTCCGACAGCTGCGCGGCCGGCAGCATAAAGTCCTTTCACCTTGCCCCCTGCCGAGGCCAGTACTTCACCACTGCTTTCATCGACGCTTAAGCCGCCCAGCGTGATGGAGGGATTCCTGACCATACCATCAACCCGGCAATCGAGCGCATACCAGGGTCCCTGCTTCAAAGCAGCCAGGTACTCGGCGGGTTTTCCCATGGGGTCCTGCACGCCATTTTCATAGAGCTCGTTGTACTGTGCGACGGTGTCGCGCAAGGCGGTGTCAGGTATACCCAGTTTTCGCGCCAATAGCGTTAGTGTCGGTGCTTTCCTGCGCGCAAGAAGCAGGAACAGAAGCGCCGCTGCGGATTGGAACCACATGGCGCGGCTGGGACCGATTTCACGCAGGGCCTGTTTTGCGAGAGACGCGTCGAGCAGCAACCAGGCCTTGCCATTTCCCTTGTCCATGATTTTCTGCGCCAGCTGGGCGCCGTACAACATCTCGTTACAGATACGCTGTCCACTGGCATCGACCAGGATGCCGCGAATAAACGACTGGGGCGGATTTACGAAGCGCCATGCGCTCACGTTTCCCATCAGCGCTGTCCTGGCACCGACGCTTTGTCCCATCAGAATGCCGCTGCCATCGTCCCCAATGGTGCCCAGTGGCATGCCGGGCAGATAGGCGGGCGCATATTGTTCGAGCATAGCGTGGTTATAGAAAAAGCCGCCGGTACTGATAATGACCCCGTTCCTGGCGCGCAGGCGCAGCGCCTGGCCACATGTATTTTCCAGTTTTTCCAGAAGCGCGCGCAGGCACCAGGTGAGGACAGGTGCGTACATGGCGGCGTAACGGGAGTAAATGAGCAGCGCATACAACTGGCGGTGCAGCCAGCTCGCGGCTGCGCCGCCGGGCATTTTTGACAGCTGCAATCCCAGCACATCGCCCTGCTCGTTACAGATCAGGCCCAGTGCCCGGTGCTGTGTAAATATCTGCACACCTCTGCTCTGTGCGGCGTCCTGCAAAGGCTTGAACAGCGCCGCACCGGACACTCCCTTGCCGTGGGCGCGATGACCCCGGGCGGCGGGGCTGGCAGAGTTGCTGTAGGGCGGGAACGACTCGTTGCCAGAGTAGTAGAGATAATACTTATTGGACGGATAAGAGGTTTTGAAAGGACAAAGGCTCGCTTCAAATGGAACCCCCAGTTGCATTAACCAGTCGATGTTTGTTGCGCTCTCGTCACAAAACCTGCGCAGGGTTGATGCGCTTATAACATTGCCTGTTTCCTGGGACAGGTAGTTGTACATATTGTCGGGTGAATCGCTGACTCCGGCCCTGGCCTGTATGGCAGTGCCTCCTCCTGCGTAGATAATGCCGCCACTGATGTTGGTGGAACCTCCTCCATTAAAGCGCTCGATGACCGCTACGCTGGCGCCCTTGTCCTGTGCTTCTATGGCTGCACTGGCTCCGGCGCCACCGAAACCCACGACAGCCACATCCACAGTAATGTCCCAGTGCTGGATGTCGCTACTTTGAATGGGTGCTGCCACGGTGGCCTGTCCCCCCGCCATTTTGGAGTACCAGTTACGGATGGCCTTCAACATAGTTCAGATCCTTAGCAGGTTTCAGAGTTGCACGAAGGGAGCATAGAATGACCCCTTGTCGAATGTGATGTTTTAGATCAAAGAAACCGGAGCTAGACCGGTGCGGGAAGTTAGTAGTGTTCGCACAAAATATTGTACTGGTGATATCCAAAAGGCGTGTAAAATTGCCGCCTGAATAATCGAGGCATACAGGCTGATGATGCAGCAAGACCGGATCAATACACTGGGGGATGAGTTGTATGAAGCCCTGCGTACCCAGTCAACGCTGGTTCCCCTGACAGAACGCGAAAGCGCTATAACTATCGAGGATGCCTACCACATCTCCCTGCGGATGCTGCAGCGGCGCCTGGAACTGGACGGCGAGCGCATTGTTGGCAAGAAGATCGGTGTTACCAGCAAGCCCGTACAGGAAATGCTGGGAGTCTTCCAGCCGGATTTCGGCTTTCTGACGGATCGTATGGAATACCCGGATGGCGCAGCTATCAGGATAGCCGGCAATATGATTCAGCCGCGGGCCGAGGGCGAAATTGCCTTTCGCCTGAAAAGTGATCTGGTGGGCCCGGGGGTTACCGAGCAGGACGTACTTGATGCCACGTCCACTATCATGCCCTGTTTTGAAATTGTGGATTCCAGAATCGACAAGTGGCGGATAAAAATCCAGGATACGGTTGCGGACAACGCGTCCTGTGGCGTGTATGTGCTCGGTAAAAACGAGGTAGACCCGCGCGATTTCGACCTGCCCAATCTGAAGATGACCATTTACAAGAATGGCGTGTTCAATGCAGAAGGATTGGGTAGTGCCGTGCAAGGTAATCCCCTGACCGCAGTGGCCTGGCTGGCCAACACACTCGGTGAATTCGGTATACCTTTCAAGGCAGGCGAGGTTATTTTGTCCGGCTCGCTGGCGCCCTTGATTCCGGTGGTGGCGGGGGATGAGATGTCGTTGGTGATTGATGGGCATTGGTGGGTGTAGTTGTCGGTTTGTTTAGGGTTGTGTCTTCGAGCTGGACTGCGAGTTAAAGTTGCCCCTCAAGACCCGCCGTAAACCCGTCCATGGGGGCTTGAGCTCGGCGTCCTGCCTCGCACAGTCTTGAGGGGCAACTTCACCTCGCAGCCCTCTAGGCCGAGTGACACGTTGACCAGACTTTGCCGCGATAGGAGGCGCTGATGCCGGGCAGGGTTCCCGGACCGTGCGAGGCCATGGACGGCCGAGCTCGAGCGCACATGGAAGTGCTTGTAGCGAGTCCGGTAACCCTGCCCCGGCATCAGCGCCGCATTGAAGTGCATATATGAATACTTGGCAGCATCGTAGAAGAGAACCAACATGAGCAAAAAAGTAAAAGCAGCAATCATCGGCCCGGGAAACATCGGGACAGACCTGTTGATGAAGGCCATGCGCAGCGAGCTGATCGAGCCCGTGTGGATGGTCGGGGTGGTGGCGGATTCGCCCGGTCTGGCCAGGGCCGCCGAACTGGGACTGAAAACGACGGCGGATGGCGTGGACGGTATGTTGCCGACCATGCGTGCTGATGGGGTGCAAATATGTTTCGACGCGACCTCTGCCTATGTCCACGCGGAAAACAGTCGCAAGGTCAACGCACAGGGCGCCGTGATGATCGACCTTACCCCGGCGGCTATTGGCCCATTCTGCGTGCCGCCGGTCAATCTCGCCGAGGCGCTTAGCCGCCAGGGCCATGAATGTGAACATGGTCACCTGTGGCGGCCAGGCGACCATACCCATGGTGGCGGCCGTCAGCCGCGTACAGGCCGTGGCGTATGGCGAGATCGTGGCCACGGTCAGCAGCAAATCAGCGGGCCCCGGTACGCGCAAAAATATCGATGAGTTCACCCGCACTACTGCCAGTGGTATTGAAAAAGTGGGCGGTGCCAAAAGTGGCAAGGCGATTATTATCATCAACCCCGCAGAACCGCCGCTGATCATGCGCGATACCATCCACTGCCTGACCGTTGACGAACCGGATCAGGCGGCGATTACCAAATCCGTGCATGAGATGATCGCCGAGGTGCAGAAGTATGTGCCGGGCTATATCCTGAAGAACGGGCCGGTGTTCGATGGCAAGCGTGTTTCCATTTATATGGAGGTCGAGGGCCTGGGTGATTTCCTGCCCAAATACGCCGGCAACCTGGACATCATGACGGCCGCAGGGCTGCGCACTGCAGAGATGTACGCCCAGGAGATACTGGCCGGGACGTTTGTGCCCACCGCCGCCTGAACAGCGCCGATAGCGACTATCGCTAGAGACTACGAGAGAGCAAGACAATGGACCTTACCGGCAAGAAAATTACCATCCATGATATGTGCCTGCGCGATGGCATGCACCCCAAGCAGCACCAGATCACTGTTGAGCAAATGGTGAGGATCGCCAAGGCCATGGACGACGCGGGTATCCCGCTGATTGAAGTCACCCACGGCGACGGCCTGGGCGGCGCCTCGGTCAACTACGGTTTTCCGGCCGCCAGTGATCAGGAGTACCTGACTGCCGTTTGCCGGGAGATGAAGAAGACGAAGGTCTCGGCCCTGCTGCTGCCGGGTATCGGCACGGTGGATCACCTGAAAATGGCGGTCGATTGCGGCATCTCAACCATCCGGGTGGCGACACACTGTACCGAGGCGGACGTGTCGGAACAGCACATTACCATGGCCGCCAAATACCCTGGCCTGGACACGGTGGGTTTCCTGATGATGGCGCATATGATCGAAGCGGAGCCACTGGTAGAGCAGTTGAAGATGATGGAGGACTTCGGCGCCAACTGTGTCTACATCACGGATTCGGCCGGCTATATGCTGCCGGACCATGTGACGGAACGCGTTGCACTGGCCCGTGCCGAGTTGCGCCCCGAGACCGAGCTGGGTTTCCATGGCCACCACAATATGGCCATGGGTATCGCCAATTCACTGGCGGCGGTGGAGGCCGGCGCGAATCGTATTGATGGTTCGCTGGCCGGTCTGGGCGCCGGTGCCGGCAATACGCCGCTGGAGGTGTTCATCGCGGTGTGCGACCGCATGGGTGTGGAGACCGGCGTCGACCTGTTCAAGGCCATGGATATCGCCGAGGACCTGATCGTGCCGATGATGGACCATGTGGTGCGCATTGACCGCGATGCGCTGACACTTGGTTATGCCGGCGTCTACTCATCCTTCCTGTTGTTTGCCAAACGCAGCGCCGAGAAGTACGGCCTGTCCAGCCGCGATATCCTGGTGGAACTCGGCCGACGCAGGACTGTTGGCGGCCAGGAAGATATGATCGAAGACCTCGCCCTGGATATGGCGAAAGCGCGCGGTGTAATCTAGTCTGCCGCACTGCAAGCGAAACAGTTTGCTGGTGAAGCAGTGACAGTGGGTTTGTGGGAAAGCCGGAGATAATATGAAAAGAAATCGGTTGGGCAAGAGTTCCATTGTAGTTTCGGATATCTGCATGGGCACCATGACCTTCGGTAACCAGGCGGATGAAAAGGCGTCCTTTCGCATTATGGATATGGCCTACGACGCGGGGATCGATTTTTATGACACCGCGGAAATGTACCCGGTGCCGCCCGATGTGAAATATGTCGGCGCGACAGAAGAGATCGTCGGTCGCTGGATGAAGACCAAGGATCGTGACTCGCTGATAATCGCCTCCAAGGTAGCCGGCCCCAGCCATGTGTGGATACAGGCGCCCCTGCGCGGCGGCAAGACCGGTCTTGACCGGCACCATATCGTGCGTGCCGTGGAGGGCAGTTTGCGGCGTCTGGCGACGGAGTATATCGACCTCTACCAGACGCACTGGCCGGATGCGGACTACCCCCACGAGGAGACCATGATGGCACTCGACGAGCTGGTGCGTTCGGGCAAGGTGCGCATTCTCGGTTGCAGTAACGAATCGACCTGGGGTCTGATGAAGAGCCTGTCGGCTTGTGAGCTGCACGGGCTGGCGCGTTACGACACCATCCAGAACAATTTCAGCCTGAACAATCGCCGCTTTGAGGATGAACTCGCCCAGGCCTGTCGGCAGGAAAAGGTCAGCCTGATTCCCTACTCGCCACTGGGTGGCGGGGTGCTAAGCGGCAAGTACAACGATGGCGCCTTTCCCCAGGGTGCGCGCTTTTCCATGTATCAACACGCGCCACAGCGCCAGCAGGCCATGTTGCGCCGTTTCGTCAACGACAAGACGCTGGAGTCGACCCGCCGCTATCAGGAGATTGCCGCAGAACTGGACATGTCCGTGGTCACCATGGCGGTCGCCTGGAGCAAGCAGCACGACTTTGTGGCATCCACTATAGTCGGCGCCACGAGTCCCGAGCAGGTGCCGGAGTTACTGGCGGCAGCAGATGTCACGCTGGCGCCGGAAACGCTGGCGCGTATTAATGCTGTATCGCAGGAATTGCTCTACCCGATGGGCTAGCTGCGCCGCTGGAAACGCGCCGGAATGCTGCCGGGAATCCGAAATAGTGATGGCGCCCATTCGAGGCGGGCTTCATCCACTTCGATTGCGGTGAAACGGCGGGCCATGTGGCTGAAGGCGATCTCGGCATTCATTTTTGCCAGATGCGATCCCAGGCAGAAATGTATGCCGCCACCGAAGGAGCAGTGCCGGGCGTCATTGCGACTGATATCGAAGCGGTCCGGGTCGGTAAAAATTTCCGGATCACGGTTGGCCCCGATCAGCAGAGCGAAGACTGTGGAATTTGCCGGCACAGTGATGCCGCTGAACTGCGTGTCCTCCCACAACACCCTGACGGTAACGGGAACAGAGGGTTCGAAGCGCAGACATTCCTCCACCGCCGAGCCCGCCAGCGTGGGGTCTGCCGCCAGTCTTTCAAATTCGCCGGGATTGCGGGAAAAGCAGACCATGCCGTTGGCTATCAGCCCGATGGTCGTTTCCAGTCCCGCCACCAGCAGACCGATACACTGCTGCAGCAATTCATCGGTGCTGAGGCGGTCGCCCGCTTCTTCTGCCATTACCAGTTGGCCCAGTATGTCGTCAGAGGGGTTCGCCCGTCTTGCCTCTATCAGCTGCAGCATGTACACGGCCAGTTCCATAATTGCGGCTTCGGACTGCTTCTGCAGCTGTGGAAAAGCATGTTTGGCGAGGCGGTAGGTCACCAGGGACACCAGTTTGGTGAGACGGTGACGGTCCTCGAAGGGCACGCCCAGCATGGCACACATGGACGCCGCCGGCACTGCCAGCGCCAGGTCTGCCACCAGGTCCATCGTGCCTAGCAGGCGCAACCCGGTCCAGCTCGCTGGTCACCAGTGCCTCAACGGCCGGTCGCATGGTGTTGAGCGAGCGCGGTGTAAACGCCTTGCTGACCAGATTGCGCAAGCGATCATGATCCGGTGGATCCATACGCAGCATGAATTTTGACGCTGCGGACTCCTCGCGGGTTTCATTGGGGATCAGTCCGTCCAGGTCTCGCATACCGCTATGGCTATGCTTGAGTAACTTCTGTACATCCACATACCGGGACAGGCGCCAGTCGCCGAGTGGTGTGAGGTTGACGGGTTGCTTTTCGCGCAAGTGCCGGTAAAGCGCATGCGGGTTGGGTTTTAGATCAGTGGTGGTGGGATCGACCCCATACCAACCTGCAATGGCCTCGCCGTTGCATGAGCTTTGTGCGCTGTCCATCCGGGGCATGCCTTCGTTACCGTCAAGGGCTGTGCGTCCTAGTGTAGACTTGGTCTGGAGTCAGGTAAATTGCATCTTTGCGCAACCGACTACACAGGAGGCAGACGTGAGTGAACTGCTGCTCGTGCCGATGGTTTTCCTCACCTCCTGCCTCGCGGCTGTCATGGGCATGGGCGGCGGCATGCTGCTGATTGCCGTGATGCCCGGGGTGGTGCCCGCTGCGGCGATCATTCCCCTGCACGCGTTGACCCAACTGGCGAGTAATGTGTCCCGCGCCGCGTTCGGCTGGCGAGACATCGACCCCGGCATCATTCCCGCAGTGCTGGTGGGCGCGGTGGCGGGGGCCTGGCTGGGCTCCGAGGTCTACCAGAGCCTGGATATGCACTGGCTGCCGGCATTGATCGGAGTGCTCATTCTGGTATTCACCTGGGTGCCGCTGCCCAGTGTGCCCGGCGGCGGACAACTGTCGCTGGCTCTGCTGGGCTTCTTCCAGACCGGACTGGGCATGGTGGCCGGGGCCACCGGACCGGTGGGCGCGGCTGTGCTCCTACGGCGCAATACCGGCCGCGATTGGCTGGTGGTGAATACGGCCGTGTATATGGCACTCAATCACAGCATACGTCTGGCGGCGTTCCTGGCAATCGGTTTCAGCTTTGCGCCCTGGTGGAAACTGGTGAGTGGCATGATTGTGGCCGGGATCGTCGGCTCCTGGGTCGGAACACGGTTGCGGGTTTTCGTGCCGCAGCTTGATTTTCAGCGGCTGTTCCGCTGGATGGTGACACTGCTGGCGCTGCGCCTGATAGCACTTCCCGTACTGGGCCTGTTCTGAGCGCCGGGTGGTAGCTGCAGAGCGCATTTCCCTGCCGATAACAATAGACGGCCCACACGCAATTGACCATTGGCGCATGAGTGGCGCGAAAATGACGGTATACTGCGCCGATGCATATTGACCCGACATTCAGCGCCCTGCTGGGCGAACTTTACCAGGGCCCGCTGGAGGAGCAGCCCTGGCAGACGTTCCTGGCCAGCGTCCGTGTGTTGCTTGGGGCTAATCTGGTCACGCTGCTGTTGCGTCCCCCGAGTAAGGAGGACCAGGTTGTCATGCTGGCTGATGGCGGATCGCTGTCGGCGATCAAAAGCTACAATGAGGGCCAGTTCGTGCTGGACCCCTTCATTGACCTGCCGACCGGGGAGGTGGTGAGCCTGCATGAGTACCTGTCTCCCGCAACACTGCTGGGCAGTGACTTTTACCGCATCATCATGGAGCCGCAGGGCTGGTACGATTTCCTCGGCGTGGATATCCGCGATGGCAAGGAACTGGACGTGCGCTTCCGCGCGGGACGCTATCGCGGAGCGCAGACATTTGGAGACCGCGAGAAAGCACTGCTGCAGGCCCTGTTGCCACATCTGGAGAGATCTATTCGCCTGCAGACGTGTATCAGTCGCACCGAGCGGGAGCGGGCAGTTTACGCCGGGGCGGTGGAGCAACTGCTGGTGGCAACCATTATTCTCGACGAGCAGGGCCGGGTCCTCTCTACCAATGCAACAGCCGCTGCGCTGTTGGCAGCCGGGGCGGGAGTGGCGCTGGAAGACAATCGCCTGCGCCTTGCTGACAGTGACGCCAATCGTGAACTGGGCGGCTTGCTGACCGCAGTCATGCAGTCGCGTCGACACTCCGCGCCGCAGGCTGCCAGGGCGATGCATGTCCCGCGCCCGGGCGGGCAGCCGGACCTGGGGTTGGTGGTGCGAGCGGTGTCACCCGCTGGTGGTGTGCAGGGACGCGGCACACCCAGTATCGCCGTGTTCATTCGCGATCCACAACAGGCGGCCGAACCGCCCCAACAAGTTATCAGCCGGTTGTATGGCTTGACCCCTGCGGAGGTCAGCCTGGCCATGTTGCTCACCAATGGCCTGACACTGGACGAAGCGGCTGCGGAACTGTCCGTCAGTCGCAACACTGCCCGTGCCCACCTGCGCGCAGTGTTCGCAAAAACCGGAGTGACACGGCAGTCCGGTCTGGTGCGGCTAATCTTGAACAGTGTTGCCTCCTTTGCAGGAGGGGAGACCGCATTATGAAATGGCGTTATGTTATGTTTTTTTGCTTGTTACTCACCGCCTGTGGAGGTGATGACGCTCGCCGCAACCAATCTGCAGAGGGCACGGATACCGTGTCGCATGAGCACGCACTGGCGACGACCCTGGTGTATGAGTGCAATGGCTATGAGTTTGTTGCCAGTCTCAGTGCTGGCGCAATGGCGCTGTGGCTGCAGGACCGCTATGTCGTTCTCGCGCAGGTCAGCAGCGAGTCCGGCACCGAATATGAGAAAGACGATGTCTCTTTCTGGAGCAAGG
Organism: uncultured Gammaproteobacteria bacterium; assembly: GCA_963762235.1. Classification (GTDB taxonomy): domain Bacteria; phylum Pseudomonadota; class Gammaproteobacteria; order Pseudomonadales; family Halieaceae; genus Marimicrobium. The sequence continues at coordinate 518,945 of CAVXKH010000022.1, read as the reverse complement.
GTGATGAAGCCATGCTGACCGTGGCGGGCCAGAGTTATCAGAACTGTCACCTGGCCCCGGCGCGGGTGCCGTGGGAGGACGCCCGGCGGCGCGGCGTGGAGTTTCGCGGTGTCGGTAACGAACCGGGCTGGTACCTGGAAATCCAGAGCGGTCGGCAGCTCCTGTTTGTAGGGGATTATGGCTCGCAGCGCGTGCTGGTGCCTGATGCGGGCGAGGAGCGCGTGGGTCCCGCGCGTGTTTATCATGGCGCTGACGCGGCACATGATTTGCGCGTTGAGATAGTGGATGAACCCTGTGCCGATACCATGAGCGGAGAGATGTTTCCCAGCCGGGTGGCGGTGACCCTCAACAGCATTGTTTACCAGGGCTGTGGTCAAACGCTGGACTACCCCTGGGAGGAGTTAGAATAACAGTAAAGTTAGTGTCATAAGATATTGAAATAGTAAAAGTAAATAGAAATTTCAGTTGATCTGGCAAGAGCCCTTGCAGGATTTCGCACAACCTTGATTAACATCAACGTACATGTGGTTGCGGCGCCTTATTATTACACTCAAAGCGCAAGGTATTGCCGCTTTGTTGACCATTAAGAGGAGTGTAACAATGAAAAAAACATTAACAATGGCACTGGCCATAGGGTTGGCGGGTGGCAGTATGGTGGGGCAGGCCTATGAGCAGGGCGATTGGATTCTGCGCGTGGGTGCGACCACGGTCGCCCCTGATAGCAACAGCGATGATATTAACCTCCCTGGTGGGCTGGTGGCGAAAGCGGAGGTCGATAACGACACACAGCTGGGTATCATACCCGCGTACATGATTACGGACTCCTTGGCGATAGAGGTGCTGGCGGCGACCCCGTTCGAACACAATATCGAAGCCCAGGGCCAGGGCGCTATCAAAGGCACCAACCTCGATGCCGGATCCACCAAGCACTTGCCCCCTACCGTAAGTGTGCAGTGGTATCCCCGCAGTGGACAGAGCGGATGGCAGCCCTATATCGGTGCCGGTCTGAACTACACCATTTTCTTTGACGAGAATACCGATGGACAGTTGGTGGGTCTGCTCGGCAGCCTGACCGGCGGCGCAGTTAACGGTGCTGACCTGAGCCTCGATGACTCGTTTGGCCTGGCAGCCCAGGCGGGTGTGGATATTCCGATCGACGAGCACTGGGCATTCAACGCCGGTGTCTGGTATCTCGATATTGACACGCAAGCCGAAATCACCGCGAAAGCGAACGGAGCTACCGCGGCCAAGGTCAAGTTCGATGTTCAGATTGATCCCTGGGTCTACAACGTGGGTATCGCCTACAAGTTCTGAATATCCCCTGTGGCCGGGTCACCTACGGCCACAAGGCGCCTCGCCCCGCCAGTTTCTGGTGGGGCTTTTTTTTGCCTGTAACCCCGCGCTGCCACTGGTCACTCAGCCTAACCGAGTGCTAATGGTGCATCCGGGAGTGATCCGCGTGCGGATTGTGCGCACCATGGCCACTGTGGGCGGCGGTGATATAGAGAGTCCATGCTCCCGAGGCGATCAGCAGCACAGCAATCACCTGTTTCAAGCCACGCCGGCGCAGGAACGCCTGCACACCCTGTGCGCCAAGGCTGGTCGCCAGCATGGCGGGCAGGGTGCCGAGGCCGAAACAGCAGCATCATCAGCGCGGAGGTGGTCGCATTCTGCGCTGTTGCTGCCCAGGCCAGGCTGCTGTAGATCAGGCCACAGGGCATCAGGCCCCAGCACAGGCCCAGCGCAAAGGCCTGTGGCCAGCGGCGCAGCGGCAGCCACTTCGAAGAGAGGCGTTGCACCGGTTGCCACAGTCTGGAGCCGGCGCGTTCCAGCAGTGCCATGCCGCGCCACCAGTTGGCAATGTACAGTCCCATGCCAATGAGCAGCAGACCCGCGAGATAGCGCAGGCCAATGGTCCATGCACTGATATCGATACTGGCAGCCGCAAATCCCAGTACGGCACCCAGTACGGTGTAACTGCTGATGCGACCGGTGTGATAGGCCAGGGTGATGGCGGGCGAGCGCGCGCCGCCAAGATTGAGCGCCGCGGCTATACCGCCGCACATGCCCAGGCAGTGCCCGGCTCCCGACAGGCCGAGGATGAAAGCAGTGCTGGCCTGCGTCGCATCGATCATGGCTTTTCGCTGGCCGCCGACGCGGCGTCCTCGCGCTCCACAGCGGAGGGCGTTGCGGGCTCATCCTCGGCCAGGATGCGCCAGGCTTCCTTGTCCAGGTCGTCGTACTGGCCGCTGCCGATCGCCCACAGCAGCAGCTTGATGGCCACTACGCAGAACAGCAGGGCGATGGGTATCAACAGGTAGAGACTGTCCACAGCGATTTTTTTCCTGTCCCCGGCAACTGCCTATTTAACCGCAGTGAGTTGGCAACTACCAGCAGTGAGCTCAGTGACATGCCGATAGCCGCCGCCCACGGCGGCACAAAGCCCATTGCCGCCAGCGGTATGGCGCAGAGGTTGTAGACCAGCGCCCAGGTAAAGTTCTGGCGCACGATACGGCGGCAATGCCGGGCCTTGTGCACGGTCTCGATGATCTTGTGCAGGTCGCCGCCGACGATGACGAAATCGGCCTGGCTGCGCGCCAGGTCGGTGGCGCCTGTGACGGCGAAGGACGCATCGGCTACACCCAGCACGGGGGCGTCGTTGAGACCGTCTCCCACCATGGCCACCACTGCGCCACTGTTCCTGCAGCTGTTGCACACGCGCCATTTTCTGCTGCGGCGTCTGGCCGCTGTTGACGGTTTCGATCCCCAGCAAGCGGGCCAGCAGCGGACCCTGGCTGGAGCTATCGCCTGTGAGCAACTCCACCTGCAGGCCCATGCGCGTGGCACTGTTGATGACATCGCCGGCTTCGGGTCGAACGACGTCATTGAGGCCTATCCACGCCAGCGCTGCACCCTCCCTGCACAGCCCGACCCAGTAGTGGCGGTCGTCCGGTGTTGCTGGAAAGTCCGGCACAAGGTCTCGACAGAACTGTGCGCTGCCCATGCGATACGTCACCTTGTTGCGGCGAGCCTCAAGCCCGGCGCCTACCTGGTACGTCACCTGTTCAAAACCGTCTGCCGCTGGTGCGGATACAAAGGCCTTCGCGACAGGGTGGCTGGAGTAGTGTTGCAGGGCAGCGGCGATCGACAGCAGCTCCTGTGGTTCCATGTTGGCCAGGGGATGTACCTGCGCGATGGCCAGAGCTCCTTCAGTCAGCGTGCCTGTTTTATCAAACAGCAGGTGCGTGCAACCCCACAGTGATTCCAGTGCATTCTCGCCGCGCACGATCACGCCGCGTGCGCGCAGGGCATTGGCAGCACTGGTCAGGGCAGCCGGCGTGGCGAGCGCCAGGGCGCAGGGACAGCTGATGACCAGTACTGACAGGGTGATCCAGAAAGCCTTCTCGGGTGCCAGTTGCAGCCAGACCAGCGCGGTCGCGCCTGTCACCAGCAACAGGCGTCCGACAAACCATGAGGCCATGCGATCTGCGAGCTTTGCCAGCCGCGGCTTCACGGTCTGCGCCAACTCTACCGACCGCTGCAGGGCGGCGAGGCGACTGTCGCGGTAGTCGCCCAGCACTCGGGCCTGCAGTGCCGCCTCGACATTGACGGTACCGGCGTAGACGGTGTCGCCTGGCGCCACGATCGCGGCAGGGGTTCGCCGTTAAAAGTGTCTTCCTTGACCGCGCTGCTGCCCTCGCAGACCTGTGCGTCCACCGGCACGGTCTCCCCTGCCTTGATCAGTATGGTTTCTCCCGCGTGCAGCGCAATACGTGCCACGGTGGCCCATTGCTCGTCGCGGCGCACGACTACGGCACTGGGCAAATTGCTCTCGGCGTCCAACCAGGTGAACAGTTGGCGTTGCCGTACCCGCCGCTCCAGAAAACGCCCTAGTAACAACAGGAAGGTGAACATCACCACCGAGTCAAAGTACACCTGCCCGGTGCCACTGATGGTGGCCCAGGCGCTGGCAAGAAAGGCCAGGCCAATAGCCAGCGCCACGGGCAGGTCCATGACCAGCGCGCCCTGCTTGAGGTGGCGCCAGGCGGATGTGAAAAATGGCCGTGCGGAATAGAACACGACAAACGCAGCCACGGGCAGGCTGACCCAGCGCAGCAGCGCCTGGTATCGCGGATCAATGCCCTGGATATCGCCGGCGTGCAGTGCGATCGCGAACATGCCGACCTGCATCATGCCCAGTCCGGCCACCGCCAAACGGCGCAAATCTGTACGGTGTTCCTCAACGGACTGCTGCCGCGCAGTGCTGGTCTGGAAGGGCCGCGGTCGATAGCCGAGACCCTCCAGGCGGGCAAAAATATCGCTGAGCTGGCGCTGGCCGGGATCGAATTGGATATCCAGTCGTGCCTGCTGCAGATTGACCAGCGCTCGCGTTACGCCGGGTAAGCCCACCAGGGACTGCTCTATCAGCCAGGTACAGGCGGCGCAGCTGATGCCACCGAGCAGCAGGCTGGCATTCATCAGGCCCGCGTCATCGATGGTAGTAAACGTGGCGGCCAGCTGCGGGTCATCGTACACGCGGTACTGTTCGAGCGCTGGTCGGTTCTGGCTCCCGGCGGGCGTTCGTTGTAGGCGGTGCGCTGCCGGTAAAAGTTTTCCAGCCCGCTCTGGGCGATCAGGCCGGCCACGGCGCGGCAACCGGGGCAGCACATGGGGCGCTGCTGCGCCGCCAATTGTTACACTCAGAGCAACGCCATGCGGGACAGGCTCGCCACAGTGGTAAGCATGCCAGGGGCTCGTCCAGTACCAGCGCTTCAGTCGCGGGGTACATTGCCAATATCTGCGGCTTGCACCGCGCCGTCCAGGCGCCAGCCGTTTTCTCCGCGGCTGCTCGCAGCGTCCAGTGCCAGTGCGGGGCAACGGCGTGCGCGAGGGTGCCGCTGTACAGGTTGGCGGTTCACCTGCACGAGTGTCACGGTAAAATCGCGGTCGGCTTCCATGGGGTGCGACAGCAGGAGATGAAGCTCGGCATCCGTGACGCGGCCCAGCCATCTGTACGCTGACCGCATCGCCACTGAAGCGCAACGTGGCGGACAGCCCCAGTTGTGTCGCGCGTTCCTCTTTCTCCAACTGGCGATTGATGGCCAAACCATCCTTGTAGTAATCCTGCACTACCAGATCATCCGCGTCCCGGTTGGCGATGTAGGCGGTGGAGAGTGCGGCCACGACCACGCTGGCCGGCAATGCAATCAGGAACCACGGCCAGAACTGGCGATACCAGGGCTGCGTATCCCCGCCGGGGAGTTGTCTTGTCACAGTGGCTTCATAAAGCGGGACTCGGTGCTGGTATGCAGCGTGGGCGTGTCCGTGGCCACCACGTCAAACGTGAGTGCCGTGTTGGGGCTGGTCAGCAATTGCCGGGTGGTACGCGCACCCGCAAGCTGATGGCACGGATTTCGCCGCCGTTCAGTGTATGCAGGGTTTCACCGATGATGGTAGCGCCTTCAATACCCGAGATGTCCAGTTCAAACTCGTGCATTTCGCGGTCCATGTTCACCAGTTGCAGTGTGTAGATATTTTCGATGGCGCCTGTGTCTGTAGTGACAAACAGCTGATTGCGATCATGGATCGCGGTCAGTTCCAGCGGCACACGACTGAACATAGTGTAGCAGAACACTCCGACCATAACGGCCAGCACCGCGACGTACCCGATAATACGGGGGCGCAGCCAGTGCGTGCGTCCGCCCTGCAGCTCGCGTTCGCTGGTATAGCGGATCAGTCCCCGTGGATAGTTCATCTTGTCCATGACCGAGTTGCAGGCGTCCACGCACAGGGCGCAACCGATGCATTCGTACTGCAGGCCGTCGCGAATATCGATGCCTGTGGGGCAGACCTGGACGCAGAGTTCGCAGTCAATACAGGCGCCCAGGCCCAGCGTCGCGGGCTCTGCATCGCGCTTGCGCGAGCCGCGCGGTTCGCCCCTGCCCGCTGTCGTAGGACACGACCAGGGTATCGTGATCGAACATCACCGACTGGAAGCGGGCATAGGGGCACATGTACTTGCACACCTGCTCGCGCATCCACCCTGCATTGATATACGTTGCCAGAGTGAAGAAGACAATCCACAGCAGCGGCCATTCCTCAAGCTCCAGACTCAGCAGGCCAGACAGCAGCTCCCTGATGGGATAGAAATAGCCGACGAAGGTAAAGCCAGTGACGAAGCCCACGAATAACCAGGCAGCCGTGTTTCGCCGTTTTCCGGCTGATTTTTTCCAGCGACCAGGGCGCCTTGTCCAGCTTCACGCGCTGGTTGCGGCTGCCCTCTGTTTTCTGTTCCAGCCACATGAAGATGCTGGTCCACACGGTTTGCGGGCAGGTATAGCCACACCAGACGCGGCCGGCGAACGTGGTGACGGCAAACAGTGAGAAAGCCGCGATGATCAGCAGGAAGGCCAGCATGGGAAAGTCCTGCGGCCAGAATGTCAGGCCCAGAATATCGAACTTGCGCTCCGGCAGGTTGAACAGTACCGCCGGGCGCCCGTCCCAGGAGAGCCAGGGCAATACCAGGTAGCCCAGCAGCAGCGGCCAGCCGCTGAACAGACGAACACGCTGGAAGAAGCCCTCAATTTTGCGGGTATAGATTTTTTCGCGACGTTGGTACAGGTCGATTTCGCCGACCTCCGCCGGCGCGACCTCCTGCAGATCAATCAGATCATGCTTGGACATGGACCTCTTCCGTGGCTGGAATAGTTGACTCTGGTGGCCCTGTCAATGGGCCCTACGGGGCGACTCGTGTGTGTAAAGCGTGCCAGGTTACCGGGTTAATCCGTAGACATAGGCGGCCAGGATGTGAATCTTGTCCTCCCCCAGCACATCTTTATGTGCGGGCATGCGGCCGTTGCGCCCGGCACGCACAGTGTGACTGATCTGCTCGGCACTGCCGCCATATAGCCAGATCCCGTCTTTCAGGTTGGGCGCGCCCATGGCCGGATTACCTGTCGCCTCTGCACCGTGACAGGCCACGCAATAGGTCTGGAAGACCTGCGCTCCTGCTTTTGCCTGGGCGTCATCGGTCCCGCGACCATTAATGGACAGCAGGTAAGCGGTGACATCAGTTACGCCCTTCTCTCCAATAACACTGCCCCACGCTGGCATCGCCGCCTGTCGGCCCTGTGTGATACTGGTTTTGATATCCGCCGGGGTGCCACCGTAGAGCCAGTCGCTATCGGCCAGGTTGGGAAAGCCATAACTGCCCTTGGCATCGGCGCCGTGGCACTGTGCGCAGTTGCTGGCGAACATGCGCATGCCCATTTTGCGCACCGCAGGGTCGCTGGCAATTTCCTCAACCGGCAGCGCCAGGTAACGGTCGCGCATATCGCGGAATCTCTCGTCAGCGGCAGAAACCTCACGTTCGTGTTGCTGGATCTGCGTCCAGCCCAGCAGTCCCGGGAAGTTGCCCATGCCAGGATAGATGACCAGGTAGCCGACGCCCCAGACGATGGTGAGGACAAACATGTAGAACCACCAGGCGGGCAGGGGATTGTCATATTCCTGAATGCCATCGTATTCATGGCCGGTCGTTTTATCTGCGGGCTGTTGTTCGCGCTTGCGGTTCGCAAACAGGACCCAGGTCACTCCCACGATGGTTATCGTCGTGAGCACAATGATCCACATGCTCCAGAAACTAGTCATGCTGCACTTCCTCCCGCATGGTGCGTTGATTCAGCTCCTCATCAGCAAATGGCAGGTTGGCCGCCTCATCAAATGCCGGTTTACGCTTCTTGCTGTAAGCCCAGATACACAGGCCGATGAATGCCATCATCAGGAATGCCGTACTGAGACCTCGCAGGTCGTTAATGTCCATATATCGGTAGCCCCTGGCCTAACGCCTGGATTGCAATAGCGTGCCCAGCTGTTGCAGGTAGGCAACCAGGGCATCAATTTCTTTTTTACCGCTCACAGCCGCAGCCGCGCCGGCGATATCCTCGTCGGTATAGGGCACGCCGACGGTGCGCAGGGCGGACATCTTCTTACCGGTTTTCTGGCTGTCGATCTCATTGTCAAACAACCAGTGAAAGGCGGGCATGTTGGACTCAGGGACTACGTCCCTTGGGTTGTACAGGTGGGCCCGGTGCCAGTCGTCACTGTAGCGCTTGCCGACCCGCGCCAGGTCTGGTCCGGTGCGTTTGGAGCCCCACAGGAACGGGTGGTCGTAGACGAACTCGCCGGCAACCGAATAGTGGCCATAACGCTCGGTCTCGGCGCGCAAGGGGCGAATCATCTGGGAGTGACAGTTATTGCAGCCTTCGCGGATGTAAATATCGCGACCCTCGAGTTCCAGCGCAGGCAGCGGCTTGAGACCCGCTATCGGTTCGTTGGTTTCCTTGGCGAACATCAATGGCACCAGTTCCACCAGCGTGCCAAAGCTGAGCGCGACGATAATCAGGATGATCATCAGGCCCACATTTTTCTCAACTGCATCATGCTTCATGGTCTGCTCCTTACGCCGCGCTGCTGTAGCGGGGACCGGCTGTGGTTCGACATCCCTGCGGCTGGTCATGTACACGTTGAAGGCCATGATTAACATGCCGCTGAAGAAGATGGAGCCGCCGAGGAAGCGCACCACGTAGCCGGGATGGCTGGCCGCAACTGCCTCAACAAAGCTGTAGGTCAATGTGCCGTCCTGGTTGTAGGCGCGCCACATCAGTCCCTGCAGGATGCCATTGACCCACATGGAGACGATGTACAGCACGGTGCCGATGGTGGACATCCAGAAGTGCGTATTGATGAGGCTGGTGCTGTACATCCTCGCCTTGCCAAACAGGATGGGGATCAGGTGATACATGGCGCCGATGGAGATCATCGCCACCCAGCCGAGCGCGCCCGAGTGCACGTGGCCAATGGTCCAGTCGGTGTAGTGCGACAGGGCGTTGACGGTCCTGATAGACATCATCGGACCCTCGAATGTCGACATGCCGTAGAAGGACAGGCTCACTACCAGGAAGCGCAGAATCGGGTCGGTGCGCAATTTGTCCCAGGCACCGGACAGCGTCATCATGCCGTTGATCATGCCGCCCCAGGAGGGCGCCAGCAGGATGATGGACATCACCATGCCCAGACTCTGCGCCCAGTCCGGCAGGGCGGTGTAGTGCAGGTGGTGCGGGCCGGCCCAGATGTAGACGGCCACCAGGGCCCAGAAATGCACGATACTCAGGCGGTAGGAATACACGGGGCGTTGTGCCTGCTTGGGCACGAAGTAGTACATCATGCCCAGGAATCCGGCGGTGAGAAAAAATCCTACCGCATTGTGTCCGTACCACCACTGCACCATGGCATCGACGGTGCCCGCATAAACAGAGTAGGACTTGGTCATGGTCAACGGGAATGACCATGCTGTTGATGATGTGCAGCACCGCGACCGCGAGGATATAGGCACCCAGAAACCAGTTGGCCACATAGATATGGTTGGTCTTGCGCTTCATGATAGTGCCAAAGAAGACGATGGCGTAAACCACCCATACCACCGTGATGAGTATGTCGATAGGCCATTCCAGCTCAGCGTATTCCTTGCCCTGTGTGATACCCAGGGGCAGGGTAACTGCGGCCGCCAGAATCACCAGTTGCCACCCCCAGAAGGTGAAAGCGGCCAGTGTGTCGGAGATCAGTCGCACCTGGCAGGTGCGCTGCACGATGTAATAAGACGTGGCGAACAGGGCTGAGCCGCCAAAGGCAAAGATGACGGCGTTGGTGTGCAGTGGGCGCAGGCGACCGAACTGCAGCCAGGGCAGGTCAAAATTCAGCGCAGGCCATGCCAGCTGGGCAGCAATCAGCACGCCTACCAGCATGCCGACGATACCCCATACCACCGTCATTACGGCGAACTGGCGCACGACCTTGTAGTTGTAGGTGGGGTGTTCCAGTGCAGAGTTGAGCTCGCTCATGGTTCGATTCCAGTAAAATATACGTATTCTGTCATGGCCGTTATTGCTGTTGAGCAGGTGCTGTAGCGCAGGGCTAGTCGGTAAATGCCGGCGCCGCGCCGAAATCCCAGAGGATGACTGAGCCGACCATCAGGCAAATCAGGATTACCATGGCAATGGCCAGCACCGCGCTGGAGAACAGAAAACCGCGTTCCTCAGGGATATTCATGACAATGGGAATACCCAGGTACATGAGGTAGACAGACCAACTGAGCGCGACCACGCCAATCAGCATATCCAGCCATAATAGCGGCTGGAAGCCAGTCAGTCCGGCAATAAACAGTGGTGTTGCGGTAAGTCCGGCAATGACCATGCCGCGGGTAGCGGTCGATTGTGCGCCATAGGTAGCGGCCATCCAGTGGATGCAATAACCGATAATGGCCACGCAGGCAACCATGGTCACATAGAACAGGATGCAGATCTGGCGCGCACTTTCGTGTGTCAGGCGAATGGCTTCACCGTGGTCACCGACAGTCCAGCCAATCTCGGTGGTGCCGTAGTACCAGGCAACCGCAGGCAGTATGGCGAGTATACAGGGGTACAGTAGCAGGGTGCGCAGGGTACTCTCAGGCAGTGCAGCGATGGTTCGCCACTGTGTGCTGGGTCTGACCAATAGGCCAAAGGTGTGCTGAATCATTGGGTGCAGTTCTCCCCGAAGTGGCTGCGATTAGACCAATAAAAACATTCTAGGTGATCCAATATAAAACGTATTGATTTGAATCAAGTGACGGTGGCGGGATACCCCTGCCTTTGCGTTCAGCTGTGGACATTTGCCATAGTGCGCACGCCGTTCATATCGAGGATTTCAATCTCCTTGTTGTCGACCCGCAGAATGTCCATCTTCTGCATGCGGCTGAATACCCGGCTAACGGTTTCCACCGTCAGGCCCAGATAATTTCCGATATCGACCCGGGACATGGGCAGTCGAAATTGGGTCGCGCTCAGCTTGCGCCTGGCATTGCGGGAGGAGATGCTGAGCAGCAGGGCAGCGACGCGTTCATCCGCCGAATTTTTGCTCAACAGGGTGATCAGGACCTGGTCCTCGGTAATTTCCCGGCTCATGAGCTGGAAAAAGTGGCGCTGCAGGTTGGGCATCAGGGCGCTGAGCTTGGTCAGGGAGGAGAAGGGGATTTCGCAAACGGCGGATGTTTCCAGTGTCTTGGCGGAAGAGGCGTGGGTGTTTTTGCTGATCCCATCCATGCCCAGTATCTCTCCCGGGAAGTAGAAGCCGGTGACCTGTTCCCTGCCGTCGTCTGTCGTTTTGTAGGCCTTGAGTGTGCCGGAGCGCACCGCGTAGACCGATTGAAAGTCGTCCCCCTCGCGGTACAGGTGCTGGCCTTTTTGCAGGGGTTTGCTGCGCTGAATGATGTCATCCAGTTGCTGGATGTCATCGCTTTCCAGCGCCAGCGGCAGGCAGATACTGTTGAGTCTGCAATTGCCACAATTGACCTGATAATCATGCGTGCAGGGTCTGAAGCTTTCTTCCTGGCCGGACTTCGTAATGTGCAGGGTCATGGTCAAATTCCCGGGAACAATCCGACCAAGTATAGCCGATATTGAGCGCAGGCTGAACTTTAAATGGCCGCTAACTAAAGAGTGGCAGAAAATCTGGGCGGGGGTTGGTCGCCCTGCGGGTTTTCCAGATAGGCGTCAAATAACATGCAGATGTTGCGCAAAAAGGGCCTGCCGCGGTAACTGACCTGAATCTCCTCGGTGTCGATACGCAACAGGCCGTCTCTTTCCATGGCTGCGCAGTACGCAGCAGCTCTTTATCAAACAGGCTGGAAAAATCGACACCGAAGCGTCGGCAGCATTCCGGGATGTCCAGCCGCAGTTCACAGATCAGGCTCATGATGATATAGCGCCTGAGTTTATCCTCGTGGCTGACCCTGAATCCGCGGGATGCGGGATGCTGGCCCTGATCTATGCGTGCATAGTAAGCGTCCAGGTCACGCTCATTCTGCAGATAGAAATCTCCGATCTGGCTGATGGCGGAAACGCCCAAACCCAGCAGATCGTCCGCCAGCTGCACTGAATAACCCTGAAAATTGCGTTGCAGGCGGCCCTCCTGCTGGGCCAGTGCCAGTTCGTCCTGCGGCAGTACATAGTGGTCCATGCCGATATGCAGGTAACCGGCTTCCTGCAAGCGATGGCTGATGACGTGTTGCAGCAGCAGTTTGTCCTGCGGCGATGGCAGATTCAGGCGGTCGATGGCGCGCTGGCTGCTGAAGCGTTCGGGCAGGTGGGCATAGTTATAACAGGCGATACGGTCCGGTCGCAGGGCGATCACCTTCCGCAGTGTCTCCTCCATGGAGTGGCGATCCTGGTGGGGCAAGCCGTAAATCAGGTCGAAACTGAGTGAGCGGAAGTCGTGGACGCGTATGCAATCCACCAGTGACTCGATCTGGGAGTAGGGCTGAATCCGGTTGATCGCTTTTTGCACCAGCGGATCAAAATCCTGGATGCCCAGGCTGATGCGATTGAAACCCAGGCCCTTGAGCAGGGCGACTGTGTCGGGATGGACAGTCCTGGGATCAATTTCTATGGAGTACTCCCGGTAACCTTTGTCCAGCAGGCGAAAATGACTGGCCAGCATATGCATGAGTTCGGTCATTTCCGCGTTATCCAGAAAGGTCGGAGTACCACCGCCCCAGTGCATCTGGGTCACCGGACGGCTCTTGCCAACCAGTTGTGACTGCATGTCTATTTCGGTTTGCAGGCGCCGCAGGTAGTCGCGGGCGGCATTTTTATCGCGGGTTACGGTTTTGTTGCAAGCGCAGTAGTAGCAGATGTCATGGCAGAACGGCAGATGCACATAGAGTGACAGGGGCGCACTCTTGTGATCGCCGCTACTGCGCTGCCAGTTGTCGTATTGCTCCCGTGGAAAGTCGTGGCGAAATTGGGGTGCCGTGGGGTAGGACGTGTAACGGGGTCCCTGACAGGCGTACTTCTGTGCCAGATCCATATGTGCCTGGTACACAGGGGGTATGGAGGCTGGGTCAAGCAGGTCGTCGGAGAAACTTGTCATGTCAGATACAGCGTGTCGTGTCACCGGGTGGGACGATAACAAGGCTGCGTGCCCGCCGTGTTGATCCATATCAAAGCCCTGGAAGCTCGCGGCCGCGGTGACTGCTCTCAGCCCAGGGAGGCGACGCTCTTTAGTACCAGTCGCACCAGTTCCGCCTGCCGGGACACGCCGGTCTTGGCAAAGATCGACTTGAGCTGTGCCCTGGCGGTGTGTTGCGAGACATTTTGCGCGCTGGACACCTGCGCCAGGCTGAGTCCGCGGGCCAGCAGCGTGGCGAGGTTGGCCTCCGCCGGGGTCAAGGCAAATAACTCCCCCAGAATCTGGCGCGAAGTGGACTCCTGCAGGTCGGGATCGCTGATGAATACCGCCGCAGAGGGGCTGGACTGACCTTCGCTCCACTGGGAGGCAGGTACCGGCCTGATGACCAGACCCAGATCGGAGCGCCCTGCGGGGCGCGGCACCCGCAGCGCCCGCACTACCGAGGTCTCCCCGCGCAGTTGGGCCTTGATAATAGTGGTGAGTGCCTGTTGCAGTTCCTTATTGATATCGCGGCCCTCGATGTGCAGTCGACCGTCGCGCAGGCTCAGGCCCTCGCCCTGGTCGAGCAGTGCCCGCCCCACGGCATTGGTCGTTAACAACCGTCCCTGCTCATCGAGGATAATGCTGGCAACTGACAGCTGATTCACGGCACCGGCATAGACATCGCGCTCGGAGGTCATCCGATTCAGCTTGGCGTAGATCTCGATAGCCCGGCGCAAGTGCGGCGTGAGCAGGGTGAGCAGCTGCCGTTCCCGTGTCTTGAATCTTGCCTCGCTGCTGCGGCGTGAGCAGCGCAGCCGTGCCAACATTCCGCCGGGCTCAGCCGTATCCACGCCCAGAATACGGAACAGGTCGATAGGCTTGAGGTAGTGGAGGTAGTAATCCGATGCCAGCAGGTCCCTGTCCGGCAGTATGTCTTCCAGCGCAATAACCCGGTCCAGTGGCAGGTTCACAAACGGGTCCAGGGAGAAGAACTGTTCGCGGTAGGCGCTGACTTCCCAGTCGTTGGGGTCCGCCAGCGTCGAATCAGCGTTTTTGCGGTTCTGATCAGGGCGTACACAGTTGAGTATAACGCCCTGGTCATCGGCGGTTGGCGGACGCAGTACCAGCGAAATCACCTGGGCATCCAGTGCCTCGCGCAGGGCGGGCAGGGCGCTTTGCCAGGGCTGCTCCTCCAGTGCGCCCTGATAAATCAACCCGACCAGGTGGCTGAAATCACTGTCAATCCGGTTGGCTGTCATCCCGCGTCAGTCGGCCTATTTCTCGAGACTGGAGAGGTCAGCCGTGACCTCCAGCAGAGGTTTGGGTCTGCCCACCCCCCAGCCCTGCAGATAGTCGACACCGATCTCCTGGAGTTTAACGATGATTGCATCGTTCTCGACTGATTCGGCGATGGTTTCCTGGCCCAGGAAATGAGCCAGGTCATTGATGGAGCGGGCCATCGCGTAGTCGCTGCGGTTTTTGTCGATGCCAGTAATAAAGCTGCCGTCGATCTTGACGTAGTCGACGGGCAATTCGCGCAAATAATTATGGCTGGCCAGACCCGTGCCAAAATCGTCGATGGAAAATTTGCAGCCGATATTCCGGAAAGCGCGCACGAAGTCGGCGGCCTTGACCAGATTGGAAATAGTGCCGGTCTCGGTGATTTCGAAACACAGACGGCTGGTCCCGACGCCAAATTCCGAAATCTGCTCCAGCAGATACTCCATAAAGCTGTCGTCCGTCACGCTGGCGCCGGACAGGTTAATGGCCAAATGGGGTACGACTTTTTGTTCATCCATCAATTGGCTGATCCAGGTAAAGGCCTCGCGCACCACCCAGCGGTCCACCAGTGTCATGAAACCATAGCGTTCCGCAGACTGGATAAATTCCCCGGGTGATGAAAGTGAGCCATCCTTATTCACCAGTCCCAGCAACAATTCATAGTGCACGCGTGGAATTCGTGCGGTCGCTGACCGCAGTTTGCAAGATAGGCTGTGCGCGCAAAATAAAACGCTCGGAGGCAAGCGCCTTTTCCAGATCCTGCCGTGTGCGGGCTCTTTTCAAGTTTATAGTCACTGACCCTGGCCTGCTCCTCCTCATATTTGACAACCTGGTTGCGTCCCAAGCCGCTTGGCATGTCGCATAGCTGTTCGGGCAGCGTCAATGACCTCCTCGACATCGGGACTGTGCTCGAGAATCGCTGCGACGCCGATAGAGACGGTAAAGCTGACGTTTTCGCCGTCGATATCCATGGAGCTCGCTTCGATATCGCCGCGTATTTTTTCCGCGACCTGCATGGCGTCGTCCAGGGAGCGGTCGAGTAGCAAAACTGCGAATTCGTCTGCCGCTATCCTGGCTGATGAGGATTTCCTGCCGTGTAACTGGGCCAGGAGCCTGGCAAACTCCAGTAGCACCTGATCGCCGCTGATCCGGTCATACACTTCATTGACCAGTTTGAATTGGTCGATGTTCAGGTAGAGCACGGCGTGCTGGGCGTGCTTCAGTTGGCTGTGGCGCAGGGCGCGCTTGATCTGGTCATTAAATGTCTCGCGATTGATCAACTTGGTCAGCGAATCGTGATTGCGCGCGAAACTAAGCGATTTCTGTACGTGTTCCAGAGTGTGGTACATGCTCTGGTCGACAGCGGCCAGCCTGTCCGTCGGCGCCGGCGGTTGTACGCCCCGGCTCAATTGCCTGGCCAATTTTATGGCACTCAAGTCTGCGACGTTTTGACCCCTTTCGTTGACAAAAATATAGCGATCGCGCGTCGGACTGCTCCAGGCAAGCTGCATGCGCTTCTTTTCGCCGTCCTTGTCGCGGTAGGTCAGCCAACTGCCTTTTTCCAGCTGTTCAACGCGATTTATCCAGCGGCGCAATCGCGGTAGATCCTCTATCCTGGCGCGCACTTCTGCGGGTTCGGGCTCAGGGTTTGACTGCTCCTGCCTGACTGGCGTGGTTTCAACGTCGAGCGTTCCTGCCAGTATGTCGCGCAATTCCTCAAGCACTTCCTCATGGGCGATATTAGTAGGCAATGCACTGGAAATTTGCTGCCCGATCAGGTCAATAAAGGGCTCCGCCTCCATGCTGCGCTGCACACTCAGGTCATCATCTACCTCGGCCTGCTGGCGTTCATTCAGCCACAGGCAGAGCAGGTCGAGGGTTCTGACCTGCTCCGCCCAGGCGGGGCTATCGGGACCATCCCTGACATGGGTCAGCACCAGCAAGTCGCGCCAGCCGGTATTGATGAGATCCTGCAGCACTTTTGGCGCCTCCGGCGGCTGGATCCTGGCGTTGATTACTCTAGCCACCTCGTGCCGGGCCTCTGCCAGTCTTTGCTGTCCCTCCTGCGTGCGCACCACCCTGTCGATATTGCGCGCCAGGGCGCGCTCCTGCTGTGCCAGCAATTTATCAATCTTGCCCAGCGCTATCTCGAATACTGAATCGTCATTCTCATAATCGCAGACGATGTCATCCACGATATTGTTGATCCGGCCTTCCAGTGCTTTATTGGGAAAGTTGGCCGAGCTGGCAAGGCGCGACAGCTTGTCTACCACGTTTCGCGCGCTATGGCTGTGATCGACGAAAAATTGCGGGTCCAGCAGCGCCAACTTGGCCAGGGGAATTTGCAGATTACCCAGCGCCGGTTTCAGCTCGGCGCTCACATCCAGTTGGGACTTGATGGTGCCAAACAGGTTGTCAACCATGTCCAGTTGATTGAGGCTGTCGGCAGTGAGACCGCTACTGTTCTGGAGGCCGCCGATGTGTTCCTTGTTGCTGGCCAGGTAGGCGCGCAGGGAATCGCTCTGTTGTACGTCCTGCCGTGCCTGCGAATTGCGTTGCAGTGTACTCAGTGCCCTGGCGATGGATTGGGCGTCCGCCAGTTTGCTCTGGTCCAGCTCGGTGCTGGCCACCGTTGCGCCGTCCCATGTACCGCTCATGGCGACGCCCCTGGCCATTGCGTTGCCATCGGCTAGTCCCTCGGCTTCGCGCCTGAAATTGAGGGCATCGATCACGGAACGGTAAAGGTTGGCCGGATTGACGTTGCCCAGCACGCCGCCAAGTTGGTCCCCAATCTGTCGGTGAAACTGGTTTAGCTCGTTGAGAGCGGATGCGAACGGCGCAATGGCGTTGCGCTGCAGCTCCAGTTGGGCCTGCGATAAAAACTCCGGCCGGGGCTCCCGGGATTTGGCTGCGCGTCGCGTGGGTTCGGGTCTGCGTTTGAGTCGGTTACGGTTGAGCAGGGTGCCTTTGATTTCAATTTCCGCTCTCGATAGTGGGCAGCACCCTGTGCTCCGCCAGCAGGGTGTTCAAGGGTTCATAGTAGCCATCCAACTGCCGGATAAAACGTTTGGCAAAGTAATCGAAAATATGGGAGAGCACGCTTCTGGGTATCTTTTCCTCGAGCAAGCCAAGCTGGAACGCCCGACACAACTGCCGCACATGAATCGGTAGGCGAACGCTATTGGGGTCCGCATCGATCAGAACCGCCAGACGCAGTGTAAGTGCTTCCAGCGCCAGTTTGTGCAGGTCCTCCCCGAGGCTGACCGTGCGGTCAATGGCCAGGAAATCTTCAAATTCCTGCAGGTCTATCAGGTCAAGTTTGTCGGTGCTGCCGATAGTGTACTGCCACAACTGGTCGTCACTGGATTCCGGGGTCAATTCCCGGAAGTAGTCGGCAACCTGTTGCAACAATCGTTGGGCAATACTGCCCCTGCTGCGCTGCAGGGTGAGCGCTGCTTCATAGTGGGGATTCTCTCCCGCATTCAGTTGCTTGATACGCGAGGCGAGTTCCAGCATATAACTGGTAAGATCAGTGAAAAAAGGCGTCAGGGCCAGTTGCAGTTCCTGCAGACTCTGTTCCTGAAGGGTCGCCAGGAGCTTGGCAGTACTCTGCGGTGACTGCCATTGTTGGCAGTTTTGGCCTGCGCGATGTCGCTGGCCCAGTGGCGCTCGTGACAGCGGCAACGGGTTTCGATTCGGCAACTGTCACTCCGGTCGCAATGTCCGCAACCCAGGGTCTGGAGGCTAAACCAGAGCCGGGCGTAAATCCTCCGGCGATGACTTCCCGGTAGCGCGCTGCTACGTCCGTGTCGGAAGGGGCGAATTCAAGGGTAATACTGTCATGGTACAGCCTGGCGATCTTGACCCTGGCATTCTCCAGTTGTCCCTGCGCAGGGTCTGCACCGGGAATGGACAGCGTCGCCTCGGCGCCCGCTCGAATATTGACGGGGGCGGCGGCGTTTTGCGTATCCAGGGTCTGCACGGCATCAAGTTGCAGGCGCCCATCCAGCAGCGCGGACAATTGACCGGCCAGGCGTACCGCATCATCAAGTATGAGGGTAGCCGAAAGCTTTCCTGGTTGTGCCGGGGCGTTGGGCATTGGACCTCTGGTGGCGCCTGTATCGGCAGCTCATGACAATGTGATGCGTACGCACTATTGCACTGATAGTACTGGCGGAAGTATACCTTGATATTCCGCCGCCACAACAAGCCGGCTTCGCTGGGAGACGCCTGGCATGCAGATTTTCAGATGGTACAACCGGTGTGAATTGCCACTGTCACGGCTTAACATTGGCAGCCAGCAAAAAGGCCGGTTTTTCACCGCCGCCATGCACAGCAAAGTTGGTACCACTCACATAGGATGCCAGCGGTGAAGCAAGGAACAGGCAGGCATGGCCCACGTCTGCGGGCACCGCCATGCGACCCAGGGGAATAGTGGCCCCCACCGCCGCAATGCCCTGCTTGATCACCGTAGTGCAAATGGGCTTGCTCGGTCTCCGTCAGGCCAACGACCAGCGCGTTGACGCGCACCTTGGGCGCCCATTCTACGGCCAGCGAGGTGCCCAGATTCACCAGGCCAGCCTTGGCGGCGCCATAGGCAGCGGTCCCGGGCGACGGACGAATCGTACTGACGCTGGCGATATTGATAATACTGCCTCCCTCCGCCTGTTGTTGCATGACCCTGTTGGCCACCTGGCTGAAATTCAACGGCGCGATCAGGTTGAGCCGGATGATGGCTTCTGAGAAACGCGGAGAAGCCGTGGCCGCTTCGGCATAAGGCGCGCCTCCGGCGTTGTTCACCAGCACATCAAGACGGCCAAAATGCTGCAGCGCGAATGCCACACAGGCTTCGATCTGCTCGTAGTCCCGACATCGCAGGCGGTGAACAGGGCCTTGCGTTCGCCGCTGTGAGGAAGGGATTCGGGCTCTGACCTGCCGCAGATGAGCACGTCGGCGCCCGCCGCAAGAAAGCATTCTGTGATGCCCCTGCCCACACCCTTGCCGCCACCGGTGACGATCACTGCCTTGCCGCTAAAATCCAGCATGTTCTCCATAGAGCGTCTCCTGATGACGAAAAGTACGGCGGTGTAGCCGCGACGTGCGTCCGCGCTTGAGATCAGAGCGCGATTTACATAATATGCTCGGGCTGAGCGTATCCTAACCGAATTCCGGCAGGCTGGAAATTTTAGGCTGGCGCTCATCGACCAGCACACGGGACAATCCACTAGCGGTTGCAAATGCTGTACTACTGGCAACTGCGCTTCATCGGGAACACGCTCTATGACTACAGACAGCTTACCCGTGCTCGCCATTCTGGGCGGCACCGGAGATTTGGGAACGGGTTTGGCCCGCCGCTGGGCGCAGGCGGGATATCAGGTCATTATAGGATCGCGGACCCTGGACAAGGCCGAGGCCGCCGTCGCCGATCTGCGCGAGGTCATGGCGGAGCGCGGCGTCGCGGCAGTGAGTGTGCGTGCGATGGAAAACCTGGCTGCGGCCGAAGCGGCCGATATTGTCACGCTGACAGTGCCTTTCAGCCACCAGTCAGCGACGCTTGAACTGGTAAAACCGGCATTGCAGGGCAAGATACTGATCGATGTGACCGTGCCCCTGGTGCCACCCAAGGTTGCCCGGGTGCAACTGCCCGCGCAGGGCAGCGCCGGCCAGATCGCGCAGGATTTGCTGGGTGAAGGGGTTGACGTGGTGTCCGCATTCCAGAATGTCGCCGCCGCGCACTTGCAGGAGGGTCGCGGTCTGGAATGCGATGTATTGGTCAGTGGCAACAAGAAAGCCGCGCGGGATGAAGTAGTCAAGTTGATTGAGGCGGCGGGAATGCGCGGTCTGCACGCCGGCATGATAAATAATGCCGCAGCCGCAGAAGCCCTGACTTCGGTGCTGATAACGATCAACAAGCAGTACGGTTGCCATGCGGGTATTAAAATTACAGGGTTGGACGACACGCACTAGATGACGGCTCGACTTGAGTTGATACCGCTGCTGCGCTTTCCGCTGGTCGAGCCCGGGGACGATCTTGCACAACTGATTTTCGACGCGCTGCGGGACAACGAACTCAGTCTGCGCGAGGGCGATGTATTGGTGGTCGCGCAAAAGATCGTATCCAAGGCGGAAAATCGCTATGTGCGACTGGCGGATGTAACTGCCAGCGCCGAGGCTCTTGCCCTTGCCGAGCTGGCTGACAAGGATCCCCGGCAGGTGCAGCTGATCTTGCAGGAGAGCAGGGAAGTGCTGCGCGTCCGCCCCGGCGTGATCATCGTGGAACATCGCAATGGTTATATACATGCCAATGCCGGCATCGACAAATCCAACATTGTCAGGGATGCGGACGATCCCCGTGTCCTGCTGTTGCCGACAGATCCCGATGCCTCGGCGCGCGCCCTGCGCCTGGGCCTTGCCGAGCGTGGCGCCATCGCTCCCCAGGTCATTATCAATGACAGCATGGGTCGCGCGTGGCGCAATGGCACGGTGGGTTTGGCCATTGGTACTGCGGGGTTGCAGCCGCTCCATAACCAGATTGGCGACGTGGACATGTTCGGCAATGTGCTGGAGGTGACGGAACCCGCCGTGGCGGATGAGTTGGCGGCCGGCGCGTCCCTGGTGATGGGGCAGGCGGCCGAAGCCTGTCCAGTGGTGCTCGCGCGCGGCGCCCGGCTGAGGCCCTCTGCAGGCGGCTCGGCCGGATTGCTGCGCGACAAGTCAATCGATATGTTCCGCTGATGAACGGTGGCGGGAAATCTGTACTGGCCCTGTCCGGGGGCGTCGGAGGCGCGAAACTGGCACTGGGTCTGGCGGACGTCCTGCCGCCGGGGCAGTTGCATATTGTGGCCAACACCGCAGATGACTTCAGGCATCTGGGTCTGCATATCAGCCCCGATATCGACACGCTGCTGTATACACTGTCTGAAAACGCCAATGAAGTGCTTGGTTGGGGGCTGGCGGATGAGAGCTGGAATGCCCTGGATGCCCTGCAGCGGCTTGGCGGCGATACCTGGTTTCGCCTCGGTGACAAGGACCTCGCGACGCATTTGTGGCGTACCTGCCTGCTCGACCGGGGGGAGAGTCTGTCACAGATCACTGATTTGCTGGCGCGGCAGTTGGGCATTGCCAGCCATATTCATCCCATGAGTGATGGACTGGTGCGCACCACGGTTCGCTGCCAGGGACTTGACCTGCCTTTCCAGCAGTATTTTGTGAAGGAGCAGTGCAAGCCCGTGGTTACCGGGTTCAGCTTCGAGGGCATCACGGATGCCCAACCCAACGCCAGTATTATGGCCCTGTTGCGAGATGCTGCCTTTGCCGCGATTGTCGTGTGCCCGTCCAATCCATTCGTCAGCATTGATCCGATACTGCAGATTCCAGGTTTCTGGCCAGCCCTGCGCGACAATTCAGCACCCGTGGTACTGGTGTCTCCCATTGTGGCTGGCATAGCGATCAAAGGTCCCGCCGCGAAAATGATGGCGGAGTTGGGCGTGCCTGTCACCGCGCTTGGGGTGGCACAGCATTACTGTGATCGCTACCCCGGTTTGCTTGATTATTTCGTGATTGACGAGAGTGACGCTACACTGGCGGATGAGATCATCGGGTTGGGAGTGGAAGTTGCTGTGGCACCTACAGTCATGAAGAGCCGTACAGACAAACAGCGGCTGGCCCGTTTCACCCTGGACCTGGTTGCGGGATAGGGCATATGGCACAGGCACTGGTGCCGCTGAAGGATCTGGTACAGGCCAAATCGCGCCTGTCCGGACTGCTGTGCCCCTCCGAGCGCCGGGCGCTGGCCCAGGCTATGGCCGAGGACGTGCTTGGCGTGCTCTCGGGTCATAGCGGGATAGCGCAAATCACCTTGGTGTCCGACGATCCGGGAGCCGGCTTGCTGGCGCAGAAGTACAGTGCGCAGTGCTGGTCGGAGAAATCGCTGGGTGTGCGCGGACTCAACCCTCTGGTGCAGGCTGCCAGCGAGCGTTTACTGGCTGGCGGCGAGGAACCTCTGCTGGTCCTGCACGGCGACCTGCCGCTCTTGACGCAGGAAGACATCAGCGCGGTACTGGCTAGCCAACGGAAGTTGCGCGGGCTCATAATTGGCTGTGACCGCCAGGGCAGGGGTACCAATCTGCTGGCCTTTAACGCGGCCAGCGTGCCGCACTTTTGTTTTGGCGTTGACAGTTGCGCGGGGCATATGGCGAGTGCCCACAGCGCTGGTGTGCCTGTGGAAATACTGCAAAGATCGGGTATCAGTGTGGATGTTGACGAAGCGCCGGATTTAAAATGTGTCATGGATCAGTTGCATTCGAACCCGACGGGCAATACGGCACAGTTACTCTACAACACGGAGCTGGGCGCACGTGTCACGCTAGCCCTGGCGACGCTCTCGGGCGATGTAAATTTTGGCGATGACGTGAACAGAGGAATGGCAAGCTGATGTCCGACTGGCAATATTTGCGCGAGCTGCTGCTACAGGGCGTTGTACTAAGCGACGAACAGGCATTGTCGCTGGCGGATGCTGATGACACTGCGGCGCTGGTCGAGACGGCCGCCGTTCTGCGCGATCAAGGTCACGGCAATGTGGTCACCTATTCCCGCAAGGTTTTCATTCCCCTCACGCACCTGTGCCGGGATGTCTGTCACTACTGTACCTTCGCGCGCACACCCAAAAAAATTGACCAGCCTTTCATGCCTGTGGAAGATGTTCTGGAACTTTGCCGCCAGGGCGCGAGCATGGGTTGCCAGGAAGCGCTGTTTACGCTCGGGGAGAAGCCGGAGCTGCGCTACAGCGCCGCGCGACAGGCGCTCGCAGGCGATGGGTTTTGCCAGCACGCTGGATTACGTCAGGGAGGTCGCGGGTCGGGTGCTGGCGGAGACCGGACTGCTGCCGCACATCAATGCCGGCTGTATGGATGCCGGCGAGATTGCCGGCTTGCGCCGGGTGAGTGCGTCGATGGGCATCATGCTGGAATCCGCTGCGCAGCGTTTGTGCGAGAAGGGCATGCCTCACTACGGGTCACCCGACAAGGAGCCGACTCGACGCCTGCAGACTATGGAACTGGCGGGCATGGCAGCCGTGCCCTTTACCTCGGGGATACTCATTGGCATTGGCGAAACCCGCCGCGAACGGATCGAAGCGATGCTGGCGCTGCGTCAGCTCAACGACCGCTATGGCCATCTGCAGGAAGTTATCGTACAGAATTTCCGCGCCAAGCCCGGCACACTGATGGCAGCAGCCCCGGAACCCGACCTCAACGAACTGCTGTGGACGATTGCGGTGGCGCGGCTGGTTTTTGGCCCACAAATGAATATCCAGGCGCCGCCCAACCTCAGTCCGGGAGTCTTGCCACAATTGATCGGCGCCGGTATTAACGATTGGGGTGGTGTCTCGCCATTGACCCCGGACTATGTGAACCCGGAAGCGCCCTGGCCCCACCTGGAGCGTCTGGCGGCAGAAACCGCCGCCGCCGGGAAGTTTCTCGAACAACGGCTCACGGTGTATCCGCCGTATGTGGTCGACGGCGAGCGCTGGCTGGATGAAGGATTGAAAACAGCAGTGTTGCGCCTCTCGGATGCTGCAGGTTTCGCCCGGCGTGACAACTGGGTGCCTGGCGAGGAGCACGCGGTACCCGCCATTGATGCGAAGCTGTTGGCGAGTATAGCGCCACCGGATGCGGTGTCTCCCGCCGTGCGCGATATTGTCAGGCGCTGTCGCGAGACAGGCCAGCTGACAGAAGAGGATGTTACACGCCTGTTCAACACCCGCGGCATGGACTTTTCCTTTGTGGTTTCCCAGGCCAATGAGTTACGGCAACAGGTCAATGGCGATACGGTAAGTTACGTCGTTAACCGCAACATTAATTACACCAACGTCTGCTATTTCAAATGCCAGTTCTGTGCATTTTCCAAGGGTAAACAGAGCGAGAACCTGCGCGGCAGGCCTTACGACATTACAGGTGAGGACATCGCCGCACGCTGCGTCGAGGCCTGGGAGCGGGGCGCGACGGAGGTCTGTATGCAGGGTGGCATCCACCCTGACTATACCGGCCAGACCTATCTGGATATCGTGCACACTGTGCGCAGCGTAACTCCCGGCATGCATATCCACGCTTTTTCCCCGCTGGAAGTATGGCAGGGCGCGGCGACACTCGGCGTTAGTGTGCCGACATTCTTGCGTCAGTTGCGCGTGGCTGGGCTCAATACATTGCCGGGCACTGCGGCGGAAATTCTGCACGATGAAGTTCGCGCCAGCCTGTGTCCTGACAAACTCAACACTGCGCAGTGGTTAGAGGTCATGGCGGCGGCCCATGCAGAGGGCCTGCGCACGACGGCGACCATCATGTATGGCCATATCGACCGGCCGCGACACTGGGCCAGCCACCTGCTGCATATCAGGGCACTGCAGCAGCGCACCGGTGGTTTCACGGAGTTTGTGCCACTGCCATTCGTGCACATGGAAGCCCCGATGTATCTCAAGGGTAAGGCCCGACGCGGGCCGAGCTTTCGCGAGGCGATTTTAATGCATGCGGTGGCGCGGCTGGTCTTTCACGGCCTGATCGACAATATCCAGGCATCCTGGGTGAAGATGGGCAAAGAGGGTGTCGCCGCCTGCCTGAGCGCCGGTGTCAACGACCTGGGTGGTTCATTGATGAACGAGAGTATTACCCGTGCTGCCGGTTCCGGCCACGGTCAGGAGTGGGCGCCGGCCTTTATGGAAGCGCAGATCCGCGCGGTTGACCGTCGCCCACGAATGCGTACCACGCTCTACGCCGATGCAGCGCTGGAACGGCGCGCGGCAGCTTTCGATGCCATTCCCCTGATTGAGGTCCAGGGCGCATCGGCTGGCAAGCAACAGCGCAGTAAACGACTGGCACTGCCTGTCGAAGCACATGCTGTGCCAGACGTGCTCGCAGTGAACCGGTTGCATCCATCCCGGGACGCCACGGTATACGAAAGTGTAATGCTGATGGCAGCCTGTAACTGAATCGAGATCTGCCCGAGATGACTGCAGCCACCGGCAGAAGCATAGATCTTGAGCCGAGTTGGCTGATCCCGCTGGCGGCGGAATTTGATCAACCTTACATGCAGCGACTGCGAGCGTTCTTGCTGGCAGAGAAGCAATCCGGCAAGCGCATCTTTCCCGCGGGTAAAGAACTCTTTAACGCCTTCACCCATACGCCGCTGGATCAGGTCAAGGTGGTCATCCTGGGACAGGACCCTTATCACGGTGAGGGCCAGGCCCACGGTCTGTGCTTCTCGGTGCAACCCGGCGTTGCGGTGCCGCCCTCCCTGCAGAATATCTACAAGGAATTACAGGCAGAGCTGGGCCTGCCGATTCCCGCGCACGGGCATCTCACCGCCTGGGCTGATCAGGGCGTGTTGTTGCTCAACAGTGTGTTATCCGTGGAGTGCGCCCGCGCGGCATCGCATCAGGGCAAGGGCTGGGAGACGTTCACCGACCGGGTAATCGAGGTGATCAATCAGGAGCGCGAGGGAGTGGTATTTATGCTGTGGGGCAGCTACGCCCAGCGCAAGGGCGCGATTATCGACGGCACGCGGCACTGCGTGCTCAAAGCCCCTCATCCGTCACCACTGAGCGCACATCGCGGGTTTTTCGGCTGCGGCCATTTTGTCGCCGCCAACCAGTATTTGCAGGGCAGGGGAATCAGCCTATCGACTGGCGCTTGCCGCAACAGCCCTGAGCCTGGTGCCGCTGCGGGCGTGCTATTTATTTGTCTCCAGTGTATAGGGCAATTCACCCAGGGTGAGCAACGGGCCGTCGACGGCGGCGAGGCGGAGACCATTTGCCACACCACTGGCAGTGGCCGCCAGCAGGGCGCGGGTTTTTCCCTGCGCGGTGCAGCTGTTGACGATAGTGCCAACAATTTGCCCTGTTACTGCCTCATACAGGGCGGTGCCTGCCGGGCAACTTGCCTCACCCGGCAGTTCTGCCACATAGGTGCGGCGCTTGGGCTTGCCTCGATAGTGCAAGCGCGCCACCACTTCCTGGCCCGTATAGCAGCCTTTATTGAAGCTGATATGTCCGGTAAGGTCATAGTTCAGTATCTGCGGCACGAATTCTTCTACGGTAGCGGTTTCGATGCGGGCGATACCATTGTCAATCTGCAGCAGCTGCCACTCGGCTTCACGGCCCGACTGCATCGCCCCGGCCATGCGCGCAAGGCGTGCCGCGCTGGATGCGCTGTGCAGGTAGCATTCGAATTGCTGGCCATGCTCATCCGTCTGCACCAGCACGAAACCCTCTCCGCCTGCCGTGCCAAAGCGCCTTGCGGGTGCCTCGCCGAAGACTTCACGCAAGGCAGTTGCCGCCTCCGGGCCCCAGACCGCATAGGGTGCCCAGTCCTCTCTCGTAGCATCCAGTTTCGCTTTCGAGAAGATGATGTACTTGCCAAAAGCGGCGCTGCTGCCGGCACGAATGTCGCGACGCATGCGCAGTGCGATAATGATCCGGGCCCAGCTCGCAGAGCAGGAAATCGCAGACGACGCGTCCCTGGGGTGTGCAAAAAGCTCCAGGCACGGCGCTGGTCGGGTTTGACCTTGCGGGTGTCGCATGTGGTCTGTCCCTGTAGAAACTTCAGGGTATCCGGTCCAGTGATATGCAGTAGGGCCTCGTGCTCGCAGATGGGCATATTGGCAATTCAAGCGCTGTTACCTCCGTGGGTCAGGGTGCCAATAATAGGCGCTGTCCCTGTCCCTGTCAGCAATGCGGCGCGCCGCCGGGCAGAATTAGTCGATATACTGGCCGCCATTGATGGCCCACCGGAATAATTTTACTGGCATGATTGCGCAGGAAGAAATCAATCGCATGCGCTGGGCGGCGCGGCGCGGCATGTTGGAGCTCGACCTGGTGCTGGAGCCCTTCGTGACGGCTCGCTACGCGCAGCTCAGTAACCCAGATCGCCGCAGTTTCCAGCAATTGATGCTGTGCGAGGACCAGGATTTATTCGCCTGGTTTATGCAGCGGGGTCAACCGGGTGACGAGGAGCTAGCCGCAATTGTCAGCCAGATACTCCAGTTCACCCGCACTGCACCTGAGGATAGGTGAATCGCGGCTGCGCGCCGTGCTGCACGGCGCGCTTTGCCTTGTTTGCGTCTATGCTCTCTGGCTGCTTTACGCGCGCGGCTATGTAGTCGTCGTTGTTTTGCTCGCACTACTTGTGACTTACCTGTTGTGGCGCCTGCGCCGCGATCCGCTGGTGGGTGTCGAGCTGCGCTGGCGCCAGGGTCTGTGGACACTGGAGCACGCCGGGGTGCAGCGGGTGATTTTGCCCACCAGGCGCAGCACCGCTACTCCCTGGGTAATTTATCTGGCATTTAGCGATCTGCCAGCGGGCCCCGGTGGTCACCTGTGGCTCTATGTTGACTGTGCATGCAGTCAGCAGCTGCGTCGATTGCGCGTGCGCCTGACACTGGTTCGCTGAGCGTGCTGACCAGGCGCCCGTCACAGGCGCTGGCTATCAACGTTGCACTACAGCGGTGAGTTTTCCGGTTGCAGGATGGTATCGCGGGCGACCGGCAGCATCTGCGGGTAGTCGAGGGTGTAGTGCAGCCCGCGACTCTCCTTGCGTGAAATTGCGCACCTGATCATCAGTTCAGCCACCATCGCCAGGTTGCGCAACTCGAGCAGATCATTGCTGACTTTGTAGTTGCCGTAATATTCCGCTATTTCTGTCTGCAGCAACTGCACCCTGTGCAGGGCGCGTTGCAGGCGTTTGTTGGTGCGCACAATGCCCACATAGTCCCACATGAAACGACGCAACTCATCCCAGTTATGCGAGATGACGACGTCCTCGTCTGAATCTGTTACCTGGCTTTCATCCCAGGGTGCCGCAGGGCTGGGAGCAGGCGTCCGATCAAGGGTGGCGGTGATATGACTGGCTGCTGACTCGGCGTAGACGATGCACTCAAGCAGCGAATTACTGGCCATACGGTTGGCCCCGTGCAGACCGGTACAGGAGGCTTCTCCAACCGCGTAAAGTCCGGCGAGGTCGGTGCGGCTATGCTGATCGACAAGAATTCCGCCACAGGTGTAGTGAGCCGCCGGGACCACGGGTATGGGTTCGGCACTGATATCGATACCGAACTCCGCACAGCGGGCCAGGACAGTGGGAAAGTGACTGTGCAGAAAGTCGCGGGATTTGTGCGAAATATCCAGGAAGACGCAGTCGGCGCCGAGGCGCTTCATCTCATGATCAATGGCGCGCGCCACCACATCGCGCGGCGCCAGTTCACCTCTTTCGTCGAAATTCTGCATGAAGCGCTGGCCGTCGGGTAACAGCAGCCTGCCGCCCTCGCCGCGTATGGCTTCGGTAATTAGAAACGATTTGGCCTTGGGGTGGTACAGGCAGGTCGGATGAAACTGGTTGAACTCCAGGTTGGCTACCCGACAACCGGCGCGCCACGCCATGGCAATACCATCGCCGCTGGCGCCGTCGGGATTGCTGGTGTAGAGGTAGGCTTTGCTGGCGCCGCCGGTTGCCAGTACTACTGCGCGAGGCCTGGAACAGATCAACATGGCCAGTCTGTTGATCGAGAATATAGGCACCCTGGCAGCGGCCGTTGTTCACCACCAGGTCTACCGCCATGCGGTGCGTGAAAATCTCAATATTGTCGGCGGCAATGGCCCGTTCAGTAAGCACCTCGGAAATCGCTCTTCCAGTGCGGTCGGCAGCGTGTATGATGCGCCTGTGGCTATGGCCGCCCTCCATGGTCAGGTGGAACTCCGCGGTTCTGGAGATTGGCGGAGTCCTCCCGCAGATCAAAATCGACGCCTTGTTCTACCAGCCACTCCACGCAGCGTCGGCTGTTGCTGACAGTAAACTCCACAGCATCGCGGTGGCACAGGCCGGCCCCGGCCGCGAGGGTGTCCGCGACGTGGGAGTCAACGGTGTCACGGTTATGCAGTACTGCAGCCATGCCGCCTTGCGCCCAATAGGTCGATCCCTGGTTCAGGTCCGCCTTGGACAGCAGCGCGACCCGACAATTGCCCGGCAAGCGCAGAGCGACGCTCAGGCCGGCAGCGCCGCTGCCGATAACCAGTACGTCATGTTGGTGACGGGTCGGCCATGGAGCTCAGCGCTTGCTGCTTTGGAGGGTGAAATATATGATGCGTCTCAAAGACTTAGCTTCGTCTAAATAAAGTGCAGTGGAGTATATACGACCTCGTGGCTAATTCCGAAACAATCCGCCGGGAACTTTTTTTGCTGCACGCTCTCTTAGGACGCGCCACGGTGCATGCGCTGCGAACGAAATCGCGTTTCTGTTGTCTATTATTCGCAGTGGCTTGCGGCAACAGCGGCAATAATGTCAGGTACCAGGGAGGGGAACCGGACGTGACTGCCGCTCAGACCGATCAGCAACTCGTTGCCAGGGTGCAAAAAGGTGATTCGAGGGCTTTTGACCTGCTGGTGTTGAAGTATCAACACAGGATATTTAGTTTGATAAGTCGTTATGTGCGCGATGCTGATGAAGTCCAGGATGTAGCGCAGGAGGCGTTCATCAAGGCCTATAGAGCCTTGCCCGGTTTTCGTGGAGAAAGCGCTTTTTATACCTGGCTGTATCGAATCGCCATCAACACGGCGAAGAACTACCTGGTTTCGCGTTCGCGTCGGCCACCGGGAACGGACATAGAACTCGAGGACGCCGAGTACCACGAAACCGGGTGGGGTTTGCACGATATCGAAAACCCTGAAAACGCGCTATTTGGTGCGGAGTTAAAGGCTGTGGTGGAGGGCGCGATTGGCGCACTGCCGGAAGACCTTCGCACCGCGATAACTTTACGTGAATTTGATGGTCTCAGTTATGAGGACATTGCCGATATTATGGATTGCCCGGTGGGTACAGTGCGCTCGCGGATATTCAGGGCGCGGGAGGCCATCGACGTCCTGGTGAGCAAGCAAGTCAATGGTGAGGCCTGAGTGCACGCATTCGAAGCGCCCTTTTTTCACAGTAACCCCGCTGTAGCGGGCCCACGGAAAACGTGAGTCAGTAGTAAGGTGGTTAAATATGAACGATAGAATGTACGAATCTCTGTCTGCCCTGATGGATGACGAGGCCAACGAGTTGGAATTGGAGCGGGTACTTGCACAGGTAGCAGATGACTCCACTTTGCGGCAGGCGTGGGTGCGTTATAACCTCACGCAGCATGCAGTGCATGGTCACCCTGTAGCGCACCTGGATTTGGATATATCAGCACGCGTGCAAGCCGCTCTCGCCGGTTCGCAAGCGCGTGGTACCCGAACTGCGCTTGCAGTTCTTAAAGAGCGGATGGCGCGTCCCCTGATCAGTTTCGCCGTAGCGGCTTCGGTAGCTGCAACGGTGGTTATTGGGGGCCAGCAACTCGCCCAGGTTGGCGGCGCAGGTCCTTATGGGGTTGATCGCGCCGTGGCCACCAGCGGATCACCCGTGGGCATGCTAAATAGTCTGGGCGCTACGGCCGTGCAGGCAAGCTATGGCACCCAACCTATCCCGGTTTTGCAGCCTGCGACCCGTACCGCCTATCAGGAACTTGCCCAGCAACGCCTGCGTAAATATATGCAGGAACATGCGGAACAGGCGGCGCTCAATTCACCCCAGGGTTTGGTACCGTTTGCCCGTGTGCCACAGATACGCGAATAGGTCTCTACGCAGTGCATTCTACTTTGCTAAAACATTTTTATCGTCTGCACCTGATGCCCCTGCTCTCGCTGTTTGCGGTCACGGGCGCGGCGGCGACGACTTGTCCCGATGCTGACCCGGTAGCACTGGAGTGGTTGGACAAGATGTCAAGAAGCATGCGCCAGATCAGTTATCAGGGAATCGTGACGTTGCAACGTGACGACAAAATGCAGGTGATGCAAGTTTCACATTCAGTAGACCATGGCATCAGCTCGGAGCGCCTTACCGAATTGACGGGTCAGGGCGCGCAGGTGGAGCGTGGCTCCCATGCTTTGGACTGCATTCATCCCGGTGATCAATTGTTGCGGCTTGGAACGCTGCTGCAAGCGGACGGTTGTGGTATTGCCGAGCAGTATCGATTCAGTGTCGCTGACGGCGAGCGTGTAGCCGGACGCAACGCGGTGCGCATAGACATCGAACCGCGGGACATGTACCGTTTTGGCTATTCAATGGCGCTGGATCGAGAAACCGGCTTGTTGCTCAAAACCCAGACCATCAGCCATGGCCAAAGAACCCTGGAAACGACGCAGTTCGCTCATATCTCCTACACCGACGATGTACCGGCAGTCGGTGGAGTCGACGTTATCCATGAGGCGCAGCATCCTCACACTCAAAGTCCATCGGCGAACTTTACGGTGGCGCGCGCCTGGAATCTGGGATGGGTCCCTCGTGGGTTTACTGCAACCGATACCCCTCTTGGTATCAGTGGGCGCAGAACCTATACTGACGGCCTGGCGGTGTTTTCTGTTTTTCTGGAAGATCTGGATATCGAAATCAGTCCCGGAGAGGGCATCGTAAGGCAAGGGGGCACTACCATTTATACACGCGGCATGCGAATTGCGGGGCAGCCGGTGCTGGTAACAGTGATAGGCGAGGTGCCGGTCAATACGGCCAGAATGGTCGCCGACTCAGTAGGCTGGGTGCAGTGATATGTTGACAGAAACAGGACGGGTGGTAGCCATAGAAGAGGATGGACTCTGGGTTGAGACCATTCGTCGCACCACCTGTGGCTCCTGTGCAGCACAAAAAGGTTGCGGTCACGGGCTGCTTAACCGAATTTCTGACGGTAAACGCGGTTATATCCGGGTTTTGCCGGGCGACAGGGCTATCGAGCACTACAGTATTGATGATCAGGTCCTGATCAGCATTCCCGAAGAAGTGATTCTGCGCGGATCATTTATCGCTTATGGCCTGCCGCTGATGGCGATGCTGGCCGGCGCGCTAGCGGCCGTGCGCTGGTTGCCAGGCAACGAGGATCTATTGGCAGTACTGGGGGCGGCAGGCGGACTGATGCTGGGGTTTTCCCTGGTGCGCTGGCACGGTGCCCGCCATCGCCGCGACCCGAGTTTTCAACCGGTGCTGCTGAGTGTCGTTGTCGCCACTCGCGGAGCCTGTGACGCTTCTTTAAACCCTTTTATTTCCACGTCTTGCTTATCTCACTGGATGGACTAAATGAATACCAAAATGCGATTGTATGGCCTCGCCATTCTGATGATTACCCTGTGCGGACCTCGTGTGACGACAGCGGCAGAATTGCCCGATTTCAAGGAGATAGTGCGGGCGCATTCCCCTGCCGTAGTGAAAATTATTGTCGAGCAAAATGCCTCCCGTGCTGAACAGCAACAACCGGGACCAGAGGAGATGCCAGAGGAACTGCGCCGCTTTTTTGAGTTCAGGGGTGCTCCTCCATCCGAGCAGGAGCGCATGGGTCTGGGGTCAGGGTTTATCATTTCCCAGGATGGTTACATACTGACGAATAACCATGTGGTCGAGGGCGCCACCAGTGTGTTGGTGCGAATGAGTGACCGTCGCGAGTTCGAGGCCAAAGTCGTGGGTACCGATCCCCGCTCTGACCTGGCGCTGCTGCGTATAGAAGCCTCGGACCTGCCTGTGCTCAAACTGGCGACCAACGACGACCTGGAAGTAGGCGAGTGGGTGCTGGCCATCGGCTCACCCTTTGGCCTGGACTATTCGGTCACGGCAGGCATCGTCAGTGCCAAGGGGCGCAGCCTGCCCACCGAACACAACGAGAACTATGTACCTTTTATACAGACCGATGTTGCTATCAACCCGGGCAATTCTGGAGGACCGTTGTTCAATCTCGATGGTGAAGTAGTCGGGGTGAACTCGCAGATATTTACCCGCAGTGGCGGCTCAATCGGCCTGTCATTTGCGATCCCTGCTTCAGTGGCGCGCAATGTCGTTGACCAATTAAAGGAAAACGGACGGGTGACGCGCGGATGGCTGGGAGTCACCATACAGGATGTGGATAAAAATCTTGCGGAATCCTTTGGCCTGAAACGCCCGGGCGGGGCGCTGGTAGCGGAAGTTTCCAAAGACGGTCCCGCTGCCAAGGCCGGCTTGCGCAGCGGGGATATTATAGTCACGTTTGATGGCAAGGATATCCCTACTTCGGCCGACCTTCCCCATTTGGTCGGACTCGTTGCACCGGGCACCACTGTGGACGTGGAAATCTGTACGGGACAAAAAGAACCAGAACATGAAAGTCGCGGTGGGCGGACTTGATGCCGATGACAGCTACACTCTGGCAGCGGGCAAAGCGGACGGCAACCGAGGCGGCCGCCTGGGCATGGATGTTGAAACCCTGCCCGCGGAAAGTCTTGAGCGCTTCGGTATCAATGGCGGCGTTGTGGTGCGCAATGTCACGCCCGGCTCGGTGGCCGCTCAGGCTGGAATCAGGGTTGATGATGTCATCACGCTCATCGATACCACCCCGATAAAATCCCGGGAGGCATTTGAGCAGGCGGTCGATGCATTGAAGCCGGGAAGTTCTGTTCCATTGCGCCTGATCCGGCAGGGATCGCCACTGTTTATCGGCCTCAAACTACCGGGTTGATCAGCGCGCGACAGTCAGCGTCTCGCACGGACTCCACTTAGCTGAACTCACCGTGGCGGTTGTATCCCCATTGGGGTACAATCGCGCGTTTTTTGGTAGATAAGGGCGGGCGTGGTGTCTGGCCCAGCCCCAGCTGTGAATCGAGCCTAATTGAGTGAGCGATCTGAGACACATCCGTAATTTTTCTATCATTGCCCATATTGATCACGGTAAATCCACTCTGGCAGATCGTTTCATCCAGCACTGCGGCGGCTTGAGCGCGCGCGAGATGGATGAGCAGGTACTTGATTCCATGGATATCGAGCGCGAGCGCGGTATTACTATCAAGGCCCAGAGTGTCACTCTCGACTACAAGGCCCGCGACGGCCAAATTTATCAACTCAACTTTATTGATACCCCGGGCCACGTGGATTTTTCCTATGAGGTGTCTCGTTCGCTTGCTGCCTGCGAGGGCGCGCTGCTGGTTGTGGATGCGGGGCAGGGGGTGGAAGCCCAGTCGGTGGCCAACTGTTATACCGCCATTGAGCAGGGGTTGGAGGTGCTGCCCATTCTCAACAAGATGGACCTGCCCCAGGCTGATCCGGATCGGGTCAAGCGGGAGATCGAAGAAATTATTGGTATCAATGCCAGCGAAGCGTGCCTGGTCAGTGCCAAATCCGGACAGGGCATAGAGGACACCCTGGAATACCTCGTCGAACACATACCCCCCCCGGAAGGTGATCGGGACGCGCCATTGCAGGCCCTGATCATCGACTCCTGGTTTGATAATTACCTGGGCGTGGTGTCGCTGGTGCGGGTCAAGCAGGGCGTGTTGCGCAAGCGCGATAAAATCGTTGCCAAATCAGTCGGCAAGACGCAACAGGTCGACGCCCTGGGTATTTTTACGCCCAAGCGTGTGGAGCAGGATATGCTGCAGGCTGGTGAAGTGGGTTTTGTCGTGGCTGGCATCAAGGATATCCACGGCGCGCCGGTAGGGGATACCCTGATACATGCCAAGGATCTGACGGTTCCGGCCCTGCCCGGATTCAAGCGCGTCAAACCGCAGGTGTACGCCGGAATTTTCACTATCTCGTCCGATGATTACGAGGATTTTCGCGACGCACTGGCCAAGCTGACCTTGAATGACGCCTCCTTGCAGTACGAACCGGAGACTTCTGACGCCCTTGGCTTTGGTTTTCGCTGCGGATTTCTCGGCATGCTGCATATGGAAATTGTTCAGGAGCGGCTGGAGCGGGAGTACGACCTGGACCTTATCACGACGGCGCCAACCGTTATCTATGAGGTAGTGAAAAAGAACGGCGAAATCATCCAGGTGGACAATCCCTCCGCCCTGCCGGATGTCGCGGACATCGAGGAGATGCGCGAACCGATTGCGCGTTGCAATATCCTGGTGCCCCAGGAACACCTTGGCAATGTCATCACCCTGTGCGTGGAAAAGCGCGGTGTACAGCGCGATATGCAATTCCTCGGCGCCCAGGTATCGGTGGTTTACGACATACCGATGGCCGAGGTGGTACTCGACTTCTTTGACCGATTGAAGTCCGTGAGCCGCGGTTATGCTTCGCTTGATTACGGTTTTGAGCGCTTCCAGGCTGCCAGTCTCGCGCGGCTGGATGTATTGATAAATGGCGAGCGGGTGGATGCTCTGGCGGTTATCGTGCACCGCGATCAGGTCCAGTATCGAGGCAGGGTACTGACGGAAAAAATGAAGGAACTGATACCGCGCCAGATGTTTGACGTGGCTATTCAGTCAGCTGTTGGCGGCAAAATTGTGGCGCGGCAGACGGTCAAGGCTCTGCGCAAAAATGTAACCGCCAAGTGTTACGGCGGGGATGTGAGCCGCAAACGCAAGTTGCTGGACAAGCAAAAAGCAGGTAAAAAACGTATGAAACAGGTCGGACAGGTAGAAATTCCACAGTCTGCATTTCTCGCGGTTCTCAGGGTGGATGGTTGATAGATGAGTGAATTAACATTGGATTTCCCCCTGATTCTGGTGGGCCTGGTGTTTGGTAGCGGGCTGATTTGGCTGCTGGATGCCATTTTTCTGGCCCCGGGCAGAAAGCGCATTGTCAGCCAGTTGCAGAGCCAATATCCCCAATGGGCTGTCGCAGGCAGCCCCGATGCGCGGAACTATCAGGCGCAGGCCGCCGAAAGCGCCAGTGAGCCGGTGGTGGTGGAGTATGCCAGATCTTTCTTTCCGGTGCTGTTTGTCGTATTTGTCCTGCGCTCCTTCCTGGTGGAGCCCTTCCAGATACCCTCGTCATCCATGGTGCCCACGCTGGAAGTGGGCGACTATATTCTGGTCAACAAGTTTACCTACGGCATTCGACTCCCGGTCATACGCACGAAGGTGCTGGCACTGAATGAGCCGCAGCGCGGCGATGTCATGGTGTTTTTCCCTCCTCATATGAACGACACCTATTTTATCAAGCGCGTAGTAGGCCTGCCGGGTGATACTGTGACCTACCGCGACAAGCAGATATTGTGAATGGCGAGCGAGTGGAGCGTCAGCCGGTTACCGAGCGAACCGGTCTGGATCCGCGGTATCGCCTGGGCCATGAAATATTGGGCGAGGCGGACCATCTCATGCAGGTTGATACACTGCGCCCTGCAACTGATTTTTATGAAGTGGTTAAGCCCGGACACTACTTCATGATGGGCGATAACCGGGACAACAGCAGTGACAGTCGGGTTTGGGGTCAGGTGCCAGAGAAGGATATAGTAGGCAAGGCCTTTGCGATCTGGATGCATTGGGATACCTTTCTGAGCATCCCGAGCTTTAACCGTGTCGGCCTGATAGAATAATCAAATTTGAGGTACAGGAGGAAAGCCATATGACTGCGCGCAGACGTCAATCAGGTATGTCGATTCTGGGTATATTGACCATAATGCTCATGGTGGGGTTTTTTGCCATGTGTGTTATTCGCATGGCACCAGCTTATATTGAGTACCTCAGCGTGAAAGAGATTATTGCCAGCATCGCGATGGAGACCGACCCGGCCAAGGACGACTTGCGGGATATCAGGCGTAAAATTGCAAATATATTCAATACCAACCAGATCTATTTGCTGGATCCCGATGACGTGGAGATCTACAGCAAGGAGGGCAAGACCTATATCGACGCCAACTACGAGGTAAGATTACCTATTGTGTGGCGCATCGACGCGGTCCTGAAGTTTGATGACCTGCTCTATGAAGTAGGCAATCCGAATCCGCTTCCAAAGCCTCCTGTCGCCAAAAAATAGCATATGGCGGACACGGCGCGTCTGCAACGTGCGCTGGGACATCAGTTTGGTGACCCGGAACTGCTCGGTCTGGCACTCACCCACAGCAGCGCCGGTGGCCATAACAACGAACGCCTCGAATTTCTCGGCGACTCTATACTCAACCACATTATCGCGGAGGCGCTGTATCTCCGCTTCCCTGCTTGCAGAGAGGGAGAGATGAGCAGAATGCGCGCGTCCCTGGTAAGGGGTGATACCCTCGCGGAGGTGGCCATGGAACTGCACCTGGGTGACTATCTGCAACTGGGTGCCGGCGAGCGCAAGAGTGGCGGCCACCGGCGCAGTTCGATTCTGGCGGATGCCCTTGAGGCTGTGGCGGGCGCCATCCTGTTGGACAGTGGCATAGAGCAGTGTCGACGCTGTGTACTCGCCTGGTTTGCCCGCCGCCTGCAGGAGCTCACCCTCGGCGCGGTGGAGAAGGACGCTAAAACCCGGTTGCAGGAATATCTGCAGGCGGCGTAACAACCCGTTGCCCGAGTATGATTTGCTCAGTGTCCAGGGCGATGATCACGATCAGCAGTTTCATGTTGCCTGTCGCTTGAGTAAACCCTGTCTGGTGGTCGAAGGTAAGGGCGCCAGTCGGCGCAAGGCCGAGCAGAGCGCGGCAACCTCAGCGCTGGAAAGATTGTCCGCTCATGGCAGTTGACGAGCCACGGCGTTGCGGCTATGTGGCTATTGTCGGGCGGCCCAATGTTGGCAAATCCACTCTGCTGAACCATATTCTCGGACAGAAGATCAGCATAACCTCGCGCAAGCCGCAAACGACTCGCCACCAGGTACTTGGGATCAAGACCCAGGATAATCACCAGATCATATTCGTGGATACGCCGGGACTGCATATGAACGCAGACAAGGCAATCAACCGCTATATGAATCGGGCGGCCAGTTCTGCTATCCGGGACGTTGACCTGGTGGTTTTCGTGGTCGATCGCACCGCCTGGACAGAGGAGGATGCTTTCGTGCTGCAGCAGATTCAACAGGCGGGCCTGCCTGCCATGCTGGTGCTGAATAAAGTTGATCTCCTGGCTGACAAGGCAGAGCTGTTGCCGCATTTGCAGATGTTAGCGCACAAGGCGGATTTCGCCGCGATCCTGCCCGTCTCAGCCCTGCGGCAGCACAATGTCGATGCGCTTGAAGAGCAAATTCTGAAATTTCTGCCCGAGGCAGAGCTTTTTCTTCCCTGCAGACCAGATTACTGATCGCAGCCAGCGTTTCCTCGCTGCGGAGATTGTGCGTGAGAAAATCATGCGCCAATTGGGCGATGAACTGCCCTATGCGATTACCGTTGAGATCGAGGAGTTCGCGCAGGAAGGCGAAATGCTGCACATTTCGGCAATCATTTTTGTGGAACGCAAGGGCCAGAAAAAAATACTCATCGGCGATAAGGGTGCGCGTTTGCGCTCGATCGGCTCGGATGCGCGGCGCGATATGGAGTCGCTCTTTGACAGCAAGGTCATGTTGCGTCTCTGGGTCAAGGTCAAGTCCGGCTGGTCCGATGACGAGCGAGCCCTGCGCAGTCTTGGTTATGATGATCGCTAGGTCTGCCGGGAGCGATATGCGCGTCAATTTGCAGCCCGCTTATGTCATGCACAGTCGTCCCTATCGTGACAGCAGTGCACTGCTGGACGTTTTTACCGCTGAGTATGGCCGCATCAGTCTGGTGGCCCGCGGCACCCGGAGGCAGTCCCGAAGGGGTAGTGGCGCAGCACTGTTGCAGCCGTTCATCCCGCTTCTGTTGTCATTTTCCGGGCGCACAGATTTAAAGACCCTGGTCGCGACAGAACCCGCGCAGGGCTTGTTTACCCTGCGCGGAGAGCGCATGTTCTGCGGTATGTATATGAACGAGTTGCTGGTGCGACTGCTGCATCGCAACGATGCGCATCCCGCCTTGTTCGCAGCCTACGATCAGGCCTTGAAGGCGCTTCCTTGCAGCAGCGTGGTGGATCCCGTGTTGCGGCGCTTTGAATTTACCCTGCTTGATGAGCTGGGTTACAGCTTCGATTTCGGGGTGGACGGCGCCAGTGGGCAGCCCGTTCAGGCGACCTGCTGGTATCGCTATGACCCGGAAGTTGGTCTGGTGGGCTGTGGTGCTGCGACTGATCGGCACCACTGCCGCCTTTGCAGGGTCTGATTTATTGGCCATGGCGTCGGGTGAGTTTGGTGGTCCGGTGCGCAGCGCGGCCAAGCGGCTGCTCAGGGAGGCATTGGCAACCTATCTGGGCGACACGCCGTTGCGCAGTCGCGAACTGTTTCGCATCGCTGGAGTGAAGCCGCTGTCCCAGCGAAGTCCGGCGCGAGCGGTGACACTCGCCTCGGGCGAGCTGCCTTGATCGCGGTAGGCACCGACATACTGAGGTGGCGCGTATCGACGAAGTCCTGGCGCGTCTGGGGAACCGGTTTGTGCAACGTATCCTGACACTGCAGGAACAGCAGGAATATCATGCCAGTAAGCAACCCGGGCGTTTTTTAGCCAAGCGTTTTGCTGCCAAGGAGGCTATTGCCAAGGCGCTGGGGACCGGTATTGGTCGAGGCGTCAGCTGGCAGGATATTCAAATTGAACACGATGTCCATGGCGCGCCCCTGGTGCGACTTTCCGGCGGTGCGCGGCGGGTGGCTGACGAACGGGGTGGTGTGCGGGTAGAGTTGAGCGTGGCAGATGAAATGGACTATGTGGTGGCCTTTGCCGTGCTGGC
Source organism: uncultured Gammaproteobacteria bacterium (assembly GCA_963762235.1). Taxonomy (GTDB): domain Bacteria; phylum Pseudomonadota; class Gammaproteobacteria; order Pseudomonadales; family Halieaceae; genus Marimicrobium. The sequence continues at coordinate 479,169 of CAVXKH010000022.1, read as the reverse complement.
AAAATGAGCGAGTGAAGGGTGTTGCTGCCAACTTCGACATGGCCTCGCAAGGTGCAAGTTCTATATAATCAACAAGTCCGGTCTGCGGTAACCTACCTATGCCAGAGTATCCCACTATTGAAGCTTGTATTGGCAATACGCCACTGGTGCGCTTGCAACGTCTGCCGGGCGATACCAGCAATACCATCCTCGCCAAACTGGAAGGGAATAACCCCGCCGGTTCGGTCAAGGATCGCCCCGCACTGAGTATGATTGCGCAGGCGGAAAAGCGCGGTGATATCAAGCCGGGCGATACGCTTATCGAGGCCACCAGCGGCAATACCGGAATTGCCCTGGCGATGGCCGCTGCGATACGCGGCTACCGCCTGATCCTGATTATGCCGTCCCATATGAGCCTGGAGCGGAAACAGGCAATGTCTGCTTACGGTGCGCAGCTGGTGGAAGTGTCGCAAGCAGAGGGTATGGAGGGGGCGCGGGACCTGGCCCTCAAAATGCAGGCGCAAGGCCAGGGTAAGGTGCTGGATCAGTTTGGTAATCCTGACAATCCGCGCGCCCACTTCGTCGGGACCGGGCCAGAGATTTGGCAGCAGACTGCAGGGTACGGTAACCCATCTGGTAAGTTCCATGGGCACTACCGGTACTATCATGGGTTGCTCCCGCCTTCCTCAAGCAACAGAACCCTGCGGTTCAGATCATTGGTCTGCAACCGCTGGAGGGCTCCAGTATTCCCGGAATTCGCCGCTGGCCCCAGGCCTATATGCCAAAAATATTTGAAGCCCCGCGTGTCGACCGGGTGATCGATATATCCCAGGCGGAGTCAGAGCAAACCATGCGCAGACTGGCATCGCAGGAAGGGATATTCTGTGGTGTGTCCTCCGGTGGTGCCATTGCCGGCGCCCTGCGCGTGTCTCGCGAGGTAGAAAATGCGGTCATTGTTGTAATTATCTGTGACCGCGGAGATCGCTACCTGTCTACCGGCGTGTTTGGTGGTTAGTAAGAGGAAAGGTTGCAATGGTGCAGGTCCGTCAACAAACTCTTATAGACGCGCAGGGATCGATCGATCTTGATCGCTGGCTTCTGCAGTTGCCACTGGTGCTGGACGTCGAGGACCGTGCTCCGTGTGCTGGACGCTTGTCAACTGGTGCAGCAGGCCCAGCAGCAACCGGCCGGGGACGCCGGCGACTGGGCGCGGGAATCCAACTGTTTTATCGCTGGCCTGGATATCGCCATCATTCTGGCCGATTTGCACGTCGACCCGGATTGCCTGCTGGCCGGTCTCCTGTACCGCGCCGTGCGCGAAGAGCGTATTCATCTGGGTGACGTGCGTACGCGCTTTGGCAACGAGGTAACAGTCTTGATCGGTGGTGTGCTGCGCATGGCCGCGATCAGCGACCTGCCGCTGCAAACCGATGATCCGGTATTGGGCCAGGCCCACGGCCAGAAAGACAATATACGCAAAATGCTGATTGCCCTGGTTGACGATGTCCGTGTTGCGCTAATAAAGCTCGCAGAGCGCACCTGCGCGATTCGGTCGGTAAAGGACGACGAACAGCGCCGCCGGCAGATTGGGCAGGAGGTATTTGAAGTTTATGCGCCATTGGCACATCGCCTGGGTATAGGCCATTTGAAGTGGGAGTTGGAGGATCTTTCCTTTCGCTATATCTATCCTGAATCCTACCGCAAGATAGCTCGTCTGCTGGACGGTAAACGCCTGGAGCGCGACAGATTCATCTCAACAGTGACAGAAGAGTTGACGGCGATCCTGCGCAGCGCCGGACTGCACTTCAAAATTGCGGGCCGCGCCAAGCACATCTACAGTATTTGGCGAAAAATGCAGCGCAAGGGTATTGGTTTTTCCCAGGTATATGATATCCGAGCGGTGCGAATTCTGGTGCCCGAGATCAAGGACTGTTACGCCACCCTGGGCCTCGTACACGGATTGTGGCGCAATATCCCCAACGAATTTGACGACTACATTGCCAACCCAAAGGAGAACGGTTATCGCTCTCTGCACACCGCCGTTATTGGTCCGGAGGGTAAAGCGCTTGAAGTGCAGATCCGCACGGAGCAGATGAATGATGAAGCAGAACTGGGCGTGTGTGCCCATTGGCGCTATAAAGGGTCGGACGAGGAAAGCGGGCTGGCCAGTACCTATGAGGAGAAGATTGCCTGGCTGCGTCAGGTGCTGGACTGGCACGAGGAAACCGGTGATGCGCGCGCTGTGGCGGAGCAATTCAGTTTCAGTGTGGCTCAGGACAGGGTCTATGCGTTCACCCCTGACGGCGATGTGGTAAATCTGGCCTATGGCGCCACACCACTGGATTTTGCTTATCATGTGCACACAGAAATCGGTCACCGCTGTCGCGGGGCCAAAGTCAATGGCGTGATTGTACCGCTAACCTACCAACTCAATACCGGCGAGCGCGTTGAAATTCTGACCAGCAATGAGGTGCTGCCACGGCGCGACTGGCTGCAGCCAGGTTTGGGCTATCTGAAAACATCACGCGCCAGGGCCAAGGTGCAGCACTGGTTCAAGAGCCGGACCCGGGCTGACAATATTGATACGGGTCGGCACCTGCTGGAAAAAGAATTCAAGCGCCTGGCCCTGACCAGCGTCGACTATCAGCGTATTGCCAGAAAGGTGCAATTCAATACTGTGGAGGACATGTTCGCGGCGGTAGGCTCGGGCGACTTGTCCTCTGCCCAGGTATTGAATGCCGCCCAGGGGTTGGTAGAGAGAGCACCCGAGCCGCACCTCCGCCGCAAGCGGGCGACGGGCACTCTGCATCGTGATCAGGTGCAGGTGCGGGGAGTTGGCAATCTGCTTACTCACGTGGCTGGTTGCTGCAAGCCCCTGCCGGGAGATGCGATTCTTGGCTTTATTACCCAGAGTCGCGGAGTCAGTATCCACCGCAGCGACTGCGCAAGGCTGCTCAATTTGAAGGAGGCTGCTGCCGGGCGCCTCGTTGAGGTAGAGTGGGGCGAAAACCCGAAGGATAACTACGAAGTGGATGTTGCTATTGAGGCCTATGACCGCCAGGGCTTGTTGCGCGACATTACCGGATTGTTCGCCAACGCCAGGATTAACGTGCTGACTATTAATACCCAGACCAACAAGGAGACCCATACTGCCACCATGCGATTGCGGGTAGAGGTTCCTGATCTGGGTTCGTTGTCCAAACTATTGGAACGTATCGACCGTCTGCACAATGTCGTTTCCGCCGTCCGGGTATCGGAATAAGGAGCGCATATGAACGGATCGCGATACACGGTGGCGGATTTACTGCGAGTGATGCAGCGCTTGCGGGACCCGCAAACCGGGTGTCCGTGGGACCTGCGCCAGGACTTCCATAGCATTGTGCCCTCGACGCTGGAGGAGTGCTATGAATTGGCGCAGGCCATAGAGCACGAGGATTTCGATCATGTCGCTGAAGAATTGGGCGATGTACTGTTTCAGGTGATCTTCTATGCCCAACTGGGCGAAGAACAAAATCTATTTTCCTTTGGCGCCATTGTGCACACGCTGGTGGAAAAACTGATTCGACGCCACCCACATGTATTTGCCCGGGGGGAGATAGAGGGCCTGGTGCGCAATCGCAGTTCGGTGGCAGAGGTCAGGCAAACCTGGGAGGCAATTAAACAGAGCGAGCGCAATAGCAAAGACCAGCCAGGGGTGCTGGCGGATGTGCCGCTGGCGCTGCCGGCGTTGCCCCGGGCGCAGAAGGTGCAAAAACGCGCCGCGCAGGTTAACTTTGACTGGGTTGATATCACGGCCGTAATGGATAAGCTGCAGGAAGAGTTGGAAGAGTTGCGCCGCGCGATGTCCGGGCAAAGTGCAGATGCTCTGCATGATGAGATGGGTGACGTTTTATTCAGTTGTGTAAACCTTGCCAGGCATCTTGGTCTGGATGCCGAGGAGACCCTGCGTCATGCCACAGGCAAATTTGAGCGACGATTCAGTCTGATGGAGGTCGCCGCAGCAGCAGAAGGGGGAGCTTTGTCCGCATTGAGCGAAGCAGAGCTTGATCGTCTGTGGCGTCAGGCTAAAGAGAAGTTGGCTGGCAACAAGCGGGGCTTGTAACCTTTACGTCCGCTGTGTAAGGTTAGCGCGCTTCCGTCGTCCTGATTCATGCAGCGCAGGTGGTCCTCCTCTTCCGCAGCACATTGTTGAGGTATTTTAGAAATGCGATTGATCCTATTGGGTGCCCCGGGTGCAGGTAAAGGGACGCAGGCCAAGTTCATTTGTCAGGAATTCGGTATTCCGCAGATATCCACTGGCGATATGTTGCGCGCTGCCGTCAAAGCGGAGACCGCATTGGGTCTGGAGGCCAAAAAGGTGATGGATGCCGGAGGATTGGTATCCGATGAAGTCATTATTGGTCTGGTCAAGGACCGTATTGCCCAGTCCGACTGCGCCAAAGGCTTTTTGTTCGATGGGTTTCCCCGCACAATTCCGCAAGCCGAGGCGATGGTGAATGCCGGCGTGACAATTGATCATGTCGTAGAGATTGCAGTCGATGACGAGGAAATTGTTGCACGCTTGAGTGGCAGGCGCGTTCATCCCGGGTCCGGTCGTGTCTACCATGTGCTTTTCAATCGGCCAAAACAGGAAGGATTGGATGACGAAACCGGTGAGCCTCTGGTGCAGCGGGACGACGACACCGAAGCAACCGTGCGCAAACGGTTACAGATATATCATGAGCAAACAAGCCCACTCATAAATTTTTATCAGGAAATGGAAGATGAAGCTGCGCCCAGTTACCACAGGATTGAGGGTGTCGGCAGTGTGGAAGATATCCGAAAAATACTTTTTGCATCCTTGCAGAACTAGCAGCAACACCGGCTGCTAAAAAGAAAAAATAAAAATTTGCAGCTCGTACGATTTCTTTTTTTCAAAAACGCATGAGATGCGACATTTGAAAGATGCGAAATTTCTACAATTTATCCTATTGTATCTCTATTGCATTATTGCTATTTTTGATCTCGCGGGACCCTCATCAACAGTCTGGAGAGATGCATAATGGCAACAGCTAAGAAGAAAGCAACATCCAAGCCGAAGGCAAAAGCAAAAGCGAAAGCGAAAGCCAAGCCAAAAGCAAAAGCCAAGCCGAAGGCAAAAGCCAAGGCGAAAGCCAAGCCGAAGGCAAAAGCAAAAGCCAAGCCGAAAGCGAAAGCCAAGGCGAAAGCCAAGCCTAAAGCAAAAGCAAAAGCAAAAGCCAAGAAAAGATAGAGCCCCGGAGCTGACAATTAACCCGCTGAGAGAGATCCCAGCGGGTTTTCTCGTTAGTGGGGATGATTTACCCGGTAGTTTCTCTGTAGGGGAAGGGTCCGGTGTCCGCGTTCAACTCAGTTTATTATAGTTCCTGAAGCCTGCCCTGTGAGCGGAGAAGTCGACGCTGACAGTGTCTCGAGTTTTGTACCAGTCGCGCACCGCTCGATGACCTGAATCCAGAAAGCCGGTAAGGGACGTCAGGCAATCACGCCGTATTGCGGCACATAAATACTGCTCCCTTACCCCGTCATGCGCATAACTGATGTCGGGCGCGCCATGCACACCATCTACCAGTGGTGCAGTCAGTCGAATGACAAGGTCCTGCGGCAGGTGCGGCATGTCACAGCCGACTACCACCAGGAATTCCGTTTGGATATGGGGGTAGGCGGCCTCAAGGCCAGCCAGCGGCCCTTGAAACTCACGACGCGTATCGGCCACGATTCGGGCGGCAAAGTTTTTGTAATGGGAGAAATTGCGGTTACAACTAATCAGCAGTTCCGCAGACCTGCGGCCGGAGACAGTCGCTGACATGTGCAATCAGCGGTCGCCCCTGCCAGGGTATCAGGCCCTTATCCCGATTACCCACTCGGCGTCCCGCACCTCCGGCCAGGATAACTCCGGTAATATTGTTTGATGACTCCATTGTCCTTGGCTGATTATGTAATTTTCGGCCCACGGGTTGTTCTTGCCCGATGCCTGCTGTGTGATAATCGATGCTTGCAACCGTAACAGCTTGGTCCGCAATTGGGTATAGGCCAGCCGCATGGGAACGAGAGTGCTATGACGGGTATTTTGGCGATTGAGACCGCGACGGATGCCTGTTCCGTCGCCGTATTGGTTGATGGTCAGGTCAGGGAGCGTTATGCGATTGCGCCACGGCAACACAGCCAACTGCTTTTTGCCATGCTGGAGGAGCTTCTGCCGGCGGGCAATCTGGCGAGTCTGGGCATTCAGGCCATCGCTTACGGATGTGGTCCCGGTTCCTTTACCGGTTTGCGGATTGCGGCCAGTGCTGTTCAGGGTTTAGCCTACAGCTGCCAGTTACCGGCTATTGCAGTATCGACATTGACAGTGCTCGCGCAGAGCGCATGGCGGCTGGGCAAGTTACGCGCAGATGACACAGTACTGTGTACGCTCGATGCGCGCATTAATGAAGTATACAGTGCGGTATATACCTTTGAAGCCGGTCTGGCCGTGCTACGGGAGGGCCCCTGGGCTTGCGCACCGGCCGATCTTTCGCCTGTTGCGTCCGGATCCTTGTGTGCGGTGGGCAGTGGTTGTCACTTTCTGGACCAGTTTCCACAGTCGCTGCGTGCAAGAATTCGCTCAAGCAGTCCCGATGTGCTGCCCGCGGCCAGGGATATCATGCCTTTGGCGCTGGCCAAATTTCAATGTGGTGAGATCCAGTCCCCCGGCGCAAGTGCAGCCGGTGTATGTGCGCGATGAGATTTCCTGGAAAAAATTGGCGGAGCAGGGGCGGCGCCCATGACTGGCTTGCGCCAGGACACCGGGCATTGCATATCGACACCACAGTAATCAAACAGAGGCAACAACTATGAACCAGGATGAGTTCAATCTGCAACTGTGTGGCTTTCTGGCCGCAGCCACGACACCGTTCCACGCAGTGGCGGAGATGGTAACCCGTTTGCTTGCCGCCGGATTTACCCGTCTTGCAGCTGAGTCGGAATGGGATATCAGAGCGGGTGGCAGGTATTTTCTCACGCGCAATGACAGTTCGATTGTCGCGCTCGTTGCTGGACGGGATAGCCTGCCTGCGGAAGGCATCCGTATGGTGGGTGCGCATACGGACAGTCCCTGCCTGATGGTCAAACCAAACCCGGAAATACAGTCGCAGGGCCTGCTTCAGCTGGGCGTGCAGGTTTACGGTGGCGCATTGCTGAATCCCTGGTTTGACCGTGACCTGTCGCTCGCAGGCAGAGTGAGTTACCAGTGTCCCGAGGGCAAACTGCGAGTTGGGCTGGTGGATTTTCGTGATGCCATAGCCACTATTCCCAGCCTCGCCATTCATCTTGACCGTGAAGCGAACAAAAACCGCGAAATCAATCCGCAAACGGCTCTATTGCCGGTGTTATGCCAGTTAGCTGAGGGTGAAGAAAGCCGATTTCCGAGCGCTGCTCCATGCCCGACTGTTACTGGAGCATCCGCAGATCGAGGTACAGCAGGTGCTGGACTATGAGCTGTCCTTTTATGATACCCAGGCGCCGGCGCTGATCGGCCTGCGTCAGGAGTTTATAGCCTCAGCGCGACTGGACAACCTGCTCAGTTGCTTTACTGGTCTGCAAGCCTTGTTACAAAGCGATGGCGCCATGAGTGCGCTGCTCATCTGCAATGATCATGAGGAAGTCGGCAGTGTTTCCACTGCGGGAGCGCAAGGGCCCCTGCTCGCATCAGTGCTCAATCGCCTGACCGGGAGCCCTACCAGTTATGCAGCTCTCGCCGAGCGTTCCATGATGATTTCCGCTGATAATGCCCATGCGGTGCATCCCAACTTCGCCGACCGTCACGACGAGAATCACGGGCCCTTGCTGAATTGTGGGCCGGTGATCAAGGTCAATGCCAGCCAGCGTTACGCCACCAATAGTGAGACCAGTGGCCTGTTTCGCATGCTGGCGGCGATGGATGAGGTGCCATTGCAATCCTTTGTGGTGCGCAATGACATGGCCTGCGGCAGTACTATCGGACCCATTTCTGCGGGCGTTACCGGTATTCGCACCCTGGATATCGGAGTGCCCACACTGGGAATGCACTCCATTCGGGAGCTGGCCGGCTCTCGCGATGCCTGGGATTTGTGCCGTGTTTTGCGGCGGTTCTACAGTCATCCCGGGCCGCTCTGTGCAGCCTGAGTCCTGCCTGTGACAGATATCTTTCCGTCAGGCGTCGTCTGGTACAGTTCGGTTACGTTGAAATAGCCAGTAGCGGCCAATCCCAGTATCATTGGCGGCTTTTGCAGGTGTTCAAATACTCTCATGGCCAAGCAACGTATTCTTACCGGCATCACCACGACGGGCACGCCCCATCTGGGCAACTATGTGGGAGCCATTCGCCCCGCGATAGCCGCCTCGCGCGATCAATCGTCGGAGTCATTTTTTTTTCTGGCTGACTACCATGCGCTGATCAAATGCCAGGATCCGCAGCTGATTCGTCAGTCCAGCAAGGAAATCGCTGCTACCTGGCTGGCACTGGGACTGGATACTGACAGTGCCTTGTTCTACCGTCAGTCCGATATCCCTGAAATTACCGAACTCACCTGGATTTTGTGCTTGTAACGCCGCCAAGGGCCTGATGAATCGGGCCCATGCCTACAAGGCCGCCGTGCAGGCCAACGAAGAAGTGGGCGAAGACCCGGACTTTGCCATTACCATGGGTTTGTTCAGTTACCCGGTGTTAATGGCAGCGGACATCCTGATGTTCAACGCGCAGAAAATTCCCGTAGGACGGGATCAGATTCAGCATGTGGAGATGGCGCGGGACATCGCGCAGAGATTCAATCACAATTTCGCCGAAGTTTTCACCCTGCCGGAGGCAGTGGTCACTGCGGATACTGCCGTCCTGCAGGGACTTGACGGTCGCAAAATGAGCAAGAGTTACAATAACACTATCCCATTGTTCCTTGCCGAGAAACCGCTGCACAAAGCCATCAACAAAATTAAAACCAACCTGCTGGAACCGGGAGAGCCGAAGAATCCTGATGATTCAACTGTTTTTCAGCTGTGGACGGCGTTTGCTTCGCTTGAAGAGACAGCGCGCATGCGACACGAATTTGAAAACGGGATTGCCTGGGGCGAAGCCAAAAAGCAGTTGTTTGAATTGATTAACCAGTGAACTGGCAGCTGCCAGGGACCGTTACACGCGGCTGATGGATGATCCGGGGTATATAGAAAGCGTGTTGCTGCGCGGCGCCGAGCGCGCCAGAGAGCACAGCTCCAAATTGATGCAGAAAGTACGTGCGGCAGTAGGCATCGCGGCTATCTGCTGACCCGGCGAATGGTCTTCAGTGGCTGGTTATTCCGGGATTTCATTCGTGACCTTATTCACAAATCCCCAGTGTTTGTACACCTGTATGCTGCAGATATATCCCAAACGCTTCTTTTTAGGGTACTAATATGTCATTGTCACCAACACGATGTAGTTGGTCAGGTGATTGACCAGGGTGCAGATTAGCCAGATGGCGAGTGCATGGGTGCGAAAAATGGCTGTTTGCCACGTATCGCCACCGGATATTATTTGTAATACAGTAGCAGTAGATATAATAAGTAGTAGTAGGAGGCCTGTTTAGCGATGAATCGTCCAGTACGAGATCATGAAATCCTATCGGCTGTCTTCGCCAAAATGGACGTTCCAGCCATGACCGTGGCAGCCGGAGTGCTGTGTTCCCTGCTGCTGTTTCTGGCTACTGCAACGCTGCTGGTGCAGGCTGTCCCGCAAGATTATCCGGTGGGCCCTCACTTGAGCGACCTGTCAGACTATCTTCCCGGCTACGAAGTGAGTTGGCGAGGTGCCCTTGTGGGCGCATTTTATGGCTTTCTCGGTGGTGCAGTTGCCGGTTTTGCCGCTGCAGTCTACTGGAACCTGACGCATTACGTTGCCCTGGGTGTAATGTTGATCAGTGCTGCCGAACTGGCAGATTGAGGTTGTAACTCGAATGGGGAATTACCAGAATATGCAAGCCACGCATCACAATGTCTACGGAGTCAACCTCAAATTACTGAATGCAGCCATCAGGTTTAACGCCCTTATGCTGGGGTTGACTGCCGGAACCCTGGCGGCCTTGATCACTTATTTTGCGACGCATGCATCCATAGCGAAGTGGGGTAGTGATTCCAGCAATTATCTGAGTTTACTCGCCATTTTTTTCCCAGGGTATTCGGTTACCAGCAGTGGTGCCTGGGTGGGCGCATTCTGGGCCTTTGTATACGCGGGTACTTGCAGTGCATTGAGCTACAGGCTGTACGGCAGGGTACTGGGCACGCGGATCGCCGATATATTGCTTAGTACAGTCCCAACGGAGAATCCCGTCCTCAAGCCATCAGTACTGCGTTTGCACGGGTTTAGCCTCGGGCTGGCTATAGGTTCTATCGCCGCTCTGGGTCTGTTCTCCTCTACCGCCTGGTTGGTGGTTCGCGGTACAGCAGATGAAAGTGTGCATGCCGCCCTGTTTTCCAACTATATCCCGGGGTACAGCGTAAGCATATGGGGCGGCTTGCTGGGCGCGGTGGAATTATTTGCGCTGGTTTTTGTAGCCTGTCTGTTGCTCGCCGCAGTGTATAACAAAATAGTTGAAGTTCGTCATAGACAGTCTTGATGGCATGGTTGATATGAATACTAAAGAACATGTAGTAATACTTGGCGCCGGTCCCGCAGGACTGGCTACCGGACACGAATTGAGTGTCAGTGGCGTCAAGGTATCAGTGATTGATCGAAATGATTTCGTCGGCGGGTTGTGCAATACCAATGAGCATAAGGGCTACAAATTTGATCTGGGAGGGCATCGTTGGTTTACCAAGAACGAGGACCTGAACAGCTGGTTTCGCAGACTGATGGGGGATGAAATAGTCTGGGTAGAGCGTATCAGTCGCATCTACTACGATGGCGGCTATTACAGCTACCCGATCAGTATTTTCAATGTCATCAAGAATGCCGGGATGGTTACTATCCTGCATGCAGGATTCACCTACCTGCTGTCTGCGTTGCAGTATTCAGTTTTCAACAAATCCATTAACAATATGAAAGATGCCTATGTGGCGCAGTTTGGCGGAAAGCTATACGACATGTTTTTTCGCCGTTACAGCGAAAAAGTATGGGGTCTTCCCTGTGAGAAATTGTCCTCTGACTGGGTGTCGCAGCGCAGCGCGGGTTTGTCGATCTGGACGGTGATCCAGGAATCGTTACTGCGGACCAAGTCGGATAACGAAAGCCTGATTGAGGAGTTCATGTATCCCCGGGACGGCTATGTCCGCATCCCGCAAAGAATGGCCGAGGATATCACTGCAAACAGCGACTCCAATGCCATCATACTGGAGTCAACAGTCACCAGAATCAAATACTGCGGCCCTAACGATTTTGAGGTGTTCTATAGTGACACTGCGGGTAATGAGCATTCGGTCAAGGCTACCACTGTCGTGTCAACCATACCGTTAGGTGTCCTTCCCAGGATAATGGAGCCGGCATGCGATCAAAGGGTTATCGATGCGGCAAAAGGCCTTACGTTTCGCGCACTTATCACGGTCAACGTCATCCTGAGGAAAGAGCGGGTTTCCATTGACACCTGGCTCTACGTCCAGGATGAGGACATCCTGTTCGGACGATTGCATGAACCGAAGAACTGGAGTCCGGCAATGGTTCCCGACCAGTCCACTACCTCCCTGGTTTTGGAGTGCTTCTGCACCAAGGACGATCATATCTGGAAGATGACGGACGAAGAGGTCGGCCGCCGCTGTGTAGAGGACCTCGAGAAAAAGCTCAAATTCATCGACAGCTCAGAGGTTATTGATTTTTCCTGCATCAGGACACTACAGGCTTATCCGGTCTACGATCTGCAATACGGTGAGAAAATCAAAACTATTAATGAATTCCTCTCGGGGTTTGAGGGACTGCATATTGTCGGGCGAGGCGGCACACACCGCTATAACAATGCCGACCATTCCATTGAAATGGGGCTGCTGCTGGGACGAAAAATTCTTGGATATGATGTGGACTATATGGATGTCAACACTGAAGCTGAATACCACGAAATCAAGAGCTCCAAGGGTCCAAAGCGCGATTATTATAAGATAGAAGAGGAGTGCAACTGACTCCGGTGCTGACGGGAAATCCGTTAGCAGTTCGTATTGGTATATCTATAATAAGAAGGGCGTGACGGGTGAATATCGGCATTGACGCTACCTGCTGGTGGAATAATCGCGGGTTTGGTCGATTTACTCGTGAAGTCCTGACGGCCTTGTTTGAGTTGGAGTGTGACCATCATTTTTACCTTTTCGTGGATCAACCGCTGGACGAACTGGAGCGGTTTGAAAACGTCACGGTGATACTGGCTGCATCATCACGTCCGACCACGGAAGCGGCTGTTGCCGATAGCAGCAGATCACCTTTTGACATGTACAGGCTGTACAGGTCGGTGGCACAATCCCCGGTTGATATAATGTTTTTCCCTGCTGTGTACTCCTGGTATCCGGTGCCACGGAAACTACCGACCATGATCACGCTGTTCGATGCAATCGCGGAACATTATCCCAAACTGATTTTTCCCGGTTGGAGGAGCCGATTGTTCTGGACCATCAAGATGAAGTGCGCCATATGGGCGAGCCAGCGGATATTGACGGTGTCCAATGCCGCAAAAGCGGAGATCGTTGAGTATATTGGTGCTGACCCCGCCACTATAGACATTGCCAGTGCGGCACCGAACCCGGAATTTCACAGAACGAACGACGAGGCGCGTAATATCGCTGCCAGGCAGAGAGCCAAACTACCGGTTGGCGTTCCGATTATCATCTTCGTTGGTGGCCTGGCGCCGCATAAGAATCTGCACGGATTGCTTGATGGATTTGAAAGAGCGCTCGACAAAGGGCACATACAGAGTGTTCACCTGGCCCTGATAGGTGATTTCAAGGGTGCTGGATTTTTCTCCAATTACGACAGCCTGTTTGACAGGGTGCAAGGCAGTCCGGATCTGCGCGAGCGGGTGCATTTCAGCGGTTATGTGTCCGACGCTGATCTGGTGGCGCTGTACAGTTCCGCCCTTGCAGTGGCCATGCCATCCTACTCAGAGGGCTTCGGCCTGCCGGCCATCGAGGCCATGGCCTGTGCCGCCCCGGTGCTGGCGAGCGACCGGGGGTCACTACCGGAAGTCGTCGGTGATGCGGGCATTTATTTTGATCCCTTCGATGTGGACTCGATCTGCAGGGCAATTATAGAAATGGTGGAAAACGATACCCTGAGAGCGCAGCTGTCTGCCAATGCCCTGGCCAGGGCCGGGAGTTTTACCTGGCAGCGGGCGGCACGATTGACGCTCACACACCTGGAGGCCATGAGTCGAAGATGAGCGATGAACATTTACAGGATGAGCGTAAGACACAAGTCCCGGACGGCGTAGTCGGCTATGAGTAGTAACGATTCCAAAGATTCTTCGCTGGCGCAAGGCAGCAACAGGTCTTCCGGCATAAGCGTTATTATGCCGGTATTCAACGGGGCCGCTTTTATAGCCCTGAGTGTACCTCCCCTGATCGCGATGGAGCGGCGGGGAGAAATTCTTGAAGTTATTGTGATCGATGATGGATCGACAGACGACAGTAAGAAAATGGCCGAGCAAATGGGCGCAAAGGTCTTGTCTTCCGGTGGCCGAATAGGGCCAGGCGGGGCCAGAAACCAGGCCGCCGAGGTTGCGAGAGGGGACCTCCTCTGGTTTGTCGATGCGGATGTGGTGGTGCATCCCGATGCTGCACGATACCTGTCCAGTGGGTTTGGTGAGCAGCAGGTCGTTGCCGTCTTCGGTTCTTACGACAGCAGCCCACCGGCCCGGAACTTCTTCTCACAATATAAGAATCTGGTGCACCATTACTATCATCAACGGGCCAGTGATGAAGCCCAAACCTTCTGGTCAGGCTGTGGAGCGGTGCGGCGCGCTGCCTTTCTCAATTCCGGGGGTTTCGATGTCGAGCGTTACAAATTTCCTTCAATTGAGGATATAGAGCTTGGGCATCGCCTGATAAAAGCGGGCGGCAGGGTGCGTCTTTTGCGCGATGTGCAGTGTACACACCTCAAGGTCTGGCGGTTTGGCAACCTGATCCATACCGAGATATTCAGGCGCGCAATACCCTGGTCGCGACTCATTGTCAGCTCCGGTGATGGTATACCTGACGATCTCAATGTGGGCATGGCAGAACAGGCACGCGCGGTCGTGGCAGGTGTGTTATTGCTCTCGATTTTGGCTTTACTGACCGGTTTCATCAGCCTGCCGTTACTATTGGTGCCCGTGCTGCTAATGCTCTTTGCCAACCGCGAGATTGCCCTGTTCTTCAATCGAAGAGGTGGGCTGGCATTCGCTTGCGGCGCACTCCTGTTTCACCAGGTGTACTATTTGTACAGCGGCGCAGCCTTTGCCTGGGTCACGCTGGAGCAAACGCTATTGAAATGGTTTCACCCCAGGTCTCCATCCACATGACAAATGTTCCGTGCGAGGTTTCGCACACCGGGAAGTGTCAGCAGCAGGCGGGCGATAATTCTCCCGGCATAGTCTCTCCAGACTACCCCCGTGCATACTCCCACGGGCTCAGCCAACCCGTTATAAGAAGGTCTTGCCCTGTCAGTGCAGATACTCTCCCTCACTACCCTGCGCGAATTGCTCAGATTGTCACTGCCCATGGTGGTGTCACAGGGTGCGTTTGCGGTCATGGTGTTCACAGATCGACTGTTTATGTCCTATATCGATGCAGCCCATATTGCCGCTGCCCTGGGTGGTGGAGTGGCCGCCTTTTTTTGCTTCTCACTCTTCATGGGATTGATTACCTATGGCAATGCCATGGTCGCCCAGTATTTCGGCGCAGGGCAGTTTGCCAAGTGCTCGTTGGTTGCCACCCAGGGCGTATTGATCACACTGTGCAGCACTCCGCTGCTGCTGCTCATGGCCTTTTTTGGGGGCAAAGCTTTTGCCCTGATCGGACACGATTCTGCGCAAGTGCCACTGGAGCAAATCTACTTCTCCATTTTGATGGCAGGCAGTGTCTTTACGCTGCTGAAGGCCTGCCTGGCCTGCTATTTTTCGGGCATCGGCCGCACTCGCGTCGTCATGGTTGCCGACTTGCTCGCCTGCTCTGTTAATGTTCCGCTGTCATGGGTGCTGATATTCGGCAAGTTTGGTTTCCCCCAATTGGGCATAGCCGGCGCGGCACTGGGCACCGTTGTTGCCACCTTGTTAGCCATCGGCGTATTTCTGTTTTTCTACCTGTCAAAAGATCACCAGCGTCAGTTTCACGTTGCCCAATCCCTGCGCCTGGATCGCGCCATCATGCGCCGCTACCTGCGCCTGGGCATGCCCTCCGGATTGGAATCCTTCATGAACATTTCCAGCTTCAACCTGTTTTTACTGATGTTTCAATCGTACGGAGTAGTGCAGGGCGCGGCCATGGCGATTGTGTTCAACTGGGATATGCTCTCATTCATTCCCATGATTGGACTGAATATCGGCGTCATGAGCCTCATCGGCCGCTTTGTCGGTGCCGGCAATATGGAACGCGCGAACCAGGTGATTTCCTCCGGTTTCATTGCGGCCCTGGGCTATTCAGGGCTGTTGGCAATCCTGTTCCTGGTGTTTCGCGAGTCGCTGGTGGGCGTATTCGAAACGCGGGATGGGAACTTTGTTGCTATAAAGGAACTGGCCAGCCATATGATGATCGGACTGACTACCTATATGCTCGCAGACGCCACTATCCTGATTGCCGGCGGAGCGCTGCGCGGAGCGGGTGATACTCGCTGGATAATGATCACATCGATTTGCGTGCACTGGTTGATGTTGCTGGCCCAGTATTTCGTTATTGTCGTTTTCGGATTCGGTCCGCGGGTATCCTGGTGGGTTTTCGTGTCCATGCTGATCGTTCTGGCCCTGCTTTACCTCGGGCGACTGTTCGGCGGTGCATGGCGTCAACCGGAGCGGCTCGCCCGGGTAATGAGAGAATAGAGCGGCGACCTACAGCGTGAGAAGACGACGCAGCAGGCCGTCTTTGCCTTTATTCTGTTCACGGGTAATCAATAGCTGTGCCAGTTGCGTTTCAATCTGTTTCGCCACTTCGGCGCGAATCGAGTGGAGGGTCTTCTTCGGAAGAGTCTTCCCCTTGTACCGTGAGAGATTGACCGGCTCGCCAAAGCCGAGATAGCAGCGCTGTGGTTTGGGGAAGAGAGTTCCCGAGGCTGCCCACAGGAATCGGAGGCAGGATGTCGCGGCGCGTATTCTCGTTGAGCACACCCAGGTACGTGAGCAATCGGCCAAGCGCGGATTCGGGCAATTCCTGGCCTTCCATGAGGTGTCCATAGAACTCATCCGGGCCCACCAGGCCGAAGGGCATGATGGTGTAGCCATGCCTGGCAGCCAGTTTGACAAACCCGTAACGCTCTTTCCACTGTAGCTCATACTTGGCACTGGCGGGTTTGACTGACTCGTGAGCACCCCCTGGAAAAACCAGCAAATCCTGATGGTCTTTCATCAGCGCGGTGCATACCTCGGGGTGCCCCATGACAAGACCGTTGCGCACGAAAAACTCGGCGATAGGTCGATTGCTGAACAGTAATTTGTCGCCCATAGCGCGAGGAAAACGATGCAGTTCCTTCAGGAACACAGGAATAATTATTAAACCGTCAAGTGCAAACAGAGAGTGATTTCCCACAAACAGACAGGGTTTCTTCGGAATACTTTCAGCGCCGATCACCATGGGGTTGTACAGGCTCTTCATTAACCGGTAAGTGATTTCCACGTCCAGTCCTGCAGGGGCTTTCGCCGCAAGCGCTTGCGCGATATGGCGTTCCAGGGCGTCGCTGTTGCCCAGGGGCTGGTTGTCTTTATCGAATAGGGACATGTTTGCCGCCGCCTGAGAAAAGTGTGGATTATAATAGCGTGGCGTCTTTCAGCATAGCGCAGGTTCGGCGGGCGCGCTTTCGGTGCTGTACTTTTTGGGCTAGAGTGCTGTCTGATCTTCAGGTACGCAGAGGAAACATGCATGCAGGGTAAACACGTCGCAATTACGGGGCCTACGGCCGGCATCGGACGCACAGCGAGTCTGGAACTCGCCAGGCGGGGCGCCCAACTGACCCTGTTCTGTCGCAGCCAGGAGAAGGGTCGGGCACTGCAACAGGAGATAGCCGCTGCCGGAGGCCTGCCGCCTTCAATCATCATTATGGATATGGCGGAGCTTGGCAGTGTGCGGCGCGCGGCGGAGGAGTTTCTGGCCGGGAAAAGCCTCTGGATGTGCTGCTGAACAACGCCGGTGTGATGAATACATCCCGCAAGGAAACGGTGGACGGATATGAAGAGACGCTGGCGGTCAACCATTTTGCCCCCTTTTTGTTAACCGGCCTGCTGCTGCCGGCGCTGCAAAACACGCCCGGTGCGCGCATCGTCAACGTGGCTTCCGACGCCCATGCGTTCGTCAAAGGCATGGGTTTTGAGGATATGCAGGCCACCAGCAACTACAAGACTTTCCGCGAGTACGGCCGTTCCAAGCTGGCCAACATCCTGTTTACCCGGCGCCTTGCCAGGCTGCTCAAGGGACAGGATATAACCGTAAATTGCCTGCACCCCGGTGCGGTGGCGACCTCGCTGGGCAGCCAGAACGGATTTTTGGGCAAAATGTTGCCGCTGCTGTTGAAACCCTTTTTTCGCAGTCCGGAGCAGGGTGCGCAGACGTCGATCTATCTGTGCAGCAGTAAGGAGGTTGCAGGTACCAGCGGCGAATACTTCGTCAATTGTAAACGCAGTAAGCCCAAGCCATGGGCTCTTGATGATGCCGCAGCAGATCGATTGTGGGCGTATACCGAGCAATGCCTGAATTTTAAATATCCCCTGTAGCCGGGCGACACGTTGCGCATACAATACCCGAACAGACCATGTTATCTTTGCACGCGCCCCTCAACTAACCTTATTCACGCAGAGGACACCTACATGCGATCAGCGCTATTCTGGCTGTTGTGCCTGGTCGCCATTCCCACACTGGCGACATCGCCACAGGCCCGGGTTTTTCAGTTTTCCTATGAGATTCTGGCGCAGGAGTTTCCTGCAGGGGAGGCGGTGGATATCTACATTCCACTGCCGCCCCAGGAGCCTGGACAACGCATTCTGGTGCAGTCTTTGCAATCCTCCGTGCCCGGTGAAACAGGGCGGGAAGTGGCTTACGGTAACACGTACTATCACCTGCATCGCCCCGCCGATAGCAGTACCCCTTTAAGCGCCACCCTGAGCTGGACTGTTGCACGCGATGTAACCACGGCCAGTGGCGCTGCTAACCTGACGGCGGAGCAACGGGAGCAGGCGCTGGCCCCCGATGCACTGGTGCCGGTAGGTCATGCAATCCTGCAACCGATACTGGCCGAGATACATAAAATGCGCGCTGATGACTCCCCCGCTGCCACCGCCCGCGCCATCTACGACTGGGTGGTGGACAATGTGGAGTACAAGAAGGTCGGCACTGGCTGGGGTAATGGCGATACTTTCTGGGCCTGCAATGAGCGCTATGGCAATTGCACTGATTTCCACTCGCTGCTTATTTCGCTGGCGCGCTCTGAAGGCATTCCGGCACGTTTCGAAATGGGTTTCCCCATCCCGCAGGATAGCGATAAAGGGGAAATTGGCGGCTATCACTGCTGGGTGCAGGTCTATTTACCAGAGCGGGGCTGGGTACCGATCGATGCCTCGGAAGCGGCCAAGCACCCTGAGCAGCGCGAATTGCTTTATGGCAGCCAACCCGCTGATCGTATTCACTTCAGCACAGGACGGGACCTTGTCCTGTCACCGGGGAGCGCCAAGGCGCCGCTGAACTACTTCATCTACCCCTATGTCGAGGTTGGCGGTAAGCCGTGGCCGGGAAAAGTGGCGACCCGCTTCTCATTCGAGGAAGTCGCAACCCCTGCTGCCGGCGGCTGACCTGCCCGGGATTTTGGTTTTTTATTGATCCAGGACAATTCAGATCTGCGGGTGTGGCGTATGTTTGGCAGACATAAAAAGTTTGTCGGTGGGTATGGGCATGGTCGCTTATGCCATTGTGGAAGTGGATGTTCACGACATCGCGGATTATCTGCTGCACCAGCAGCAATTGGCGCCATTGCTTGAATCTGCCGGTGCCCGCTACCTCGCCCGGGGCGGAGAGTCTCAGGCATTATGAAGGGGACGATGTATCTCGGTCGCTTGATGGTTGTGGAATTTCCTTCACTGGAGGCCATGGACGAGTTTTACCATAGTGCGGCCTATCAGGCGCTCAGGCCGCAACGCGATGCCTGTAGCCGTTCACGTATCGTCGCCGTTGAGGGACTGTAACCGCAGCCAGTCCGGCGCACTCGCCGCCAACACTGATTCTGATCATTTTCGCCACCGGCATTTGCCATTATATTTAGCCGCTGAGTATGCATTAAATCCGGGTTACAGCTTATGCACACATCAGGCAAGGTCACTATCGATGGCAATCAGGCAGCGGCCACCATTGCCCACCTGACCAACGAGGTGATTGCGATCTACCCGATTACGCCATCGTCCAATATGGGCGAGTTTGCGGATGAGTGGTCAGCCAATGGCCGCAAAAACCTGTGGGGGACAGTCCCGCGCGTCATCGAGATGCAAAGTGAAGGCGGTGCAGCTGGCGCCATACACGGCGCCCTGCAGGCCGGTGCGCTGGCGACGACGTTTACAGCGTCACAGGGCCTGTTGTTGATGATCCCCAATATGTACAAGATTGCCGGCGAACTGACCCCGGCAGTCTTCCATATTGCGGCTCGCTCGCTCGCATGCCAGGGCTTATCCATTTTTGGTGATCACTCCGATGTGATGGCGACGCGCCAAACAGGCTTCGCCATGCTCGTATCCAATTGTCCGCAGGAGGTGATGGACCTGGCCTTGATTGCCCAGAGCGTCACCCTGCGCTCCCGGGTACCTTTCCTGCATTTCTTTGATGGCTTTCGCACGTCCCACGAGGTGGCAAAGATTACTGCGGTTTCCAGCGAGATCGTGCGCGCCATGATCGATGACGACTGTGTGCAGGCGCATCGTGACAGGGCTCTGTCACCGGCTCATCCCGTGTTACGCGGCAGTTCCCAGAATCCCGACGTTTACTTCCAGGCCCGGGAAACAGTCAATAGTTACTACGCCGCGCTACCCGGCATGGTCCAGGAGTGTATGGACCATTTTGCCAGTCTGACTGGTCGACAGTACCGCCCGTTCCAGTATGAGGGAGCGCCGGATGCGCAGCGCGTGATCGTCATCATGGGTTCCGGTGCCGAAGCGGTGCACGAGACGGTGAATTTCCTGAATGGGCGGGGGGAAAAGGTGGGTGTGGTAAAGGTGCGTCTTTTTCGCCCCTTTGATCCGCAGCGCCTGCTGCAGTCGCTGCCTGAGACCACCCGGTACGTCGCGGTACTGGATCGCACCAAGGAACCGGGTGCGGACGGTGAGCCTCTGTATAAGGATATCGTGACGGCCCTGGCCCAGGACAGCGCGCATGGTGCCGGACGTTTTTCCCGCATGCCAGTTGTGATCGGCGGTCGCTACGGGCTGTCCTCCAAGGAATTTACGCCGGGAATGGTGGCGGCGGTGTTTCAGGAATTGAGCAGGGCGCGGCCGCAGAACCAGTTCACTATCGGGATACACGATGATGTGACACACACCAGTCTGGAGTGGGATGACGCGCTGCGGACCTGCGCCAATGAGGACACCTTTCAGGCGGTATTTTACGGCCTCGGCAGTGACGGTACGGTAAGCGCGAACAAGAACAGTATCAAGATCATTGGCGCGAGTACCGACCTTCACGCCCAGGGCTATTTCGTTTATGACTCGAAGAAATCAGGAGCCGTCACCATCTCCCATTTGCGTTTTGGGCCGCAACAGATTCAATCGAGCTATCTGATAGGCAAGGGTGATGCCAATTTTGTCGCCTGTCACCAGCCGGCTCTGCTTGAGAAGTATGATGTCCTGGATTTTGCACGCAGCGGTGCGGTCTTCCTGCTGAATACCCCGGTACCACCCGACGAAATATGGGACAGCCTGCCCGCAAAGACGCAGCGGGAGATTATCGCGCGCGATATCACGCTGTACGCCATCGACGCCTACGATGTCGCCCAGCGCAGCGGTATGGGCAAGCACATCAACACCATCATGCAGACCTGCTTTTTCGCCATTTCCGGCATATTACCCAGGGATGAAGCTATTGCCTCCATCAAGGCGGCCGTCGAGTCCAGCTATGGACGCAAGGGACGGCGTATTACCGAGCTCAACTTTCGCGCCATAGATGACACCCTGGCCTGTCTGTCTAAAATTCCCGTAGCAACGCGGGTAAACGCGGAGCAGCTGCCGCCGAAAATTGACCGACAGGGCGTCCAGCTTTGTCAGGCAGGTCACGGCGGAAATCATCGCCGGGCGCGGTGATAGGATCCCGGTCAGTCAGCTGCCTGCCGATGGCAGCTTTCCTCTGGGCACTGCGGCCTTTGAAAAGCGCAACCTGGCGCTGCAAATTCCCGTGTGGGATACGGATTTATGTACCCAATGTGGCAAATGTCCCTTCGTGTGTCCCCACAGTGCTATCCGCTCGAAAGTGTTCCATGAGTCCGAACTGCAACACGCGCCCGCTGGCTTCAAGTCGGCGGCGCTGAAATCCAGGGACTATCCGGACGGCTTGCG
The DNA here is from genome assembly GCA_963762235.1 of uncultured Gammaproteobacteria bacterium. Lineage (GTDB taxonomy): Bacteria > Pseudomonadota > Gammaproteobacteria > Pseudomonadales > Halieaceae > Marimicrobium. The sequence goes on along the minus strand of CAVXKH010000022.1, from coordinate 457,516 downwards.
CATCAGCTACCAGGTGGCGCCGGAAGATTGCACGGGCTGTACGCTCTGTGTCGATATATGTCCCATCCGTGACAAGTCCAATGTGAGTCGCAAGGCGCTGAATATGGCACCACAGCCGGCCTTGCGCGCGGTGGAGCGCGACAATTGGCAGTTCTTCATCGAACTGCCCGAGTACGACAGAAGTCAGCTCAAAACCAATACGATTGCCGGGGCCATGGTATTGCAGCCACTGTTCGAGTTTTCCGGGGCCTGTGTCGGCTGTGGTGAAACCCCCTATCTTAAACTGGCGTCCCAGCTGTTTGGAGACCGTATGCTGGTGGCCAATGCCACCGGTTGCTCCTCCATTTATGGAGGCAATTTGCCGACCACTCCCTGGACGACAACGGCGCAGGGCAGGGGTCCCGCGTGGAGCAACTCCCTGTTTGAAGACAACGCCGAGTTCGGCCTCGGCATGCGCCTGGCGATAGATAGCCAGCGGCAGATGTGCATAGAGCTGCTGGCGCGCCTGGCGGACAAACTGGATACCCGGTTTGTCCGTTCCCTGATTGACGCCCAAGAGTCGGATGAAGCGTCGATTTACGAGCAGCGCGAGCGCGTGGATGAACTCAATGCCCGGTTGCAGCACTCTGGATTCCGATGATGCGCGTCGCCTGCTGGGCCTGAGTGAGAACCTGTGCCGCAAAAGTGTGTGGATTGTCGGTGGCGACGGCTGGGCTTACGACATCGGCTACGGCGGACTCGACCATGTATTGGCGTCAGGGGAAGACGTCAACATACTGGTGCTGGATACCGAGGTGTATTCCAACACGGGTGGCCAGACATCCAAGGCCACACCGCGGGGGGCGGTGGCCAAATTTTCCTCCGCTGGCAAACGCAGCGCCAAGAAGGATCTCGCCATGCTCGCCATGGACTACGAGAACGTGTATGTCGCCCGGGTTGCGTATGGCGGCAAGGACACACAGACGCTCAATGCATTTTTGGAGGCGGAGGCACACCCGGGGCCGTCGCTGATTATCGCGTTCTCGCCCTGTATTGCCCACGGTGTGGATATGTCCTGCAACCACCGGCAGCAGGATATGGCGGTAAAGAGCGGTCACTGGCCGCTGTTTCGCTTTGACCCCAAAAATATCAGGTTGGGCAAACCGCCCATGAAAATGGACTCCAAGCCGCCCAGCATGCCGTACCGGGATTATGTGCAGACGGAAATGCGCTTCAATATGTTGTGGCATTCCCATCCCGAGGTTGCCGAGGCCCTGGTAGAGGAAGAACAGCGGTTTGTGAATCATCGCTACAGTATTTACCGGCAGTTGTCACAACTGGACTGGTCCGACGGGGAGCAGGTTGCCCAGGTAAGGGCTGCTGCCACGCTCGGTCCGGCGCAGGGCGGGCCAGCAGTGCAACCAGGGGGAGAGAGCTGACCATGACGGACCTGTCAACAGAATACCTGGGGTTAAAACTGAAGAATCCGTTAGTGCCATCCGCTTCCCCCCTGAGCAGGCACCTGGACAGCGCCAGGCACCTGGAGGATGCCGGGGCATCTGCCCTGGTCATGCACTCACTGTTCGAGGAGCTGATAGCGCAGGAGGATGGCAGGATTGCCCGCTTCTTTCACCAGCAGGCACTGGGACACGCTGAGGCAGACAGTTTTCATCCGCTACCCGCTGACTACCAGAGTTACGAGGAGAAGTACCTGGCGCACCTCGCGTCACTGAAGGAGTGTCTGGAAATTCCGGTGATTGCCAGCCTCAACGGCATCACCCCCGGCGGCTGGGTGGAGTATGCCAGTGCGCTGGAAAGCGCGGGAGCCGATGCACTGGAGTTGAATGTGTATTACATACCCGTTACTGGCAGTGAGGATAGCCGTCAGGTGGAAGATCGCTATGTGGAAATTCTCACTGCGCTGCGCAAGAAGATTAAAATCCCCATCGCGATGAAGTTGTCCTCCCAGTTCAGTGCGGTGGTAAATGTTGCGCAGCGACTGGAACAGGCCGGCGCTAATGGGCTCGTATTGTTCAACCGATTTTATCAACCGGACATCGACCTGGATACGCTGCAGGTGGTGCCCAGGTTGGAATTATCGACGTCGCAGGAGTCACTGCTGCGGATTCGCTGGATAGCGATTTTATATGGGCGCGTAACGCAGTTCGCTGGCCATCACCGGTGGTATCCACACTGTTCAGGATGTGGTGAAGTCGCTGCTGGTTGGCGCGGATGTGACGCATATGTGCAGTGCGCTTTTGTGTCATGGACCGGGTCATCTGGCGGTGGTGTTGCGCGAACTGCAACAGTGGCTGGAGGAGCATGAGTACGAGTCGGTGTCCCAGCTCAAGGGCAGTATCAGCCACGCCAATGCGATCGACTCCTGCCGCCTTTTTGCGTGCCAACTACATGCAAGTGTTGGAGAGCTACCAGCGGCCGCCCGGAGTATTGTGGTAATTCAGAGTGCAGCCACCCCAGTACGGTGTCACCAGGATACCGGCACACCGCTGAGCCAGGGATGGAGATAGACGATAACGCCCACGGTTATTGCTGCGATGAGCACTGTTAAGCCTTCCGCTCCCCAGGAGGGCGCGTCACCCTTGACCCAGACGCCCTGTCGCTTGCTGATGGCGACAATTTCGATCAGCGCCCACAGTGCCATACCACCGAACAGCGCTACCGAGCGGTTGTCACCGTTGAGCAGCAGGTGACTGATGCCCCATAGGGCCACCCCCGTGAGTTGCGGGTGACGGATCAACAATCGAAGTCGTGAATTGCGGGAGCTGACCGCCATCAGCAGAAAAGCGATAGCCAAAAGCCCAAGTGCAACTTTATGCAATGCGAGAGGCGGCAGATACAGCGGCGTCGGCTGTATGCTGCGCCAGCCGGTGATTATCAGTGCAAAGGAGGCCAGCAATATTAAAGAGAAAATACCCTTGTAGCCGCCTTCGCCCATGCGCCTGATGGCACCTGCCCGAAGCGATGGTGCGAATGAGGGAACGAAATGGACCAGGGCAAATAACAAAATACCAGACACCAGCAATGTCATCGATGACTCCTCGAAGGTTTGCGTCAGACGGTGAAGCATAGCGCACTGACCCTCTCAGGTCAGCGTATTTCATAGCCTGCGCGACGCCGCTCCGTTAAGATTACCCGATGTATTCCGACGCTATCAGCCTTCTTCCCATCTCTGAGGTTCTCGACCAGCTCGCACTCCGTTTGCAGGAGAGTAATGAGGTGGTGTTGCAGGCGCCGCCCGGAGCCGGCAAAACCACGGTGGTGCCGCTGGCGCTGCTGGACGCAGGGCTGGTTGGGCGGTCGCAAAATCCTGTTGCTGGAGCCGCGCCGCATCGCCGCGAGGGCCGCCGCTGCGCGTATGGCGCAGCTTATGGGAGAAGCCGTGGGGCAAACGGTGGGCTACCGTATCCGCATGGACAGCTGTGTCAGCGACCGTACCCGGATAGAAGTGATTACCGAGGGGATTCTCACCCACCAGCTGCAACGGGATCCCGGGCTGGAAGATGTGGGCCTGGTGATTTTCGATGAATTTCATGAGCGCAACCTGGATTCCGACCTGTGCCTGGCGCTGGCCCTGCATGGCCGCGAACTGTTCCGGGAAGGTCCGCCGCTGAAGCTGTTGGTGATGTCCGCCACCATGGATGGCGAGGCGGTCGCGAAGTTACTTGGCAACGCACCCGTGGTGACTTCAAGTGGACGCCAGTTTCCGGTTGCAACACGCTATGGTGAACCGCACCAGTTGCGTGATTCCATCATTCAGCCAACGGTCAACACCGTGCTGCAGGCGCTGCGTGAACAACAGGGCAGTATCCTGGTGTTCCTGCCCGGCCAGCGGGAGATCAGCGCTGTGGCAAGGGGCCTGTCCGACGCACTGAATCGCCTCGGCGAGCAGCAGGTTCAGCTCGCGCCCCTCTACGGCGGCCTGTCGCTGGAGCGACAACAGCAGGCTGTACTCGCGCGCGCCCGCGGGAATACGCAAAATTGTGCTGTCCACGAACCTCGCCGAAACCAGCCTGACCATTGAGGGTATCACCGTGGTGGTGGATTCCGGACTGGTGCGCGAGGCCGTATTTGATCCGGCGACCGGCATGACCCGATTGACCACCCGGCGCATTTCGCGGGCTTCGGCCGAGCAGCGCCAGGGAGGGCGGGGAGACAGGCTCCCGGCTGTTGTTATCGGCTGTGGACCGAGCAACAGCAGGGCCGCCTCGTCGCCCACGCCACCCCCGAAATACTGCAGTCGGATCTGGCACCCATGGCGCTGCAACTGTTGTCCTGGGGGGTGGAAGACTGCGGCGAATTGCGCTGGCTTGACCTGCCGCCGCAGGCACCCTACAGGCAGGCGATATCGATTCTCGAACGGTGCGGCGCAACGTTCATGAATAAATCCGGCAGCTTTCAGCTCACACCCCACGGCGTGCGTCTGGCGCAGATGCCGCTGCATCCGCGTCTCGCCCATATGCTATTGGTCGGTTGTGATATTCACGCCACCGAAACAGCCTGCCTGCTCGCGGCTATACTCTCCGAACGCAACCCCCTGGCTGATCGGGGCGTGGATATCGTTGCGACCGTCGCGCGTGTTGATGGGCGAGAGCCGCTGTCCGCCTGAACTGCAGGGTTGGTTCAAGCGCGTGTGGCAGGAGGCCAGGCGCTTCGCGCGCCTGGCCAGCGAATGTACATAAGCCGCGCCAGTTCGCGATTAGCGTTGCCCAGCAGGACATGCTCGGCGTATTGCTGGCCAGCGCTTATCCGGACCGAATCGCCCAATTGCGTGCGGACGGTGATGGCTACCAGTATCAGCTGAGTAATGGGCGCAGTGCCGTGCTGCCACGGGAGGACAGTCTGGTGGGTACCGAGTGGCTGGCAGTGGCCGAGTTGGGCGGTCAGGTGGGTGAGCCTGTGGATCGCATCTATAGTGCCAGTGCACTGAATCCGAACACTTTCAGTGAAATACTTTCGCTCCTCGTCACCACGGTAGAGCATGTGGAGTGGGACTACCGCAAGGAGCGATTTATAGCCGAGCGGCGCCAGCCTGGTGGGCAGCATCCTGTTGTCATCGCAACCGCTGGAAGAGGTATCCGAGGCGGCGCGGGCTGCAGCACTGTTGGGCGTGGTGCGCAAGAAGGGTCTCGCGATTCTGCCCTGGAGCAAAAACCTGCAGCAGTGGCGTGCCAGGGTCATGCTGCTGCACCGGACATGGGCCGGGACGGAGACTAACCCCTGGCCCGATTTGTCAGACGATGCCCTGCTGCAGACGCTGGAATCATGGCTGTTGCCCTAGCTGGGTCCGGTGCGGCGTATTGAGGATTTCCAGGCGCTGGATCTCAAGGGCATGTTGCGCGCGCTGTTACCCTGGCCGCTGCCACTGGAACTGGAGCGCATGGCGCCGGAGCGCTGGGCGGTGCCTTCCGGTTCCAGTGTGACGATTGATTACAGCCAGGACCCCCCGGTGTTGGCCGTCAAGCTGCAGGAGATGTTTGGCTGCGAAGAGACGCCAACCATTGCGGACGGTCGAGTGGCGCTGTTGATCCACCTGTTGTCACCGGGGCAGCATCCCGCTGCAGATTACCCAGGACCTCGCCGGGTTCTGGCGCACCAGCTACCAGGACGTGAAGCGCGAAATGAAAGGGCGCTATCCCAAGCATCCCTGGCCGGATGATCCGCTGCAGGCCGTCGGCGACCCGGCATACCAAAAAGCGCGCGGGCTCTAGTTGATCGTGTTGGCCTGCAAATCATTGGCCAGTGAGTTGCGTACCGCAGTGGGTAATTCCATGGCATCGACAGAATAGGCCGGATGATCGATGCCGGCGCTAACTGCTGGCACCGCTATGCACTGCGGCAATCATCACGGGCGTCAGCTCAAAGCGCAGGAAATGGACTGATGAGGTCTTGCAGACCGTTGTCGCGTTCAAGGTCCTCGTCGGCGATGGGGTAGACGCGCTCGCAATCTGCAACCTGCAACCAGACCTTGTGCTCAATGCCAATCATGCGGGCCAGTTGTCGCGCGCGCTCCTCCGGATCATCGTACTCGATCATAAAGGTGGCTTTCCAGTTGTGGCCGTCTGGAATCAGCGGTTTATAGGCCTCCAGTTCTTCATTGATGGCGTAGGCCTCAAACACTTTTTCGATGCGCAGCATCTCCTGGACCTGGTACCTGATGGTGAGCAAATCCTCGAAGTAGAGCCGCGCGTGTTCTCCGAGAGACACCTGCCGCGTTTTTTTGTGGGCCAATACCTGCGCCCGGAATGTGGGGCGCAATTCAGAGTACTCTTCCAGCGACCAGAGATCAGCGCGCGACAGGGTGGGCATCAACACCTCCTTCAGCTACAGGCCGTAAGCCATGCGCAGTAGCGTCATGGGATGTTCGGCCTTGTCGACTTTTTCCGACAGGTTGGCGATGTGGGTGGCGGCCATGGGGCAATCGCTCATGAAATGATCCGGGTCCTGCTCATCCACTTTGCGCACCACCGGTCGGGCAATTTTCACCGATTTGGCGTGGGTTTCCTTTTTAACGGCGTAGGTGCCGTCGTGCCCGGAGCAGCGCTCCAGTGCGGTTACCGTGGTGCCCTGCACGAGGTTGAGTACGTCACGGGTTTTCAGGCCGATATTCTGTACACGCTGGTGGCAGGCGACCTGATAAGCAATATCGCCCAATGCGTGGGGAAATTCTGTGTTCAGCGCACCGCCCCTGTGGCGTAACCACAGGTATTCAAACGGGTCAAAGAACGCCGCCTGCACTTTTTTGACATCCGCATCGTCCGGATAGAGCAGCGGCAGCTCCTGCTTGTACATCAGCACGCAGGACGGGATGGGTGCGGTCAGGTCGTAGCCCTCGTCCACCAGTTTTGCCAGTACCGGAATATTGGCCTCCTTCAATTTGTTTACCGACTCCAGGTCGCCCAGTTCCAGTTTCGGCATGCCACAGCATTTTTCCTTTGGCACCACGTCGATATGCACGCCGTTGTGCTGGAAGACCTTGACGAAATCAGCGCCGATATGGGGACTGTTGTAATTGCCGTAGCAGGTGGCGTACAAGGCGAGTTTGCCGGTGGTCTCACCCACTGCCGTCGGTGGTATGTTGCGGATCAGGGGTTTGACCTGCTTTCTCAGGGTGTTGCTGTGAAACCGCGGTATGGGTGCCTCATGGTGTATACCCGCCACGGACTCCAGCACCTTGCGAAAGCCGGCGTTGCTGTTGAACGCGTTGACGGTAATATCGATCAGGGGAATCGAGGTCATGCTGAACACGGTATCGGTACTGGTGAGTACGCGGTCCCTGAGTTTAGCCCCGTCCTCTTTGAATTTGACTGCCTTGGCCCGCAGCATCAGGTGTGGAAAATCCACGTTCCACTCGTGGGGCGGTACGTAGGGGCACTTGGTCATGTAGCACAGGTCGCACAGGTAGCACTGGTCCACCACCTTGATATAATCCGCCTTGTCGATGCCATCCACTTCCAAAGTGGGAGATTCATCCACCAGGTCGAACAGGGTGGGAAAGGCGTCGCACAAACTGACGCAGCGGCGACAGCCGTGGCAGATGTCATACACACGTTCCAGTTCCTGGTTCAGGCTCGCCTTGTCCCAGTAGTCCTCGGACTTCCAGTCGATGGGGTGACGGGTGGGCGCTTCCAGGCTTCCTTCTCTCACAATACAGCCCCTCGGTAGCTTACAAGGTCAGGCGGCGGGGGTGGGTGAACCGGTTTGGCGTACCCACCGGAGTGTGGTCAGTCGTTCAGGTTGTCCAGGGCTTTCTGGAAACGGTTGGCGTGACTGCGCTCGGCTTTAGCCAGGGTTTCCATCCAGTCGGCGATTTCGTCAAAACCCTCGTCCCGCGCGGTCTTGGCCATGCCCGGGTACATGTCCGTGTACTCGTGGGTTTCACCGGCGATAGCGGCTTTAAGGTTGTCTGCAGTGGCGCCAATCGGCAGCCCGGTAGCGGGATCCCCGGTCTCCTCCAGGTACTCCAGGTGTCCGTGGGCATGGCCGGTTTCGCCCTCAGCGGTGGAGCGGAAAACGGCGGCGACATCGTTGTAGCCTTCCACATCAGCCTTGGCGGCAAAGTAGAGATAGCGACGGTTGGCCTGGGATTCGCCAGCGAAGGCGTCCTTGAGATTTTTTTCGGTCTTGCTGTTTTTTAATGCCATGGTACATCTCCTAGTGCGTGTTCTTAATCACCTTGTCAGGTGTGTAGTAACAGTAGTACAGCGGCCAGTATCTGACAAATCAATAGAGACTACTGCGCCGATTGAGTTTGCCTATCCATCACCGATTGCTGCGGTAACACGAATCAACCACCAATGCTGGACTGCATCAACTGTAGCGTTGCGGCGATCTCCTGCTCGCTCATGGCCTGTCGCGTGAAGTACTTCACGATACCCTTTTGGTCCATGACCAGCAGTCCGGCGCCTTCTTTGCCCAGACCCCACTCGACGACGCCGGCACCCTTGTCATCCACCACCATGGTGGCCTTGGGGTGTATACGCTTGTTCTTCTTCAACTCTGAAACAACGAAGGGCGTGGTGCCCCAGGTGGCGGCATCAAGGTTGAGAATGGTGGTGACATGAATGGTACCCGGTGCAAAGCTGTTCTCCAGCCGGTCGGTGAACGGCTTGAACGTTTCACTGGCGCTCTGGGTGGCGGCAAAGTATTGCACAACGTGCACGGTGCCGGAGCTTGTATCGGAGCGCCATGGGACGAAACTGAAGTCATCCCCGGACATGGTGAGTTCACCGCGTTCACTGATGCTCAGCAGTGGCAGCGGGGCATTCACTGCAGGGGCCGCGGCGAGCGCGCTGCCGCAGATGAGAGTCAATACCAGGCTGGACAGTATGCGTGACATGGACATCGTAATTCTCCTGTGAGTTCCTGCTTAAGTGTAATGGACGATACGCGAAATTCTAGGGCCTGGACCTGCGCCTGGGTCGCGCGGGTATACGCACCACCCCATTGTGCTGGGTGGCGAAAGGTTGCGAGTCTGCCGCGACCACGGGGTGATGTTTGGCCGGCTGGCGCGAGGGCACCAGTTGATGGCTGCCGTTGCCGATCAGGTCAGCCCGGCCCATTTTTTTCAGGGCCTGGCGCAGCACCGGCCAGTTATCCGGATCGTGGTAGCGCAGGAAGGCCTTGTGCAGGCGGCGCTGGGAGAGCCCCTTTACCGTGGGCATGCTGTCGCTGTGATGGGTAACCCGTTTTAGCGGATTTTTACCGCTGTGGTACATCGCGGTAGCCGTGGCCATGGGCGATGGGTAGAACGTCTGTACCTGGTCGGCGCGGTACTTGTTGCTTTTCAGCCATACTGCAAGATGCATCATGTCGCGGTCCGAAGTGCCCGGATGGGCAGCGATGAAATACGGTATGAGGTACTGCTTCTTCCCCGCCGCGCGTGAGTACTTTTCAAACATGGCCTTGAACTGTTCGTACGAGCCGATGCCGGGTTTCATCATTTTGGAGAGCGGCCCATCTTCCGTGTGCTCGGGGGCGATTTTCAGGTAGCCGCCCACGTGGTGGGTGACCAGTTCCTCCACATATTCCGGACTTTGCACCGCCAGGTCATAGCGTAAGCCGGAGGCGATCAGCACTTTCTTGATGCCCTTAACGCCACGCGCGCGTCGATAGAGGCTGACCAGGGGGCTCTGGTCGGTGTTCAGGTTTTTGCAAATACCAGGGAACACGCAGCTCAGCTTGCGGCACCTGGCCTCGACCTCCCTGCTGTTACAGGCCAGGCGCCACATGTTGGCGGTGGGTCCGCCCAGGTCTGAAATGACCCCGGTGAAAGCGGGCGAGGTGTCCCGAATCTGCTCAATTTCCCGAATGATGGAGTCCTCGGAGCGGTTCTGGATGATGCGGCCCTCGTGCTCGGTAATCGAACAGAACGTGCAGCCACCGAAGCAGCCGCGCATGATATTGACGGAGTGGCGGATCATTTCGTAGGCCACCAGGCGCGCGTCACCGTAGCTGGTGTGCGGCACGCGTGAGTACGGCAGTTCAAACAGCTGGTCGAGTTCCTCCGTCTCCAGCGGTAGCGGGGGCGCATTGAGCCACAACTCGCGGTCGCCATGGGATTGCACCAGTGGCCTGGCGTTGTACGGGTTGGTCTCCTTGTGCAGCACGCGGGAGGCGTGGGCGTACAGGGCGGGATCGCGTTTCACCTGTTCATACGAGGGGATGCGAATAACGGCCTGTGCCTCCTGGTCTTGCGTGTGGCCTATAAACCTGACCGGCTCCGTGACGTCTGTCTCCTCGACCTGCGTCGCACAGCCTGCTGACGCCGTGTCCACATAGGGGTTAAGCGGCGGGGTAACGGGGCCGACCACATCAATGCTGGTGGAATCGATGACGCGCCAGTCATCGGGCACACGTTTACGCACGAAGGCTGTGCCGCGCAAATCGCGAATACTGTGTATGCTCTCACCCGCCGCCAGCCGGTGCGCTACGTCGACGATGGCGCGTTCCGCGTTGCCGTAGAGCAGCAGGTCGGCGCGACTGTCCAGCAGGATGGAACGGCGCACGGTGTCGCTCCAATAGTCGAAGTGGGCGACGCGGCGCAGGCTGGCTTCAATGCTGCCGATCACCAGCGGCACCTGCCGGTAGGCCTCGCGCAGGCGCTGGCTGTACACTATGACCGCGCGATCCGGTCGTTTGTCCCCTGTGTTGCCCGGGGTGTAGGCGTCGTCATTGCGTCGTTTTTTATCGGCAGTGTAGCGATTGATCATGGAGTCCATATTGCCGGCAGCCACGCCGAAGAACAGGTTGGGCTCGCCCAGTGCCTGGAAGTCAGCGGTCGTGGTCCAGTCCGGCTGGGCGATGATGCCTACCCTGAAACCCTGAGCCTCCAGCAAACGCCCGATCACCGCCATACCAAAGCTGGGGTGATCGACATAGGCATCGCCGGTGACAATGATGATGTCGCAGCTGTCCCAGCCCAGTATATCCATCTCGGCGCGGGACATGGGCAGTTCGGGAGCGGGGCCGAAGCACTCCGCCCAGAACTTGCGGTAGGAAAAAAGTGGTGTTGCCATCGGGGTCGCGTCGTAAGAAGAACGCCGGGATTATAGCATGTGCCCGCCGGGGTGACAGGCAGCTTGTGACTGGCGCGTGGCGAGGGCGATCTGTGGGGCATGGAAAGTTTGGTTTGCTTGCGCACAGGCCAGTTTGGTAACGCCCCCCACTGCTCAGAAGGCTGAGATATTCGCTGTGGGAGGCATTACCAACCTGGCCTCAGATCGAGCTAATCGAGAGAGTTGAGCGAGCCGAGCAATATCGGAGGCAGGTGTGGTGGGTGGAGGCCTCTCGGCGAATATCTCAGCCTTCTGAGCAAGAGAGGCCTCCACCCACCACACCTGCCGGGTATGCAGAACTGTAAGTAAATAAGAACTGTCCCGATTGTTAAGCAGCTATTTTAGCGTTGGCGTTTAGAAATCCTTGCGCACGCTGACGCCCCAGGTGGCGGGTTCCTGGTAGTACGCTATGAAGCGCCCATCCTGCGCGACGGCGTCCGCGATGGTGCTGGTGGCCTCGGAATCGAAGACATTGCGGCCCCAGAAGGTCAGGGTGGTCTCGTAGCGCTCGAACACGATGCCGCTGCGCAGGTTGACCACGTAATAGGAGCCATCCATTTTTTCCGGGTCATTGTTGACGTCGGTCATGCGCTCGTCGGTATAGACATACTCGCCGTGGACAAAGGCGCCAAAGCCGTCCGCGAGTTGAAACTGCTGGTTGGCCGAAAGCGATAACACGTTTTCGGGGTTGCCCGAGACCATGCCACCACTGCGGTCACAGGTGCCGTCGCCATTCTCCTGTCGGGGTCGGGTTGGCTGGTTTGCCAGGGTGTACCGGTCCAGCAGGGACCATCCTGGAAATCAGCGTACTCAGCATGATTGTAGGCGTAGCCGAGCGTGATAGTGGTGTTGTCAGTAGGCAGCCACAGCAAATCCATTTCGCCGCCATAGGTTTCCGCGGTACCCGCGTTGTCGAGGGCAAAGCCAGTGCCCTGGAATGAAATCGTCTGCAGGTCGTTCGTGTCGGTCTTGTGCAGGGCGATATTCAGGCGCACCGCCTGCTCCGGGAATTCAGACTTCATACCGAGCTCATAGGATTCCGCCGTTTCCGGTTCAAATACGGTATCCAGTGTATCCGCGATGCGGTCGGTGTTGATGCCGCCCGATTTGTAACCGGTGCCGTAGGAGGCATACAGCATGGTGAGGTCATTCATGAACCAGCTCAGCTTGAAGGTGCCGGTCACTTTGCTCTCGTCAAAATTCTCGTCGACATCGTCTCTGGGTGCCAGGGGCGCGAACTGTGTAAATCCGAATGGCGCCGGTGTGGGATTCTCGGTAAATGTGTTCTGCATATCCTTATTTTCAGCGGTCCAGCGCAGGCCGGCGGTGACAATAAACTGCTCGGTGACACGATAGTCAGCCTGCCCAAATCCGGCGTAACTGTAATGTGTCTGGTCGGCGATATTGAGCGCCGAGCTACCTGCAGGGAACCATTTCGGAGGAATGGGAATGCCAAAGTTAGCACTGATAAGAGGCGCGGCGTCCGCGCCAACAATGGTGTCAGATGCCGTATCAAGTTGCTGGTAGTAGTAATAAAGGCCGGCCACATAGGTCAGCGGCCCGTTATTGTTACTGATACGCAACTCCTGGGAGTACTGGTCCTGCTGGACGTCATTGGTCCTGACCAGCCCATCGATATCGTAGAAGTCGGCATCGACGTTGTCATAGGAATCGTAGGCCCGATAGGCGCTGATACTGGTGACCAGGAAATACTCCGTCTGCCAATCGGCCTGCAATGAGACGCCTTCGTCCGTATTTTGCGACTCGGGTTTGAAGCTGGTGCTGACCTTGTAGTCGTAAAAATCCTTGCCGTTGAGCACCGTACCGCCCAGATTATTCTGTACAGCGGTGTCGGTGCCCGGTTTTTGTGGTGGCGGCGGGTTCTGGGCGTAAAAGTTATTCTCCCAGTTGCCCACGGCGCAGCAGTACTCATTCACTTCCGAATGATCGCCGATAAAGCGCAGTGTGAGATCTTCATTGGGCGTGTACAGCGCCTGGAAGCGCCCGCCCCAGCGATTCTTGTCGTTGATCGCGTCCTTTTCCTGGATATCCTGTCCCACCGCATCCACATAGCCATCGCGATCTGTATTGAAACCGGTCACACGCACTGCGAGCACATCGTCAATAACGGTAAATGATTTTGCACCGCTGACTTCCCACAGGTTGTAGTCACCTGCACCGGCATCCAGGAAGCCGCTGCCCTCAAAGTCAGGGGCCACACTGTTGACGGTAATGGCGCCGGCCGGTGTATTGCGGCCAAACAGGGTGCCCTGCGGTCCGCGCAGTACCTCGACGTCTGCGACGTCTACCAGATTATTGATCATGGAGCCCTGGCGCGCCCGGTACACTCCATCCACGTACAGTCCGACCGACGATTCCAGACCGAAGTTCTGCGAGCTGGTAAAGATACCCCGGATGCCGAAGGACGTGGCGGTTGACGTCTGGGCTGAAGTGACGGTCAAGCTCGGTGCAATGCTGGTAAGCTCGTACAGGTTGGTCACTCCCGAATCCCGCAGCACCGCACCCGAAAAAGCGGACACCGCGACGGGCACATCCTGCAGGTTTTGTTCGCGCTTCTGGGCGGTAACCACTACCTCCTCCAGTTCGCCCTCGGCCAGCACAGCGGTTGGAATAATCGCGCAGAGGGCAACGCCCAGTGCAATGGCTGAAGGGTGTCGTCGCAGGTGTGCCATGTCCAAACCTCGTTACTATTATCTGTTATCGGGTCCGCAGCTCCTGTTCGCAACACCAAAAGCCGAGCTTCATCTTAGGGGAGCAGCCCCGAAAAGTCACCGCATTAATTTCCCTCCATAACTCGAGGGTTTGTAATGCGCTACATTTAACCTGGAGTGGCCATCGGGCGATGTGGCAGCTATATTGACCAGCGCGCGACATGCGCAACACGTCAGGGGTGCAACGACTGGAGGATGCTATGGTTTTTCCCATTTACCAGGTGGACGCCTTTGCCGATGAGGTATTCAGGGGTAACCCCGCGGCGGTGATGCCTCTGGATGCCTGGCTTGACGACAGTCTGCTGCAGGCCATCGCCATGGAAAATAACCTGTCAGAAACCGCCTATATCGTGCAAGTGGCGGCGGGCTATGAATTGCGTTGGTTTACGCCACAGGTCGAGGTAGATCTTTGCGGCCACGCCACACTGGCGGCGGCCCATGTGTTATTTGAGCACCTGGATTATCGCAGTAGTGAGATTGTGTTTTACACACGCAGTGGCGCACTGCGCGTACACCGCGACGGCGCGCGCCTAACCCTGGATTTTCCCGCCACGGAGTTGGTCGCCATCGACGTCGACCTCGCCGTGTGCAATGCCCTGGGCGCTACCGCCAGTGAAGCGCTGGCCCCCGCAGGCAAACCTGGAGCCGTGCTCTATGTCTATGAATTTGAGGCGGATGTCGCGAAACTGAACCCCGACTTTACCGCCTTGCTGGCGGCGAGCGTGCATCCCGTCATCGTGTCTGCACCGGGTAATGAGTGTGATGCGGTGTCACGGTTCTTCGGCCCGCAGGTCGGCATCAACGAGGATCCGGTCACCGGCTCGGCGCACTGTAGCCTGGTGCCGTATTGGGCCGGCAGGCTGCACAAGCACCAATTGCACTGCAGGCAGATTTCCGCACGCGGCGGGCGTCTGGACTGCGAGCTCAGGGACGGCAGGGTGTTTATGACCGGGTCCGCGGTAACATTCATGCAGGGGAATGTGCGGGGACTTTAGAAAAATGAACGAACGACGAAAAACCGGTGATACAAGGCTGTTGGGGTGAGAATACCCCGCGGCGAATGCACTCTCTTTTTGAGCAAGCGGGGTATTCTCACCCCAACGGCCGACGCATAGAGACCAATAACCGGCACAATGGGTCTATAAAAAAATCCACGAGTTTCTAAAGGTGTGCCACCACGTCAACCATGGCAGCCGTCAACGTGGCCACATCGGCAGTCCCCATAATATAGGGCGGCATCGCGTAAACCAGCTTGCCAAAGGGTCGCACCCAGACACCGCGCTCGACAAACATGGGTTGCACGGTGCGCATATCGACCGGCTCCCTCAGTTCAATCACCCCAATGGCGCCCAGCGTGCGCACCTCAACGACATTGTCCAGCTCCTGTGCCGGGGCGAGGCCAGCGGCAAGCTCAGTCTGCAGACGCTGCACGGTGCGCTGCCAGGGTTGTGACAGCAATAGCTGTATGCTGGCGATGGCTGTGGCACAGGCCAGGGGATTGGCCATGAAAGTCGGTCCGTGCATAAAGGCTCCGGCCGCGCTGTTACTGATGCCGCTGCTGATGCGTTCATTGCACAGTGTCGCCGCCAGCGTCATATAGCCGCCGGTCAGCGCCTTGCCCAGGCACAAAATGTCCGGCACAACATCCGCGTGCTGTAGCGCGAAGAGTTTCCCGGTGCGGCCAAAACCGGTGGCGATCTCATCAAAGATCAGCAGTACATCGTAGTGATCACACAGCGCCCGCAGCCTGACCAGGTACTGCGGCGAGTAAAAGCGCATGCCGCCGGCGCCCTGCACCACGGGTTCCACGATCACAGCAGCAAGTTCCTTGCTGTGCCTCGACAACAGGGCAGTCAGCTCGTGCAATTCACTCTCCGGACAGGGCCCGTCGAACGCGCAGGTGGGTGCAGGCGCGAATATCTGCCGGGGCAGGGCGTCTCCGAACAGATGGTGCATGCCGGTGACCGGATCGCAGACAGACATCGCTCCGAACGTGTCGCCGTGATAGCCGCTGCGCAGGGCCAGCAGTTTTTGCCTGGCAGGCTGGTTTACGCTGTACCAGTATTGAATGGCCATCTTCATGGCCACTTCCACAGCGACAGAGCCGGAATCGCTGAAAAAGACCCTGTCCAGGCCGGGCGGGGTGAGCTCTACCAGCATCTGCGCCAGCTTGACCGCTGCAGGATGGGTCAGTCCGCCGAACATCACATGGGCCATTGTGTGCAGTTGCGATTCCACGGCCTGGTTGAGTATCGGGTGGTTATAGCCGTGTATGGCGCACCACCAGGAGGCCATGCCGTCGATCAGTTGCCTGCCGTCGGCCAGTTCCAGGCGCACACCGCTGGCGCTGACCACCGGATAGACATCCGGTCCATCGGTGGCGGGAGCGTAGGGGTGCCAGACGGCAGCGCGGTCGGCGCGCTGCAGTTCATTCCAGGACAGGTTTTTCATCACTCCGCCAACACCCGGGTTACCGTGGGCAGCACATTCTCCAGTAGCAGGGGCTGCGCCTGGACCGTCGGGTGCATGCCGTCCGCCTGCATCAGCTTCGGGTTGGTAGCGACCCCGTCCAGCACGAAGGGCGCCAGCACGCTGCTGGTCGCATCGGCTACCTGACGGAAGCTGTCGCGAAATCCTGTGGTGTAACGAGCGCCGTAATTGGGTGGAATCTCCATCGGCAGCAGGATCACCCGCGCGCCCGCCTGCTGCGCCAGCGTCACCATCTGCGTGAGATTGCCTTGCAGGGTCGGGAGGGGATAGCCGCGCAGGCCGTCGTTGGCGCCGAGTTCGATGATAACGACTCTGGGCTGGTGCTGTTGCAGCAATACCGGCAATCGACGCAGGCCTCCGGCAGTTGTTTCGCCACTGATACTGGCGTTGATCACGTTGTAGTGCGCATTCTGCTCTTGCAGCCGGCCGGCAAGTTGCGCGACCCAGCCCTGTTCCAGAGACATACCGTAGGCGGCACTGATACTATCACCCAGCACCAGAATTTTCTGTTCATTGGCCCGCGCCTGTCCCGCCAGCAGCCAGTAACAGCCATCCGAAGACGACGGTACTGCGTATTACGCCGTAGAGGACACGTTGCATGATCAAGTGTGAAAATCTCCAGAAGCGGGTTCCCATGGCGGGTGCCGAGCTGGAGATACTGAAAGGGATCACCCTGGAAATCAAGTCGGGTGAATCACTGGCTATCATCGGTGCCTCCGGCTCGGGCAAATCGACTCTGCTGGGCCTGCTCGCGGGCCTGGACGTGGCCACGGCGGGCGTTGTGAATATCAATGGCACCGATCTGGGCGCACTGGACGAGGACGGTCGTGCACGCTTTCGCGGCCGCTACATCGGGTTCGTGTTCCAGTCATTCCAATTGCTGCCCGCGCTGACAGCATTGGAAAACGTGATGCTGCCCCTGGAATTGCAGGGTCATGGCAACGTGGCAGAGCAGGCAGAACACTACCTGCGGCGCGTCGAACTGGGCGCCAGAATGAGCCACTATCCCCTGCAGCTGTCTGGCGGTGAGCAGCAGCGGGTCGCCCTGGCCCGGGCTTTTGCTTCCAAGCCGGCGATACTGTTTGCCGATGAACCCACTGGCAACCTCGACACCCGCACGGGCGAGCATATTATCGATCTCCTGTTCGAACTTAATCGGGAAGAGGGAACGACGCTGGTACTGGTGACCCACGACCAGGTCCTGGCAGATCGCTGCCAGCGCCGCCTGCGCCTGGAAGGCGGCGCGCTGGTGCCGGAGTAGCCGCGGGATGTCCATGACCGCCACAAGGATGCTGGCCCGCGATTGGCGTGGCGGCGAGTTGGGTGTGCTGCTGATGGCCCTGGTGCTGGCGGTGGGCGTGGTCTCGGGGATCAGCGCCTTTACCACGCGGTTACAACATTCACTGGAGCAGGAAAGCCACCGTTTTCTGGCAGCCGATACCGTGGTCAGCAGCGGTCGGGCGCTGCCACAGGCGTGGTTGCAGGAGGCGAAAGACCGCGGACTGCAGCAGGCAGAAACACTGTTATTCCCGTCCATGATCTACGCCGGGGAGGACACCATGTCTCTGGCTTCTATCAAGGCAGTGAGCGACGCCTATCCCCTGCGCGGCGAGCTGACGTACAGCGCGGAGCCCTTCGCGAAGGTACTGCCCGCCCGCTCGGGACCCGCCCGCGGTGAGGTGTGGCTCGATTCCCGCCTGTTTCCCCTGCTGCAGGTGACGGTTGGCGATCAGGTGACTATCGGTGACGCCAATTTTGTGGTCGCCGCAGCAGCGCGCACTGAACCGGATCAGGGATCTTCTTTTTACAGCTTTGGTCCGCGCGTATTGATGCACTACGACGACATCCCCGCCACTGGCGTGGTGCAACCTGGCAGTCGCGTGGAGTATCGACAGCTCTATGCCGGGCCGCAGCCGGCGCTCGAAGCATTTGCGCAGTGGCTGCAACCACAACTGCAGGATGGCCAGAGCGCAGTCAATGTGGATGAGGGACAGCCGGGTATTGGCAGTGCCCTGGCGCGCGCGGAAAGCTTTTTGTTGTTGGCGGGCAGCCTGGCGGTGGTGCTGGCGGGTGTCGCTGTGGCTCTGGCTGCACGGCGTTACAGCGCTCGCCACCACGACTATGTGGCTATCATCAAAAGCATGGGTGCGACCTCCGGCACGGTGAATCGCCTCTACGGCAGTAGTTTGCTACTGCTCGGGTGCGTGGCCACGCTGCTGGGATGTCTGCTGGGCTGGGTGATACAGGCGTTGTTTTTCCTGTTGTTTGCGGAGCAGCTGCCGGTGCAGCCGGGACCCAGCGGCATGCGACCCTATGCCATTGGCGCCACCACCGCACTGACCTGTCTGTTGTGTTTTGCGTGGCCTCCGCTGCGCCGCCTGGCCCAGGCCAGTCCCTTGCGGGTGCTGCGTCGGGATCTGCCGCTGGAGAGCAAGCAGGCAATCTGGGACTACGCACTGGGACTACTGGCAGTGACGCTGCTGATGTGGTGGTACAGTCAGGACTGGAAACTCACCCTGGCGGTACTGGCGGGCCTGGCTGTCACTGCGGGCCTCGGCTTCTGCCTGGCGCTGACGCTGCTGCGCGGGGGGCGTCTGCTGGGCATGAGCGCGGGAAGCATATGGCGGCTCGCCCTGGCTGGATTGCAGCGGCGCGGTGTCGCAAACGCGCTGCAGGTAGTGATATTCGCCATGGCCATCATGATGCTGCTGATACTCCTGCTGGTGCGGACCTCGCTCATCGATGAGTGGCAGGCCCAGTTGCCTGCGGATGCGCCCAATCACTTTATGGTCAATATCGGTCCCGAGGATGTCCAGGCGATAGAGCAGTTGCTGCGCTCGGAAAATATCCCGAGCGAGGCGTTCTATCCCATGATCCGCGGCCGCATCATGTCGGTCAATGGCGAGGAGTTACCGGGCACAGACGATGTCCAGGAGGAACGGCGCCAGCGCGAAACCAATTTCACCTGGTCAGATACGCTGCCCACGGATAATCGGCTGGTGGCCGGCCAGTGGTGGGCTCCCGGTACTGATCAGGCCGAGGTCTCGATGGAACAAGGCTTCGCCGAGCGCCTCGGGATTAAAGTGGGCGATACGGTGGGTTTTCTGGTGGGCTCGCAGCCACTGGAGGCGCAAGTGACCAGTATCCGCAAGTTGCAGTGGCAGTCCATGCGGCCCAATTTCTTTCTCGTCTTTCCGCCGCGGCTCCTGACGCCATACCCGGCGACCTTCATGACCAGCTTTCATCTGGACGCAGTGGACAAACCATTTCTAAATCACTTTATTCGCCGCTTCCCGACCGTGACTGTGATAGAGATGGATATTGTGGTGGAACAGATTCGCGCCATCGTAAACCAGGTATCAGCGGCCATTAATCTGGTGCTGGTGGTCATTCTCGCCGCTGGTGCACTGGTGCTGGTTGCAGGCGTGCAGGCCAGCGTCGATGCCCGCATGCATGAGAGTGCGATACTGCGTGCACTGGGAGCGCCGCGCCGACTAATTCTTGGCGGGCTGCTGATCGAGTTTGTCACGCTGGGATTGTTTGCCGGGTTACTCGCTACTGTGGCGGCAGAACTGTCGGTGTATATCCTGCAATCGAAGGTCATGGAAATGAATTATGCACCGACGCCGTGGATCTGGCCGGTGGGAGTCCTTTCAGGAGCAGTGATTATAGGCTGTCTGGGTGTCTTCAGTTGTCGCAAGGTGGTGTCCACGTCGCCGCTGACGGTGTTACGGGAGCTGTAACGTCCTCCTTGTGAATCCGGCAGTCGACGGCGGGAAGACCACGCTTGCTCAAAGAGCGACGTCATTCGCAGCGTGGTCTTCCCGCCGTCGACTGCCTTTGCATATTGCCGTGGACTTCCCGCTGCCGCTTGCCTCTGATCAGGCGTTTTTTTCTGCGGTGGGGCCGAGACCATCCAGGAAAATTCGGACACCCAAATCCACCTGGCGCTGCAGGTCGATGTAGCGTTCGAACAGGCCCGGCGCGTCGACCAGCAGTGTGGACAGGCCATAGATGCTGGACCATGCGGCATTGGCCATATAGGCGATGTCGTCCACATGGCGAAAAATCCCGCTGTCGACACCGCGCTGCAGGATGTCCTGCACCAGTTGCAGGGTATCTCGACTGGCCTCGCGAAGCTCGGGGTATCTGACGGTGGGCTGCACGGCGGGGCCAAACATGAGTTTGAACAACTGCGGGTTGCGCGCGGCGTAATCCACGTAAGCGTGCGCGAAGGCGAACAGTTGCTCCTCCGGGCAGTCACCAGTCGCGGCACCGGCCTGGCGCAGCGCATCGAGCAGGTCCCGATAACCGCACGTGGCCATCGCTGCAAGCAGCTCACCTTTATCGGCAAAATGTCGGTACGGTGCGGTCTGCGATACGCCAACGGCCCGGGCCAGCGCGCGCAGGCTCAACTCTTCCACGCCAGTTTCGCGCAGTTGTTCGATGGCAGTATCGAGCAGTTCCGCACGCAGGTTGCCGTGATGGTAGTTTCTGGAGGTAGCGATATCGTTCATGTCTTGAGCTTAACCCAAAAAAATGGGGCCAGAGTGGTTTTCCTCTGACCCCGATCTAGTTTACTGGCCTGGATTGCAGCCTGGTCCTACGGCAGCAGATGCTGCACCGCGTCACGTTCTTCGGCCAGTTCCTGCTCCGTGGCCGACATTTTAGTGCGACTGAATTCGCCGACCTCTACGCCCTGAACGATAGTCCATTCGCCTTTGCTGCAGCGACAGGGGAAGGAGTAGATAAGGCCTTTCTGGATGCCATAGGAGCCATCGGAACAGACGCCCATGGATACCCAATCGTCGCCGTCCGTACCCAGTGCCCAGGAGCGCATGTGTCCAATAGCGGCATTGGCAGCCGACGCAGCAGAGGAGGCGCCGCGCGCCTTGATAATGGCGGCACCGCGCTGTTGCACGACGGGAATGAACTCGCTTTCATACCATTGCTGGTCGACCAGTGTGATGGCGGGTTTGCCGTTCACCCGGGCATTGAACAGGTCGGGGTACTGGGTCGCAGAGTGGTTGCCCCAGATCGTCATGTTGGTAACGTCATTGACTGTCTTGCCAGTCTTCAGGGCAATCTGGGTTTTCGCCCGGTTGTGGTCAAGCCGCGTCATGGCAGTGAAGTTGCGCGGGTTGATATCCGGCGCATTGCGCTGGGTGATCAGTGCGTTGGTATTGGCGGGGTTGCCCACTACCAGCACCTTGATATTCCTGCTGGCATGGTCGTTGATGGCCTTGCCCTGCACCGAGAAAATGGCCGCGTTGGCTTCCAGCAGGTCCTTGCGCTCCATCCCCGGACCGCGGGGACGCGCACCTACCAGCAGCGCATAATCGGCGTCCTTGAAGCTGGTGTTGGGATCATCGGTACAGACAATGCCAGCCAGCAGCGGGAACGCGCAATCCTCCAGCTCCATTTTTACGCCATTGAGCGCTTCCATGGCCGGTGTGATATCCAGCAGTTGCAGTATCACCGGCTGGTCATCACCGAGCATGGCGCCGGAGGCAATACGAAATAACAGGGCGTAGCCAATCTGGCCAGCCGCGCCGGTAACAGTCACACGAACGGGTTGTTTCATCGGGGCGTGGTCCTCGCTTGGTGGTTGGGTGAGGTATTTTGCGGCGCACATTGTCGTGGCAAATCGGCGAAATTACAAGGCAGCGCGGGACATCGAACTGGTGCGGCGAGCGGCAGCGGCAATCCCCCACGGCTCGAAGTGCACTTCTCCCTTCGAGCAAGTGGGGGATTGCCGCTGCCGCTCGCCGTGTACCGCGTACGCTGCTCGTTCACTCAGATCGATGGAATTCTCGTTCCGACCTGGCAATCAAAACTTGACTCACAGCCACAACTGGACGCCAGCAAGCTGTAGCAAGTAAAATGCCCGCCAAATCAAGCACTAATGGCGATCTACGTGCGCGAACTGTCCCGCAGGGAAACACTCGAATTCAACAAGCTGCAAAAGCGCTTGCGCCGCAATGTGGGCAACGCCATCGCCGATTACAACATGATCGAGCAGGGCGACAAGGTGATGGTGTGCGTGTCCGGGGGCAAGGATTCCTACGGCATGCTGGATGTCCTGCTCAACCTGCAACACAGCGCACCGGTGAACTTTGAACTGATTGCGGTGAACCTGGATCAAAAGCAGCCGGGCTTTCCCGAGGAGGTGCTGCCAGGCTACCTGTCCGGGTATGGGCGTGCCGTATTACATCCTGGAGAAGGACACCTACAGTATTGTGAAGGAAGTGGTGCCGGAAGGTAAAACGACCTGCGGGCTGTGCTCGCGGCTGCGGCGCGGCAGTCTGTATGGCTTTGCCCAGGAAATTGGCGCTACCAAGATCGCCCTGGGCCATCACCGGGACGATATCGTCGAGACGCTGTTCCTGAATATGTTTTTTAACGGCAAGCTCAAGGCCATGCCACCCAAACTGCTCAGTGACGACAAGCAGAATGTGGTGATCCGTCCCCTGGCCTATTGCAAGGAGCAGGACCTTGAGCGCTACTCGCGCTACAAGGAATTCCCCATTATTCCCTGTAACCTGTGTGGCTCGCAGGAGCACCTGCAGCGGGTGCAGGTGAAGCAGATGTTGGCGCAGTGGGAGCGCGAGTATCCGGGTCGTACCGAGTCGATATTCCGCAGTATTCGCCATGTGTCACCCTCGCAGTTGGGAGACAGCAAGCTGTTTGACTTCGCTAATCTGCGGGTGGAGCGCGATACCGGTCTGCATGTGCCGGCGATACGGGTGGTTAACCTCTAGTGCCCGCCAGTTCCGTCGGCACGCCGCTGCTGGCGGTTCAGTCCCTGGGCCTGGCGCGCGGCGGGCGCGAGTTGTTTCGGGATCTGTCCTTTGCAGTGCACGGCGGGCAGTTGTGGCAGATTGAGGGTCCCAACGGAGCCGGCAAAACCAGTCTTATTCGAATCCTCTGCGGCCTGGCGCGCTACGGCTTTGAAGGCCAGGTGCAGCGTCCGGTGCCGCAGCTTTATCTGGGTCATCATCCGGCGGTCAAGGCACTGCTGACTCCGCGGGAAAATCTGGCCTGGCACGTGAGCGGTGAAGGTCTGTACGCCGATGACCAGATCGAATCTGCCCTGGCCCGGGTGGGGCTTTACGGTTACGAGGATGTGCCCAGCCATACGCTGTCTGCCGGTCAGCAGCGACGGGTGAATCTGGCGCGCCTGTTTCTGTCCAGTGCGCCTGTCTGGCTGCTGGATGAACCCTTTACCGCCATCGACAAGGGTGGCGTCGACGAGTTGCAGTCCCTGTTGGCAACGCACGTTGCGGCAGGCGGGGCAGTGCTGATGACCTCCCACCAGGCACTGCAGGTGAGCTGTGATGTGCGCTTCCTGAACCTCGCGGGCAGCGTCACGTGAGCGCCCTTGGCACCCGGCAATTTTGTATCAGGTTGTTGCGTCGCCAACTGATGCTGGCGGTGCGTCGCCCCATCGAAATCGGTAATCCATTGCTGTTTTTTGCCATGGTGGTCGCCCTGTTTCCGCTCGGCCTGGGCCCTGCGCCGGACAAACTGGCAGGTTTCGCGCCAGGCGTGCTGTGGATTACGGCCCTGCTTTCCAACCTGCTGACATCTGATACCGTGTTTCGCAGCGATTTTGACGACGGCAGCCTGGAGCAACTGTTGCTGGCGCCGCAGCCGCTGTATTTATCGGTGCTGGCTTATATCGGCGCGCACTGGCTGACCACCGGCCTGTTGCTGGCAGTGGTATCTCCACTGTTTGCCCTGATGCTCAACCTGTCCGTGGCTGCACTGGGCACACTCGTGGTCAGCGTGCTGCTGGGTACCGCCGTGCTGAGCCTGCTCGGCGCTATCGGGGCGGCGCTCACCGTGGGTCTCAAACGTGGCGGTATGCTCATATCGCTGTTGATTCTGCCACTGTACATGCCGGTGCTGATTTTCGGCAGTGCCGCGGTGCAGGCCGCGGTCAGTGGTATGCCAGCCGGGCCTTACCTGGCGATTCTGGGTGCGATGTTGTGCCTGGCCATAGCGCTGGCGCCGCTGGCGGTAGCTGCTGGATTGAGGATAAGCATTGATGCCTGATGATGTTCTTGCTACCCGATGCCGGTTGTTTGGACATTTGGTTGTCCCGCGCTGTGCGCACTGTATAATTGCCGCCGCAATGTGGTCCTTCTTTCATAAGCTCGGCTCCCCGCCCTGGTTGTACGCCATCTCCGGCGTCATCCTGCGCTGGTTGCTGCCGGTTACATTGCTGGCGCTGGCGGTGGGTATGGTGTGGGGCCTGCTGTTTACCTCGCCGGATTTTCGCCAGGGCAATAGCTACCGCATCATCTATATTCACGTGCCGGCGGCGGCGGTGGCGCTGGCGGGGTACTACCTGATGGCTATTGCAGGTGCCATCAACCTGATCTGGCGTATGAAGATGGCCGATGTGGCGATGAAAGCGGCGGCTCCCGTTGGCGCCGCGTTCACCTTTATCGCCCTGTTCACCGGCGCGGTCTGGGGTAAGCCCACCTGGGGTACATGGTGGGTATGGGATGCGCGCATCACATCAATGTTGATTTTGTTGTTTCTCTATCTGGGAGTGGTGGCGCTGTACGAGGCCTTCGATAACAAGGAGGCCGCTGGCAAGGCATGTGCGGTGCTCAGCCTGGTGGGTATGGTGAACATCCCCATCATCTACAAATCGGTGGACTGGTGGTACAGCCTGCACCAGGGAGCCTCAATCAAGTTCACCGGAGAGTCCACCATTGACAGTAGTATGTTGTATCCGCTGCTGCTGATGATTGCAGCGTTCTATGCACTGTTTACCTGCTGCCTGCTGCTGAATATGCGAGCGGAGTTGCTGCAGCGTGAGTCGCGCACGCAGTGGGTGCGAAAGCTCGCCCGCGAAGCGGAGGCCATCTGATGTACTTTGACAGCCTGCATGCGCTACTGACCATGGACGGCCACGGCGTGTATGTGTGGACGGCTTACCTGGTAACCATCGTGGTGATTGCTGCTGTGCTGCTTGCACCCCTGCGTCGCCGCAAGCGCTTTTTGCGGCAGTTGGCAGCAGAACTCAAACGCGCGCAGGCTGCAGCCGGCGGCAGCGCCAGGGAGCAGAATTAATGCACCCGGTGCGAAGCAGCGACTCTACCTGGTGCTGTTTGTGGCGTTGTTTTCCAGCGTTGCCATCGGCCTGGTAATTTACGCAATGCGCGGCAATATCAACCTGTTTTATCCGCCGGCCGAAGTTGTGGCAGGCAAGGCGCCGGTCGGTCGGCCGATTCGGGTGGGTGGCATGGTGGTCAAAGGCAGCGTGCAGCGCGCTGCGGATAGCCTGCAGGTGAATTTCCAACTTACCGACTTCCAGGCGTCAGTCCCCGTTGTCTATACCGGTATCCTGCCGGACCTGTTCGGCGAGGGGCAGGGTGCGGTGGCCTCGGGTATGTTGAATGATGAGGGCGTGCTGGAAGCGACGGAGATACTGGCCAAGCACGATGAAAACTATATGCCGCCCGAAGTCGCCGACGCATTGAAAAACTCGGGCTATGATCACAAAGGCAAACCCGAATGATTCCTGAAATTGGTCACTTCGCCCTGATCATCGCATTGTGCCTGGCACTGATCCTTGCGCTGGTGCCTGCCTGGGGCGCCTGGCGCGGTAATAGCGTTGCCATGGCCCTGGCACCCAGCCTGGCCATCGGCTTGCTGGTTTTTGTCGGCATCAGTTTCAGCTGCCTGAGCTCCGCTTTTCTGCAGGATGATTTTTCGGTAGAGCTGGTCGCGGCGCACAGCAACAGTCTGCTCCCGCCGATCTACAAGTTTTCCGCCGTATGGGGTAATCATGAAGGTTCCCTGATGCTGTGGTCACTGATCCTCTCCCTGTGGACTGCCGCCGTGGCCCTGTTCAGCCCGCAGTTACCGCTATTGGTGCTGTCCCGGGTGTTGTCGGTGATGGGCGCTATTGCGGTGGGGTTCCTGTCATTCTCGCTGCTGACCTCCAACCCATTCGCCCGGTTGTTGCCCGGCGCACCGGCCGACGGCAGCGACCTCAATCCGCTGCTGCAGGACCCCGGGCTGATCATTCACCCGCCCCTGCTGTACATGGGATATGTGGGATTTTCCGTGGCCTTTTCATTCGCTATCGCGGCACTTCTGGGGGGGCGACTGGATGCCTCCTGGGCCCGTTGGTCAAGGCCCTGGACCAATATCGCATGGGCCTTTCTCAGCCTGGGCATCATGCTGGGCAGTTGGTGGGCGTACTACGAACTGGGCTGGGGCGGCTGGTGGTTCTGGGATCCGGTGGAGAATGCTTCATTCATGCCCTGGCTGGCAGGTACTGCGTTGATACATTCGCTGGCGGCCACGGAAAAACGCGGCCTGTTCAAAAGCTGGACCGTGTTGCTGGCCATCTTCGCTTTTTCGCTGAGCCTGCTCGGCACCTTCCTGGTGCGCTCCGGGGTGTTGACATCGGTGCACGCTTTCGCGACAGACCCCGCGCGCGGCATGTTTGTGCTTGTGTTCCTGGCAGTAGTGGTGGGTGGCTCGCTGACGCTGTATGCCTTTCGCGCCCCGGCGGTCAGCAGTCGGGTCAGCTTTGGCTGGATCTCCAGGGAGAGTCTGTTGCTGTGCAATAACGTGGTGTTTCTGGTCGCCACCCTTACGGTGCTCTTCGGCACCCTGTTTCCGTTAATTGTGGATGCCCTGGGCCTGGGCAAGGTATCTGTCGGCCCGCCGTACTTCAATGCGGTTTTTGTCCCGTTGATGGCACTGCTGGTGCCCTTCATGGGGCTGGGTCCTGTTTCCCGCTGGAAGCGTGACTCGGTTGCGCGCTGGCGTGCAGAGTTGCTTATTCCCGCTATGGTCGCAGTGCTGTGCGGCGTTACCCTGCCGCTACTGCACGCGCCCTACAATATATGGGTGGCACTGGCCGTGCTGCTGTCTTCCTGGCTGGTGCTGGGGCTGGCCAAGGATTGCTGGCAGCGGCTGCGCAGTGCGTCCGGCCCGGTTCAGGGTTTGGGCAGGCTCACGCCAGGCTACTGCGGCATGCTGATTGCCCACCTCGGATTCGCAGTCTGTGTCACTGGCATTGTAGCCACCAGCCAGTATTCGGTTGAACACGATCTTAAAATGAGCCCGGGTGAAAGCCTTGTGGTGGCTGGTTACGATTTCCGCTTCATTGACCTGAAGCAGGTGCGCGGCCCCAACTTTGTGGCGGATGAAGCGCGTTTTGAAGTGACGCGTGACGGTGTTTTGGTAGCCAGCATGAACCCGCAGAAGCGACGTTATCTGGCTACCGGCTCAGTGATGACCGAGGCCGCGATCGATGCTGGCCTGTTTCGCGATCTCTATGTCGCGATGGGCGAGCCGGTCGGCAACGACGGTGCCTGGGCGATGCGACTGCATTACAAGCCACTGGTGCGCTGGATGTGGCTGGGGGCGATACTCATGGCGGTCGGGGCGTTTACTGCGGCGCTGGACAAACGCTATCGGCGCCAGCGGGAAGTCGTCCGCAGTCGTCACGAGGCGGTGTTGCGTGGGACCTAGACTCAAGCTGTTCCTGCCACTGATCCTGTTTGCGCTGCTCGCTATTATCCTGTTCCGCGGCCTCGGTCTTGATCCCAGTGAGATGCCCTCGGCACTGATCGACCGGCCGCTGCCGGCCTTCAGCCTGCCGCGACTGGACCAGGGCGGCACGGTGTCCGAGGCAGATGTCAAAGGCCGGGTTGCGCTGCTGAATGTGTGGGCCACCTGGTGTGTCTCCTGCAGGGTGGAACACCCCTACCTGAAACAGTTGGCGGAGCAGGGTATTCCTATCTTCGGTGTCAACTACAAGGACGATGACAGCGCGGCCCAGCGCTGGCTGGATGAACTGGGCAATCCCTACCAGTTCAATATCGCGGACAGGGAGGGCACCCTTGGCCTGGATATGGGTGTCTACGGCGCGCCGGAAACCTACCTGCTCGATGCCAATGGTGTCGTGCGTTACCGCCACGTTGGTGTGGTGGATGAGCACGTCTGGCAGACCATTCTTCAACCGTTGTACCTGGAGTTGAGTAAAGGAAGTAGCGCGCCGTGAAGATTCTGCGTCCACTCATTGTCACTGCCCTCCTGCTGGTGGCTGGCCCTGCCCTGGCTCTGATCGAAACCTATGAGTTCAGCAAGCCCGAGCTGGAAGCGCGCTACAAGCAACTGAGCGAGGAGTTGCGTTGTCCCAAGTGCCAGAACCAGAATATCGCTGACTCCAATGCACCAATTTCGCATGGATTTGCGCAAGTTGTTGCACCAGCAGTTGGAGCAGGGCGCGTCCGATGAGGAGATACTCGACTATATGGTGGCTCGCTACGGTGAGTTCGTGCGTTACCGGCCGCGTTTTGGCGGAGCGACATTCGTCCTCTGGCTGGCTCCGGTGTTGCTATTGCTGGTCGGTATCCTGGTGCTGACAATCACGCTGCGCTCGCGGTCGAAAACCGCTGCATCGGGCACCGCCGCCCTGAGTGCTGAGGAGCTGGCCCGTTTGCGATCCTTGCTGGACAAGGCGGAGCAGGATTCTTGACGACCTTTATACTGGCCTGCGCGGGGTTGCTGCTGCTGAGCAGCCTGTTTTTTCTCTTTCCCAGAGTGCGACCCGGCGCCGCCGAGGACGACCTTGACCGGGCCAATATGGAGTGGTTCCGGCTGCGTCGGGCGGAATTGGACGGGGAGGGTAACGCGGCCCTGCAGGAAGACGCGCAACTGCGGTTACTCGAAGATGAACACCGGCACGCTGCGCCTCCTGCGCCCGCACAACAGTCCTTTCCCGTGTGGATCTTGCTGCCGTTTGTGACGCTGCTTGCCAGTGGATTGTATTACGTTCTCGGTGCGGCCCCCGATGTTGTGATTGTAGGGCAGTTGCAGAGCATGCAGGACGACACCCCTCCCGAGCAAATGCGCAGCCTTATTCGCGATGTTGAGGCGCGCTCTGCGCAACGGCCGGACAATCTGCATTATCTGGCGCTGCTGGGTCGCTATTATATGGCGCAGGAAGATTATGCGCGTGCCGCGCAAAGCTACGGTGCGCTGGTGGAGGCCGTGCCAGAGGACGCCCAGGCCCTCGCCTACGCTGCGCAGGCCGAATACCTGGCGGCTGGTCGCACACTCAGTGATCGCGCGCGACTGCGGGCTGAACAAGCCCTGGCTGCAGACCCGCAACAGCGCACAGCGCTGGGCCTGCTGGGCATGGCCTCCTTCGAACAACAGCAGTACCGCGCCGCCATGGCGTACTGGCAGCGCTTGCAGGTGATGGAGCCGCCGGACTCCGACAGCGCCAAGATGATCACCCAGGTAATAGAAACCGCTCGGCAGCGTCTGATTGCGGAGGATCCTTCCGCCGCCGACGCAATCGATGCTGCCGGGCCGCAGCAACCGGTGGCAGCAACTGGCGCCGGCGTGACGGTGCGCGTCTCAGTGCCGGCAGATGCCGATATCGGGCCCGCCGATACGGTGTTCATCCTGGCGCGCAATGCACAGTCTGGCAGCCGCATGCCCATTGCTGTGCAGCGCCTGACCGGCGCGCAGCTTCCCGTCACCCTGCGCCTGGATGACAGCAATTCAATGGCAGGCCAGAAACTGTCGCAGACGGCATCGGTTATCGTAGCTGTGCAGGTCTCCCCGGATGGTCGTCCGGGGGAGGACAATGCCCGTTGGCTGGGGCAGGTCGGACCAGTGGCACCTCGTGTTGATGATGCGCCATTGGAGATCGCTTTGCATCTGAAAGACGCGCCGCCCGGGACTGCGCTTGCATCAGCCGAAGCGCCGGCCGAGGTTGATCATCCAGAAGGTGCCAGCAGCGGCGTGACAGTGCGCG
Organism: uncultured Gammaproteobacteria bacterium; assembly: GCA_963762235.1. Classification (GTDB taxonomy): domain Bacteria; phylum Pseudomonadota; class Gammaproteobacteria; order Pseudomonadales; family Halieaceae; genus Marimicrobium. The sequence goes on along the minus strand of CAVXKH010000022.1, from coordinate 427,433 downwards.
TTGCAGCCCCCACGGATGCGGATATCGGCCCTGCCGATACCGTGTTCGTTTTGGCGCGCAATGCCGATTCCGGTAGTCGTATGCCGATTGCCGTCCAGCGCCTGACCGGCGCGCAGCTCCCCGTCACCCTGCGCCTGGATGACAGCAATTCAATGGCAGGCCAGAAACTGTCGCAGACGGCATCGGTTATCGTAGCTGTGCAGGTCTCCCCGGATGGTCGTCCGGGGGAGGAAAATGCCCGTTGGCTGGGACAGGTTGGCCCAGTGGTTCCCGCCGTCGATACGACGCCGCTGGACATTGTTTTACGACCGAACAAGCAGTAGGGCATCGTGGTCTAGTCACGTGATTTTGCTGTCACTACAGCCGTCAAAACGCGAATTTTTGCATTTCTCCTGTTCAGGCATAGTGTTGTTCGCATAAACTATATACACTATATATTGTGTTTTGGTGTCGGGGCGATTGTATGGAAAATCCGACATAAAACTATAAAAAACAGTAAGTTATGCTGGTTATCTAAGGTAATATGCGACTAAAGTCTATAAAACTGGCGGGTTTCAAGTCCTTCGTCGATCCAACGACGGTTAATTTTCCGAGCAATATGTGTGCGGTCGTTGGGCCCAATGGCTGCGGCAAATCCAATGTGATTGATGCCGTGCGCTGGGTGATGGGCGAGAGTTCGGCCAAGAATCTGCGCGGCGAGTCCATGGCGGATGTTATTTTCAATGGTTCGGTCAATCGCCAACCGGTTGGCCAGGCCACCATCGAACTGGTGTTTGACAACACCGAGGGCAAGATCGGCGGGGAATTCGCCAGCTACGCAGAGATATCCACCCGGCGCCAGGTGACCCGCGACGGGCAGTCGGAGTATTTTCTTAACGGCACTCGCTGCCGCCGACGGGATATCACCGATATCTTTCTCGGTACGGGACTGGGTCCGCGCAGTTACGCCATTATTGAGCAGGGCATGATCAGTCGCCTGATCGAATCCAGGCCGGAGGACCTGCGGGTTTTCCTCGAGGAGGCGGCGGGAATCTCCAAGTACCGGGAGCGGCGCAAGGAAACTGAAAGTCGTATGCGACGCACGCATGAAAACCTCGAGCGTCTCACGGACCTGCGCGATGAACTTGAGCGGCAACTGCAGCATTTGCAACGCCAGGCACAGGCGGCGGAAAAATACACTGAGTTAAAGACAGAAGAGCGCGAACTCAAGGCCCAGTTGCTGGCCCTGCAATGCCAGGCACTGGACAGCCAGATAAAAAGCGCGACACAGGCGGTCGGCGAGTTGGAAGTCAAACTGGAAGCGGTGCATACAGAGCACCAGCACGTTGACACCGCCATTGAACAGTACAGGGTAGACCACAGCGACCGTACCGATGCTTTTAACAAGGTGCAGGCAACGTATTACTTACTCGGTTCGGAAGTATCCCGTATTGAACAGACCATCAAGCATCAGCAGGAGCGCGGTCGACAATTGCATGAAGATCTGGCCCAGACCGGGGCCAATCTCTCGGAGTCGGAGAGCCATTTGGGCGATGATCGCGCCAAGCTGGTCGCCTGGGAGAGCGAGATCCTGACATTGAGCCCGGATCTGGAACGGCTGCAGGCGCTCGAGAAGGAGTCGGCGCAGGCCCTGTTGCAGGCAGAGGAGGCGATGCACGACTGGCAGCAGCAGTGGGATGAGTTCAACCAGCATGCCGCAGAACCGCGACAGCAGGCGGAAGTACAGCAATCACGTATCCAGCATGTAGAGCAGGTGTTGCAGCGCCTGCAGGAGCGAACCCGACAGTTGGAGGAGGAGAAGCGGAGCCTGGTCACGGGTCCCGCCGATGCGGAAGCCGAAACACTCGGTGAACAGTTGGCTCATGTCGAACTGACCATCGCAGAACATGAGCGACACAGCGCATCGCTGGTGCAGACGCTGGCAGCGACCCGGGACAGCCGCACCAGTCTGTCGACCGAGCTGAATCAGGTGCGCTCGCTCCTGCAACAGATGCGCGGACGCCGAGCTTCACTGGAAGCCCTGCAGCAGGCGGCCATGGAAGACGGCAACCAGGGCGTCGGGGAGTGGTTACAGGCACAGCAACTGGCAGACCAGTCGCGACTGCTGGAGCTGATGCAGGTCGACAATGGCTGGCAGCTGGCCGTCGAAACGGTACTGGGCGACTATCTGCAGGCGGTGTGCGTGGAGGATATCGGCAAGCTCGGGAGCTATCTGGGCAGTCTTGAGCAGGGTAACCTCCTGCTGGTGGAGTCCGGTGTTGAGCAGGACCAGGCGCCGGGATTGCTGGCATCCAGGGTGCACAGTGGCGGCCGTGCGGATACCCTGCTGGCCGGTGTATATACCGCAGATGATTTGGGCCAGGCGATGCAGCGGCGCGCGTCACTGGCAGCGCATGAATCCATTATTACCCGCGACGGTATCTGGATGGGCAGCAATTGGTTGCGTGTTGCACGCTTGTCGCAAGGCGACACAGGCGTAATCCAGCGCCGCGAGGAACTGGAGTTATTAGCCGAGAATCTGGATGAACAGCAACAGCGGGAGGCGCAGTTAACGCGCGAACTGCAGGAATGCGAGGACGCACTGAAGAAACTGGAAGAGCAGCGTCAGGAGTGCCAACACGCACTGCAGGCAGCCACTCGCCAGCATGCCGAGTTCAGTGCCCGTATGTCTGCCTATCAGGCCAAGGCCGAGCAAATCAAACTGCGCAATGAGCGCATAAATACCGAGATCGATGACGCGCGCGGACAGTTCCGGCTGGAACAGGAAGCGATCTCCCAGGCCAGGCGTGTGCTGGCGGAGTCCATCGAACGCATGGAGACGGATTCCCGGCGGCGCGAGGAATTGCTGTCCACCCGCGACCAGATTCGCCTAACACTTGATAACGCCCGACAAAAGGCACGTCAGGATAAGGACAGCGCGCATCAGGTAGCCATGAATTACCAGTCCATCGATACACAATTGAAAGCGGTGCGCGAAACGATTGAACGCACCGATCGCCAGGTGGCGCAATTGCGTGAACGGCAGGCCAGCCTGACCGTGGCATTGCGCGAAAATGACGATCCGTTGACCGGATTACATGCTGACCTGGAGCAGCAACTCAAGCAGCGTTTGCAAGCCGAAGCTGAACTGAGTGCGGCACGGCAACTGGTGGCCGAAGTGGAGCATCAGTTGCGCGAGGCGGAACAGCAGCGCGCCGCCATTGAGCAGCGTGCTGAAACTGTGCGCGGTGAACTGGAGCGACAACGCATAGCCAACCAGACCCTGCAGGTGCAGCGCAATACCATTCACAAACAATTGGTTGAAGGCAAACACGATATCGAGGACGTATTGCGCACCATACCGGAGGGCGCCAATGAGCCGGAATGGCAGCACTCCCTGGAGAAGGTCGCCAACCGAATAGTGCGCCTTGGGCCTATCAACCTGGCAGCGATCGACGAGTACCACCTGCAGTCCGAGCGCAAGCAGTATCTCGATGCACAGAACGAGGACCTGGTGACCGCGCTGGATACACTTGAGTCGGCCATTCGCAAGATTGATAAGGAGACGCGCAATCGCTTCCGCGAAACCTTTGAAAAGGTGAACACTGGACTGCAGGAGTTGTTTCCGCGGGTTTTTGGAGGCGGTAGCGCCTATCTGGAAATGACAGGTGATGATTTACTCGACACCGGTATCACCATTATGGCCCGACCACCCGGCAAAAAGAACGCGACGATTCATTTGTTGTCCGGGGGCGAGAAGGCGCTGACCGCCATAGCGCTGGTGTTTTCTATCTTCCAGCTCAATCCCGCGCCGTTCTGTATTCTGGACGAGGTCGACGCGCCTCTGGATGACGCCAATACAGGGCGTTACGCGCGCCTCGTAAAAGAGATGTCCGACAAGGTGCAATTCATCTATATTACTCACAATAAAATTTCCATGGAGTTCGCCGACCACCTGATGGGCGTGACAATGTATGAACCGGGGGTGTCGAGGTTGGTGTCCGTCGATGTGGAAGAGGCGGCAGCACTGGCGGCGAGTTGAACAGGCAGACGAATAAGCGGATAGAGCGATTTGGGACTGATGGATTTAACAATACGAGACTGGATGGTCATTGTCGGGGTACTGCTGATAATGGCTGTATTACTGGATGCATGGCGCAGGATTCGTCGCGAGAAAAGGGGCAAGATCAGGGTTAAACTGGTCAACCCAGAGGATTTGCCAGCCGAGCGGGAAGCGGATATTTCCTGGTTTGGAGAGCTGCCCAACGGTGGTGCCAGGGTAGTGGAGCGGGGCGACATCCTCAAGGCCGCAGGTTATGGTCCAGAGGGAGCAAAATCCAGCGCTTCCGGCATGCCCTCGGGTAGACAGACTGTTAAAAAGGGGGCTGGAACCAAAGTAACAGCTAAAAAAGGCACCAAGAAACCCGCGTCCCGGGATGACGATGGCTTGGTGGGCGGTATTGTGTCAGTTTCTCCGGAGGATGAAGCGGAGAACCTGGACTGGCTTGACGGGTTGGTGTCGGAGGAGGGGCAGCCTAAGTTCGATGAGGCAGCTCCCGCAGCGGGCAAGCTGCCCCGCTACGAAGCACCCGAAGTGTTTATGCTCAACGTTGTGGCCCGCAGTCCTCAGGGGTTTCGCGGACACGACATACTGCACATTTTGTTGGCCTGCGACCTGCGCTTCGGCGATATGAACTTTTTTCACCGCCATGAGTTCGAGGCCGGGCGCGGTGCTATCCAGTTCAGTGTTGCCAATATGATGCAGCCTGGCGTCTTTGATATCGATAATATGGCCGACATGTCTACACCCGGTCTGGTGTTCTTTCTTACACTGCCGGGTCCTGAAGATATGATGAAGGCCTATGACTATATGCTGGAAACCGCGCAGGCCGTTGCCCGCAATCTGGGTGCCGATGTGCTGGACGAGTCCCGCAGCGTGCTGACCAGGCAGACGACGGAGCACGGTAGGCAGAAAATTCGCGAACTGGAGCGGCGCCTGCTGGCCAAGGCCCGCTAAAACGTATTATGCCATTGGCAGATCCTTTGCAGGAAATCGAATCCCTGCGGGAGAAACTGGATGCCTGGAACTACCAGTACTATGTGCTGGACCAGCCTACAGTGCCTGACGCAGAGTACGACCGCTGTATGCTGCGCCTGTTGGAATTGGAAGCAGAGCACCCCCAATCCTTGCGTGCCGACTCCCCCTCCCAGCGGGTGGGCGGCCAACCCCTGACCCAGTTCAGGCAGATCACCCACGATGTACCCATGTTGTCCCTGGACAATGCCTTCAGCTGCACAGGACATGCAGAATTTTCACCGGCGCCTGCTGGATCGACTCGGCGCGGATAGCGGGCCGCTGGAATTCGCATGCGAGCCCAAACTGGACGGAATCGCCGTCAGCCTGCTGTACCGCGAGGGTGTATTAGAGCGTGGCGCGACCCGTGGCGATGGCACCACCGGCGAGGATATCACCCACAACGTCCGCACCATCCGTTCAATTCCCCTGCGCCTGCGGGGAGCGGGTTTTCCCGCGCTGCTCGAAGTGCGTGGTGAAATTTATATGCCCAAAGCCGGGTTTGAGCGACTGAATCAACGTGCTCGAGAGCGCGGCGAAAAGCCCTTTGTCAATCCGCGCAATGCGGCCGCTGGCAGCTTGCGCCAACTGGATGCCCGGATAACCGCACAGCGTCCGCTGGAAATGTGTTGCTACGGTGTCGGGCAGGTGCAGGGAGGTAATCTCCCGGACCGCCATTCACAGGTACTTGAATGCCTGCGGAATTGGGGGCTCAGGATCAATTCTGAATCGGCGGTGGTACGCGGTATCGATGCCTGCGAGACCTATTACCAGTCCCTGGCCGAGCGTCGCGACAGTCTGCCCTACGATATCGACGGCATCGTATTCAAGGTCAATGAATTGGCGCTACAGCAGCGTCTGGGTTTTGTCTCACGGGCGCCCCGTTGGGCCATTGCGAGAAAATTTCCCGCGCAGGAAGAAATGACTCAACTGTTGGATGTGGAGTTTCAGGTTGGGCGCACCGGCGCCATTACCCCGGTAGCCAGATTGCAGCCGGTATTTGTCGGTGGTGTTACTGTGAGCAATGCAACCTTGCACAACAGCGATGAAATCGAACGCCTGGGTCTGCAAATCGGCGATACGGTTATCGTGCGCCGCGCCGGCGATGTGATTCCGCAGGTAGTGTCCGTCGTACTTGATCGCCGTCCTGCGGACGCACGCCCCATAGCATTTCCGACCCGTTGTCCGGTGTGCCAGTCCGCCATTGAGCGCGAAGAGGGAGAGGCGGTCTTACGGTGTATGGGTGGTCTGGTGTGCGCCGCCCAGCAAAAAGCGGCTATCAAACATTTCGCCTCGAGGCGCGCACTGGATATACAGGGACTGGGTGACAAAATCGTCGAGCAATTGGTGGACGAGGGTCTTGTGGCGAATGTTGCGGGACTCTATGCGCTGTCTCGGGAGCAACTGCTGCACCTTGATCGCATGGGAGAAAAATCCGCCGACAATCTGTTGGCTGCTTTGCAGGCGAGCAAGCACACCACATTGCCCCGCTTCATTTTCGCGTTAGGCATTCGGGATGTGGGTGAGGCGACAGCACTCAGCCTTGCACGCCATTTCGGTAGCTGGCAAGCACTGGCTGCGGCGACCGAGCAACAATTATTGGAGGTGGATGATGTGGGCCCGGTGGTGGCCGACCACTTGCGGCAGTTTTTTGATTCGGCTTCCAGCAGGCAAGTGGTCGAGTCCCTGCGGGCCGCCGGCGTTAGTTGGCCGGATATCGAACGCCTGCCCGCGCAGGACCTGCCCCTGGCCGGTCAAACCTGGGTGGTCACCGGCAAACTGGAAGCGCTGGGGCGCGAGGATGCCAAGGCATATTTGCAGTCACTGGGTGCAAAAGTGGCCGGTAGCGTTTCGCCAAAAACGACCTGTCTTGTTGCGGGTCCCGGCGCCGGTTCAAAACTGTCCAGGGCGCAGGAGTCAGGTATCGATATTATCGACGAGCAGGCACTGCTCAACCTTCTCGCGGCGCACGGTGTGGAGATTTGAGCCGCATCCTTTTATTGCTACTGCTGCTTGGCGTGAGTGCCTGCACCACGAGTCCGCCGCAGGATGTTAACAATATTTGCGCGATCTTCCGTGAGAAGCAAGGCTGGTATGACGATGCCGCCGCCGCCAGGGATGAGTGGGACAGTGCCATCCCCGTGATGATGGCGATAATTTATCAGGAGTCGCGATTTCAGGCCGACGCCAGGCCACCGCGCACAAGGATTTTCGGCTTCATACCTGGACCCAGGCCATCCAGTGCCTATGGTTACAGCCAGGCAAAGACGACTACCTGGGATGAATACACGAGCGAGGCGGGGCGCTGGGGTGCGGACCGGGATGAGTTTGCGGATGCCGTCAATTTTGTGGGCTGGTACAACCAGCAATCACTCAAGCGAAGTGGCATATCACTGCAGAACACGTATGGGCTTTACCTGGCCTACCACGAGGGGCACGCAGGCTATAACCGTGCGACCTACCTGGCAAAGCCATGGCTGATGACTGTGGCGCACAAGGTTGAATCCAGGGCCGACAGCTATCAGGCGCAGTTGCTTGGCTGTGAAGATCAACTGAAAAAACAAGGCGGTCTTTTCGGCTGGTTTTAAGCGCGGCCGGCTGGCCGCAGTTCAAGATGGGGCACTACCGCTTGGAATAATCGCTAAGTGTCGGAAAAGTAACGCGATTTCGGGCCCCATTTTAGTGAAATGCCGCTTGACTTGTGACACAATTCCGCAGCCGTGATGGCGGGTCGATCTGCGACCGATTATTTCGTGTACCAATGATGAGCAGGGCAAGTGAAACCAACCGATATCAAGAATCCTGAATATTTTCATAAGGTAGTGGATTGCCAGTATGCCTGTCCGGCGCATACGCCGGTGCCAGAATACATTCGCCTCATTGCCGCTGAGCGTTACACCGATGCCTACATGGTCAATTGGCACTCCAATGTGTTTCCGGGAATTCTCGGGCGCACCTGTGACCGACCTTGCGAACCCGCCTGTCGTCGCGTCAGGGTGGAAGAGGAACCGGTAGCCATTTGCCGCCTCAAGCGCGTGGCAGCGGACAACAAGGACGATATCACCGGGCGTTTGCCTATTATTCCGAAGAAGAAAAACGGCAAGCGTATTGCGCTCATTGGCGCCGGGCCAGCCTCGCTCACCGTGGCCCGCGACCTTGCACCGCTGGGGTATAGCATCGACATTTACGACAATCAGTTTGCCGGCGGCGGCATGATGCGCAGCCAGATACCGTCTTTTCGCCTGCCTGCTGCGGTACTGGATGAGGAAGTGAACTACATTCTCAATATGGGTGTGACCACGACATTCAATATCCAGGTGGAGAGCCTGAAAGAGGTGCTGAGCAAGAATTACGATGCGGTATTTGTCGGCACCGGCGCGCCCCGCGGCAAAGGCCTGAATTTACCCGGGCTGGAAGACGCCATGGCGAATGTCTATCTGGGCATAGAATGGCTGTCCAGCGTCGCCTTTGAGCACACGACTTCAATTGGCAAGCGTGTTCTGGTACTGGGCGGCGGGAATACGGCTATGGACTGTTGCAGGACATCCAGGCGCATGGGCGGGGAGGACGTACGTGTCGTTGTACGCAGCCCCTTCGAGGATATGAAAGCCTCGCCCTGGGAAAAGGCGGATGCCGCGCACGAGGGCATCCCGATTTACAATAACCATGTGCCCAAAGAGTTTGTGGTTGAGAACGGCAAGCTCAAGGGCATGACCTTTGAGAAGGTCGAGGCCCGTTACGATGAGGCCGGTAAGCGCACGCTTGTACCCACAGGTGAAGCTCTGGTGTTCATGGAAGCCGACGATGTGCTGATGGCGATCGGTCAGGAGAATTCCTTTCCCTGGATAGAGCGGGATCTGGGCATAGAATTCGATAAGTGGGATATGCCTGTGGTGGACAAGTCCACATACCAGTCCACGAATGCACGGGTGTTTTTCGGTGGCGACGCCGCTTTCGGCCCGGAGAATATTATTACCGCCGTTGCCCATGGACACCAGGCTGCTGTCAGTATCGATTTGTTCTGTCGTGGCGAAGATGTGCATAAACGCCCGCCACCCCACGTGACGCTGGCCAGCCAGAAAATGGGCGTGCATGAGTGGAGCTATGATAATGGCGTGGCCGTTGATCAGCGCTATATTGTGCCGCTGGCGCCACTGGAAAAAACGCTGAAAGACCGCAAGGTTGAGGTGGAACTGGGATTTGATGTTTCTACCGGCTACAAGGAAGCGGAACGCTGCCTGAATTGTGATGTACAGACTGTGTTTGACGAGTTGCGCTGTATCGAATGTGATGCGTGTGTCGACATTTGCCCCACGGATTGCATCAGTTTTGTCACCAATGGTACGGAGGAGGATTTGCGGACCCGACTGGAGGCACCGGCGGGGAATTTGGCCCAGGACCTTTATATATCAGCTGACCTGCCAACCATGCGGGTGATGGTCAAGGACGAGGACGTTTGCCTGCATTGCGGTTTGTGCGCGGAGCGCTGTCCGACCAGCGCCTGGGACATGCAAAAGTTTCTATACAACGTTCGCCAGGCGGGAGAGTCACTATGAAGCGCATCGAATCCGTCAACGACTTTGTTATCAAATTTGCCAATGTGAACGGCACTGGTTCAGCCAGTGCCAATAATCTGTTCGCCAAGGCACTGTTCCGCATGGGTGTGCCAGTGTCGCCCAAGAATATTTTTCCCTCCAATATTCAGGGATTGCCAACCTGGTATGAGGTCAGGGTCAACGATAAAGGATACCTGGGTCGCCGCGGCGGTATAGATATTGCGCTTTCCGTCAATCCGCAGAGTATGGCGCAGGACATCCGCGAGGTAGAGCCGGGCGGTTATTTTATTTACGACAGCACCAAGCCGTTGGATCATCGCCTGTTGCGCGACGACATCACTATTATCGGTTTGCCCCTTACCCGTATCTGCAATGAGCAGTACAACGACCCGCGGCAGCGACAACTGTTTAAGAACGTGATTTATGTCGGCGCGCTGGCGGCACTGCTGGATATGGACTTCAAGGTGTTGACCGGTCTGGTCGAGGATCAGTTCAAGGGCAAGAAAAACCTGGTACTGCCCAATATTCACGCATTGGAGTTGGGGCATCATTACGTCCGGGCCAACTTCGAGTGCCCTATTGGTATACGGGTCCAAAAAAGCGACAAGGTAGGCGATAAGATTCTGCTTGATGGCAACACAGCCCTCGGCCTGGGTGCGCTTTATGGCGGAGCCACTGTAGCTGCGTGGTATCCGATCACGCCTTCCACTTCTGTGGTGGACGCGTTTGAGAAGTACGCCAAGCGTGTTCGCATCGATCCGGGTACGGGGCGTCGCAATTATGCCATCGTACAGGCGGAAGATGAGTTGTCGGCCATCGGTATGGCAATCGGGGCAAGCTGGAATGGCGCGCGCTCTTTCACCGCTACATCTGGACCCGGTGTGTCGCTGATGAGTGAATTCCTGGGTTTGGCCTACTTTGCAGAGATCCCCACCGTGTTGTTCAACGTGCAGCGCGCGGGACCGTCCACCGGAATGCCTACCCGCACCCAGCAGTCTGATATTCTGGCCTGCGCCTATGCTTCGCACGGGGATACAAAACAGGTTCTGCTGTTTCCATCGACACCCAAAGAGTGCTTCGATTTTGGTGCCCTGTCTTTTGATCTGGCGGAACGACTGCAGACCCCTATTATTCTGATGAGCGATCTCGATCTTGGCATGAACGATAATATGTCCGAGCCTCTCGTCTGGGATGATGAGCGAAAATACGATCGCGGCAAGGTCATGACCGCCGAGCAACTTGGAGAGCGGCGTGGAATTCGGCCGTTATCTCGATGTCGACGGCGATGCTATCTGTTATCGCACGTATCCGGGCACCCATCCTACCAAGGGCGCGTTTTTTACCCGTGGTACCTCCCGCAATGAGTACGCAATCTACACTGAAAAGGGCGAGGAATACGAAGCGAATATGCTGCGCCTGCTGCGTAAGTGGGACACCATAAACGAATATGTGCCGGCACCGATCACGGTCGACTGTGGCAGGGAAACGGATACCGGTGTGCTGTATTTCGGCACCAGTGAGGAGTCATCCCGGGAGGCGCTGGACCATCTGGCGGCAGAGGGAATATACATGAACGCCATGCGCGTGCGCGCCTTCCCATTCAACCAGGAGGTGCGGCAGTACATCGAACGCCACAAGCGGGTTTTCGTGATAGAGCAGAATCGGGATGCGCAGTTGCGCACCTTGCTGATGGCGGAATTCGAGTTCGGGCCCGACAAACTGAAATCCGTCCTGTGTTTCGATGGTACACCGATTAGCGCGCGCAATATTCGCAGACAAATCAAAAAACACCTTAATGGCGACAACGTTTTGCCGCTGCATCGCAAAACTGTTTTGGTTAGCGCGGGAGAATCTCGATGAGTTACCAGGTACCTAAATTTCGACACCCGCAGCTTCCGGTCAATGATTTGGGCTATACCAAGGCTGATTATGAGGGCGCTATCTCCACGCTTTGTGCCGGCTGTGGTCACGATTCTATCAGTGGGGCGATCGTGCGGGCCTGTCATGAGTTGTCCATTGAGCCGCACAAGATTGCCAAACTGTCCGGTATCGGATGCTCCTCCAAGGCACCCACCTACTTTTTGGGAAACTCACACGGCTTTAACTCGGTACACGGCCGTATGCCCTCGGTTGTGACTGGCGCAGCACTGGCGAACAGGGATATGTTGTATCTGGGCGTGTCCGGAGACGGGGATACCGCTTCCATCGGGATGGGACAGTTCACGCATGTGGCGAGACGCAACCTGAACATGGTTTACATCGTTATGAACAACGGTTGCTACGGGCTGACCAAGGGACAGGATTCAGCGACGGCGGACAGAGGTTCGGCAAGTAAAAAGGGCGATCCCAATATCTACAGCGCTATTGATCTGTGTGGCACAGCCCTGCAGATGGGCGCCACGTTTGTGGCCCGCAGTTTTTCGGGTGACAAGGAGCAACTGGTCCCGCTGATCAAGGCCGCCATCGCGCATCGCGGCTTTGCCCTGATCGACGTAGTATCTCCTTGCGTGACATTTAACAATAATCCGCAATCAACCAAAAGCTACGAGTTCGTGCGTGAGCATTCCGAGGCCACAGGAACGATTGATTTTGTTCCCATGCGCAAGGAGATTACCACTGAATACCAGCCTGGCTACAGTCACGAGGTCACCATGCACGACGGTTCCTCCATCCATCTGCACAAGGTCGACGAATCGCTCAATCCATTTGACCGGCGTTCAGCCATTATTGCCCTGGAGGACCATCGTTGTTCCGGCAGTATCCTGACCGGGTTGATCTATATGAACAAGGACTCTCGCGACCTGCACGAAGTGCTGGAGACATCCCAGCGACCCCTGAACCAGCTGGATGAGGCGGATTTGTGCCCCGGCAACAAGATGTTACTGAATATTAACGCCAGCCTACGCTAGGTGTGCTGAGGCCAGCCGTCCGGGGGCCGGTGTAATACCGGCTTTATTTTTACAGTTTTGTTGCATTCTGCCTGCATCTTGTCATGTAATTGTCATACTTCCCTCATCTAATAATCCCATTTGGGAAAGCGAGGGTTCCTGGGTATATGAACACACAGACAGTGTTGATCGTTGACGACGAGTTCGCCATTCGGGATATGCTGCGCATGGCCCTGGAAATGGCGAATTTTCGCTGCATTGAGGCAGAAAATATTCAGCAGGCTTACCAGCTAATCGTGGATGAACGGCCCGCTATTGTACTGCTGGACTGGATGTTGCCCGGCGGCAGTGGCCTGGAACTCATGAACCGACTGAAACGTGAGGAACTCACTCGCGACATGCCGGTGATCATGCTGACGGCCAAGACCGCGGAAGACAATGTCATACAGGGGCTTGATGTCGGCGCTGATGACTACATCACCAAACCCTTTGCGCCGCGTGAACTGATAGCACGGATCAAAGCGCTGTTGCGGCGCTCCGGCAGCGGGGTGGAAGGAGAGAAAATCCAGGTTGCCGAACTTCTGCTGGACGGTGAAAGCAAACGTATTTTTATCGCGGACCAACCCTTGCAGATGGGGCCAACGGAATTCAATCTGTTACAGTTCTTTATGTCGCATCAGGAAAGAGCCTATACCCGCGGGCAATTACTGGATCAGGTCTGGGGCGCCAATGTTTATGTGGAAGAGCGGACAGTGGATGTACATATACGACGCCTGCGTAAAGCACTGGAATCACCATCGGGCGATTACAGCAATATGATCCAGACAGTGCGCGGGACGGGTTATCGCTTTTCCTCGCGTGGCCTTTTGTAATGCAGGTTTCTGACTCGACATGAGTTGGTTAGCGGCAGCTGGCCGGATTGTATTGGTGGTGGCGCTGTCGGCCGCGTTGGGATCAATTTATGGTTACCCGCAGGAGGCCGTCATCCTGGCGCTTCTGGGGCTGATCGGGTTCTGGTTGTACCAGATGCAGCGGGTGCAGTTGTGGCTGAATGAGCCTGAACAGGCGCCGCCGGATGCTTACGGCATCTGGGGCGAACTTTTGTCCCGTATCTATTTTCACCAGAGAAAAAGCTCGGAGGCTCAGGCGCTTTTGCAATCTACAGTAGAATACCTTGAGGATTCTTTCGCGGCTATGCGTGATGGCGTCGTGATGGTAGATGAGCAGGGCGCAATCAAATGGTTAAACCAGGCCGTAGAGCCTCTGCTGGGTTTACGTTACCCGGATGACACGGGGCAAACACTGACGAATCTGGTTCGTGTTCCCGAATTTAACCGCTATTTTCTAGCAAAGGACTACACAACACCGCTGCAGTACATGGCCGTTGGCACTACAGAGAAAACCTATCTGCGCGTGGAAATTACGCGCTTTGGGGAGGGCGAGAGACTGCTGTTTATCCGCGATGTCAGTGGCGCTGTGCGCATGGAGCAAATGCGCAGGGATTTCGTCGCGAACGTATCACATGAATTGCGTACGCCCCTGACCGTGATCAGCGGTTATCTGGGCACCTTTCTGATAAATACTGAGGATCTTCCTCGAGCGTTATGTGAAGCCGCTGCAGCAAATGGACCAACAGGCGCGGCGCATGGAGCATTTGCTCAAGGACCTGCTGTGGTTATCGCGTATAGAAAGTGAGAAACATGAAGATGAGCGTGAATTTGTCGACATGAGGGGCCTGCTGCAGGAGTTGCGGGATGAGTTGACAGAGGCGTATCCTGAGTCCGAGATTGTGCTGGATCTTGCTACGGACCAGAAGGTTTATGGGGATTATCGACAGCTGTACAGTGCCGTCTCAAACCTGGCGATCAATGCCATCAAGTACAGTCGCGATAGCAGTCCTGTGACCATAAGCTGGTCCTTGCAGGGTGATAAGTGCCTGTTGCAGGTTCGCGACCGGGGAATTGGCATAGACTCTGTGCATATACCGCAGATTGACTGAGCGTTTTTATCGCGTCGATGACAGCCGCAGCTCCGCAACTGGCGGCACAGGCTTGGGATTGGCCATAGTAAAACACGCTGCTGCAGCGCATGGCGCGCAGCTGAAGATAGAGAGTAAGTTGGGCGAAGGCAGCACGTTTACCCTGGTATTTCCGGCAAGAGGCTAATGACATGTTGAAAAAAGAAGATTATCAGCAGCATATTTCTGCAACATTCAATACCGAGTTGGAGTCTTTGCGCAGTCATATGCTGGCCATGGGTGGGAAGGTGGAGCAACAGCTTACTACCGCCCTGGACGCTTTGATGACCATGGACAGTGGCGCAGCGGAAATCATTGTTCGCCAGGATAACGAAGTCAATCAAATGGAAATGGCAATTGACGATGAGTGCGCAACCATACTCGCGCGGCGTCAACCGACGGCCAGTGATCTGCGCCTTGTGATTGCAATCATCAAAATAAACAGGGATCTCGAGCGCGTCGGTGACGAGGCTGCCAAGGTGGCAAGACAGGCCGTTCGGTTGTCGGAGGACGGCATGTCGCAGAGTCATTTTATCGAGATCAGGCACATCGGGGCCCGCGTGACCGTGATGTTGCGCCAGGCACTTGATGCATTCGCACGGCTTGATGTGAACAAGGCGGTGGAAGTGGTCAGGGGCGATGATCGAAGTTGATACTGAATATGATACTGGCATGCGCAGCCTGATCACGTTTATGGTCGAGGATCCACGAAAAATTGGCGCTATTCTCAACGAAATGTGGGCACTGCGCAGTCTTGAGCGCATCGGCGATCATGCCTGCAATATCGCCGAGCATGTGGTGTATCTGGTTAATGGCATGGATATCAGGCACGGCGGCCTTAAGGATCTGGAGGAACAGATCGCAGGCCCTGAATGACGATCGGCCATTGTCGAATATGAACAAGTCGAGGGTAAAGTGTCCGGTTGTCACACTATCGTAATAATGGGAACCTAAAATTCCGGTCGAGTGCTAGCGTGAACTCCCCTACTAAACAGTCATTTATTTGTTGAGGAGTACTAACAACGTGAAAAATCTTCTGATCGGAGCAGTATCAATGATGGTTGTCGCAGGTAGCCTCAGTCCGGCGCAGGCGGCGAGTCGCGATAGCATGAGCATAGTGGGTTCGTCCACAGTGTATCCATTTGCTACAGTGGTGGCCGAGCGTTTTGGACGCAACACCAATAATTTCAAGGCGCCAAAAATAGAATCAACCGGGACTGGCGGTGGTCTGAAGCTATTTTGCAGCGGAGCGGGTGCCGACACGCCCGATATCGCAAATGCCTCACGACGCATCAAACCGGCTGAATACGACGCCTGCAAGGCCAATGGCGTGGCCGATATTGTCGAAGTATTGATCGGTTACGATGGTATCGCCATCGCCAACTCCAGCAAAGCGCCCACAGCTTGCAGTTGAGTCTGAAGGATGTTTACCTGGCCCTGGCCAAGGATATTCCTGGCCCGGACGGCAAGCTTATGGCAAACCCCAACAAGACCTGGAAGGATGTGAATGCAGCCCTGCCGGCGACTAAAATTGAAGTGCTGGGGCCGCCGCCTACCTCGGGCACCCGGGACGCGTTTGCGGAGTTGGCGATGGGGGCTGGGGCCAAAGCGATTGCAAGCCTGAAGGCACTCGCGGAAATTGCCCCCGGAACAACCCGACCAGATCAAGGCAGCCATGGCCAAACTGGGTATACCCGCCAGCGTCTATGACACACTGCAAATAAAAAATGGCAAGCCGCCCAAGGGCGAGGACGTATTTGCCGCCGTCGACCTATGCGGTACGTGAGGATGGCGCCTACATTGAAGCGGGTGAGAACGACAACCTGATAGTGCAGAAACTGGAGGCCAATCCCAATGCAGTGGGTATTTTTGGTTACAGCTTCCTGGAAGAAAATGGCGACCAGGTTCAGGGTTCCAGTATCGATGGCATTGTTCCCGACGCTGAATCCATAGCCAGTGGCAAATACCCGGTATCGCGCCCATTGTACTTCTATATCAAGGGCGCACATGTCGGTAAAATTCCCGGCATACAGGAGTACGCCATCGAGTTTACGTCAAACAAGGCCATGGGGGAGGACGGTTACCTGGCTGAGAAGGGCTTGATTCCCTTGAGTGACAGATGAGCTGAAGCGGGTTCAGGAAGATGTCAAGAACCTCAAGCGTTTTGAATTGTAGTATGATCAATCGCGACACTATAATTCCTGGGCTGGAGCTGGTGCGTTGCATAATGTGGTGGCCCGCCAGTTTTAATACAGGAGTATGCCCTTGCCGCGTCTGGCGGTTGGTTAAACGCGGCAATTCGATAATGCAGACAACGTCAATTTTTCTGGTTCTGGTCGCCCTGTGCGTCGTCAGTTTTTTCATGGGGCGCAAGCGCTCGCAAGTTGTTGCTATGCGCCAGGGCGGTCTTGCGTCACTGCACTCGCTGCCCAAACACTACGGGTATATGGCGGCGGCGTGGGCTGCGCTTCCCGCGCTCTTGATACTCGCGTTATGGCTCGGTTTTGAATCCAGCGTGCTTGTACAGGCTGGTCGTTGCCCAATTGCCGCAAAATGTCCAGGAAATGCCCGCCGATGAACTGGGCCTCTATTACAACCAGATTCAGGGCTTTGCCAGGGGCGCAATTGATTCTGCACAACTGGATCGGACCCAGGTAGAGGCGGCTGAGCACTATCGCGAAGCTTGCATCCTCGTCCAGTCAGCTCAAGGCGGCGCTGGTATTTTTGGTTGCTATAGTGGGTGCGCTTCTGGCACTGCGGCGAGTGACGCCCTGTACTGCGTGCGCGGAATCATGTTGAAAATATTATCGAGTGGGTTCTTTTTGGCAGTTCATTCATCGCGGTGCTGACTACCCTTGGCATAGTGCTGTCGATCTTGTTCGAGGCAATTCGCTTCTTCCGGTTTATTCCGCTGCCAGACTTCCTGTTTGGCCTGCATTGGAGTCCGCAGATGGCGATTCGGGCTGATCAGGTGGCAGCGTCAGGCTCTTTCGGTTTCGTCCCGCTGCTGGTCGGAACTTTGCTGATTTCTGCTGTGGCTTTGGTGATTGCAGTGCCTGTTGGGCTGATGTCAGCCATCTATCTATCTGAGTACGCCACACGCCGGTTTTCGTGCTGTTACCAAGCCCGTGCTGGAAATTCTGGCCGGCGTTCCGACGGTCGTCTATGGCTTTTTTGCGGCCTTGACCGTGGCTCCTTTCATACGCGAACTGGGCGAATCCTTCGGTCTCAACGTCGCCTCCGAGAGTGCGCTGGCCGCGGGAATTGTGATGGGCATTATGATCATTCCATTTGTCCTGTCACTGTCAGACGACATTATCAATGCGGTGCCAGTCAGTTTGCGGGAAGCCTCCCTGGGCATGGGCGCGACGATGAACGAAACCATTCGCAAAGTGGTATTACCCGCTGCGCTGCCGGGAATCGTTGGCGGCATATTACTGGCCACTTCACGGGCCATTGGCGAAACCATGATTGTTGTGATGGCGGCGGGCTTGTCGGCCAAACTCACTGCCAACCCTTTTGAAGCGGTCACCACCATCACTGTCCAGATTGTCACCCTGTTGGTAGGGGACCAGGAGTTCGACAGCCCCAAGACATTGGCGGCGTTCGCACTGGGCTTGGTCCTGTTTTTTGTGACGCTGGCGCTCAATGTTGTGGCATTGTTTGTTGTGAGAAAGTACCGTGAACAATATGACTGAACGTAGCAGCGTCGCAAACGACCGCCGCCATTCGGGCTTCACTGAAGAAACGTTACGCCAGAGAGCGACGCTTCCAGTGGTATGGTCGAATCGCTGTGCTGATTGGATTCGTTTTCCTGTTTATTTTGTTGAGCGATATCTTTATTAAGGGCACTCCGGCTTTCACCCAGCACTATATCAAGGTGGACATTAATTTTGATCCGGAACAGCTGGGTATTAGTCAGAACTCGACTCCTGATGAAATCGCCAACGCGGACTATGCGGCTGTCATAAAGAGCAGTCTGCGTACGATGTTTCCTGACGCTACCAGTCCCAAGGAAAAAAAGCAGTTATATAGGCTCATAAGTCTCAGTGCGGAATATACGCTGCGCGATATGGTCATCGACGACCCGAAATTGATCGGTACGACCAGTGAAATCTGGCTGCTCGCGCACTCGGAAGCCGGTAGTTACCTGAAGGGACAGGTTGGTGCCGATAGCCCAGAGTCAGAGCGCAGGGTAAAGGATGTCCAGATTGCCTGGCTGGACACATTGCGGGAGGAGGGCAGGACGGAGTCCGGTTCAACAGCACCTTCTTTTTGGCCGGCGACTCGCGTGAACCGGAAATGGCGGGAATCAGAGCCGGACTTTACGGCTCCTTCTTTACCATGCTGGTGACATTCTTTCTTGCCTTTCCCATTGGGGTAATGGCAGCGATCTATCTCGAGGAGTTCGCTCCGCGCAACCGCCTGACAGATCTCATAGAGATCAATATCAATAATCTCGCCGCAGTGCCATCCATTGTCTTCGGCCTGCTGGGTCTGGCAGTTTTTATCAACTTTTTTGGGTTGCCAAGATCGGCCCCGCTGGTCGGAGGGTTTGGTCATGTCACTGATGACATTGCCGACGATTGTCATCACCTCCCGGGCTGCAATACAGGCCGTGTCTCCATCTATCAGGGAAGCTGCGATGGGTGTTGGGGCTTCAAAAATACAGACCGTATTTCACCATGTATTGCCCGTTGCCATGCCCGGTATTCTAACCGGCTCAATCATTGGCATGGCCCATGCTCTCGGTGAGACCGCGCCTCTACTGATGATTGGCATGGTGGCATTTATCATGGACGCGCCTAGCGGGATGACAGACCCGTCGACGGTGCTTCCTGTGCAAATATATCTATGGGCTGATAGCCCGGAACGTGGTTTCACCGAGAAGACCTCGGCGGCGATCATGGTGTTAATGGGATTTCTTATTTTGATGAATGCCGTGGCGATATATTTACGCAGGCGATTCGAATTGAAATAGGGTAGCAGGCATCAAGTATGGAAGGACCCGAGGGAATGAATAAGTTTGACTGCTGTCGCTCGCGAGGCCGGCTCAGTCGGTGAGAAGGAGAAGCCTATGGGCGAAAAGCGACAACTGGATCTCCAATCCGATGATGAAGGAGTATCAGACCATCGGTACGCCATTTGTCGACAATGCGAAGATGTCAGCCCGCAATGTCAATATTTTCTACGCTGAGAAGCAGGCTATTATTGATGTTTCTCTGGATGTTGGCTGCAACGAAGTGCTGGCCATGATTGGCCCTTCCGGCTGCGGCAAATCGACTTTCCTGCGCGCTTTGAATCGTATGAATGACATTATTCCGATTTGCCGGGTGGAGGGACATATCACGCTGGATAATGAGGATATCTACGAGAGTGAGCAGGATACCGTCTTGCTGCGCGCGCGGGTCGGTATGGTGTTCCAGAAACCCAATCCTTTCCCCAAGTCGATTTATGAAAATGTTGCCTACGGTCCGCGTATTCACGGGCTGGCACAAAACAAGGCGGAGATGGATGAAATTGTCGAGCTCAGCCTGCGCCGCGCCAGTCTGTTCAATGAGGTCAAGGACCAGCTGGATAAGCCAGGTACCGGTCTTGTCGGGCGGACAGCAACAGCGCCTGTGCATTGCCCGGGCCATCGCGGTCAACCCCGAAGTGATCCTGATGGACGAGCCCTGCTCGGCGCTGGATCCGATCGCCACCGCACGCATCGAAGAACTGATCGATGAAATCAAGGAAAACTACACGATTGCCATTGTGACGCATTCCATGCAGCAGGCGGCGCAGGGTGTCACAGCGCACGGCGTATTTCCATCTGGGCAAGTTGATAGAGGTCGGCAAGACCAAGGACATATTTACCAACCCCAAACACCAGTTGACCGAGAACTATATCACTGGTCGATTTGGATGACGATTAAACCCGGAATGGGGCAGGGAGAGAAAACAGCGCTTTAATTGCTTTTCCCCGACTGCTCCTTTTCAGCCCTTTCTACCGTGCTGGCAATCAACTTGGTGACCCAATTGGATAGCGAGCGACCATCCGCCTCCGCCAGCTTCTTCGCTTTCTTTTTCAAGTCCGGATCAATCCGGATATTGAGTAGCTTTGTTTTTGACATGCCAATTGTGTGACCCAGTCTAGAAACTCGAGAGTTTATCACAAGTATTTACATTGTCCTGTTGATTTCTATGGTGTACCTTATGTATATACAAGAGCTACAAACGGTAGCCAATGGGGGTGTTTATGATTTTACGTGCAGCACAAAAAGAGTTGAGGAGCAGGTCGCCTCATGTTGAATTGTCCGATGCTTGCCCTGGAGGCAGCGGTACTAGTGTCCTTTGGTATGCTGCTGGTCGGATTTTTCACCTGATCTGTTTTCATCGTCCTGAAGGCCGGGAGGGTCGTCCATAACCCCGGCCGGTTCCTGCGTCCGTCTGGCACAATTTGTACCCGCAGAATAACGAGGCTAACCCGGTTCTGATATTTTCTCCCCGAGAGCCGTATTCTTGTTGCCTTTCGTCATAAATCTGTCATGTTTCTGCATTAATCTTGTGTCTGGTTTACCTAGCGCGGTGTGTATGCACGGCTATTCAATTAGGGGAACAATGCATGAAAAAAGTGATTTCTGTAGCTGTAGCCTGCGCCCTGTTCGGAAGCGCCGCAGCCCATGCCCAGGTGTCGAAAGCCGAGTTTGCAGCAGTTTAAAGCGCAATTCGAGGCCATGAGTGAACGGGTTAACGCGCTGGAGGCCGAAAACCAGAAACTGCGCGCGGCCACTCAGAAAACCGTCAAGGTGGAAGACCTCGCCGCCACCAATGCCCAGGTGGTTTCGCTCATGAACAAGACTACGGCCTCCTCCTGGGCTGAGAAGGTTCAATTGAAGGGCGATTACCGGTTCCGGTACGAGTATATCGATAAGGAGGACACTGACTCCCAGACCCGCTGGCGGATTCGGGCACGGCCGCTTCTTGTCGCTAAACCCCAACCTGACATCGAGGTGGGCTTTGGTTTGGGCTCCGGCAGTGATGACCCGGTGTCGACCAACCAGACCCTGGGCGGAGGCAGCACCAGCAAGCCGATGTCTGGATTGACCTGGCCTACGCCACATGGACAGGCGTGCCAGAAACGACAATGACCGTCGGTAAGATGGTCAACCCGTATTACACGGTGGAAAAAAGCTATTTGATCTACGATGGGGATTTCCGTCCGGAAGGGATGGCGGTAGGCTGGACCGACAAAGACAAAAAGTTCTTTGCCACTGGCGACTTACACCTGGATTGAAAGTGACTCTGCCACTCCTGCTGCAGATGGGGACGAGAGCTATGGTATACCCGGCGTTCAGCTTGGTGTAAATCTTATACCCTTCGCTGATACGACTCTGACTGTAGCTGCCGGTTACCTTGATGTTCCCACGGAAGGCCGCCCGGCAATCTACGATGGCAAGTTCCAGGGCAACTCTTCTGTAAAGGTTGGTGACCTAGCACTCTACGAGTATAACTATGAAGTAGCCAACGCGTCGGTAGCGTTCGGGTTTAGCGCGTTTGACCTGCCCCTGAGCGTGTATGCCGATTATATTGAAAACCAGGATGCCGATGATCTTAACACCGGCTATATGGCAGGTGTCCGGCTTGGCAGTGCCAAGAAAAAGGATCATGGCAGGTGGCTTACCAATACGAGGAACTTGATGCCAATGCGACCCTGGGTGAGATGACCGACTCCGACTTCGGCGGTGGCGGTACCGACGTCAAGGGTAATGTGGTTTCCGGCCAGTACATGATCACCGATAACTGGTATGCCGGCTCCACGTACTTTTTTGACCAAAACCAGGGCGTCGACCTGGGTAAGAACCTGAGCTACTCGCGCTTTCAACTCGATACCGGCTTGAAGTACTAGCGCTCATTTCCAGGCGCAGTGCCTGGCGAAACAGTGATCCAGGTCCATTGTGGGGTGGGGCCGCGTTACTTGCATCGGAGTGAAGCTCCGGTACAATAACGCGGCCTTTTTGTGGTATCCAAAAGGTCGTCCCGTCCCCTTCGTCTAGTGGTCCAGGACACTGCCCTTTCACGGCGGTAACAGGGGTTCGAACCCCCTAGGGGACGCCATTTTTGATCAAGCCCGGCACTGTTCCGGGCTTTTCGCTTTCATGGACCGGCACACACAAGCCGTTGCAAGGGCAGGGCATAGCATGAGTCGCTACTGGAGTGATGTGGTCAATACGCTGACACCCTATGTGCCAGGTGAACAGCCGCAGCTCAAGAAACTGGTCAAGCTGAACACCAACGAGAGCCCTTACCCGCCGTCTCCCAGAGTGTTACAGGCCATTGCCGCGGTCAGTGCAGATACATTGCGCCTGTATCCTGATCCCGAATCCGTGGCGCTCAGGCAGGCTATAGCGGCGCGCAACGGCTTACGGTCTGAGCAGGTGTTTGTCGGCAATGGCTCTGACGAGGTGATCGCAATTGCATTTATGGCACTGCTCAAACATAAGCTGCCGCTCTATTTTCCCGATGTGAGCTATAGCTTCTATCCGGTGTGGTCTGAGTTGTATGGCATCGCCTACACAACAATACCGGTGGCGCAGGACTTCAGCATCGATGCCGCAGCCTACCCGGCGGACAATGGCGGCATTATTATTCCCAACCCCAATGCGCCTACCGGTATGTTGATGAGCCTCGAAGCGATTCGTACCTTGCTGGGCAAGAGTGCTGACTCGGTCGTGGTCATCGATGAGGCATATATCGATTTCGGCGGGGAGTCAGCGGTATCACTGATCGAGGAATTCGATAATTTGCTGGTGGTCCAGACTCTGTCGAAATCGAGGGCGCTGGCGGGTCTGCGCGTGGGCTTTGCCATGGGCAGCAGTGTACTGATTGAGGCGCTGGGACGGGTAAAGAATTCCTTCAATTCCTATCCGCTGGATGTGCTTGCGCAGCGCGCTGCGCTGGCTTCGATAGAGGATGAGGACTACTTCCGCAGGAGCTGCCAACGCCTGATAGACTCGCGCGATAAGCTGTGTACGGCGATGGCCGCACTGGGATTTACGGTGCTACCCTCGGGAGCAAATTTCATCTTTGCCAGTCACGCGCAATACCCCGCCAGCGACTTGTTTACCCGCCTGCGGGAGCGTGGCATTGTAGTACGTTATTTCGATAAACCGCGTATCGATAACTACCTGCGCATTTCCATAGGAACGGAAGAGGACAACGCGGCCCTGTTGGCCGCTTTTCGCGATCTACTCGGTTAAACTTTTCTTAGAATCACACTGCCGATACTGTAACCCGCTCCGAAGGAGCACAGCACTCCGAGGTCTCCGCTGTTCAAATCCTTGCGATGTTTGTGGAAGGCAATGATGGAGCCAGCAGAGCTGGTATTGGCGTATTCATCGAGAATGGTGGGCGCTTCCTCGGCACTCGCATCGCGGCCCAACACGCGCCGGGAGATCAGTTGATTCATACTGAGGTTGGCCTGGTGCAGCCAAAGGCGCTTGAGCTGGCTGGGCAATATTCCCAGTGTTTCTAACTGTGCAGAGATTTGCGCAGCAACGGCCGGACACACTTCCTTGAATACCTTGCGCCCTTCCTGCATGAACAACTTATCCGTCGCTCCCACGCCGGACTCGTCCGCGCGATTGAGGAAACCAAAGTTATTGCGGATATTGTTGGAATAAATCGTTTGTAACTTGGTGTCCACGATCACGTACTGCTCGCTACTGGTGGCCGTTGTGGCACTCTCCACGATCACCGCCGTACACACATCGCCGAAAATAAAGTGTGAGTCGCGATCGCGGAAGTTCAGGTGGCCGCTGCAGATCTCCGGATTTACCATCAGCACGCATCTGGCACTGCCGGTACTGACGGCATCTCGGGCCTGCTGGATGCCGAAGGTAGCGGACGAGCAGGCCACATTCATGTCAAAACCATATCCCTTGATACCCAGGGCATCCTGGATCTCGATGGCCATGGCCGGGTAGGGGCGCTGCAAATTAGATGCGGCAACAATGACGGCATCGATATCTGCAGCCTTCTTGCCAGCCTGCTGCATGGCTTCGCGGGCGGCGGCTACGGCCATCTCACACTGGATCGACTGGGCATCGTTGGGTCGTTCGGGCAGGCTTGGCATCAACCTTTTGGGATCAATGATTCCGGCCTTGTCCATGACATAGCGCGATTTGATCCCCGAGGCCTTTTCCACGAACTCGGCTGAGGAGGGCTGCATGGGTGCCACAGTGCCCGCGGCGATCTGATCGGCGTGTTCGGCGTTATAGATCTCGACATAGGCATTGAACGACTCCACCAGTTCTTCATTGCTGATGGACTCTGGCGGTGTGTACAGGCCGGTTCCACTGATAACGACGTCAGGCATGGTGGAAAATTCCAGTAGGTTGCCTAGCGCTGGTCCAGTGGGACGAAGTCGCGCTGGGCGTAGCCGGTATAAAGTTGCCGGGGGCGGCCGATTCGATAGCTGCCGCTGATCATCTCATTCCAGTGCGCAATCCACCCGACCGTGCGGCCTACAGCGAAAATCACAGTGAACATACTGGTCGGAATACCAATAGCCTTGAGAATGATGCCCGAGTAGAAGTCGACGTTGGGGTAGAGTTTCTTCTCGATGAAATACTCATCGGAGAGGGCGATTTGCTCCAGGCGCTTGGCAATCTCCAGCATCGGGTCGTGTTTGATTCCCAACTCAGCCAGTACCTCGTCCGCGGCCTGCTTCATCACCTTGGCCCGGGGGTCGAAGTTCTTGTACACCCGGTGGCCGAAACCCATAAGCCGGAAAGGGTCGTTCTTATCCTTGGCGCGCGCAACAAACTCGTCGATCCGGGATACATCACCTATTTGTTGCAGCATCTGCAGGACGGCTTCATTGGCGCCTCCGTGGGAGGGGCCCCACAGCGCAGCAATGCCGGCGGCAATACAGGCGAAGGGATTGGCGCCGGAGGAACCAGCGAGGCGCACAGTCGATGTGGACGCATTCTGTTCATGGTCAGCATGCAGCAGGAAGATGCGATCCATGGCATTGGCCAGCACTGGACTGATCTTGCTTGGCTCACAGGGGTTGCCAAACATCATGTGCAGGAAGTTTTCGGCGTAGCTGAGGCGGTTATCCGGGTACATAAACGGTTGGCCGGTAGAGTACTTATAACTCATGGCCGCCAATGTGGGCATCTTGGCGATCAGTCTAAAGGCGGCAATCTGCCGGTGATGTTCGTCGGATATTTCCAGGGAGTCGTGGTAGAAGGCGGAGAGGGCGCCTACCACGCCGCACATGATCGCCATTGGATGGGCATCGCGACGAAAACCGTTAAAAAACGTGCGGATCTGCTCATGCACCATGGTGTGTCTGCGCACAGTGCCCACGAATTTCTGTTTTTGCGCGACGGTGGGAAGCTCGCCATAAAGCAGCAGATAGCAGGTTTCCAGATAGTCGGACTGCTCCGCCAGCTGTTCGATGGGATAACCTCTGTGCAGGAGTATGCCCTTGTCGCCATCAATAAAGGTAATCCGGGACTCACAGGAGGCGGTGGACACAAATCCTGGATCGTAGGTAAACAGCCCCTTTTCCGTCAGGCCACCGACATCGACGACATCCGGACCCAGGGTCCCGGCGTAAACCGGAAGCGCGATGGGCTCGTCGATCCCGTCGATCTTGAGAGTGGCTTTTCTGTCGCTCATTTGGGGGTCCTGAGAAGGGTTTGTTCGGGGGCCACCACTATAAAGTCTAGGAGATTTTTGTCAATTGAACCTGTCTCTGGTGCTGTGAAAAATTGAGAATTGAATAGGTTTTTACTGATCCGCATGGATACAGTTCGACGTAAATCATCTTCGAGGGGATTTTGCCTGCGTTCGCGCTGGCAGGTTTGTATTTGTTGTCGTAAATGCCTATAATCCCGCGCGTTTTAGATGTCTGGCCATTGCTTGCGGCCGACGTTAAATCTGGCTTCGCGCCAACCCGATTAATCGCCCGCTGGGGCGCAATAAAGACGGTAACCTATTGTGAAAGACAAACGCCCTGTAAACCTGGACTTCGGGTCCATGCGACTGCCGATTACCGCATGGGCGTCCATAACCCATCGCGCCACCGGCGTGTTCCTGTTTGCCGGTATCGCGGTGTTCCTGTGGGCACTGGATGCCAGTCTCGCCAGCCCGGAAAGTTTTGCTGCATTGCAGGAGTGCCTGACCAGTTTCTGGCTCAAGTTGGTGATCTGGGCAGTGGTAGCGGGCTTGATTTACCACGCACTGGCCGGGGTGAAGCATCTCATCATGGATATGGGCATTGGGGAAACAATGGCAGGGGGCATACTTGGCGCCCGTATTGTTATCGGCCTCTCGATAGTACTCATATTGTTGGCGGGGATCTGGATATGGTAACTGCAGTAACCAGTATGGGACGATCCGGACTCTACGATTGGCTGATGCAGCGAGTCAGCGCCGTGATCCTGTTGGCCTATTTTCTCTATGTGGGTGGTGTGTTGGCCTGCGGGATCGACTATGGCGCCTGGAAAGAATTGTTCTCGCAGACCTGGATGCGGGTATTCAGCCTGCTTGCGCTGCTGTCCCTGGGCATGCACGCCTGGGTTGGCCTTTGGGCGGTGTTTACCGATTACCTGACTGAACGCATGCTGGGCGCTGCCGGTAATGTGCTGCGCCTGGTGGCACAGCTGGTGTGCGGGATCATCATGTTTACATATGTTGTCTGGGGCATCCAGATTTTGTGGGGTTTGTAAGAATGGCTGCTCTTCGTACTATTTCATTCGACGGTGTCATTGTAGGCGGGGGCGGCGCGGGTATGCGCGCTGCCTTGCAACTGGCCCAGTCCGGTTTCAAGACAGCGGTAATCTCCAAGGTATTTCCAACCCGCTCCCACACGGTATCCGCACAGGGTGGCATCACTTGCGCGATAGCCTCCGCAGACCCCAATGACGATTGGCGCTGGCATATGTACGATACCGTCAAGGGTTCCGACTATATCGGTGACCAGGACGCGATCGAGTATATGTGCAGTGTCGGCCCTGAGGCGGTGTTTGAACTGGAGCATATGGGTCTGCCCTTTTCCCGCACGGAGGAGGGGCGTATCTATCAACGTCCCTTCGGCGGACAGTCCAAGAACTACGGTGAGGGTGGCCAGGCCGCGCGCACCTGCGCGGCGGCGGATCGCACCGGTCATGCACTGTTGCATACGCTTTACCAGGGCAATATCAAAAGCAAGACCGTGTTTTTCAACGAGTGGTACGCCACCGACCTGGTGAAAAACCAGGACGGTGCTGTGGTTGGTGTCATTGCCATTTGCATGGAAACCGGCGAAACCGTGTATGTGAAATCCAAGGCAACTGTGCTTGCTACCGGTGGCGCGGGGAGGATCTACGCCTCTACCACCAATGCGCATATCAATACCGGTGATGGTATTGGCATGGCGCTGCGCGCCGGTTTTCCGGTGCAGGACATCGAAATGTGGCAGTTCCACCCCACTGGCATAGCCGGGGCCGGTGTATTGGTCACTGAGGGTTGCCGGGGCGAGGGCGGCTATCTCGTTAATAAGGACGGAGAACGCTTCATGGAGCGTTATGCCCCTAACGCCAAGGATCTGGCGGGACGTGACGTTGTCGCCCGCTCTATGGTGCTGGAGATACTGGAAGGACGGGGCTGTGGTCCCAATGGTGACTATGTCCATCTAAAACTGGATCATCTTGGTGAGGAGGTTCTGGAAAGCCGACTGCCGGGTATTTGTGAGCTGTCGCGGACGTTCGCCCATGCGGACCCGGTGAAGGAGCCGGTACCGGTCGTGCCCACCTGTCACTACATGATGGGCGGCATTCCCACCAATGTGCACGGTCAGGCCCTCAATGTGGATCACAGTGGCCAGGATTCGGTGATTCCGGGACTGTATGCCTGTGGTGAGGTTGCCTGCGTGTCTGTGCATGGCGCCAACCGCCTGGGTGGAAACTCGCTGCTGGACCTGGTGGTGTTTGGTCGTGCATCAGGCTTGTTTATCGAAAAAGCGCTGCGTGAAGGCATCAATATGCGCGGCGCTTCCGAGAGTGATGTTGAGCAGGCAATGTCGCGCCTGGACAAACTCAATAACTCCAGTGGTGGCGAGAACGTGGCAGACCTGCGCAAGGAACTGCAAAACACCATGCAGAACTATTTTGGTGTTTTTCGCGATGGCCCGTTCATGCAGGAGGGCATTAATAAACTGGCTGGCCTGCGCGCGCGGATTGAAAATGCGCAATTGTCCGACAAGAGCATGGCCTACAACACCGCTCGTATCGAGGCCCTGGAGTTGCATAACCTGTTCGAGGTGGCGGAAGCAACCGCCATTACCGCCGAGGCGCGCAAGGAGAGCCGCGGAGCGCACGCCCGTAACGACTTTGATTCCCGGGATGATGAAAACTGGCTGTGCCACTCGCTGTACTTTCCCACCGACAAGCGTGTGGGCAAGCGGGCAGTGAACTTTGAACCAAAGACGGTTGCTACCTTTAAGCCGACAGCCCGTAATTATTAAGGGGTAGGAAACATGTTGCAAGTCAGTATTTATCGCTACAACCCGGAAATAGACGCCGAACCCTACATGCAGGACGTGCAGGTCGATACCGGGGGCAAGGACCTGATGGTTCTGGACGTGATGGAATTGATCAAGGCGCAGGACACCACCGTGGCTTACCGTCGTTCCTGTCGCGAGGGCGTGTGCGGCTCCGATGGCGTGAACATGAATGGGGTCAATGGCCTCGCCTGTATTACGCCGTTGTCCAAGAGTGTCAGGGACAACAAGCTGGTACTGCGACCGCTGCCCGGATTGCCGGTAATTCGCGACCTGGTGGTCGACATGAGCCTGTTCTACGCGCAATACGAAAAGGTTCAACCCTATTTGCAGAACGATACTCCGGCGCCTGCCATTGAGCGCCTGCAGTCCCCTGAGGAGCGGGAAAAGCTCGATGGCTTATACGAGTGCATTCTCTGCGCTTGCTGTTCCACCGCCTGTCCGTCTTTCTGGTGGAATCCCGACCGCTTTATTGGCCCTGCTGGTCTGTTGCAGGCCTATCGTTTCCTGGCGGACTCACGCGACACGGCGACTGACGAACGGCTGTCCAGGCTGGATGATCCGTTCAGCGTTTTTCGCTGTCATGGTATTCAGAATTGTGTCAATGTGTGCCCCAAGGGTCTGAACCCTACCCGGGCCATTGGCCATATTCGCAACATGCTGCTATCACGTGCGACGTAACATTAGATTCTATTTGTAACCTATTGAATATATAGACTTAAATAGAAAATAGTTTCGTATATATAACCCGGTGTGGTGGTGTCTTCCCGGTAGAGAAAAGCCTGATCTGCAAGCGCTGCCAAGCTCACCGTGCATCCCGCTATCGACGGTGGTTCGGAAGGGTGTGCCGGATTGCTCGATTGAGCCCCGGGAGGGGTCCAGATGCAAAATAGTTCCATGGAATTGCTGTGGCAAAGCTCCCATATTGCTGGCGGCAACGCCACCTATGTGGAAAATTTGTACGAGTCCTACCTGAAGGACCCCAATGGGGTACCGGAGCAGTGGCGCGACTATTTCGACAAGCTCCCGATGGTGGCGTCCGGCATCGTCCAGATAGAGGATGTACCCCACTCGGTGATTCGCGAGCGCTTCGCCCAGATCAGCAAAATGCGCGTGCGCACGGATGCGACGGTGCGGCACGACTCGCAGGCCACAGAGTACGAGCGCAAGCAGGTTCGCGTGGTGCAATTGATCTCCGCCTACCGCCAGCGCGGTCACCAGAAGGCACAACTGGACCCTTTGGGTTTGGCAGCGCGTCAGCCCGTTGCCGACCTTGACCTGGGCTTCCACCAACTCTCATCCGCCGATTTCGACACGGTGTTCCAGACCGGTACTCTGCATATCGGTAAGGCCGATGCCACTCTGGGAGAAATCTACAAGGCCCTCGAAAGCACCTATTGCAATAAGATTGGTGCCGAGTTCATGCATATCGTTGATACCATTGAGCGCCACTGGATCATGCAGCGGATGGAGTCGGTGCGTGCGGCGCCGGATTATGGCAAAGACGTGCGCCTGCACTTGCTGCACCAATTGATCAATGCCGAGGGACTGGAAAAATCCCTGGCATCCAAGTATCCGGGAACCAAGCGCTTCGGGCTGGAAGGCGGAGAAAGTCTCATCCCCATGCTTTCGGAAATGGTGCAGCGCTGCGGTGCCAATCGGGCGCAGGAAATCGTCATCGGTATGGCCCACCGCGGCCGACTCAATGTGCTGATCAATATCCTCGGAAAAAACCCCTCCGAGTTGTTTGCCGAGTTTGAAGGCAGGGCGCAGTACGAAAGCTCCGGCGACGTGAAATACCATCAGGGCTTTTCCTCCAACGTAATGACTGCGGGCGGGGAATTGCATCTGGCGCTGTCCTTCAACCCGTCTCATCTGGAGATTGTGGCTCCAGTGGTGGAAGGTTCCGTTCGTGCGCGGCAGGAGCGGCGCGAGGATCATAAAGGCGACCTCGTGGTGCCTATCGTGCTGCATGGCGACGCGGCGTTTGCGGGACAGGGTGTGGTGATGGAAACCTTCCAGATGTCCCAGACTCGCGCCTATAAGACGGGCGGTACCATCCACATTGTGCTCAACAACCAGGTAGGCTTCACTACCAGTAAGCGCGCGGATGCGCGCTCAACCGAGTACTGCACCGACGTGGCGAAAATGGTGCAGGCCCCGATTTTTCATGTGAACGCGGATGATCCCGGAGGCCGTGCTTTTTGTTACGCAGTTGGCGGTTGATTACCGCACTGAGTTCAAAAAGGACGTGGTGATAGATCTGGTCTGCTATCGACGTCGCGGCCACAATGAAGCGGATGAACCGTCGGTGACGCAGCCGATGATGTACAAGAAAATTGCCAAGCACAAGACCACCCAGGAGCTTTACGCCGAAAAACTCATTGGCGAAGGACTAATCAGCGAGAGCGAGGTCCAGGAACTGGTGGATCGTCTACAGGGCAGCACTGGACCGTGGTGCTCCCCTGGTCAGCAGTCTGGTTTCCGAGCCCAACAAATCCCTGTTTGTGGATTGGTCGCCGTATCTGGGACACCACTGGACACTGCAGTGCGATACGCGCATGGATCTGCATTCGCTGCAGGCTCTGGCGCACACTACCAACATGGCGCCGGACAATTTCCCGCTGCAGCGCCAGGTAGCAAAAATTCTGGAAGACCGGCGCAAGATGGCGGCCGGCGCTATGCCGCTAAACTGGGGCTTCGCGGAGAATCTGGCCTATGCGTCCCTGTTGCAGGAAGGATTTCCTGTTCGGCTGACCGGCCAGGATGTCGGGCGGGGAACCTTCTCCCACCGGCATGCAGTGTTGCATAACCAGAAGGACGGCAGTGATTATATTCCGCTGCAGCACATTGGGGATGGGCAGGCGAAATTCGGCATTTACGACTCTCTGCTGTCTGAGGAAGCGGTACTGGCCTTTGAGTACGGTTATTCCACTACGTTGCCCCAGGGTCTCGTTATCTGGGAGGCCCAGTTTGGCGATTTCGCCAATGGAGCCCAGGTGGTCATTGATCAGTTTATTACCAGTGGCGAGCATAAATGGTCGCGCTTGTGCGGTCTGACCATGCTGCTTCCGCACGGATATGAAGGGCAGGGACCGGAGCATTCCTCCGCGCGGCTCGAACGGTTTTTGCAGTTGTCTGCGGAGCACAATATCCAGGTCTGCGTCCCCACTACGCCGGCCCAGGTATTCCACTATGCTCAGGCGACAGGCCATCCGTCCCCTGCGCAAGCCGCTGGTGGTCATGTCGCCCAAGAGTCTGCTGCGCCACAAGGAGGCCATTTCCACGATAGAGGAGCTTGCCGAAGGGCGGTTCCACAATGTCCTGGATGAAACGGACGATCTGGACAAGTCAAAGGTGCAGCGCATTATTCTCTGTAGCGGCAAGGTGTTTTACGACCTGCGTGCAGCGCGGCGTGAGCGAGGCCTGGAGCATATCGCGATTCTGCGGCTGGAGCAGCTGTATCCCTTCCCGGCGGCTGAACTCCAGGAAATACTGAGCACGTTCATACCCCAATATTGTCGATGCGGTATGGTGCCAGGAAGAACCCATGAACCAGGGTGCCTGGTATGCCAGCCAGCACCACATACGACGCGTGATCCAGCGTCACAAGGTGGATGTGTATCTGCGTTACGTGGGCCGCGACTCGTCTGCGGCACCCGCAGCAGGGTACATGGCGCTGCATCTTGAGCAGCTACAAAAATTTATTGATGAGGCCCTCGGTGAAATGCCCTGGGGTAATTAACGACAACCAGCATTTCCTAAAGGAAACGAAATGGCTATTGAAATAAAGGCGCCCGCATTTCCCGAATCCATCGCCGATGGAGAAGTGGCCGCCTGGCACAAGTCGGAAGGTGACACCGTGTCCCGTGACGAGTTGATAGTCGAGATAGAAACGGACAAAGTGGTATTGGAGGTAGTAGCACCGGCGGATGGCGTGATCACCAGAATTCATGCCCGCGCAGGTGACACGGTACAAAGTGAGCAATTGCTGGCCACCCTGGAGCAGGCGCAAGGTGCAGCCGTAAGTCCGCCAGCCAGGGTCGTCCCGGTCGTTCACAGTGCAGATGACAACGCCGCGGCAGAGCTACTGGGACCCGCCGCCAGGCAATTGGTTGAGAAGCATAAACTGGATATCACTGCTATCAGGGGAAGCGGCAAGAATGGACGCATCAGCAAGGAGGATATTCTCAACTTTATGAATGCGCGCGATGGGTCGTCGTCCAGCCTTCCTGTGCAGCCGTCCGTTGCTGCAGCCGTTGTGGAAAGAACACCGGTTGGTCCCTCCAGTGAGCGGGTGGAGCGGCGAGTCCCCATGACACGCATGCGTGCCAGAATCGCCGAGCGACTGCTGAACGCCACACACGAAACGGCCATGCTCTGTACCTTCAACGAGGTGAATATGGCGCCCGTGATGGCCCTGCGCAACAAATATAAGGACCAGTTTGAAAAGACGCATAACGGCACACGTCTGGGATTCATGGGGTTTTTTGTCAAGGCTGCTTGTGAGGCCCTGAAGCGATTTCCCGCAGTAAATGCTTCCATCGATGGCAATGATGTGGTCTACCACGGCTATCAGGATATCGGTGTGGCGGTTTCTACCGAGGGCGGTCTTGTGGTGCCCGTTATGCGTGACGCTGACTTTATGAGCCTGGCGGATATTGAGGCCGCCATCAGGGACATGGGACAGCGGGCCAGAGACAACAAATTAACCATCGAGGATATGACCGGTGGTACCTTCACGGTGACCAACGGCGGCGTATTTGGCTCCCTGCTCTCCACACCCATCCTCAATCCGCCACAGACGGGCATTCTGGGTATGCACAAGATACAGGACCGCCCCATGGCCGTGGATGGCGCCGTGGTGATTCTGCCGATGATGTACCTGGCACTGACCTATGATCACCGCCTCATTGACGGTAAGACTGCGGTGCAGTTTCTGGTGGCGATCAAGGATCTGATTGAAGATCCCGCCCGGATACTTTTGCAGCTGTAGGGGTTGATAGTGCTGGCGAATCCACGAACTTCGATTTTGCACCCATTCAATTGTGAAACGACTTATATCGGGAATAACGATGTCTGAAAAATATGATGTAGTGGTAATCGGATCTGGCCCGGCAGGATATGTGGCAGCGATCAAGGCTGCACAACTTGGCTTGAGGGCGGCCTGTATAGAGCAGTGGCTGGACGGCAAGGACAAGGTCCAGTTGGGCGGCACCTGTCTCAATGTCGGTTGTATTCCCTCCAAGGCTTTACTCGATAGCAGTTACAAATTTGCCGAGGCCCGGGACAATCTGGCTGTTCACGGTATATCGGTGAAAAAGGCCGAGATCAATGTGCCTGCCATGTTGGCCCGCAAGGACAAGATAGTCCTGCAATTGACGGGTGGTATAGCCAGCCTGTTCAAACATAATGGCGTTACCGCCATCCAGGGCAAGGCCAAGGTGCTGGTCGGAGCGAAAGTTGAGGTGACCGACCACCAGGGCAATGTGCAGGTGCTGGAAGCGGGCAATGTCATCATCGCCGCGGGTTCGGTCCCCGTCAGCATTCCTCCAGCGCCTGTAGACAATGAATACATTATCGATTCCACGGGAGCCCTGCAGCTGGCTGAGGTGCCACGTCGCTTGGGTGTCATTGGTGCCGGCGTTATTGGCCTGGAGTTGGGCAGTGTGTGGCGCCGCCTCGGTTCAGAGGTTGTGATGCTGGAGGCGCTGGATGAGTTCTTGCCGATGATGGATGTCCAAATCGCCAGGGAGGCGGGCAAGATTTTCCACAGGCAAGGCCTGGATATTCGCCTTGGTGCCCGGGTTACCAGGACCGAGGTCAAGAATGGCAGTGTTGAAGTGACTTACTCCAGTGCCGACGGTGAGCACACGGAGCGTTTCGACAAATTGATCGTGGCGGTAGGGCGCAGACCTCGTTCTGAAGGTTTGTTCACCTCCGATAGTGGCATTACTCTGGATGAGCGCGGCTACATCTACGTCAACGACAATTGTGAAACAGAAGCACCCCATGTGTATGCCGTAGGTGATATAGTGCGCGGCCCGATGTTGGCACACAAGGGCTCGGAAGAAGGCATTATGGTGGTCGAGCGGATTGCGGGTAAGCAGGCCCAGATGAATTATGATTGTATTCCCTCGGTTATCTATACCCATCCGGAAATTGCCGCAGTGGGAAAAACCGAGCAGGAACTGAAAGCGGATGGCGTAGAGTACAAGACCGGAGTTTTCCCCTTCTCTGCCAGTGGCAGGGCGCTGGCGGCGGATGAGCCGGATGGAATGGTGAAACTGATTGCCGATGCAGAGACCGACCGTATTCTGGGCTGCCATATTGTGGGCGCCTCGGCGGCAGATCTGGTGCAGCAGGTGGTTATTGCCATGGAGTTCGGATCCAGTGCCGAGGATCTGGCCTTGACAGTATTCAGCCATCCAACCCTGTCCGAGGCAGTACATGAAGCAGCGTTGGCGGTGGATGGGCACGCCATTCACATCGCCAATCGGAAAAAGCGCTAGCGAAATTCGTCCGGGTGCGTACAACAGAATAAATTGCCGACACACACGGATATTCACGGGCTCATTTGGTGTTGCTGTAGTTGCCAGATGACCTTAATCATAGGCAGTTAGGAATTGACAACAGGATAGAACATGAACCTTCATGAGTATCAGGGCAAGCAGCTGTTTGCCGAGTATGGTTTGCCGGTGTCCAAGGGATTCGCTGTGGATACCCCGGAGGAAGCAGCTGCCGCTGCTGACAAGATTGGCGGAGATATGTGGGTGGTCAAAGCCCAGGTACACGCGGGTGGGCGGGGCAAGGCCGGCGGTGTCAAGCTGGTCAAAAGCAAAGCAGAAATAGAGGCATTTGCCAGGCAGTGGCTGGGTAAGCGGCTGGTGACCTACCAGACCGACGAAAGTGGGCAGCCGGTAAGCAAGATACTGGTTGAAACCTGTACCGATATCGCCGAGGAATTGTATCTTGGAGCCGTAGTGGACCGCGCTTCGCGCCGTATCGTGTTCATGGCCTCGACCGAAGGTGGTGTGGAAATCGAGAAAGTGGCGGAAGAGACCCCCGAGAAAATTCTGCGGGCAACCATTGATCCGCTGGTTGGGCCCCAGCCTTACCAGGGCCGTGAACTGGCTTTCAAACTTGGTCTGTCGGGCGACCAGATCAAGCAGTTCGTGAAGATTTTTATGGGTCTGGGACAGTTGTTTATCGACAAGGACCTGGCACTGATTGAAGTCAACCCGCTGGTGATTACGGAGCAGGGTAATCTGCACTGCCTGGATGCCAAGATCGGCGTGGACAGCAATGCCCTTTACCGGCAACCTGCCCTGCGTGCGATGCACGACCCCAGTCAGGAAGATGAGCGCGAAGTGCATGCTGCCCAGTGGGAGCTGAACTATGTGGCGCTCGACGGCAACATCGGCTGTATGGTCAATGGCGCCGGGCTGGCTATGGGAACCATGGACATTGTGGCCCTGCATGGCGGTTTCCCCGCCAATTTCCTGGATGTGGGCGGCGGTGCTACCAAGGAGCGAGTCTCGGAGGCGTTCAAGATCATCCTGTCTGACGACAAGGTAAAAGCAGTGTTAATAAACATCTTTGGTGGCATTGTGCGCTGTGACCTGATTGCAGAGGGCGTCATCGGGGCAGTGGAAGAGATCGGTGTCGCTGTTCCTGTCGTTGTGCGCCTGGAAGGCAACAACGCGGAATTGGGACGGCAGGTTCTGGCTGAAAGTGGCTTGAATATCATCGCCGCCACCAGTCTTACAGATGCTGCCCAGCAGGCAGTGAAAGCAGCGGGAGGAGCCGCGTAATGAGTATTCTTATCAACAAGAGCACCAAGGTTATTTGCCAGGGTTTCACCGGTTCCCAGGGCACCTTTCATTCCGAGCAGGCGATAGCCTACGGTACCAGGATGGTCGGTGGCGTAACTCCGGGTAAAGGCGGCCAGGAGCATCTGGGGCTGCCAGTATTCAACACCGTGGCCGACGCGGTAGCAGCGACAGGTGCAGAGGCCTCGGTCATCTATGTGCCCGCGCCTTTTTGCAAGGACTCCATCCTCGAGGCAGCTAACAGCGGAATCAGGCTGATTGTGTGCATCACGGAGGGCATCCCGACCCTGGATATGCTTGACGTCAAGGTGAAGTGTGATGAACTGGGTGTGCGCCTGATCGGTCCCAACTGCCCGGGTGTGATTACTCCGGGTGAATGCAAGATCGGGATTATGCCTGGCCATATTCACCTCCCAGGCAAGGTTGGCATTGTGTCCCGCTCCGGCACCCTCACCTATGAAGCAGTCAAGCAAACGACAGACGCCGGCTTTGGCCAGTCCACCTGCGTCGGTATTGGCGGCGACCCCATTCCGGGTTCCAATTTCATCGATATACTGAAAATGTTCCAGAACGACCCCGCGACAGAGGCGATCGTCATGATCGGCGAGATCGGTGGAACTGCCGAGGAAGAAGCAGCAGCCTACATCAAGGCCAACGTGACCAAGCCGGTGGTGTCCTACATTGCCGGCGTGACCGCGCCCAAGGGCAAGCGTATGGGTCACGCGGGCGCGATTATCTCCGGTGGCAAGGGTACCGCTGATGAGAAGTTTGCCGCGCTGGAAGATGCTGGCGTGAAGACGGTGCGCAGTCTGGCGGAGATCGGTTCAGCTTTGGCGGAGGTTACCGGCTGGTAATCTTTGGTCAACGTGCTTGATTACAAGGGCTCATCGTTGGATGGGCCTTTTTTTTGGCGATTTTCCTTTTGACACCCGTCCTTTTGGGGAAACAGCCTGTTCGGTCAAAAAGCTCATTCCCTCTCAGGCTGTTTCCCCAAAAGGACTCCTGCAGTAGTGACTCGGAAATCCAAAGTTCGCGCTGATACAGGCCGCTGGTGCGGGCGTGTCTCGCGGTGAATAGGCTTTTTGAACAAGCGAGGCACGCCCGCACCAGCGGCCGTCGAACTCGAGAATGGCCAAAGAATTGCGGCACCACTACTTGAAATACGGCTCACACAACCCCATATCAGAGCTAGCTAAGAAGTCCATTTAAATCAACAAGTTATATTATGAGGTTCCCATGACCGCCGATGTAAAGAAAGAGACTCTGGGCTTCCAGACCGAAGCGAAGCAACTGCTGCACCTGATGATTCACTCGCTGTACAGCAACAAGGAAATTTTCCTGCGCGAACTGATCTCCAATGCCAGCGATGCCATCGACAAACTGCGCTTCGCGTCACTGGCAGATGAATCACTGCTGGAGGGCCAGGGTGATTACGAGATACGCGTGGCGCTGGACAAGAAAGCCAATACGATCACCATCAGTGACAATGGCATTGGCATGAACCGGGATGAAGTGATCGAAAACCTCGGCACGATCGCCAAGTCAGGTACGGCATCCTTCCTCGAGAGCCTTACCGGCGATGAGCGCAAGGACTCGCAACTGATCGGGCAGTTCGGCGTTGGCTTTTACTCAGGATTTATCGTGGCAGACCGCGTTGAGGTGCATACGCGAAAAGCCGGCGAGCCGGCAGCGGCCGGCGTGTTGTGGGAGTCCCACGGCGAGGCGGAATTCTCCATCGAGGGGAAAGCGAAGGAGACACGCGGTACCAGTATCACCCTGTTCCTGAAAAAGGACTGCAAGGAGTTCGCCGACGACTGGCGCGTGCGCAGCGTGATCAAGAAGTACTCCGACCATATCTCGGTGCCGGTGATGATGGCCAAGCCCGCTGTACAGCCGGAAGAGGGAGAAAAGGCGCCCAAGAAAACGGAGGTCGAGTTTGAGGCTGTCAACGAGGCGACTGCCCTGTGGATGCGGCCCCGCACCGACATCAGCGACGAGGAATACAAAGCATTCTACAAACATGTCTCCCACGATTTTGAGGATCCACTTACCTGGAGCCATAACAAGGTAGAGGGCAAGCTTGAATACACCAGCCTGTTGTATATACCGGCGAGGGCGCCCTTTGACCTGTGGAATCGCGAGATGTCCCGCGGACTCAAACTCTATGTGCAGCGCACATTTATCATGGACGAGGCGGAACAGTTCCTGCCTCTGTACCTGCGCTTTGTGAAAGGGGTGATCGATTCCAACGACCTGTCACTGAATGTGTCCCGGGAGATTTTGCAAAAGGACCCGGCGGTAGAGGCTATGCGCAATGCGTTGACCAAGCGCGTACTGGATATGCTGGGCAAGATGGCCAAGGAGAAAAAGGGCGACAAGTACGCCACGTTCTGGAAGCAATTCGGGACTGTGCTCAAGGAAGGTCCCGCAGAGGATATGGCGAACCAGGAAAAAATCGCCAAACTGCTGCGATTTAGCACAACCCATACCGATGCTGAGGTGCAGGACCAGTCTCTGGAAAACTATGTATCGCGTATGCAGGAGAAACAGGACAAGATCTACTATGTGGTGGCCGAGAATTTCAACACGGCAAAAAAGAGTCCGCATCTGGAAGTGTTTCGCAAAAAAGGCATCGAAGTTTTGCTCCTGTCGGATCGTGTCGACGACTGGCTGATGAATCACCTGCGGGAATTCGATGGCAAGCAGTTCCAGGATGTAGCGCGCGGCGCACTGGATATAGCTGGCGCGTCGGACGAGGAAAAAGAGCAGCAGGAGAAACTGGCCAAGGAATCTGAGGCACTGGTAACGCGTATCGCCAAAGCACTCGACGCAAAGGTGAGCGAAGTGCGCGCGACAGCCCGCCTGACTGATTCAGTCGCCTGCCTTGTGGTAGGCGATTATGACATGGGCGCGCAGATGCGCCGCATCATGGAGGCTGCGGGGCAGACGGTACCTGCAAGCAAACCAATTCTGGAAATCAATCCCACGCATCCATTGGCCGTGATGCTCGACCAGGAGTCTGACGAAGCGCGATTTGAGAGTTTGGCCCATATCGTCTTTGACCAGGCGACCCTCGCGGAGGGTGGGCAGCTGGATGATCCGGCCGCCTATGTGTCAAGACTGAATAAACTGTTGGTGGAAATGGGACAAGTCTCCTAGGCCGCTGGCTTTTACGTTTAACTGGCTGCGTGGTTAGTTAAACATGCGGGAGTCTGGTGATGGTCTAAAAATTGCCGGGTAACCCCAAGTGGTGCTCAGCCGACCCAGCCTTGCAAAGGAGATCGCCGCCGGGCAGGTGACGGGTTCGGTGAAAACCGTCCGGTGGCCGAAGTGTTCGATGCTATGATGCTTACCGAACAGGCTGTGGGTGTGGAATTCGTACTGCAATGATTTTAACGATCTGGCGGCATGGCAAAGCGGAAGAGGGCGTGAATGACCGCCTGCGTGAGTTGACCGGTTCCGGCCGCGATGACGTGGGGTTTGGCAGCCACCGACTTCATGAAGCATGTATAGCCAGGAATATTCCACAACCGCAAACGATACTCTATAGTCCCCTGGTCCGAACGAGCCAGACAGCAGAGATTATTGCCGCGGCCTTTACGCATGCATCTTCGATTGCCGTGAAGGCGCTACAGCCCGGCAGTGATGTGGCTGCGGTGGATGTAGCGGTTTCTGCGTTCATGGATGCCGACTCGAATCTTCAGCATACCCTGTTGGTATCCCACCAGCCCCTGGTATCAAGTTTGGTCGAACACTATCTCGGGGTATCGAGCAGCGTGCCGTTCCTTGTGCCGGGCGGACTGGTCACCCTGTCGCTCGACCATCTCGCAGTGCACTGCGGCACCTTACTGTTTTGGGCATTGCCCCCGGAATACGAGGCGGGCGTGTAATGAGCGGACAGGCAAACCCGCGCCCGGCTGTCTCGTTGCAATGGCAAATCAACAATCTGCAGCTGGCTGGCCTGTCCTGGGGAGAATCCGGCGAGAAGCCATTGCTTGCGCTCCATGGCTGGCTGGACAACGCCGCCAGTTTTGCCTGTTTGGCCCCCTTGTTAACAGGCTATCATGTCGTAGCGCCGGACCTGACCGGGCATGGCCGGAGCGCGCGTCGTTCAGCGGATGCCAGCTACCTGATTTGGGACGACCTGCCTGAAATTCTCGGAGTGCTCGACGCGCTGGGTTGGGACACATTCGATCTTCTGGGACATTCGCGCGGCGCCATCATAGCCACATTACTCGCCAGCAGCTTCCCTGAGCGTGTGCATCATCTGGTGTTGCTGGACGCGGTCGCACCGGAGTCCGTCGCCCAGGAAGACTTCCCGCGGCAGATGCGCAAAGCGCTGCAGGACAAGCAGTCTCTATTGACCAGAGCCAATCGTGTTTACTCAAGTGTTGACGATGCGGTAGCGTCCAGGGCGGGTCGGGGTTTAACTACAGCCGCAGCCAGATTACTGGTGGAGCGCAATCTGAGTGTCTGTCCCCAGGGCGTTACCTGGACCACCGATCCGAGGTTGCGGAGCGCTTCTGCGGTCAAGTTGACCGAAGGCCAGAGTCGGGCCGTATTGCGTGCGCTGAACATGCCCACACTACTCATGCTGTCCCGGGATACCGTCCGTGGGGCTCCCCAAATACTCGAACAGGCACAACGTTTTATTGCGGAACTTCGCGTTCATACTGTAGACGGTGGGCACCATTTTCATATGGAATCCTGTGTCAGCGAGGTGGCGTTACGCATACAACAGTTTTTGGCGGGAATGGAACAACGTGGATACGCATAATGTTACGTAATCTCGCAAGCCTATTACTGATGGGGGTATTCGGTTTGCTCGCGTTCCCCATCGGTCTCGTCAATGCTGCCCCGCCAGCGCCACTGGCACTATTGGAACAGTTGGACGCCTATCCGCATGCCAGACAGATTGCTTTCTCGCAGCAGGAGGTCCTTGATCACGAGATAGGCCTGGGGGCTATACAGAAAGTGCGGGGGGAGTGGCGTTTCAAACACAGTGAGCGTCTCAGTGGAACCCTGGTCAGCTACACATGGCAGATTGTCGACGGCTTTACCTCAGCCCAGGTTATGGAAGACTTGCTGGACTCGGTGGCCAAACTTGAAGGGCGCCAGCCAGGTGTTCGCCTGCCAGGGACGGGCCTGCGGCCAGGGCGCGCAATGGGCCAATCGCGTGTTCCACGAGCAGGTACTTTATGGCAGGGAAGATTTTCAGCGTTATCGGGTGTATGCCCTGCAAGGGGCGGAGAACTATCGCCTGGTTGCCTACAGTGCCGAACGCACCGAAGATCGGCAGTACCTGCATGTGGACCTGGTGCGCATCGCAAAGTAGCGCGGCAGTGCTCACTTTTCCACTGTAACCGTTACATTTGCAGCAGCGAGAGAAACTCATCACGGGTTTTTTGCTCGCTGCGAAATGTACCCAGCATTGCCGATGTCTTCATCAACGAGTTTTGTTTCGCCACACCGCGCATCATCATGCACATATGCTGCGCTTCAATAATTACACCGACGCCTTCAGCGTGGGTTACTGCCATGATAGTTTCGGCGATCTGCGCTGTGAGTGACTCCTGTATTTGCAGGCGCCTTGCGAATATGTCGACTATGCGTGCCACCTTGGATAGCCCGAGCACTTTGCCGGTAGGAATGTAGGCCACGTGGCACTTGCCGATAAACGGTAGCAAGTGGTGTTCACACAGTGAGTACAACTCTATATTCTGCACCAGGATCATCTCGCTGGAGTCGGACGGGAAGAGGGCGTCATTGACTACATCATCAACTGACTGTGCATAGCCCTGGGTCAGAAATTCAAAGGCCTTGGCTGCCCGCTTGGGCGTGTCCAACAGCCCCGGCCGGCTGAGGTCTTCGCCTATCGCCTCGATTATTTTTGCCCAGTGATCTTCCAAAGGAGCGACTCCATAACGGTGTTGACGCAGCGGTCAGGTGGCCTTGATAGTAGCAATCTGCTGGTGGCAAGGCAAACGCCCTGGCGCGGCTTGCCTTGTGGCTGTAACAGCTCGCGCAGAATCGGTTACACTTGCACCATGAGTCTCAGCGAATCCTTCAGCGATCACCCGCAAACAGTAGGGCAAGCCCTGCAGTACTGCAGTGATGCCCTGGAACGCAGCGATGTCTTTTTTGGTCATGGCACCGATAACGCCTGGGATGAGGCCGCACATATGGTGCTGGCCATCGCTGAATTGCCGTTGGACTCCGCTGACGGCGTATTGTGCCAACCCCTGGGTGACAAGGCAGTGGCGCGACTGCAGCAGACCTTGCACAGGCGAATTGCTGAACACCTGCCTCTGCCGTATTTGTTGGGCCGGGCCTGGTTTGCCGGCCTCGAGTTTCACTGCGACCGGCGCGCTATCATTCCCCGCTCCCCGATCGCTGAACTCATCTTGAATGGTTTTCAGCCCTGGTACAGTGGCCCTGGCCCTTACCGGATCTTGGACTTGTGCTGTGGCGGCGGATGTATCGGACTGGCTGCTGCCCATTACTTTCCCGATGCCCATGTCGACTT
Organism: uncultured Gammaproteobacteria bacterium; assembly: GCA_963762235.1. Lineage (GTDB taxonomy): Bacteria > Pseudomonadota > Gammaproteobacteria > Pseudomonadales > Halieaceae > Marimicrobium. The sequence continues at coordinate 384,025 of CAVXKH010000022.1, read as the reverse complement.
GCTGGATATAGACAGCGCTGCGCTGGATCTTGCGCGGGACAATGCAGATTTCGCGGCCTTGAAGACCGGGTGACTATCATCGAATCGAATCTGTTCGAGGCATTGGCCGATGTCAGCTATGACCTGATTCTCAGCAATCCACCCTATGTCGACGCTGCCGATCTTGCGGACATGCCAGCAGAGTTTCACCATGAACCGGAACGCGCGCTTGGCTCCGGTGCTGACGGTCTGGATTTGACCCGGCGCATACTGTCCTCAGCGGGAGCATTTCTTCGCGACAGTGGACTGCTCATCGTAGAGGTGGGTAACAGTTGGACCACGCTGGAGGAGGCCTATCCACAGGTGCCATTTACCTGGATAGAATTTGAACATGGTGGCGAGGGTGTGTTCACTCTTACCGCGCAGGAGTTACAGCAATACAGCACAAGCTGGCGCGAATAGGCCTATAATAACGCGCTTTGTTACGACAGTATGTGGGATCGCGGGGGCGCTATGGCGGGTAATTCAATCGGCAAATTATTCACGGTGACCAGCTTCGGGGAAAGCCATGGTCCAGCCCTGGGCTGCATCGTCGATGGCTGTCCTCCGGGCCTGGCACTGGATGCCGCCGACCTGCAGCACGACCTTGACCGCCGCAAACCCGGCACCTCCCGGTTTACCACGCAGCGCCGGGAAGCGGATGAAGTGCGTATTTTGTCCGGCGTCTTTGAGGGCATGACAACCGGGACGCCCATTGGCCTGCTTATCGAAAATACTGACCAGCGTTCCAAGGATTACTCTGACATCAAGGACAGTTTTCGTCCGGCCCACGCAGACTATACGTACAACCAGAAATACGGTTTCAGGGATTACCGGGGCGGCGGCCGCTCCTCGGCCCGGGAGACCGCGATGCGGGTCGCCGCTGGCGCCATTGCAAAAAAATACCTGCTCCGGCGTTACGGCATACAGATCCGCGGCTACCTGGCGCAGTTGGGTCCTATCGTGGCGCAACGGGTGGACTGGGATGTGGTGGAAACCAATCCCTTCTTTTGTCCTGACCCGGACAAAGTGCCAGAAATGGAGGCGTTCATGGCGGCTCTTATCAAGAGCGGAGACTCCATAGGCGCCCGTATCAATGTGGTTGCCAGTGGTGTCATGCCCGGGCTTGGGCGAGCCGGTCTTTGATCGCCTGGATGCCGATATCGCCGGCGCGATGATGAGCATCAATGCCGTCAAGGGCGTGGAAATAGGCGCGGGCTTTGCGGCTGTCGAGCAGTATGGCAGCGAACATCGGGATCTGTTGACCCCTGAGGGGTTTGTCGGCAACAACGCCGGTGGCATCCTGGGCGGTATCAGCAGTGGCCAGGAAATTACGGTCAGCCTGGCCCTTAAACCCACCTCGAGCATACGCCTGCCGGGAGCGAGTATCGATGTCAACGGCACAGGCGACACAGATCGTGACGCACGGCCGACACGATCCCTGTGTGGGTATTCGAGCCACACCCATAGCCGAGGCGATGCTCGCCATCGTGCTGATGGACCACGTGTTGCGCCACCGGGCCCAGAACATGGATGTGCAGTGCGCGACACCGGTGCTACCGGCTTCCGCGCCGACAGATTAGCCGCAGCGAGCCGTCCTATTCCAGGTCGATTTCCAGTGTCATATGATCGGCGATCTCGTCCAGCGTGTCGGCGAGGTCATCCATGTCAGTGGTTTCAGGTATCCATGCGTCAATGCGAGCGCTGAAAATCATTTCAGCGCTCATCGGGGCACTGTTCACCTCGCTGTCCATTTCAAGCACGTTGATCTGCCGCTGTGCCAGAGCGCGGGAGATCTCGCGCACGATGCCCGGCCGGTCTGGCCCGAGCACAGTGAGTGTGATGTCGCGACCGGGAACTGGCGCCTTCCTTTCGCCGGTGGCAGTAACACGAACGCTGAGGCCGCTGGCGGCTAACGCGCCCAGGTCTGCTTCCAGAGCAAGTCCCGTATCGGCTGGCAGTGATACCAGAATCAATCCGGCGAATTTTCCGCCGAGTTGCGAGAGCCGGCTTTCATGCCAGTTGCCCCCGTTGCTTTCAATGACGCTGGACAGTTGTTCAACCAGCCCCGGGCGGTCATCGCCGATGAAGGTGACGATGTAGGAAGTTTCCACGATTTTCGCTCCACATTCGCAGGCTCAGACCGTATATTAGCGCGCAACGGCCTCGACCAGAAGGAGCAGAGCCCGAACATGGCACAATTTGTCGCGGTGCCCCCCCAGCGCTTGCAGGCCGATGTACTGCAGGCGCTGCTGGAAGATTTTGCCAGCAGGGATGGGACCGATTATGGTGAGCGGGAATTCACTCTGGAGGAAAAGTCGAGCGATTGCAGCGCCAGCTGCGCGCAGGTGAGCTGCATATTCTGTATGACGTTGACAGTGAACAGTGGGACCTGCTGCCGCGCGCACAGGCAGAACTGTTGCTCAACAGCTGATATTATCCGCCCATGTCGCTAAAACCCGATCACATACTGGACGCCACCGGCCTGCTTTGCCCCGAGCCGGTCATGTTGCTGCACAATCGAATTCGCGATATGGCCGCGGGCGAAACCCTGCAGGTGCTGGCAACAGACCCCTCCACGGAGCGCGATATTCCCCGTTTTTGCACTTTTCTGGGCCACGAACTGCTGCAACAGGACCGGGTGGATGACCATTATCGTTACTTGCTGCGCAAACAGGAGTCCCGTTGATGGGCGCAGCGGAGGTTGAGCCGCTGTCCGCAACGCAGTCTTTTCACCCGGCGCGCGTGGAGCGCGTGTTTAACGACTGTTTTGCTGAGAGTTACAACACGCGACTGTTCGGTGGCGCCGACGGAACCTCTCTACCAGCCAGCAATCGCCTCCGGCAGTTACCATGCCCTTTATTACCGCGAGTGATTACTTTGCCAGCGCATTGCACGAAGTCGCTCACTGGTGTATCGCCGGAGCGCAGCGCAGGCAACAGCCCGATTTTGGCTACTGGTATACCCCGGAAAGTCGCGCTGCCGACCAGCAGCGCGCGTTTGAGCTGGTGGAGTGCAAGCCGCAGGCGCTGGAGTGGTTTTTCTGCGCGAGCCTGTGGCTACCGCTTTCAGGTCAGTGCGGATAACCCGGATCTGGCCAGTGCAGGCATGCTCGATACGGCAGCGTTCCAACGCGCTGTACTGGAGCAGGCCCTGGTCTGGCAAAAGGTGGGTTTGCCCGCCACGGGCCGCGATGTTCTATGCGGCTTTATGCCGTGAATTTGGCACGGCCATTCCAGCGACTGAATTGAATTTTACTCTGGCAATGCTGGCGTGATGAGCAGCGCGACCGGGCAGCCTGCGACGTGAGTCTCACTATTCTCGCCGATGAGAATATTCCTGCAGTAGAGCATTATCTGGGCGCCCTTGGGCGCGTGCAGCGCGTCAACGGGCGAACGCTGGAACGGGCGCAACTGCAGGATGTGGACATCCTGCTGGTCAGGTCGGTAACCCGCGTGGATGAAGCGCTGCTGGCCGGCTGCCCGGTCAAGTTTGTGGGCACCGCGACCAGTGGCTTTGATCATATCGACCGGCGACTATCTGGCGCGCACGGCATCGCCTTTGCGTATGCCCCCGGCTCCAACGCCAATTCAGTGGTCGAATATGTGCTGGCAGCGATCGCCGCCGTTGGCGACAAACTGGAGCAGTTGCTGGCCGGGGGCGTCGTTGGCATTGTCGGTTACGGGGCAATCGGCAAGGCCGTAGCGGCACGCCTGGCCGCGCTGGGTATTCGCTACCGGATTTACGATCCCTGGCTGGACCAGTACAATCACTAACTGCGCCGCCGATCTCGACGCCATGCTCGACTGTGATGTGGTCACCCTGCATCCGGAATTGACCACGGCACCAGCCCTGGCCAAGTTATCACCTGCTGGGAGGTGCACAGTTGCAGCGCCTGCGCGCCGATGCGCTGCTCATCAATGCCAGCCGCGGGTCGGTGGTGGACAATGCAGCACTGCTGGCACAACTGGATCGCTGGTCGCGGACCCAGCACCGTGCTGGATGTCTGGGAAGGCGAACCTGATATCAGTTCTGCCCTGCTGCAACGGGTGACGCTGGGCACCGCCCACATTGCCGGCTACAGCCTGGACGGCAAATTGCTGGCCACGCGAATGTTGAGCGAGGCGGTGACAGCGCGTCTGCAACTGCCGTCCCCGCCGGTACAGAGTCCGGCGGGAGAGGCCACAGCACTGTCGGTTGCCGATAGCTTGTCCGCAGCCGGATTGGTCAGGTATCTCGTGCAGTCCCGCTTATGACATCCGCCGCGATGATGCACTCCTGCGCCAGGCCGTGCTGGAAGACCAGCCCGCCGCCGCTTGTGGCAGGCGCTTCGACCTGCTGCGCAAGTCGTATCGCGAGCGCCGCGAGCTGGCCGGCTCACGGGTCAGCGGGGTCTGGCGGCCTGAACACATTGACCTGGTGGCTGCGTCTGGGTTGTGTCCCACGCGCCGCAGGGCAAGCCCGCATGAGCGCCGCGTTGCACATTGGCCTGGTGGTCAACCCTCTGGCGGGTCTGGGCGGCAGTCTGGCGCTCAAGGGCAGCGATGGCGACCAGATGCGCGAGTTGGTGGCGCAGTTACTCCCCGCGCACCGGCAGTCGAGCCCAGGAACGCACTGTGCGTGCCCTGCGCATGTTCGATCCGCGCACCGCTTCCGGTCCGCTTTACCTGTTGGGCGGGCGACATGGGAGAGTCGGCGCTGCAGCAACTGGATTTCGATACGCAGGTGCTCGGTAGTGCAGGTAGCGGCCTGACCACCGCCAGGGATACGCGGATGGCGGCCGAGCAGTTGTATGCAGCGGGGGTAGATATCATTGTGTTTGCCGGGGGCGACGGTACCGCGCGCGATATTTGCGATGTCGTAGGTACACGCTGCCCCGTGCTCGGTATTCCCGCAGGGGTAAAAATGCACTCCGGCGTCTTTGCCGTCTCGCCGGAGGCGGCGGGCGAATTGCTGCGGCAGCTTGCGCAAGGCGGACTGGTAGGGGTCAGGGCCGCAGCAGGTCCGCGACATTGATGAAGAGGCCTTTCGCCATGATGTGGTGCGCAGTCGCTTCTACGGTGAGCTGCTGGTGCCCAGCGCAGGGCATTTCCTGCAACATACCAAAGTCGGGGGGCGGGAGGATCCGCAACTGGCTGCCGCCGATATCGCCGCCTGGCAGGTGGAAACCATGGAGCCGGGACACACCTACCTGATCGGACCCGGATCGACCACTGCGGCCATCATGCAGGAACTGAACCTGCCCAATACGCTGCTGGGCGTTGATGTGGTGCGCGATGGCAAGCTGCTGGCGGCGGACGCCGACGAGCAGCGCCTGCTGCATTTGCTGGCGGACGCGCCCGGCCCCGCGCATATCCTGGTCACCGCCATTGGCGGGCAGGGCCATCTGTTTGGCCGCGGCAACCAGCAGTTTTCTCCCGCGGTGATTCGAGCAGTGGGATTGGGCAATATAACGATTGTGGCTGCGAAATCCAAAATGGCAGGACTGGAGGGCCGCCCTCTGCTGGTGGATACGAACGATACGCAACTGGATCTGGCACTGTGTGGCTTGCGTACGATCACTACCGGCTATGACGACCATGTGCTCTATCGCGTCAGCACGATGTAGGGTGTAGGCTACAGGTGTTAATGAATTACAGCGAGAACGGTGCAATGCAAGACGATGAAATCTGGCGCGACAAACTGACCCCACAGGAATTTCACGTCTGTCGCGAAAAAGGGACCGAGCGGCCGTTTAGCGGGGAATACTGGGATTGCACGAAGGAGGGTGTTTACCGATGCCGATGCTGTGGCGAGCGACTGTTTCTGTCGGACAGTAAATTTGACGCAGGTTGTGGGTGGCCCAGCTTCTTTGCGCCAGCAGACGACGAGGTGATCAGGGAAGTGCAGGATCGCACGCACGGCATGCTGCGCACGGAAGTGATGTGCAAGGCCTGTGGGGCGCATCTGGGTCATGTGTTCGAGGATGGACCGGCGCCCACTGGTCTGCGCTATTGCATCAACAGTCTGTCGATCAAGCTGCAGCAGGATCAGGACTAGGTCAGGACTGGAGCGGGAAACCGGGTTCGAACCGGCGACCTCAACCTTGGCAAGGTTGCGCTCTACCAACTGAGCTATTCCCGCAGATCAGGCGCTTGATGAGTGGCGTCCCCTAGGGGGTTCGAACCCCTGTTACCGCCGTGAAAGGGCAGTGTCCTAGGCCACTAGACGAAGGGGACGCAATGGTCTCCATCAAGAGGCGCGCATTGTAGGAAGACGGGGCGGTTGCGTCAAGTCCCGCCGCAGCCAAAATCCGTTGAATTTTCTACTGTAACTTCAGCAGCTTAGTTCGTGAGCAGTGTCGTTTGCCAGATGAAATGCGGTTACAATTGCGCGCTTGTTTAGCCACGCGGCTGTTCCCATCGCTATGATCCCAGCACTGACAATTGAACACCTCGCAAGGTGTACGACAACGGTTTTGAAGCCTTGAAAGGAATCAGCCTGAAGGTCGAGCAGGGCGATTTTTTTGCCCTGCTGGGTCCCAACGGCGCCGGCAAGTCCACCACGATCGGCATTATCTGTTCACTGGTATCGAAGTCTGCTGGCAAGGTTGCAGTTTTTGACGTCGATATTGATCAGCGATTTTCCCGCTGCCAAAAGGCATATCGGTATCGTGCCGCAGGAATTCAATTTCAACCAGTTTGAAAAGGCTATCGATATCGTGGTCAACCAGGCCGGTTATTATGGCCTCGCCGCCGGCACTGGCCAGGGTAAGAGCTGAAAAGTACCTGCGCGAACTCGGACTGTGGGAGCAGCGTGATACTCCCGCGCGCATGTTGTCCGGTGGCATGAAGCGCCGTTTGATGATCGCCCGGTCCCTGGTCCATGAACCGCGCTTGCTGATCCTGGATGAGCCCAGCGCCGGTGTCGACATCGAGATGCGCCGCTCCATGTGGGACTTCCTGCGCAGGATCAATGCGCAGGGCACAACGATTATCCTTACCACCCATTACCTGGAAGAGGCGGAGGCGCTGTGCCGCCATATCGCCATCATCAACCATGGCAAAATCGTTGAGAATACATCCATCAAGACACTACTGCGCCAGTTGCGTCGCGAGACGTTTATTCTCGACTGCGTGGAGTAGCTACCGGAGTCTGGCCATCGAGGGCTTTGCGACACGCCGGACGGACGACCATACACTGGAAGTGGAAGTGGAGAAGGGACAGCATCTCAACCAGGTCTTTACCGCGCTGGGTGTAGCGGGCATTCATATCAGTAGCATGCGCAATCGGGCGAATCGCCTGGAGGAAATGTTTGTCAACCTGGTCGAGGGTGCGGCATGAACCTGCGCGAACAATATGTGGCGTTCCTCACGATTGTCAGGAAGGAGATCAAACGTTACCTGCGCATCTGGACGCAGACGCTGCTGCCGTCGGCGATCACCATGTCGCTGTATTTCGTGATTTTTGGCTCGCTGATCGGCTCCCGTATCGGCGACATGGGCGGATTTACCTATATGCAGTTCGTGGTGCCCGGTCTGATCATGATGGCCATCGTGACCAACTCCTATTCCAATGTGGTGTCGTCTTTTTATCGGCTCCAAGTTCGGTCACAGTGTGGAGGAACTGCTGGTCTCTCCGGTCTCCAATTTCGTCATCCTGATGGGCTATGTGGTCGGCGGAGTTTCCCGTGGACTGCTGGTCGCGGTGGTGGTCACGCTCGTATCACTGTTTTTTACCCATCTGCACATTCACAGTTATGTGGTGGTGGTGGTTGTTGTCCTGCTGACATCCACCCTGTTTCGCCCTGGCGGGTTTTATCAATGCGGTGTACGCCAACAGCTTTGATGATATTTCCATTATTCCCACGTTTGTGCTTACGCCGCTAATCTATCTGGGCGGCGTGTTCTACTCCATGGATCTGCTGCCCCCGTTCTGGGCCAGTGTCTCCAAACTCAATCCTTTGGTCTACGTGGTGAATGCCTTCCGCTACGGTGTGCTGGGTGTGTCCGATGTCAGCCTGCCGTTGGCCTTTGGCATGATCACCTTTTTCACCGCCGCTGCATTTGTTTACAGTATGCACCTGCTCAACTCCGGCAAGCGGCTCAGGCAGTAGCGCGGTGATGGACGGACGAGGACGCGGGCATGTTGTTGGGCCGGCATACGCCGGTCCTGCAGGAATACGCACCGCACATGCTCCACTCCATACCCCGCGCAGCCGCGCGACAAGCAGCTGGGTATCGGCCCGGCTCTGCCTTTTCATGGCGTCAGATCTGTGGCACGCCTATGAAATGTCCTGGCTGGATAATGCGGGCAAGCCCGTAGTGCGCGTAGGCCGCTTCACGGTCCCTGCGAGCTCGCCCTATATCGTCGAATCCAAATCCTTCAAGTTGTATCTGAACTCACTGAACAGCACCCGCTTTGCAACGGTGGAAGCAGGCGCGTGTCAACTATCGTCAACGATATTAGCGAAGCGCCGGGGAGCAGCGTCGACCTGCAGTTGCTGGGTGTCGGTGATCCCTCGCTGGCGGGAACTGCACTGGCGGGCAAATGTCTGGATGATGTGCCGAGTTGCGTCCCTGGTCAGGAGAGCCACGGCGGAGCAACTGCAGGTACAGCCCGGGCGCATCGTCGAGGAGGTGCTGTACAGCCACCTGCTGCGTTCACTGTGTCCGGTGACCGGGCAACCGGACTGGGCGACGGTGTGGCTGCACTATCGCGGCGCGGCCATGGAGCACAGCTCCCTGTTGCAATACATCATCGCCTACCGCGAGCATCAGGAATTTCACGAGCAGTGTGTCGAGCGCATGTTCTGTGATATCGCCCGACGTTGTGCGCCGCAATTTCTGCACCTGCAGGCTTTCTACACCCGCCGCGGTGGACTGGATATCAATCCCTTTCGCAGCACAGACCCTGACGCCCGGCCGCTGTCCCGGCTCAACAGGCAGTAGGGAACCTGGCGCGTATGCGCAAGACGAAATTAGCCACGTGGGGGACTGGCAAGCATCACTCGCTTGTGTTATGATGCGCGCCCTCATGGTGAGGTGGCCGAGTGGTCGAAGGCGCACGCCTGGAAAGTGTGTATACGGCAACGTATCGAGGGTTCAAATCCCTCCCTCACCGCCAATATCCCCCAGCGTTTAACCCCGCGTTTCGAGCTTTAAGCTCACGTTGCCGACAGGCCCCACACGGCCCGCTCTCACTCTCCCTCCGCGTCTGCCTGGATCGGCAAGTCATCCTCGATCACGCTGACAATCGGCTGTTATTCAGCAGGTTGCCGCGTAACAACAGGACCTTGCGCTCAGCCGGGGGGCTTAAATGGTGGCGTAATATCCGGATATTGGTTTATGGTATTTAGCGAGGAGTTGTGCTTCTTCAGTACAGTCGATAGTGGTGTTATATAGATAAAAGGGCAATGCCAAGGGTCTTGAGATTCGCCCGCGCAGGAGGAATAGAGACAATGAGAAAATCAACATTCAGCCGGCTTTCAACCGCAGCTCTGCTCGGTTTTTGGCGTGACGCTGTCGGCTTGCAGCGAGGAGCAGCCACCGGCAGTTCAGAGCGTGCAACCGCCAGCGGCGCCGGTGACTGCTACAACAGCACCGTGAACGAGAGTGCAGCGCCGGTGACCGCGACACCGCGACAGCGGTGGCGCCAATCAGCGCGACAACCCCAACCTTTAGCCCCGAGGCACTGGAAACCCTGCTCGCACCCGTTGCGCTGTACCCGGATGCGGTATTGGCACAGGTGCTCGCCAGTTCCACCAATCCGCAGGAGGTGCTGGACGCCGGCAACTGGCTGATAGCCAATCCCGATATCGAAAGGCAAGGAACTGGACGCGGCTGCAACTGCGGTGGGGTTCACCCCGCCGATGATGGCGCTGATGCACTTTCCTTCCGTTGTCGACATGATGTGCATGAAAATGGACTGGACCACCGAGCTCGGCGCCGCGTTCCAGGCCGATGAACCCGGCGTGCTCGCAGCGGTGCAACGCCTGCGCAAGCAAGCCGCCGAGATGGGCAATCTGAAAAGCTCGGAACAGATGAAGGTGACGACCGAGGAGCAGAACAATCAGCAGGTGATAGTCGTACAGCCCGCGAATCCGCAGGTGGTGTATGTGCCGCAGTATAATCCGACGGCTGTCTACACCACGCCGGCGCCTGCTCGCGACGGCGCCAGCTACGACAACCGACGACCATGGTCATCGACACAGGTTACAGCGGGGGAGAAATGGTGGCGACGGGCCTGCTTGCCTTCGGTGCGGGCATGCTGGTCAACGAGGTGTTTAGCGACGACGATGACGATGACTACTACTCGCCGAACTGGGGCTATGGGTATGGCGGGCCTGGTTATTACCCGCCGCCGTATCAACCGCGCTATGGCAACGGCTTCCGGCCCGCCAATGGCTACAACCGTCCGCCTAACTACCAGCGCGGTTTCAACAACAACAATATTTATGTCAACGCGGACGGCAAGGATTACTTCAACAAGTTTGAGGGCGGCAGGAACAACTATCGCAAAAACGCCGCCAGCCCGATCAGTGCAGCGCGCCCGAACAGGCCGGAACTGGGTGAATTGAACCAGCGCGCGCAGAGTGGCCAGCGACCGACGCCCGGACAGGGCGGATGGCCGCAAGGTGCAGGGTGACTATGCCGGAGCCAGGCCGGATGCCCGACCAGGACATATCTGCGCAACGGCCCGTGCTGACCGCCAGGGCCCGACCGGGACCTATGCGGGTGCCAAGCCTGGCGCCAGGCCGGACGCTGGCGCGCAGCGGCCCGCTGCGACCAGCAAGGTTCCCAAGGGCACCTACGCCGGGGCCGCCAACCCCGCCGCCCGCCAGAAATTGAATCCCCAGACCGCAGGTGCGCGTGATCGGGGTTACACGGCTGGCAAGCAGCAAAACCCGCTGGACGAGCCGCAGAAGCGTTTCCAGGCCCGCAGCCAGCAAGACGCCGGCTTCAAGTTCCAGCGCATTCCAGGGCTCGCGCAATAAAGGTAACGCGGAACGCGCTGCTAGCAATCGAGGTCGGGCCAGTATGCCAACAGGGCGCGAGATCCTCAGCTAATCGCAATTCCGGACAGAAGCAGGGGAACAGATCGGACAGAGCCGGGGGGCAGACGATGAAAAAGTTTTTCACACATTGGATTTCGTTGCCGTACTGGCGGCAGTTGTCATGTTCGCAGTGCTTTGCGCGACTGGCGCGAGCGCGGGCATGCAGACCCGCGAGCGTTCGCCTCGCCGGAGGATGCAGTCAACGCACTGATCGCCGCGCTGGAAAAGAACGATGTCGCCACGCTCGCCACCTTGCTTGGTCCCGACAGTGAGGACGTGGTGTCCTCGGGTGATGAGGTAGCCGACGCCAACGCCCGCGCAGATTTCGTGGCGAGCTTCAAGACCAAGCATGCGCTGGTGCCCGAGGGCAGTAGCAGCATGACCCTTGTCGTTGGAGATGACGATTGGCCACTGCCGGTCCCCATAGTCGCCAAAGAAGGGAAATGGTATCTGGACGGCGCCGCCGGTGCCGATGAGATCGTCTATCGCCGTATCGGGCGCAACGAACTCGGCGCAATCGCGGTATGTCGTGGCTTCATCGATGCGCAGTTGGAATACGCCGCCGCAGGACACGACGGCAATGAGCCTGGTGTCTTCGCCGCGAAATTGCGCAGCGATCCGGGGCAGCAAAATGGACTCTACTGGCCGACCGCGGAGGGAGAGCCCGCGAGTCCGGCAGGGGAGGCCGTCGCCCGTGCAGCGGCAGAAGGGTATAAAGCTGTAACGGGCAAACGCAAACCCTACCACGGCTATTATTACCGCATGTTGTTTGCGCAGGGTGCCAATGCGAACGGAGGTGCCACCGAGTACTTCGTCGATGGCCAGTTGACGCAGGGAGTTGCATTACTCGCATGGCCAGCGGATTACGCCGCCAGCGGCGTGATGAGTTTTATCGTTGACGAGGAGGGCATCGTCTACCAGAAGGATCTGGGTGAGGACACCGCGACGGTGGCGGAGACGATACAGGTCTTTGATCCTGACGGGTCCTGGACGATCGTGGACAGCTAAAGCGATTCCTGAGCAGTAGTGATCAGCCCACTGTGTTCTGTCGGATTGCCACCTGAGGGCCTCTTCCTGTGGCTAGCCTGATAGGGAGAGTGGCCATCATTACCGGTGCAGGTGATGGCATTGGCGCCGCGGTGGCGGCGTGTTTTGCTGCCGATGGCGCTGCCGCACTGGTTCTCGCCGACATTAATCTTGCGTCAGCCCAACGCGTCGCCATCGAGATAGCGGAGTTTTCGCAGACAAATATTCTTTGCCTTGCGGTGGACGTAAGCGATGAAGCGGCCGTCAGGACGATGGTACGGACAGCCGTTGATGCATTCGGGCGCATCGATATCCTCGTCAATAATGCGTGGGGCGGGGGCCAGTTGGGACGGGTCGAAGCGAAGACCAACACAGATCTCTCTCACGGTTTCGGCGTGGGTTTCTATGGGCCTTTCTGGGCGATGCAGGAGTCGTTTCCCCATATGTGCAGGGCCGGTTATGGCCGCGTGATCAACATGTGTTCGCTGAACGGCGTGAATGCCCATGTCGGTACGCTCGAATACAACGTTGCAAAGGAGGCGCTGCGCACGCTCACACGCAGCGCAGCGAGGGAGTGGGCGAATACGGGCATCGTGGTGAACGCGATTTGCCCCGGCGCAAAAACGGCAGCTTCGCGCAATGTTTTTGCGCGCTATCCCGAACTCGAGGCAGCCGCCGACGCCTCCAATCCGATGGGTCGGCTCGGTGATCCATTGACCGATATTGCGCCGGTCGTATCGTTCCTGGCGAGTGAAGATGCCCGCTATCTTACCGGCAATACCTTGTTCGTCGATGGCGGTGGCCATATCAACGGCGTCAATTGGGTACCCGACCTCCCTGCTCGCTCGCTATAACATCGACTGATGCCCTGCTTTTTTACTGCGACGGATACATGAGAACTGCTCCAAATAGCACAACTTCCAATGGAAAATCGTTGTGGAACCTGTCCAGAGTCGCCACGGTTTCACTCTACGTTTTTGATGCAGCACTTATCGCGATGGCTGTCTTTGTCCTTGGCAAGGACCTCATGCTTCACTTCGATAGTATTGAGGAATGGATCAGGAATTCGGGCCCCTGGGCCATGGTGATATTCGTTCTGCTGTACGCAGTACTGGGCTCAGTTTTCGTACCGGATACGGTTCTTGGCATTACCGCAGGAACAGTGTTTGGATTTACTCATGGCCTGCTTGCGGCGACGCTTGGCAGTCTGCTTGGTGCGATGCTGCAATATGCCTTTATCGCGGCGCCTGTTGCGACCGACTGTCGCAACGTTTATCAGCGCAAGACCCGCCCTGGCTGCCATACAGGTTGCGGTCCTCCAGCAGGAGTTCAGGCTGCAGTTCCTGATCAGGTTGACTCCACTTAATCGAACGCTGACCAATTATATGCTCGGTGCTGCCGGTGTAGGATTCATCCGTTTCATTGCGGCATGCGTTGGATTTTTGCCGATATTGTGTGTGGAGGTCTATTTCGGTTATGCAGGAAAGCAGATGGCGGGGATGACCAGCGCGCCGGGGCACACGGCGGCTCTACATGACGTGATGCTGTTTGTGGGCCTTGCCGCCGCTATCATTGTCATGGTGATAATTTCCAGAATGGCCCGCAGGGCGGTCGAGGCAGCTGCAGCCACCACACCGCCCATTGAACCAGTCGTTACAGAACACACGCTCCCGCACTAAGGCTGCTGCCCTTTTGCAAGCGACTGCAGTGCCTGCCCGCGTTGTGCCTGCTGAATAACATAGGCGCGTATAGCCTGGCTTTGTTCCGCGCTGATATTTTCAGCAAAGGAAGCCATGCCTCTTTCTTTCAACTGGCCACCGCGGACCACCGCTTCCCACGTTTTCTCATCCCACAGATAAGCCGAGCCGCGCAGGTCGGGTATTAACAGGCCGGAGACAGCGTTGAGGCCATGGCAGCCCATGCAAACATCCTGGTAGGTGGCAAAGCCCAGCGCCAACGTCTCGGGGCTGGCCGTGAGTGGCGGTGCATTGAATACCACCGCTGGTTTCCACGACACAGCGGGGAGAGTGGCCGTGCCGCCGAGCTTGAAGGTCAACACGCGGCTGACATTGGGCAGACTTGCCGCCTGCACATACTCACCGAACACCAGGGCATAGGCGCCACCCCAGCCCACGTTAACGGAAACGTATTGCTGGCCGTCCATCTCGTAGGAGATTGGCGGTGCCACCACGCCGGTCTGGGTGGCGAAGTCCCACAGCCTTGCACCATTGTCAGCGCGATACGCGACCAGCTTGCCGTCTGCGGTGCCCTGGAATACGAGGTTGCCAGCAGTGCTCAAGGTGCCCCCGTTCCATGGGCCTGTGTATTCAACATGCCAGGCTTCCTGTTGCTTTACCGGGTCCCATGCCAGCAGACGACCCTTGAGCAATGCGCCAATTGCATTGCGCTCGGCCTGATCATCGGGTAGTGCGCCCGCCCTTCCGTCCGCACCGGTGTTGGCGACGCCTGGATTGTATTTGAAGTGTTCCGGTTGGCCATACACGGCAGGAATATCCAACACCGGAATGTACACCAGACCGGTTTGCGGGCTGTATGACATGGGGTGCCAGTTGTGTCCTCCCAGGTATGAGGGATACACCATGAAGGGCTTGTCTTTGTAACGCGCTTCGGGCACTTCCACCGGTCGGCCAGTCTTCATATCGACATGCGTCGCCCAATTGATGTTGATGTAGTTATTGGCGGACAGCAGTTCGCCTGTTTTGCGATCCAGCACATAGAAGAAACCGTTTTTGGGTGCCTGCATCAGCACTTTGCGCACGGCCCCGTCCAGTTCGATGTCGGCCAGGATGATGTGCTGGGCTGCGGTATAGTCCCAGGTTTCTCCAGGTGTTGTCTGGTAATGCCAGACGTAGTCCCCGGTATCGGGGCGCACGGCGACAATGGAGGACAGGAACAGGTTGTCGCCGCCGCCAGGGGAGCGGATTTCCTGGTTCCAGGGTGTGCCATTGCCCACGCCAAAATACAGCAGGTCAAGCTCCGGGTCGTAGGCCATGGAGTCCCATACGGTGCCCCCGCCACCCATTTTCCACCACTCTCCCTTCCACGTCGCGGCCGCCTTCTTCATGGCCTCGTTCTCAAAACCGAGTGCGGGATCACCTGGTACGGTGTAGAAACGCCAGGCCAGGGAGCCATCCGCGACATTGTAAGCGCTGATAAATCCACGCACGCCATACTCTGCGCCGCCGTTGCCGATCAGTACCTTGTCCTTGACCACGCGCGGCGCGCCGGTGATGGTGTAGGGTAAGGCCGGATCGACTGTCGCCACCTCCCAGTTAACGTTGCCGGTGGCCGCGTCCAGCGCGAAGAGGCGTCCATCCAGCGCGCCGAAGAAGATTTGTCCGTTCCACGCAGCAACGCCTCGATTCACCGCATCGCAACAGGCGTGCTTGGCTTTGTCCTTTGCCACTTTGGGATCGAAGGTCCACAGCTGCTTGCCAGTGCGCGCATCGATGGCATGGACGATGCTCCATGCCGAGGTGGTATACATCACGCCATCGACGACCAGGGAAGTAGCTTCTATGCCGCGCTCGGTTTTGAGGTCGTAGGACCAGGCCAGACCCAGCTTGCCGACGTTGTCGGCATTGACCTGCGCCAGCGGACTGTAGCGTTGTTCACTGTAGGTGCGCCCGTGTGACATCCAGTTGCCGGGCTCTTTGTCCGCCTGCAGCAGGCGCTGCGAGTTTACCGCTGCCGCTGCAGGCGCAGAGACTACCGGGGTTGCCACAGATGCAGCGGTGGCATCAGTCTGCGCCCCGCGCTCGCAGCCCGCCGGAATTACCGCAATCAGCGCGAGCAAGCCAAGGTGAGAAACTGTTCTGATCATGATGATAGGACCTTGCGCGCGCGGCGCTTATTATTTGTGTGTTGCTCTATTGTAGATCAGTACAGGGCTAATTGGGATGACGGCGATAACCACTGGGACGGGCGCGCCTTACGCCTGCTTCGATCGCTCACGAAGCGCTCGCTGCACCGCTATTTGACCAGCCTGGCTGACATTGAGCTTCTTTGACATCCACAGTGGGATAAGCATGAGCAGGGCCAGTGCCGGCCCCATCATGATACCCAGTCCGAGAATGACGCTCGGTGGTGCCGCGCCGGGCAGTGTACCGGCTTGCAGTCCTATCAAGTCCAGAAACGGTCCCGCGACCAGGTAGCCGAAGCCGCTGATAAACTTGGCAGCAAAAAAAGCTGCCGCAAACATGACTCCTTCCTGGCGCAGACTCGTTTCCAGCTCATGTTCATCGGCGATGTCAGCCAACAGTGCATGATTGGAAATGGTCCGCACGATACTGGTCGTAACCCAGATGGCATAGTTGAGGAACACCAGCGCAAAAACGATACCGCCATCAGTCGGCAGCCAGCCCAGCATTTTTAGCGGAGTAAGCCACATAAAATTCAGCATGCCCAGGGCACAGCTGAACTGCAGCAGTTGGTGCTTTTCCAGATGCCTGTTCAGCAAGCGTGAACTGCTGGTGGCGATGATCACCGCCAGTAAGGGTGGCCCACCCAGCATGAGCGACACTTGCAGCGTATCGAATTCCCAGAAATAGGTGAAGCTCACCATGAGCAGTGAACTGGTAATGCCGCCCATACCGCCGATGGCTGTTTCAAGAATCACCAGCGTGCGAAAGTTCCGGTTGCGAAAGGTCACCATAATGTCGCGCAGCATATTGCCGCTTTGCCCACTGGTACGTTTTAACAGTGACGGGATGTAATGCCAGGTGCCCCAGACACAGATCAGGCTGAACACAATAACGCCGATGGCATTCAGCCAGCCATAGTGATGATAATTCTGCTGCACAAAGCGGCCGTCTGTGCCCTGCGTATCGGCGAACAGCAGGAACATCGCACCGGCAGCGACGGCGATCCCGGCAAACCATCCGAAGTTGGTGCGGGCGCTCGCGAGACGTGTTCGCTCGTGATAGTCGGTGGTAATTTCCGCCCCCAGTGCGAGATAGGGAATCATGAAAAAGGTGAGCGCGGTGCGCAGCAGGAGGACGCTGCCCAACAGCCAGACAAAGAGAGCAGTCTGGGTTTGCAGGGCGTATTGCGGCGGCGCGAACAGGGCCACAAAGCTCAGCGCCAGCGGTACCACGGATGCCAGCATAAACGGGTGACGGCGGCCCCAGCGGTTGCTCAGTTTATCGGACCATGCGCCGACCATCGGGTCGGATATGGCATCCCATACGACTGAAATCGCAATGGCCAGCCCCGTCAGTGTGCCGCTCAGGCCCAGTACCTGCTTGTAGTAGAACAGCACGAAGGCGCCAAACGCCGCGTCCTTCAGTGCGTAGTTGACTACGCCAGAACTGTACAGCAGTCGATCGCGCAGTGTAACGGTGGGAACCGCTACGTGCATATCTATAGCGCTAGTTCCGCCATCGACCTGAGCAGGTTGATATCGCCGTTTACCAGCAGCGATGTCACTGGCGAGTTTTCCCAGTCTTTCAGTTTCTCCCTGATACGATCACGTGGGCCGGACAGGGAGATTTCATCGGCGAACTGGTTCGGCACCGCTGCGATAGCCTCGTCGCGTTTGCCCTCGAAGAACAGTTTCTGGATATTGTCCGCTTCATCGGGGAAACCCATGCGCGCCATCAACTCCTTGTGGAAGTTGCGCTTGGCGGAGCCCATGCCGCCGATATAGAAACCCAGCATGGCCTTGACCGGATACAGAGCCTGCTCCAGATCGTCATTGATATTCACCATCACCATGGGCGCCACCTCAAAACCAGGCTTCGCGGCCGTCAGCTGGTCGGCGTAGACATCCTGCCGGTAGGGCGAGTAATAAAGGGGCAGCCAGCCATCGGCGATCTCTGCCGTCTGGGTCACATTCTTCGGGCCCTCCGCACCAATGAAGATGGGCACATTGGCGCGCAGCGGGTGCGTTATACACTTGAGCGGCTTGCCCATGCCCCAGGACCCCGGCCCATTGTAGGGCAGGGGATAGAACTCCCCATCGTTGGTGACCGGCGCCTGGCGAGCCAGCACCTTGCGGATAATTTCCACGTACTCCCGGGTGCGGGTCACCGGTTTACCGTAGGGCTGTCCATACCAGCCTTCCACCACCTGTGGACCGGAGACGCCCAGGCCCAGGATCATGCGCCCACCGGACAGGTGATCCAGGGCCAGCGTCGCCATGGCGCAGGCGGTCGGTGTGCGGGCCGACAACTGGGCGACCGAGGTCCCCAGGCGAATGGTTTTGGTATGTGCACCTATCCACGCCAGTGGCGTGAAGCAATCGTTGCCCCAGGACTCTGCCGTCCACACGGAGTCAAAACCCAGGCGCTCGGCTTCCTGCGCCAGTTCCACATGCGCATTGCCGGGGGCCAGCGCGCCCCAGTAACCGAGTTGCAGGCCGAGGGAAAGTTTTGCCATGGTAAGTCTCCTGTGATTGAACGCTTAACTGTACGCCATACGCTGCCGACACAGAAAGTGCTATTGGGCCAAATTCGCTGACTTCGCCGCTCAATTGTATTTTCAATCGAGGGCGGCATTGGATAGACTCAGCCGACCTGAAAGCGCGCGCCCGGCGGAGCACCCATGAGCCAACTCACCCACATTGATGATCAGGGCGCTGCCCGCATGGTTGATATCGGGGACAAGGCGGTTACCGAGCGGACAGCGGTGGCGGGCGCTGTAGTGTCCATGCAGGCGCATACCATGGCCTTGCTGGAACAGGGCGCGCACAAAAAGGGCGACGTGCTGGCGGTGGCGCGTATCGCCGGCATCCAGGCCGCCAAGAAATGCGCGGACCTGATACCCCTGTGCCACCCCCTGATGCTGACATCAGTAGAGGTCAGCTTCAGGCTGGATGCGTTAGCGAACGAGGTCAATATCGAGGCGTGCTGCAAAGTTTCCGGTAAGACCGGTGTGGAGATGGAGGCGCTGACCGCGGCCTCCGTCGCTGCGCTGACGATTTATGATATGTGCAAGGCGGTGGACCGGGGTATGGAAATTCGCACTATCACACTGTTGCGCAAGGAAGGGGGAAACTCAGGCCTGTGGCAGCGCGGCTGTGGAAGGTGTTTCCTGATGATAAGGGTACTGTTCTTCGCCCGGGTGCGTGAGCAGTTGGGCTGTTCCGCGCTTGAGCTGCGCTGGCCTGATGCGGGCGCCGACCTGGATGGTTTGCAGGAGCAACTGTGCGTGGAGCGCGGTGCCGCGTGGCGCGACGTGCTGGCACAGGACAATATGATTCGCGCGGTCAATCAGGTCGTGGTGCCCGGCAATTGTGCGCTGCACGACGGTGATGAAGTCGCCTTCTTTCCGCCGGTGACCGGCGGCTGAGGTGGCGGCGGTGACAGCCCTCAGTGTAAGCGTACAGGAGGCCGACTTTGATGTGGCTCGCTTGCAGGCATCGCTGCTGGCGGGCGTGCACGAAGAGGGTGCGGTGGCCGCCTTCACCGGATATGTGCGCCGCGCCAATGAGCAGCGCCAGGTCTAGTACGCTGGAACTGGAGCATTACCCCGGCATGACTGAAGGCAGCATCACGCAGATCCTCGAACAGGCCGCAGAGCGCTGGCCCCTGCTCGCCGCCTCGGTCGTGCACAGGGTTGGAAAGCTGGCGATGGGTGACCAGATCGTATGGGTGGGCGTGGCCTCCGCACACCGGGAGGCCGCCTTCAGCGCCTGTGAATTCATTATGGACTACCTGAAAACCCGGGCTCCTTTCTGGAAGAAGGAACTGGGCCCTGAGGGCGAGCACTGGGTGTCAGCACGGCAGCACGATAGCAGCAGGGCGGCGCGGTGGCAGGAGGACAATGCCCTATAGCCTGAATAGGGGATGTGCCCACGGCCTGTACGGGCTCCAATGACGCGGGCACTGCAAATAACCACGATTGTGAGCGGGGAGAGGAGCAATGAGTTTTGATGGCCGTGAATTGAGAAATGCCCTGGGGCGTTTTGCGACGGGGGTTTGCATTGTTACCACCGTGTCCGACACGCAACAGGCGCTGGGTATGACGGCCAATTCGTTTTCATCCGTTTCGCTGGACCCGCCGCTGGTGCTGTGGTCGCTGCAGAATAATTCTGACGTCTACGATGTTTTCTCCAGGCCGCGCCATTTCGCCATCAATATCCTGAGCAAGGAGCAGCAGGCCCATTCCAACCAGTATGCCAGGAAAGGCCAGCATGGGCTGGATCCGGCCCACTACCGGCCCGGGCAAATATGGCGCGCCGGTTATTCGCGACGCACTGGCGACGTTCGAGTGTGAACTTCACGCAACCCATGAAGGAGGAGACCATCTGATCATCGTGGGCCGGGTCAGGGAAATGCACCAGCGGCCCAGCGGTGAGCCACTGTTGTTCTATTGCGGCGGTTACCGCGAATTGCACTAGCGCGGTGCAATCTGCGGGGCAGTTGCCAGATCACCGAGGCTATTCTAATGGTCCGCCAAGCCTTTATACTGAACCTCTTAGCGCAAGAGTCAGCTCTTCATGAAATTTTGTACCCATTGTGGCAGTTCCGTCATTCTGCAGATTCCTGCGGGTGACGACCGTGAGCGATTTGTCTGTAGCAGTTGCGAACTTGATCCACTACAGCAATCCCCGCGTCATCGTCGGCTGTTTGCCAGTCTATGAGGGCAGGGTGTTGTTGTGCAAGCGCGCGATCGAGCCGCGCAAAAATTACTGGACCCTGCCCGCGGGATTTATGGAAAACGGCGAAACCTCCGTGCAGGGCGCAGCCCGCGAGACCTGGGAAGAAGCCAGGGCGCGGGTGAGTAATATCGATCTCTACCGTGTATTCGATGTGCCGTACATCAGCCAGATCTATATGTTTTATCGTTGCGACCTGGACGACGGAGAGCACGGCGCGGGTCCTGAGAGTCTGGAGACCGGCCTGTACGTCAGAGCACGAATGTGCCGTGGGACAATGATCGCCTTCCCGGTCGTGTCCGAGACACTGCGGGAGTATTTTGCCGATGCGGCCGCCGGACATTTTCCGGTGCGCGTATCGGCCATAGATCATCGGCCACGGCGCGGGTAGTTCCGTGTACATTAATCCGGCCGCGCCCACCGTCGGCCATTGGCAATACTGACAGGCAAGGAGTAGGGACGTATGGCATTTCCGAAAATCGGCAGCGTGGCACCGGCATTCACCCTGTTGGACCAGGACGGCAACAAGGTCAGCCTGAAGCAGTTCAAGGGTGTGAAAAATGTCGTGCTGTATTTTTATCCCAAGGCGATGACCCCTGGATGCACCGTGCAGGCCTGTGGTATCCGCGACAGCAAGAAGGCGCTGGCCAAACTCGATACGGTAGTGCTGGGTGTGAGTCCTGACCCGGTGGCGAAACTGGGCCGATTCATCGAAAAGCAGGATCTCAATTTCACCCTGCTTTCGGACGAGGACCATGAAGTAACCGAGAAATACGGCGCCTGGGGCCTTAAGAAGTTTATGGGGCGCGAGTTCATGGGCGTGTTGCGCACCACGTTTATTATCGGCAAGGACGGCCGCCTGAAACATGTCATGGCGAAGGTGAACACCAAGTCGCATCATGATGATGTGATGGCGTTGATCGCGGAGTTGGGGCTCTAGGCCCGGCGCCATGCTCCGTTACCTGTTTGACGATGCGCCCGCAGCGGGCCAGCTGCGGGAAATCGTACCGGGGGTGCTGTGGTTACGCATGCCACTGCCGATGGCGCTGGACCATATCAATCTCTACCTGCTGGAAGATGCCGATGGCTGGTGGATAGTCGATACCGGCATTGCCATCGACCCCACCCGGGAACTGTGGGAGCAGGTGTTCGAGCGACACCTGCACGGCAAGCCGGTCAAAGCCGTGCTTTCCACACATCACCATCCCGACCATACCGGTATGGCGGGCTGGCTGTGCGAGCGGTGGCGGGTGCCGTTTTACATTACCGAGGCCGAGTATTTCACCGGGCTGGCGTTCAGCAGGACGATGCCGGAGCACTACAGCTGGTCGACCGCGCAACATATGGTGCGCGCCGGGTATACACCACAGCAGGTCGAACAGGCACGCGAGCACTTCGGCGGCTTCGGCAGCATCATCACCCCCATGCCCACCGCCTACCGACGTCTGGTTGATGGCGCTTTCCTGGCGATCAATGGTAACCGCTGGCAGGTAATCGTGGGGCGGGGCCACTCGCCGGAACATGCCTGCCTGTACTGCAGCGCGCTGAATATCCTGATCTCAGGCGACCAGGTGATTCCCAGGATTACGTCCAACATCAGCGTGTCGGGGGCAGAGCCCGAGGGCAACCCGCTGCGGGAATGGCTGATGTCGCACGAGCGGTTCCTCGATCTGTTGCCGGCCGATGCGCTGGTGCTGCCGGCGCACAATACGCCGTTCTACGGCCTGCATGAGAGACTGCGTTACCTGATTGAGCATCACGAGGAGCACCTGTTGGCGCTGGAGGAGGCCTGCGTGGCTGCGCCGCTCTCCGCCATGGAGCTTTTGCCGGTGCTGTTCAAGCGCCCGCTGGACGGGCACAACCTGAGCCTGGCGCTGGGCGAGTGCATCGCCGCATCTCAACTACCTGCACCAGCGCGGGCAAATCGAGCGCGGCGTCGATGCGCAGGGCTGTTACCGCTACCGCTCGATCGACTCCACGCTGCCGATGCGGTTGCGACAGCAGCGCCACGACGCCGAGGATTCATCCCCGATGCAGGTATAAATATCTAATAAAAACAATTAGATATTAGGCAATATTAAAAAGATAAATAGATTCAGTAGCAGTTGCAACCGGAACAACAGGAGCATGCGTTATGCCAATGCCAACCGATATCGGTGTTATCGATCTCATGCTCGCCATCCCCGGCGATGACAGCAGCAGCTTTTATGACTGGATCAAACCCCTGCTGATGGACCGTGAAAGTCATGAGCAATTCAGCATGCCCGCCCAGTACATGTTCAAGGATATTCCCGATACCAGCAAGGAGTCAGACTGTATCGCCTACACACTGGCGCAGATGGACAAGCACGGGATTGAGCGCGCCATGATTGGCCTGGGCTTTAGCGACCTGCAGGAAAAGGCATTGCGCGCGCACCCTGATCGTTTTTTTGCCTCCTATGAAGCGAACCCCAACAGCGGTATGGACGAGGTGCGCAAGATTGTCGCGATGCATGAGGAGTTTGATATCAAGGCAGTCACTGCAGCGCCGGCCATGATCTGCCCGCCGGTGCCGGTCAACGACAAGAAATGGTATCCCATCTACGCCAAACTGGTGGAGCTGGATATTCCGTTTTGTCCCTGCATGGGCGTACCCGGCCCGCGCGTTCCGTTCGGGCCGCAGAAAGTTGAGCTGCTCGATGAGGTGTTGTGGTTCTTTCCGGAGTTGCGTGTGGTCACGCGTCACGGCTGTGAACCGTGGACCGATGTCGCCTGGAAGATGATGCTCAAGTACCCTAACCTGTACTACATGACCAGCGCCTTCGCACCCAAACACTATCCGCCGGATATCATCGACTTCGCCAACAAGCGCGGTTCCGGCCAGGTCATGTACGCGGGATATTTCCCGATGGGACTGTCGCTGGACCGTATATTCAGTGAAATGCCGGATGTGCCGTTGCGCGATGAGGTGTGGCCGAAATTCCTGCGGGAAAACGCCATTAAGGTTTTTAAACTGGACGCATAAGACAAGAAAAATGCAGTATCTCTCGGTAGAAGAAGCTATACACGCTCCCGGTTTGCGCCTGGTGCTGACGGCCGGTGTGCCCGGACCCTGGGGCGAGTCGGCCAAGGCCATCCTGGCTTACAAGGGCCTCGAGTTTACACCCGTGCACCAGCACGGTGGCGGAGCGAATGAGGCGCTGCGCGAGTGGACCGGGCAGACCTCCGCCCCCGTTATGGTCTATGAAAATCTTCCCCCCGCATGCCACTGGCTGGACCTGCTGCTGCTGGCGGAGCGCCTGGCTCCCGAAAAACGCGCTGGTGCCAGAGGACTGTGCTGACAGGGTGGATGTGCTCGGGCTGTCGGCGCTGATCGCCGGGGTGGACGGGTTTGGCTGGAACCGCCGCCTGCAGATGCTGGCTCCGATGATGACGCTGGATGATCCGCCGGATTTCGCTGTTCGCCTGGGCCACAAATACGGCTGGTCCAGGCAGGCACTTGCCGCCAGCACCGCTCGACTGCAGGCCATTAGCGCGGAGCTGGATGCGCGACTGACGCGGCAGCAGGCGCAGGGCAGGGATTATTTGGTGGGAAACACTGTGTCGGCGGCGGATTTTTACTGGGCCAATTTTGCCGGCATGGTGAAGCCGCTGGGGCCGCAGGACAATCCCATGCCGGACTACATGCGCGCTACCTACGAGTCGGTCGATGCGGACACTCTCGCCTGCCTGACGCCGCGGCTGGAAGCACACCGGGACAGGATGTATAAACGCCACATTGCACTGCCACTGGATTTCTAACAGGAGAAACACCCATGCTATCGCAACAGGAACTTTCAGACCGCTTTGAAATACAGGACCTGGTTTTTCACTACGCGCATCTTATCGACAGCAAGCAGCTGGATCGCCTGCGCGACGATATCTTCACGGCGGATGTGCATATTGATTACAGTGTCTTTGGTGGCAGCGTGGGTAATCTGGAGGAAACCATCGCGTTCCTCAAGGCCTCGCTGACCAGTGAACTCTTTCCCAACAGCCAGCACCTCAACGCCAATGTCCAGGTGCAGTTGCACGGCGATACCGCCACGGGCAGGGTGATGTGTTTTAATCCCATGGAAATGCAGATTTCCGAGGGCAAGACCCACACCTTTTTCCTCGGCCTGTGGTATGTGGACGAGTATCGCCGCACCGATAAGGGCTGGCGCATCTGTCGGCGCGAGGAAGTGAAAAGCTGGGTCTTCAACACGCCCGACTTCATGAGTTTTTAGCAGACATGGCAGCGACTGCCATCCTTGCACGCTATATAGGGCAAATGCCCAATGGCCAAACGGTCTCCATCGCGCTCCGGGCGATGGCGATTCCCTCTAACACCAGGATTAATGTTGAAAGTGAGATATAAACGATAACTATTTGAATTTAATATATAATTTATTTCAATAACAGTCCTGCTAGTGCGGCGGGTCAACCCAGGATTCAGGCAGGTACTCCAGCTGTAGTTTGCGCACAGCGTCGCGCAGGCCTTGTTCCAGCTCGTCCAGTTGCTGCGCCCCGATCTTGTTCGCATAGTATGACCGTATCTGGTTGATGACTTCCAGGCTGTCCTCGGCCAGGGCCACACCGCGTTGGGTCAGGCGAATCTCCTTGGCGCGTTTGTCACCGCCATCAATATCCCGCGCCACGTAGCCCATGCGCTCCAGTTCCTTCAGCATTTTCCCCATGGCCTGCTGGGTGACGTGGGCGCGCTCGGCCAGCTCTGTGACGCGCACCGCGCCCATGCCGAGATTGGCAAATACGGCGCTGTGTGAGGGGCGGATATCGGGATAGCCACGGGCTGCCAGGCCCTGCCATATGCGCCGCTCGAAATCGCGGGCGAACTCCCGCAGCAGGCGTGACAGGTTGTTGGACAGCAGGTAAGCGATGGCCTGGTTCTTCTCCGCGACTGACTTGTTCACGAGATCCTCCAGCGATTTTTATGGTGGTGTCGCATGCAACCTAGTGTAGACGGAACCTGGCCACTGTCACGTTGGGGCGGCGCATCGGTGCTGCGAATTGCCCACTGCAAGCCGCTTCCGGTACACTGCGGCGCGTTTGTAGCCGACAGGAACAGGGTAATGGCGAAGATAATAACCTGCAACACCAATGGCATCCGGTCGGCCGCTACAAAAGGGTTTTTTACCTGGCTGAGCGCACAGCAGGCCGATGTGGTCTGTCTTCAGGAAACCAAAGCGCAGCTTGAACAACTGACCGACCCGGTGTTTTCACCAGCGGGCTACCACTGCTTTTACAATGATGCGGTAAAGAAAGGCTACAGCGGCACCGCGCTGTACTGCAAGGTCAAACCGCAGAGGGTTGTCACCCGTCTGGGCTGGGATCCCGCGGACTCCGAGGGACGCTACACGCAGGCCGACTTCAAGGGGCTCAGTGTCATCTCACTGTATATGCCTTCGGGCTCCAGCAGTGAGGAAGCCCTGCACAAGAAGCTGCGCTTTATGGACGTGTTTATGGAGCATATGCGAGCCCTGCGCCGCGCGCACCGCGAGGTGATTATCTGTGCTGACTGGAATATCTGCCACCAACCCATCGACCTGAAAAACTGGCGCGCCAACCAGAAAAACTCCGGCTTCCTGCCCGAGGAGCGGGCCTGGCTTGACCAGCTGTATGACGAGGTCGGTTTTGTGGATTCCTTTCGCCTGGTCAACAGCGAGCCCGAGCAGTACACCTGGTGGTCCAATCGCGGACAGGCCTGGGCCAAGAACGTGGGATGGCGTCTGGACTATCAGGTGATTTCGCCGGGGCTGGTTGACAAGGTGCGGGCTGCGGCGATCTATAAGGATGCGCGGTTTTCCGATCACGCGCCGCTCACTATGGAATACGACTTCGATATCACCAGCTGAGCGTGCGGTGCGTTGGGGCGCCCTGGCAGGCCTTTGTGCAGCCCAGTTTAATTGCGGGATCGGGCCAAACCCTGTAAATTAGCCCGCGTTTCCCACGCTCTATCACGAGCCCACCCACGAGAGAATTCATCCATGAGTCTGTTTATTGCCAGCGCCTATGCACAGGAAGCGGGAAAAAGTGCTCCGGGCGGCGAGATGATCCAGATACTGTTTTTGGTCGGGCTGTTTGTCCTGTTTTACTTTATCGCCATACGCCCGCAGCGCAAACGCCAGAAGGAGCACGCGGATATGGTGTCCAAGCTGAACAAGGGGGACGAAGTTGTCACCAGTTCCGGTATTCTGGGCCGTGTTACGGCGCTGGATGACAATTACATGGTGCTCAATGTGGCCAATAACGTCGAGATGAAGTTCCAGCGCGTGCACCTGCACGCCGTACTGCCCAAGGGCACCTTGAAATCCATCGGTTGACGATGGCACTGGTTTACCCCCGCAAGACAGACCTGGCCCTCACGCCAACCCCCCTGCAATACCTTGAGCGCGCCTCTGCAAAGTGGGGCCGCGGTCATCGCCTGTGGGTCAAGCGCGATGACCTCACCGGCTGCACCCTCAGTGGCAACAAGGTGCGCAAGCTGGAGTTCATTACCGCGCACGCCATCGACAACGGCTATGACACGATCATTACCTGCGGCGGATTGCAGAGTAACCACTGTCGCGCCACCGCATTTGCCGGGGCACAGTTGGGGTTGGCTGTGCATCTGCTGTTGCGCGGCGCGCAACCAGCACAGTGGGAGGGCAATCTGCTGCTTGACCACCTGGCGGGGGCGGTGGTCAATTGCTACCCCGTGCAGCAATATGTGAGCGAAATCGACGCGCTCTTCAAGCAGTGGCAGGCACACTATGCCGCGCAGGGACGTAAAGCCCTGGTGGTGCCCACCGGCGGCAGCGACGGTATCGGCGCCTGGGGCTATATTGCCGCCTGCGAGGAACTGGCGCGGGACTTTCATGCAGCCGGTATCGAGCAGGCCCATATCGTTACCGCCACAGGGTCGGGTGGCACCCAGACGGGATTGACGCTCGGCGCGGCCCTGCATCGGTTGACCGGCGACGGTATGGGGCATCAATGTCTGCGATGACGAACAGTATTTCCTCAACAAGGTCGCCAGCGATGTTGCAGACTGGCGGCGGCGCTATCCCGCAGGCGCCTGCGGTCGACAGTCGAGCCGCGCGTCCTCGATGGTTATGTCGGCCAGGGCTACGCCGTTGCCGCGCCCGGCCATCTTTGAACTCATCGCTGAATTGAGCCGCATGGAAGGACTGGTGCTCGACCCGGTTTACACGGGTAAGGCCTTTGCCGGCATGGTAGCGGAGATCGCCACGGGGCGTTTTGAAGGCTGCCGTGACATTGTGTTTGTGCACACCGGCGGTATTTTCGGCGTGTTTCCACAGCGGGCCGGGTTTGCCGCCATGGTCGCGGGTGGTCCCGTGGCACAAACACTGCAATAGAGGATTCCCCCAGGAGACAGATCCGTGAGCGAGATATTGACAAGCGTCGAACAGTGCGTCGACAAAACGATCGCCACCGTAGGCAGGCAACTGGTGTTAGCGGCGCCGCTGGGCCTGGGCAAACCGGTACAGCTGATGAATGCCTTTTACCAGCGCGTTGCCGCTGACCCATCGCTGTCCCTGCATATTGTCACCGCGCTGTGCCTGGAGGTGCCCCGGCCCGGCAGTCCCATAGAGGCCAACCTGGCCGGTCCCATCATGCAGCGCCTGTTCGGCGATTATGAGGAACTGGCGTTTCTCGCGCCGTATCGCAATGACAGCCTGCCGCACAACATCCAGGGTCACTGAACTCTATTTCAAAGCGGGTTCGATGAAGAACCACCCGGTCGCCCAGCAGAACTATATCTCCAGCAATTACACGCATATCGTGCGCGATATGGCGGGCCTGGGCGTCAACGTCATGGTGCAGATGGTCGCGGCGCGTGACACGGCCAGCGGGTTGTCACTCAGTTTGTCCAGCAACCCGGATCTTACGCTGGAGTTGATGGACAGGATGCGGGAGCTCGACCGGCCCTTTATGCTGCTGGCCCAGGTACATGATGACATGCCGTTTATGGAACTGGACGCCCAGGTGCCCCCCGCCGCGTTTGACCTGATCGTGCGCAACCCGCAGTACAACAGGACGCTGTTCGCGGTGCCCAATGCGGCGGTGCCATTGCAGGATTACGCCACTGCGCTGCACGCCAGCAGCCTGATCGCCGACGGCGGTACACTGCAAATTGGTATTGGCTCGCTGGGCGACGCGGTAGCGCATGCGTGCATCGTGCGTCATCGGCACAACGGCGATTACCAGGCCATGCTCCGGCAACTCACGCACCAGGCGACCAGTCTGGCGAGTGATGACGGTCCCTTTGCCGAGGGCCTCTACGTCTCCACGGAGATGTTCGTCAACGGCATGATGCACCTCATAGAGCAGGGTATCGTCAAGCGCAGGGTCTATGACAATCTCCTGCTGCAACAGGGTATCAACGCCGGCACAATAACGTCCCGGGTGGATGCGCAGTTGTTTGACTACGGTCGCCTGAGCGGCCTCATTGCCAGGCGGTTGGACGCGCAATCGCTGCAGCAGTTGCAGTACTGGGGCATTATCGCAGACAGTGTCTCCCTCGCTGGCGATGCGCTGCGGGTCGACGGGCAGACCCTGGCCAACGACCTGGACGACCCGCAGGTCCGCGCTGCCCTGTTGCGCTGCGTGCAGGGTGATGAGCTGCGCAATGGTCGCATTCTGCACGGCGGCTTCTTCCTCGGCCCCCGGGACTTTTACCATAAATTACGGCAGCTGGACTCTGCAGGCAGGGCGCAGATTTGCATGACTGGCGTGCGCCGTACCAACCAGTTGCTACTGGATTACCCGCTCTACTGTGCGCAGCGACGCAACGCGCGGTTTATCAATACCGGAATGATCGTAGCGCTGAACGGCGCAGTGGCGTCCGATGCGCTGGAGGATGGCACGGTGATCAGCGGGGTAGGGGGGCAGTACAATTTTGTCGCCATGGCGCACGATTTGCCCGGCGCGCGGTCTGTCCTGTGTATTCGCAGTACCCGCGGCCATGGCAAGCAGCTGCAATCCAATGTTGTGCCCTTTTACGGCTACACCACCATCCCCAAGCACCTGCGTGATGTGATCGTCACCGAATACGGCGTGGCCGACCTGCGCGGGCAGAGTGACTCGGATGTCATCAAGCGGTTGATCAATATTGCCGACTCGCGCTTCCAGGATGAGCTGCTGGAATTTGCCAGGGACCACGGCAAGGTAGCGCGGGAATACAGTATTCCAGAGTCGGCGCGGCACAATACACCGGCACGGCTGCAGGAAGTTCTGGCGCCATACCAACACAACGGACTGCTACCGGACTATCCATTTGGCACGGAACTCACCGCTCAGGAAATAGCACTGGCTGCCAGCCTGCGCAAGATCAAGTCCTTGAGCGAGGAACCAGGACATTTTATCACTGCGGCATTCAAGGCCCTGTTGCACAAGGCCGATCCCGAGGCCGCAAAACCCTTTCTGGAGCGCATGCAACTGGAGCACCCCGAAACAACCAGGGACTTCCTGGTCCAGCAGTTGTTGCTGCTGGATCTGGAAGAGCGCGGCTTGCTTAAGGTCAGCTAGGGGCGTGCCGGTCACTTCCGGTACATCTCTACTCTGGTAGAGCGCAACACATGTGGGTATCCTGTTGTTATGCCCAGCCAACTAAACGACAAATTGGTCATCGCCATCTCATCACGGGCGCTGTTCAACCTCGACGAAAGCCACCAGGTCTACGAGAAGGAGGGCCTGCAGGCCTACTCGAAGTACCAGGTCGCCAGGGAAGAAGAGCCGCTGGAGCCCGGGGAGGCATTCCCCCTGGTCAACAAGCTTCTCAGGCTGAACGAACGCCTGGCGCAGGACGCGCAAGTTGAGGTGGTGCTGTTGTCGCGCAACAGCGCCGACACCGGCCTGCGGGTGTTCAATTCCATCCAGCACTACGAACTGGATATCAGTCGGGCGGCATTTTGCGGCGGCGAGAGTCCCTGGCGGTACATTAATGCGTTTGGTTGCAAGCTGTTCCTGTCCAACGAGGCGCAGGATGTGCGCCACGCCCTGGAGTGCGGGGTCGCGGCGGCTACCCTGGTGTCGCGCAGAGGCGGTGGTACAGACAGTGAGCAGCTGCGCTTTGCGTTTGACGGTGATGCAGTCCTGTTTTCCGATGAGGCAGAGCAGGTTTACAAGCGCGATGGCCTGGAGGCGTTTACCGCCAGTGAGAAGGCTGCGGCCAGAGAGCCGCTGGGCGGCGGGCCATTCAAACCTTTCCTTTCTGCCTTGCACCGTTTGCAGCAGGCTTTCCCCCCCTCTGAAGCACCCATCAGAACTGCCCTGGTCACCGCCCGGTCAGCCCCTGCGCACGAGCGTGTGATCCGCACCCTGCGCGCCTGGAATATCCGCATCGACGAGTCGATTTTTCTCGGTGGCCTGAACAAAACCGACTTTCTGAGGGCTTACCAGGCCGATGTTTTCTTCGATGACCAGCAGACACATTGCGCGTCTGCCAGTCCGCATATTGCCACTGGCCATGTGCCCCACGGTGTGGCCAATTCCTGACAGCCACCCGGATTACGTTTATTACTATTTAATTTGGCATATCCACGGGTTAATGGCTATTCTGCATAAGGAGGCGAAGGGTGCCGTCAACGGACTGCACCCGTTCTCCGGGAGGTTGGCATGAAGCTTCAGCAGTTGCGCTATATCTGGGAGGTGGCACACCACGATCTCAACGTGTCGGCCACCGCCCAGAGCTTGTACACCTCGCAGCCTGGCATCAGCAAGCAGATTCGCCTGCTGGAGGATGAACTGGGCGTCGAAATATTTGCGCGCAGCGGCAAGCATCTCACCCATGTGACGCCTGCGGGGGAGGCCATCCTCAGGGCCGCAGAGGAAGTGCTGTTCAAGGTGAAGAGCATCCGCCAGGTGGCAGAAGAGTACGCTGACGAAAAGAAGGGCAGTCTCTCCATCGCCACCACGCATACCCAGGCGCGCTATGCACTGCCATCGACTATCAAGGCCTTTATTGAGCACTATCCTGACGTCTCGCTGCATATGCACCAGGGCACGCCCATGCAGATTTCCGAGATGGCCGCAGATGGCACGGTCGATTTCGCCATCGCCACCGAGGCCCTGGATCTGTTCTCCAACCTGATTATGATGCCCTGTTATCGCTGGAACCGTTGCATACTGGTACCGCGGGGCCACGCTTTAACCCGACTGCCGGAACTGACCCTGGCCGATGTTGCCGCACAGCCTATCGTCACCTATGTATTTGGTTTTACCGGGCGCTCAAAACTGGACGATGCCTTTGTCGCCAAGGGGTTGGTGCCCAGGGTGGTGTTCACGGCCACGGATGCGGACGTGATCAAGACCTATGTGCGACTGGGCCTCGGGATCGGCATCATTGCCGCTATGGCCTACGACGAGACGATCGACAGTGATCTTGTTGCCCTCGACGCCAGCCACCTGTTTGCCAGCAGCATCACCCAGATCGGGTGCCGTCGGGATACCTTCCTGCGCGGTTACATGTATGAGTTTATTGAAGACTTCGCACCTCATCTGACCCGTGATCTGGTGACTGCTGCATTTGGGTGCCAAAACAAGGCGGAGCTGGCGGACCTGTTTTCCCATCTGGTGCTGCCCGTTTACTGACACGCACCCTGCCAGCCACGTGCGGGACTTGTGTCGACTGCCCCACAGTGTTTAGATTGGCGCGCTGAAAAAAGCATACACTTGCGACCATAGGAGATCACGACGTGGAACTGGCCTGCCTGGACCTGGAAGGGGTGCTTGTACCGGAGATCTGGATAGCATTTTCCGAGCGCACCGGAATACAGGAACTGCGCGCCACCACCCGAGACATACCTGATTACAACGTACTGATGAAGCAGCGCCTGGGTCTGCTGGAGCAGCACGGTTTAAGGATCAATGATATCCAGGAAGTGATAGCGACACTGGAACCCCTGCCCGGCGCCATCGAGTTCGTCGACTGGATGCGCGAACGCTTCCAGGTGATCATCCTGTCAGATACTTTCTATGAGTTCTCCCAGCCCCTGATGCGACAGCTGCACTGGCCCACCCTGTTCTGCCATCGCCTGATAACTGATGATGCCGGCCGGGTGGTGGATTACAAATTGCGCCAGGAAGATCCCAAGCGCGCCTCGGTGCAGGCACTGCACAGCCTCAACTACCGGGTGCTCGCCGCGGGTGACTCCTACAACGACACCTCCATGCTGGCCGAGGCCGATGTCGGATTTCTGATTCACGCTCCACAAAACGTGATTGACGAATTCCCGCAATTCAAGTCGGTGGAGACGCTCGCCGAGTTGAAGGTCGCTTTCGTGGAGGCCAGCGAGCGTCACCTGGCGCTTTGAGCAACTGTTGCAGGGCGCTGGCTGCTATGCGCCGGCCCGGCCGAGTTGCTGCAGGACATTCAGGAATTTGCCCACCTTGTCGTAGCATTCCTGGTACTCCTGCTGCCAATTGGAATCCGCCACGATGCCGCCGCCGCCCCAGCAGCGCACCTCGCCCTGGTCACACAACAGGCTGCGGATGGCAATATTGCTGTCCATGCGACCATCCGCACTGACATACAGCACCGAGCCACAGTAGACGTGGCGCTCATGGGTCTCCAGCTCGGCGATGATCTCCATGGCGCGCCGTTTCGGTGCGCCGGTTATGGAGCCGCCCGGAAAGCTGTCGCGCAGCAGATCCCACGCATTGCGATCGGAGCGTAACTCGCCACTGATGGTGCTTACCAGATGATGCACTGTGGGAAAGCTTTGCACTTCAAAGAGCCGGTCGACATGGATGCTGCCGGGCACACAGCTGCGTCCGAGGTCATTGCGCAGCAGGTCCACTATCATCAGGTTTTCAGCGCGGTCCTTGGCTGAGCTGCGCAGTTCACTGCGCGCCATGTCGTCTGATTGCGGGTCAGTGTAGCGCGGCCGTGTACCCTTGATGGGCGACGTTTCCACACGGTGGCCGTGCAGGGCAAGAAAGCGCTCCGGCGACAGGCACAGGAGCGCAGCCTCGTCCGCCAGCGACACAAAGGCCGAGAAGGGGGCAGCCGCCACCGCACGCAACTCGCGGTAGGCGTGCCAGGGATCGCCCCGAAAGCCCGCACTGAAGCACTGTGTCAGGTTCACCTGATAGCAATCCCCGGCCTGGATATACGCCTGGATGCGCTCGAAGGCATGCAGGTAGCGGGCGGGGCTGCAGTTGGATGCAAAGGCGTCATCCAGCGTGAAATCTGCGCTGGAGTGCGCGGCCGGCTGGCGCAAGCGCGCCAGTAAGTCGCGGCGCTGGGCACTGCTGACCCGCGGCTGTGAGACCAGGGTGGCCCGTTGCAGCAGGTGATCCTGCACGATGCACCAATCGTAAGCGCACAGTTGCACTGCGGGAAATGGGTTTACGGCCGCCGACGACGGGATACCGTGCAGTCCCTTGCCGAGGTCATATCCCAGATAACCGAGGAGACCTCCGCAGAAGGGTATGTCCGGTGACACCGGCTGGATGCCGTTGTAGTGCTCGCTGTGGAATTCGTCCAGTGCGGCGAAAAATGCCAGGCACTGCTGTTCGGACGCGCCGTGTCGGAGACTGGGCACCTCCGTGGTCCATGGCTGCGCGGTAAGAATATCGTAGCGACCCGACGTGGCATGGGGAAAACTGCTGTCAAGGAAGGCTGCCCGCGGTAAATCCCGAATACGCTCAAACAGCTCGCAGCTATCCAGGCGGTAGGGGATTTCCTCCAGATGGACGGACTTGCTCACCACAGTGAACAGACGCTGATCATGCTATGTTTCCCGGCGTTCAGGTGGCGCTGTATTGCGGTTGAAACTGCACCACAGGGGCAGCGCCGGGTTCGTAGTTTAAGGTCTTAATCTGCATTGAAATAACCAGCATCTGCGGTGAAAAGGCCAGAAATGTCGCGTCGGCTGAATTGACTTTGCGGGCTTGGCAAATTACTGTATCAAGCCGAATTTTTGGCAGGTTTGCATCCTAAGCCCGACTGCCACGACTTGCAACCAGCATGCCTCCAGCAGCAGGCATGTGGACCCTCTATAGCCCCTCCGGGGAAAGCTTTTGGATCAAGGAATATGACGACAAAGAACAGTAGCACTCTGATCGCCTCGCTGGACAATCCCTTTGCACAAAATGCCGAACGCGAGTTCCGGGTGCCCGGCCAGATTGCCTCTGCTCCGGGCCTCTACGAGGAGTCCCTGAAAGCGGGCTGGGAGTTGCAGCAGCGACCCTACCAGACGGCAGGTGTCAAGAACATACAGCGCCAGCACCAGAAAAACCGCATGACCATCTGGGAGCGCATACGCTACCTCAGTGACGGGAAACCCACGGTGTTGTACCAGAACTGGGGCCCCAATCTGGATGGGGCGTCGCTGGTCACGGCCATTATCAAGGTCAACGGGCGGGATGTGGCGCTCTATGGCCATGATTTTACGGTTCGAGCGGGTTCCATGGATGCGACCAACGGCGCCAAGCTGGCCCGCCTGTTCCAACTGGCGGCAAAACAACGTATTCCGGTAGTGGGCATCAATGACAGTGCCGGTGCCTATATACCGGCGGGTGTCGGTGGGCTCGATGGCTATGCCGAAGCCTTTGCCGCGCTGCGCCGCATCAGCGGCATCGTCCCCAGTATCATGTGTATGTTCGGGTTCAACGCCGGCGGCGGCTCCTACCTGCCGCGCCAGGGCAGTTTCCTGATCCAGCCCAACGATACATTCTTCGGCCTGACCGGGCCTGGCGTGGTCAAGTCCGTGCTCGGTGAGGATGTCACGCCGGATGAACTCGGCGGTCCCGGCGTGCACAGCCAGAGCGGTGTGACAGATTTTGTGGTCAAGGATGAAGTAGCGGCGCTGCGCAAAGTGCGTGCGCTGCTCAACTACCTGCCGAGCTACAACGGCGAGCTTGCGCCCTATGAGGCCAGCTCCGACCCGGTGGACCGCAAAACCTGGGACATTGATATATTGCTCAAGAAGGCGTTCAACTCACCTACCGGCTTCAATACGCCCATCGACATCACCATCCTGATTCAGCAACTGTGCGATCACGGCGACTTCCTGGAGATACAGGCGGAGCGGGCGCGCAACACCGTTACGGCGCTGGGTCGTATGGGCGGCAATGTGATTGGCTTTGTCGCCAATAACTCGGCTGTTGCCTCCGGGCAGGTGGATATCGCTGCTGCCTACAAGAACGCCCGTTTTATTCGTTTTTGCAATCTGTATAACATCCCGGTGATATTCCTGGAGGACACCACCGGTTTCCTGCCGGGCAAGGAGCAGGAGAGCGGCGGTATCGTGCAGGCCGGCCGCGCCATGCTGGATGCCATTGTGGATTTGCGCACACCGCGTTTTCTGGTGCTGGTGCGCAATGCGTTTGGTGGCGCCTATGCGGCGTTCAACAGTTTTCCGGTGGGCGCCGATTTTGTGGTTGGCCTGCCTTCTACCCGGGTGGCAGTGATGGGTCCCGCCGGAGTGGAATATGTCTACAAGGATGAACTGCGCAAGATTCGCGGTTCTGTTCCCGAGAGGATTAAGGCGGAGACGCAGGCCCAGGTTAAGGCGGGTCTATCCAGGTCGCTGGCGACAGAAGCCGCTGAGGCGCTGGTGGCAGATTGGGTCAAGTCCGAGGAGGCCCTCCTGGCACAGCGGTACACCAGGGAATTGATGAACCCGAATGAGGCCCTGAGCCTCGGCTCGATCTCCCAAATCGTTATGCCCTCGGACCTGCGTCAGGTGCTGGCGGAGAACATGGCATTTTACCTGCGCCGTTACCGGCCCGAACCGCTGCAGTCCGTGCAACGCGAGTTCCACTAGACCATCCCCGGCACTTATCCACTTTAGAGGAAGACAGGCGTGTCCAACGAATTTTACCTGAGTAATCCGCTTATCCATCGCGATCGCAGGCTGGGGAGCAGGGACACCGCATGGCAGCAGCAGTTTGACTGTACGCATATGCGACCGCTCATTATCTGTCGCGGCCCCATTCGCAAAGAGGCGATGGACGTGTTCTCTGAGATGGGCATCACACACTTCGGCATTCTGCTGTCGGAGAAGGATTCGATTGTCTACCGCAATGCCATCGCACCGGAGCTGCGTTCACTGACCAACCCGGACCGCGTGCACCGCGTGCCCGATTACAGTGGCGCCAACAAGGAAGAGCGCGAGCAGCGCATCGGGCAGATCATCAATATCGCGCGGGACAACAACTACAACGCTATCTTTGCCGGTTATGGTTTTATGGCCGAGGACGAGACCATGGTAGCCGCCATGGAGCAGGCGGGGCTCAATTTTATCGGGCCCTGCTCGCGTACCGTGCACGGCGCCGGTTTGAAGGACGAGGCCAAACGCACCGCGCTGAAATGCGGTGTTTCCATCACGCCGGGTATCGACAACGGCACTGCGCTGACACTGCTTAAAAAGTACCCCGATGTGGCCGCGCTACAAGCCCTGGTGAAAAAGCACGCGCTCGCTGTCGACCCCGCCGTGCTGGCCGACAACTCGATCAGCCTGGAAGACAAGGCGGACATGGTGCTGGCGGCCTCTTATAAAAGTCGCATGGACCTGTATACCGTGGACGAATTGTGCGCAACCCTCACCGAGGCGGTCGTGCGGATGGCTGCGGACTATCCGCAAAACCGGGTGCGTCTCAAGGCAATCAGCGGCGGCGGCGGCAAGGGCCAGCGTATTCTCGGCATCGGCGATTCCGCCCGCACGGCGGAGATGGTGCGTGAGATTCTCAACGAGGTTAAAACGACTGGCGTTGGCGATAACAAGAACGTGTTGGTCGAACTGAATATCGAGACCACGCGCCACCAGGAGATACAGGTTATCGGCAACGGCCACTGGTGCATTTCCATGGGCGGCCGCGATTGTTCACTGCAGATGCACGAACAGAAATTGCTGGAAGTATCAGTCACTCGTGGAGTCGCTGCAACGAGCCCTTGCACAGGCTGAGGCAAGTGGCCAGGCGGAAGAGGCGCGCGTGCTCAGGCAGGATCTGGTGACCCTGAAGGCCATGGAGGAGCAGGCTGAGAACTTCGGTGAGGCGGTGGGACTGGACTCCGTATCAACCTTCGAGTGTATCGTCGATCGCGACAAGCATTTCTTCATGGAAATGAATACCCGTATCCAGGTGGAACATCGGGTGACCGAGTTGTGTTACTCGCTCAAATTTACCAATCCGGCTAACGCAGCAGACTATTTTGTCGTGGAGTCGCTGGTGGAAGCCATGGTGTTGCTGGCTGCCCACGGTGAGAAGCTGCCCAGGCCAGAGCGCCTGGTGCGCATGAACGACAGCGTCGAGGCCAGGCTCAACGCCACCAACCAGGCGCTGCAGCCTCATGCCGGCGGGGTGATCGAATCCTGGAGTGACGCCACTGAAGGCGAAATTCGCGACGACCAGGGCATCAGCCTGCACAATCCCGACACCGACGTGTTCATGAAATACACGCTGGCGGGGGCCTACGATTCGAACATCGCGCTGTTGCTGACAGTGGGCGACACTCGCCTTGAGACGTACCAGCGGATGGCGGAAACGCTTCGCCAGACGCGTATGCGCGGACAGGACCTGGCCACGAACCTGGAATTCCACTACGGCCTGGTGAACTGGTTTATCGGCCAGAATATCAACGCCAGGCCCACCACGCGCTTTATTGTTCCCTACCTCACCGCAGTGGGCGAGTTGAAGCAGCGGGCCAATAACCTGGATCTTGAGCAGGCCTACGAACTGCTGGGTAAAAAGCTATTGGCGGATGCAGAGGGAGCTGCTCAAAGCGCACTGGCAGAGACCCTGCATTTGAAGGAGTCGTTGTTGTTGCGGCCGTTGGCCAGGCTGCTTGAGGAGCCGCACCTGCTCAGTGGCTGGTTGAGCGTCAATCGTGATTGCTACACCCTTATTGAGGGCAAGATCTGCTGGAACGAGAATCCAATCGAATTGCTGGCCGAGACCTACCACTTCCTCAATATGGACTATGTGCCCGGCGACAAGCCACCGGCAGCGGTGATGATCTGGGATCACGACAATGTCATTTTGCAGGACGCGATGGACTTCTACGGTGAACTGGATGCGCGCGTTGCGGCGGGTGACTGGGTGGAGCTGTGTTCGCTGTTGGATGTCAGTGAACCTCCCGAGGGGTTTGACGCTGAGCTGTGGCAGCGGGTGCGTGGTGCGCACAGGGGATTCCAGGCAGGTGCAGATATCGTGGCCATTTTGCCCAGCATCGCCGAGGCCACCGGGTTTTATGAGCTGACGGTAAATCGCCGACCTGAGTATCCACATACCGCAGCGCCTCACAGACGAGGCGTTACAAGCGGCCATGGCAAAAGTGCTGGTGCCCCCTCCGGTCGCCCGCTCCGATGAGATTCTGGCGGAAAGTGGCGGCATGTTCTACTCGCGCGAGACACCGACGCACGATGTTTATGTCTCGGAAGGCGACCACTTCGACGCTGGTGATCCTTTGTTTATCGTGGAAGTGATGAAAATGTTCAACAAGGTTTATGCGCCATTTTCCGGCACTATCGCAAAGGTACTTGTGCACACCGATGGCTGTATCATCAGCAAGGGGCAACCGATTTTCAAGATTGTGCCTGATGAAATTTCGGTGGAAGTCTGCGCCGAGGATGTCGCGGCCCGGCGTCTCGCGGCCACCACCCAGTTTCTGCAGCAGCTGTAAAGAGGACGACA
Organism: uncultured Gammaproteobacteria bacterium; assembly: GCA_963762235.1. Lineage (GTDB taxonomy): Bacteria > Pseudomonadota > Gammaproteobacteria > Pseudomonadales > Halieaceae > Marimicrobium. Next base: position 344,663 of record CAVXKH010000022.1, on the reverse strand, counting down.
CATGATTACTGCCCTGGACCATATTGCCATTGCCGTGCCGGATCTGGAAAAAGCCATACAGCGCTTTGTGACGGATTTCGGTCTGCCACTGGGTGGCACGGAGGACGTACAGGAGGCCAAGACCACTGCCGCCTTTCTGCCGCTGCCGCCCACCAATATCGAGTTGGTTTATCCGCTCAACGGCGAGGGCCCGGTCGCGACCTACCTGGAGAAAAAGGTGGCGGGCTGCATCACCTGTGCTTTCGCTCCGACGACATCGACGCGGATGTAGCGCGGCTGCGGGAAAAAGGCTACCAGTTCCTCGCCGATGCACCCACTCCGGGCGCGCACGGCTCGCAGGTCATTTTTATTCATCCCAGAAGCTGTGACGGCGTACTGATCGAGATCAACCAGCCCGCCGAGGACCATTGAGGTTTTGCCCATGAGTGACAAGATTTACGACAAGACCACCGCGACACCCGATAACTGGAAGCGCGCTGGCCAGTGAGCAATCGAATGGCAAGAGCCCGGACACCCTGGTCTGGCACACGGCGGAAGATATCGCGGTGAAGCCGCTGTACACCGCAGCCGACATGGCCTCCCTGCAGTACGCCAATACCATGCCGGGCATGTCGCCCTACGTGCGCGGCCCACAGGCCACCATGTATGCCGGTCGCCCGTGGACCATCCGCCAGTACGCCGGTTTTTCTACGGCTGAAGAATCCAACGCGTTTTATCGCAAGGCCCTGGCCGCCGGCGGGCAGGGTGTTTCTGTGGCCTTCGATCTCGCCACGCATCGCGGTTATGACTCCGATCATCCGCGCGTGGCCGGCGACGTGGGCAAGGCCGGCGTGGCCATCGATTCGGTCGAGGACATGAAAATCCTGTTCGACAGTATTCCACTGGACAAGGTGTCCGTGTCCATGACCATGAACGGCGCAGTGTTGCCGGTGCTGGCCGGTTATATTGTGGCCGCAGAAGAACAGGGCGTCGCGCAGAAACAACTGGCCGGCACGATCCAGAACGATATCCTGAAAGAATTCATGGTGCGCAACACCTATATCTATCCGCCGACACCCAGCATGAAAATCATCGGCGATATCATCGCCTACTGCTCCACGCATATGCCGAAGTTCAACACCATTTCCATCTCCGGTTACCATATCCAGGAAGCGGGCGCCAATGCCGCACTGGAACTGGCCTACACGCTGGCAGACGGCAAGGAATACATTCGCACCGCGATCGCCGCCGGCCTGGGTATTGACGATTTCGCGCCGCGCCTGTCCTTCTTCTGGGGCATCGGCATGAACTTCTACATGGAGATCGCCAAGATGCGCGCGGCGCGACTGCTGTGGGCGCGTATCGTCGCCGAATTCAATCCGCACAATCCCAAGAGTTCCATGTTGCGCACCCACAGCCAGACCTCCGGCTGGTCCCTGACGGAACAGGATCCCTACAACAATGTGGTGCGCACCACCATCGAAGCGATGGCGGCGGTGTTTGGCGGGACGCAATCACTGCACACCAATGCGCTGGACGAAGCGATCGCGCTGCCCACCGAATTTTCCTCCCGCATTGCACGCAATACGCAGCTGATCATCCAGGAAGAAACCGGCATCACCAGGGTGGTCGATCCGTGGGGCGGCTCCTACATGATGGAAAATCTTACCCAGGACATTGCCGACAAGGCCTGGGAATTGATCGAGGAAGTGGAAGCCGCGGGCGGCATGGCCAAGGCCATCGAAACGGGCATGCCCAAATTGCGCATCGAGGAAGCTGCGGCCAGGAAGCAGGCGCGCATCGACCGCGGTGAGGATGTGATCGTCGGCGTCAACAAGTACAATCTCAAGCAGGAAGACCATGTCGATATTCTCGAGATCGACAATGACGCTGTGCGCGAGTCGCAGCTGGCGCGACTGGCCAGTATGCGCGCCAGTCGCGATACGTCATCGGTAGAGGCTATACTGGAGGACATTTACCAGTGTGCGGTCAGTGGCGAGGGCAACCTGCTGGCACTGGCGATTGAAGCCACGCGACGCCGCGCCACGATCGGGGAGATATCGTTCGCCATGGAACGTGAATTTGGACGCTTTAAAGCGCAGGCGCAGACGGTCTCCGGCGTGTACGGTGCCGCTTTTGAGCAGGATCAAAACTGGCAGGACATCAGCCACGATATCGACGCCTTTGTCGAGCAGTATGGCCGCCGGCCGCGCATGCTGGTCTGTAAGATGGGCCAGGATGGTCACGACCGCGGCGCCAAGGTAGTCGCGACCGCATTTGCCGATGTCGGCTTTGATATTGATCTGTCACCCATGTTCTCCACGCCGGAAGAAGTGGCGCGCCAGGCAATCGAGAATGATGTCCATGTCGTCGGCGCATCGTCGCTGGCGGCGGGACACAAAACGCTGGTGCCGCAGTTGGTGGCTGAGCTCAAAAAGCAGGGTGCTGACGATATTATCGTGATTGCCGGCGGAGTGATTCCCAAACAGGATTACGACTACCTGTACAAGGCGGGCGTGAAGTGTATCTTTGGACCGGGTACGCCGATTCCCCAGTGTGCACGTGAAGTGCTGGATGCGGTGAAAGCAGCCCAGCCCTGAATGACCAGCTTCGATCTGCAGGAATTGCTAAGCGGCAACCGCCGCGCCCTGGCCAAGGCGATCACCCTGGTAGAGAGCAAACTCGATACCCACCGCGAGCAGGCGCAGGACATCCTGGAGCAGGTATTGCCCCACAGCGGCAACAGCATCCGCATCGGTATCACCGGTGTGCCCGGCGTCGGCAAATCCACGTTTATTGAAGCCTTTGGCCTGTACCTGATAGAGCAGGGCAAGCGTGTTGCGGTGCTCGCGGTCGATCCCAGTTCACCGATCGCCGGGGGCTCTATCCTCGGCGATAAGACGCGTATGGAGGAATTGTCCCGCCGTGAAGAAGCGTTTATCCGGCCTACGCCAGCCGCCGGCGCGCTGGGCGGCGTGGCGCAAAAAACCCGCGAAACCATGCTGCTGTGTGAAGCCGCCGGCTACGATGTGATCCTGGTGGAGACCGTCGGGGTGGGACAGTCGGAGTACCAGGTCGCCGGTATGGTCGATTTTTTCATGGTGTTGATGCTGCCCGGAGGCGGTGACGAATTACAGGGCATCAAGAAAGGCATCATGGAGCTGGCCGATGCGCTGGTCATTAACAAGGCCGATGGCGACAGTGAGAAGCTGGCGGCCATGACCCAGCGGCAGTACACCAGCGCGATGAGCCTGCTGCGCCATAACAGCTTCTGGACACCCCGGGTGATGACCTGCTCGGCGCTCACCACGACCAACATAGACGACGTGTGGAGCATGGTGCTTGAGTACTACGTCGAGGCGGTGCAGCGGCAGGCCTTTGCCGACAAGCGCACGCGGCAGAACCTGGACTGGATGCACCAGTTGTTGCACGAAATGCTGCTCCTGAAGCTGTCACAGAACGCCCGGGTAAAAGAAGTGTTGCCGGCGCTGGAGCAGGCGGTGCAGCGGCAGGAAATCACGCCCTTTGCCGCTGTCAGGCAGATCATGGATCAACTGTAACCGGCGCTTCCTCTCATGCGTTTCTACCCTCTGGAAAAGCTGATTAACCTGCACGATGACTACGTGCGCCAGTTCAAGATCGACAATCTACAGCTTCTGCTGATCCAGCGCGTCGGTGAGTTATTCCTGATAGAAGCGCACTGTCCCCATCGTGGTCATCCTCTGGCGGCAGCGTCGATTGCAGGTGGCGTTATTCAATGTTCCCTGCACCAATATCAGTTTTCTCTGGCGGATGGCCGTTTGCTGCATGCCACGGAAGCTCCCTGTCGCCCGTTGTGTACCTTTGCTATTGTGTATGCGGGCAATGAGGTGGGTGTGATGCTGGATGAATAGGAATTTCTTTCGCAAATGTTCCGTTCCCGTCTACAGGTCGCCACATGTTTGATGAAATCGAAGCAGGCAGCATTGTAACGCTGCTCTACCAGACGGTTCTCGGTCGTGAGCCCGATCGCTCGGCGCTCGAGCGGTATGTTGAACGGCTTGTCTCCGGCCGGGGAACGGTCGCGCAGATTATCCGCGAGTTCGCCGACTCCGCCGAGTATGCAAAGAAGAAGCGCTTGCTCAACCCGAAGCTGACGCAGTTTCGCAGCTTGCCAGACGCGGAGGTTTTCGTGTCGCCCGAGGTCGTGGACCAGTTGTTCGAAAAAACATCGTTCTACTGGCGCAATGCCGCATCGGAGCCGAACGAGATGTACTGGTCGGTGCTCACGGCGCAGAAGTGGAATCGGGAGCTGACAGGCGAAGATCGGGTAAAGTTTGTAGGGACGGGAAAGCGCTACGCCAACCGTGTTCTCGGTCTCTACGAGCAGTGCTCCGGCCGTTCGGTTGCGGACCTCACCTGCATAGACTTCGGTAGCGGTGTGGGACGGCTGGCGATCAATGTCGCCGCGCGCGTTGCCAAGGTACACGCCGTGGACTTCAGCGAGTCGCACCTGCAGGAATTGCAACGCAATGCGGCGCTGTTCGACTGCGCATCAAAGATTGCGGTGTGGCCGATCCAGATGCCTGCCGACCTCGACAAGTTGCCGCAGGTCGATCTCGTGTACTCGTTCATCGCTTTGCAGCACAACACGCCACCGGTTATCGCCGCCATGATGCGAACCTTGCTCGACCACCTGAGGCCCGGAGGCTATGCGTTCCTGCATGTGACACTGGCCCAGGCAGGATATCGCGGCTTTGTCGTCAACGACTACCTGACAGCGGTCGAAACAGGTACCCGGATGGAGGTCCACATCCTGCCACGCTCGAACATCAACTCCCTCGCGGCCAGGGCTGGCTGCGAGATCGTCATGAGCCACTGCGTGGGCGGCACTGACTACTCGTACTCTGAGGAGATCGTTTTTCACAAGCCCACGTAGCGGCGGGCTTTATTATCGTGACGGCCACTCTGCAGCGGGCGCCGCTTGCAGGCAGGGTGACTGTGTCGATTCCCCACAGGCTTGCTGTGCGGCGTGCTGTACCTGTTCCTGCAGGCGCTGAACGGTTGCTTTTAATTCCCGATCTACCGGAAGTCGCCCGGACTGCAATTGTTCCTGTGCCAACATCAGGTAGGGCAGAGCGTCCGCAGGCCGTCCGGCCAGCAACAGCAACTCGGCGATCTCTACCTGCCACTGTGGCGTAGCCCTCAGCTTCTGGTCCAGGCCTGCCAGGCGCTCAATCGCTCCCTGGAAATTTCCGCGCTTCCGTTCCAACTCTATCGCGTAGCGCTGCAGGGGCGTAACGGGGCCGAGTTGTGCCAGGCGGGCATCGAGCAGGGCGAGGGCGTCAGCGACGCCCCGCTCGGGCAATCCCGGCCATAAGCCGCGCGGTGGCGAGATAGTAACCAGGATCAAGCGAATCACTGAGGCCGATCAGAGTTTCATAATCGGCCAGTGCAAGCCGGTCCTCACCGGTATCACGCAACAGCCGGGCGCGGTATTCGAGCGTTGCTCGATCAAGGGGATAGGCATACAGGTAGCGATCAAAGTAGGATGCGCGCCGAGACGTAGTCGCCTGTTTGATAGAGCACTACCCCGTGCGTAAAGGCGGCCTCCACAGGATCACCCACGGCTTCAGCGACCCTGATATCAGCCAGTGCGAAGTCCCGCTGGTTGTTCTCCAGGTAAGCCAGCGTACGCTGCAGGCGCAGGGCCTGGTTAGCGGGGCTTTGTTCAATCTGCACGGAAAGGGTGTGAATGCGTTCTGCGACAGCGGCGTCCGCCAATGTGGGGCCGGCATGCGAAAGGGTCCGGGCAAGCAACACAACCACGATGAGTAAACGGTCAAACTTCATAGACGGTAATGAGGGATGCCAATGGCTGGCGTCCCCTGGCACGAGCCGCTCAACGCGTCATCACGAACGAGTCGAGCACTGCGCCATTCACATCCACAAAGCTCGCCTCCAGGCGATTGGCGGTGAGATCGATGACCACCGAGCCGAGTTCCAGTTTGCTGAAGAAGTGGGCCGGGTGGGGGAAGCCCGGGCTAAGCGTCGTGGCCTGGCCACCGTTACCCGCGACGGTATAAACCACTTTGTCATCGGTGCCATTGCGACTGATTTGTGTATAGGCCTCATCCCCCTGGCCGCTGGCGGCAACGCCCAGTTCATTGAGCTCGGCATTCACAGCAGGGTTAAAGGTATCCGAAAGACCGGTATGGCCCTTGATGTAGTAAGAACGCTCGTAAATATGGCTGTGTCCGCTGTAGGCCAGGTCGACACCGTACTGCTCGAATACCGGAGTGAATTCTTCGCGTATGGCGAATATCGGTTGATCGATGCCACCGACTTCGCTGTCGGAATCGTGACTGCCCTTGGTGTAGGGCGGGTGGTGGAAGATCACGATGGTCCAGTTCTGGTTGTTGGCCATCAGGTCGTCTTTCAACCACTGCAACATCGCCGCGCGGCTGTCGGTGTCGCGTATTGCCACTTGTGAATCCAGGCTGACGATGTGCACATTGGCATAGTCGAACGAATAGTACTGCTCGGTACCGCTGGGCAAGCCACCGTTCTCGCCATTGGTGGGCAGGGTAAAGATGTTCAGGTAAGGCATGGGACTGTCTGGAGCGGGGTCAGGACCACCGGTGGAGCCATCGCCCACCACGGCATAGTCACTGGGGCTCGTACTCTTGGACACGCCCAATTTTCCCATCTCGTGGTTGCCGATGGTGGGCCACAAGGGTGTAGTGGCCAGTATCTGCGGGTACACGTCAAATATCGCTTTCTGATGCTCCAGGTCAGTGCCCTGGTTGTAAGCGTTGTCGCCCAGCATGAGGAACAGGTCAGCGGACTCATTTCCGTGGTTTTTCACGAAGGTTAGAAACCCGTCGCGCACATAGCCCGCTTCCGGAGCGTCTTTGCCACCCACCCCGGAATCACCCACGATCCAGATCCGGGTGTTGCCATCTGCGGGCAACGTCCCTGGGGCAGGAGCGGTGTGGAAGCTGTGCGCGGCATTGGCCACGCCGGCGCCACCTACTGAGTAGTAATAGGTGGTACCCGGTTCGAGCCCACTGAGCAGTGCCTCACTGTGTCCGGTGGCGGTTACCTTCGCGTCGGTCTTGCTTTGCGCCGGGAGCGCCGCCGGATCGGTGCCGAAACAGACACTGTCTGCTTCAGCGCTGCCTTCCAGGTTCCCGCGCCACTTGATGATCACGCTGTCCGAGTCAAGCTGTTGCAGAAATAGCCGCACTGGCTGAATGTCTGCGCCGGTGCAGGTGGTGACACCGAGTACGTTATTGTTGTCATTGCCACCGTCACTGCAGGCAGCGACCAGGGTCGATACAGCAAGAATTACCAGGATGTTTGAGACTCGAGAGATCATTATCATGGCCTTATTGTTAGGCGTTAGGGGCCTGTGCAAGAACCAGGTCGCACATGCACTAGGGTGCTTGGCAACGTATATCAGTCAGATATTACCTTGTCAATTTTGCTGTATTGCGGTGTTTGGATCAAGGAACGCAAAGAGATGATTCTATTGAAAAACATCTATTGACCAGCATCAAAAAAACAGGAGAACAGCGATAGTTGGAAGCTTTGGATCGCTACCCCGGAAAGCTGTTTGCATCGTACTCGCCGCAGAAAAATTGGCTGTCTGGAATCCTCGTCGAGCGCGCACCGGTTTTTTTTAAACGTATGAGGTGTGTGCTGCGCATTTGAAGTCCTGCCAGGTTATCACGGCTACGCCCGCTTTCGGCTGGATAGGGGACGTTGGTGCCCCTGGGATGGGAACTTCCCAAAACGCCTACGAGCGGTCGTAAGCACCCTAACAATTCGTCGGCCTTACGAGTAAAACGCAAACCGCACACGAAAGAGCCGCAGTGCTTGGTGGCTATCTCTGTCGCTGGACGTATTGGCTCTATGCAGGTTTGAATGATTTACTTTTTTCGTAGCTGTCGACGACGACTATAGCCAAGGCACACAAGTCCGAGACCCAGGAGGCCCAACGTTGTGGGCACCGGCATGGCACTCTGCGGCGGTGGGTCCGATGGAGGAGGCGGCGGCGGGTCCAATGGAGGAGGCGGCGGGTCCAGGAGGAGGCGGTGGGTCCGATGGAGGGGGAGGCGGCGGTGGGTCCGACGGAGGAGGATTCTTCGGATGCTCCGGATGCGCAGGATGCTCCGGATGCGCAGGATGCTCCGGATGCGCCGGATGCGCAGGATGCTCCGGATGCGCAGGATGCTCCGTATTCGACGAGTTAATTAATTCGATCCATTCAGCGGGCATGCCCGAGATGAGGGGATCTTCCCACACTTTGTCATTGATGATTTCATAAGCACTGGCACGGTATATCGAGCCAGCGCAAAAAAATGCAGCCAGCAAATAGGTAAACTTTTTCGAACCTCTAGCTATCGACATTGAATCTGACTAACGCCACTGGTTTTACCTTGATTTACTAGGTACGTTAAAATGAGCGCAATTCACAATCTCACTTTAGACAGATCGCACCTCAGGATGTTTATACGCTGCTGAACAGCACCTGGTTCAATCTACGCTTTGTTCACCTCAGGGAAACTGCGAGGGAATGCCCCCTTCCAAGGTGGCAGGGCACTTTTTAGTCGACATAAAAAAGCAGAGCCTGCCTTGGCCAACGCATCCGCATTATCGATGGGAGAGCACGTTTTCTCTATAAACGTAAGATTATATAGACCAACTATTTCCAGATTATGTGACCTAGGTCCGCTCCGAGGTGCTCAGGGTCAAAAATCAACCCTCGAAAGCTCACTATCTAGCGACCGCTATCCTACCTGTGGATTCAACCGATCAGCGCAACACATTGGTTGAATCTATCAGCTGGTGTCTCGAAGTCCAGTGTTTTCCTAGGCCTTGTGTTCAGCTTTCGAGCTACCCGGCCTAGCTCTGTCTGAGAATGCACTGACAGGTCTGTACCCTTGGGGAAGTACTGCCGAAGTAGTCTATTGGTGTTTTCGTTGGAGCCTCGTTGCCAGGGACTTCTTGGGTCGCAGAAGTACACTTGGATATCAGTTGCAAGCGTGAACTTCTTGTGGCCCTTCATCTCAGTGCCCCGATCCCAAGTCAGAGACTTGTAGAGATCGGCAGGTAGCTTCCTGGCTTGCTTGATCAGCGCCTCGACAACCGTGGCCGTATCCTTAGTTTCTATTTTGGCGAGCATGACATAGCGAGAATGCCGTTCTACCAGCGTGGCGATATGACTCCCATTTGTGCCAGCAATCAGATCGCCTTCCCAGTGCCCTGGAACCGCACGATCTTCCGCAGATGGAGGGCGCTGGCTAATATGCACTGCATCTGCAATTTGTCCTAGGCCCCGATTTTTCAAAGGAGATTGCCTAGGACGACGGCGTTCTCTCTGTGAACGCAGGCACGCCAACAACTCCTTCTTCAAGACGCCGCGAGTCTGGATATAGAGCGTTTTGTATATTGTCTCGTGTGACACGTGATACAACTCATCATCTGAATAACGCCGTTTGAGCCAACCTGCAATCTGCTCAGGAGACCACTGTGAGTTGAGCTTGGTTACGATAACTTTAACTAGTTTTGGCCTCTGGCTCAGTTTACACGGTTTGGGCCGCACGGCCCGACTCCATGCGGCCTGGTCAGCGCTATGAGCCCTGTAGCCCTCTATCCCACCATTTCTTTGTACTTCACGACTGACCGTAGACGGTGAACGTCCCAGCCCTTCGGCAATCGACCTCATGGAAAGGTGATTGGATAAACCTCTGGAAATAGCTTCTCGCTCGGCTAGAGATAGTGAACTAGAGTGACGCGCCCTGAATCGAGGGCGAATGCCGTCCTCTGTGTTGAGTATCTTCAATACTGAAGTATGGTGGCGATCGAACAGCTTCCCGATGTCACGCATTGAGTCGCCTTTTTGCCATCGATCCCACATGAAGGCCTTCTGGGCGTCAGTGTAGTAGTTTCGTTCCCGTCGTTTCATTTGCAACACTCCTTCTCTATGCTTAGAGATTAGACTGTTGCGCTGACCGGTTGAATCCACATACCTAACAGCGGACATGGCTACGCCAGGCTTACCAGGATCAATAAGCCGGCAATCGCAACGTATACCCATGCGCCATCCCAGAATCTGCCCCGAATCATGGCCCAGGTATTCCTGACACTTTCCTCTTTTCTCCTGTCTTGCATCTCCTGCTCCGTTCGCGACACGCAATGCTCAGATGCCCAGCGTAGCCCAAGCAAGGGACACAGCGACGGTCGACTGTCGGAATCTGTGAAATGCGTCTCGCGGTGGCGGCGATGTATTGGCGGCCTGGATATCCGTACTCGGGTGACACAGACAGGTAGGGGTGAGGAGCTACTTGGCAGTTAACGACAACGGTGATCCGCCGTTCCGGGAATCGTTGCGAAATTCAACAGTTCTTGAAGACTGCTTTCGCCCGCCAAAAACGAGACATCGGTCTGCGTCAGCCGGTGTCTGCCCGCTGCCCAGGAAATCCGTTCCACCTGAACTTCGAGCGCCTGGTGGCGTTTTCCTGGAAGAAGCGGGGGATCCGTCCCAACTGTGGCGCTCGTCGTATGGCCGAAACCGTAGCCCTGCTGGCACCGGGACGGTACGACCCAGGTGGCCTTCGAACCGATAGATTTCATGGCTCGATAGGCCGCCTCGGTGCCAATATCATCTAATGGCCGCAACGAGGTTTGCTGCCCTTTTGAATCCGCAGCCGGATAGCGGTCCTGGATGGGCGCCGCCGGAGGCTAAGGTCGCAAACGCCCACAAATGGCTCTAAGCGTTAGAAAGAATTCATCGGCTTTATGAGGATAAGACAGCGACGAGGGAGTGCTAGGTGTAATGTATGTACGTGTCCGGAAGGTGAAGCTGGATGCACCATAGCCCGCAGCTACTATTGGCAAAGGATAGCTTGAACTCTCAATTGCATCATGACTTAGGTATGCACCAGAGCCATGAAGCAGATTAACACCCGGGCGGGGGAGGCTTGACCAGGGCATTAATAAAAGTTGCGATCTCAGTTGTGGCGTCGACTTTTATAGTCGGTGTCCCCGCCACAGGCGTGTCAAGACCGCCTGCCCATTCATGGTTCGCGTTATCGATCGTGATGAGACGTACGGATGAGTTCGGTGCACAGGTCCAGACGGAGGTGTAGGTGACCACGCCGTTGACCGATGTGGTTACAGGTGATTCAGCGCATCCGTTAGCCAGCCGAAATGCGTCAATGCCCCCGATGACCGGCGGAAAAGTCACACCGGATATGCCGCTACCCTTCCCGCCAGCGAATGGCAGATTCGTGTCAGCGAGGCCGTGGATATGCAGTAGGGACACGGGTCGGGACGGAGCACACGGGCTGACGAACAGCGTGCCGGCGTAGACGCCAATGCCCTGTACATCGCCAGCGCGCTCGCACGCGAATCGGTAGGCCAGGATCGCGCCGTTTGAGTGTCCGGTCAGCGCCGTCGTGGTGAGGTGAAACCGCGCGCTGACCTCCGCTCGAAGCGCAGCGAGAAAACCAACGTCGTCAACTCCGGTGGTAACGGACTCTCCACAGCAGCCGCCTGCGTTCCAGGTCCGCAACCCCGAGGTACCCGCAGTGCCTTCAGGGTAGGCGACGACCCAGCCGTGCGCCGCAGCGGCCGCCGGCAACCGCGTGTAGTTCGCGAAGCCATCCGGCGTGCCACCGCCACCGTGCAGTCCGATCACCAGACGGGCGCTGCTGTCACCGGTGTAGCTGGCCGGAATGTCGAGCCGGTATTTCCTTGTTAGGCCGTTGTGGATGAGCGTACGGTATTCGACGATCGCCATGGTGGCCGCCGCTGTGCGCAGTGACGCCGTGAGGGGTGCACTGATTTGGCCCTTCGCATCACGAGCGCTCACGGTTACCGCATATGTGGTGGCCGGGGCCAGATCGGTAAGCTGAAGGCCAGATTGGGTAGCAGGCACAGTTGCCTTTACCCGACCATCGACTGCCACCTCGTAACTCAACAGTGTCGTGTCAGGATCTATTGCCGGAACAGGCCAGGACAGGTTTAACGTCGTGGGCGTTGCTGTGGTTGCCGTCAGCGCCGCGTTCTGGGGCCACAACGGCACGCATGCCGTGAGCAGGAACAGGGTGAACGCCGCGAGTACGGCTGCGCGGGCCCGCCCTTGGTGCAGCGATCTACGAACTGGGCGCATCTGCCCTCCCGAGGGTGCAGCGAGGGATGAATCACCCCGCTCCAGGCACCTACACTGTGAGCACACATACTTTCAGACTCCAGGTAGTATCGTCAAGGTCCATATCCCACTGCCCAAGAGCACTGCTCGGACCGCGGTGAGGTGGTTGGCGCCAAAAATCACGCTCGGAAACTTCTAATCCAATGACAGCTATGCGGCAAAATGCGGACGTTTGCGAAGATGAATGGCGAACATCTCAAAGCACCTGCATGTTGCGCCGCACGGGAGCTCAATAGATGTCCGCACAGATTCAAAATCCATACAGTGCTTTCAGCTCCGGGTCCTTATCGGCGATCAGGCGCGCCAGATCCACCATCACCTTGCACTGCTTCCACGACGCATCGTCCTGCATTTTACCTTCCACCATGACGGCGCCGCTGCCATCAGGCAGCGCCGCGAGCACGCGTTTTGCCCAGGCAACTTCGTCGGCCGGTGGGCTGAATACTTTTTTGGCAATCTCGATCTGGCTGGGGTGCAGTGACCACGCGCCGACGCAGCCCATGAGAAAGGCGTTGCGGAACTGGTCTTCACAGGCCAGCGGATCATCGATGGCGCCAAACGGACCGTAAAAGGGCAGGGCGCCGACACTGACACAGGCATCCACCATGCGCCCCAGTGTGTAGTGCCACAGGTCCTGCTGGTGGGTGGCACGCGCCGCCTCGGGGTTGCGCGAATCAGGATCATCGCGCACCAGATAGCCTGGATGGCCACCGCCAATACGCGTGGTCTTCATGCGCCGCGATGCGGCCAGATCGGCAGGGCCGAGACTCATGCCCTGGATGCGCGGGCTGGCGTTGGCGATCTCTTCCACATTGGCCACGCCGAGCGCGGTCTCCAGCAGGCAGTGCAGCTGGATGGGCTTCTTCAGCCCGGCTCTCGCTTCCAGCAGCGCCAGCAGTTGGTCTGCGAAGTGGATATCCCAGGCGCCCTGGATCTTGGGCAGCATGATGACATCAACTTTATCCCCCACCTCGGTAACGATGCGGGTGATGTCGTCAAGGAACCAGGGACTATCCAAACTGTTGATGCGTGTCCACAGCTGCGTGTCGCCAAAATCATTGTTGCGGGCGATCTGGATAAAGCCCTCACGCGCCGCCTCCTTGTTGTCGATGGCAATAGCATCTTCCAGGTTGCCCAGCAGGATATCGACCTGTTTGGCGATGGCCGGTGCCTTCTCCACCATCCTGGGGTTGCTGGGGTCGAAGAAATGGATCATGCGCGAGGGTCGCACGGGAATGTCGCGCAGTGGCGGCGGCGCTCCCAGCGCCAGTGGCCGGAAAAAATCACGGGGACTACGCATACTTACCTCCTGGGTTGTCTCTCATTGCTTGCTGCCGGCGAAGCGCTGGTACAAACGCTGTCGCAGCGCTTCATAGTATTCGAGCAGGTTGAGGTCCTGCACCTGCAATTGCGCCAGCAGGACGTTTTCGCCGCCGAGTTGCTCGACACCAAAACTGCCGAACTCGTCCTGCAGACGCTTGTGTATCCAGTATGCCTGATAGCTGCGTCGTCTGGATGCCAACTGGTCGCGCGACCGAAGCTCGTTATGGTGTTGTTCGATGATGTCGGCCAGCGCTTCAATACCGGTGCAATGGGTGGCACTGGTGGCGAGCACCGGAACCTGCCAGTGGCCGTCCGGGTGTTCCCGCTGCAGCGCCGCGCCAAGCTCGGCGAGTGTGCGGCGCGCCACCGCACCCATGTCCGCCTTGTTGACGACCAGGATGTGCGGCACTTCCAGTATGCCCGCCTTCAGGAATTGCACACTGTCGCCGGAGCCGGGTTGCGCCACATAACAGGTGGTGTCGCACAGGCGGGAAATATCCACTTCCCGCTGGCCCACGCCCACTGTCTCAATGAGCACGATATCAAACGCGGCGAGCATGACCAGGCTCATGGGCCAGACCTCGGCGCTGAGTCCGCCGAACTGGCCGCGACTGGCGAGGGAGCGCACGAACACGCCGTCGTCTTCCGCGCTGGTCTGCATGCGCAGCCGGTCGCCGAGTAACGCGCCACCGCTGATGGGGCTGGATGGATCTACCGCCAGCACACCGACACGCTGCCCGCGTTGCCGCCAGACGGCGATCAACGCAGCGCTCAGTGTGGATTTTCCGGCGCCTGGCGGGCCGGTAATGCCGATGAGTTGACCTGTGCCGTTATCGCGCGCGTGTTGCAAGTGCGCAAGAAGCGCGGCGGCCCGCTCCCGGGCGGACTGGCGCCGGTCGTCCAGCAGGTTGAGCGCCTCGGCTACAGCCGCGCGCTCACCCCTGACAATAGCAGCAGCAAACTCGCCGGTATTAGTAGGCGCAGCTGAATTCATGCCGGGCCTCAGGCCGCGGGCTCCAGACCGTTGGCCTCACGGATAATGGTCACCATCGTGTCCATGATGGCGTTCATATCCACATCCTTGGGCGTAAATACCGCTTTTACACCGTTGGCCTGCAAGCTTCGCGCATCCTGTTCAGGGATGATACCGCCGATGACCAGTGGTATCCCGGCGGCGCCGATTTTCTCCAGCTCGAGGCGGATGTCTGCCACCAGTTCCAGGTGGCTGCCGGAGAGCACCGAGAGCCCGATCAGGTGTGCGCCTTCCTCCTGCGCGGCGCGGGCGATCTGCGCTGGCGTCAGGCGAATGCCCTCGTAGACAATCTCGAAGCCCGCGTCGCGCCCCTTCACCGCGATCTGTTCGGCGCCGTTGCTGTGGCCGTCCAGTCCCGGCTTGCCGATCAGCAGGCGCAGTGGGCGTCCCAGTTGCTCGCCTGTGCGCCGCACGCGCTCGCGCACCGCCAGCAGGGCCTCTGAATCGCCAGGGCCGGAAGGCGAAACGTCCACGCCGGTAGGCGCCCGGTATTCGCCGAACACCTGGCGCAACACCTCGCTCCACTCACCGGTGGTGACCCCGGCCCTGGCACAGGCGATGGAGGAGGGCATGATATTGCTGCCGCTGGCCGCTGCAGTCGTGCAGTTGCGCCAGTGCCGCGTCGACCTTGTCCTGCTCGCGGCTGGCGCGAAAGGCGTGCAGCGCCTGCGATCTGCTCGCGCTCCGCCTGTGCGTCAACTTTCATGATGCCGGATTCACCACCGGCGGTCAGCGGTGATTCTGCCGTCTCCCGGTAGCAGTTGACGCCGACGATCTGCAGCGCGCCGCTTTCGATAGCGCGCATGCGCCGGGTGTGGCTGTGCACGAGTTCCCGTTTGACATAACCGCTTTCAATACACGCTACCATGCCACCGTGCGCTTCGACGCGCGCCATTTCCGCAGTGGCGCCGGCGATCAACTCCTGCACCTTGGCCTCTACCACTGGCGAGCCGTCCAGCAGATCACCGTATTCCAGCAGATCGGTTTCCAGGGCCAGCACCTGCTGCATGCGCAGCGCCCACTGCTGGTCCCAGGGCCGCGGCAGACCCAGCGCCTCGTTCCATGCCGGTAACTGTATGGCCCTGGCCCTGGCGTTTTTGGACAGGGTGACCGCCAGCATCTCCAGTACGATGCGCTGCACATTATTTTCCGGCTGCGATTCGGTGAGTCCCAGCGAATTCACCTGCACACCGTAGCGGAACAGGCGCTGTTTGGGGTTCTCCACCCCGTAGCGCTGCTGCACCAGCGTGTCCCACATGCGGCCAAAGGCGCGCAATTTGCAGGTTTCCTCGACAAAACGGATACCGGCATTCACGAAAAAAGAGATGCGCCCGACCACATCGTGGAAGCGTTCCGCGGGAGATCTGTCCCGACGCCTGCACCGCGTCCAGAATGGCTATCGCTGTGCACAGCGCATAGGCCAGTTCCTGGGTGGGCGTGGCGCCGGCCTCCTGCAGGTGGTAGCTGCAGATGTTGGTGGGATTCCACTTGGGAATATGCTGCACCGTATAGGCGATCAGGTCGGTGGTCAGGCGCACCGAGGGTGCGGGGGGAAGATGTAGGTGCCGCGGGACAGGTACTCCTTGAGCACGTCGTTCTGCGTGGTGCCCTGCAGTTGCGCCGGATCAACGCCCTGTCGCTCGGCCACCGCCACGTACAGGGCGAGCAGCCAGGGTGCGGTGGCGTTGATAGTCATGGAGGTGTTCATTTGCCCCAGCGGTATCTGGTCGAACAGGGCTTCCATGTCGCCGATGTGGTTGATCGGAACCCCCACCTTGCCGACTTCGCCGCGGGCCAGCGGATGGTCCGAGTCGTAGCCGGTCTGTGTGGGCAGGTCGAAGGCCACGGAAAGTCCGGTCTGGCCCCGGCCCAGATTGGTGCGATACAGCTCATTGGAGGCTCGCGCCGACGAATGTCCCGAGTAGGTGCGCATCAACCAGGGCGGATCGCGTTTTACAGTTTCCTGGCTCACAGTGGGAGTCCTCAGCGGGGGCGGCGCTTGATCAGCAGGCGCCGCTCGATTTCAAAAATTTTGTCGGCGATCTTCTCTTTGCCGACGTCGCGTTTGGCGTCCTCTTTCAAAAACAGGTCTGCGCCGTATTTCTCCAGGGCCGCAGCGGCGGTGATATTCTTCACGCCCATCAGTTGCATGCTGACCAGGCCGTAGGCATCGGCGCCTGGTACATCCTCAACGGCCAGGATGCGCGACAGGGCGCCAACCGTATCCCCGGCAAAGGCGGGCTGCGTGTGGTAGCCCTCGGTAAAGCCCAGCTCCCACACCGCGTTTTCGCTGACATCGCGGCTGGCCAGGCCCTCGAGCCAGGCAAATACCAGCCCGCCGTACACGATAGGCTCGCCGCTCATCTTGCCGGACTGCGCCGTGGAGAACAGGCGGTCGAAGTGCAGCGGATGGCTGTTGCCGACCGCGTAGGTGAGCGCCATGTGCTCTTCAGTAATGGTGCGGCCATTGGCGTGGACGATGATGTCCCCCGGCGCAAAGTCTTCAAACCAGGTATTGGGGCCGGTAAGGCCGCTGCTGACAGGCGTGCCGTTCAGCGGCAACTGTACCAGTGGCGCGTCCTCGCCGGGAAAGTCCACCGTGACCTGCGGGGCGGGTGTGGTCGGCGGCCGTGCACCGCGCCAGCCGACCATGATCTTGCGCTCGTACTGCAGCACCACGGCATCGTGCTGGTTGACACCGACCGTGCGGATGCGGGTGATGCCCGGCTTGTCCGGCCCGCGGTCCTTGCGCTCCAGCACCTTGGTGAAAGCGCGCAGCGTATCTCCCGGATACACCGGTCGCAGGAACTGCACCTGGTAGTATCCGAGGTTGGCAATGCGCCTTCTCGGAATCGTTCTGCACGCCCAGCGACAGCGTGACATTGAATACCATTTGCGCGCTGGCCGGCAGGTCGGCAAAGCCGTGGGCGCGCGCGTACTGGGCATTGAGGTACAGCGGGTTGGCCTGCATGAAGGTGCGGGCGAAACCGAGCATATTGCTGGTGGTGAAGGTAAAGCCGCGCGGGTGTTCGAACACCTGTCCCGGTTCCAGTTCATCCAGGTAGCGGCCGTACTGGGGCTGGCGCGTTTTTTCCAGCGCAACGGGAATGCCTGCAGACAGTTCAGCCTGGGGCGTCAGTTGAATAGTCACACTCATGCACAACTCCTCAGTCGGCCTTTTCCACCAGTGCGCGCGCGATGACCTTCAGCGCCAGGGTTTCTTCCGCGCCTTCGAAGATGGACAACACGCGCGCATCGGCAAAATAGCGACTGACCGGCGTCTCCTCGGCGTAACCCATACCGCCGTGAATCTGCAGTGCTTCCCGCGTCAGCCACTCGGCCGTCTTGCTGGCGAACAACTTGGCAGCGCTGGCTTCCATATCGCCGGAGCCCGCATCCATCAGCTGCGCCACATCGTAGGTAATCTGGCGACAGGCCAGCAGCAGGGCGGCCATGCGGGCCAGCTTGACCTGGGTGAGCTGGTAGTGGGCGATCGGCTGGCCGAACACGATGCGCTGCTTGGCGTATGAGATGGCTTTCTCAAACGCGGCGCGCATCACGCCAACGGCGCGCGCCGCGGTCTGGATGCGCCCGCCGGCGAAACCGGCCATGGCGTAATAAAAGCCGTTGCCTTCGCCTTCATTGCCGCCGAGCATATTGGCCGCAGGCACAAAGAAATCGTCGAAGAAGAGTTCGAAGGAGTGCATGCCGCGGTAGCCGATGGTGGCAATGGCGCGGCCGGTAAGCTTGGCCGCCCGACTCGGGTGACACTTCGAAGTGATGTCCGTCACTGGACGGCTTCTCCACCAGGAACATGGACAGCCCGCGGTGCCCCAGGCTCATGTCGGGATCGGTGCGGGCCAGCACCAGCAGTAAACCGGCCTTGCCGCCGAAAGTACACCAGGTCTTGGCGCCGTTGAGCAGCCAGCCGCCATCGGTGGCGGATGGCCTTCAGTCGCACACCGGCAACATCAGAGCCGTAGTTGGGCTCGGTGACCGCCACCGCGCACAGTGGCTCGCCCACGGCCAGTTGTGGCAACCAGAGTTGCTTCTGTGCTTCGGTGCCGCCCTTGAGCAGTGCGCGGGCGAGAATTTCCGGTCGGGTAATCAGGCTGCCGGCAGCGCCCAGTGAGCCGCGGGACAATTCCTCGGTGACCACGATCATGCCCAGCGTATCTTCCTTATCGTCTTCCTGCAGCCCGCCGTAGCTGGCCGGAATCGATAGGCCGAACATGCCCATCTCCCGCAGTGGCTGCAGAATCGCGTCGGGAATGATGAGGTCCTCGCGATGGATTTCTTCCGCCAGCGGCGCAACGACATCGTCGGAAAAGCGCCGAAACGTGTCGCGCATCAGGGTGTGATGCTCGCTGAGCAGATCGGGCCCGAGGTCGCCATCCAGATCCAGCACCGCCTGGCCGATGGCGGCGATATTCTGCGCTGCGAGTTGTTGCGAGAGAAAATCTGCGGCAGCAGGATTGGAGTCGATTGCGCTGATTTGCGCTTGCGAAAGACCGAAATCGGCCGGTCGGGTGCGCAGGCGTTGCAGCGTGTTGGTAATCGCCTCGGCGCAAAACAGGGTTGCCAGGCGCGCAGTGAAGACATTCGTCGCGGATGACTCTGCGGCGAGGCGGGTGGCGTGTGCCAGCAGGAAGCGCGCCGCGGTACATTCAGACCAGCTGAGGGCGAGGTCATAGGAAGCCAGCTGGTGCTCGTCCAGTCTGGCCGGGGCAACCCGCCCGCCTTCCGATGTCAGAATTTTCAGCGCGGACAGCGCCCTGTCAATCAACTGCGCAGTAGCAGCCAACGCTGCAACGGCCTGCTCGAGCTGTTGCCCGCTATGGTGGGGAACATCAGACATGATCGATCCTGCTCATTCGAGATACGTGATACGTGCCGGGATTTTACCGGTTTCAGGAGGACCCAAATCGGTTTAACCATGCAGACCGCTGATTTTAGAGCCTCACCCTCTTTTAGACAACCGCCACGTGAGGCATGAACGTTATACGCAGACAGTGAGCACTGGATCAGGAACGGCGTACTTGCCCGGCCACTAGCGCCTTCTGTATCCTCCGTTGCCTGTACCAGACTCTCGCGCCACACCCGCACAGGAATAAGACCATGAACATCAGGCCACGTCGCTCACTGCTGTATATGCCCGGTTCCAACCCC
Source organism: uncultured Gammaproteobacteria bacterium (assembly GCA_963762235.1). GTDB lineage: Bacteria > Pseudomonadota > Gammaproteobacteria > Pseudomonadales > Halieaceae > Marimicrobium. Next base: position 324,960 of record CAVXKH010000022.1, on the reverse strand, counting down.
CGGGCCCTGGACAAGGCACGCTCCCTGCCTGCCGATGGCCTGATTCTCGATATGGAAGACTCCGTGGCCCCGGACGCCAAGCAACTGGCGCGCGAGCAGATTGGCGCAGCGCTGGCACAGGGCGGCTACGGCCATCGCGAACTGATTGTGCGTATCAACGCATTGTCGACGGAGTGGGGCGCCCAGGACATCCAGGCGATCAGCCGCTTTCCCACCGCGCCGGACGCCGTGCTCATTCCCAAGATTGACTCCGCCGAAGATGTTGTAGCGGCCATCACCGCGTTTGAGCACGCCGGCTGCCCGGACAGTGTCGCTATGTGGATCATGGCGGAGACACCCCTGTGCATTCTGCATATCGCCGAGATTGCCGCCGCGCATCCGCGCCTCAAGGGCATGGTGCTGGGAACCTCGGACCTGTCCAAGGATACGCGGGTGCGGCATACGCCGGGGAGAGAGGGCTTTATCACCGCGCTCAATCTCTGTGTGTACGCTGCCCGGGCTTACGGCCTGACGATTATTGACGGCGTGCAACTCGATCTGGAAAACGAGGAACTGTTGCGCGCGTCCTGCGTGCAGGGCCGGGACCTGGGCTTTGATGGCAAGAGCCTGATACATCCCAACCAGATCGCCGCCGCCAATGCCGCCTTTGCCCCTGACGCGCAGGAAATCGCCGCCGCCCACAATATTATTGCAGCCTTCGAGCAGGCCAAGGCGCAGGGCAAGGGTGTAGTGGTGGTCAATGGCCGTCTGGTGGAGAATTTGCACGTGGAAGAGGCGCAGCGGCAGCTGGCGCTGGCAGCGGCGATTGCGCGGCTTGGTTAATCTCTAATTACCCAGGTTGTATTTCTACATTTCCCTATAGCGGTCATCAAATGGTGAGTTTTCGAGGGTTGATTTTCGACTCTAACCTCATTGAGGACTTTCCCCAGCGTGCAGAGAGAACCCATTGGCTTTAGCCACCCGCTCCTGTCCCGGATCAGGTCTGTCCAGTGGCCGGATGGTGCGGATCATGAACTCTTTTTGGCCTTGCTGTGCGCCGGTAGCAACCCGATAGGATATGGAGCTGCCCAGTATCCGGGGCATGGCGTCCGTGTCGTCTACGGGTTCGAGTTCCAGCTAGGTGCTCTCGACATCCTGCTCGAGCAAGCACAGCCGTTCCAGGCAACGGCCTGCACGTTGACTAATGAGCTGAACTAGGTCCTCCAACTCGCCTTCATCCAGTGCCGTGACGCCTTTAAATCGGGGTGACCGGTTGTCGCGATAGACATATGTCCCTTAGAGAAACAGGATATGGACTCATTTCTCAGTTTGACAATCAGACTGATACGAAATCGAATGGGGTGCTACGAGTCTCATCGTACACATAACATGATCGTCCTGAGCGCGAATATATTTGAGCATAAAACTGTTGCTATCCCCGCGTATGGCTTCTAACTTCAACCAATAGGGCTTTCCAGGCGTCGCCAGCCAAACGTATTTAAATTGAAAACCCAAATTTTCTGGCTGCACAACACCTACGCGAGGTTGTTGTGAAGAGCCGCTAAGAAAAACAGGAATTCCCTCAAAATCAAAAGTGGCGGCCAAATGATCATGGCCCCAGATAATGCCAGAAATTACATTTCGATTTTCCTTAATAATATCTCGGATAGCCTGATGAAATTCTCTTTTTTCTTCCCACTTGTGATGATCTGAAACTGTGAATGAGGGATGATGGTACATTATAAAGTTGAACTTATTTTTACTGGCACCGAGTTGCTTTTTCAAAAATGCCATTTGTTCTTCAACGGTATTTTCATTATCGGCGTTTAAAACTATAAAGCGAATATCATTTTCTTGATCGACACTCGCAAAGTACTCACCTGGCATTTTGAAAAATGCCACCTCTTCTTCGTAGGCCAAATGATGATTGCCTATGGCAGTATAGGAAAATATGAACCCGTTTGAAGTCCAGGGAGTCCATACCGTTTCATAACCCTGACTTTTGATGTACAAGTTATCACCTGGCATAATCAGATTTTTGGTATTCATGCGCAACATAGAATCTCGAACCATTTCCGAATTGGAGTTCCATTTGCCCATGTCACCAACAATGCCGTAAGGCAGGTTCGCGGCAATAGCCAAATTTTGTGCCAAAAAAGTAGCGAGAAGAAGAAACGTATTCAAGTATAGGAAGTATAAACAACGTGTGTCGAGCAGATTGGCTGCCTGTTGAGTATTGCACTCTCGCAAATAATTTACCGATCTTCCTGAAATCGTGTTCATATAAAATCCGCAGTGGTGAGCATGCAATTCATATTCGTTCACTTTTAAATGATAGCACGCAACAGTCCTTGCCATGAGGTTTTCAGTGGCGTACTTGCTAATTTAGCGTTCACTTCCTGCGAAAAGAGGCAACGTGCCTGATGGGGCCTTGGTTGGTGGTACCAGCAGCGGGAGGGTGGGGATGTCCTTATCGCGAAGATGAGCCAGGATTCTCTCTAACGCTAAGGACCGGAGTTAGGTGCGACGTTCGCCTCCAATGCTCACGGACGACCGCTATCCGGCTCAAAGCGGTAGAGCAGCGCGAGCATCCAGGGTCACAAATCGTTAACGAAAACTTCACAGTAGCGTCATATCAACCGCCTATTCTTGCACAATCTGGCTTGGGGATAACCTGCCTGCGGGTCGAGGACGTGAAGGAGTGTATATGACGCATCTGAGTATTAGTGTGGTGATGTTCTTTCTGGTGTCATTCATTGTCTTGCCGTACTTGGTGGTTTTAGCAGTATCAAAAAGCGGCATGACCACCAAATTCTATCAAGAACACAAACCAGCCGGATTGGAAAATAGGAGGGGAAGAAATTTGTATAAACTAGAGGGGCAATAGACACTGTTCTTAGATATATTTTATTGTATGTTCCTGTACGTCGTCAGACCATTTGGGACCAGTTAGTCCGTTTTCTAAGAGACACATTTCTGCCCGTTGTTTCTCCAGTCTAGCCTGCTAATCGCAGGTTGTGTATTTTTCGTTTTGTCAGCGTCCTGGCCTTTATCAGGGCGCGCTGATCCAGAATCTCGATTCGTTTGTTTTCATATGTTCACAAACCCGGTGAATTCTCTCTAATGCTAAGGACCGGAGTTAGGTGCGAAAGCGGAAATTCCACCTACAAGCCCACGAAAGTCCCTTATTGGGTGCGGTCAAAGTATGAGGGAGCGCAGTTCGGCATCCTCCACGCTGAAACGCCACAGTTCGTCGAACAGTTCGAGGTGTCTGCGTGTCGAGGCGCGTGAATTGGGCTCGTAAAACGCGTCATGGTCGCTGCCGCCGGGTTTGTACAGCACGCCGTCGCGATCCTTGATTACCACGGTTTCATTGTTCCAGTTTGGATGTTCTGCGAGCTTGCGGATGTGTACGGTGCTGGGTAAGCGCCGGGCGAGCTGCAACAGCTGGTGTCCGCGCGTCACCAGCGCCCGGGAATCGCTGATCAGTATACGCACCTGGGTCTGTCGGCTGCGGCGGGCCAGCGCGCTGAGTGCATCCACCAGTTTGCTGTTATCAAACGCCGCGTGGTCCAGTTGCGGGCTCAGAATGCAGATGTAACGTGAGGCATTCTCGCAAAGCGAGACGGCGTACTCATCAAAGGGCCTGGGATACGCAATACCGGTCACAAACTCATTATTGGACATAAATAACCCCGCTTTCCAGGAGATAGTCGAGCAGCGCGGCGCTGTGTGGATCGGCCAGAGCGTGTTCCATGTCGGCACCTGCCAGGCGCCAGCTTTCGCACAGGACAAGCAGGCCCGGCAGTACAGCTGCATCGAACACACGGCACTCGCCGTTGGCAAACACCAGGATTCCTTCAGCCTCCTGCTGCCACGCCAGCTTGGCAGCGGGTGAGAGTTCAACAAACTGCGCGCTGTCCCCGAGCAGGGCGCGCGCTTCGGCCAGATCGTCGTCATCCGGTAATGGCGTGTAACGAGGTTCAGTAATCAATTCCCCAAACCACTGGTTGCCGCTGGCCTGATCGAGTGCGCCCTGTAACTGGGCCAGGGCCCGTTCCATGTCACGGCAATGAATTTCCCCGGGGCGCGTCACCGGTGAGCGGCCGGCGTCGCGATAGAATTCATCCGGTTCCAGCTGCGCCAGTAGTTGGTCCACCCAGCGCGACACCATGTCGGTGATACGGGGTGCGCGAAAGCCAATGGAAAATGTGGTGCACTCGCCCCGGGCGATCCCCCAGTGGGCATAACCCGGCGGGACATACAGCATATCGCCCTGCTGCAGCAGGTGTTTTTCAGAAGATGCAAAGGAACTCAGGATGCGCAGCTCTTCGTGGGGCAGGAGCGGCGAGGATTCATCGCAATACGGCCCCAGCTGCCACAGCCTCTCACCTTCGCCCTGTAACAGAAAGACGTCGTAGTTATCGAAATGCGGGCCCACGCTGCCCCCGTCGGTCGCATAACTGACCATAACGTCATCCAGGCGCCACTGCGGAATAAAATCAATCATCCTGCGCAACGCCGCAACCGCGGGAATATAGTGGTCCACCGCCTGTACCAACAGTGTCCAGGGCTCTTCGCGCAAAAAATCGGACTCAGTGAAGGGGCCATGGTGCACTCGCCAGTCGTTGCCGCGGTGTTCGATGAGGCGCGATTCGACGCCTTGCTCCAGCGCCAGTCCCGCCAGTTCATCACTGCTTACGGGCGGCTTGAAGCCGGGTACAGCATTCCTGATCAGCAGTGGCTTGCGCTGCCAGTACTGCGCGAGGAATATCTCTGTATCCAGATTAAGTTCCCAGCGGTCGCTCATCGCGGTAACTACTCGATGGCCCTGGCCTGGGCCACGGCGTTACCGATATAGCTCGCGGGTGTCAGCGCCAGCAGTTCCTTGCGCACGTGTTCAGGCACGTCCAGCTGTCGCCACGAATGCCTGTATCACCTCTCTGCTCATAGCCTGTCCCCGGGTCAGCTCCTTGAGTTTTTCATAGGGCTTCTCGATACCGTAGCGGCGCATGACCGTCTGTATCGGTTCCGCCAGTACTTCCCAACTGTCATCGAGATCCTGGGCCAGACGGCTTTCATTGAGTTGCAATTTGCCGATGCCCTTGAGGCTGGACTGGTAGGCAATCAGGCTGTAGCCGAAACCAACGCCCATGTTGCGCAGCACGGTGCTGTCGGTGAGGTCGCGCTGCCAGCGACTGATCGGCAATTTCGCGGCCAGGTGGCCCAGCACTGCGTTGGCCAGGCCCAGGTTGCCCTCCGCGTTTTCAAAATCAATGGGATTGACTTTATGCGGCATGGTGGAGGAACCGACTTCACCCGCTACCGCCTGCTGCCTGAAATAGCCCAGTGAAATATAGCCCCAGATATCGCGGTTAAAATCGATCAGGATGGTGTTGAAGCGGGCGATGGTATCGAACAATTCCGCCATGTAGTCGTGGGGCTCAATCTGGGTAGTGTAGGCATTCCAGGTCAGGCCGAGGCTTGCCACGAACTGCTGCGCGTTGGCCTGCCAGTCCACCTGCGGGTAGGCGACCAGGTGCGCGTTGTAGTTGCCGACCGCGCCGTTGATCTTGCCCAGGTACTGCACTTGTTCAAGCTGGCCGAGTTGTCGTCTGAGGCGGGCGACGACGTTGGCGAGTTCCTTGCCCATGGTAGTCGGACTCGCTGTCTGGCCGTGGGTGCGCGAGAGCATCGGTACGCTCGCCGTATCGTGTGCCAGAGCGCTCAGGGTCGCCGTGATCTGCAGCATGGCTCGGCACCAGTACCTGCTGCATGCCATCGCGCAGCATCAGGGCATGGGACAGGTTGTTGATATCTTCCGAGGTGCAGGCGAAGTGTACAAACTCCGCAATGGACTCAAGCTCCTGGTTACCCGCGAACCGTTCCTTGATAAAGTACTCGACTGCCTTGACGTCGTGGTTGGTGGTTCGCTCAATATCCTTGATGCGGCGTGCGTCCGCCTCGCTGAATCCGTCGAGGATAGTGTCAAGCTGGCGGTTTGCTGCCGCCGACAGGGGAGGCACTTCGGCAATACTCTTGTGGCGGCCAGGCACTGCAACCAGCGTATCTCCACCAGAATCCGGCGCTTGATCAGCCCGAATTCACTGAACACCTCACGCAGCTCCGCTGTTTTACTCCCGTAGCGTCCGTCGATCGGCGAAACTGCGGTGAGTGCTGACAGTTCCATGCATTTCTCCCTCTATGAAAGCAGTGATCTTACACCACCCCCAGTCCGCGGGACAGGTTCTGGGAGGCTTGCAACAACTTCTTGCGCTGCAGCAACAGTTTCCAGCGGCGCCCGCCGAGTTGGCGCCACAGAAATGCGGCACGAACACCCGCCAGTAATAACGCGCGGATGATGTCGGCGTTCCTGGAATTTTGCAGGTGCAGCAGCGCTGCCGGTGACCTTGATGCGAAACCGCTGCTGGCTCAGTGTGTCCTGGTAGATGCCGGAAATGCTGTGGCACAGTTCGCCGACATTGTTGGAAAAATGCTCCGCGCGGAAACTGGTGTGTTCAAGGCGCGCGCGAACAACCGCCATCATATCCGGGTTCGCAGCGAACTTGCGCTCGAGGTAGAGCAGACTGAACACATAACGCACCAGATCGTGGTTCTCCCTGGCATTTTTATCTGCCAGCAGGTTGCTGAGATTGTGCAGGCCCAGTTTGACACCAGGGACGCCACCGAAGATATCCGCGGCGTTATCGGGGTTGAACACGAACAGACTGCGAATGGATGTCTCGAGAAAATCCAGCGGGTAACTACCGGTTTTCGATATCTGGTCGACCAGTCGAGCGGCCTGTGCCACACCGGCAAGGGCGATGGCCTGTTGCTCCAGATTTGAAAGAGTTGTAGCGCTCATCTAGTGTGCAGTGCTTTCAATGACGCCACCGCCAAGGCAGCGCTCGCCCTGGTAAAAGACCACGGACTGGCCCGGCGTTATCGCCCGTTGCGGTATCTCGAAGTCCACCCGGTAACCGTGCCCGTTGGCGCGACTGAGGATGCATGCCTGGTCGGACTGGCGGTAACGCACCTTGGCCGCACAGTGCAAAGGCAGTATCGGCGCATCACCTGCCACCCAGTAGATTTCCGCCGGCATACAGACTGGATTTGAACAGGGCGGGGTGATCATTGCCCTGGGCTACCAGCAATACATTGCGCGCCAGGTCCTTCTCCACTACGTACCAGGGCGCTTCCTCGCGCTGCGCCAGTGCCGCCGATGCCCAGGCCCTGGCGCTGGCCGATGGTGTGGTACATCAAGCCCTGGTGTGTTCCCAGGACCGCGCCGTCCATGCTGTGGATTTCACCGGGCTGTGCGGGCAGGTACTGTTGCAGAAAGTCCTTGAAACGGCGTTCACCGATAAAGCAGATACCGGTGGAGTCCTTTTTCCTGGCCGTGGCAAGCCCATGTTGCAGCGCCAGCCGCCGCACCTCGGGCTTTACTATCGCACCGAGCGGAAACAACGTTTTCTCCAGCTCGGTGTGGCCCACCGCGTGCAGGAAGTAGCTCTGGTCCTTGTTGGCATCCATGCCCTTCAGCAGCGTGCTCTTGCCATCCGCTGCACCGCGGCGCGCGTAGTGTCCGGTGGCGATATAGTCCGCGTCCAGCAGCATGGCGTAGTCGAGAAATGCCTTGAATTTGATTTCCCGATTGCACAGGATATCGGGATTGGGGGTGCGACCGGCCTTGTATTCCGCCAGGAAATGTTCGAAGACATTATCCCAGTACTCGGCGGCAAAATTGGCGCCATGCAGGGTGATGCCCAGTGTGTCAGCGACCGCCTGGGCATCGGCAAAATCTTCCCTGGCAGTGCAGTATTCAGTGCCGTCGTCCTCTTCCCAGTTCTTCATGAACAGGCCTTCCACCCGGTAGCCCTGTTCCTTTAACAGCAGGGCGGCTACCGAGGAGTCGACGCCGCCGGACATGCCGACGATGACTTTGCTGGCGGGTTCGGGCTCATGGCTTGTGTATCAGGTCCAGCGGGTAACAAATGCCCTGGCGATGTCGCTCGATCACGGCGAGGGCCAGCGGGCTGCGCATTCTAGCAGACCGGGCGAGGATTGCCTCGTAATCGAGCCAGTGTACCGCATGGATGTCAGGGTCGATTTCAGCGTTTTCCATGCGCTGCAGCGGCCTGGCCAAAAATGTGGTGCGGTAATAGGTAATGCCACTTATTGGTGCGCTGTGCAGCGCGATGCCCAGTACACCTGTCAACTCAACACTGCCAGCCGGTTTCCTCCAGTGTCTCACGCAGGGCGGCGTCTGCGATCGACTCGCCTTCCTCAAGATGCCCAGCGGGTTGATTGAACACCAGTGCGCCGCTGGTTTTATCGCGCTCTTCCACCATCAGGTATTTGCCGTCCTTTTCGATGACACAGGCAACGGTGATGTGGGGGGCCCACTGCTTCATTTAGCGTCTCCTGCGGCGTGGTTTGCGCTGCACCGGGTGCTGCGGGCAGGTGTACGGTCAGTTCACGGTACTGTCCCGGCTGCAGATCTTCAAGCGACCATTCCCCGATAGTCGTGCGCACCAGGCGCAGTGTGGGAAAGCCCACTGTGTGCCGTCATGCGACGAACCTGGCGATTGCGTCCTTCGCGGATGGACAGTTCCAGCCAACTGTCGGGCACGGTTTTGCGCGCCCGAACAGGCGGATTCCTGTCCCAGAGATCGGCGTGGGCACGCGCCTGGCGCGGGCCGGCAGAGTGGGCCCATCGTTCAGGCTGACACCCGCCGCACAGTCGCGCGATTGCGGCGTCGTCCAGAGCGCCTTCCACCTGCACCAGGTAGGTCTTCCACTGTTTGTTCGCGGGGTTGGCGATGTGTTGCTGCAGGCTGGCCGTCATCTGTCAGTAACAACAATCCTTCAGAGTCGTAATCGAGCCGCCCGGCCACGCGACAGGCCGGGGCGGACAGGTAGTCGGCCAGTGTAGCCCGTCCCTGGTCGTCCGTGAACTGACTCAGTACGTTGAAAGGCTTGTTGAAAAGGATCAGTCTGGCCATTTGAAAAGTTGTCAGTAGTTTAAAAAATTTGCGCGGCGGCACGGGAGCGGAAGCAAGCAACCATGCTACAATTTCCGCCGCTTTCTCAGGAGGATCAGCATAGCATCCCCCTGGCTTCCAAAAACCCCGCAGCAACGGAGTACATTATGGGCTACAAGCATATTCAGGTTCCTTCACAGGGTGACAAAATCACCGTCAATGAAGATTACAGCCTGAACGTCCCAAACAATCCTATCATTCCCTATATCGAGGGCGATGGTATCGGTGTCGATATTACTCCGGTCATGATTGACGTGGTCAATGCCGCAGTCGACAAGGCCTACGGCGGCAACAAGAAAATTTCCTGGATGGAGATTTATACCGGCGAGAAAGCCGCAGAAATGTACGATGGCGACTGGTTTCCCGAGGAAACGCTGGAGGCGATCAAGGAGTACCTGGTCGGTATCAAAGGCCCGCTGACCACGCCGGTGGGCGGTGGTTTCCGCTCGCTGAATGTGGCGCTGCGACAGGAATTGGACCTCTACACCTGCCTGCGACCTGTGCGCTGGTTTGAGGGCGTACCATCGCCGGTCAAACGATCCGGGTGACTGCAACATGGTTATCTTCCGCGAGAACGCCGAGGACATCTACGCCGGTATCGAGTACCAGGCCGGCACGCCTGAGGCCCAGAAGGTGGTCGATTTCCTCATCAATGAAATGGGCGTCACCAAAATCCGTTTCCCGCACAATGTCGGTATCGGCATCAAGCCTGTCTCCGAAGAGGGCACCAAGCGTCTGGTGCGCAAGGCCATTCAGTATGCCATCGACCAGGATCTGCCCTCCGTGACGCTGGTGCACAAGGGCAACATCATGAAGTTTACCGAGGGCGCCTTCCGCGACTGGGGCTATGAACTCGCCCAGCAGGAGTTTGGCGGAAAATTGATCGATGGCGGCCCCTGGGTGTCCCTCAGGAATCCCAACAATGGCAAGGAAATCATCATCAAGGACGTGATAGCCGACGCCATGCTGCAGCAGATTCTGACCCGTCCAAAGGACTACAGTGTGGTTGCCACCCTGAACCTGAACGGCGACTACCTGTCGGACGCACTGGCGGCGCAGGTGGGTGGCATCGGCATCGCCCCCGGCGCCAACCTCTCCGACACCATTGCCCTGTTTGAGGCCACCCATGGCACTGCGCCGAAGTACGCGGGGCAGGACAAGGTGAATCCGGGCTCCATCATACTTTCCGCAGAAATGATGCTGCGCCATCTGGGCTGGAACGAGGCTGCCGACCTGATCATCGATGGTATGAACGGAGCGATCCAGAAGCGCACAGTGACCTATGACTTCGAGCGCCTGATGGAGGGGGCGACACTGCTTAGCTGTTCAGAATTTGGCCAGGCGATTATTGATTCAATGTAGACGCTCCCTGACGGATTCGTGAGAGGCTCGTGGTGACACGGGCCTTTTTTTATTGTGGACTTTGTCACAGGCCATGCAGAGACTGACCAGGGCTTCGTCTTTCCCCACCCTTGAAAACTCGTATAATGGGAACCATAGAGGTATTGGTGCGAACCCTCTGCAACGAGAGTATTTGAGTGAAATTGATCCATCAGGCCGGTCAGTGGCGTATGAGCAAGGAGAAGGAGGATTCTTCGGGTGGACTTGCGCTGGAGGAATCCAGGCCGGAACTCAAGCGTCCACCGCTGTTCAAAGTCGTATTGATCAACGATGACTACACACCGATGGAATTTGTGGTCGAGGTGCTGGAAATCTTTTTCCGCATGAACCGGGAGCAGGCCACCCATGTTATGCTGACCGTGCACACACAGGGGAAAGGAGTTTGCGGAATTTTTACGCGGGATATTGCCGAAACCAAAGCGGCCCAGGTCAATCAGTATGCCCGTGAAAACGAGCATCCCTTGTTGTGTGAAATCGAGGCCTTAGAGGGGTAGGCCCCCGGAGCGTCACATTATGCTGAGCAAAGACCTGGAACATACGCTGAATGATGCCTTCAGGGGCGCCAGGGCGAAACGCCACGAGTTTATGACCGTAGAGCACCTGCTGTTGGCGCTGCTGGACAACAACGATGCCATTCGTGTTCTCAAAGCCTGCGGCGCTGATATCGGCAGTCTGCGCGGCGATCTGGTGGAATTTGTCGATGCCACAACGCCGCTTATTCCGGAGGATGAAGACCAGCGCGACACCCAGCCGACGCTGGGCTTCCAACGCGTACTGCAGCGCGCCGTATTCCATGTGCAGTCCTCGGGCAAAAGCGAGGTGACCGGGGCCAACGTGCTGGTTGCCATTTTCAGTGAGCAGGAAAGTCAGGCGGTCTTTTTCCTCAAAACCCAGAGCATTGCCCGGCTGGACGTGGTCAATTATATGACCCACGGCATCTCCAAGGTTGCCAATGATGGCGATCGGCGGAACCCGGGCAGGCCGGCAGCGACGAAAGCCGCAGCGAAGAGGGCGAGTCCAATCCGCTGGATAGCTTTGCAACCAATCTGAACATGGAAGCGCTGGCGGGCCATATTGATCCGCTGATCGGGCGTATCGACGAAGTGGAGCGGGTCGCGCAGATTCTGGCGCGCCGGCGCAAGAATAACCCGCTGCTGGTGGGTGAGTCCGGCGTGGGCAAGACCGCCATTGTGGAGGGACTGGCCAAGAAGATTGTCGATGGTGACGTACCCGATATTCTCAAGGACAGCGTGGTGTACTCGCTGGATCTTGGCGCACTGCTCGCAGGCACCAAATACCGCGGTGATTTTGAGAAGCGCTTCAAGGGCCTGCTGAACGAATTGAAGAAGCGCGATAACGCTATATTGTTCATCGATGAGGTACACACCATCATCGGCGCCGGCGCCGCGTCGGGCGGTGTGATGGATGCCAGCAACTTGCTGAAGCCGCTGCTCAGTTCGGGGAAATTGCGCTGCATCGGTTCCACGACCTTTCAGGAATACCGCGGCATTTTCGACAAGGATAAGGCCCTGAGCCGGCGCTTCCAGAAAATCGACGTGATGGAGCCAAGCCCTGATGACGCCTACAAGATACTGAAGGGCCTGAAGTCACGGTTTGAGGAACACCATGGCCTGCGCTACACCGACAAGGCCCTGCGCGTTGCAACGGATCTTTCCGATCGCTATATCACGGACCGGTTCCTGCCCGATAAGGCTATTGATGTGATTGACGAGGCGGGGGCCTACCAGCAGTTGCAGCCCGCATCCAAACGCAAAAAGGTGATCGGTGTGAGTGACATAGAGGCAGTCATCGCCAAGATTGCCCGCATCCCGCCCAAAGCCGTCAGTAGCGACGATAAGCAAACCCTGCAGAAGCTCGAGAGCAACCTGCAGATGGTGGTGTTCGGTCAGGACCAGGCGATCAGCAGCCTTGCCACTTCCATCAAGCTGGCGCGGGCGGGACTGCGGGGTGGCGAAAAGCCGATAGGTTCCTTCCTGCTGGCCGGACCGACCGGCGTCGGCAAGACAGAGGTCACCCGGCAATTGGCACGTTTGCTGGGGCTGGAACTCATCCGCTTCGATATGTCGGAGTATATGGAACGCCACACAGTTTCGCGCCTGATTGGCGCGCCCCCCGGCTACGTGGGCTTCGATCAGGGCGGCCTGCTGACGGATGCGGTTACCCAGCACCCGCATGCAGTGGTGTTGCTCGATGAGATCGAGAAGGCGCATCCGGATGTGTTTAATCTGCTGCTGCAGGTGATGGATCACGGCACCCTGACGGACAACAACGGGCGCAAGGCCGATTTTCGCCATGTCATCCTGGTGATGACCACTAATGCGGGGGCGGAGAGTATCAGTCGCCGCACCATCGGCTTTACCAGCCAGGATCACAGCTCCGATGGTATGGAAGCCATTAATCGAATGTTCACCCCGGAATTCCGCAATAGACTTGACGCTATTGTGCAATTCCAGCCGCTGGCTGAAGACGTGATACTGACTGTGGTGGACAAATTTCTCACGGAACTGCAGTGCCAGTTGGATGAGAAACGTGTCACCCTCGACGTTGATGAAGATGCCCGGCTGTGGCTGGTAGAGAAAGGCTACGATATCCATATGGGAGCGCGCCCCATGGAGAGAGTCATCCAGGAGCATATCAAGAAGCCGCTGGCGGAACTGGTATTGTTCGGGTCGCTGTCACACTCCGGCGGTACGGCGCTGGTCCGCCTCAATGTGGCGGAGAACAAACTGGAAGTGACAGTAGAAGAGGAGGAGGCTGAGCTCCTGAAGAGCTGAGTCTGAACCTACCGTTCGCGGTAGGTGATGCGTCCTTTGGACAGGTCGTAGGGAGTCAGTTCCACGCGTACCTTGTCGCCGGTCAGGATGCGGATATAGTTCTTGCGCATCTTGCCTGAAATGTGGGCGGTCACCACGTGACCGTTTTCCAACTGTACCTTGAAGGTTGTGTTGGGCAGGGTGTCAATCACCTCGCCTTCCATTTCAATCTGGTCTTCTTTTGCCATCAGGCGGCAATCCTCGGTTAAAAAGAGGGCGCATTTTGCCTGAATCTCGGCCCCAGCGCTAGCGGTATATATGGCAGACGGCTCCTGCGCCAATGCGAAATGGCCGCGACGCATGCACGCTAGATCAGCGTCGTCCAGCGGCTGTTGATATAAACCTGCAGAGGGCGATAGTCGGCTTTATAGGACATTTTCTGGCAATCGCGAATCCAGTAGCCCAGGTAGAGAAACTCGAGGCCCATTTCGCGGGCCTGTTCGACCTCCCAGAGAATGGCATAGGCGCCGAGACTGCGCTTGTCCGCCTGTGGATCGAAAAAAGTGTAAATGGCCGAGAGTCCGTCCTCGAGCTTATCCACCACTGCCACGGCAATTAGCCTGCCCTTGTCGTAGAAGCGGAAGTAACGGGTACAGCCCCACACGCTGTTCAGGAAGGCCTGGTACTGCTCGCGGTCGGGAGGATACATATCCCCGTCCGCGTGCCGCTGGCTAATGTAGCGATGGTAGAGGTCAAACGCCGCATCGTCGTCAATATTCTCCGTACAGACCACTCTCAGGTCCTGGTTGCGCTGCCAGATGCGCTTTTGCCCGCGCCTGGGTTCGAACCCGGCTACCGGTATGCGGGCGGGGATGCAGGCATTGCAATGGGTACAGTGCGGTCGATAGATGTGATTCCCGCTGCGGCGAAAGCCCAGTACGGAAAGCTTACTGTAAAGCTTCTGGTCCACCGGCTGGCGCGGGTCGACGAACAAGGTGGTCGCTTCCTGGTCCTGCAGGTAGCTGCAGCTGTGGGGGTAGGTGGTGTATACCTTGAGATCCCGCAGGGATGAAGTCACAGCAAGTCTCCACAAGTGGTGGGTAGGTGCCAAATAGCGTCATCGGTTTCGACCTCTACAGTTTGCGCAAGACGCTGCTCGAAGTCCAGCCTGTTGATGTTGCGCGCCCCCAGGGAGTTCAGGTGTTCACTCTCCACCTGGCAATCGATCATATGAAAGCCGCCGCGGCGCAGGATATTGACCAGTGCTACCAGCGCCACCTTGGAGGCGTCGTTTGCCCGGCTGAACATGGATTCTCCGAAGAAAACGCGCCCCAGCGACACACCGTACAGTCCCCCCAGCAGCGTCCCCGCTGCGTCCAGCACCTCCACCGAGTGCGCGAAACCCAGGCCGTGCAGGCGACCATATGCTGCGATCATGTCGTTATCTATCCATGTGCCGACGCCGTCGCGACGCCACTTTGCGCACTCGCGCATGACCCGGTTGAATTGTCTGTCTACCGTGAGATAGAAGACATTCGACCTGAGGGTTTTACGCAGGGAGCGCGAAATATGCAGGTCGTCGGGAAAGAGCACCGAGCGCGGGTCGGGGGTCCACCACAACACGGGTTGCGGCGCCTCGTACCAGGGAAAGAAGCCCCGGCGGTAGGCCGCCAGCAGTCGCTCTACGGAGAGTCCGCCACCGGCAGCCAGCAGGCCGTTGGGATAATCCAGCGCCTCACAGGAAGGTGGAAAGTCGGTATCACTGTCCAGGCTCGGGATTCGTCGCATGGCAATGACGGCTCAGAGCGCGTCGAGGTATTTCTCCGCATCCAGCGCCGCCATACAGCCAAACCCTGCGGAGGTAACCGCCTGGCGATAGACATGGTCCGCCACATCCCCGGCAGCGAATACGCCGGGAACGCTGGTTGCGGTAGCGTTGCCGTCGGTGCCGCTGTGTATTGTCAGGTAGCCGTCCTTCATTTGAAGCTGTCCGGCGAAGATATCCGTATTGGGCTTGTGGCCGATGGCGATAAAGACACCGGCAAGATCTACCAGGGTCTCGCTCTTGTCTTTTACGGCTCTCACGCGCATGCCGGTGACACCACTTTTATCACCAACGATTTCCTCCAGGGTATGATTCCACAGGATTTTGACCTTACCCTCCTTTTCCCGCGCGAACAGTCGGTCCTGCAGGACCTTCTCTGAGCGCAGGGCATCGCGCCGGTGCACCAGGGTCACCTCGGAAGCGATATTGGCCAGGTACAGGGCCTCTTCCACGGCCGTGTTCCCGCCCCCGATGACCGCCACCTTCTGGTTGCGGTAAAAAAAGCCGTCACAGGTGGCGCAGGCGCTAACGCCCTTGCCGGCAAATGCTTCCTCGCTGGGCAGGCCAAGATACTGCGCGGAGGCGCCGGTGGCGACAATGAGGGCGTCGCAGCTGTAGCTGGATGAACCTTTGAGCAGGAAGGGACGTGCGCTGAGGTCCACGCTTTCGATATGGTCGAACACCACCTGCGCATCAAAGCGCTCTACGTGCTCCTGCATCTGCTGCATCAATTGTGGACCCTGCAGATCGGCGGCACCGCCCGGCCAGTTTTCCACCTCGGTAGTGGTAGTGAGTTGGCCGCCTTGCTGGATCCCGGTGATCACCACCGGTTTGAGGTTGGCCCGTGCGGCGTAAACGGCGGCGGTATAGCCGGCGGGGCCGCTGCCCAGGATAATCAGGCGGTGGTGTTTAATGTCACTCATAGGATTGCTTCCTGCTCACTGTTGTCAATAACTGCGCCGTATCGATCCGGGAGTGCCGGGCGGGCTGCCTGTGCCAGGACCACCGGATAACCCGGCGATCCGCTTGCGGGGTAAAAAGTCGCCCGGGGTTCTGCCAATTCGTTCTGTATTGGGGCGGACTATGTTACTTTAAAGGCCGGCTCCCTACAAAGAGCGGGTGCACTTTAGATCAATCCCATAACTCTATGAAATAAAACATTAATGAGTTCACAATTACTTCTTGCTATGAACCCGATAGTGGCGACTTGCCCGGACAGTTTTTTGCTGTGCGCCACCTGCAAGGATGACCAGTACCGTGACCGACAGTACTAGCCTCGATCGCTTTCTCGGCTCACGGTTGCGCGAGGGGGCTTTTATTGGTGTGACGGCCATGTGCCTGTACCTGTTCATGGCATTGCTTACCTACAGCCCGCGTGATCCTGGCTGGTCAGCAACGGGCAGTGGTGCCCCCATCGGCAATCTTGGCGGTCCCACGGGCGCCTGGTTGGCTGACGTGTTTTTCTCGCTGGTGGGTTACGCCGCCTATCTCTTTCCACTGCTACTGGCCTACCGGGCACTGGTGCTGTTACTGCAACGGCAACCCGGCTAAGGGCTTCGACTGGACGACTTTCGGCATCCGGGCCCTGGGCCTGGTCCTGGTGATGGTCGCGGGCACCGCGCTGGCGGCCATGAATGACTCGGGACGGTCTGCGCTGCCGCAGGGTACCGGGGGCATTCTCGGGCAGGCGATCAGCAGCGGCTTCACAGTGGCGTTCAGTGCCGTCGGCAGCCGGTTGATCCTGCTGGCCATTTTTTTGTTCGGAATGACGATATTTACCGATCTCAGCTGGTTGACGCTGCTGGAGAAGGTCGGGGCCTGGAGTATTGCGACATTCACTTCCAGTCGGGCGCGACTGTCCCGGGATATTGGCGAATTTCGCGATACCCGCAAACGTGAAAAGGCGGTAGAGGCGCGCAAGCTGGTCATTACCGAGCACGTTGAAAAGGCCAGGAAGCGCCAGCCGCCGAAGATCAAATCCCTCAATACGCCGATAGAGAAAAGCGACCGGATCGAGCGGGAGACGGCAGCAAACGTTGTTTGAGGCGCCAGCGACCGGTGACCTGCCGCATCTTGAGTTGCTCGACGAGTTGGTGAAGGATCCCTCCAGAGGGTATTCCAAGGAGGCGCTGGAAGGTCTCTCGAAATTGCTGGAACTGAAGTTGCTGGATTTCGGCGTCACTGCGGAAGTGGTGGCAGTCTACCCGGGCCCGGTAGTCACCCGCTTTGAAATCCAGCCCGCGCCGGGCGTCAAGGTGTCGCGCATCTCCAACCTGGCCAAGGACCTGGCCCGCTCCCTGGCTGTCATCAGCGTGCGCGTGGTGGAGGTCATACCCGGTAAATCGGTAGTGGGCGTCGAAATCCCCAATGAAGACCGGGAAATCGTCAACTTCAGGGAAGTCCTGTCCTCCAAGGCCTTTGAACAATCCAAATCCCCACTGACCCTGGCCCTGGGTCACGATATTTCGGGCCAACCGGTGGTCGCCGACCTGGCCAAGATGCCTCATCTGCTGGTCGCCGGCACCACGGGTTCCGGGAAATCTGTCGGGGTCAACTCCATGTTGTTGAGCCTGCTGTTCAAATCCGGGCCGGCAGATGTGCGTTTGATCCTGGTGGATCCCAAGATGCTTGAGCTGTCCGTGTACGAGGGCATACCGCATTTGCTGACCCCGGTGATTACCGATATGAAAGACGCGGCCAACGGCCTGCGCTGGTGCGTGGCGGAGATGGAGCGGCGCTACAAGCTGATGGCCGCCCTCGGCGTGCGCAATCTGTCCGGCTACAATCGCAAAGTCGAGGACGCGCAGAAGGCAGGGGCGCCGCTCACTGACCCGCTGTGGAAGCCCGATCCCGCGTTTCGCGTCCACCGATGAGGCAGCAGACCCCCTCGCATCTGGAGAAGCTGCCCAACATTGTGGTGGTGATCGACGAGTTTGCTGACATGATCATGGTCGTCGGCAAAAAGGTAGAGCAGCTGATTGCCCGTATTGCGCAGAAGGCGCGGGCCGCGGGTATTCACCTCATACTCGCGACCCAGCGCCCCTCGGTGGATGTGATCACCGGCCTGATCAAGGCCAACGTGCCTACCCGAATCGCCTTCCAGGTGTCTTCCAAGATTGATTCGCGCACCATCCTGGACCAGGGCGGCGCGGAGCAATTGCTGGGCCACGGGGATATGCTTTACCTGCCCCCGGGCAGCGGCGTGCCGAACCGTGTGCACGGCGCGTTTTGCAGTGATGAGGAGGTGCATCGCGTCGTTGCCGACTGGAAGCGCCGCGGTACACCGCTGTATATCGAGGGTCTGCTCGATGAGGGCAGCAATACACCAGTCACTCCCGGGGAACTGCAGTCCGATGCGGCGGACCAGGATGAGGAGAGTGATACCCTGTACGACGAGGCCGTGTACTACGTGACCCAGAGTCGCCGCGCCTCAATCTCTTCGGTGCAGCGCAAGCTGCGCATTGGCTACAATCGCGCGGCGCGCCTGATCGAGGCGATGGAGATGGCGGGCGTTGTCTCCGATATGGGCACCAATGGCCAGCGCGAAGTGCTGGCGCCACCACCGCGTGAAGCCTGACCTGACAACCGGAAACCCTATGACAAAATACCTGCTCACCCTGTGGCTGGGCTCTCGTGCCACTGTTATCACTCGCCCAGGCCGGGAGTGACGTCAACGATTTGCTGGCTGCCCTGGCGCCAATCAAGCACCTGCAGGGTAGTTTTTCACAGCAGCAGTACGGGCAGGACAACCTGCTGCTGACGGAGACCAGCGGCAAGTTTCGACTGCTGCAGGCCCGGCTACTTCGCCTGGGAAATACTCAGCCCGGATAAGCAATTGATTATCGCCGACCCGCAATTTATCTGGCATTACGATCGTGATCTTGAAACAGTTACCCGCCGTCCGGTCACCACCAACGCTGAGATGACACCGTTACAAATCCTGGGCGGTGACGAATCGGCACTGCGCGAGAAATTCCAGGTCGTACGCAAGGCAGAGGGTACCTTTCGTGCTCACCCCGCTGACGTCAGGTGCGGGATTTAAACAACTCACGCTGTACCTCGACAAGACGCAGCTTACGGGGATGGATATTCAGGACAACCTGGACCAGAGCGTGGTGATCAAGTTTACTGACCTGGACAGCCAGAGCGAACTGAGCAGCGCCGACTTTGCGTTTACGCCACCTGCGGGAGCCGATCTTTTATATTATGACGAGTGACCTGTTCACAGCAGCTGACACGAGTTCCCCACAACAGGCAGAGGGTAACGACAGAGGCTACCAGCCGCTGGCAGCCCGTTTGCGTCCCCATACGCTTGCCGACTTTGCCGGACAGGCCCATGTGCTCGCCGCGGGTAAACCCCTGCGTCAGGCCATCGACAGTGGTCAATTGCACTCCATGATTTTCTGGGGCCCGCCGGGTGTCGGCAAAACGACGCTGGCAAGGCTCGCCGCAGGTCACGCCAATGCGCATTTCCTGCAGCTGTCCGCGGTACTCAGCGGCGTCAAGGACATACGCGAGGCTGTTGCCCAGGCCCGGCAGCACAAGGTCGCAGGGTCGCGATACGGTATTGTTTGTTGATGAGGTGCACCGTTTCAACAAATCCCAGCAGGACGCATTCCTGCCCTACGTGGAAGACGGTACTGTCATCCTCATTGGCGCCACCACTGAAAACCCGTCATTTGAACTGAACAACGCATTGCTATCGCGTGCCCGCGTCTATAAGTTGCGTCCGCTTGATGTTGGCGAGATCGAGTCTGTGCTGGCCCGCGGCATGGCTCGCACTGGGCAGTGGCGTGACGGCAGACGATGGTTGCCTGGCGCTGATTGCCGCACAGGCCGATGGTGACGCGCGCAGGGCGCTCAATCTGTTGGAGCTGGCGGCGGACCTGGCGGAGGAGGGCCGGATCACCCGCAACACGCTGGAGGAAGTGCTGCAGGCGTCGCTGCGGCGCTTCGACAAGGGTGGCGATCTCTTCTACGACCAGATCAGTGCACTGCATAAGGCCGTCCGGGGCAGCTCCCCGGATGCGGCGTTGTACTGGTTGTGCCGTATGCTGGATGGCGGTTGTGATCCCTTATACATCGCGCGCCGCGTCGTGCGCATGGCCAGTGAGGATATCGGTAATGCCGATCCGCGCGCACTTACGCTGTCTCTGGAAGCCTGGCAGGTGCAGGAGCGCCTTGGCAGTCCCGAGGGCGAGCTGGCGATTGCCCAGGCCATTATCTACCTGGCCTGTGCCGCCAAGAGTAATGCGGTCTACACCGCATACAACGCCGCCCGGGCCGATGTGGAGCAGGGTAGTACCGAGGAGGTGCCGCTGCATCTGCGCAATGCGCCGACGGCATTGATGAAAGACATGGAGCACGGGGCTGGGTACCGTTACGCACATGACGAAAGCGAAGCCTACGCGGCCGGGGAAAACTACTTTCCCGAAGCGCTGCGTGAGCGCCAGTACTATTTCCCGGTAGAGCGTGGACTGGAGCAGAAGATCCGGGAAAAGCTCAATTACCTGCGTGAAAGAGACAAAAACAGTACACTACGTCGCTACAATTAAGCCGGTCTTGCAACTATGAAGTACCTTTTGTTCATCGCTCTGGGCGGCGCCTCCGGCACCGTATCGCGCTATCTATTGGCGAACTGGGTGCATGGATTGTGGGAAGGAAAATTGCCCATGGGAACCCTGCTGGTGAATGTGCTCGGCTCTTTCGCCATCGGCATTGTCTATGTGGTAGTGGTGGAGCGACAGTTTATCCACGCGGATTGGCGGGGCGTGTTGATGGTCGGTTTTCTAGGCGCATTTACCACCTTCTCGACTTTCTCCCTGGAGACGATCAACCTGTTTGAAGCCGGGCACTCCGTCCACGCTCTGCTTTACATGTTCGGCAGTGCCATCATTTGCGTAGTGATGGCAGGGGTTGGCCATGCATCTGACGCGGGTACTGATCTAGGCGGTCGGGCGTGTAGCCCCGATTTTTTGCGAATCTTGTCACAGGAACTAGCAGGATGTTGGATATCAAGGTGGTCAGGCAGGATCCCCAGGGCATCGCGACGGCGCTCGCTGCCCGCGGGTTTGCCTTTGATGTGGCGCATTTCAATGCGCTGGACGCACAGGCGTAAACAGGCAGACGTAGACAGCCAGAATTTGTTGGCCGAGCGCAAGAGCGCTTCCAAAAAGATCGGTGTTCTGGTGGGGCAGGGCATCAGCGTGGACGATGCCAAGGCACAGGTGAATGAATCCCTGGAATAAAATAGCGGCGCAACTCGATGCGCTGACCGAGCAGGCCCGGCAGGTCCAGGGTGAATTGGAAGAACTGTTGCTGGGTACACCCAATATTCCCGCCGAGGACGTACCAGCGGGGCGCAGCGAGGCCGACAACGTTGAAATTCTGCGCTGGGGCGAGCCGGCGAACTTTGCATTTCCGGTAAAGGATCACGTTGCACTGGGCGAATCCCTGCAGTTGCTGGACAGTGAGACGGCCGGCAAGATAACCGGTTCGCGCTTTACCGTAATGTACGGGGATTTGGCCAGGCTGCACCGCGCCCTGATCCAGTTCATGCTCAATCTGCATATCCAGGAACACGGGTACCTGGAGGTATATGTACCCTATATTGTCAACCGGGAGTCATTACGGGGCACCGGTCAACTGCCCAAGTTTGAAGCGGACCTGTTCAAGCTGCGCTGTGAACAGGACCTGTACCTGATTCCCACGGCTGAAGTGCCGGTGACCAATATCGCGCGTGACAGAATATTTGAGGACGCCGAACTGGGCGAGAGCGGCCTCAGGTTTGCCTGCCACACACCGTGTTTTCGCAGTGAAGCGGGCAGTTATGGCCGTGATACACGCGGTATGATCCGCCAGCACCAATTCGAGAAAGTCGAGTTGGTGCAGTTGGTCCGCGCCGGGCAGTCCGCTGCTGCGCTGGAACAACTGACAGCGCACGCTGAGAACGTTTTGCAACTGCTTGAACTGCCCTATCGCAAAGTGGTTCTCTGCGCGGGCGATATGGGCTCCGGCGCCCGCAAAACCTATGACCTCGAGGTGTGGCTGCCGGCCCAGGATACCTACCGTGAGATTTCCTCCTGCAGCAGCTTTGGTGACTACCAGGCGCGCAGGATGCAGGCGCGGTGGCGCAATCCGGCTACCGGCAAGCCGGAGCTGTTGCACACCCTGAACGGGTCCGGCCTGGCAGTGGGGCGCACACTGGTCGCCATCATGGAAAATTACCAGCGCGCAGATGGCAGTATCGCCGTCCCCGCTGTGCTGCAGCCCTATATGGGTGGTGTGCGCGAGCTCGGGGTATAGAGCGTTGGAATTTCTGCCCGTCTGCCTGAAACTCATCGACGCTCCGGTGGTGTTGGTAGGCGGAGGGACAGTGGCCACGCGCAAAGCTCGATTGCTTCTGCGTGCCGGGGCCAACCTGACAGTGGTGTCCCCGATCATCAGCCAGGAGTTGGAAGCGCTGCTGGCTGAACACGGTGGTGTATGGCAGCAGGCACGCTACCGCGAGGTCGATCTGCACGGCAAGCAACTCGTAGTGGCGGCGACGCCCGACAGGGCTGCCAACGAGCAGGTTTATCGCGACGCCACCGCGTTATCGATTCTGGTAAACGTGGTTGATACCCCGGACCTCTGTACCTTTATTTTCCCTTCCATTGTTGATCGCGACCCCGCTGTTGATCGCGATCAGCAGTAGCGGTCGCAGTCCGGTGCTGGCGCGAATCCTGCGCCGGCAAGATCGAAGCCCTGGTGCCTGCCGCCTATGGGCGACTGGCGGAATTTGCCGGGCGTTTTCGCCAGCTGGTGAAAGACCACATTCCGCAGGACAGCGTACGGCGGCTGTTCTGGGAGCAGGTTCTCGAAGGGACGGTGGCCGAGCAGGTGTTGGCTGGCAGGGACAGAGCAGGCGGAGCAGCAGCTGCGTGAACGACTGCAGGACACCAGCGCACTGTGCGCGGGAGAAGTGTACCTGGTCGGTGCCGGTCCCGGTGATCCGGACCTGCTGACCTTCAAGGCGGCGCGCTTGCTGCAGAGTGCCGATGTCGTCCTCTACGATCGGCTGGTGTCCCCGGCCATTGTTGATATGGCCAGGCGCGATGCACAGCGCATTTATGTCGGCAAGCGCCGCTCCGACCACAGTCTGCCACAAACTGAAATCAACCAATTGCTGCTGGATCTGGCGCGACAGGGGAAGCGTGTGGTCCGCCTCAAGGGCGGTGATCCCTTTGTGTTTGGCCGGGGCGGGGAGGAGATTGAACTGCTGGCGAAACACCGCATTCCGTTCCAGGTGGTGCCGGGAATCACTGCTGCCAACGGCGCAGCCTGCTATGCCGGTATTCCCCTGACCCACCGCGACTACGCACAATCGGTGCGGTTTGTGGCGGGTTACCTCAAGGGCGATTCCGTGGAGCACGACTGGAGTACGTTCCAGTCGACGACTGAGACACTGGTTTTCTACATGGGACTGATGGGCTTGCCGGTGATCTGTGAGCAGCTTCAGGCGTATGGCAGGTCACCCGATACCCCGGTGGCACTGGTAGAGCGGGGTACACAACTGGAGCAGCGTGTACTGGTGGGCACGCTGGCGACCATGGTTGATGTGGTGGCCCGCGCGCAACCCGGCGGGCCGACACTGATCATTGTCGGCGATGTCGTGCGCCTGCATGAAGATCTATCCTGGTTTGGCCAGACCGATGCCTAGTGCAACAGTTTCTCTTCATGACTCAAGGCGTAGCGCGGTTGCTTTAGCAACAGGACATCGGAGAGCACATTGGCGGCCTCGATGAGGAGCACGTCATCCGCATCCTTTTTGTCCTTATCCTTTGCCTCAAGGGCATCTGCGTCCTCTTCATTGTCGCCGGTTTGCAGGGCCAGTTCATCGGCCTCTTCTTTGTCATGCTCCAGCGCGGTAAGCAGCTCTTTGCCCTGCGCCTTGCGCCGTTTGTTCTCTATGTCCAGCGCTTTTTGTTCCTGGGAGTCGCGCAGCGCGATGCGGGCCTTTTCATTCAGCGGCAGTTCCTTGATCTCGCGGGCTTCCCGCGCCAGTTCAATCTGGTCCTTGAGGAAAATGAAATCCGGATTCTTTTCGCTGCGCTCAAGGAAATGCGACTGGATGGCAGGTAATACGGAGGACAAGTCGCCGTAGTTACTGTGGCGGATAGGGCTGATCTGGTCCCAGTTAAGGGCATGGTCAAGAGCGCTTTCGCCGATTTCCTGTGTGTCGTAGATTGACGGAAACTCCACATCCGGTACCACTCCGCGATGCTGCGTACTTTCACCGGAGATGCGATAAAATTTGCTCTCGGTAACCTTCAGCTGCCCTTCAGTCAGGGGAATGAGAGTTTGCACCGTGCCCTTACCAAAGGATCTGTCACCGACGATAAGGGCGCGCTGGTAGTCCTGCAGGGCACCGGCAAAAATTTCGGAGGCCGAGGCGCTGAGGCGATTGACCAGTACTACCATGGGGCCCTCGTAGTAAGGGCTCTTCAGGCGTTTGCCATCGCGCCAGACGCGTTGTGAGGAATGGCGGATCTGTACCGTCGGGCCGTATTCTATAAACAGGCCGGTGAGTTCGTCGGCTTCCTGCAGCGAGCCCCCGCCATTGTTGCGCAGGTCGATGATAATGCCATCCACACCCTCGTTCTGTAGTTCCTGCAGCAGGTTTTTCACGTCCCGGGTAGTGCTCTTGTAGTCCTTTTCGCCGCGGCGCATGGCGTCGAAGTCTATATAGAACGCGGGAATATCGATGACCCCGACCTTGATCATCTCCCCGCCATTGGGTATCTCCAGCACTTTCTTTTGTGCGGATTGCTCCTCCAGTTTTACCTTGTTGCGCACGATCGTGATCACCTTGCGCTCATCGGTGGTTTTGGACTTCGCCGGAATGACTTCCAAACGTACAGTCGTATCCTTGGGGCCGCGAATAAGGTCCACCACTTCATCCAGGCGCCAGCCGATGACGTCTTCCAGTTCGCCTTTTTCGCCCTGGCCCACCGCCACTATGCGATCGGACGGATGCAGTTCGCCTTGCTTGTCTGCAGGCCCTTTCGCCACCAGGCTGGACACCTTGGTGTACTCATCATCCATCTGCAACACAGCGCCAATACCCTCCAGCGACAGGCTCATATTGATGTTGAAATTCTCGGTGCTCTGTGGGGACAGGTAGTTGGTATGCGGGTCGTACAGTTCGGTCAGGGAGTTCGCGTAAATCTGGAACACATCCTGGCTGTTGAATTGCTTCACACTCTTGAGTTGGCTGTTATAGCGCTTTTCAAGAGTGGGTACGATGTCGTTCGCTGCCTTGTCAGCCAGCTTCAGGCTCAATACCTGATTTTTGAGCTGCTTGCGCCAGCGATCGTCCAGTTCCGCGCTGTCTTTGGCCCACTGGAGACTCTTCTCATCAAACGGGATGCTTTCATTCACGCTGAAGTCCATGGCGGCTACAGTTTCCGGCAGGGTCCTGATCACACTCTCCAGTCGATCCAGCAGTCGCTGTTGATAGACGTTGAATATGGCGAAGCCGGCATCCAGCTTGCCTTCTCGCAGCTGGTCATCCATCACCGAGCGATACTGTTCAAAGCCCGCGATGTCGGACGCCGTAAAGAACAGTTTGCCGCGGTCCAGGCTGTCGATGTAACTGTCCAGGTGTTGTGATGAGAGCGCATCATCGTAGGTCAGCTTGGCGTAATGGCGCTCCTTGAGTTGCTCGACTATCTCCACGATGGTATCCCGCTGGGCATCGGTGTACTCAATAAGGCTGAACGCTGGCAGCGACAGGACCCACAACAGAGCCGCGGAAAGGGCGAGGGCGCGGGAGCCCTTGATGTGACGTAATGGCTTCAAAATACTCTTACCTGATATAGGAGGCATGGATTCAATGTGGTGCTGCGCGCAGCGCGTTTAAACACGACTATATGGAGTACACCAACAGTATAAAGTTCATCGGTGGTAGCGCCAGAGTTCTATTTTTGTGAATCATGCACATCTATCGGTTATAGAACAACAGCTTAGCCAGTATACGTTATAGCGCGGATCAAATATATGCGCCGGCCAATCCAGCGACCGGCGAGGCAGGCCGCCTGCCCCGGTTTGATTATTATACTTATAAGTGACACACTTTATGCCAATAGGTGCCATGCAAAGCGGCTTGTGATGCGTGGTGTTTTCAGCATCAATGAGTCCGGAGACCTGATCTTTGACCGTTCCCACTGACTATATCCTGTACGGCGGCGATCACTCGCTGTTCACCGGCAAAGCCCGCGCCTATATGCGTTATAAGGGCCTGCGTTGGGCGGAACGGCCCGCCACCCGGGAGGTCTATCTGAATATCATCAAGCCCAGGATCGGCGCGCCCATCATCCCGGTGCTGGAAACGGCTGCTGGCGAATATGTCCAGGACACCACCGATATCATCGACTTTCTGGAAGCGAAACATCCGCAGGCATCGGTATATCCACAGACACCGGTACAGCGACTGGTGGCACTGCTGCTGGAACTGTACGGCGACGAGTGGCTGATTATCCCGGCCATGCACTACCGCTGGAGCGTCATCGACCAGCAACGCGACTTCATCATGTCCGAGTTTGGCAGGTTGAGTGCGCCCGAGGCCAGTTATGAGGAACAGATCGCCATCGGCGAGCGCACCTCCAGGGGTTTTAGCGGAATGGTTCCGGCACTGGGAATTACCGCGGAAACGATTCCCGGCATCGAAGCGGCCTATGTGGAATTCCTGGACCAACTGGATCAACACTTCTCCCGTTTCGACTTTCTGTTGGGGTCGCGGCCCAGTATCGGGGACTACGGTTTGATCGGCCCGCTGTATGCCCACCTCGGTCGTGATCCCGTGCCAAAAGCACTGATGCAGGAGCGGGCGCCTAACGTGTACGCCTGGGTGGAGCGCATGAACAATCCCCGGCCCCTGTCGGGTGAGTTCCTGGCGGATGATGCCATTCCTGCTACGCTGCTGCCGCTTCTGGCGACCCTGTGCAAGGACCAGTTACCCGATGTGCTGGATGTCATCGCGCACAATAGCGCCTGGCTGGAGGCGAATCCCGGCGGCAGCATTCCGCGTTTTCTCGGGATGCACCGGTTCACCACCGGGCCGGCCACCGGAGAGCGCTGTATCAGCAGCTATGCCCAGTGGTTGTTCCAACGCCCCTGGTCGCACTACCACGCGCTGGACTCTGGCGACAGGCTCGCAGCGGACCGGCTGCTGGACAAGGTCGGCGGTCGTGCCGCGCTGAACGTCACTATAAAACACTGGGTCGCCCGCAAAGCCGGACAGCTCGAACTGGTCGAGGGACAGCCGCCCGCGATGTCACGTTGAAGCAGGAGAGACGGCGAATTAGCTGCCCTGGTGCACGGGTGTTGTCATGAGGCTTGCGCCATCATACTGGCGAGGCCCTCGGCCATCGCAGCGAGCACCTTTTTGCGTGCGAACAGTTTGTTCGCGGCATATTGCTTTGGTGGCAACTGCGCCAACTTCTCAGCCACGGCGAGAACCCGGGTATCAAGGTCCTGTGCTTCGACGACTTCGTCCAAAAAACCCACAATTACTGCCTGGTCCGGATCAAATACCTCCGACTGGATTGCCACGCGCGTAATGAATTGCGGGGGAATGCGCGAAGTGGTCAGTGCCAATAGCGGGGGCGGGAGCTCCATGCCAATCGCCGTTTCGGGCAGCGTGATTTTGTAGGTGCCGCGTGTGCCGATGCAGCTATCGCAGGCCATCATGATGAAGGCCCCCATGGCGATCGCATGCCCGGTACACGCGACGACCAGGGGCAGGGGGAAACTGTACAGCCTGATCAGCAGCTGCATGCCCTTGGTTACCATCGCCATACCCGCTTCGGGTCCTTTCCTGAATTCCCCGAGATCAAAGCCAGCGGAGAACATGCCCTCGCGACCGCGCAATATAACGGCGCCAGCACTTTCCTTTGCGGCGCGATCAAGTGCGCTGTTGACGCTGTCCAGAAAGTGGTGTCCGACCACATTGGCCTTGCCGTCGTCGAGCGACACGATAGCGATATTGTTGTGCAGTTGATAATGCATGCGTGCCAGTCCTCGCCGGGGTTTTTACAGCTGCTTGTAAACGCTGTTCGCTGAACCAATCTCAGCTTGCAAACAAATGACATATATGCTGTCATTAAAGCAAGGGATACGCAAGTCCCGGGCGGCTTGCAGCAAGCGAGAGTAATTGCGGAAGTAATGGCAAAACAGGAATCAGAAACAGCACCTGACGGACGGCGCTTGCGCAGCGAGCGCAGCAGGCAGGCCATCATTGACGCCATGCTGGGGCTGGTCGAAGAGGGC
Source organism: uncultured Gammaproteobacteria bacterium (assembly GCA_963762235.1). Lineage (GTDB taxonomy): Bacteria > Pseudomonadota > Gammaproteobacteria > Pseudomonadales > Halieaceae > Marimicrobium. The sequence continues at coordinate 296,626 of CAVXKH010000022.1, read as the reverse complement.
ATTCTTGTACCCACCGCGCAGCAGGTGTCGGAGCGTGCCGGTGTCGGTATCCGTTCGGTGTTCAGGCATTTTACCGATATGGAGAGTTTGTTAGCCACGGCCGATACAAAAATCAGGGACCAATACCAGGGATTGTTTGCCGGCGGCGATCGCGAGGGCTCCCTGGAGGAGCGCCTGCTGCACGCGGTAGAGCAGCGCGCGCTGGCTTACGAGGCGGTGGGAAATCATCTGCTAACCACCAGAGCGCAGTTGTGGCGCTACCCCGTGCTCAGGGAGCAGTATGCTCGCCTGCAACGCCAACTGCGCAAAGACCTTGATGACTGGTTGCCGGAACTCAAGGAGCTGGCAGCAGACGAGCGCGAAATGGTGGATGCGGTTGCTTCATTTGAATACTGGAACCGGCTGCGCGAGCAGCAGGGCTTGAATAAAAAAACCGGTGTCAGACTCACAACCCAGCTGCTGTATCGCATTATTTCCCGTGTTTGAACAGCACGCTGTTTGCCGTAGCAGTGCGTGAGCCGCGATGGCTTGCCCAATAGCGCAGAGGGTGACAGTATCTGCGTCATCATTCCCGGCTCACCTGACAAACTGAGGATTGCCCCTTGATCGAGCTCTATACCGCCTCCACACCCAACGGCCACAAAGCCTCCTGTACACTCGAAGAACTCGGCCTGCCCTATGCAGTCCACGCGGTGGACCTGTCCACCGGGGAACAGCGCAGTGCAACCTATCTGGCCATCAACCCCAATGGCAGGATTCCGGCCATTGTTGATCGCGGCGAGAATGATCTGGCGGTGTTCGAATCCGGTGCGATCATGATTTACCTGGCCGAAAAGGTTGGCCGCTTGCTGCCGACTGACAGGGCAGGCCGAGCGCGGGTCATGCAGTGGCTGATGTTCCAGATGGGTGGTATCGGACCGATGATGGGGCAGGCCAATGTGTTCTACCGGTATTTCCCGGAAAAAATACAGCCCGCGATTGATCGCTACCAGAATGAGTGTCGGCGCCTGTTCGAGGTACTGGACCGACGCCTGGGAGAGAGTGAGTGGCTGGCCGATGATTATTCCATCGCCGATATTGCCAACTGGTGCTGGGTCCGGACCTACAAGTGGTCCGGGGTGTCCCGCGACGGTCTGGACAACCTCGATCGCTGGCTGTCAGTGATGAAGGAAAAGCCCGGGTTGCGCCGGGGTATCGAGGTACCCGTGAAGATTGATAATATTCTGGACGACGACGCGGCGAGTAAAAAATTCAAGGAACAAGCTGCAAAAATTGTACAGCGCTAGGAGAGAACTCATGCTGGATAAATTGATCAAAACAGTTGCCGGCCTGCTCGGCCTGATGCTGCTCGGTATAGGTGTATGCTGGCTGGTGGCGCCGACAGTGGCTGCCCCGCTTATTGGTATGGTGGTGTTGCAGGACGTCGCCGCAAGCAGCCAGATCGGTGATCTTGGCGCCTTCTTTTTTGTCGCCGGGGCGTTTGCTCTGCTGGGTCTCTACACCGGCAACGCCGCTCTGCTGTATACCCCGGCGGCATTGGTGGGTGCAGCGGCTGTGTTTCGGATTGTGGCTGGTTTGGTACACGGCGCCGCGTTCGCGCCTGAGATGATCATCCTCGAACTGGTGATGTGCCGGCTTTTCCTCATGGCGCGCAAACGTATCGCAGCGGCAGTTAAATAGGGCAATACGCATAATCCATTCGGGAGCGAGGCCTGATGGCAGAACAGTTTCAGGAGCAGGGCGGCGCGGCCACCATGGACCCCAGCTGGTTCTTGCGTCTGGCGACATCGCGCTTAATGACCCGGATGTGCAAGCCACAGCGACTGGCGCAGCAGCGCGCCCGGGTTGAGAAGGAGCGGATCAGGGCCGGCAAGCCCCATGTCGTGGAGTACTTCCACCAGGTGGACGATGGCTACAGCCACCTCGCGGCACAGGTACTGAAGTCCCTGGCAGCGCGCTACGGGATACAGCTCGTGTGTCATATGGTCACCGGACCGCAGGGTAAAAATGCGGCTGAACCCGAGCTATTGCTGCAGCTCTCCCGTTACGACTCCTGGCACGTGGCGCCCGAGTACGGGCTGGAGTTTCCCCGCCACGATGCACCGTTGCGTCCCGATCTGGTGCAACTCGCGTCGGCTATCCTGGCTGCACAGGATTCCAGTCTCTTCATCGACCGCGCCGCAGAAGTGGGTCGCGCGCTGTGGGCTGATGATGAGGAAACATTAAAAAGTCTGGCTGAGAAATACGGTTGCGCAGCGCAGAATACCATTGGCGCGCGCATCGCAGAGGGCACCAAACGCCGCGATGAACTCAGGCATTATTCGGGGGCCATGTTTTATTACGGTGCAGAGTGGTACTGGGGAGTGGACCGCCTGTATCACCTGGAACAACGCTTTGCCGATCTCGGGATCGACCGACAGCCTGGTACTCCCATGCTGGTACCGCGCCCCTCGATTGAAGCAGGGCCACTTAAAGATACCGGCAGGCTGACGCTGGAAGTATACCCCTCGCTGCGCAGTCCTTACACAGCGATCAGCTTTGATCGTGCCGTCAAACTGGCCCACGATACCGGCGTCAAACTGGTGGTGCGGCCCGTATTGCCCATGGTGATGCGCGGCGTGCCGGCGACACGGCAGAAGGGCATGTACATCTTTTGGGATACAGCCCGGGAAGCACGCGCGGCCGGGGTACCCTTTGGCAACTTCTACGATCCCATCGGCGATCCCGCCCGCCGCGGATACTCCCTCTATCCCTGGGCCTGTGAGCAGGGCAAGGGCGTCGAGCTGATCAGTGCGTTTCTTTCCTGTGCCTTCGCCGAGGGCGTCAACCTGAATAACGACAAGGGCCTCAAAAAAGTGGTAGAGAAGGCCGGACTCGACTGGCGTAAAGCACAGCAGATAGTCGGCCAGCCCGGCTGGGAGGCACTGCTGGAAAGTAATCGCATGGCGATGTACGGCTCGGGACTGTGGGGCGTGCCCAGTTTCCGCCTGCTGGATGAGAATGGAAAGGAAATACTGGCCCTGTGGGGTCAGGACCGGCTGTGGTTGTTTGCCCGCGAGATCCAGCGGCAACTGGCCGCCCGCAGCTAGCGTGCGTCAAAACAGGTTGGGATAGTCGCGCCAGTAGTATTGGTATCGGGTGTCCTGCCATCCGCTGTAAATCGACGCCCAGTCCAGGCCGCTGATACGCCAGCCGTGGTGCGGTTCCAGATTGGTAGAAAACACCGGCGCACCGTAATCGCAGAAGCGGGTATCGATGCTCATACGCACTGTGGTGGCGGTGGTATTGGGCTCGGCCTTGTGCACGGCGCAGGAATGGAAGATCAGGACATCGCCCGCGTCGAAGTCCGAGACATGCCAGGTGGTTTCATCTGTCGTAAATCTCGCACTGCACGCCGCCGACGCCCTGCGTGCGAAAGACCGGCCTTACCCCGCGCGTGTGCGATCCGGGCAGCACCTTGACGCGCCCCATGGCCTCGGTCACAGCATGCAGTGCGACCCAGAAGCCCGCCATGGTGGGTCCCGCGTGGTGGGAGTGGGCGTCCTGGTGGGGCGGGGTTTCAAAACCGATCTTGCCCGGCGTCGAGATACGCGCCATTTTCATAGGGTATACAAACGGCGCTTTGGCGGTGACCGTTTCCATGAGCTGCAGGACATGCGGCTGGTGAAAGAAACTGTGGAAGGCTTCCAGCGACTGGATTTTCGGATAAATCTCGTCCCATGTAGGGTCAGTCTCAAAAAACGGCTGGCCCTGCAGGCGCGGCGGGTTGATCCCGTCGCGGCAGATGTGCGGAGCGGCCTCGTGCAGCAGTGTGTTTAGCAAACTTTCGCATTCTTCTGCCGGGACGTACTGCTTGATGTACAGATAACCCCACTGTGCAAAGCGTTCGCGCAAAATCTGCGGGTGTTCGTCGGCCAGTGAAACCAGCAACGGTTGATTATTGCCGTGACATTGTACTGCTGTGTCCGTGGTGTTTGTCTGTTGCATAACGTGATCGAAATTTATTGAAAGGACTTGCGCAAGCGCTTGGTAAACCATTTATCGACATATACAATGCCAGTTTACTACAGTTCACTCCCATTAAAACACAGGACGCTTATGAAAACTCGCATTACAGAATTGCTCGGCATACAACACCCCATCATCCAGGGCGGTATGCATTTTGTCGGCCTGGCGGAGCTGGCCGCAGCGGTGTCCAATGCCGGTGGTCTGGGTATCATCACCGGCCTGACCCAGGGGACGCCGGAAAAGCTGGCCAGGGAAATCGCGCGTTGCCAGGGCATGACCGACAAGCCTATCGGCGTCAATATTACCTTTTTGCCCACGCTCACGCCGCCGGACTATCCGGGCCTGTTTCAGGTGATCATAGACGCCGGCGTCACGGTAGTGGAAACCGCCGGCAACAACCCGGCGCAATGGCTGCCCATGCTGAAGGACGCCGGGATCAAGGTGATCCACAAATGTACTGCTGTCAGGCACGCACTCAAGGCCCAGGCCATTGGCTGTGATGCGGTGTCGGTCGATGGCTTTGAGTGCGGCGGCCACCCCGGCGAGGACGATATCCCGAACTTTATTTTGCTGCCCCGGGCAGCCGATGAATTGTCCATACCGTTTGTCGCCTCCGGCGGCATGGCTGATGGTCGCAGCCTCGTAGCGGCGCTTGCCCTGGGTGCAGAAGGCATCAATATGGGAACACGCTTTATCGCCACGCGCGAAGCGCCGGTGCATGACAATGTCAAGCAGGCCATTGTCGCTGCCAGCGAACTGGATACCCGGCTGGTCATGCGTCCACTGCGCAACACGGAACGCGTGCTGACCAACCCGGCGGTGGAGCGTCTGCTGCTAAAGGAAAAGGCATTGGGCGCAGCGCTGAAGTTCGAGGACATCATTGATGAAGTAGCGGGTGTGTATCCCAGTATCATGCAAAAAGGCAACATGGATGCGGGTGCCTGGTCCTGCGGTATGGTGGCCGGTCTGATCCACGACATTCCGACCGTGCAGGAGCTCATCGATAACATCATGGCCGAGGCCGGCAGTATTATTAATGAGCGCCTCAGAAGCTTTGGCTGAGCGGGCATAACCATGACCGAGAAGTACGTTCGGGCCAATGGCATCAAGCTGGCTTATGACGAATTCGGGGAGCGCCGCAACCCGGTCATCCTGCTGATCATGGGGCTGGGCACCCAGATGATTGCCTGGCCCGAGGAGTTCTGCGCAGCGCTGGCCGCACGCGGCTTCCGCGTGATCCGGTTCGATAATCGCGATATCGGCTTGTCGCATAAAATGGACGGCGCGCGGGTCCCGAACATGATCAAGATGGCAGCCTGGTCCCGCCTCAATCTGCCGCTCAAGGTACCCTACCGCCTGGACACCATGGCGCAGGACGCCATCGGCTTGCTGGACGCGCTGGATATCACAGCGGCCCACGTCGTGGGCGCTTCGATGGGCGGCATGATCGCACAACTGATGGCCGCTCATTTTCCATCCCGGGTATTATCGCTGACCTCGATTATGTCAACGAGTGGCCGCAAGACCTTGCCGGGCGTTGAGCGGAAGGTGGCGCTGCATATGTTGCGCCGGCCCGCGAGGGCGGATGCCGCTGTTTTGCTGGACTACTCCATGCGCACCTGGCGCCTGATCGGCAGTCCGGCCTACCAGCCCACGGATGCGGCCTTACGCGAAAAGATTTCCCTGAGTATGCAGCGCTCGTTTTATCCGGCAGGTCACACACGGCATATGGCGGCGATCATGGCCAGTGGCGACCGCGGTGGCACTGCTAAAGAAGATTACGGCGCCGACCCTGGTGATCCATGGCAAGGCCGATCCTCTCGTGCCGGTCGCCGGGGGTATTGATACAGCCCGCCTCGTGCGCGGCGCCAAACTGGAGCTGATTGACGGCATGGGTCACGATTTGCCGCAGCCATTGCTGGCTCACTTTGCAGACCTGATCAGTGCCCATGCGAGCGCTGCTGCGGCATCTTTGCGCCCTTGAGAAACCCCGCCGTACGCGTCTTTCCAGCGCAGCTTGCGCACCCCGCAGATTTTTTACTTCCGCCGCCTGAATTAAAATGGCACAATAACTGCCATATTATAGGATTCATGCTGTAAGGTAGCTGTATGGAATTCCAACGCACACCCGATGAACGATTCGCCGCGCTGGCCGATTACCCCTTTGCCCCGCACTACCTGCACATAGCCGATGGTGAAGGCGGCAAACTGCGCGTGCATTATGTTGATGAAGGCCCGGCCAATGGCCCGCTGGCGTTACTGCTGCACGGGCAACCCTCCTGGTCGTATCTGTACCGCTTTATGATTCCGCCGCTGGTCGCGGCGGGCTTTCGTGTCGTCGCGCCGGACCTGATCGGCTTTGGTCGGTCCGACAAACCCACGCGCACCCAGGACTACACCTACGCGCGCCACGTTGCCTGGATGAGTGAATGGTTGACGGCGCTGGCGCTGACCGATATCACGCTGTTCTGCCAGGACTGGGGCAGCCTGATTGGCCTGCGTCTGCTAACAGCCTTCCCGCAGCGCTTTGCACACGTGGTGCTGAGCAACGGGGGCTTGCCCACCGGGATGGTGCCCCGCGCGTACACCGAACCCCTGCGTGAGGCGTATAAGACATTGCCTGTGGTCAGGGCTGAGGAACTCGGCGCGCGGTTTCGCGACACCTCGGGCATACCCGGCTTCCTGTACTGGCGCAAGTTTTGCGCCGAGAGTCCGGACCTGGAGATTGGCCATGTGATGCAGGCCTCATCCACTGTGCCACTGTCACCAGAGGAGGTCGCCGCCTACAACGCGCCGTTTCCCGACCAGAGCTACATGGCCGCAGCGCGCCGGTTTCCCTCCCTGGTCCCTCTGTTCCATGACGAGCCGGAAGTGGAGGAGAACAAGGCGGCCTGGGCGGTACTGCGCCAGTTCGACAAGCCCTTCATGACGGCCTTTGCCGATGGCGACCCGGTGACTGCCGGTGGTGAGCTGAAATTTCAGCAGGAAGTACCGGGCGCGCGAGGTATAGCACACCGAACGATCCACAATGCCGGCCATTTCGTACAACAGGAACAGCCGCAACAGTGCGTACAGGCCATACTGGATGTCACCGGCCGCAGTTGAGCCAACGAATTTCTGACGAGGAGAACAGCAATGGATACAAGCTTGAGTACAGAAGACCTGGCCTTCCAGGCAGAAGTGCGGCAATTCCTTCACGAGGCCTGGGACCAGGAGCTGGCGGCAACATGCAATAGCATGGCGACCATGAAGGAGGGTATAGAGGAGTGGCAGAGACGCCTGTATCGCAAGGGATGGATGGCCCCGCACTGGCCGGTGGAGTACGGCGGCACCAACTGGAGCGTGACGCAGATGTTCATTTATAACGCCGAACGCTCTGTGGTCGGCGCACCGGAGGCGGTCGCGTTCGGCGTCAAGATGGTGGCTTCCGTCATCATCGGCTATGGCAGCGCGGAGCAGAAGGCCAAATTCCTGCCGCGCATCCTCAAAAGTGAGGACTGGTGGTGCCAGGGCTATTCCGAGCCGGGCGCGGGTTCTGACCTCGCGGCGCTGAAGACCCGCGCGGACCGCGAGGGGGATGAATACATCATCAACGGCAGCAAAATCTGGACCACCTATGCCCAGTACGCCAACTGGATCTTCTGCCTGGTGCGTACCGATAACTCCGGGCGCAAGCAGGACGGTATCAGCTTCCTGCTGATCGACATGGCAACGCCGGGCATCACCGTGCGACCGATCAACACCATTGACGGGTTCCGCCATGTGAACGAGGTCTTCTTTGACAATGTGCGGGTACCTGTCGAAAACCGTATCGGGGAGGAGGGCAAGGGCTGGACCTATGCCAAATCGCTGCTGGTACACGAGCGCCTGGGCATCGCCGAGGTGGCTGATTCAAAACGGGCGTTTAACGAAGTGCGCGAACAGGCCCGCCGGGAAGTGAACGGCGGCAGGTCCCTGCTGGACGACCCGCTGTTTGCGGGGCGCATGGCGGAGGTCGAAATCGAACTGATGGCGCTGGAGTTCACGGAACTGCGCGCCCTGGCCGCGATAGCGGAGGGCAAGGCACCGGGGCCGGAGTCCTCGTTGCTGAAGCTGCAGGGATCGGAAATCCAGCAGGCCATCCAGGAGTTGCGTATGGACGTGGCCGGTTACTACAGTGGCACCCTGCAGGGTGAGCTGAACGCCAGCCAGTTAGGCCACGACTTTGCCGATTACGCGCAGAAAATGTATTTCCGCGGCCGCGCTTCCACCATCTACGGCGGGTCGAACGAGGTACAGAAAAACATCACCGCCAAATACGTACTTGGCCTGTAGGGGATAGACCATGAATTTTAATTTGAGTGAAGAGCAGAGCCAGATACAGGGCAGCATCGCGCGTTTTGTCGCAGAAAACTACGGCTACGACCAGCGTAATGCAGTAGTTGCCATGGAGCATGGCTTCAGCACAGCGCACTGGCAGCAGTTTGCGGAACTGGGCTGGCTGTCCATTCCCTTTGCCGAGGAGCAGGGCGGTTTTGGCGGCGGGCCGGTCGACACCATGGTGATCATGCAGGAGTTCGGTCGAGGCCTGGTGGCCGAGCCCTGGCTGGCCACGGTGCTACTGTTTGGTGGGCTATTACAGGCGGGAGCCAGCGCTGCCATACAGCATGACTATGTGCCCCGCATCATCGCCGGAGAGTTACAGGGCGCATTCGCCTACCTGGAGCGACAGAGTCGCTACGCAATGACCGATATTGCCACGCGCGCGCACCAGCAGGGCGAGCAGTGGCTGTTGAACGGTGAAAAGACAGTGGTATTGAATGGCGGCGCGGCGCAGAAATTGATCGTGGCGGCCCGCAGCAGCGGGCAACAGGCCGACGCGGCCGGCATTACCCTGTTGCTGGTTGATACGTCCAGCCCCGGCGTGCAGCGCACGGTCTACCGCATGACGGACGGCCAGGAGGCCGCCAATATCACCTTCAAGGAGGTCAGGGCGGAAGCGGTCATTGGTACAGTCGGGGATGGCTATGCGTTGATGGAGCAGGTGGTGGACGCCGCGCGGCTCGCGGTCTGCGCCAATGCCCTGGGTGCCATGGAAGCCCTCAATGCCCGCACGCTGGACTACTGCAAGACGCGGGAACAGTTTGGCGTGGCTATCGGCACCTTCCAGGCGCTGCAGCACCGCATGGTGGATATGTTCGGCGCCTGCGAGAATGTCAGGTCGCTGCTGTATCGCGCGGTGTGTGCAGCGCAGGAGGAGAGTACCGATGCACGGCGCAGCCTGCTCGCCCTGAAGGTGATGACCGGACGGGCGGGACGCCTGATCGGCGGCGAGTCCATCCAGTTGCACGGCGGCATGGGTATGACCGATGAACTGCCGGTCGGGTCCTACGTGAAGCGCCTGATGATGATCAATACTCTTTTCGGCGATGCTGACTATCACCAACAGTTGTTTTCCGCACTGGTGAATGCGCCCGCAGCATGATCCTTGAGGTTGCCATCCTCAATGTGAAACCCGGGGAGGAGCGGGAATTCGAGGCGGCCTTCGCCACGGCGCAGGCTATCATTGCCGGCATGCCCGGCTATGTGTCACATCAGTTGCAGCGCTGTATTGAACAGTCCGGCCGCTATCTGCTGCTGGTCAACTGGGAAACCCTGGAGGACCATACGATTGGCTTCAGGGAATCGGCCCGGTACCAGGAGTGGCGCGCCCTGCTGCACCACTTCTACGACCCGTTTCCCGAGGTGCAGCACTATCAGGTGGTTTTCGACAATACCGCTTAATATTTAAGCCATTACGTATACAATGGTCGATGACAAATGTCTCGCAGCGGTGGTCTTTGTCGCCTTGATGGAGCATCTGCATGACTAACGATGAAAAAAAGCCAGTCAGTTTGCCGGATTTTTCCCCCGGCGACATTCCGCCGTACAAGCTGGCTGAGCGGCGAGCGGCACACAGCAGTGATTTGAGACAACTGACCTTCCAGTACATGCGGGAAGGTTTTTCAGTGGTGGACGCGAACGGCCTGCATGTCGAGGTCAATCCCGCCTTCTGTCGGATGACAGGTTTTTCCGCTGAGGAGCTTATCGGCTCCGGCCCTGAACATCGTTACTGGCCGCCCGAGGAGCGCGAGCACATCGAGGTCGCGTTTGCCAAAACCCTGCGCGGCGAGTTCGCCGACGTGGAATTGATTTTCATGCGCAAGAGCGGCGAGCGTTTTCCGGTGCTTGTTAGTCCGTTTGCCATCCAGGATTGTAATGGCGCGGTCGCTTTTTATGCCGCCACGGTCAAGGACATTACGCAACGTGTACAGATGCAGTCCGCTTTGCGCGATAGCGAAGAGCGGTACCGTGGCCTTTTTGAGAGTGCCGCTGATGCCATCGTCATACTGCAGGGTGAGAAAATTGTTGATTGTAACGAGCAAGCACTGGACATGTTTGGTGTAGCAACGATCGATCAGCTGGTATCGCGCGCCTCATTTGATTTTTTCCCACCCACCCAGCCGAACGGACAGGATTCGCGCGAGTTCTCGGTCGAAAAACTCAAGGCGGCGCGCTCAGGAAAGCCGCAATTCTTTGCATGGCATCATGTGAAAATCGATGGCACCCCGTTCGAGGCAGAAGTCAGTTTGAGTACCTTTAAACACGGCGAATCAAACTTTATACAAGCAATCATTCGTGACATTACCCAGCGCAAGCAGATGGAGGATGCACTAAGACGTAACGAGCAGCTATATCGAACCCTGTTTGAGCATGCCGGTGATGGCATACTGATCATGCAGGGCGAGCAAGTCGTTGATTGTAACGAACGCGTACTGGAAATGTATGGCATCTCGCGCGAGCAGCTGATGAGCCGAGCCGACTATTCGTTATCGCCACCGGTGCAGCCCAATGGGCAGGCCTCGAGCGAGTTCTATCATGATCAGATAGCAGCATTGCACGCAGGGAAGCCTCAATCTTTCGAATGGCTTGGTTGTAAACTCGATGGTACGCCTGTTGAAACCGAAGTCACTTTGACTTCGTTCCTGCTTGATGGCAAACCTCACACGCAATCATTGATTCGTGACATCACCCAGCGCAAGCGGATGGAAGCTGCGGTCAGGGATAGCGATGTGCGCTTCCGGACACTCTTTGACAATGCCGGTGACGCAATATCAATATTAAAAGATGGTCGAACGATTGATTGCAACAAGCGCCTGTGCGACATGTATGGTTTCACGCGCGAAGAGATACTCTCCGCTCCTGTCATTGGATTTTTCCAGCCGACACAGCCGAACGGACAGGCTTCGTCCGAATTCTTTGCCGAAAAGGTAAGTGCGGCCCGTGCAGGCTATCCCCAGATCTATGAATGGCATGGCAGGAGCAAAGATGGCGCACTCGTGATTAGTGAAATTAACCTGAGTACCTTGGTAATCGGTGGTGAGGTATTCGAACAGGCAATCGCTCGTGACATCACCCAGCGCAAGCAGTTGGAGCAGGCACTGCAGGATAGTGAGGTGCGCTTCCGTACGCTGTTTGAGAATGCCCCTGATTCAATAGTGATAATGAAAGATAATCAAATCATTGAATGTAACGCGCGCACTGTGGCGCTATATGGGCACTCGCGCGAGGAGATTTTGACCAACAATACTGTGAACATTTTCCACTGACCCAACCGAACGGTCGGGATTCTCGTGAGTTCTTCCGTGAAATGGTAGAAGCCTCGCTTGCAGGACAGCCTCAAGTTTTTGAATGGACTGGTCGGAAACCCGATGGAACAGCTGGTCCCAACCGAATCCACTTTGACAACCTTCAGACTGGATAACGAGGTTTATGTGCAAGCATATGCTCGCGACATCACCCTGCGCAAGCAGATGGAAACAGAGTTGCGCGAGCTTAACAAGGACTCTCGAGGACCGCGTCGCCCAACGCACACACGAACTGGAGCAGGCCTGCGCCGAATTGCTGCAACGAAACGTCCAGTACCGCGCCCTGGCCAACAAGCTCACGGTGGCTGAAGAAGAGGAGCGCAAACGCATTGCGCGACTGCTGCATGATAATCATCAGCAATTACTGGTAGCAGCCAAATTCAAGGCGGAGATCCTGCAATCGGATTTGTACGGCCCGCAAGTGAATACTGCAGGCCGGGAGATATTGGAGATTCTTGAGCAGGCATTGAAGTGACGCGCTCACTGACCATGGAGCTGGCACCTCCCATTCTCTACGGAGCCGGTTTTGTGGCCGCAATGCACTGGTTGGCGCAGTGGATGCTGGAGCATCATCAACTGAAAGTTGTCGTGATTGGCGCTCTGCCCGTGACACCTATACCAGCTGAAGTGAGCAGCCTGCTGTTTCGGGCGGTGCGCGAATTGTTGTTCAATGTGGCCAAGCATTCGGGCGTAAGGCAGGCCAGCGTGAATATCGTTGCTTTCGACCAGGGGCTGCGCGTTACCGTTACCGATGAGGGCGCGGGGTTCGATGTCACAGATGTCCTGCAGACACCCCGGTCGTACGGGCTGTTCAGTATTCAGGAACAGCTGGACTTCGCTGGATGGCCGCCTGGATATATCCAGTGCTCCGCTGCGCGGCACAATATGTACCCTGTCGATCCCTGTAGCTGCTGCGGAATTTGCGCAGGAGGAAGTCCCATCCGCGGCGGCTCACAGCGCGGCAGAGGCCGCTGACACGCAGCATGCGTCACGCCGACCTATCCGGATTCTGGTAGCCGATGATCACTCGTTGGCGCGTAACGCTCTGGTACAGATTCTGGGCCTTGTTGAGGATTTTGATGTCGTCGGCGAGGCGGTTGACGGGCTGGATGCCGTAGAACAGGCAGGGAAGTTGGTGCCTGACGTGGTCTTGATGGACGCGACGATGCCGCGACTGAGTGGGCTGGAGGCCACTCGCCGCATAATGACGGAAGTGCCCTCGGTCAGGGTGATCGGTCTTTCGATGCATGCCAGGGAAGACATGCAGCCCCAGATGAGTGCAGCTGGCGCAGCCCGCTACCTGCAGAAGCTTACCCCCGTGGATGAATTGTTCGCCGCGATTCGCGAGGTCATGAATAGGGATGCAGCAGGGAACGTTGAGTAAAGCGCTCCTGCTGCAACGGCTACATACTCTTGTGCGTAAGACTAATCTCTTTGGAGCCAGCAGGTAGCGAGAAGGCTGTGCCGTCCTGTCCCAGCGTATAGTTGGGAAAGATCGCAGCGACGCCCGTCCAGCCATGCAGCTTCCATCCCCGGAAAGATCAACGGCGGCACGATGTGGTAGTAGAGCAGGTGTCCCACGCCGGCATCACGGGCGATCTCGGCGGCCTCCACCGGGGTGGCGTGGTAGTTCTGGATATCCGCGGTGATCTTCGCCAGGCTGTCTGCACCCGCATGGGCGGCGGTGTCATGCATCAGACCCACGATGTTGCGCGCCAGCGCCTCGTGCACCAGCAGGTCGACACCCTGCGCAAACTTTTGCACATTGGCAGATTTGGACGTGTCGCCGCTCACCAGCAGTGAGCGATCCTTGTAGGTGAACAGGTAGCCGACCGCCGGTTTGACCGGGCCATGGTCAACGAGCAGCGCCTGGATTTTTACATCCCCGTCGTGGTAGACCGTTGCCAGCTCGCCTGCGGCGGGCACCGGGAAGGGCCGCGCAACCATGCCAAAGCCGGACAGTGGCGCCACCTTGTCGCCATGGTGCGCATTGCGCCCCACCGAATCCTGTTTATACGCGATATTGAAACCCTCGACGATCTGTTGCACACCCTCGGGGCCTATCACTGGCAGCGGCTGGCTGTTGTTGCCGCTGACCCAGCGCAGCGTGGCCATTTCGCCCAACCCGTCCATGTGGTCCGAGTGAAAATGGGTCAGCAGCACCGCCTGGATCTTGCCGACCGGGTAGCGCATGCGCAGCAGGTTGCGCAGGCCATTCGTGCCGGCGTCAACCACGAACAGTTGTTTGCCCGCGACCACGGCAACACAGGGGCCGGAGCGTTTGGGGTCGGGCAGCGGGCCGCCCGCACCGCACAGGGCCACGTGCAGGCCATCCGCGAAGCCAGCGGTAGTGTCGCTGGTCATGGCCGACTCCGCGCCCCTGGCCATCACGCGCATGGCGATGGCCGCCCGCTCGTGATAGGCGATCGCGCCTACCACTATTACTGCGGCCAGTGCTATGACGGACTTTTTCATGTGCATTCTCCCTGGGAAAAAAGGTTTATAGCATTTTGGCGTTGGTGCCAAACGGCGGTGTGGAAGTGCTATTGACGCCGCTCACCAGTGGACTTGTACGCCACAGCGGTTCCCAGCAGCCGTGACGCTGCAGGCGCTGTTGCACTCGCTCTGCGCTGCCCGCTGGCAGTGCCATATAGTGTGCGCGCAGCTGCTCCAGGCACCATACACGATAGGCCGATACCCGGGCCCTGCTGTAGGTTACTCCGCCGACGGTCGTGGTAAAGCGTTTTTTTCCGGCGCGCACGGCCTCGGCATTGTCACACAGGTAGGGCAGGTAATTGCGGCCCATGTCATCCAGCCACGGCGACCAGTCCTCAGGCACGCCAGCCAGCCAGTCGCCGCGCAGCGCCGCAGGGCCACAGTTCCACAGTCGGGCCACCCACTCCCACACGGCCGGGGCCTGCTGCCGCATGATCTCTGCGGGTTCGGGGTCCTGCGAAAAATGGCGGAACATGGGACCCATAAAGGCGATGTCCGCGAGGCTGGGGCTGTTACCCAGCAGGTAAGGGCGCTGCTGCAGGATAGCCGACAGCCAGGCCAGGTTGTTGTGGTAGATCGCTTCCACCTGCAGGCGGTTGCCCTCGTTAATGCCGTCCCCGGCGGTGTAACCGCCGCGCTGGCGGCGGCGAAAGTAGAAGCGCCGCAGCCAGGCGGGCAATGGCACATCGTGCAGGATCTCGTCGGCGATATGTCGGCTCAGGTGCATGGCGCCCTCATCGCCGTACCAGCGAAAATGCATGGCCGGTCGCCACAGCCATTCGTCGGCATAGTCTTCCAATAGCAGGCTGAAAAAGCGCTGCTCAGGGTCTGTGGGCAGTAGTGGCGGGGCGGGCAGCTGTTGCTCGAGCCAGGCGATCATGGGCGTGGTGTCGGTCATCCAGCGCCCGTCTGCGAGCACGATAGCGGGTATCTGCGTGGCCCCGGTCTCCCTTTTTAATAGCGGCATGTGCCGGTGTGCATTCAGCGTGATGAAAGTATAGGGAATACCCTTGGCGCGCAGGTACATCTGAATCTTGCCGGTAAAGTAGGATATGTTGGAGCCATACACCTGTAGCGGCAATAGTGCGTCATCCACGGGTGTTAGCCTGCCCCGGACAACTTTTGCTGCAGGCGATTCATACCCGCTATCCAGCGGTCGTAGTCGGAGGACTTGCGCTGCATGTAGACCTTCACCTCCTCGTGGGTCAGGATCAGGAAGGCGTCACGGGCCAGGTGTTCCACCACGATGTCGGCCAGCTGGTCGGGCTCCATCATGCCGTCGCCGCTGGCAGCCATGGTGCCCTGGTCCTCAGTATTGGCGGTCATCGCGGTGCGCACCGCCTGCGGGCACAGCATCGACACCTTGATGCCCTGGTGGCGATAGGTCAGTGCCAGCCATTCGGCAAAGCCCACGGCTGCATGTTTGGTGGTGCCGTAGGCGGCGCCGCCAATCTGGTTGAGCAGGCCCGCTGCGGAGGCAGTATTGAGGAAATAACCGCCGCCGCGCTGGATCATGCGCGGCACCAGGTGCCGGGCAGAATACACGTGCGACATGACGTTCACCTCCCAGATAAACTGCCACTCCGCATTGGGGGATTGTTCACTGGCGCCTGCCGCCACGCCGGCATTGTTGCAGTACAGGTCAATGGGACCGATGTCCTTTTCAGTGTCCTCGATGATGCGTACAACGTCGGCTTCTTTGGCGACATCAGCGGACATGGCGACACAGCCAAATTCTGCGGCGGTAGCGCGGGCGGCTGCGGCATTGATATCAACGGCAACTACCGCTCTGGCGCCCTCGGCGCAGAACTTCTTTACCAGCGCTTTGCCGATACCACTGCCGGCACCGGTGACCACGATAATTTTGTCCTTTAGCAGCATGTTGTGATCTCCTGAATAATGGGTACTGCCGGGGTATGGTTCAAGCCTGGCAGTAGAACCGGCGCTGTTCTGTTTAGCCAAATGCCAGTTGCATGCCGGCGGCAAACAGGGCGACTGCCAGTGCCACCACAATCCGCGGGCCGCCCAACATAAACCACGGCGAGGCCGGAAAGGCGAGGGTTTTCTCCAGTGCGGCCAGCTTCAAACCGTGATGCTCGCTGCCCACCGTGGACGGCAACATCTCCATGAAATCGCGTCGGCTGCGGTAGCGCACCATGCCCGCCGCCGTCCAGTGATCCGCATGGTCACAGGCGACATTCTCGATGTTGCCCGCTGCCGCTCGCGCCATCATCACCGGGTGACCGGCTTTGCGTAGCAGGGCGCCCAGAAAAATCTTCTGGTAGGCCTCCAGTTTTTTGCGGGATTCACCCAGCGGCACTTGCAGATGCAACAGATTGACCATGACGAAATCCTTGCCATCGTCGTTGGCCAGAAAGTGGCGCAGGTGCGCGCGTTGATTCTCGGTCCCGAATTCGTGGACATCAAGCAGGCGCATCGTGTCCTCAACTTCAAGGGGCGTGACTTTTCGCCTGAAGCCTACATACCAGCACCAGAACGAGGCGTAGGAGATGGTGGCGATAGCCCAGATGGCGCTTGTTGTCATTACAATTGCCCTGTGTCGGTGTCGCGGTGATCGCGTTGAATAGCCACGCGCTAACGGGGCAATCCTGATATATTGGCATTTATAATGCCAATAAAGATTCAGTAACGCAATATCCCGCGCTGCAGTGGAACCCGTATGCCTGACATAATGGGCCGGATAATCGGGAATTTCGAGAAAATCTGCATAAAAGCAAGTGAGAATGGCGAGTGCCTTGTATAAACTGGCTATCCTGAAGGCCCTGCACTTCAAGGGCCGCAAATTCAGGCCCGGTCGGATTGGAATGCCATGCGATTGAACAAGTACATCAGTGAATCCGGTTGGTGCTCGCGCCGCGAGGCTGACGAGTTGATCAGCCAGCAGCGCGTGACCCTGAACGGTGAAATCGCAGTCACCGGCGCGAAATGGCTGGAAGGCATGACGGTGCTGGTGGATGGTAATGTCGTCAAGCAAAAACCCACGGCGAAGAACAAACGCAAGCATGTGTATATCGCGCTGAATAAACCGGTGGGCATTACCTGCACTACCGACGAATCGGTGGACGGCAACATAGTGAATTTTGTCGATCACCGGGAGCGCATATTTCCGATCGGTCGCCTGGACAAAAACTCGGAGGGCCTGATTCTGCTGACCAGCAATGGCGATATCGTTAACCAGATCCTGCGCTCTGAGAACAAGCACGAGAAGGAATACCTGGTCGGCGTCAACAAGCCCGTCAACGATGTGTTTTTGCGGGCCATGGCGCGTGGCGTGCGTATCCATAACCAGGTGACCCTGCCGTGCAGGGTGTCCAGACTGGCAAAATATGGGTTTCAGAATTGTGCTCACCCAGGGGCTGAACCGTCAGATTCGCCTGATGTGTGAAGAGCTCGGCTATAAAGTAGTGGAGTTGCGCCGCACGCGCATTATGAATGTGAAGCTGGGCTCACTGAAACCCGGCGTGTGGCGCAATTTAACGGACGCTGAACTATCCGGGCTGCTACCGGACAATAAGGACTGGTAACTCGACAGTGGCTATTCGCGGGTGCTCGACAAACTGCGGCGAAATATCCATCTAAGTTCCAGGAATTCTCCATCAGAAAAAGAGGGTGCAACGATGAAGGCGGCTGGTAACGCAGATACAACAGACTCTACCGTAGGCACTGCAGGGCGCGGACTGATTGCCCAGCGCTTCACCATGCCCGGGTTCCCGATACAGGTGGGTCCCACCACGCATCTGGCCGCGGAGCGGGAGCGCCTCGACGCTATGACCTGGGCGCACTTCGACGTGACCCGGCTGGGCGCAACCATTGGCGCTATCCTGCACGGGCCCGACCTGAGCACCGACCTGCCTGACGCGGTGATTGCCGAAATCGCCGCTGCGCTGGCTGCCTATAAGGTGATCTTCTTCCGTGACCAGCCGATCAGTCCGGCCCAGCACCTCGCGTTTGCGCGCCGCTTCGGCGAGCTTGAGCTGCACCCATTCCTGGGCGCCAACACCGAGCTTCCCGAACTGGTGCGCTTTGAGAAGTCGGCGGAAGTCGCCGGTTACGAGAACGCCTGGCACGCCGATGTGACCTGGCGCGAGTGCCCGTCCCTGGGCGCCATCCTGCACGCGATCAAAGTGCCTGACGTCGGTGGCG
This sequence comes from uncultured Gammaproteobacteria bacterium, assembly GCA_963762235.1. Lineage (GTDB taxonomy): Bacteria > Pseudomonadota > Gammaproteobacteria > Pseudomonadales > Halieaceae > Marimicrobium. The sequence continues at coordinate 278,291 of CAVXKH010000022.1, read as the reverse complement.
ATACCCTGTTTGCTGACATGTACGCCGCCTATGAGGGTCTGCCGGATGACGTGAAGGAGAAAATCGAGTCACTCAATCTTGAGCACACGTTTATGCACACCTTCGGCTCATTCCTGACCGAGGAACAGAAGGCCGGCATGCTGCAGGCCTATCCGCCGCCGACACACCCGATTGTGTGCACCCACGACGTCACGGGTCGCAAGCACCTGTACGTAAATCGCGGCTTCGCGTCCCATGTGGTGGGCCTCGGCAGCGAAGAGAGCCGCGAACTCATCGATTTGCTGTGCCGTCAGGCTGATTACCCGGAGTACCAGTGCCGTTTCCGCTGGGAGCCCGATTCGGTCGCCTTCTGGGATAATCGGGCGGTACAGCACTACGCCTCCAGCGACTACTGGCCGCAGGTGCGTATCATGGAACGGGCATCGATTATCGGCCAGCGTCCCCATCGCTAGGCGCACTGTTGCGCCAGATAGCACGGACATCTTGACGAAATCCTACAGGCGGTCAGTGATGGGTATGGTGTATACAGCGAGGTAATCTCCCAACTGTTTGCTGCTGGTAAGGTTATTAAAGAACTGGCTGGCCAGCAGCTCGGCAAAATAGTCGGCGCTGGGATAATGAGTTGCAAACACCTGGTCGAACCGCGCAAGGTTCTCCAGCGCTACGGGACGTCCTATGTGCAGGGGGCCATGACCCAGCGCAGCCATACGCGAAGCCATTTTCCTGTTAAAAACTGTATTGTCTGCCCGCTGCCCAGGGTTTCCGCGCTTGACCAGGCTGTACACTACGAGGCCTTGACTGTTGATTGCATTAATCGCGCGCAGGCGAGCTTCACGAGTCCGCCATATTTCATACTCGGGAAAGGTTGCGAAAATCGGCGATACCTCAAGCGGTTCAATGCGCCACTTTCCGCACAGGATATCCTTCAGGCGCAGCCGCAGTAGGAACTGCGGAACAGCCAGATTCTTTTGCCGATCGCGTCGCATGCCATGCATGTAGCTATCGGCGAAATATTGGCGAGCTTCGTGCCAATGACCATCGGCAATGCATTCCTGATAATCCGTGCGGGAGGGGTATTCGAACATCAGCAAGCCATCCCAGTCGCAGTTGCCCAACTGTTTTGAACTGACGGTGAAAGCAGCTTCACCCGCGTAGATCAGTCGGGCCTGGCTGCTGGTCAGAATCTGCTGCACGAAGCGCCTGACGGTGTCGACAACCTTGTCACCATTTCTTAGCTTGAAAAAGACAATGACGTGAAAGGACTGACTCGAATGCCAGGCCTTCTGCCTGTCCTGGGCCGAGTCACGACGGATACGCTGGTAACGCAGGTGTTGCCACGCCATGGCCGCCACCACGATAAAAACTGCGGCTGCGATAGCGTCCAGCATTATGCGTCGGCGTGAATCACGGCGCGAACACGCGCTGGTTATCCGGCACCGTGCAAATCCGCTTCATCTTGATGACGTGGTCAAACTTGGGGTACTTCCAGCGCAACTCATCGCCTTCCATCCAGCGTTTTACAACGGTAATGGCAGAGATACCGAATGGATGAAAATTGAGCACTGCAGCCGCATCAACATCCATGGAGGCCCAGGTGTTGATGCAACGGTTGGTGGCCCCCTCGGTATCCCGTGAGCCGTTTTTCAGGGTCCCGTCGGCGTGGAAGTCGTGAATGATGCCATGGGTAGTCACCACGATGCGATCACCGCACTGTTCGATGCGTTCCATGTGTCCCTCCAGGCCCTCGTAGGCCAACCACAGTCCGCGCATATCGGGAAATCCCGCGGCGATGGGCTCTTTGCAGTTCTGCAGGATCGGCATGGGGAACGTTGTGTAATAGCAATGGGGCGAGGCGGGCGTGTAGGCCTTGGGTATATCGTCTGCGCCAGGGCCGTTGCCATCAAGAACAGGCAGCGCACAGTAGTCCAGTTGCGCGCCATCAGCGGCAAATACCCGCGCTTCGGTGGTATCCGGCGGACGCGGCCACCAGAACATGACAGCATAGAGCAGTAACAGTATCAAACCTATCGTCCCCAGTGACCACTTTACAATACGCACGATTTTCTCCAGTGATGCAGGCCCTGCAGCCTGCGCTTCGTCCCGTTCAGTTCAGGTAATGCTCCAGAATGCCACGACCGGCGAACAGCGAGTTAACACTGTCGTGGCTGGTTGCACCCATTTGCAGCAATTCATCCTGCACGTGCAGGCGCGCCAGGTTCAGGCGTTTTTGGGTGCGCGCCCGGGTGGTGCCATAGCCGTAGTCGTACTCATAGAATTTCTCGCCCGCCAGCCCGGCGGCGATATTGGCCCGCGCGAACTGGAAATAGGTGCCCTGGGCATAATCAAGCACGCCTTGCAGCGTACCCGGCACCTTGTCGTCCGCGAGCCAGTCACAATCGGCATAACTGTGATTGCCGAACAGGCGATCGGTGTAAGCGCATAGCATGGCGCGGTATTCGCCGAGCCAACCCAGCGGCACAGGATCCGTCACAAAATGCGCCTTGCAGGCACCGGCCAAAGCAAAGTCCGCGAGGCAGGGGCGGGGGCCCAGCAGGAAATTGTTGTCGGCGAAGTGTGCATCGAGCACATCAAGCATTGTGGTGTAATCGGCGCGTACCGCAGCCTCCTGTTCCGGTCCCACGCCGTTGACCTCGCAGACATTCTTGCCAAACCCCTGGTACATCATCTGACCGATAGGTGCCAGCTCGATCAGTTCCTGCTCGGTGAACGGCTCCTCTATGGAGCGGTTCAGAACAGAGTTGGCGCCGAAGCGGGGTCCGACCCAGGCCACGTTGTCCGGATAGCACCAGCGCGTATGCACACAGACGCGCCCCAGCCAGTGATTGAATACGTCTTCCAGTATAAAGCAGCATGCCCGTTGCAGCGGTGTGGGTGGTATCACCGGGGTCTGGTGGAAGCGGTCATTGAGCAGCGGGCCCAGCGCGATGGTGTCGTGGATCATCCACTTCTCTGGTGTAATCAGGGCGGGGATGAAATGCGTGCCAGTGCGCGCCTCTATCGAGGCAGCGCGCTCCTGCGTCTTGAAGTGCCAGTACCAGGGTATGTGCTGGAAGCGCAGCTGCGCCTCCAGCTTGCGGGTGAACATGCTCATTTCACTGCCCACCAGTCCGTACTCGCCTCTATACATTACTGTGTTGCGTCCTGTGGCTTGTGCGACATGTTATGCATGGTCCCGTCAGTACCTGGCGACCCCGATTCAGTCCGCAGCGTGACATAATGGCATTTAATGTGTCAATATAATCCCCCGAACCGAGAACAGCGCAGCGCCTGCAATGTGCGCGCTGCCATTACCTCCAGGAGTACTACTGATGTCCACCGAGGAACGACTGCGCCTGATCGGCGGTACCGGCTCACCCTACACGCGCAAGATGGTTGCGCTGCTGCGCTATCGCCGTATCCCTTACACGATCACCTGGGCAGACCCGGTGGGCACGCTGGATGCCATGGGCATCGAAAAGCCCAGGCCGACCTTCCATCCGACCTTTCTGTTCAAGGGCGAGCAGGGCAACTTGCAAGCCGTCTGTGACTCCAGCCCCATCATCCGCAGACTCGAGGGTATGTATCCCGACCGCTCAGTGTTGCCGACCGACCCGGCGCTGGCCTTCATCGATTACCTGATCGAGGATTTCGGCGACGAGTGGTGCACCAAGTACATGTTTCATTATCGCTGGTACCCGGCGGTGGATGCCGACAATGCAGGCACGCTGCTGCCGCTGGGTATGGACGTCAGTCTCCCGGCAGACCTGCACCAGACGTTCAAGAAAATCTTCACGGAGCGGCAGGTCGGACGCCTGTATGTGGTGGGCTCCAATGACACCACCGCACCCGTGATCGATGCCAGTTACCGGCGCTACCTGGCCGCCATGGAGGCACATCTGGCGCAACAGCCCTTCATGCTGGGCAAGCGGCCCGGCGCGGGCGATTTCGCCCTGTTCGGCCAGTTGACGCAGCTGGTCGGTTTCGATCCAACTCCCCGCGCCATTGCCCACGAGGTATCACCGCGCACCGTCGCGTGGGTGGACCGCATGGAAGACCAGTGCGGCCTGGAACCGCAGGACAGCGACTGGACCCGACTGGAGGATATCCCGGCAACCCTGAATGGCCTGCTCAGTGAAATTGGGCGCGTCTATGTGCCGGCGCTGCTGGCCAATGCCAGATCAGTGGCAGCCGGCGAGAAAAACTGGGAGGCAGAAATAGACGGTGCGCGCTGGACGCAGCAGACCTTTCCCTACCAGGCCAAGTGCCTGAAGTGGATCAACGAGCAGTACCTCGCCCTCAACGCCGTCGATCGCGCCCGGGTGAGCACTGTCATAGCGGGCACCGGTTGCGAGGCCCTGCTCACCACGCATTGAAAAACACAAAGCGAATTAACAGGAGGTAGCAACTACCATGAGCGCAATGGCGATCAGCAACCGCGTCACCGCAATGACCGGCACCCGGTACCCGATAATCCAGGCTCCCATGGGCTGGATTGCGCGAGCCCAGCTCGCCTCTGCCGTGAGCAATGCCGGCGGCATGGGTATTATCGAAACCTCCTCAGGCGAGTTGGACAACATCAAGGCCGAGGTCGCGAAGATGCGCGCGCTGACGGATAAGCCGTTCGGCATGAACGTGGCGCTGTCCTATGTGAAGGGCAGTAACATCATCGACTTTGTAATTGAGCAGGGCATCAAGTTCGTGACCACCTCCTCCGGCAGCCCGAAAGTCTGTACCGAGGCGTTCCAGCAGGCGGGTATCAAGGTGTTCCATGTGGTGCCGACGCTGGAGATGGCGCTCAAGGCCATGGATGCCGGCGTGGATGGACTGGTCGTGGAGGGCGGGGAGGGCGGCGGCTTCAAGAATCCCAGCCCGGTGTCCACCATGGTATTGCTGCCGCTGATCCGCTCCCGCGTCGATGTGCCGATCATAGCCGCGGGCGGCATGGTCGATGGCTTGTCCATGGCCGGCGCCTTCGCGATGGGCGCGGAGGGCGTGCAGATGGGCACCCGTATGCTGTCCTGCGCGGAATCCCCGGTGCATGCCAACTGGAAGCAGGCGGTGCTCAACGCTGCCGAAACCGACACCGTCTTTCTCAACCAGGAATCACGTCCCGCCCTGCGCGCGCTGCGCACGGAACGCACAGCCGCGCTGGCGCTGCTGGGCAAGTTCAATGTGATGGAACATATGGCCGATTTGCCATCCCTCTACTTCGGCGGTGATATGGAAGCGGCCATTCCCTTGTGTGGGCAGGTGTGCGGGCGCATTGATTCGATCAAGAGTGCGCGGGAAATTGTGGCGGACACCATGGCGGAATTTTATTCGATCATGCGCGACCTGGCGGAGCAGTATGTATCCTGACCGATGGTGCTTTGCACTTGCGCCCAGGTCGTATCAGCGCTCGATAATCGACAGCGCCATCCCATCGGCCAATTTTTTGCAAATGCTGGCTGACGAATAGCGTTCGGTGACAGCATTTTTCAGCGGCAGGGTGAACGCCCGGGTACTGGCGGGCGACTCGAAGACGCAGCGCATAAGCGCCGATGCATGCGCCCGGTTCGCATGTGCCCAATAGACGTCGGGGCCGCGATGGAAATGGCCGTCGTCCGCGTACTGGTCGGTCGGGCGCAACTCATAGTCGACAAGCAACGGGTAGTTGTCACCCAGGTAATCAAGTGGCCCGCCCCAGCCAGTCATGATCACGGGATTGCCATGCAGGGCGGCATCAAATGCCCCGAGGCCCCAGCCTTCACTGTGGGTCAGGCTGACAAAACAATCACCGCGTCGGTGTAACTCATCGATATGGTAGGGGCTGATGCGCCCGGCAATGAGGTGGATACGCGCGGCGTTGGGATACTCTGCGAGTAGCCTGGCAAGCGCCCACGCCGTTCCCAGGGTATGCGGTGCGGTGTTGCCTTGTTCCGTTCTGCATTGGGCATACCTTGCGATCTGGTTGACCGGTTCTGTTTTTATCACGAGAGCAACGGCGTCATCCGCCGAAAAGGCATCCAGGTAACTGCGAATCGTACTTTCCATATCCTTGCGCGATGTCCATGCGCCAATGGTGTAGAACACAAAGTCATCGGGTTGAATGTTGCCAAGCACCAGAGGACCTTCCTCCACAGGGCCGGGGGTACTGATATCCCGGGCAATATGGGGAATGATCTCGACCGGCACGGTGATGCCCCCGGTGACCAGGGTGTCACGGTTGAATGAGGACGGCACAAAGATTTTTTCGAATCTGTTGAGGGGCTGCAGCCACTGGTGCGGTAGCTGACCCACTTCCCAGGCCAGGTAGCAAAAGGGGCGCAGCTGCGGTTCCGCCTGCAGCCAGTGTTCATGCCAGCGATAAGGGGGCAAATCGAGCAGGAATGCTTGAGCATCGACCGTTCGATTCCACAGTTGGATCATCTGTTGCGCTATGGCCGGGGCCACATCCGCAGTGGCCCGCCCCAGGGGCAACAGATCAGCACTGTCGTCGCGGGTCGGGTACCAACAGACATCCATGCCAGTGTTGGCCAGACCTGCCGCATACTCGCAGGCCGCATCGCCGTAACCGCATCCAGGAATGAGGCTGATCAGTTTTAGTCCAGGACGGTGCATGCTCATCCAAGTCCCACAGCATTTGCCAGGTCGGGGCAGATGCGCTCTGGCGAAAATTGCGCACAAATTGCCGCCTGCATCTCGCGTCCGAGTTGTGAAGCCGTATCGGGGTCATCGTAAACCGCTCGCAGCAGTTCGCCGGCGTGGACGGTGCAGGCGTCAGCCCAGTACTGATCTTCCATGCCAGGAAAAAATCCGTCCTGTGCAAATGACCCGACGCGGCGCAGCGTGTGCCGGACCAGCAGGGGATAGCCGGCGCCGAGGTACTCAAGTTGGCCACCATAGCCGGGCATAATGACCGGCTTGCCGGACTGCAGCGCATCGAACGCTCCCAGTCCCCATCCTTCGCTGTGGGTCAGGCTGACATAACAATCACCGCGCGCGTGCAGGGCGTCGATGTCCCCCGGCGTGAGGCGCTCTGTTACAAGATGAATGCGCGCCGGATCAGGGTAATCGGCGACTATTTTGGCCAGCGTGTACCAGACGGCGCTGCGTTGACCTGTGTTCCCGTTTTTTCGATCCATGGCGTAGCGCATGTAGTCCAGAGGATCGGTTTTAAGCACCAGGCACACATTATCGCGCGCTGTAAAAGTAGCGAGGTAGACTCGTACAAGTTCTTCCAGTGCCTTGCGCATGCTCCAGGTGCCGATAGTATAGAAGACATAGAGTCCCGCCATCTGGGCCATCCATGCTGGCTGTGCGGCAGAGGGCTGAGGCACACGTGCGACGTGAGGGACAATACTGATCGGAGCCGTCACCCCGGATGCTTTGAACGCCAGCGCATTGAACTGCGAGGGAACGATAACGCCATCGAACCTGTTCATTACAGGCGCCCACGATGCGGGCAGGCGTTCCAGTTCCCAGGTGGCATAACAGAACAGGGCATGGCGCGACTCCCGCTCCAGGTAATGATGGTACCAGCGCAGGGGGGGCAGGCTTAGCAGCACGGTGTCGTACTCAATGGCGCGCTGCCACAAGCCGTTCAGGGTTGGACGAATGGCCTCCGGCACATTGGGTACGAATTGTTGTGCTGTGCCGCGTACATCCGGACTTGCATCTACTGGCTGCCAGCTGACGGGAATCCCCAGATTATCCAGCCCCGCCAGGTAAGCACAGGCGGCATCACCATACCCCGTTCCCGCTCCATGGGTGACACCCTTGAGTCCCCGCCCGCTCACCGGGCGGGCGGGCCAAGCGCAGCCAGATCAAGCTGCGGCAGGAAGGGCCTCACCATATGGCACAGGGGGGTATTGCCATCGCGCAGCCGTTGCAGGGTCAGGTCGCCCGCATGCACTTTGGAAAAATCTGTGCGATCAGGGTCCCACCAGACATGCTGCCAGAGATGCACCGAATAACTGTGGCCGACATCCAGCTCGCCGCCTTCCAGCAGGGTCTGTATTGCGGCGACCGACAGGGGTATGCCGAGAAATGATTCGGGTGGTTCCACGTGGACGGCCGCGGCAAACTGCTCGGACAGGGTCTGGGCGAGCAGGCAGGAGTGATTGCTCCACGTGCCATTCAAGGCGGCGCCGATGCGGGCGCGCCATTCGCGAGCAAACAGTGAACCCGGCTCCGCCATCATCACCGCATTGCACAGTGACCGACGCAGTTCGCCGCTCAGTTCATCCCTGACCGGCGCTTCCCGACTGAGGACGAAAGGGTGGGCGTAAAGCTCAGCGGGGATAGGGCGCAGGAACACCGTGTCGATGTCGGCGTAAATACCGCCGTGTTCAATCAGCGCATCCAGCCTGATGACATCGGCATGGTGGGCATAGCGATAGCGCTCAGGCACCCGTGTTCCTTCGTAGACCGCGCTGGCGACTTCCTGCGCCGGGGGCACTCGAACCAGCGTCAGGTGCGGCCGGATCATATCCCAGAACACGCCGTAGGGCAGATGATCACAGTACAGGTAAATCCGCTCGGGTTGAATTGTCTGTCGACAGGATTCAATGGCCAGATAATGTAGCAGGTGGAACGGCGTTACCTGTTCACGCATGCCGAACACATAGTGGACGATTTTGGGTATATTGCTCATTCTGGGCGCGGCGCGTGTGCGACAATCATCAGCGAAATACAGCTTTAGCGGGGAGTCACCGTCATACTATCATCGGCCAAACCCAAGTCTCTACTGCTCTCGCCAATTATCCCCAACCCCACTGGAAACGGCTTGGCAATGCGTGCATTTGCGGTGATGACGGCGCTGTCCCGTTGTACCAATGTCAGTACACTTGTCATACCCGTCGCCGGACCGACAACGCCATTGACGCTTGCTGCCAATATCCGGTGTCAGGATCTTCCTTCACCAGAGCTGGCAGCGGCCAGTTGGTTGCGCTACCCGCGCGGGCGAGCGCTGCTGCAAAGCGCCGGGCGCCTGCCATTGCGGGCTCGACTGGCAGCGCCGGCCTGCACTGACGCGCTAGCCATCGAACAGGTGTTCGATCTGGTTTATGTATTGCGCCTGTATATGGCCGGCACGGTATTGCCGCTTATGCAGAGCCAGCCAGCGACGCGGTTCATACTGGATATTGATGAAGACGACGCGGCCGTCATGCAGCAGCAGGCGCAGCTGCTGGACGAGTCTGGATACCATGCCAGGGCCGAGGAGCACAGGATGGAAGCCCTCACCCTGCAGCGATTTTCCGCCATGGTGCTGCCCTGGTTTGACACCATAGCCTGTGCCAGCGAGTGTGAAGCACAGGCGGTGGCCACCGCGCACGAACGTGTCGTGGTGTTGCCAAACGTGATCGAGGAGTCCGGCAGGCAGGCAGTTGAGCCGGCCAGCGGTGCCCCGCGCCTGCTGTTTCTGGGGAATCTGGATTACCTGCCCAACCAGGATGCGGTTGCGCGACTGGTCGAAAAAATACTGCCCGGGATACAGGATGAGCAACCCGGTGCCCGCCTGTGCATCGCGGGAACTGGCGGCGAGGCTCTGCGCGAGCAGCTCGGGCACGCCCCGGGAGTGGATTGGCGCGGCTTTGTCGAAAACGTGTCTGCGCTGTATGACTGGGCGAGTGTGGTTGTAGTACCATTGCGAGCCGGCGGCGGAAGTCGGGTGAAGATACTGGAAGCGTTTGCGCGAGGACTGCCGGTGGTGGCAACTGCGAAAGCGCTGGAAGGATTGGCGGTTACCGGCGGTTGTCACGCCACGCTCGCGGAATCGGACGCGGAGATAGCAACCGCGGTTCTGCACCTTGCACGGGATGTCGCTTGTTGTAACCGACAAGTAGCCGCTGCCCGTGCATTTGTGCGCATCAACCACAGCCCGGAAGTACTGGCAAAATGCATGGCCCTTGTCATTCGATCGCCGGGGGAGGCTGCCGGCTAGTGCAGTCCAACAACAGGAATTTTTGCCAGGGAATCCAGCCATGAATACAACCAGAGGATGCCATTATCGCCAGGTGGAGGGATTGGAAGTGCACGAGGCCGACGATGGCCTGATCATTTTCAATGCCAGTACCGATCGGGTCCATCACCTCAACCAGACCGCTGGCGTGTTGTTTGAGTTGTGTTTGCAGGCCCGGACACTCGCGCAGTTGCTCGAGAGTGTGCAGCAACTCTACCAGTTGCAGCAGAAGCCGCTGGATGAAGTCCAGCAGACCGTGACCAAGCTGGTGGCCGAGGGAGTGCTGGAGGAGGTCAATGAGGCGTGAGAAGCTGAACACCACCTTTCAGTTACTGAGCGCCAGCATTGTCATTGAGTTTGAAGATCCGCTACTGGCGCCGCAGTTTGACTATATAGCAGTTGGCGCCGAGCAAAATATTCGCCCCGGTACCGTGCTGTCATACCATGTGAGTGGCACCGGACCGTATGAGGTCTTTGAGGAAGGGCAATTGTTGGCCCGCGCACCCTCGCCAGCGGATGTGCAGTTTCACGTGTACCAGCGTATCTATGGCCGCACGCTGGAGCGCTATGTGTTGGCAGGCTGGATAGGCCTGCACGGTGCCCTGGTCAATATCTGCGGCAGGCGCATGCTGCTGTTGGGTGACAAGGGCGCCGGCAAGACCACGCTGACCAGCAGCCTGCTGTTTGCCAACCACATGATTGAAGGCGACGAGTTGGTGCTGCTGCGTGAAGGCATGGCGATGGCCTGCCCGCGGCGACTGCATCTCAAACCGGGTATTGAGAGGCAGATACCGGAGTTGGCGCCGCACCTGGCTGATCTTCCCCACCGCATACGCGGGTCCAGAGGTAGTGCGCGGCCTGGACCCAACCGGGCTGGGCTTCCGGTGGACGATCAATGCCGCTCCGATAGACCACATTATCTGGATCCGACCCAACCATGGCCGCGGCACAACTCTGCTTCCTCTCTCGTCACTGGCAATTCTCCAGCGCCTCATAGAGGGTTATATGGGTTGGGGCGAATCAAAGCAGCAGGTGTTTGAATATTGCGCGGTGCTGTCCCGCCACGGCGGCCATGAACTGGCCCTGGGACGGCCGGCGGAGGCTATCAACCAACTGGTATCTTTGGCAGAAAATACGCTTTGATTATGTGCAAGCCTGGGTTAAAGTCAGGCTGTTCAACTCGATACAAACCTGGGGGAGAGTGAAATGTCTAAGAAAGAGCAGGGCAGTCAGGACATTTTGGAAACGGTAGCGCCAACCCGTCGTGATTTCGTCAATAAATCCATCAAAGCGGGCTTCGTACTCCCTGTGGTGGGTTCATTTACCATGTCGGGCCTCATGGCGACACCTGCAGCCGCACAGAGCAATTCATCCATAACGCCGCCGCCACCGGCCCCAGCCCCAGCCCCGTTTTAATACAGCCATAGTCCTAGCGCATTCATAGTTTCGAATGCGCGTTTCTGCCTGCCTGATCGTTAAAGATGAAGAGTTATATCTCGACACTTGCCTGTCCAGATTAATCGGGTTCGCCGACGAAGTCGTTATAGTGGATACCGGCTCAGTCGATCGCTCCCGCGACATTGCCCGGTCTCACGGGGCAAATCTTATCGATGTGCCCTGGGTAGATGACTTTTCCTACGTTCGAAATATTGGTCTTGCCCATGCCACCGGCGACTGGATTCTGTACATTGATGCCGATGAGTACTTCGATATGCAGGCGGCGGACAAGTCCTGCCTGGCAGATCCCCACGCAATTGCAGCCACTGTCTCGCTGCAGGCCGCGCGCACGCTGACACCCTATCGGGAGCTGCGACTCTTTCGCAATCGCTCTGATATGCGGTTCCAGAGCGTCATACACGAAACCATCCGCCCGGCGCTACATGCCATACTGGAGCGCGATGTCACCGCCCGCGTAGTGGCGTCACCCTATAGCATCATGCATTACGGCTATGAAGGTGATTTGACCCACAAGCATCATCGCAATCTGAACATGCTGCTGCGGGCGACTGCCGAGGACCCCGGGAGAATTTATCTGTGGCACGCCCTTGGGGAGTGTCTGCTCGGCCTGGGTGACGTCGATGCTGCCCGGCAGGCCTGGCGTGAAGGTCTGGCGCTGGTACGGGCGGGCACCGGCAGATCCCGGCGATGCACTCATCTATGCGGACCTGATGAGCCTGCACTTCGGTGACAATGCAATAAAACTCGACGACATCGATCTTTTGCTCGATGAGGCTTGCCGGGATTTCGACAGGGATCCACTGATTCTTTGGTATAACGCGCGCCGACTGTTGCAGAAGGGAAATATCGCTGCTGCTGTGCAACAGCTAAAAATACTCGAGGCGCTGGGCCCCGATGGGCCGCAGGGGGCCGAGTTGGGCTACGACCTGCGCCTGTTCGGCGAATTTGCCTGGGCCCTGCTCGGCAGTTGCGAACTGGCCCGGGACTCCTGTACGGAAGCTGCTGCCTATTTTGGACGGGCCGTCGCGGCAAATCCCGGCAATATCGAGTTGCGTACCAAATTGCAGCTGGCGCAGTTCCGGGCGGCGGGGCGGCCAGCGCGAGTCAAGCCCGCGTGAGCGTTGTTGGTGGGCGTCGCGAGGAGTGGCTACGGTATCTGCCGCTGCTTGATGCCATGCTCTGTGCCCGGTGGAACGAGGTATCCGCGATGGTCAGGGCGGAGGGCGAGGGCGCTACGCCGCTGCAGCATTTTTTGACCAGAAACGAGCTATCGCCAACCCTGTACTGGCTGATCAAACGCGCAGGTGCATCTGCGGCGCTGCCGGCAGATTTCCTGCTGAACGTGATGGGGAGCGCACGATACGCCGAGCTGCGCAACAAAGCGATGGCGCTCGAGTTGGCAGAAATCGTCGAGCGGGCTGCGCATGCAGGCCTTACACTGGTCACTCTCAAAGGCCTGCATGTTACACAGCTGCTGTACGGCAACATCGGGGCCCGCAGTATTCGCGATATTGATGTGCTGGTGTCGCCCCGGCAAACGAAGCTACTGGACGAGGTATTTAGCGAACTGGGCTATCGTCGATGCAATCGACTTCCCTTTCAGTTGGACAGAAAGCTGGCTCACGCCACCCAATGGCAGCGCGGCCATACCTGCGTTGATGCGCATCACGCGTTGCGGGTGCAACCAGGTTACAGGCTGGATACACAGCGCTTTATCCAGGACAGTGCTGAACAGGACATTTACGGGATCAGGACTCGGGTGCCCGCCAATATTGACTGCCTTCTTATCTTACTGCTTTCACTCTGTGGCGATTTGGAAAGGGGAGTGGTCAAGGCCAGGAGCCTCGTGGATATCTGGGCCTTTCTGGTCGCATTCGAAGCCGAAACAGATTGGCGCGCATTTTTTCAGTCACTGGAAGAGCAGGGCGTGCGCCAGCATGTAATGGCGGGGCTGCAGATATTTACAATTTGCCTGCCTGGCGCAACCCGCGGGTTTGAAAAAATGCTGGCGGCATTGGGCGAGGACTCTGTAGCACCCGCTTACACTGAAGCGGTCGACCTCGTGAGCGCAGAGCCTCTGGCTGGTCGCAGATGGTATATGCGGCATTCGCGGGTCAACCCGGCAACATACCTGAGCTGGTTGGTTTTGGGCTTACCCCTGAGGCGATGGCTTGACAAGCCCAGGTCTGACCGATGGTTCTCACGCAACAAAGATAGCAACCGCCTCAAATTACAGTAGTTCCTCGGCCATCAGGATCATTGCATCCGGTTGCGCCGTGGTGAGCAACATCATATCCAGTGAGCCGCGCTGCTCTGCCGCTTTCCAGCTGGTCAGGCGCTCGCGGATACGTGCCGGGGGTCCGATCAGGTTGGTGCGATCGATGAGATCGACCGGTACAGCGGCCGCCGCCTTGCTCTTTCTCCCCCGCAAGATACAAAGTCTGTATCTGCTCGACCGCATCTGCGTAGCCCATACGTGAGGCGAACTCGGCGTAAAAATTCTTGCCCCTGGAACCCATGCCGCCCAGTTGCCGTGCCAGGGTCGGTTTCATCATTGCCTGCACGGCTGCGATATCATCGTGCACGATGACGTTCACGAACGTACTTACTGTAAAGTCCTTTCGCAGGCAGCGCGCAGTGGGGCTGGCAAAGCCGTCGGCCAGATGGCGATCGACAATGTTTGCCGTGTCACTCGGGATCGACAAAGGATAACAGCACCCCGTCGGCAATCTCCGCAGCCAGACGCAGTCCGCCGGGACTGATCGAGGCGAGGAAGATCGGTTGGTCGGCGTTGGGGTGGGCCACACTTTTCAGCGGCTTGCCGGCACCCGTTGCGTTGGGTCCGGTCAGTGGCAACTGGTAATGGTAACCCTCGTGCCGCAGCGGCTCACGGCGCTGCAATATCTTGCGAATGATGTCGACATACTCGCGGGTACGCACAAGGGGCTTGTCGTAGGCCACACCGTGCCAGCCCTCAGCGACCTGCGGGCCGGAGCTGCCCAGGCCCATGATGAAGCGCCCCTGCGACAACGCATCCAGCCCTATGGCAGTCATTGCGGCGCAGGCAGGGGAGCGGGCGGGGATCTGCATGATGGCTGTGCCCACCTTGATGCTGCTGGTGTGGGCCGCCAGCCAGGTAGCGCTGGTCACTGCATCGCAGCCGTACGCTTCAGCAGCCCATACCGAGTGAAAGCCCAGTGACTCTGCCTGTCGCACGATCTCCAGATCAAATCGCGGTTGCGCACTGAATGCCGCCTGAATGAATGCCAAACCCAATTTCATCGTTTCTCTCTCCGTTTGCGCTCGTGTTGGAACGTACCAGATTGCTCTTGTGCAACATAGCCCCCGAGGCTACTATAATGGCATACATTATGCCCATACACTCCGGCACTCAGGCTGATTGGGCATTCTGGCAGTAGTGCTGTTACTCTCCGCAACACAGCTAACAGGGCCTGAATATGAACGGTACAGTATTTTCCGGAGCCTGGTGGATATGGCCTGTAGCGGCCTCGCTATACGTCCTGTTCAGGGCCTGGTACGACAACTGGCGCAAGCCGCTGAGTGCACAGGAGGTCGAGCACTACCTGCGCCTGATCCAGACTTCTCCCGGTGCCGAGCACACTGATCCGGAAGTGCTACGGCAATTTCTGGCGCGTGACGATGGCAAGGAATTTGTCATGTGCAACCTGGTCCGGCTGCACCCGCAGCCGGTTCCACACCCGCTGACGGGTGTAATGACGCCGCCGCGCGAGCTGATACAGGAGTACTTCCGCCCCTTTGCAGTGTCGCTCTTTTTGCATGGCGGGCACCCCGTCATCACCTCACGCAAGGTGGCCGGTTATATTGATTCCTGGAACGTACCGCCGGACCCGGGCTGGACCATGGCGGGGATGATGCGTTACCGCAGCCGCCGCGACATGATAGAGCTAACACTGGACCCGCGCTTTATGAATGCCTATCCCTTCAAGGCAGCGGCGGTGCAGCAAACCTATTCCTTTCCGACACAGGTCCTGTCGACCATGGTGCTTAGGCCCCGCAGTAGTGTTGCACTTGGCCTGACGTTGCTCGCGGCGCTTGTACACCTGGTATCTGTGCTGGCTGGACCCTTGCTATGACACAGTGCGTCGAATTATGGGTAGAGCGGACAAAGCTGAGAACCACCAAGGTGGTAAAGAGCGAGTTGCCCGAGTTGGTGGATGGTCAAATCCTTGTTGCTATCGACCTGTTTGGCCTGACGTCCAACAATGTCAGTTACGCTGTGTCCGGCGATGTAATCGGTTATTGGTCCTATTACCCGGCAGAAGGCTGTTGGGGCAAAGTGCCGGTGTGGGGGTGTGCCAATGTGGTTGCATCCCGTTGCGACAACGTTCCGGTTGGTGATCGCCTGTGGGGCTTCTTCCCCATGGCCAGCCATGCGGTTTTACTTCCCGGCAACGTGCGTGACGACCAGTTCGACGATGTCTCCGTGCACCGTCAGCCACTGCCGGCGCTCTATAACACTTATCGACGCACCCTGGCCGAGCCGGAATTTCTGCGTCAATTTGAAGTGGAGCGCTGTCTGTTGTTTCCGTTGTTTGCGACGTCCTTCGTACTCTACGATTATCTGGTGGACAACAATTTTTTTGGTGCAAGGCAGGTATTGATAGGTTCGGTGTCTTCCAAAACGGGGTTCGGGCTTGCCAAATTGCTGCACAACGACCCGCAGGTGACACAGCGTATTATTGGCCTGACCTCGGCATCCAACGTGGCTTTTGTTAACAGCCTCGACTGTTGCGATGAGGTGGTGGTCTATGGCCAGGAGGCACGCATCGACGCCACAGTGCCCTCGGCGTACATTGATATGTCTGGCGATGCGAGACTGACTGCAGCGCTACACAATCTGCTGCGTGAGAATATGGTGGAAAGCGCCATGGTCGGGGCCACGCACTGGGAGCAGCGCGGCGCAACGGGTAAACTGCCCGGCGCCAGGCCCACGTTCTTTTTTGCCCCGGGCCACATCGCCAAGCGAGAAGCAGAGTGGGGTCCCGGCGTCATGATGATCAAAGCCATGACGGCTGCCGCCGGGTTAGCGCAAGGTGTGCAGGCGCAGATGGCCGTCGAATGGACCCGGGACGTGCAGGGCCTTACCGCGCTGTGGAACGACCTGCTGGACAATAAGGTATCACCCAACCGCGGTCTGATGGTGTCACTGCTGTAGTCATCAACAATGAAACCCGGGCGGTTTAACCAGAACTTGCTGATCCGGCTTTGAGCCGTCGAGGCCCCTATGAAAAAATTCATTATTATTCTAGCTGTGCTTGTCATTGGAGCAGCCATCGGCTGGCATAACCGGGTCAACCTGCTGGTCTGGGGGCTGCCGATTTTCAAAGATATCACTGACCCCGTGCCGCCGAACGTGCCCGTGCAGTGGCAAAGTGGACCGTCCACAGCCAGCCAGCCTCCCGCAGAACGGCCGCCGAATATCATTTTGATCCTGGCGGATGATATGGGTTTCAACGACGTCTCGTTCTACAACGGCGGGGCGGCGGACGGCAGTGTGATGACGACTAATATCGATGCCATCGCCCGACAGGGAGTGGTGTTCGAAAATGGCTACGCCGCCAACGCGGTTTGTGCACCCTCGCGCGCGTCGCTGTTGACCGGGCGTTACTCGACGCGTTTTGGCTTTGAGTACACCCCGTTCCCGAATATAGGAGCGACGATCTTCCAGTGGATGAATGATCTCGATCCGCCGCCTCTGCCACTGTTCATCGACCACGCAACGGCAAAGTCGCTGCCCCCGTTTGAACAACTCGGTATGCCAGCCGAACAGATCACTATTGCCGAGGTATTAAAGTCCGTTGGATATTACACCGCGCATATCGGCAAATGGCACCTGGGTTCTCTGCCGGGCATGCGTCCCGAGGATCAGGGCTTTGACGACAGCCTGTATATGGCAGGCACCCTGTACCTGCCCAAGGATGATCCCGATGTAGTCAATGCCAGGCGGGAACGCGACGGCATCGACCGCATGGTGTGGGCCACGGCCCAGTACGCGGTCCGCTTCAATGGCGGAGAGCGCTTTCAGCCCAGTGGTTACCTGACGGACTACTACACGGATGAAGCGATTAAGGTGATAGAGGCCAATCGCAACCGTCCGTTTTTCCTCTATCTCGCCCACTGGGGTATCCATAACCCCTTGCAGGCAACGCAGGAGGATTACGACGCATTTCCACACATCGAAGACCACTCCCTGCGGGTATATGCGGCCATGATCCGCGCTCTGGATCGCAGCGTGGGCCGCATCGAACAGGCATTGAAAGACAATGGCCTGAGCGACAATACCCTGATTGTGTTCACCAGCGACAATGGCGGGGCCGGCTATATCGGCCTGCCGAATATCAACAAGCCCTGGCGGGGGTGGAAACTGGATCACTTCGAGGGCGGCATCCATGTGCCCTATATGGCCAAGTGGCCCGCTCAAATCAAGGCCGGCAGCGTTTTGTCGGCTCCGATACATCACGTGGATCTGTTTCACACGTTTGCCGCGGCTGCGGGCGCACAGGTACCAACAGACCGTAAACTCGACGGGGTCAACCTGCTACCCTTCATGCGGGGAGAGGCGGGTGGAGCACCTCATCAGACGCTGTTCTGGCGTGAAGGCTACCAACAGACGGTCCTGCATGATGGTTGGAAGCTGATCAGGGCAAACCAACCGGACAAGCCGGCCGGCACCGCCCAGAAGAAGTGGTTATTCAATCTGGCGGAAGACCCTACGGAACAGCGCAATCTGGCGGTGCAGCTACCCGACAAAGTGGCTGAACTGGAGACGTTGCTGGCTGCGCATAATGCCGAACAGGCCGAGCCGATGTGGCCCAGTGTGGCACAGGAAGCGCAGTTGATTGATAAGCCCGGCGGAGTGCCCTATGAAGCGGGTGATGAATACATCTATTGGCCGAACTGAGGCGCACAGCGACCGTTCCTGCTAGCTGCAGTGCCCAAAGCGTTTACGTCAACTCAAGCTGATTTTCGCTGCGCTGGCTGTGTTTCCGGTGCGCGTTAACTCTGTCAGTTCAGCCCCAACCGCACTGGGCCCTGAAAACTGTGTCCGCTAAAGAATAAACACACTCGTGCAGGGCAGGGTACTTCAACGTACAGATCTTCTTGCAACAAAATCTCACGCACCGACCAGCCATCCGGAAGAACGCGTTGTTCAGCGGGTGACATTCCCGGTAGTCCCTGTATCTCGGTAACTTGCGGAACATAGTCCCAGCCATCACCGCAGTCCATGATCTCGATAGTGCGACCGGCGCGAAACATGACGCTGTGGTATTTGTAGACCGGCAGTACCAGGACTCCTTCGAAGCCCGGTTCCGGTGGGCCAGGCCTCGCGACACGGGCGAACGTCCGGTCTCCCACCGTGATTGTCTCAAGCGGACCGTCTACTGCTGCGTCGGGAGAGCGCCGGAAAAAAGCCAGATCATGACTTGATCGGCCGGTGCCGGACTTCAAAAAACCCTCGGGGACCTGAAGTGCGGCGTATTCCTCAAGCGTAAAGGGCTGTTGTGACAGCCACACGGAGCGGGTTTCCGGGTGCATTATCTCACCGAATATTTCCAGACCGGCCAGAGTCCAGTTGTCGCTCCATGCGGGATTTCCCATGCGGGGTGGTGCTTGTGGGTTACTGATAAGCGGGGCCATTAATCAACCTGAGCAAACGTTTCAATGGAATGTAATGACATAGTATCTGCCATTACACCACGCTGTCGAGGATCACCTCTAGGGCCATTGAGGATTCCAGGACCCGCTTGCTGATACCTGCACAAAAGTGGGCAGCATTCTTTGAGAACGCTCGCGTGCATGTAACTCTCAACATTGCCCTCAGAGGAGGGTAGACATCCCGGAAGCTCACTGACCTGTGGGTAACTGTGTGCCTAAATGTTTAATTTAACATAATATATATTATACGCATATTTGATAAGTATCGCGGGGGGCTAAATATGGGGCCTATCGTGGGTCCTGGGACCGTTAAAACAGATTCCAGGGCACTCTCCGCGCCGTCTATTTCACGGGCAATCAGCGCAATGCTTGAAATCTGGTGGTTCTGGGCCTGCACCCAGCCAAATAATGCTGCGCGCTTCTGTGTGAAGGCTCGCGGCCGTCACGCGGTGAAAAATCGATTGCCGACTTTTATTTCTTACCTGCACAGACTTTCGATTTATGTATTACGCAGGCTCATTCCAATGTCTGGTTTGGGATGGTTAATTATTGATGACTCGATCCGCTGCTAGAAACTAAAAGATAAAGGCTGATCGCTGAAACCTTGTGCTGCGGACTGCAGGGTTCGATTGTCACGCCTCATGTTCATTGTCCCGGTCATTTGTCGAGCAAACACAGTCAGGCGCACTATTCCGACATATTTATGTTAAATACAGATGGCCATGCCATACTTTGCAAAAGACTTCATAGCACAGTCGCGTGGGTAAAAAGCCTACTGCTCTAACCCACTGTCAGCACGCCACGATACATTTGCATCTGACAGTGAAATTCGTACTCCCCCTCAGCCAGTGGCGGCAGTTGAATCGTCCTGGGTTTGTTCAGAGGCAGGCTCTCGCTAATGTCCAGAGCGGGAAATAGCACCATCTCGGCACAGGGCGAGGCATCCTTGCGCAGGAAATTCAGTTGTGTCGCCCGATTGGGAATCAGTTTGATGCGTGCCGGGTGGTAGGTCCCATCCTCCACGACTATCAGCAGGCCAGATTCCTCCATCACCACCGCCTTCGGTTTATACAGCCAGAACCACCACACTATCAGCCCGATCAGTGCCGCTCCTGCCACATTGACGAATAACATATCCAGGTCTCCCTCAGTGTTCCTGCGGTTTGAACAGGCGCAGGCGATTGGCATTCGTCACCACCGTCAGCGACGAAAAAGCCATCGCCGCGCCGGCAATAACCGGACTCAACAGCAATCCGAAAAACGGGTACAGCACACCCGCAGCAATGGGCACGCCTGCCACGTTATAGATAAAGGCCCCGAACAAATTCTGTTTGATATTGCGCAAGGTAGCCTTGCTCACCGCGATGGCGTCGGCGAGGCCGTGCAGTGAGCCGCGCATCAGGGTGATGTCCGCACTTTCGATAGCCACATCCGTACCCGTGCCTATGGCGAAACCCACATGGGCCATGGCCAGGGCCGGCGCATCGTTGATCCCGTCCCCGGTCATACCCACGATCTCACCCTGTGCCTGCAGCTCAACTACCTTGTCAGTTTTTTCCTGCGGTAACACCTCGGCATAGAAATCGGTGATACCCACTTTGGCCGCGACAGCCTGCGCCGTGGCGCGGTTATCGCCGGTGAGCATGATCACGCGTATGCCGTTGTGCTGCAGGCGCTTGATCGCGGCGATGGAGTCGTCCTTGATCGGATCCGCCACTGCGATGATGGCGGACAATACATTGTCAACGGCGAAATACATGGGGGTTTTTGCCTCGGCGGCAAAGCGTTGTGCCTGCCCCAGGAGCGCGCCGATTTCAATATGTCGATCGCGCAGCAGTTTTTCGTTGCCGAACAGCAGGTGTTTTCCGTCAGCGTCGGCCTCCACACCGTGGCCCGCTATCGCGGTGAAATTGGTGACCTTCACAGGAACCGCGCCACGTTCCCGGGCTGACGCCACAATGGCCTGCGCCAAGGGGTGTTCCGATCCCGATTCCAGCCCTGCTATAAGTCGCAACACGCTGTTTTCGCTGTCGGTTCCTGCCAGAACGATGTCGGTCACTTTTGGAGCGCCCAGCGTGATGGTGCCGGTCTTATCGAGAATCATGGTGGTAATTTTTGACGCCATTTGCAGTGCCTCGCCACTGCGAATCAATACGCCCGCCTCTGCGGCTTTGCCAACGCCCACCATGACTGACATGGGTGTGGCCAGGCCCAGCGCACAGGGACAGGCGATGATCAGTACGGTGGTTGCCGAGACGAGCGCGAACGCCACAGCAGGATCGGGACCGAAGTTCAGCCACATCAAGGCACTGACAACTGCAATTATCATGACCACTGGCACAAAGTAGCCGGAAATCACATCGGCGAGACGCCCGATGGGTGGCTTGGAATTCTGCGCGCGCTTTACCAGAGTGATGATCTGCGCCAGTGCGGTGTCTTTGCCCACACGGGTCGCGCTGAACACGATGGAGCCGGTTTTATTCAAGGTGCCCGCAGCCACTTCGTCGCCCGCGCCCTTCTCCACCGGCATGGGCTCCCCCGTCAGCATGGATTCGTCTATCGTCGTATGGCCTTCCAATACGCTGCCATCCACCGGAATTTTCTCGCCGGGCCTGACGCGCACCTTGTCGTTTGGCTGCACCTGCTCGATGGCGATATCCAGTTCCCTGTCATCCCGTATGACGCGCGCAGTTCTGGCCTGCAATCCGATCAGCCGCTTGATCGCCTGTGAGGTTCGCCCCCTCGCCTTCAATTCCAGTGCCAGGCCGAGATTGATCAGGCCTATGATCATGGCGGTCGCCTCGAAATACACATGGCGTGCCATGTCCGGCACTACCCCGGGCGCGACCACTACCACCATGGAATACAACCAGGCCGTACCCGTGCCCAGGGCGATCAGGGTATCCATATTTGCGGAGTGATTCCTGCATGACTGCCAGGCACCGATATAGAAATGTTTACCTGAAAACACCATGACAGCCAGGGTCAATACACCCACCAGCAACCAGACCAGGCGCTCGGCATTGGTGGCAACCGTCATCGCTCCGCCGGCGATGCCGTAGAGCATGAGCGGCACACCCAGCGCCAATGCAATACTCATTTGCAACAGCAGGCGCTTGTAGTAGGCCCATTCAGCCTTTTCTTTTTCCTCCAACGCATCGGCGTCGGAGTCGTGTGCGATGACTTTCGCGTGGTACCCCGCCTTCTCGACGGCGTTGATCAGCGCTTGCGTATCGGCCATCCCTGTCACCGAAGCAGTGCGCTGCGCAAAGTTCATTTCGGCACTGCTGACGCCCGGTACTGTCTTGAGCGCAGTCTCGATCCTGGTGACACAGCTGGCACAGCCAGCGCCCTCAATCGCCAGTTCCTGCCGGCTGGCCGTTGGATGCTGTTGATAGTCCTGTGTTTGTCATTGAGTCCTTCATCGTGGTCGATCCCGGTTTGTGGCGCGGTGGATTACCAAAATTCGGGTCACCACTGATACGTCTGGCGGTCGTACCCTTGGGTGCCTGTACCAGCCGGGGTCTGCGTAACTACCTTGCGGTATATCATCGCGCACCTTGACCGTGGTGAACATGCCGCCCATCTCCAGATTCCCATAAGGCCCCTGCCCCGTCATCATTGCAAGGGTATTTTCCGGCCCGGCGTGCATCCCCATGTCGGTGTGCTCCTGGTGTTCCGCCATACCGTCGCGACCCATGGCCATAAAGCCCGGCAGCAGCTGCTGAATCCCTGCGTCGATGCCGCGTTGATTCACGCCCAGCGTATTGGGAATATCGTGGCCCATGGCATTCATCGTATGGTGTGACATATGGCAATGGAAGGCCCAGTCGCCGGGCACCGCAACAAATTCAATATCCCGCGTCTGGCCGACACCGATGATTTCTGTGACCTCTGATCGCCACTGGCTCTGCGGCCAGCGCCCGCCGTCAGAGCCGGTGACCTGGTACTGCACACCGTGCATGTGCATGGGATGATTCCACATGGACAGGTTTCCCATGCGTACGCGCACGCGTTCGCCGGTGCGCGCGACCAAGGGCTCAATTGCGGGGAACACCTTGCTATTGAAGGTCCACAAATCGAAGTTCTGCATGACGGAGGGATCCGGTCGATAGGTGCCCGGATGCAAGGCCCAGTTGTGCAGCAGAAAACAGTAGTCGCGGTCGACGGGTACCTCCTCCCCGTCTTTCGGGTGGATGATAAACATGCCCATCATGCCCACCGCTATTTGCGTCATCTCGTCGGCATGGGGGTGGTACATATGGGTGCCGTGCTGTTGCAGGGTGAATTCATAGGCAAAGGTCTCGCCAGGCTTGATATGCGGTTGACTGAGGCCGCCTACCCCATCCATACCGCTGGGCAGCAGAATGCCATGCCAGTGCGACCGTGGTGTGCTCCGGCAGGCGATTGGTCACGCAGGATGCGGATACGATCGCCCTCCACCGCCTCAATCGTGGGGCCCGGCGTGCTGCCGTTGTAGCCCCAGCACTTGGCGCGACTGCCCGGCGCGAACTCATGATCTATCTCCTCGGCGACCAGGTGAAATTCCTTGACGCCGTCCTTCATTGCATAGGGCAGCGTCCAGCCATTGAGGGTGTGTACTGGCACATACGGGGACCTTGTGCCGGCATGCGGACGCTCGGGGTGCTTCGCTGGCATTGACGTTACCTGCAAGGGGACCGACCACGGCGGCCGCCAGTGCGCCGACACCGGTATAGGCTAAAAACTCTCTTCGTGACGTCACTGTGAACCTCCATTATCCATTTCATGAGACATTCCACCGTGCGCTGAGTGATCCATAGCGCCGGAGGCGGCTGGGTGAACTGCCCGACGTCGATACGTTGCTCGCCAATTCGGGCAGTGCTGGGCAGCGCCGTGCCTGTCGCCAGAGCCAGGTCGGCCCGCGCCAGCCAATAGTCGCGGATCGCTTCAAGGTAGCCCTGGTAAGCGTCGTATTCGTCCTGCTTGAGCGCGAGCAGTTCGAATACACCGATCAACATGTAGTTCACCTCCTGCTGTGCCGAGGTCACGGTTGCAATACGCTGTGGAATCAGCACATCCTGGTATTGCGCAATACGGGCCCGGGCATTGTCCGACGTTTGCGTAGGCCAGGTGCACGTCATTGTCGACATCCGTGGCAATGCGGCGGACGTCATTGAGCGCTATTTGCAGTTCGGTATCCGCGCGCAGCAGCGCGTCCTGGTGTTGATTGAAGATGGGCACTTCCCACGCCAGCGAAGGGCCGCTAAGGCTGCCGCCACCGGACTCCCGTTCCTTCTCGAAGCCAATATCCAGTTCGCCCAGCCACCGCGTCCAGTTGACGACGCCCAGTTGCTCTGCGCGCACCCCGGCTTGTGCCCGCGCAGAGGCCAGATCCAGCCTGGATTCCTTGGCCAGAGCAAGTAGCGCCTCGAGTTCGTCTTCCTGTGCAACAGGCAGTGGCAATTGCGCGGGCACGGTCCAGTTGTCGGCGACGGACAAGCCCAATATTGCGCCAGTGCCGTGCGCGCGGCATAGGCTGTGGCCTGCGCGTCCAGTGCCGCCAGCTGTGCTTGCGATGCCGCGGCGCGCTCCAGTGCCAGTTCGCGCGGTGTCATATTGCCGGCCTCCTGATAGCGCGTCGCCAGTGCCGCGGATAATGCGCCAGCTTTGGCAATCTGCGCGCGCAGTGCAGCGACCTGCTGTGCGCCGACATAGTCGTAGTAGGCCTTTTCCGTCTGCGCCGCAACATCGAGGACTTCAGCCCCTACCGACTGCTGCAGGGCGGCAAATGAGCCCTCGGCGAGCCGCGTGCGGGCGGGCAGTGTGATCAGGTCAGTGAACGATGTCACCAGCCCAAAGGTCACCTGGTCGCGTTCATCCGACCGGCTCGAGCTCAAGACCGATGCGCCCAGCACAGGATTGCGGATACGACCGGCTTCATACACATCGGCGGCGCCAAAGCCAAGGCTCGCGTAGGTGGACTGCAATGCCGGATTATTAAGCAGCGCGATTCTGATCGCACTGTCGGGTGTTAAGGGAGCGGCGATGAGTGACGCCAGCAAATCGGCCGTGGCGTCGTCGACGGACCTGCCGCGCTCTGCCAGCAGTTGGTCGACATCACTGCGTCCGTTATCCGCAGGCAATGCGGCACAGCCGCCCAGTACAAACAGTACCACTAGCAAAAGACCGCGCGCTGACGTTACGCCGGGTTGAGGGGATGCATACTTCATGATCGATTCCTGCTCTTATTGCAATCGATCCAGACAATACATGATGGGACAACCCAAGACTGTCACCAGACTGCCTGGACAGGAAAAGGCGCCAATTTTTGGGCGCAGCTATCCTGTGTTAGCTGGCGATGGGCGGGCGAAATAAGGCGGGGGCGACGTGACTCGACGTTGAATCGACATATCCGTCTACGAGCACGGACGAGCGCAGCTGGGCGCCCGTATGCGGCGCGGCAGGTAAGGCAGTGCTTGAACAGCCACCCAGCAAAGCAGTCACAGTGGGGGCAACAATCAGACGGGTGCGTGCTTTTTACAGTGTCATTCGTGAGGTGCTTTGCGTGGGCTGAGCAGGCACCGGAGTTGGCGGGTGCCTCAACCAGCGCGACGTTTGAGGCCATGTGCTTACAGGTCATGCTGGCAGCGGCAAAGCCCTGGCCGACATGCGTCAGCAGCAGAATTGCGACCAGAAGATTCCTGAATGTTCCTTGCAGCATTGCCGTTACTTTGAATAACTCGCGGACTATGACAGCTTAACTTTATTGCAGTTCACCGGCAGTTGCAATTCAGCTGCGGTTCAATTTTCGGGGATTAGTACGCCAAACATGACGCACACGCGCTTGTACGCGGAGTCCCGCAGGGCGCATGCCGCGCGCCCCTGGCGATCAGCCGTGCAGCACAGAGGTATCGAGTTCCTGTACCTCGGGGCGGCGCCTGCTCCTGGTTCTGGCCGGAATCATGCCGCGCATGGCCTCGAGTTTGCCAAAACACAGCAATTTGTCCCCCGCCTCCAGTACCCGGTCAGCGCGCGGGTTGGGAATGACCTTGGCGCCGCGGTACAGGGTAAGCACATTGATATCGCTCTCCGTCAGCCCGGTCTCGTTGATGCGTTGGCCGAGGAATTTCGATCCCTCGGGCACATAGATCTCGCTCACGCCATAGCCCTTGCTGACGGTGAGGCGCTGGCGGACATCGATTTCCGGGAAGTCGACCTGTGCGGCGATGTATTCGATGACTGCCCCGGCCACATCCAGTCCGGTACAGGTTTCAATGCCCTCAAGTCCGGGCGAGGAATTGACTTCCATGACCTGTGGACCGTTTTTGCCCTCCAGCATATCGACGCCAGCAACCTGCAAGCCGAGTATCTGCGTACAGCGCACGGCCGTCTCGCGATACTCCTCACTCAGTTCTACCGGCTCACCGACGCCGCCGCGGTGCACATTGCTGCGGAACTCCTGCCCCTGCGCCACGCGCCGCATGGCGGCTACCACGCGGTCGCCCACCACGAAGGCGCGTATGTCACGGCCTTTGCTTTCAGCCACGAATTTCTGGATCAGCACGTTCTGCTTCTGGCTCTGCAACAATTCGACAATGCCTTCGGCTGTCTGCACGGATTCCGCGAGCAGCACGCCGATACCCTGCGTACCCTCGATCAGCTTGATGACGACGGGCGCGCCGCCCACCCGGTCGATGGCCGGCAGCACATCCTTGCGGTCGCGCACGAAGGTGGTGCGCGGAATGCCGACATGGTGCCGGCTGAGAATCTGCAGGCTGCGCAACTTGTCGCGGGAATTCATAATACCGTGCGCGGTATTCGCGCAGAACACATCCATCTCCTGGAACTGGCGTACCACTGCCGTGCCGTAATAGGTAATCGATGCGCCGATGCGCGGCAGCACGGCGTCATAATGGGGCAGTTGTTTCTGCCGGTAGTAGAGGTCGGGCGACCCTCGATCGAGATCGATGGCGAATTTCAGGGTATTGAGTACATCGACCTGTTGGTTGCGTTGCAACGCTGCTTCTTTCAGGCGACGCGTGCTGTACGAGTTGGGCGCGCATGAAAGTATGGCAAGCTTCATCTCAAATTCCTCTTGGGCTTATCTGCAGCGTACACGGCGAGCGGGCGCATTATAGCGGCACATATCGACAGTATCACGCGATAGTGACAGAACATCTGCAACTATCTTACGTCCCAATACTGCCGCTTGTTTATACCGGTAGGTTTGCCCTGCAGATACGACTTGCCAGGATAGATGACATATTTTTTGCGCAGCGCGGTGCGTCCCAGCAGTACCCGGAACATCATGGTATCGCGATCCGTCAGTGTCACCTCGGAGCGAATCTGGTCATCGCCTATGGCGATGATGGCATCAATGACGTAGCGCAACTCATCGTGTCCTCCGGAGTCACGGACGATGCGCCGGTCCTTTACGGGAGCCTCACACTCCACTACCGTCTCAGTGTCGCCCTGAATGGGATGAATGGCAAAACGAACCCACGGCTGCGAGTCGCGCGAGAAGGGTTCGACCATAAACGCATGCAGGGCGCTGGTGCGGGCACCGGTATCTATCTTGGCCTTGATTCTGTGTATGTTGAGGCCGGGAAACCCGATCCACTCGCGCCAGCCGAGTGGCTTTCTCTGCGTCATTGCGGTCTGACCCCGGTCGGGTTGCGCAGTACTGCCTCACCAGATTATCTCCCCGGCACCAAGCACATAGAGCCTGTCTGCCACCAGTTTTCGTATCAGCTTGGCATCGTTCAGTGTGCGCGTGGCCTCCACCAGTTCCTTCGCATTCTTCACTGCTGATACGCCTCAGCAGCCACTTGATTTTCGGCAATTGCGCCGCACTCATGCTCAGGTTCCGGATGCCCATGCCGACCAGCAGGACGACTGCGATCGGGTCGGAGGACATCTCGCCGCACAAACTCACGGGAAGATCCGTTTCCCGGGCGATATCAATTACCCGTGCTATTTCATGCAGGACGGCGGGATGGACATGGTCATAGGAGGCGGCCACTCTGGGATTATTGCGATCAAGAGCCAGCAGGTATTGGCTCAGGTCATTGGAGCCAATGGAGATGAAGTCGAGCTGGTCGCGCCATGACGCAAGCTGTGATATGGCAGCCGGCACTTCCACCATGATGCCGATCGGACGGCCTCTTCACGCGAACCCCCTCCTCCTCCAGTTGCTGCATTGCGTCATTCAGCAACCTGTTGAATTCAACAAGTTCAGAGGTGCTGCCTACCATAGGCAACATGATGCGCAAATTCTCCATGCCTTCTGCCGCGCGCAGCATGGCGCGGATCTGGCTCATGAACAGGGAGCTGTTGTCCAGGCAGAAGCGAATGCCACGCCAGCCCAGGGCGGGGTTTTCCTCCTGTATCGGGAAGTATGGCAGGGGCTTGTCGCCACCGATATCAAGTACCCGCATGTATACCGGCTTTTCCTGGTACGCCTGCAGTATCTGGCGATAGACATCCAGTTGCTCCTCCTCGGAGGGAAACGTATCGCTCACCATGAACGGAATTTCTGTACGATAGAGACCCAGTCCCTCCGCACCCGCCTGCAATCCGGGCGAGATATCGGCCAACAGACCGCTATTGGCATACAACTGTATGCGGACCCCGTCCAGGGTTATAGCGGGCAGGTCACGCAGCGCCTGCAGGTCACTTCTCAGCTGCTCTTCAGCCTTGAAAAGCCGTTTGTACTCCTTGAGCACCGAGTTGTTGGGACGCACGATAACCTGGGCGGCGTTGCCGTCAACCACCAGTACATCATTGTTGATGATGCCTTTTATCTCACCTACGCCCATCACCGCGGGTATACCCAGCGCATTGGCCAGAACCGCTGTGTGTGAGAGGTTGGAACCTGCAAAGCACACAATGCCTGCCAGAAATTTGGTGGGAATCTGCGCGATATCAGAGACACTGACCTGCTCGCCCACCAGCACAGTCCTTCTGTTGGGCGTGTCGTCCTCGAACGACGTTCTCATGCCTCGCCAGGTGCTGTACAGCTTATTCCCAAGATGCCTGATGTCCTCGTGCCGGGCTCTAAGGTAGGGATCATCCATGGCGAGGAAGACATCGGCATGGTGATGGATGACCCGCTTCAGGGCGCCGGGCAGATGGTGGCCATCCTCTATCAACTGCGCTACGCCGTTAACCAGGGAAGGGTCGGACAACAGCAGGCAATACGCATCAAAGACAGTGGCAACATCCTGTGACAGCAGGTCACCAAGGCCGGCCTGTTCGCGCTTGACATCCGCGAGCACCGTTTTCACCAGGCCATACCAGTCGGCCAGCGCCTCGACAATATCCTCACACGGTCCATCGGTCACGGTAAACAGGTCTACATCGTCACACAGCCTGACCTGTCCGATGCCCACCCCCGGCGCGCCTTTTATACCTGACAGCGTGCGGGTGTTACTCTTATTGATGTCCTGCCAGATCGACTCGGTAGCAACCACGAGCGCCAGTTGGCTGCCGAGTGTGACCAGCACGGCAGCCTCGTCGGCGGAGAGGACACGGGCCTCCCTGCTCTGGGCGACCAGTACACCGATCACCACTCCGGTTCTCACAATAGGAACACCGAAAAAGCTGTTGAACTGGCTTCTCCTGCGTTTTCGCTACCCCGTAATAGGCGGGATGCTGGGCGGGATTGGCGATATTGATGGGATGGCGGGACTGTGCGACGAGGCCGACCAGGCCCTTGCCGGACGGAATCCGCACCGTGCCAACGGCGGCAGGATCAAGCCCGCGACTGGCCAGCAGTGCCATATCGCCATGTTCATCCGCCAGGTAGAGGCTGCACACGTCCAGCCCCATGTAGTGCTGTATGGAGTCGACAATGACCGAGACCTGAGCCGCAGCAGTATCTGCTTCCGCGGCGGCCTGCACGATGCGCGTCAACTCCAGTATTACAGACATATCCTAAACCTCATGCCACCTGCCCACCTGTTGTGCGCTCTCCGACGATGATTCAAGTTGACCAGGACGAAAAACTTGCGTGTCACCTGCCATGTAACTAGGCTAGGAAGGCGACGTGCATTGCAGCTCAAACGGGTCCTATACAACTTCAGGGAATATAACACATGATCAGGGCGCAATTACTATCCGCGGATGGCCAACACACTGTCGGCAATGATCAGCTTGTGCACCAGTGGCGTGAGACACCCGGCGGTTTTCTTTGGCTCGATATCCAGAGTGAGGTTACGCCCGAAGTTCGCGCACTACTGCAAATCTTTGGTTGCAACGAGCTTGCCATCACCGATTGCTCCAGAACGCGCCACCCGCCAAAAGTGGAAAATTTCGAGGCGAACTGTTTCATTCTGTTCCGGGGCATCACCCAACTGGACGATGCGTTAAATCTGGTGCCCCAGCAGCTGGGAATGTGGGTTGGCCAGAACTACCTGATCACTGTCCATCAGGGCATGTCAGTCAGTATCGATGAGTTGTTTGGCAAAGCGCTCAGCGCGAGAACCTGTTGCAGATCACCCAATATTCTTGCGCTGCGCCTGCTCCATTTCGCCGCGGGTCGCTATCTTGAAAAGCTGATGGCCGCAGAGGAGAGAATTGCTGCCCTCGAGGATCAACTGCTGGACACCAATTCAGAGGATGTGTTGAAAGAACTGGTGACCTACCGCAGTCGGTTGCGCAAATTGCGCCGTATCTTCAACTATCACCAGCGCATAGCTGAAACCATACTGCATGATGGCAGCGTGTTCCTTGGTACCGGGAATGATGATTCCTACCATATCAGGCGCGATCTGTATGACCGCTGTGAACGCCTGCTAAGCCTGTGCACCCTGTACTATGAATTGTGTGGCGACCTGGTTGATGGCTATATCTCACTGAGTTCGCACCAGCTCAACAACACGATGAAGGTCCTGACCATTATTACCGCAATATTTGTACCCATCACCTTTATCGCCGGCATCTACGGTATGAATTTTGACAACATGCCGGAGCTGCACCATGAATACGGCTACTATTTTGTCATCGGCGCGATTGTAACCATCGCCGCGGGCATGGTCATACTATTCAAGAAAGTACGCTGGCTGTGAGTGTGTCAATCGGAAATCGGCCAGCGTTTGTCGTTGGTGTAGAACGCGAAACGCTGCTCGATCATTTCACGGGTGAGGCCGTATTCCGCCAGGTTGTACTCGTGCTTGCCGTGTTTGCCCTTGGGGTTGGCATCGACATGGGCCTGCATAGCGGCGCGGGATGCCTCGCTGAGCGGCAGACCGAAGGCCCGGTAGATTTTTTCCACCACCGCCATGGGTTGGTCGACAAACTCGCGCTGGGAACAGTCCACGAACAGTTCCGGCTGGCAATTTGGCGCGCTGCGGCGAGGCCCTGCTCCAGTGACATTGCATACCACTCCATCACGGCGCGGCCAATGTCGCCCCCATCCAGGTGGCTGTAATCACCGGCGTACATGCCCATCACCAGCTTGTTCATACTGTTGATGCTGGGGACCACCAACTGCGGATCGCGGTGGCACCAGATAAAGCGCGCATCGGGGAACACCTTGAGAATGGCGTCGATGCCCCACATATGCGCCGGCGCCTTCAGCATCCATTGCTGGCCGGGATTGCGCCAGTTGAGCATCTGCATCTGGCGCTTCTGGTAGGCGTACACGGCGGTGAGATCCTGTTGCAGCAGCCAGCTGCGATAGGGCTCCAGCATGATCTCAAAGCCCAGCTGCACGCCGTGGAAGCCGAAAGCGTGCAACAGGACGCACTCCTCGGGGGTGTCGGCATCGATAAAGTGAATCTTGGCGAATTCAGAATTGCGGTTTTTTTCCAGTGCTTTTACCAGGTAGGGATAGCGCGGGTCCTCCTGGCCCGGCTTGCTGCCAGGCCAGGGGTCGGGAAATTGCACTTCCCACTGCAGAACTCCGCGATTTTCCGGTGCGGCCACCAGCAGGTTGAGCAGGGCCGAGGTGCCGGAGCGCGGCAGGCCGGTGACGAAGATCGGCGCTTTGATCTCCTGCTCGGCAATCCCGGGTATGGTCTTGAAGGCATTCTCACACTTGAGTCGGGTGGCCAGCTGCATCACGACCTTGTCCCGGCAGCGCTGGCGGCCCTCCGGGTCGCGCACATTGCGATCATAGGTCTGCAGCAATACTTCGAGACCTTCGCGGTAAGGCGGCTCGCCGAAATCCTCGAAGCCGGAGTGGGCTCGTGCCTCGGCTATCAGTTCATCGGCGACAAAGCTCACGGCTGGCTCGGTCATTTGAGCTCCGCCAGTTTGGCCACACGAGTGTGCAGCAGCGGATGCTGCTGGGCGCCGATCCAGCGCCAGCACATGGTGCCCATGCGATGGCCGGCAGTCTCGATCCAGTTTGGTACGCCGGGATCCGTGTGGGAGACAACCACTCGCACACTGCCATCGCTGTTGTAATGGGCAGTGTGTTTGTTGACGTGAATCGTGTGATGGCGATAGTCCAGTGACTCCATCCACCAGTTGTCGAGCTGGAAATTCCACGTCTGGCATTCGGGAATTTCCGGTGCATCGATAATGAATACCTCATCCTCTGCCAGTTGCCAGGCGCTGTGGAAGTAAAAGATATTGGGATCGCCGCCGATCAACTGGCAGTAGGCCTGGTCTGCCGGTGGCAGTTGGTTCAGTGTCGGCAGGAAACTCTCGGACCAGTTCTCGAACATCGTGGCGGAGCCGCGTCACAAATCCGACAGCGCCCTGCAGGCCGCGTTCGAGTTTTTCCGCGGTAAATGGTTCGGGACGGTCATCCTTCGCACCGATACGCTCAATTTTCATGTCGGCCGGTTTTTCATTGACGCGATCCTGGAAGGTCTGGCGCACGGTGATGGAGTTGGTTTCATCGCCCATCGGCAGCCAGTTGCCGGGTTGCTTGTTGCGGCTGATGATAATTTCCAGTTCGCCGTTGGGGCCGATCTCCATCTGCCGCGAATCGATATGGCCGGTGACCTCCATGGTGCCGCCGGAGGCATACTTGTTGATGATGGTGCTAATGCCCAGATAGTTGACGCTGCCACGATTGCCGGTAATCCGGTAGTCATGTTTGGGGCTGACGGGAGCGCTCTCGTAGCGGTTGTCGGGATTGTCTGCGCCGAGCTTGATGGTTTCATGGGCGCCACAGCGCAACTGCGGAAACAGCGGGTCGCGGAACTCGAGGAAACTTTCCAGTCCACCGCGCAACAAGCGCGACAGATAGCGATAGCCCTCGGCCTGGTTAAACACGTCCTGGGGTGCCTTGTCGCTGCGGACAATCTTGCCCGCTTCTTTCAGCGCATCGCAGAACTGATCCCAGGTTGTCCCATCGAGCACTCTCTTTTGCGCATCTGTCATCGACATACGATTTCTCTTTCGTGGTTATACGGAATTTTGCAGCGCCAGTGATACCAAAGGCCTCGACCTGAATCAAGCGCAGCGCGCCGTGCTGCGCCATGAAGCGCACTTCGGCCCTGTAGGGTCTACATCATTGAACCAGCGGTTCAGGCTGACGGGTTCGGCTGTCGGGTTTCTGTCTGGCGGGTTTCTAGTAAAGCCAATGTGTCATATAGGTAACTGTAGCAAGGTCCGACCGGTACCTTTTCGACTGCGAGTATCGGGGAAGCAGGCGAAAAGGCTTAACCGGTCGGACCGATGGCACGAACGAACGGAAAGTATCCGTGTCCACCGCAGCCGATTGCAAAGACGAGCAGGAGTTTTGCCGCCTCATCTCCTGGATACGATGGAAAAATCTGCCTCCAGGCGAATATCACGGGAGGAACTGCCCAGGCGCGCGGTGTAAGCCCCGGGTTTGGGTTGCCATGCATTGCGCTGCGGGCAGAAAATGTTCAGCTGCACCAGGGGCAGTTCCAACGATAGCGACTT
The DNA here is from genome assembly GCA_963762235.1 of uncultured Gammaproteobacteria bacterium. GTDB lineage: Bacteria > Pseudomonadota > Gammaproteobacteria > Pseudomonadales > Halieaceae > Marimicrobium. The sequence continues at coordinate 244,345 of CAVXKH010000022.1, read as the reverse complement.
TGCTTCGCCCGGCGCCAGCCAGATCTTTTTAAAGCCCTTGAGGCCTTGTGGCGGTCGATCATCGCCCGGCTGCTGATCGGCCATATATAACTGCACCACCTCTGCACCCGCCACAGCCCCGGTATTTACCACTGTCAGCGAGACCGTGAGGGTTTGCTCCGGCTGTAAATCCTCCCCGCTGAGTTGCAAATCCCGGTACTCAAACTGCGTATAGGACAGACCGTGGCCGAAGGGAAACAGCGGCGCAATCCCATATTTGTCGAAGTGCCGATAACCGACCATCAACTCCTCATCGTAATGCACGGTGCGCCGGTCGCCGGGGAAGGTCCGTGCGGATGCATGCGCGGGGCTGTCCGCCAGTGAGCGGGGAAACGTCACGGGCAGTTTTCCCGAGGGATTGCAGTCCCCGAACAGGGTCCTGGCGATAGCCGCTCCGCCTTCCATGCCCGGATACCAACACTCCAGGATGGCCGGGACCTGATCGACCCAGGGCATGGCGACCGGACTGCCGTTGATCAGCACGACAATGGTATTGGCATTGACGGCGACGGTTTCCCGAATCAGCTTGTTCTGCTTTTCCGACAACTCGAGGCGCTTGCGGTCCCTGACTTCAGAGTCCAGACCCGGTCGGTGGCTGAGGCCAACGAAGAGCAGCACCGCATCGGCCTGTGCCGGATCTGACACCCACTCGAAGCGCTCGTGATTTTCCTGCTGCAATCCCTGCCAGGGTGTAATTTCGTAGGGTGGCCACACCCCGGCGCTGCCGCCCCACAGCGGCAAGCAGTTGCGCTTTTTCAGTTTGGGGCCGAGTACCGCGACTTTGCGGATTCGTGACGGATCAAGCGGCAGTAACGCCCCGTCATTTTTCAGCAGGGTCATCCCTGCTTCGGCCATTTCCCTGGCCAGGGCCTGATGCCCTGCGGTATTGCGCTGCCCGCGCGGACCACAGGAATCCAGATGGCCGGTCAGTACCATGGCATGCAGCAGTCCGCGCAGGTTGTCATCCAGTTCCGCTTCACTGAATTGGCCCTGCGCATAGCTGGCTTTGAGGTTCTTGTAGCGGTAGCGCGAGCCCTTGCCCGGCATTTCCAGGCTGAGCCCGCCCTTGACACAGGCCGCGCTGCTCGTGGTGCCTCGAACGGCAAACCAGTCGCTGACCACGAAGCCGCGAAAGCCCCACTCACCGCGCAACCTGCGCTGCAGCAGATCGGCGTTCTGGCAGGCGGGGACGCCGTTGACCGAGTTGTAGGCGGCCATCACCGACCACGCATCACCCTGCTCCACCGCGGCCCTGAAAGCGGGCAAATAAATTTCCTGCAGCGCCCGCTCGCTGACCTCGGCTGCTGATGCGCATGCGGTTGGTCTCCTGGTTGTTGACCGCAAAGTGTTTTATACAGGCCGCCACGCCCTGTTCCTGCATGCCCTTGACGATGGGCACAACCAGGCGACTGTTCAGGTAGGGATCTTCACTGAGATACTCGAAGGTGCGACCGTTCAGCGGTGTGCGGGTGATATTGATGGCCGGACCCAGAATGGTCCGCCCTCCGACCGCCCTGCACTCCTGCCCCAGCGCCGCACCGAAGCGCGCCAGCAAATCCTCATCCCAGCTGGCGGCCTGTGCAATACCGGAGGGAAAGGCCGTGCAGCGCCGACCCGCTGGAATGAAAACCCACGCCGCGCGGGCCGTCCGTCAGTTTGAAGGGCTTGATGCCCAGGCGCGCGACGGGCTTGGTCCGCCACAAGCCCTGGCCGGCGCACAGGGACAGTTTTTCATCAATGGTCAGTTCCCGCAGCAGGCGAGTGACGCGCTCCGCCGGCAGGCGATACCCCGGTCACAGCACTCCCTGTGCAATTTGTTTCACAGCGTAGTCACAGGCCCTGGCGGTGAAGGCCATGTAGGTCAGCGACGGATTGACGCAGGACGCCGAGGTCATGAAGGAGCCGTCAGTGATAAACAGGTTGGGCACGTCGTGCGCCTGGTTGTGGGCATTCAGTACGGAAGTCGCCGGATCAGCGCCCATGCGCGCCGTGCCCATTTCGTGAATGCCCTCACCCGGCAGGGACATTTTGTCATCGCCAGGAACCGTCAGCACTGCACCGGCTGCCTTGAGCAGCCGATCTGCGTGTTTCTTGGCATCGCGGCGCGCGTTGATCTCGTTCTCACTCCACTCGAAATCAAACACCACCTGCGGTATACCGAAGCGGTCGACCTTGTCCCTGCTCAGGTACATGCGGTTGGACTCGCGCGGCAGGCACTCGGTAAAGCCGGCCAGTGCAAAGATCCACGGCCCGGGTTTGCGCAGTGAGTCCTTCAGGTCCGCGCCGAAGCCCTTGGCGTTGAAGCGCGTGCCCCAGTCCATGCGCAGCGTTGCGGTCTGGTAGCCGTAGCCGCGCACGAAATCGGCGTCCTCGTCCTGGCCGTTGAGATTCCGAAAGCGTGGAATGTACAGGCCGGTGGGCCGGTTGCCGTGGTAATAGCTGTCCATGTTATCCAGGAAAACACCGATACCGCTGATACCCAGGGTGTGATCCATCATGTAGTGACCGAGCACGCCACTGCTGTTGGCCAGTCCGTTGGGGAAGGCCTCGCTGGCGGAATTCATCAGGATCTGCGTGCTGCCCACGGTGGACGCGCAGAGAAAAAATATCCTTGCAGAATAGGCCGAGCGCTGCGCCGCTCACGGTATCGATCACGTGCACGCGGGAAATCTTCCCTGCTGCCTTATCGTACTCCAGCCGCTCGACCACGGCATTGGCCCTGAGGGTCAGGTTGCCCGTGGCCGCTGCGGCCGGCAGCGTTGAGGCCTGCGAGCTGAAGTAACTGCCGGTGGAGCAGCCGCGCTGGCAGGGCCCGCAGTAGTGGCAGGCTCTGCGCCCGGGCAGATCCTCGGTGAGGATCGCGCAACGACCATTGGTGAGCGTGACATCGGGTGCGTTTTTCTTCAGGCGTGCGTGGATGGTTTCTTCCAGCGCGAACCACGGCATGGGCTTTTGAAACTCACTGTCCGGCAGCTGCGGCAGGCCCTCCTTCTTGCCGTTGATGCCGACGAATTTTTCGACGTAGCTGTACCAGGGTTCGATGTCCTTGTAGCCGACCGGCCAGGGTATGCCGTGGCCATCCGTCGCATTGGCCTTGAAATCCATCTCGCTCCAGCGGTAGGTCTGGCGGCCCCAGATGAGAGAGCGCCCTCCGACCACGTCCGCCCGCGCCCACAGAAACGGTTTGCCCTCGTCCATGGCATAGGGATTCTGCTTGTCGTTGTTCCAGAACTGCCGGTTCGCCTCACCGAAGGAAAACCATACCTTGCTCTGCACCGGATACTCTTCCTCGTAGAGCTTGCGCGGACGCTTGCCCTGGTAAGGGAGTTTCCAGTTGGGCGCGTGTTCACCCAGGTAACCGGTGCCGGCTGCCAGCGGTTTACCGCGTTCCAGCACCAGCACCTTGAGGCCCTTTTCCGTCAGCTCCTTGGCCGCCCAGCCGCCGGAAATGCCGGAGCCCACGACTATGGCATCAAAATCATACTGCTTGCTCTCAATCATGTTCATGCTTCGCCGGGTTACAGGGGAGTTGTCCACGAGCTGTCTTCGGGGGCCAGTGGCATGTCGCCATTGAAAAACATCGGCATGGGGTCGTAGCGCAGCACCTGCGAGCCGCCTTCCTGCGAGGTAAAGAAACCCCAGACAGTCAGCTCCTTCAACTGGCAGATAAACGGCGCATCGCTGATGTACTCGCGCTGCACATTGCCAAATTCATACCAGGGAGAATCTGACGCGGCATCCTCCAGGGCTTCCAGGATTTGCAGTTGCTCCTGCGCACCCAATTGATGAAACGGTTTGCCGTATCCATCAGGAATGCGTGTCTCGATGTCCTGTAGCCCCGCGTTGAAGATGGCTCTTTCCTCGTCATTCAGCCAATAGGCCACCATCAGTTCAAGAAAGGCGGGAACGCGCGCATCGATGGCGCCGGGTGTTTCGGTACGCGGAATAATCACTTCCGCCATCGCGGCGACGATCTCGCGCTGCCCGGCACTGAAGTAATTCACCGGGCGCGTATTAAAGTCGGGCGCATTCGCCAGGAATGCCTGCTGTTCCTCACTCAGGCTGAAACCGAGTTGGCTGGCGCCAACGCCGGATACGAGGATGGCCGCACACTGCAGGAACTCCCGTCGATTCATAGCTGCCTCTCAGGCTCTGCGGAGCTTTTTGAACAATGCAGGAATAACAATAATGGCCACAGCGAGCAACAGGCAGGCGAGCAGACGATACTCATAGATACCAAAGTAATAACCCGCCGCCTTGAATCCGCTGTAGCCCCAGTAGATGGGGTCCAGATGCGTCAGGTGGTACAGAGCAAAGAACAGCTCGGCGGTCGCGGGCAACAGGAAATAAAGATACAGTGCGGCCGCGATGGCAATGATCCAGCGGCGTTTGGAGGTCGGCATCACATTATTTTCCACCGTTGTGTTGTCAGCATCATACACAGGCCCACCATGGTCTTACAGGCGTTCGCGGATAAAATCGATGCCCTTGCGATACACCTCTTCCGGCGAGGTGAAGGCATTGCGCCAGACATTGGCTGCGGCGGCCAGGTTCGCATCCGCAGTGCCAAACGCTTCTATCACCAGCCAGCCACTGTAGTTGATCGCATGCAGGGCGGCAAAATTGGCATCCCAGTCCACCTGGCCTGTACCCAGAGTGCCGCGATGGCTCTCACTCAGGTGCACGTGATTGATGGTGCCCTTGATGTCCAGCAGTGCGGTTCGGGGGTCGGGGTCTTCGATGTTGGCGTGGTGCGTGTCGTAGTGCACGCCGACGTTATCCAGTCCCACCTGCTCCACCATGCGCCGGCACTCGGCCGAGGTGTTGATCAGGAACACTTCGAAGCGATTGAGGAACTCCAGGCCCAGGCGTACCCCGGCCTGCTGCGCGTACTCGCCACAGGTGCGCAGGTAGTCGGCTGACCAGTTCCATTCATCCCGCGTTGGGCCGCGGCCGGTAAAATACTTATGTGCCTGGTAAATACCTCCGCCGAGAAAATCCGCACCGATAAGTTGGGCGTCATCAATGCCCTTTTTCAGGTTGTCCACTGCGGCCGTGCGAATAGCCCGGTCGGGTGAGATCGGGTTGGCCTGCGCACCCACGAAAGCAACGGCAGTGCGCGCCAGTCCCAGATCATCGCAGGCTGCGGCCATCGTTTTGAGTTGCGCTGTCGACTGCCCGACGACGGGAATTTCAACACCGTCGTAGCCGGCCGCGGCAAGATCCGCAAACACCGGGATGTGCTGCGGGGTTATGTCAATGCCCCACAGCAGCATGTTCATACCGATTTTCACATTCATAAGCCGGCGTCCATCAGCGCTGTGTTGTAGTCCCGGGCGCACCCATCGCTTGCCGCTGGTGCCCCCCTTTCCTGCGGTCCGCCAACCAGATTAGCCCGAACACCGGCAGCAGCAGCAGCGGAATGAAGGCGACCGACTGGAAGGATTCCACGGAGGCGTAGCGCACCACCTCCTGCATCGCCTGCGGTGACAGCGACGCCAGTTGGTCCGCTCCCCCCGCCGCCTGCGCCTTGGCGGCATCAAAGATGGCGCCCATCTGCGGCAGCACGAATTGAATGGACATACCGCCGGCAAAACCCATCAGGCCCATGGCCAGGGCGCCGCCCCGCGGGAAACGCTCGGACACAATGGCCAGCATGGTGGGCCACATGTAACACACGCCGATACCCCACACGGTCGCAGCGGCGAAGGCCAGCACGGGTGAATCCGCAAGACTGAGCAGGTACAGGCCGATGCCGGCAGCCAGGCAGCTGCCAAACATCAGGCCGACGGAGGAGATGCGCGCCACAATGGGCCCGGCAAAGTGTCGCATCACAAACATCAGCGCGCTGACGTAGACCAGCAGCAGAATGCCCTGCATACCGACGATATTGGACAGTGAGATATTGACCCACGAGCCCGGCGCCAGCTCTGCCGCTGCGGTCAGGTACATGCAGACCCAGAACACCCAGAACAGCGGGCGCTTGACCAGTTCCGCCAGCATGTCGCCGTAGCTGACACCGGCGGCGACGCGTTCAGTGACGGGAAAAATGGAGGTCGCCACCAGCCACGCCAGCAGGAGCGCAGGTAGCATCAACACCAGCATATTCAGCTGCCAGGGCAGCGCCAGCGCGGTAATCGCCACGCCCAGCAGTCCACCCACCACGATGCCTGCCGGCCACCAGGCGTGCAGGCTGTTGAGGCGATGGGTTTTTTCCTCGGGATACAACGCTGCAACCATGGGGTTGGCCGCGGCCTCCACCGCGCCCCAGCCGAGACCGGTCAACAGCAGGCTGACGAGAATCAGCGTTGCGACCGCAGCGCTGGCGGGTATTGTCGTGGCCACCAGCAGGCCGACTGAACCGGCAATGTAACCGAGCGCAGACAGCAGCAGCATCCGCTTCATGCCGATCAGGTCCACCAGGGCGCTGCCGAACAGCAGCGTCAGGGCAAATCCGGTAAAGGTGGCGCCCAGTGCCTCACCCACCATAGCGGCGGAGTTGGCCAGGTCGATCTTGTCGTAGATTTCTCCCTGCAGGTTGGGTGCGATATTTGCGCGCACGGCAAAGCCCAGGCCGATCATGAAAATCGACAGGTTGCCCACGTGGTACAGGCGCCTGCGATCCAGCGGTTTATCAGTCATGTTGCGTCTCCTTTTTATTGTTCTGTAGCGGGTTATCTATCCAGTCCCAGAATACGCCGGTTGCTGGCAGTATCGGCGCTGCCACCGGCAAAGTCGTCAAAGGCTCTGTCCGTGGTGCGGATGATGTGACGATTAATAAAGTCCACTCCTTCACGCGCGCCATCCTCGGGATGCTTGAGGCAACACTCCCACTCCAGCACCGCCCAGCCCTGGTAGCCGTAGCGGGCGAACTGGCTGAAGATAGCGTTGAAGTCTACCTGACCGTCGCCGGGGGAGCGGAACCGTCCGGCGCGATCGGTCCAGGCCTGGTAGCCGCCGTAGACACCGCTGCGGCCAGTGGGATTGAACTCCGCATCCTTCACATGGAACATCTTGATGCGCTCGTGGTAGAAGTCAATGAACTGGATGTAATCCAGTTGCTGCAGCATGAAATGGCTGGGGTCATACAGGATACTGCAGCGCGGGTGATTGCCGGTGGCCGCGAGGAAGCGCTCGAACGTCACCCCGTCGTGCAGGTCTTCGCCGGGATGAATCTCATAGCACAGGTCCACTCCGGCAGCGTCGAAGGCGTTAAGGATGGGCAACCACCGATCTGCGAGTTCCCTGAACCCCGTTTCCACCAGACCCTGCGGGCGCGGCGGCCAGGGGTACATGGTGTGCCACAGGAGCGCGCCGGAAAACGTGGCATGGGCATCAAGTCCGAGGTTCTGGCTGGCGCGCGCAGCCAACAGTAATTGCTGTACTGCCCATTCCTGCCGCGCCTGCGGGTTACCGCGTACTGCTAGCGGGGCAAACGCGTCAAACTGCTCGTCATAGGCCGGGTGCACCGCCACCAACTGACCTTCCAGATGCGTCGACAGTTCGCTGATCTGCACGCCGCCTTGCGCACAGATCCCGTTGAGTTCGTCACAGTAATCCCTGCTGTGGGCCGCCTTTTCCAGATCAATCAGCCAGGTGGGGATCTGTACGCCCTGGTAGCCGAGATCGCCGGCCCAGCGGGTCATATTGGCCAGCGTGTCAAAGGGCGCATCCTGGCCGGCGAACTGCGCTAGAAAAATGGCGGGGCCTTTCATCCTGGACATGTGGGTTACTTCTCCTTCGTTAATGCTGTGGGAACAAGTGCCATTTGCTGTCGCTGGCACTCGCTGCAACGGCGAGTTCGATAAACGTCATGCCACGTATGGCCTCCTCGATACCAGGGCAGTCCGCAGCGCGCGCCGGAGGAATCTGTCCTGCCTCGCGCGCGCGAATCTGTCCGGCAAAGGCCATATAGATATTGGCAAAGGCCTCCAGGTAGCCCTCCGGATGTCCCATGGGTGTGCGCGTATTTACCGCGGCCAGTTCGCCGAGGTAGCCGCCGCCCCTGCGTAGCATTTCGGTGGGACGGTCGGGCCACTGCAGCCACAGCGTGTCGGGTTCCTGTTGTTGCCACTCCAGTCCGCCTTTCTCACCATAGACGCGAATACTGAGCGCATTCTCTTCGCCGACACTGACCTGGCTGGCGTGCAGCACGCCACGCGCGCCGTTGTCAAAGCGCAGCAGGACCGCGCCATCGTCATCCAGTCGCCTGCCTGGGACAAGGGCGGCCAGGTCCGCACAGATCGCGGTGATCTTGAGTCCGCTGACATATTCCGCCAGGTTGGCGGCGTGTACCCCGATATCACCCATACAGCTGCTGGCACCCGCGCGGGAGGGGTCGAGCCGCCACGCGGCCTGCTTGTTGTCCGTGTCTTCCTGCCGCTCCGCCAGCCAACCCTGCGAATACTCGACCACGATCTTGCGAATGTTGCCCAGTGCTCCAGTCGCCACCCGCGCCCTGGCCTCTTTCACCAGCGGATAGCCGGTATAGGTATGGGTGAGGCCGTACAGCAGCCCTGTATCGTGCAGGATAGCCCGCAGACGCAGAGCCTCATCCAGACGCAACGTTGCCGGCTTGTCAGACAGGACATGAAAACCACTGTGCAGGGCCGCCTCGGCCACGGGAAAGTGCAGGTGGTTGGGGGTGACGATGGCCACGAACTGCATGCGCTCGGCGGCAGGGCGCGCCGCCTCTGCTGTCATCATCGTGCGGTAATCGTCGTATACCCTGCCTTGCGGCAGGTACATTGCAGCCCCGCTGCGGCGGGAGCGTTCGGCGTCGCTACTGAAGGCGCCGCAGACCAGTTCGATGTCACCGTCCAGCGCCGCCGCCATACGGTGGATCGCGCCAATGAACGCGCCCTCTCCCCCGCCGACCATGCCCATTCTGATCCTGCCCATCACGCTCCTCCCACGCTGTATCGAGCTTTAAACAACCGACAGATAGTCCTCCCAAACCCGTGGGACGTCTTGAACATATTCCTTTACAATTGGAATAATTTCGGCGAGAGCGCGAGCTTATGACAAAATTGCAATTCAGCTCCCTGGACGGGGCCCAGCAAAATTTCGCCATGCTGGACCTGATTCCGGACACGCACGCCTGGATCAAGAATACACAGGGGCGCTTCGTCTATGGCAACCGCCTGTTCTTTGAGCGCTTCGGGTTCAGTTCCCTGCAGGGTTTGCTGGGGAAATCCGACTACGATATTGCGCCAGCGTCCCTCGCCGAAAAATACTGCAGCGACGATGCACAGGTACTTAACGGCTGCGTGGTCAATGACCGCCTGGAACTGATTGTCAGGGCGAATCAGTCAGGCGACTGGTTCCTGACCTCCAAGTGGCCGATTTTCAATATGCGGGATCGCATCATCGGGAGTTTCGGCATCAGTCGTCACCTGAACAAAACCGAGGGGACTGCAATACCGTTTCGGGAGTTGCGCGCACCTGTTGACTACATCTGCCAGCACTTCGGCAGCAAACTCTCGGTCGCTTCGCTGGCGGGTGCCTGCAACATTTCAGTGAGCGCACTGGAACGTCGCTTCAAAAAACACCTGAAAAAAACACCGCACCAGTACATCAGTGAAGTGCGTCTGGACAACGCCCGGCAGATGTTGCTGGAGACCGACAAATCCATTGGCATCATCGCCATGGAAACCGGGTTTGCCGATCACAGTCACTTTACCCGTGCGTTTACCGGAAAGTTTGGTGTGACGCCGCGACGAGTGCGCCAGGGAAGGGAAAAAAGTCAGCCCGCGTAGGCCTGCTCAAACGCATCGACAAACGCCTGCAGTTGCTCAGCGGGCAGGTCATTGATGCCCGCCGCTGCCGCTCTGCCTCCACCCGTCGGGAACTGCAGGCACAGTTCCGCGGCACCGCGTTTGTTGTTCATCGGTGCACGCACGCTGATCAGGTAGTTGCCATTGTCCTTCTCGGTCAGGACCGCGTGAGCACGACCGGGATTGCCGGTGGCCAGGTCGTTGCTATACACACCGCTCACGCGACGCGCCCAGGCCTGGTCGGGCAACAGGAATACGGCGCTGCCCGGCTTGCTGTGCAGTGGCTGCAGCCCCTCTGCCAGCGCCATATCTTCCTGATAGCCAGTACTGAGTTTTTTGAAATCCGGTGAGTTGTGCACGAAGTCCAGAGGGTCTGCCGCTGTATACAGTCGCAGGTACAGCTCTTTCGGGTCGAAGTGCAGATCCGCCAGTGCCGGCCCATAGCCGTTGTAATTGATATAGGTGCCAAGAGCCTCCAGAGACGCCAGGTCTGTCTCCGAAAGTGCCAGTCCCCTGGCCAGCGTCCGTGCCGTGTCCTTCAGGTTGTCACCAAACGCCCCGGTCACCGCCCAATCGAGATGACGGTTCTTGAGGTGTCCATTAACCAGTACTGCGGTACACACATCCGGCGCTTCGTTGATGATCGCCGTCAGGTTGGGATGTGCGGGGATATCCCCAGCGAAATGATGATCCACATAGAACACACTGGCGCCGCCGTCCAGGGCCTTATCCAGGGCTGTGCGGTTGGTATCCATTGATACATCGAGAACGGTGACCCGGTCGCCCGCTGCAGCTTGCACCCTGGCCAGCAGGTTGATATCCCGCTTCACACCGGTGACCAGTAAAGCCTCACGGGGCTCTGCCTTGCGCAACTGGATCAGGGCGCAGATACCATCCGCGTCGCCGTTAAAGAGGTCGTAATTCATAGCATCACCAAAAGTTTACCCGCCAAGCGCCCGGTCGGAACTATCTATCCAGTGACTGATAGTAGTCGGATAGAATTTTCGCGACTTCCGGCCGGGAAAACTCAGGCGGTGGCGCTATACCCTTGCCGAGCATTTCACGTACGGCGGTACCCGAGAGCAGTACGAAGTCCTCACTGGTGTGATCCGGCACGTCGCACATCATCACCACCTTGTTCAGTTTCTTGCTGTACGCGGTGTGATCAGCCTTGAATATCTGTAGTTCCAGGGCACCTTCGGGGACTTCCTCATCGAAGATGGTCTGGGCGTCGAAGCCGCCATAGTAGTCGCCCACGCCGGCGTGGTCCCGACCGACTATCAGATGGCTACAGCCACAGTTCTGGCGGAAGACGGCGTGCAACACGGCCTCACGGGGGCCTGCGTACAGCATGTCAAAGCCATAGCCAGTGACCATCACCGTATTGGGTGGGAAGTACAGCTCCACCATTTTACGAATCGAGGCATCGCGCACATCGGCTGGAATATCGCCCGGTTTGAGCCTGCCCAGCAGCATGTGAATCAGTACGCCGTCGGCATCCAACTTCTCCATCGCCATACGACACAATTCCTCGTGGGCACGGTGCATCGGGTTGCGGGTCTGGAAGGCGACGACCTTTTCCCAGCCGTGTTCGGCGATTTCATTGCGTATTTCCACGGCGGTGCGGAAGGTATCGGGAAAATCGGTCTGGAAGTAGGAAAAGTTCAGTACCTGGATGGGGCCTGATAACAAGGTGCGTCCGAGACTGGTGAAGGTCGCGACGCCCGGGATGTTTCTCATCCAGCTTGTGCGAAAGATCTTCTGCACCATGAAAGGCCATCTGCTCGTCACTGACCTGCTCCACCGCGTCCACATCCATTACTGCCAGTACCGGGTGACCTTGCACATTCGGGTCGCGCAGGGCAATACGAGTGCCGGCCTTCACGCCGGTCTCTGTGGTCATGTTGACGATGGGCACGGGGAAAAACAGGCCGTCCACCGTGCGCATTTTCTCTGCAACACTGAGGGCGTCGGCAAGATTCATATAGCCGGTCAGGGGATTGAAGTAGCCTCCGCCGAGCATCACCGCATTGGCTGCCGCCGCCGAGTTGAGCAGGAGAGACGGCAGGGTTTCAGCCTCCGCCAGCAGTGCATTGCGTTTTGTACTGTCGTAGACGAAAAGCGGGTTGAGTTATCGGAGCCGTGTGGCTTGATCATCCTGTTCTCCTGGCTATTTGCTGATGATGCCGCGGTCACGCAGCACGCTTAGTATTTCCTGTACTTCTTCCTGCAGGCTTTGCTGGTCGGAATGCAGGTGGATTTCCGGTTTGGATGGTGCCTCGTAGGGATCATCAATCCCGGTAAAGTTCTTGATCTCGCCAGCCCGGGCCTTTTTGTACAGGCCCTTCGGATCGCGACCCTCGGCCGCCGCCAGTGAGCAGTCGACGAAGATTTCAATAAAATCCATGCCCGCCTCTTCGTGCAGCGCGCGCACCTGGTCGCGGTCGGCCTTATAGGGGCTGATGAAACTGCTCAGGGCGATGACGCCGCTGTCGACAAACAGTTTGGCAACCTCGCCGATACGGCGGATATTCTCGGTGCGGTCCTCGGCGGAAAAGCCCAGATTCTTGTTTATGCCCATGCGCACATTGTCGCCGTCCAGTCGATAGGACAGCACGCCCATCTCATTCAGTGTTCCTTCGAGTTCCACCGCCACAGTGCTCTTACCACTACCGGACAGCCCCGTGAACCACAGCGTCGCACCCTTGTGCCCCAGGAGTTTGCTACGGTGCTCCCGGGTGATATCGCCCTCGTGCCAGTGTACGTTCGTCGCCTTTTGTTCCGCCATGCTTGAGCTCTCCAATATTTTGTTGCCACCGGCAGCCGCGCGGCTAGCCTGATGATCCACTGTGAGAGCGATAATAAGCACATAGGATCTCCATGTAAAACAGGATATCATGGATGTGCTTACCGGTTTTTCCGGTACCGGAAAAGAATCGATACGACGCTGAGGGGCAGCCGATGAAATTTACTCTCAGGCAACTGCAGATTTTTCTTGCAGTGGCAAAACACCAGAACATTTCAAAAGCTGCCCAGAGTCTGCACATGTCGCAGTCCGCCGCCAGCGAAGCCCTGCTGAACCTGGAACACACCTATAACGTCACGCTGTTTGACCGGGTCAGTAACAAACTGGCGTTGAACGCGATCGGTCACACATTGCGCAAGGAAGCGGAAACCCTGCTCGCCCACTGCCACAGTTTTGAGGAAAAGCTGCTGGACCATACCGACGTGGGCCACATTAAAGTAGGCGCCAGCTTCACCATCGGCAACCATCTGGCCACTCGCTACCTCGCCGGCTACCTGGCGAGCTATCCCGAGGCGGATGTGCAACTGGACATTGCCAATACGCCGGATGTGGTCGCGCGGGTGCTCAATTTCGATGTGGACATCGGCATGATTGAAGGCGAGGTGCACCATCGGGAACTCGAACTGATTCCCTGGCGTGAAGATGAACTGATCGTTTTCTGCGCCGCCGATCATCCGCTGGCCCGCAAAAAGACCCTGACCAACAAGGACATCAGGGAAGCCTTATGGATTCTGCGCGAACCGGATTCCGGCGCACGACAAACCTTTGACAGGGCGCTGGCCGGTCTATTGCCGGACATCAATATCTATCTGGAATTCAAGCACAACGAGGCGATCAAGAACGCTGTGGAATCGGGCCTGGGCATTGGCTGCCTGTCACGGATCGTATTGCACAAGAATATCGCCAATGGCGATCTTGTGCCGCTAACGCTGCCGCGGCGCAATATGCGTCGCACGTTTTACTTTGCCCTGCCGCGCAAGCGATTTCATCTTGAATCCGTCGAATCCTGGATGCGCACGTGTCGGGAGATGGACCGCTAGTTGTCATCGGCTCCGGTCGGGAAGGCCTTTTTACCTGCTTCCCCGAGACTCGCATGTAAAAAGGCCTTCCCAACCGGATCCTCTAGTACTGTCCGCCGCCCTGCCCCCGCTGCCAGATCTTGAGGAAAGTTCGTTCCAGCGCGCTCTCGGCGGCAAAGCCCAGCTTCTCCTGCCAGTTCTTCTTGTGTACAAATCGCACTTCAAACACATCCCAGTCGGCAAGCCTGGACTGCACGAAAGCATCACTGGTCTGCAGTTCATCTACCAGTCCCTCCGCCAGCGCATTTTGTCCATACCAGACTTCCCCGGTGGCGACTTTGGCGATATCAAGCGCAGGACGATTGGCGCTGACGAAACTCTTGAACAGGCCGTGAGTCTCCTCCAGCTCCTCAACAAATTTTTCCCGACCCTTGTCGGTATTCTCGCCGAACATGGTGAGAGTGCGTTTATACTCACCGGCAGTGAGCAGTTCGAAATCGATATCGTTTTTCTGCAACAGTCGATGAAAGTTAGGCAACTGGGCGATCACGCCGATGGAGCCTAGCACTGCAAAAGGCGCGGCAATGATGCGGTCCGCGACGCAGGCCATCATGTAACCGCCACTTGCGGCCACCTTGTCCACCGCAATGATCAGGGGAACTCCGGCACTTTTAATACGCTGCAGCTGGCTGGCTGCCAGTCCATAGCTATGCACCATGCCCCCCGGGCTTTCCAGGACTACCAATACTTCGTCACCCTGGAGATCTGCGGGAAGAATAGCGGAGATTTCCTCCCGCAGATTGTCGGTGGCGCTGGCTCTTATATCCCCATCGAAATGCAGCACATACAGACGCTTGCGACGATCTTCCGGTGTCGTGTCCTCGCCTTTCCTGAGTTTTTTCTTCGCACTTTTGGCTTTCGCTTTTTCATCCTTTTTAGCGGCCTTCCTGTGCAACTTCAACAGACTTGTGGTCATCGACGACATCGCGAATGGCTTCGCTGATATCACGGTATTTCTCGTTGAGATCGCGTATCTCGATATGGCCTTCGTGTTGATCTGCGCGCTGTCTTTGACCCAGCGCAACCAGGCCGGTGACCAGAATCAGGACTGCGGCAACAAAAGTGACTGCCTGGGCCAGAAACAGCCCGTATTCATAGATAAATTCCAAGGGTTTACTCCAGATGCTTACTTCAAGGATTCGATGTAGTGGTGTATCAGTTGCCCGGAAATCGAGGATATCGGCGGAATCATGGGCAAGTCACTGTAGTGGAACCAGCGGGCATCGGCAATCTCGGTGCGATCACAGACGATCTCTCCCGCCGGCATACTCGGCAAAAAATCCCAGCATAAGCTGGTTGGGAAAAGGCCATGACTGTGACTGGAAATAGCGCAGGTTGGCAACCTCCACTCCCACCTCCTCGCGCACTTCGCGCGCCAATGTCTCTTCAGCGGTTTCACCTGCTTCGATAAAGCCGGCCAGAGTGCTGTACATAGGCTGGGGGAAGTTGGCGTTGCGCGCCAGCAACAGTTCCTCGCCGCGGGTGACCAGTACGATTACGCAGGGCGCGATACGCGGGTAATTGATGACCCGGCAGGGGTCGCAGCGCATCGCTCGCTCCTGGACATCCACCCGCATCGGTTTGCCGCAGCGACCGCAATACTGGTGATCGCGTTCCCAGTCCAGCAGTTGCGAGGCCCGCCCCGCCAGGGCAAACAACTGCTCATCGACCCTGCCCAGAATATGGTACAGGCTGCCCTTCTGGTACTGCATCGGGTCGGGCTGGTCTACGCGTGTCTATTTCCAGAACATAGCAGGGTTGATCTCCGCCAGTAGCCCAGAAACTGGCGCCGCAGCTCGGTCCATCCACCTTGCAGCACTTGCTCCCGGGCGATCAGGCATCCCGTCCGGGAGCGCATGTCACTGAGCATCTGTCCGCCCTGGAATACGATGTGCAACTCATCGTCACTGGACTCCGGTGGCTTGTTGTCAGGTCGAAACATCGGTGCCATCTCTCCATTGGTGATACCCCGCCACACCACTCTGCCACCGCTGGCTGCAGCTATGGCTTGCAGCTGGGCCTCGTGGGCTGCGAGTTCCTCCGCCGTGGCCATTATGACGGGCAGCGTTGCGCGACTGGCGGGCAAACGTATGATCTGCTCAGCGCGCGCATGGCCGTCGTTATCGTTTCCCGATTCCGATAATTGCAGCGCTGTCTGGCCACCCGTCATGGCCAGATACACGTCGGCCAATATCTCGGCATCCAGCAGTGCACCGTGCAAATCCCGCTGTGAGTTGTCGACCTGATAGCGCTGGCAGAGCGCATCAAGGCTATTGCGTTGTCCGGGATGTTTGGCGCGCGCCAGCAGCAGTGTATCAGTGACCGTACACAGGTCTTCCAGGCCTGCCACCGGCAGGCAGGCGCTGCAATTCGCTGTTCAGGAATCCGATATCAAAGGGCGCGTTGTGGATGACCAACTCGGCACCATGCACGAATTCCATGAAGGTTGCCGCTATTGCTTCAAACGCTGGCTTGTCGGCGAGGAAGTCATTGGTAATGCCATGCACCTCGATGGCGCCCTGGTCGATGTCCCGCTAGCGGATTGATGTACTGGTGATAATGATTGCCGGTCAGCTTGCGGTTTACCAACTCCACGCAGCCGATTTCTATGATGCGGTGCCCCTGGGAGACTTCCAGTCCGGTAGTTTCTGTATCGAGTACGATTTGTCTCACGTTAGTTCGATCCTCTGCGGCGGATTGAAGCGCCACTCACTGCTGTAATTCATCGATACCCCGATTGGCCAATTGATCCGCCCGTTCATTTTCCGCATGTCCGCTGTGCCCTTTCACCCAGTGCCACCGCACCTGGTGGCGTTGATTTTCCGCGTCCAGCGCGTGCCACAGGTCCACATTTTTTACCGGCTTGCGCGCTGCGGTCTTCCAGCCCTTCTTTTTCCAGGCATCGAGCCATGTGGTGATGCCATTTCTGACGTAGACCGAATCCGTGGTCAGATCGACGCTGCAGGGGCGGGACAGCGCCTTTAAGGCCTCAATGGCCGCCTGCAACTCCATGCGATTATTGGTGGTATCGAGTTCGCCACCGAACAATTCCCGTTCCACATCGCCATAGCGCAGCAGGGCCCCCCAGCCGCCGGGACCGGGGTTGCCACGGCACGCCCCATCGGTAAATATCTCCACTGTTTTCAAGCAGCTACGTTTCCATTTTCAGAAGAATTCTTTCCCAGCGGATAGGGCGAACGTGGCGCGGGCGTGGGCGTGGGTTTGGGTACCAGCCCTATGAGGCGACGTGCGGCGGGCAAGCAGCGGTCGCCGGGGGCGGTGCAGCCCCGCAACCTGTTTGGTGGCGTGCAGGATATACAGGCCCCCTATGGGCAGGTTATGTCGTGCGATCCAGGCGTCGCCACGGGCGAGCAACTGGCGCGGACGGCCGCTGCCCACGGGCGGCAGGCTATAGAGCCTGAACGTGTCCAGCACTTCACAGCCCAGCAGATGCAGCCAATCTGTAAGGCGATGTTCACTCACCGGGTGGTGCCGGGACCACAATGGATCGCGCAATACACCGCGCAGACGCGTCTTGCACCCCAGCAGGCTATAGGGGTTGAATCCCGACCACCAGCAGTTGCCCCTGGGGCGTCAATACACGCTGAATTTCGCGCAGTACCTGATGCGGGTTGGCAGCAAACTCCAGGCAATGGTGAGCGATAATGGCATCGACACTATCGCTGTCCAGCGGCAACTCGTCGGGTTCGGCTACCAGTCCCACTCCCTCCCCCAAGCGCTCAGCGCAGTAGAGGCGATGATTGATGGGACTGCCCTGGCACAAGGGACGTCCGCCACTGACACCCAGTTGCAATATATGATAGCCAAACGAGGTATCGAGCAAGTCCTGAATGGCAGCGCGAGTTGCTTCCAACAAGTACTGGCCGCTCTCACGGGCATACCAGGATTCCAGTTCGGACAAAATATCGATACAATCTACCCGCATTTCGAGTTTGTTTCCCCGCGCATCGCGCTGTGGGTCGCTCCGGCCTGTAGCCCCTTACCCAATGTGCTAATACTACTGTATTTTCACCTGTTTGGAACGCTACCCCATGCTGAACATCCAACCCATTACCGCTTTCACTGACAACTATATCTGGCTGATTTATAATCAGTCATCGCGCCAGGCCTTCGTGGTTGACCCGGGCGATCCGCAACCGGTGATAGACACCCTGGAGGCCCTGCAACTGGAGCTCGCCGGAATCCTGATTACCCATCACCATTTCGACCATGTAGGCGGTGTCAGTGCACTGTGTGCCAAATACCAGCCAGTCGTCTACGGGCCACACAACCCCGCTATTAGCGGGATTACACAACGGCTTGAAGCCGGCGACAGCATCGATGTGCTGGGTATGTCCTTTGAGGTACTGGAAGTGCCGGGCCACACGCTGGACCACATTGCCTACGTGCATCGAGGGCAATTCCCGCTGGTATTTTGTGGCGACACCCTGTTTGCCGGCGGCTGCGGCCGACTGTTTGAAGGGAACCCTGCGATGATGTTGCGGTCTCTAGAGTTGCTGGCTGCGCTGCCGCCATCAACCAGGGTCTACTGCGCTCATGAGTACACTCTGGCCAATCTGGCTTTTGCCAGGGTGGTGGACCCGGATAATGCCGACCTTGTGCAGCGTATTGCAGCGGCGGAAGCCGCGCGGCAACGCGGTGAGCCCACTGTGCCCTCGGATATTGCACTGGAGCTTGCTACCAACCCGTTCCTGCGCTGTAATGATTCGCTGCTACAGAGGTCGCTGCAGCGGCAGGGAAAACTCGATGGAGACAGTACCGTAGCCGTCTTTACCACTGTCCGAGGTTGGAAAGACCATTTTTAACCGCACAAGCGAGTGATCGCTGGCTCTGCTCGCAAATTACAATAACATGGTCGAGTAGCGAAAAATGAATGACCATATAATGTTATATATCAATATGTTACATAAGTCATTTGTAGTTGTTTTTAGTTTTTCTCTGCTGTTCCCGTACGCGTCGCTTGCTGTGTATGCGGACGCCTCACAGCTGTCCGTGACAGAACATCCGCAGCAGCAGGCAGAAGCCGGTAAGGAGAAGGCAGCGGATAAGGGAAGGCCAGGACCGCTACCGGCGCTGGCGACTGACAAGCAGCCGGATGACCTCTGGGAGCGGATTCGCCATGATCTTAGCTGGCAGACCATGCAGAGCCCCCTGGTAGACAGTGCCCGCAAGGAGTTCCTGCGCCAGCCAAACTATCTGCCCGATGTGTCCAACAGGGCTGATTACTACCTGTATTACATTGTAGAAGAGGTGAAGAAACGGGACATGCCCATGGAAATCGCCCTGATACCCATGGTTGAAAGCAGCTTGAACCCGCTTGCATCCGGCCCCGCCGGTGCGGCGGGACTATGGCAGATTATGCCCGCGACCGGCATTCATCTGGGGCTCGAACGAACCTCGGGGTATGACGGGCGGAAGGATCTGCAAGAGTCCACCACGGTGGCACTGGACTACCTGGAAACGTTACACGAGGAGTTCGGGGGTGACTGGCTACTGGCCCTGGCAGCTTACAATTCCGGTGCCGGCAACGTTACGCGAGCCCGCGAGGCCAACGAAGCAAAAGGCCTGGACACGGATTTCTGGTCGCTCAATCTTCCTGGTCACACCCGTGAATATGTCCCCAAGGTAATCGCCCTTGCCCAGATCGTGGCTGATCCCGATCGATTCGGCGTGGATATTCCATCAGTAGAGAATGCACCCGCCTTCGAGGTCGCCGACACAGAAAAACCTCTGGAGCTGGCTGAGGCGGCTAAACTGGCGGGCGTGGATATCGACATACTTCGCGCGCTTAATCCCGGGCAATTGGGCAAGTCCATTGCGCCGAACCAGTCGGGGGAGATATTGCTACCCGTTGGCACCCGCAATCGTTTTGAGTACAACATAGCCCAACTCACTCCTGAAGAACTGGTGCAGTGGAAGACCTACCGCATCAAATCAGGCGACAATCTGGGCGACATCGCCAGGAGGTTCGATACCGATGTAACGGTGTTGCAGGAGGTCAACGGCATCCGAGGCAGCGGCATTCGGGCCGGTGACACCCTCAAAATTCCCGGTGATGGCAGTGCGGAATCCCGGCCCGACGCCAGCGTCCGAAAAAGCTGCGACCCCCCAGGGTTACCGTGTATGTAAGGGGGACACTTTGTCCAGCATCGCGCGCAAATTTAATGTATCCATCAGTGACATCGTCGCCTGGAATGCACTGGCCCCGGGCGCCTACCTACAGCCCGGACAACAGCTCACCATTCACAGCACAGGTGGCTGAGACACGGGCGCAGCAGAGCGGCCCATGATGGTGGCACCGAACTCAACAGGATTTCAATCGCCCTACGGCACGTTCAACCTGGCACGCTACCCGAGCAGGCCTGACGAACCACTGCTGGCCTGGTGTGCGGCGGATACCCTGTTACTGGAGGAAGTTCATCAAAGAGGCACCGCTGGCGCGGCAATACTGGTGGTCAATGACGCGCAGGGTGCGCTGTGTGTAGCGCTGCAACCGCATGCGCTGTGGACGGATTCGGCACTGGCTGTGCTTGCATTGAGGCATAACGAGGCTGCCAATGCCCGCATTGAGACACCGATTGTGTGGAGCACCCGGACGCCCGCCTCAACACCGGAGCTTGTGGTCCTGAGAATCCCCAAACAACTGCCATTTTTCGAATATCAGCTGACGCAACTCGCCAGCCGCTTGCCATCGGGTGCAACGATACTGGCCGCCGGTATGGACAAACACCTGTCCCCGCATACCGCAAACATACTGGAACGCGTCATCGGACCCACGCAGCGTCACCCGGGGCGAAACAAGGCGCGCCTGTTCAGCGCTATCAGGGATGATCGCCCGGTAGCGCCATGCTCCGACACGGCGGCTTACTACTGTGAACCACTGGGTGCAGAACTTCAGGCCCTGCCCAATGTCTTCAGCCGGGAAAAGTTGGATATTGGAACCCGGTTCCTGCTCGAGCAACTGCCCCGCTTGGCGCCCTCCGAGACAGTTATAGACCTGGCCTGTGGCAATGGCGTTCTGGGGTTGGCCGCTCTTAAACTCGGCCTGGCTCAAAAAGTGGCTTTTTGTGATGAGTCGGCCATGGCCATTGCCGCGGCACAGCGTAATGCGAACCATGTATTCCCTAAAGCAGCGCACAATTTCAGTTTTCACCACGGCGATGGACTGCAGGACTATTCGGGCGAGGCAGCGCAACTCATCCTGTGCAATCCGCCTTTTCATCAGGAGCACACTGTGGATGAGTTTGCCGGTCGGCACCTGCTCGCGAATTGTAGCCGACACATCCAGCCAGGCGGCCACCTGTGCCTTGTTGCCAACAGGCATCTTGATTATGCGCCCGTGCTCCGGGCGGGGTTCCAGCGCGTGAAAAAACTGGCAGGCAACTCAAAATTCAATATCCTGCTGGCCGACAAGGGCTGAAACCGCTCGGCGACATCATCGTATTGCGCTGCGTCCACGCTTGGGCGTATGTTAGCGCGCCCGTCCGCTATTTGGCGGCATCGAGTCCCCCGACAAAAAAGGAGTGTTCAAATGAAAGTACTTATGAAATCGCTGTCCAGCCTTGCCCAGGCGAGCGTGGTAGCGCTACTCGCGCTGACACTGCCACTAGTTGCACAGGCGGAACCCGAAAAGACGGCGGAGACTAATGGCCGCGCCGTGGCTGTAGAGATAGAGGCCGAGGTTACCGCGATCGATCTGAAGACACGCGAGGTTACCCTGCGTGGACCAAACGGATTCGAGACCACATTGGTCGCTCCGGAAAAGGTGATAAAGCTGGAGGACGTCAGTATTGGTGACCGGCTGGTGGGGACTTTTTTCGCAGCGCTGGAGGGCGAAGTGCGTACGCCCACCGCAGAGGAGTTGGCTGAGCCCTGGATGGTGATGCAAGGCAAGTCTATTTCAGGCGATGCCGCCAATCCTGGTATTGATACGGCTCGAGTCATTCGCGCGGTCGTAACGATTGAGGCACTGAATCCCGAGACAGGTGTAGTGGTCGTAAAGGATTCGCGCGGCAAAGAGCACTCCATTGGTGACGTGGAAGCGGCGAAGATGGCTGGTGTGAAAGTCGGCCAGACAGCAGTCGTCGTGTTTACCGAGGCCATGGCGCTCACGCTGCAAAAAGAAGCTAAACCGGTGCAATAGTGAGTTCCGGCTGGCTGCAGTCGGTGACCTCAGCCAGCCAGTAACTCTGCCACCAGCCTGACTACTTCCACGGTGGCCGCGCCGCGCCTCTGCCGGTGAAAATAGCCCGTCACCTCGCTGAGTTCCTTATTGATTTCGAGGGTTTGGGCGCCACTGCGCAGTGCCTCCTGCACAAACCCTGCCGCCGGGTACACGACTCCGGAAGTACCTACGGCAATGAACAGGTCACACTCGCGCAGCCGTGCCGCGATTGCATCCATGTGGTACGGTATTTCACCGAACCAGACGATATCCGGTCGCAGCTTGCCGGACACCCCACACAGCGGGCAGATACTGTGTCCATCATAGTCCTCGATCACCCGCAGAGTGCCATTGCAGGCCTGGCACAACATACTGTTCAACTCGCCGTGCATGTGGCAGACCTGCTCGCTGCCACCGCGCTCATGCAAATCGTCAACATTCTGTGTTACCAGAAACACATCCCCGGGAAAGTCCGTCTGCAACCTGGCCAACGCCCGGTGGGCATCATTGGGACACACATCCCGCAACTGGTTCCTGCGTGCGTTGTAAAAACGGTATACCAGCGCCGGGTTTTGGACAAAGGCCTCGGGAGTGGCGATCTGCATGGGATCATGCTTTTCCCAGAGGCCATCGGAATCCCTGAAAGTTGCCAGACCCGACTCTGCCGATACACCGGCGCCGGTCAGAACGACAATGCGCTGGACTGTATGTCTGTCTAATCGTCGCATGGTTTGGTCGTGCGCTGCGAATCCGGCAACAGCAGCTCGGGTACTGTGTGCAAATGTCCCAGAGCAGTAAAAAACAAGGCACAGCAGCAGTGGCTCCTTAACCAGCTGCCGCACCGCGTCGTAGTAGCGTCGCAACTGATCCATGTGGGTGGCGCTTTCACGAGCGATGAAATCGTGCAGCGACTCGCCGGGCGCGGGGCAGCTGTTTTTGTAGTCGATTATCCAGCGCCATCCCGTCGTCCTGTCTATAAAACTGCGGTCTATGACGATGTCCCTGATTTCGCCTTGCGAGTTAACTGTTGTCAGGGCCCATTCACTGTGTGCATCCGCATGCCCTGAAGACAACAGCCAGCGTCCAATGTTATCTGATCGCAGGGCCTGAGCGATGGCTCTGAGCACCACATCCAGAGCGTCATCCAGCACGGTGCCCCACAGGCCTTGCCGTTGCAGCGCCATACGCCAGCGCCGTTGGTCGGCGGCGCTGGCGCTTTCAGGCAGCGCTGGACGCCGTGACAATTCCTCCAGCGCCAGGTGCACGACGCTGCCGATACTGCGTTCCACGCGGGTGTCGGGGCGCGAAATAGTTCCACCTGCCTCCTGCGGCACAGGGGTGGCGGCGGTGTTAGCTACCGGCGCCGCACTGCCGTGCGACAGACGGATCAACAGCGGCGCCCGTGGTGCCGGATCGACCGCTTCGGTTGCAGCACGGGACTGGTGTAGCGTCATCTGTTGTGCGAACACTGGCCATATAGAGCTGAGCAGGCTGTGCCTGGAAGGTTCATATGGCAGGCCTGTTTTTTTGTCGCACCTGACGCTGGCGGTAAGCAGTAGATGACTCACTGCGCGGGTGGCACCCACGTACAGCAGACGAGTGGCTTCAAGCAGCATCTTTTGCTGGCGCTGCGCCTTGAGATAATTGTACAGAGTCGGGGCGTCACCCGGGCCGAGATCGTCCGCTGCCAGTAAAAAGGAGCGCGCTCCCCGCGCATTATTGTGTTCGTCCCACAACAGTATTTCCCGTCCGTCGTTGCGGGGCAGCCTGTCGAGCTGCGGTATGATAACCCGGTCGAACTCCAGCCCCTTGGCTTTGTGCAAGGTCATCATGTGTACCTTGCTGTCGGGATCTCCGGCGCTCATATAACGCTTTTGCAGGTGCTGCGACAGCCAATCCGTGTCGAGCCCCACGCCCTCCGTCTCGGCCTGCTCAAGTAGCTGCATGAAATGCTCTGCATCCTGTAAACCGTCGACTTCCGGCACGCACTGCGGACCCCCGAGCGCTACCCAGGCCTGCTCGACCCAAACACGCAAGCCGAGCCTGTCGCGCTTTGCTCGGGCCTGGCGCAGTACTGGCAGGATGTGGTGCAAGCGCACTCTGCCATCCGCGCTCAGCGCATTGTACAGTTCTGTACCCTGCAAAATGGACCACAGCGAGGTGTATGGCGAAGCTTCGCCACATCGAGTAACGGTCAACAGATCAGCCAGTTGCAGCCCGCACCAGGGGGCGCGCAACAGGGCCATCCAGGCCAGCCGGTCCGCGTCATTGGCCAGTGCCCGACACAAAGTCAGCAGGTCAGCCACAACGGGCGACTGGGCGAGGCTATCCAGATCCGGCGCATAACAGGGTATTTTCAATTGCTTCAGGCGCTTGATAAGCGGTTGCAGATGGCTGCGACTGCGACCGAGCACGGCAAGTGTGTCGCCTCCCGCCTCAACACAGTCGGCAATCCACGCGCAGATAAAATCGACTTCCTGCGTTCTTGCACTCTCTCCTGCAAAGGCATGCAATGTCACCGGTGGCTCGTGACCCGTCTGGCGCACCGCCACGGCAGGGCTATAGCGCACCTGTGAGCGGAGCGCGTCATTCTGTGCCGGAAAGGCCTGTATAAAGGTCTGGTTGACCCAGTCGACCACGCCCTTGTCCGAGCGGAAATTGCAACGCAGTTTTAGGTGCTGCAGCAGAACGCCGTTGAATCCCTCTTGTCGTGCCTTGAGGAACAAGCCTACGTTCGCTCCACGAAAACCGTAGATTGATTGCATTGCGTCACCGACGATCATCAGAGTTCGCGGTGCATCAGGACACTGTTCATTGAACTCTCCCCAGCCACGGGTGAGTTTGTGCAGCAGCTCGTACTGGGTAATGGCGGTATCCTGAAATTCATCCACCAGAATGTGTTCAATCCGATAATCCAGGCGCAGGGCCAACTCGGTGGGCGCATCATCCTCTCCCAACGCCAACAAAGCAGACTGTGCTACCTGGCTGTGGTCCACCACACCATGCTTCTGGAACACCAGCAGCAGCTGTGCAGCCAGCATCGGCAGCAGGCGCGACAGGTGCAAGACCAACTGCCACGATACGCTGTCTGCCTCGATCTCCGGCAATGTCTGGACGGCTGCCAACCTGGCTTGCAGGTCCGGGATCTGTCGCAATTCGATGAGTATGGCTTGCAACTGATCCTTGCGCCGCTGCGGTTCGCCCTTGCCACCGGGAAACCCTTCCCGCGTGGTAAATACCTTGCGCCAGCCGCCGGCCCTGCTGAGCAGCAGATTGCTGACGCCGCGCCAGCCCGGCAAGTCTGCGGCGCAGCTCGAGGGAAATTGCACTGGCGCCGTGAGCGACAGGTTGGCGGCAGCGAACTGCAGCAGCTCCAGCAGTTCGACTGCATACGGTGCCAGCAACCGCTGCAGTTCACTGAGTTCATCCTGCACCAGGGCGGCAACTGTGGCGATAAGGTAGGCCGCCGATTCCTCGGGTGTATAGTGCACACCGAGGTAGCCGCGCCACTGCTCCCGACGGGCCAGCATCGAGACGAGCAGTTGCTGCAGGCGCTCCCAGTTGTTATCAAAGTGCAGTAGCAGCGCCGCCAGGTCGCCCGCCACGGGATGTTCCTCGCCCAGCAGTTTGAAGAGTTCCTGCACCGCTTCAGCGTACAGCGGAGTCGCATCGTCCAGCAGTCTGGACTGGCCGCCAAACTGGCTTAGCACCGGCATTTGTCGGGTCAGTCCGGCGCAGAAACTGTCAATCGTCTTGATATTAAGGCGTGATACGTTCTGCAATATACGCCACTCTCCGCGCTGATCGGCTGCGAGAGCTTTTTTCGCCAGCTCCCGCGTCACCAGTTGGTGCGGGCCGGAGCAGGACTCGCCCACAAGGGCTGACTGCAGCGCTTCCATCACCCGTTGGCGCATTTCCGCAGCTGCCTTGCGGGTAAAGGTAATCGCCAGTACCTGTTCGGGGCGCGTGACGCGGGACAACAAACACAGGTAGCGCTGAATCAACAACTCGGTTTTGCCCGAGCCTGCCGGGGCGCTGACACAGAAACTTACGCCGGGATCCAGCGCTGCGGCACGGGCGGGGGCGTCGACAACTCCGATCATTCTGCTGACGCCTGCTGTATCGCCCCGGACATCCCCACGCGACACAGCGGCTGCAAACCGCACCGCGTGCAGGTGGATGGCGTAAGTGGGTCGACCTGCGCGGCACCAGTCACAAACGCAGTGGCTATTCGCTCCAGGTTTTCCCGCCAGCGTTCATTCAGGGATGACCAATCCCCTGCTTTCATCTGTGACCTGACGGCGCGTGCAATGTCGGTGCCAATGCCATCAGCGGCTGCCACCTGTCCTAGGCCGACATAGCGACAGTCGCGGGCTCGTACCTTGGCAAATGCCAGGGCTGCAACAGTATCTGGCTCAGCGCTGCCATATACCAGAAGCTGTGGCCTGGCCGGTCGATCGCCGAGCCAATCCTGCACCGTGCAGAGACCCGATTTGTAATCAATGATCACGCGGGAACCATCCGGCAGCTGGTCAATCCGGTCCACACGCAGTTGCAGGCATAATCCGGCTATCTCCACAGTAATATCCTGCTCCCTCTGCACCACCGAGAATGCGCTGCGCTGGCGTTCGACCGCCAGCCATTCTTGCAGCACTGAGACCAGCCGCTGTTCTTCCAACTGCAAACAGGCTTTACCTGCTGCCTGGCGCCGTCTAGCCGGCATAGCGGATACCGCTGCCTGCACGGCCCTTTCTACCGTCCGCCGCTGTTGGACGTCACTCAGGGTGTGCAAGGATGCAGAATCGCAAATCTCGCCCCAGAGCGCGAACAGTGCAGCATGCAACAGCGAACCCCGATCAGCTGCTGACAAACCAAGGCTGAATGCGCCAAGGGGCTCGACCCGCAGGCGATGACGTGCAAAAGCTCGAAAAGGACACTGTGACTGATCCTCCAACAAACCGCTGCCTCCGCGCAGGGAAGATTGTTGTTCGCGCGTAAGGAGTGGCGCTACGTGGTCAGGCACCTCCTCGAGTACGCCCGCTTTATAGATGGCGGTCCACTGGGGCGCGACCACCGGGGGCTCAGGCATCGCCTGACTTGTAAAATCTTGCAGCAGTGCGCTGGGCAGGTCCGGCACGCCATCAACCTGACGGCAAAAGCTGGCGTGCAGAACCTTACTGGAGCGAGCGTACTGCGCGATGAGCGCTTCGCCAAAAGCCCATTCGCGCTCGGGAGTGGCGTGGGGCATTTGCAGTTGCGACTGCAATGAAAGCGGTATGAACGGGTTTGGACGCGGCGGTGCTGGCCAACTTGCCCCCTGCATGCCGCACAACCAGAGGTGCTCGAAAGTAAGTCCCGCAGCTTCCAGCGGGCCTAGTACCTGAACTGGACTGTCCGCAGTTTGAGGCTGTGAAATCTGTCGACTACAACACTCGCGCAGCAGCTGTAACGCCTCGCCGAAATCGACAGGCTCGCAGACCGCATCATAAGCCCCGAACTCATCGAGTGTCGTGTCCCACAGTTCCAATTGCTGGAATTCCAGGGAGTCGAGAGGTTGGGCGCCGGGCCAGCCCCAAAGGGACAACACCTCGCGGAAGCGTCCAACCCATAGCGAGGGGCGTGCCCGCCTGCGCAACGTCTGCATGCGGTAAAGGGCGAGCAGACGCTGCGCCAGCACCAGACCTGTTCCATCCTCTGAACTCAGGTTTGCGGCGGTGTCACGCAAATCGGAGAGAGACAATACCTGCTCGGCCCTCGCGTATACAGGCGCGTGACAAGACCGCTGCGCAAGAGCGCTGTGCGCATCCGGAATATCGAGAAAACGTGAACGCAAAAGGCCCACAACGGCAGGCACGGTAGTGTGTTGAAGACCCATGGCCAGTCCCGCCAGGGCGTCGCGTATCAGCGGCGCCTCGGCCAGCGTGATGCCGGTGGAAAAGTTAACTGGCAGAGTGTTGTAGCTGTCCCCGAGACAATCGAACTCGCGTCGCAACAGGTACTCAAGCGCAATCCTGTCGCCAGCCATATCGCTGAGCACGATGCCAATAGTTGCGGTCGGCGCTGTACGGTGCAGGCCGGCGGCCCAGGCGGCAACCGTCTGTAGCTCCGCCCGCTTGTCGCTGCAGGCATGGAGTCGGCGTTCACCCGGCGCTGTGTGCGCGTTGATTTCCAGTACTTGCGCTCTTAGCGACTGCAGGCCTGTACGTACCAGTGGCGCAAGTTCTCCAAACTCCAGCAGCGCCACGCGGGACGCGGGGAGGTGCACTGCGACAGTTGGCAGTTGCGCCAGGCAGTCCACCACGGTGCACAGCCCGGATGCAGCCAGTCGCCGCTCGAACAGCGTCAGCCAGTGCAGGAAAGTGCCACAATCCCGATCCAGCTCGAATATCTGGCGAATTCCCGGGCTACGTACATCAACCTGCCAACGTCGCAGGGTATCTCGGGCCTGACTGGCCAGCTCCGCCGCTGCGACAGGACGCAACAGGTGGTAGTCCGGGGATTGCGTTTCCTGCTGGATGATGACCTGGCGCCAGAGCTCAAGCACCTGGCCAGAACCAATGGGCACAACCGGCGGCACCAGCTCGGCACTGACAGCCAGCTCCCATTGTCCCAGCAGCCAGCTCTCGAGCGGTTGCACCAGGACCGGCTGCCACACCCGGTCCCCGGCCGCCATGCGCCGGACATCCCACTCGGCCTTGATGCGCCGGGCCAAGCGGTAGTTGGGGGTTAGCAGCGTATAGCCCTGCTCAATCAGGGGCTCGAGAGGTGTGATGTCGTACAGGCCCTGGGCCAAATTTATCTCCTGCGTCGGGTTTGAGACCCCGTAACGCCTACACAAAGCTCTGGGACTGCTATAGAATTCCGCGCCCGGTTTACGACTCACTGGCTTGTGGGTTGCAAGACCAGCGCTCACCGGAAAGAACTGGAATTACTTTATCAGGTAACCAACGATGAGCAACATCGAAGTACACAATGTCAATGTCGCCTCACAGGACATACTGATTACGCCGGATCAGTTGAAGACCACACTGCCGATGTCGGTATCAATCCATGACACGCTCGCAGACAGTCGACAGGTGATAGAGGATATACTTGATCGTCGCGACCATCGATTATTTGTCGTGGTTGGGCCCTGCTCTATCCACGACCCGGTTGCGGCCATGGACTATGCCCGTCGCCTGAAGGTGCTGGCCGATGAGCTCGCAGATACGCTGTATATCGTCATGCGTGTTTACTTTGAAAAGCCGCGCACCACAGTTGGCTGGAAAGGCCTGGTGAACGATCCGTACCTGGATGACTCCTTCAAGATTGAGGAGGGGCTGCACATTGCCCGCAAATTGCTACTGGACATTCTGGATCTGGGCCTGCCAACTTCTA
Organism: uncultured Gammaproteobacteria bacterium; assembly: GCA_963762235.1. Lineage (GTDB taxonomy): Bacteria > Pseudomonadota > Gammaproteobacteria > Pseudomonadales > Halieaceae > Marimicrobium. The sequence continues at coordinate 215,083 of CAVXKH010000022.1, read as the reverse complement.
CCGAGGCGCTGGATCCAATCTCACCCCAGTATTTGCAGGACTTGATTAGCTGGACAGCGATCGGTGCCCGTACGACCGAATCGCAAACGCACCGGGAAATGGCCAGTGGCCTGTCCAGTGCGGTCGGATTCAAGAACGGCACCGACGGGAGTCTGACCGTCGCCACCAATGCGCTCAATTCAGTGGCCAAGCCCCATCGCTTTCTGGGGATAAATGGCCAGGGCCAGGTATCGGTATTTACCACCAAAGGCAACGCCTACGGCCATATCGTGCTGCGGGGTGGTACAGCGGGTCCGAATTATGACTCGGTTCATATCAGGCTGTGTGAGGACGCCCTGGACAAGGCTGGTGTTGCTCGCAATATCATGGTCGATTGCAGTCATGCCAACTCCAGCAAGCAACCGGAGTTGCAGCCATTGGTGGTGGAAAATGTCGCTAACCAGATTCTGGAGGGCAACACGTCAATCGTCGGACTGATGATTGAGAGCAATTTGAAAGCCGGCGCCCAGGCTATTCCGGCGAACCTGGAGGACCTGGAGTACGGCGTATCGGTCACCGACGCTTGTATTGACTGGGAGACTACTGAACGCTGCCTGCGGGCGATGCGAGGCAAATTGAAAAGCACTCTGGTGGAGCGCAGCCGCCGCTCACACTGAGAGTGCTCCACCAGTTTCAAGGCCGGTTGCTCGCTTAGTAATAGGCCTGTGAGGTGTCGCTGTGGTCGGTAGTATCGCGTACGCCCTGAAGTTGCGGAATTTGCTCCATCAGGGTCTTCTCCACGCCGCCCTTGAGGGTTTGGTCCACTGCGCTGCAACCCTGGCAACCACCGCCGAACTGCAGTATGGCCACCATTTGCTCAGTGATTTCCACCAGACTCACTTCGCCCCCGTGGGCAGCCAGCGCAGGATTGACCTCGTTGTACAGTACATAATTGACACGATCTTCGAGGGAGCTATCGTCATTGACCCGGGGTAGCTTGGCGTTGGGGGCTTTGATGGTCAGTTGTCCCCCCATGCGATCCTTGGAGTAGTCCACCAGGGCGTCCTCCAGAAATGGTAAACTACGGGCGTCATACCACACCGTAAATTTCCCCAGTTCCTTTACCTCATCCCCTTCCTGCAGATCACCCTCACGGCAGTAGGCAATACAAGTTTCCGCGCGGGGTGTTCCTGGCTGGTTGATAAAGACCCTGACACCCAGGGCGTCGTCCTGTTTGGACAGCAGTTCAGCCAGGTAATCCTGGGCTGATTCAGTAATGGTTACCATTGAATCGATCCATTCCGACTAATTTACTAGGTTATTGTACCAAACTTGTACACAAAGTGTGAGCTCTAGTTGATACCGTTCTTCAATGAAGACAACAATCTGTTAATATTGCTGGCTTTTTTGACGGCGGAGAATCTACTCCGCGCTACAGGATAAGGCATTCTCATGGCAAGCGACAAACCAAATACAGGGCGTCTGGAGCAAGCCCTGCAAGAGCGAATCCTGATCATTGATGGCGCTATGGGCACAATGATTCAGGCGGAAAACCTCGTGGAAGCTGATTTTCGTGGCGAACGCTTTGCCGACCATGCCTCCGATCTGAAAGGCAATAACGAACTTCTCAGCCTGACCCGTCCTGACATCATCGCGAAAATACACCGGCAGTACCTTGAGGCAGGTGCTGACATTATAGAAACAAATACATTCGGCAGTACGGCCACTGCGCAGGGCGACTATAACCTCAGTGAACTGGCATCGGAACAGAACCTCACAGCGGCCAGAATTGCCCGAGCAGTGGCAGACGAGATTACCGCCAGGACCCCCAATAAGCCGCGCTTCGTCGCAGGCGTCCTCGGCCCTACGCCGAAAACTGCTTCGATTTCACCCGATGTAAACGATCCCGGCGCACGCAGTATCAGCTTTGATGCGTTGCGGCTTGATTACGCCAATGCAACCCGTGCGCTCATGGCCGGGGGTGTTGACCTGATTATGATCGAGACAATTTTTGACACGCTGAATGCAAAGGCCGCTATTTTTGCTGTCAAGGAAGTTTATGAGGAATTGGGTCGGGAATTGCCACTCATGATTTCAGTAACCTTCCCGGACATCAGTGGAAGGGTGTTGTCTGGACAGAATCCGGAGGCGTTCTGGAATTCCGTGGCTCATGCTAAGCCATTGATCGTCGGCAGTAACTGCGGTCGACCCTATCGGGAGATTCGGCCCTTTATAGAAGATTTGTCGAACGTGGCTGACTGCTACTTCAGCGCGCATCTCAATGCCGGCCTACCCAACGCCTTCGGCGAATTCGACGAAACTCCGGAGATCATGGAGAAAGAGTACAGCGAATTTGCCCGCCGCGGTTTTCTTAACCTGGCCGGTGGCTGTTGCGGGACGACCCCTGCCCATATCAGGGCGATCGCCCACGCTTGCGAGGGCGTTGCACCGCGCCCTCTCCCGCAGCATGAGAAAGCCTGCCGCCTGAGTGGGCTGGAAGCGTTCAATGTCAAGGAAGACAGTCTGTTTGTAAATGTTGGGGAACGCTGCAACGTTACCGGCTCTGCCAAATTCAAGCGATTGATCCTTGATGGTCGCTACGATGAAGCGCTGGCTGTGGCGCGCACTCAGGTGGAGGACGGTGCACAAATCATTGATATCAACATGGACGAAGGCATGCTCGATTCGGAAGCAGCCATGGTCACCTTTCTCAACCTGATCGCCTCCGAGCCTGACATTTGCCGGATACCGATCATGGTGGATTCATCCAAGTGGAATGTCATTGAGGCTGGCCTGAAGTGTATACAGGGTAAGGCGATTGTGAACTCCATAAGCCTTAAGGCGGGTGAACAGGAATTTCTTGCTCAGGCCCGTCTCTGCCAGCGCTATGGCGCGGCGGTGGTGGTTATGGCTTTCGACGAGAATGGCCAGGCCGACAACCTGCAGCGGCGCAAGGACATTTGCAAGCGCTGTTACGACCTGCTGGTAGGTGAACTCAATTTTAACCCGAATGACATTATCTTCGACCCCAACATTTTTGCCATCGCCACCGGCATAGAAGAACACAACAACTATGCTGTGGAGTTCATCGAGGCGACGCGCTACATCAAGGAGAATTTGCCGGGAGCGTTAGTGTCCGGCGGAGTGTCCAACGTATCGTTCTCCTTTCGCGGTAATGATGCTGTGCGTGAGGCAATTCACTCGGTATTTCTTTATCACGCAATCCAGGCCGGCATGGATATGGGCATCGTCAATGCAGGCCAATTGGCAGTGTACGACGAGTTGCCAAAAGATCTGCGAGAAGTGGTGGAGGATGTCATCCTCAACCGCAGCGATGACGGGACAGAACGCCTGCTGGAGCTGGCCGAGCGCTACCGTGATACGGGTGGTGGCGAAGGCCGGGTAGAGGACCTCAGTTGGCGTGAGCAGGACGTGGACAAGCGTCTGGCCCATGCTTTGGTAAAGGGAATTAACACCTGGATAGTTGAGGATGCCGAGGAAGCCCGGCTGAAATTCAGCCGCCCCATTGAGGTCATTGAGGGACCCTTGATGGACGGCATGAACATCGTCGGAGACCTTTTTGGCGCAGGTAAGATGTTCCTGCCACAGGTAGTGAAAAGTGCTCGTGTGATGAAGCAGGCCGTGGCCCACCTGCAGCCCTATATCGAGCTGGAAAAGGAGGGTGGCAATTCAACTAACGGCAAAATCCTCATGGCGACCGTCAAGGGAGATGTGCACGATATTGGCAAGAATATTGTCGGCATAGTGCTGCAGTGCAATAACTTTGAGGTGATCGACCTGGGCGTAATGGTGTCCTGTGACAAGATCCTACAGGTCGCGAAAGAACAGCAGGTTGACGTAATCGGCCTCAGTGGCCTGATTACACCCTCGCTGGACGAAATGGTGCATGTGGCCAGCGAAATGCAGCGCCTTGAATTCAGCGTGCCCCTGATGATAGGCGGAGCGACAACCTCAAAGGCGCATACTGCGGTGAAAATTGAACCCCGGTATAACCGCGACGTCGTAGTCTACGTGCCCGATGCCTCGCGCAGTGTGGCGGTGGCAACGCAACTTCTAGGCATGGGCAAGGAAAAATTTGTGCGCGACCTGCAGGAGGAATACGTGGTCGTTCGTGAACGCGTCGCCAACCGTAAGCCACGCGAGAAGCAGCTCAGCTATGTTGAGGCCATGGCGAATGCCCCGCAGTTCGATTGGCAGGCCTACCAGCCGCCCCGCCCCACATTTCTCGGCACTCGCGTGTTTGATGATTTTCCGCTGGCACAGCTGCTGGATACCATCGACTGGACGCCATTTTTCATAACATGGGAGCTGGCAGGCAAATTTCCGGCGATTCTGGACGATGAAATCGTCGGCGCGCAGGCCACCGAACTCTATCGTGATGCCCAGCATATGTTAAAGCGGATTGTCGATGAAAAATTGTTAACTGCGAAGGCCGCGGTGGGGTTCTGGCCAGCGGCCCGCAGCGGCGCGGACGACATTGATATCTACGCTGACGAGTCCCGCAGCGAAGTTATCGCCACGCTGCATCACCTGCGACAGCAGACGCAGAAACAGGGAGGTAAAAGCAATGTTAGTCTGGCCGATTTCGTAGCGCCCGTCGGTGCGAGCGCCAGAGACTATATTGGCGGATTCTGCGTTACCACTGGTCACGGTGTCGATGAGCTTGCAGCGGAGTTTGAGGCGCAACATGACGACTACAACAGCATTTTGCTGAAATCCCTGGCAGACCGGCTCGCGGAGTCGTTCGCTGAGTATCTGCACCGACTGGTACGCAAGGAACTTTGGGGCTATAGCGTCGAGGAATCCCTGGGCACTGAAGATTTGATCAGGGAGCGTTACCAGGGCATTCGCCCCGCGCCGGGTTATCCCGCTTGTCCGGATCATACGGAGAAAGAAACCCTGTTCAGACTTCTGGATGCAACCAACGCTTGTGGTATCACGCTGTCTGAAAATTTTGCCATGACCCCCGCTTCATCCGTCAGCGGGTTCTACTTCTCCCATCCCGAGTCGCGCTACTTTGCAGTAGGGAAAATTGGCCGCGACCAGGTGGAGGATCTGGCGCGACGTAAGAGTGAGTCTGTCGAGGTGGTGGAGCGATGGCTGCGCCCCAACCTTGACTATTGAACGAGGTATACCGGGATGAGTGATCAGGAAGATACCGGGTCAAAGCCACAGCAGGAGCCGGCCAAACTTAATCCACTGCAGGTCGTGGGGAGCGTACTTGCCGCTGGCCTGGGAGTACAAAGCAGCAAGAACAGGGAGCGGGATTTCAAGCAGGGTCGTCTGGGCGTGTTTATTGCCGCAGGCATTGTATTTACCCTGCTATTTATTGGCTCGGTCGTGCTCGTTGTCCAGATGGTCCTTAAAGGTGCAGGGAAGTGAGCAGTTAGGGTACATCCTTTAACTGGCTCAGGACGGCATACCGGACAACCATAGGTACATCGCGAACACCACGATGGTAACGATGGCAATGGCGGCACCAGCGTCGGCCCTGCCGTCAGCAGTGCGCTCCAGGTTTGATTTATCAGACATTGTGTTCTCCAGGAATGAGGTTGGACGGGCGAAGCATTATACCAAGATTCGCCGTATTCCCTAGTAGTTGGCGTATCGGTAAATTAGGCGCCTGATCCAAAACAGTTTTCATCTAAGCTTATGAATATCATGACTATTTGTCGATGGCAATTTTCTGTTAAGGTAGCGCCTCCGCCCGCCCGAAGAAGTTTTGGCCCAGCAAAAGACCAGGATTTGTAAATGTACGTCTACGACGAGTATGACCAAAGAATTGTCGATGAACGCGTTGCCCAATACCGCGATCAGACAAACCGGTTTCTTGCCGGAAAGTTAACGGAAGAGGAATTCAGACCATTGCGGCTGCAGAATGGCCTCTATGTGCAGCGTCTGGCGCCCATGTTGCGTATAGCCGTGCCCTACGGACTCATGAACAGTGTTCAGTTGCGCAAGCTGGCGGAAATTTCCAGGACTTACGATAAGGGCTATGCGCATATCAGCACACGTCAGAATGTGCAGCTGAACTGGCCCAGGCTGGCTGATGTGCCGGATATTCTGGCGGAACTCGCCACCGTACAGATGCACGCCATCCAGACCAGCGGTAACTGCATCCGCAATACCACCACTGACCAGTTCGCTGGCGTGGCCTGTGATGAGTTGGAAGATCCCCGCCCCTACTGTGAAATCATTCGACAATGGTCAACGTTACACCCGGAATTTGCCTTTCTGCCACGTAAATTCAAAATAGCAGTCTGTGGTTCAACACAGGACCGTGCCGCAATTCACCATCACGATATCGGTATTGAACTGTTAGCCAATGATAGGGGCGAGATAGGCCTGAAGATACTGGTTGGTGGTGGTCTCGGTCGCACCCCTGCAATCGGCTCTGTAGTGTGTGAATGGCTCGAGAAAAAACACCTGCTGACCTATCTGGAAGCCATTCTGCGCGTATACAACAAGCACGGTCGCAGGGATAACAAATACAAGGCGCGTATCAAGATTCTGGTCAAAGCCATGGGTGTCGACGCCTTTCGACATGCCGTGGAACAAGAGTGGATGGCAGTGAGGGACGGACCATCAACACTGACCGACGATGAGTTGGTGCGTGTTCGAGAATTCTTCGACGCCCCCGATTACGACGTGCTTGGATGGCACCATCGCCAGCGCCGCTCTCACAGCGCAGTGCGTACGCGATCCAATTTTCGGCAACTGGATTGAACGCAACACGCAGGAGCACCGGGTGCCGGGCTACCGCATAGTGACGATATCGCTCAAGGCCACGGGTTTTGCCCCCGGGGACGTGACCGCCGAGCAACTCGAATTGCTTGCACAATTGGCAGATACGTACTCCTTCGGCGAAGTTCGCAGCACTCATCAGCAGAACATGGTGCTGGGTGACGTGCAAACGTCATGCCTCTATGCGCTGTGGCAGCACCTGCAGGCTGCGGGATTGGCGACGCCTAATATTGGATATCTTACGGATATTATTTGCTGTCCTGGTGGCGACTACTGCTCACTGGCAAATGCTAAATCACTACCGGTGGCAGAAGCTATCCAGATGCGCTTTGATGACCTTGATTATGTCTACGACCTGGGACCGCTGGAACTCAATATCAGCGGCTGCATGAATGCCTGCGGCCACCATCATATAGGTCATATCGGCATTCTGGGCGTGGACAAAAAGGGGCAGGAGTTTTATCAGGTTTGCCTGGGTGGCAGCCAGTCCAAGGAAGCCTCGATTGGCAATATTCTTGGACCCTCGTTCAAGCAGGAGGACATGCCTGACGTGATCGACAAAATTCTCTCAACCTATGTGACATTGCGTGAGGAAGAAGAGTGCTTCCTGGATACTTACCGCCGTGTCGGCATTGACCCTTTCAAGGAGCGAGTTTATGTCCAGTCTGATTAGGCAAGGCACTGTCACTGACGATGCCTGGGTCCCCCTGGATCCGGACATCGCTCTACCCGCACCAGGCCAGATATGCAATCTGGTGCAGTGGCTGCAACTGGCCAATAAAAATGGCAGTGGCGTGCAACTGGAATCTGATCAGGAGCCCGCTCCCCTGTTCGACTTTTTGGATCAGATTGAGCTTGTGGTGATCAATTTCCCCGTGTTCACTGATGGACGCGGTTTCTCCTATGCAAGGGATTTGCGCGAGCGTGGCTACCGTGGCGAACTGCGCGCAAGCGGGCATTTCATCCGTGACCAGCTTACTTACCTAAAGCGCTGTGGCTTTGATGCCTTTCAAATGGTCGATGAATCTGGCCTGGAAGCAGCGCTGGCAAGCATGAGTGATTTCAGCGAATACTACCAGGCCGCCATCGACCAGCCCCTGCCCTTGTTTCGTCGTCGGACATCAACAACCTGCTGAGTTCCTATCCGCCGATGGTTTGTTTACACTGCTGAACAGGCTGGCGGGAAAGGGCGGCAAATGGACTTCAGTAGTATTACATTTTCCTTTTTCCTGATCTTTAGCGGGGCGGCCGTGTTTGCCTCCATCGCCCTGTATACCCGCCAACCTCTCATCATTGCCTATATCGCGCTGGGTGCCTGCATAGGGCCGTATGGCCTGTCCATGGTTAAAGACCTGAGCTTATTGTCAGATATTGGTCATGTGGGAATCATTTTCCTGTTATTTCTGCTCGGCCTGGACATGCAACCGCAGGCACTGTGGGCAACTCTGCGTAAATCCACCGTGGTCGCTATATTCAGCTCTGTTATCTTCTTGGGTATGGGCTTCGCAGTAGCACTTCTGTTTGGTTACACGACTCTGGACAGCTTGGTGGTCGGGGCAGCGATGATGTTTTCCTCTACCATCATTGGTATCAAATTGTTGCCAACCACAGTGCTACACCATCGCCACATCGGTGAACTGATGATAGGCCTGCTCCTGCTGCAGGATCTGTTGGCTATTGTCATTCTGATGGTGCTGTTAAGCGCAGCAGCCGAATCAAGTGGCAACATCGTGAGCGATCTGACGCTCTTGTTACTCAGTCTGCCGCTACTGGCGGGGGCCGCTCTGCTGAGTGTGCGCTATATCTTGCTCCCCCTGATTACCCGCTTCGATAGGTTTCACGAGTACATCTTCCTGCTGGCCATAGGCTGGTGTCTCGGTATGGCCGAGTTGGCCAATTATGTGGGGCTTTCGGCAGAAATTGGCGCCTTTATTGCCGGGATCACGATTGCAACCAGTCCAATCTCGCAGTACATCGCAGTTAGCCTGAAACCATTGCGTGACTTCTTCCTGATCCTGTTCTTTTTCTCGGTAGGCGCGCGCTTTGATCTTGCAGTGCTGCACCAGGTGTTAGCCCCTGCCCTGCTTCTCTCCGCGCTTGTACTATGCCTTAAGCCGGTGGTGTATCGCTATTTGCTAAAAGGGGTCAGTGAAAAGCGGAGTCTCGGCTGGGACCTGGGCTTCCGGCTGGGGCAGACCAGCGAGTTCTCCCTGCTCATCGCCTACGTTGCCATTGGCGGAGCACTTATATCGGAGCAGGCCTCCCTGCTGATTCAGGCCACGACGATTATTACGTTGGTGGTATCCTCATATATCGTGGTACTGAACTACCCTACTCCGATTGCCATTTCAGATCAGCTGCGGCGGGATTGAACCGGGGTCGAAAAAAAACCGGCCATGGGGACCGGTTTCTGCCCTGCGGATTATACCCTTAGAGCTTGGCTTCAAACTCGGGCAGCGCAACAAACAAATCGGCTACCAAACCATAGTCAGCGACCTGAAAAATAGGGGCATCCTCATCTTTGTTAATGGCAACAATCACCTTGGAGTCCTTCATGCCCGCCAGGTGCTGGATGGCGCCAGAAATGCCGACAGCAATATAGAGGTCGGGGGCTACGATTTTGCCGGTCTGGCCAACCTGCATGTCGTTGGGCACAAAACCGGCGTCAACTGCGGCCCGTGAGGCACCAATTGCAGCACCCAGCTTGTCAGCGATACCGTCCAGCAGCTTGAAGTTTTCGCCGTTTTGCATGCCTCTGCCGCCAGAGATAACTACGGAAGCGGAGGTCAGTTCCGGGCGCTCCGATACCGCGACCTCCTGACTCACAAAAGCGGAAATTCCCGCGTCATGCACTGCACTCAGCGCTTCGATAGGTGCTGAACCTCCCGTGGCGGGAACCGCATCGTAGGCTGTGGTGCGCACAGTGATAACTTTTTTGGCGTCCGTGCTCTGTACCGTGGCGATTACGTTGCCTGCGTAGATCGGACGCTCGAATGTGTCGGCTGAGACTACCGAGGTAACCTCCGAAATTTGCCCGACATCCAATAGCGCCGCTACGCGTGGCATAAAGTTCTTACAGTTGGGTGTAGCTGGAGCGAGTATATTGTCATAGCCAGCGGCCACCTCTGCGATCAACAGGCTGACGTTCTCAGCCAATTGGTACTCATAAGCCGCATTGTCAGCCACCAATACCTTGCCGATACCGGGCACAGCCGCAGCTGCTGTAGCGACCGAGCCACAATTTGCACCGGCCACCAGTATATCGATTGCGCCACCCATAGCCTGAGCGGCGGCTACCGTATTGAGTGTGGATACCTTCAGGCTCTTGTTGTCGTGTTCTGCAATAACCAGAGTACTCATGAGATCACCTTTGCCTCGTTCTTCAGTTTATCTACCAACTCCTGGACATCCTTAACCTTGATACCAGCCTGTCGCGCGGCTGGAGGCTGCACTTTCACGCGAATCACATGCGACGTGACTGCCACACCCAGGTCTTCCGGAGTGAATACATCCAGTGTCTTCTTCTTGGCCTTCATGATATTTGGCAGGGAAGCATATCGCGGCTCATTTAGGCGCAAATCAGTGGTTACGATGGCAGGAAGTTTCAGGCTAAGAGTCTGTAAACCACCATCAATCTCGCGAGTGACATTGACCCGGTCTCCAGCCACGACCACCTTGGAAGCAAACGTGCCTTGCCCCATGTTCGCCAGCGCTCCAAGCATTTGCCCCGTCTGGTTATTATCCCCGTCAATAGACTGCTTACCGAGAATGACCAACTGAGGCTTTTCCTTATCGACCACGGCCTTGAGCAATTTTGCTACCACCAGAGGCTCAAGATTGCCCAGTGTATCTACCTGAATACCACGGTCAGCGCCGAGGGCCAGTGCAGTGCGGATCTGTTCCTGACAACTTTTGTCGCCGACAGAGACCGCAATAATTTCGGTAGCGATACCGGCTTCCTTGAGACGCACCGCCTCTTCAACGGCAATTTCGCAGAAGGGATTGATGGCCATTTTGACATTATTGAGATCAACATCAGTACCATCAGCTTTGGCGCGTACTTTGACGTTGTAATCAACGACACGCTTAACAGCAACAAGAATCTTCATGGATTCTCCATAGACTTTTCAGGTTGGTTGGAAATGGCGAAAGCAGCAGTAGACAGCTATAGGCCTGTGAACTTGGCGGGGTATGTTGCCCACAAAATTGCGCTGGGTCAAGGGTCATAAAGGCTCTTCCATCACTCCTTTCTTACCAATTGAGAATTTTCTGTATGCTCTGCATTTCTAGTTTTTAATCGTTAAAAATTATATACTTGCGCCCCTCCCAAAAATGGGGCCGAGACCCGAGACCCCGGACCAGAAACCCGAGCAAGAGCAAGAGGACAGCGCAGTGGAACGTGAATCTATGGAATTTGATGTTGTGATCGTCGGCGCCGGTCCTTCAGGATTGTCCGCTGCATGTCGCATCAAGCAACTGGCCCGTGATAAAGGGCAGGAAATCACGGTTTGTGTCGTGGAAAAAGGTTCAGAGGTCGGCGCCCACATCCTGTCTGGCGCAGTACTCGAGCCGCACGCCCTGAACGAACTCTTTCCCAACTGGAAGGAAATGGACGCACCGGTCAGGACGCGGGTCAAGGGTGACCGGTTTTTCTTCTACCTTAGCCAAAAAAGCGCTATCAGACTGCCTAACTTCTTGATTCCAAAGCCCACACACAACGAAGGCAATTACATCGTCTCGATGGGAAATGTTTGCCGCTGGCTGGCGCAGCAGGCCGAGGGGCTGGGAGTGGAAGTCTATCCGGGCTTTGCCGCTGCGGAGGTCCTCTACCATGCGGATGGCCGGGTCAAGGGGATAGCTACGGGGGACATGGGTGTAAGCGCCAGTGGGGAGCACAAAAGCAGCTACATGCCTGGCATGGAGTTGCATGCAAAATATACCTTATTTGCCGAGGGCTGCCGCGGCCATCTTGGGAAGCAGCTCATTAAGAATTTTGCACTGGATGCGGGCAAGGACCCACAGCACTATGGTATCGGTATCAAGGAAATCTGGGAGATTCCTGCGGAGAATCACGAGGAGGGCCTCGTTATACACGGTCTTGGCTGGCCTCTCAGCGAAAGCAACACTGGTGGCGGGGCTTTTATGTACCACGCAGAGAACAACCAACTGTATATCGGCCTGATCGCCGACCTCAACTACAGTAACCCGCACATGAGCCCGTTTGAGGAGTTTCAGCGCTGGAAGCACCACGCCGAGATCGTCAAGTACCTCAAGGGTGGAAACCGCCTGGTTTACGGTGCCCGTGCCATCACCAAGGGGGGATTCAACTCGCTGCCCAAAATGCACTTCCCGGGTGGCCTGCTGATCGGATGTGATGCTGGCACATTAAACAGCGTCAAAATTAAGGGCAACCACACTGCCATGAAAAGTGGCCTGCTGGCGGCGGAAGCCGTGGTTGAGGCTCTTGCACAGGGCGAGTCCGCTCCTGCAGATCTGAGCTCCTACGCACATAAGATCGAGTCCTCCTGGTTGTACGATGAGCTTTACACAACCCGTAACTTTTCCGGTTTCATGCACAAATTTGGCTTCTTTTTGGGAGCAGCCATGGTGTGGATTGACCAGAATATCTTTGGCGGCAAATTACCCTTTACCCTGAACGACGACAAAATAGATTACGCAGTTCTGAAGCCCGCAGCGGAGTGTCAAAAAATTCACTACCCGAAGCCGGATAACACAATCAGCTTTGACCGCCTATCCTCGGTGTTCCTGTCCAACACCAATCACGAGGAAGACCAGCCTTGTCATCTCACGCTCATTGATCCCGATGTGCCAATGGCGAAAAATCTTCCTCTTTACGACGAACCGGCACAGCGCTATTGCCCCGCCGGAGTCTATGAGATTGTTGAGAGCGATGCCGGGCAACGTTTCCAGATCAATGCCCAGAATTGTGTGCATTGCAAGACCTGTGATATCAAGGATCCGTCACAAAATATTGTCTGGGTGACGCCGGAGGGCTTTGGGGGCCCCAATTACCCAAACATGTAAATGCTTTCCAGGGTATGGCCCACAGGCATCTACGCACTCGGCAGTCTCAATTCAAACTCGCCCGACCTCAGGATGGCTTTGCCATCCTCCCCAATTTCCGCCAAATCCACTAATCTGTACCAAGCAGGCCGGGTACACAGCGCTGTCAGCCTATGAGGCAGATTCAAGACAGCAATATCCCCTGCTACGGGATCGAGAAACAGTGAATTTTGCTCGCTAACCAGAATTCGCCTGCCAGTATTGAGCGTTGCCTCAAGCACCGGTGCATCGGCCACCTCCAGCAAATCGATATCAGTAACGAGCAAGGGATGTGATACAACCTCAATGCGCCACTTTTCGCTCGGCGTCACAAGGTAGTATTGGCCGTCCTGTTCGCGACGCAGGATACTCGCAAAGAGACGCACCAATGACTCCCTGTTAATTTTGTCGCCATCGTGGGACCAGATGCCCTGGGCGTTGATGCATATAGCAATGTCACCACTGAGGGGTGGGTGCCACAGGTGCAGTGGTGGTGAGTCGAAATCTCGGTGAGTCGCGACTTGCGCAGCAAGGGATTCAATTGGAACCTTAATCTTCATACCTGTGGTATCAGCCTGCTGCCCCGATTATACCGGCAAAAATAGTAATACTAGAACCTATGATTAACTGGATACGCACCACTACTGTCAACAGGTTCTAGTGAAAATACTCACTCTCGCGTCCACGTCGCAGTGATGTTGTTATCATACGAAAAGAGATCAAGGCCTGCGATGTTCTTCTTGTCGAGGGTTGTCAAAGAGACAGTGAAGTCATCCAATTGATCATTCGGAGCAATTGGCCACTTGCAGTGCTTTATCTCGCCTGACTGCATGACATTGAAGATACGCAACGCGGGCAAAGACTCAGCGGGTACTAAATAGGCAACACCGATAACCAAGCGATCTTTGCATCTAAACTGGGCGTGAGAACAATAGCGAATACACTTACAGAAAAATATAGGCTAACCAGCCGACTCGGACCTGAACGTTACTCAGAACGAGACCCAGAAGCTCGTACGCTATCGCCTATAGCCCGCAGTCGCCGATCAAGCGGACATTGATGACACCATTTATGGTTCTCATCCTATCCAATACATCACTTGCAGGTTGCGTACTGAGATCGATGAGATTATACGCAACCTCTTCGCGACTTTTGTTGAGCATGTCGATAACGTTGATATTTTCGTCTGCCAGGATAGCAAGAACACTGCCAAGAATTTTGGGAACATTCTCATTCGTAACCGACAGGCGACAACCGCTGACACGATCCAACTGCAAGGTTGGGAAATTGACAGCATTGCGGATGTTGCCGTTTTCGAGGAAATCCCGCAGTTGCTCGGCCGCCATAATGGCGCAATTATCTTCGGCCTCATCTGTGCTTGCACCAATATGAGGGGTTAATATCACGTCGCCGCGTCCTATCAGCGATGGGGTTGGAAAATCAGCGATATACTTGCGCAGTTGGCCACTGTCCAAGGCTTGTAGCAATGCGTGCTGATCGACTATTTCCTGCCGTGCAAAGTTGAGCAGGCAGGTGCCGGGGCGCATGACGCGCAACAATTCCGCATTAATCAAGCCACGTGTAGAATCCAGTACCGGCAAATGTAGACTGATGTAGTCACATCGCGCGAACAACGCAGAAAGCGTATCCGCTTTGCGGACCTGACTGGACAGTCGCCACGCTGCCTCAACAGACAGGGCAGGATCGAAACCTACAACCTCCATACCAAGAGTCAGTGCCATTTCTGCCACCAGAGATCCGATCGCTCCAAGGCCCACCACGCCCAACGTTTTTCCAACTAACTCCCTTCCCTTGAACTGCTTTTTTTGTGCTTCAAGCGTCTTGTTTAGTTCACTTTCGTCCTGAACACTGCCGAGTGTGCGGACATAATCGATACCTTCGATGACACCACGAGAGCCTAGCAATAGGCCGGTAGCCACTAACTCCTTGACTGCGTTGGCATTTGCCCCAGGGGAGTTGAATACGGGAATGCCCCGGGCAGTACAGGCGGCTACCGGGATATTATTGACACCGGCACCCGCGCGCGCGATCGCCAGCACGGATTCCGGGATATGCTCTTCTCGCAGCTTGTAGCTGCGCAACAAGATGGCATCCGGCTGGGAGAACTCACTGGCAATCTCGTAAGAATCGCGCGGCAAGCGCTCCAATCCCCTAATTGAGATCTGATTTAGTGTCAGTACCTTTCTTGCCATGTCGGCCTCAAACTAAACAAAAGTTAAAGTACATTGATCTTCGCGCGCTCGCGCAACCCACGCTGCAATTCGTCGTTTGTGAGACTACCGGTCTCCCCACTAAGCATCTGCAGTAATTGCTGTTTTTCGACGTCATTCAGTGCCTTGTACTCACCCGCCCTGACTCGCTGAAGTTCAACGATGACTATGTCCCCAGTAGGCGCAACTACGAAATCCTTTTCAGTTGTACCTGCCGCCGGCGATGGCAATTCAAAAATACGGTGTAAGACCTCCGGAGGCACGGTGGTATTGCGTCGATCTACACCTAACTCAATTTGTAAAGTATAACCGTGGGAACTGGCAAATTGGTCTACTGTAAGGCCCGCGCGCAATTTCTCCAGGATTTCATTGGCCTCGGCAGCAATCGCTGCTCGCGATAGGTCACCCTTCAGAGCAGTTACCACCTCATCCCTCACCGTTAACAGCGGTTTTACCTCGGGTGTATTGTGCTTGCGCACTCGCAGGACAACAAACTTGTCTCCCCCGAGTTCGATTACCTCGCTGTTGTTGCCTGAAGACATTACCTCCTCAGAAAAGGCTGCATCCAATAGGGCAGGATTCGAAAACAATCCTTCATTCTGCGTTCGTGTCACTGCGTTCGCCTGTTTGACGGCCAGATGCAGTTCCTTGGCGGGGTAGCCCAGATCCTCTGCATTAAATGCCAGGTCCTTTAACGACTCAACTGCTCGCAGAAGCACAATACGTGCGGCGTCTTCCTGTATTTTCTTCTGTAACTGTTCGCGCATGTCCTCGAATTTTGGCTCCTCGCCCTTTTTACGCTCCGTCACCAAAATTAAATGTGTGCCTGCTTCAGTTTCGATCGGTTCAGAAACGATACCTGGCTCCAACTTTGCTATCGCTGCCTCCATCGGTTCCGGAAACGTATCTCCGCTCGAGTAACCCAAGTCGCCACCCTTGTCGGCAGAGCCTACATCCTGGGAGAATTCCTTTGCCACGTCGGCAAATGGGACACCGGCGGAAAGTTTTGCCTGGGCTTTTTCTATGCGCTGTTTTACGTCATTTTCAGCGCCAGATTCAAATAGAATATGAGATACGCGGTTTTGAGTTTTGAACTGGGCTTCCTGTTTGCTTAGTTCATACGCTTCCTGAATGGCAGTCTCTTCTACCGGTTGACGAAAATCATCAAGTGCCAATTCGATATAATCGATGTCGACTGATTCCTGGGTACGAAAGTCATCCTGGTGGGCTGTGTAATAGGTTTCAATCTGCGCTTCAGTTACACGGCGAAGTTGGGGCAAATTTCTCTAACGGTATAGTGAAATAGCGTAGATCGCGTTGTTCCGATATCACTCGGGTGTTCAGTTCCAATTCAGAGGGTGTAACAAACTCGCTACCAACAAGGCCGCTGCGCAGTTGGTTGAACAGCTAGGTCATCGCGCAGACTCTGCTTAAAATAACCGGGGGTATAACCAGCACTGGCGAGAACACTCTTGTACACGTCGGGCGAAAAAGCACCATCGACCTGAAACTGCTCCATACTGCCAACTACAGTACCAATTTCACGCTCTGATATTGCAAGCTTCATTGCTGCTGTTGCTTGCATGACCAGCTTGCGGTTAATCAATGCCTCGATGGCCTGTGGACGAAGGTGCTCATCGTCAAGCATAGCCGGATCAAGCTTTTCTCCCATCATCGCCATCAGGCGACGCTTTTGAGTATCCAAAGCTTGCTGCAGTTGCTGCGGATATATTTCCTCACCATTTACCGTGGCGATTTCATTACCTCCACCCTTTGGCAAAATGGATTCAATGCCAAAAAATGCAAATGAGATAACAATGGAACCCACGAAAATCTTCGCGGCATTGCCCTGTGTATATTTACGTAGGTCTTGCAACATGGGCAATTCTCATATAAAACTAAAAAAAAAGCGCACAAAAAAGTGCGCCTTTTCATCTGAACCTGGATATCACCCGCCAACAGAGTCCAGATGATTTCGCAACGCCGTATTTATGCCGGCAATGCCCCTTGCTCTAGGAGTTAACTGCGTCTTTCAATGCTTTCCCCGCCTTGAAACCAGCGACCTTAGAAGCCTTTATTTCAATTGTAGCGCCTGTCTGCGGGTTACGGCCGCTGCGTGCACTGCGATTTTTCACCGAAAAGGTACCGAAACCCACCAGCGCAACCTGCTCGCCGTTTTTGAGTTCGTTAGTAATGCTATCCAGCATAGCGTCAAGTGCGCGGCCAGCAGAAGCCTTTGGCAGATCCGCTGCCATTGCAATTGCATCAATAAGTTCAGTTTTATTCACATTTGTCCCCTCGAAAGTTGTCTCTACAGAAGTTGTATGTTGCCTCTAGGTAATAGGGGGCGAGGCTACTGATCCAGTCCTCACCCGAAATTTCCAATTAGAGCTACACGGAATCTAGTGCGGTCGTCGGCTCAAAAAACTCCACGCAGATAGCCGCAAGACTTTATACCAGAGCGGGAATCCTGGTCAATAATCTTCGCGCCTGTTAGTGTGTATTTATACGATTCTTTTCGTCCCTTTCTTTATCCGCAGCCGCTGTCATCGAATCCGCGAGAAAATCTTCATCGCTCAGTGGCTCGGGCATTGACTCCAAAGCCAACGCCAGCACCTCATCAATCCATTTTACCGGTCGAATGTTGAGATGCTCTTTAATATTGGCGGGCACTTCTTTCAAGTCTCGCTCATTTTCCTTTGGAATAATCACTGTCTTGATACCCCCACGACGGGCCGCCAATAATTTTTCCTTGAGACCTCCGATGGGTAATACTTCACCACGCAGCGTAATTTCACCTGTCATGGCTACATCTGAACGAACGGGGATACTTGTCAACACCGAAACAAGTGCGGTGCACATTGCTACACCTGCACTAGGACCATCCTTGGGCGTAGCTCCCTCGGGCACATGTATGTGCACATCGTGATTTTCATGGTAGTTGGCTGGAATACCCAACATCTGCGATCGACTACGCACGACGGTGGTAGCCGCCTGGATAGACTCCTGCATGACGTCGCCAAGTGAACCTGTCTGCACATGGCGGCCCTTGCCCGTAACGGCTACTGCTTCTATTGTGAGCAATTCGCCGCCGACTGAAGTCCAGGCTAGTCCAGTGACTTGTCCTATTTTGTTGGTTTCCTCGGCAATACCGTAGTTGTATTTTCGCACCCCAAGTAAATCGGGCAGCATTTCTGCGGTAACTGTCGTACCCGTCGAGATTTCACCCAAGAGAAAAGGCCTTTACTATCTTACGGCAAACCTTGGCGATCTCCCGCTCCAGCGAACGCACGCCTGCTTCACGTGTATAGTAACGAATGATATCGATCACCATGTCCGGGTGCTACAACCAATTCACTGGGCTTGAGGCCATTAAGTTTAATCTGTTTAGGAATAAGGTAGCGCTCTGCGATATTGAACTTCTCGTCCTCGGTATAACCCGGAATTCGGATAACCTCCATCCGGTCGAGTAAAGCCACAGGAATATTCATGGTATTCGAAGTACATACAAACATGACATCCGACAAATCGTAGTCTACCTCCAGGTAGTGATCGTTAAACGCATGGTTTTGCTCCGGATCCAGCACTTCCAGCATGGCTGAGGCCGGATCGCCTCGATGATCCATACCCATTTTGTCGATTTCATCTAACAAAAACAGCGGATTTTTTACGCCGGCTTTGGCCATTTTCTGCAACAATTTTCCGGGCATTGAGCCGATATAGGTGCGTCGGTGGCCGCGTATCTCGGCCTCATCACGCACGCCACCAAGTGCCATACGTACAAATTTTCGATTGGTCGCGCGCGCGATTGACTCTCCCAGAGAGGTCTTTCCCACGCCTGGGGGGCCCACTAGGCACAGTACCGGTCCCCTAACCTTGCGCACCCTCTTTTGAACAGCGAGGTATTCCAGGATGCGGTCCTTGACTTCCTCAAGGCCGTAATGATCCTGATCCAGTATGGCCGAGGCTCTCCTTAGATCATGCTTGACCTTACTGCGCTTGGTCCAGGGAACACTAACCATCCAGTCGATATAGCTACGCACGACCGATGCCTCCGCAGACATTGGAGACATCATTTTTAGTTTGCTCAGTTCCGATTGTGCCTTGCTTTTAGCCTCTTGGGGCATCTTCGCCTTGTCAATTCGGACCTGCAGATCTTCCAACTCGTTGGGCGCCTCATCCATATCACCCAATTCTCTCTGGATGGCCTTCATCTGCTCATTCAGGTAATACTCACGCTGACTCTTCTCCATCTGCTTTTTGACACGTCCACGGATGCGTTTTTCCACCTGAAACAGATCAATTTCCGCGTCCATAAGCCCCATCAAGTGCTCCAATCGGGCGCGTATACCGGAGATTTCAAGAATATGCTGTTTTTCCTCCAGCGGGACACTCATGTGCGCCGCGATAGTATCAGCCAGTCGCCCTGGCTCGTCGATACCTGTAAGTGAAGTCAGCACCTCTGCGGGTACCTTTTTGCTAAGGTTTACATATTTTTCGAACTGGGCGATGGTAGAGCGAAGCAACGACTCGGACTCACGCTCAGGGATATCCTCACTGAGAATCTCTCGCACACCTGCTACAGCGAATGGTCCCTCGTCATCAACACTATCCACCGCAGCTCGATAGCTTCCTTCCACCAGGACCTTAATGGTGCCATCCGGGAGCTTCAGTAACTGGAGAATATTCGAGACAGTGCCCACCTGATAAATTCCATCGGCAGTGGGGTTGTCGTCGGCCGGATTGCGCTGTGCCACCAACAATACCTGCTTGTCATTGGCCATGGCATCTTCCAGGGCTTCGATTGACCGCTCTCGACCTACAAATAGCGGTAACACCATGTGTGGGTACACGACGACATCCCGCAAAGGCAGCAGAGGTAACTCAACGATAGAAGAAGAACCCATAAAAATCTCCGGGCTTTGCAGGTAACTAGACTGTAGAACTCTTATCTGGGGATGTTCACCCGAAAAAACAAGTGCACATTTCCCGACTCAACCCGCAATGTTCAAATCTACGGAACTGGCTCGGGTAGTGCTGCGGGCAAATGTCTTAATCGTCCGTAGAGGCTACCCGGACTGTCGGCTCACTGCTTTGATAAACCAGCAAGGGTTCAGAATCGCCGCGGATAACCGACTCATCGATAACAACTTTACTTACGTCATCGAGTGAGGGGATGTTATACATAGAGTCGAGTAGTACGCCCTCTAGTATGGAGCGCAAGCCACGTGCGCCGGTTTTCCGCTCCATCCCTTTTTCGGCGATGGCGCGTAGTCCATCCTCTCGAAAGTCTACCTCGACACCCTCCATTTCAAACAATTTACTATACTGTTTGGTTAGAGAGTTTTTCGGCTCCGTGAGGATCTGTACAAGTGCCTCCACGTCCAACTCTTCCAGAGTGGCAATAATCGGAAGACGGCCTACAAACTCGGGTATCAAACCGTAATGAACCAAATCTTCAGGCTCCAACTGCGATAGTAGTTCGCCCACGTTGCGTTTATCGTCTTTGCTTTTCACCTCAGCGCCGAAACCGATGCCGCCTTTTTCCGAACGATTGCGGATGACCTTTTCCAGTCCGGCAAAGGCCCCGCCACAGATAAACAAGATATTGGAGGTATCTACCTGCAAAAATTCTTGCTGAGGGTGCTTGCGGCCTCCCTGAGGCGGTACTGAGGCGATGGTACCTTCAATCAATTTAAGCAATGCCTGCTGCACACCCTCACCGGAAACATCACGGGTAATCGATGGATTGTCGGACTTGCGGGAAATCTTGTCTATCTCGTCAATGTAGACAATACCAACCTGAGCTTTTTCCACATCGTACTCGCATTTTTGCAGAAGCTTCTGGATGATGTTTTCGACGTCCTCTCCGACATACCCCGCCTCTGTAAGCGTCGTGGCATCAGCAATAGTAAAAGGTACGTCGAGAAGACGTGCCAAAGTTTCTGCCAACAGTGTCTTGCCACTTCCGGTGGGACCGACCAGAAGGATGTTGCTCTTGCCCAGTTCAACATCGTCACGGCTTTTGCTGTGCCGCAGTCGCTTATAGTGGTTGTATACGGCAACGGCTAGAACCTTCTTTGCTCTATGTTGACCGATCACATAATCATCAAGGATAGCTTTGATTTCCTGGGGTACAGGCAAATGATCCTGTTTGGCACTACTACTGCTCTCCTGGACTTCCTCGCGAATTATATCATTGCAAAGATCGACACACTCATCGCAAATAAATACCGATGGCCCGGCAATCAGTTTGCGAACCTCATGTTGGCTCTTGCCACAGAAGGAGCAGTACAACAGCTTGCTGCCATCGTCACCCGATTTGGTGGTTTTATCGCTCATCCAGCCGCCCTAAATCCTAAAATATACCCGTTTCTTGTTATCAGACGGTTCCAAGATGATGTCTTTTGGTGGTATTTGCAAGTCCCCAAGAGAACTAAATCACGTTATTCAGACTTATTTCCGGGCAATTTACCGGTAGTTTGCGCGGCTTGAGACTACCTCGTCCACAAGGCCATATTCCTTGCTTTGCTCAGCATTCATAAAGCGATCACGCTCGGTATCTCGCTCGATGGTCTCGAGGCTCTGGCCGGTGTGCTCCGCCATTAACTCGTTGAGTCGCTGGCGAATGATAAGTATTTCTCGGGCTTGGATATCAATATCAGTAGCCTGTCCCTGAGCTCCTCCACTGGGCTGGTGGATCATGGTCCGTGCGTTGGGCAGACAAAACCGTTTGCCCGGAGCGCCTCCTGACAGAAGGAATGCTCCCATTGAGGCGGCCTGCCCGATACACATGGTGCTGACATCAGGCCTAATAAACTGCATGGTGTCGTATATCGACAGGCCTGCAGTAACCGATCCACCGGGAGAATTAATATACAAATGGATGTCCTTGTCCGGATTTTCTGACTCCAGAAACAGCAGTTGGGCGACTATCAGATTGGCCATATAGTCTTCCACAGTGCCCACGGCGAATATAACCCGCTCCTTCAATAGCCTGGAGTAGATGTCATAGGATCTCTCACCCCGAGCGGTTTGCTCCACAACCATCGGAATCAAACCAAGACTATTTATCGAGTTCTTATTTTGTCCATCGAATTGAATTGGCATACACAACGTCCCCAGATTGCATTATGTTCGGATTATAGTGGTAGAGTCCACTGTGCCCTAAAGTGTTGTCAGGATTCAGTCTACTAACGATTAATAGCTTCCTGATAACTGCACACTTTCTCCACGATGTTGGCGTTCTCAAGTAATTTCTCGACCACCTGATCCTCCAATACTTTTGATTCCACAGCCGCAATCTGCTGCCGGTTAGAGTAATAATAATCAATGACTTCCTGCGGGTTCTCGTAGGTCGACGCCATTTCCTCAATGGCCTCGCGCACTCTTTCCATATCCGCCGTCAGTTCATGCTTCGCGATGTACTCTGCTAACACCAGACCCAGTTTGACCCTGCGTTCCGCATTGTCCGAAAACATAGTATCAGGTAGCAAAGATTTAAGATCTAAATCCTGGTTCGCTGCACCACCAAATTGCTGAAACATCTGGCTGCGCATTCCGGCTATTTCCTGATCTACTAACGCTTTGGGGACCTCCAGCGACTTATGAGCTACCAGTAAAGCATCCATTACCTGTTGTTTAAGCTTGGCCCGAATAGCGTTCTTGAGCTCCCGAGCCATATTTTCTGCTACTTCACTGCGGAATTGTTTTTCGCCGCCCTGCTCAACTCCATATTTAGCGAAGAGTTCCTCGTCAATCGCTGCCGGATTCAGTTGCAGAACTTTATTCAGCTTAATCTTGAACTCTACCGCAGCGCCCTTCAACTCCTCGTTGTGGTATTCATCAGGAAAACTCAATTGCAGGGCCCTTTCCTCCCCGGTATTCATGCCGACGATGCCATCTTCGAATCCAGGAATCATACGCCCCGACCCCAACTCCAGATCACTGTCCTGAGCACTACCCCCTGCAAAAGGCACTCCTTCTCTGGTGCCAACGTAGTCTATATTAACCCTATCATTTAGCTGTGCGGCACGTTGAACTTCAACCCATGTACCCTGCTGCTTACGAAAAACGTCGATTATTTTGTTGACATCTTCGTCCTTTACATCCGCGATCGGCCTTTTCCACCGCAAAATCCCTTAGATCTACCAACTCCACATCGGGAAATACTTCAAAGGTCGCAACATATTGGAGTTCCTTACCCTGCTCCAGATTTCTTCGGTTCTATGCTGGGCTGACCTGCAGGGCGAAGCTTCTCCTGTATGACGGCTTCTCGAAACGACTGATTTACGACCTCTCCGACAACTTCCTGGCGAATGCCCGCACCAAAGCGCTGGCGCATCACTTTCATGGGAATCTTCCCCGGGCGAAACCCAGGAAGCCTGACATTTTGGGATGCTTTCTGCAGGCGATTGTCAACCTCCACATCAACGCGTTCGGCAGGTACGCCCACCGTCAAGCGTCGCTCCAGACTTGAAGTTGTTTCAATAGATACCCGCATAGTATTTCCTCATCATCCGATCATTATCGGTCGCCAGTGGCCCCCGAACATTAGGCTACATCACCACATTGTAAACACGGTGGGAGTCCTGCCATTAATTTGGTGCGGAAGGAGAGACTCGAACTCTCACACCTTGCGGCACTGGAACCTAAATCCAGCGCGTATACCAATTTCGCCACTTCCGCTTAGATAAAACCCGTAAACTAGGTAGAAACAACAGAATAAATTGTATTTAACCACTTGATTAAATGTAATATTTTTTAAACAGCAAACAATAAATCTATGATCGCCACAGGGCGCTGATTTTGCCACAACAGTAATTCAGGTTCAACCGCCAAATCGCCTGCAGGCCAAGTGAGCGAGCATGTTTCTGTCGCAGCGCCGCCCGCCTGCATCGCGACCCAATGTGCGCCTGGGCTACAGTTGCATCATACCGTCAAGCAGTGCGGATCGAAGCTATATTCCCCTCTTAACCACTGTGCGACTTCCATCGCTGCGGGTCCAGGCAAATCGCTATACTCTGACGCGAGTTGCCTGCATCGCTCCTCACCGATACCGCACAGTCCTTCATTCTCAAATACGCGTTTATCGCGTAAAAGCCTCTCCCAAGTAAGTGGTCCCAGTATCCGGCACAACGCATCCTCATCCAGTCCACCGTTTCCGTACAATTCTGACAAACCACTCAGAGCGGGTAGTGACAAAAGCCCCTGATTCATCGGATTGCATAAATGACCCCTAATAAAAGGTCGTAAAGCGGGATGCCGATCACACAACTTACTGGTATACAAAAACTTACTGCGCACTGCTCCATCGTTAACCGGGTAGTTATCCCATAGTGTCACCGGGCGACCCAGATGTTGAACAATAGCCTCAATATCGCTGACCCTGATGGACTCAGAGCATACTTTATTCCCTGTCCAGAAAATCTCGGCATCCGGTGGCAGGTTCCTGCCGAGCTGTGCCCAATAATCCTTTGGCTTTGTACCAAAGTACTGCTCAAGCAGTGGATCGAAGGAATAGTAGGTGGGGCAGACTAGCACACGAACACCTGACACCCAGTTGCAGACGTCTGTCACAATCTCCGCCTGTCGGGTGGCAAGAGCATCCATATCGCCAGGCATGTCATCGAACAGGATGGCGATTAACGGAGACGATAATTCGGCCAGGCGCTCTACCTTGCGCTTACATCGGTCGCGCTGCGGAGCCCCGTATTCTCGATAAAGTTCAACGGGTGAGAGCCCAACCCCCCAGTTGATGCCGCGCTGTCGATAGGCTTTAGACAGTTGCAGCAGTTCCCTCCAGCTGGATTCAGGCCAGTCTTCCTGCCAGCGCCGCCTTAAATACGGATCTCCCTTGGGGCAGTAGATGAAGGTGTTGAGCCCCGCGTCACCAAGATAGTCCGCGTAGGCTAATCGGGTGTCAAGGGACCAAGAGCGACCATAAAAGCCCTCGACAACCCCTACAAGAAATTCCTTTGAGTTCTCCATTTAGCCTTTTTATTCAATAATTGGAATTGAAAAGTCATTTCAATATAGCTAAAAAATTTGAAATTAACTGAACTAAATGTGGAAAAATACCAAATTTGAGCGATATTATATATCGTAACTGCCTGTCCCCAAGTAACAACAGGTGGTTGCTGGAGTATACCCATGCTCCTTTTTGGAAGTAATTCCTTTATGTTTCACTCCTAATGGTCTTGGTGGGTCCCTTTCGGGACCCATTTTTTTAGCGATTATAATGGGAAATTACTAACAATATTCAGCTACATAGTATGCGTGGGTCGGTCCGAAGAAAGCGAACCAGCCAGATGGTTTTCAATTTTGGCGTTTGCGGCGGAGTCCTGTTCACTGAACTGAACTCCGATTCCTGCGGTGCGATTGCCCTGCGCCCCTCGGGGGGTCACCCACACCACCTTTCCTGAAATAGGAATCTTTTCGGATTCATCCATCAGGGTCAAAAGCATGAACACCTCATCTCCAATGTCATAGGCCTTGTTGGTAGGAACAAATAGACCTCCATTGTCCAGAAACGGCATATACGCAGAATACAATACCGCCTTATCCTTTATAGTCAGCGACAATATACCGTTGCGACTGTTTTGTTTTGGATCATTCATACGCATGATTCTCCACTATGCGCCTGAATGTTATCACCAAGAAGGTCGGGACCCAACTCCCTGAAAAATTTCGACAATAAAACATCCATTACTATTTGCTTGCTAGGATTGGCACCGGCTCTCGTCGCCTGTTGCAGTCGGACGATCTCGTCCAAAAGTCCGAATGCGTTTCGTCCCTGACTGGTTCTCAGCTGTTCGAATGAAAGTTGGCTCAATAGTTGCTGCAGTTCCACTGCCAGCTGTTGTAGAAAAGTATCCAGGTCGATCTCGCTCCACAATGCGGCCAGCTGAAGCCCGTTGATACTACCTGCTAAGAGCGCCTTCAGACCGACATGTCTTTGGGCAAATTCTTCGTCCCCGCCACTACGGTACAATTGCTGCGCAAGGAGCGGCAAGCCAGCGGCCAAAGCTAGTAGCTGCTGACTCTTGTCCCGTCCTCCCGTGGTTTTTTCCAACCAGTCCAGGCAGGCGTCTGTATCCGGAGTCGCGAGGCGTATTATCTGACAGCGCGAGCGAATGGTCGCAGGGACACCGTACATACGATGGCAGACCAGTATCAAGTAAGTGTCGTTGGCTGGCTCCTCCAGTGACTTCAGTAATGCGTTAAACGCGTTGACGTTCATACTTTCGGCGGGTCGGAGCACGATCACTTTGCGCAGCCCAAAG
Organism: uncultured Gammaproteobacteria bacterium; assembly: GCA_963762235.1. Lineage (GTDB taxonomy): Bacteria > Pseudomonadota > Gammaproteobacteria > Pseudomonadales > Halieaceae > Marimicrobium. The sequence goes on along the minus strand of CAVXKH010000022.1, from coordinate 188,760 downwards.
CTGGCTTTCTGATTGGTGAACCGCACAATATCTCGAATCTGCTCAATCTTGATAACCCGGCTCTTGTCCCCGGGTTCCACCCATCGAAAATCTCCGTGGGTTCCGCCGGCACTCAACTCGCAGGCATGACAATGGCCGCAATTGAATGAACCTTCAGCTTGAGAACAAAGCAGCAATCTTGACAAGGCGAGAGCCAGATGTGACTTGCCGGTGTACTGCCTGCCAACCAGCAACAACGCATGTGGCAATTGACCTTCCGCCAGCTGCTGTTTGAAATGGGTCCATTCCCGCAGATGCCACGGCAGCGGTGAACTTATCTGCGGTAATTCAGTCAGCTCCATCACGAATCAGTTCGCCGCCTCACTACCCAACAGGATAGAAGCTCGCTCCCAAATTTTAGCAACTCCTGCTGCACCTCATCGAGAGAAAGGCTGGCGTCAATAAGCCGGTAACGGCCGCTGCTGCTTTTCGCTTGTTCCAGATAGCTCGAACGTACGCGCTCAAAAAAATCCACATTTTCCTGCTCAAATCGATCCAGACTACCTCGACATTTTGCACGAGACATACCGATCTCTACTGGAGCATCAAGCAAAAGTGTGTAATCGGGTCGCAATTTACCCTGTACCAGCTCCTCCAGGCGCCGCACCGCCTCCCATTCGACGCCCCTGCCCCCACATTGATAAGCATATGTCGCGTCCGTAAAGCGGTCACATAAGACCCATTTTCCCGCGGCCATTGCGGGTTCAATAATTTCGCGGATATGTTGCGCCCTTGCAGCGAATATCAGCAATAATTCAGTCATCGCACTCATATCCTCCCGACGAACCTGCAATAACAACTCGCGTATTTCCTCACCAAGTTGAGTGCCGCCGGGCTCCCTCGTGATTACGACATCGACCCCATTATTTTTCAAATAGCTATGTAGAAAGCTTAGGTTGGTGGACTTGCCTACACCCTCCCCGCCTTCCATGGTAATGAAAAGACCTCTAGCAACCATTTTAGTTTGGTCTCTGTGGTGTAGAACGGTAGTCTTTGCTGCGCTCAAGTTGGTATTCACGCACAGCCCTATTGTGTTCAGCAAGTGTGTCGCTAAAAATATGTCCCCCATCGCCTCGCGCAACAAAATACAGCGAATTTCCTGCGCCTGGATGCGTTGCTGCGTTTATGGCGGCCAGCCCAGGCAATGCAATGGGCGTTGGAGGCAGACCGGGATGACGGTAGGTATTATAGGCATTACTGTCTTCTGTGAGGTGGCTGCGCTGCAGGTTACCGTCGAATTCATTTCCCAAGCCATAAATAACGGTGGGGTCGGTTTGTAAAAGCATGCGCTGCTGCAAACGCCGCACAAATACACCAGATATCTGCTCACGTTCTTCAGGGAGACCAGTTTCTCGCTCAATGATCGACGCCATAATCAGAACATCGTAGGGGTTTTCATAGGGTAAGGAAGTTGCACGCTGACGCCACGCATCTTCTAATACCGAAAGCATAGCCAAATGCGAACGCCACAATATGCTCAAGTCAGTGTCACCCCTTGTATAGTAATAAGTGTCGGGGAAAAAAAGCCCCTCAGGCAGCGAGTACGGCTTGATCATATCAAGGAGTCGAGGATCCATCGGCCCAGCTACAATTTTTTTCAATGGTTCTTGCCGGGCCAGAATATCTAAAGCCCTTGCCAGAGTTATGCCCTCAGGCAGGGTGACCTGGTATTTTATAACCTGTCCACTTTGCAATAGCATCAGCATGGACTCAGCGGTTGACTTGGTCGGCAAGAGGTATTCCCCCGGCTTGATCTGCTGGTCCAATCCGGTCCATCTGCCATAGAAAATTACTAACTTGGGATATGCTAAAACTCCAGTTTTGTGCAGCTCACCAACTACTGCCTGCAAGGAGTCTCCCGGCGCGACTGTCAGTACATACCCCTGTTTCGGAACCTGCAGCGGTGCCGCCCACCACTGCCGCAATTCTCCGACAGCAAAAGCTCCCAAAACTGCCAGTCCAAATAAGAACACCAGTAACTTTTGTATCATACCAACTCTTCCAGATACCTCTGAAATAGCGCTTCGCACACGCTGTGATTATCCCAATACTGTTCGCCGAGACTTGCAACGGGTCTTACCGTCTGCAGACTATTGCTATAAAAGACCTCCTCAGCTGCGAACAGATCCGATAACGTTAGTCTGACTTCGCGTACATTAACCCCTATTGCGGGTGCCCATTTTTCGATGATTAACTTGCGACGTGTACCCAAAACACCACAATTTACTAGCTTTGGTGTCAGCAACTCTCCGTGGCGCACTAGAAATAAATTGCCTGAAACAACAGAAATAAGGTTTTCGGTATGATCCAGCATGATGCATTCATCCACACTTTCCGCTTGTGCTTGTGCTGCGGCCAGCACTTGCTCCAATCGGTTTAGATGTTTAATCAGGGCAAGAAAAGGCTGATTGGATAACCGCAATTCAGCTACACAGAGAGTCGCAGCAGTTGACAATGTTCTGCAATCACGATCAAGGCGACTGATAACAATAAGGATACGTGGTTTCAAATTGACGGAAGGCCTATATCCACGCGCCCCGGCCCCTCTGGTCACAGTAAGTCGCAATACTGCCCATCGCCAGTTTTTCTGACCAGCAGCATATGCGGAGATTTCTAATTGCTGTCGGGCGTCATTGGAGCAATCCGGTATATCAAGCGCCCGTAAGCCTTGGGCCAAACGTTCCAGATGTAAATCCCGAAAAAGCGGCTGGCCGTGATGCACCAGAAGGGTTTCAAACACGCCGTCTCCAAAGTCCAGACCACGGTCGGGTAGTGGCAACGTTGATGTTGGTGTGCCATCAAGCCAGATCGCGGATTGCAGGGACACAGATAACCTGATCAGTCAGCTTTGCTGAACAGCAGTGAACCGTTGGTTCCTCCAAAACCGAAGGAATTGGAAAGCACACTGTGAATGGCGCGCTCCTGAGCAGTGTTGGCGACGTAATTCAAGTTGCAACCTTCGTCGGGTCGGTCAAGGTTGATCGTTGGGGGAGCAACCTGGTCGCGCAAGGCGAGTATTGAGAAGATAGCTTCAACTGCGCCGGCCGCGCCCAACAAGTGTCCAATCATGGACTTGGTTGAACTGACAGCAACCTGAGCTGCTGCAGGCCCTAGAACAGACTCAATGGCGCGACTCTCAGCTAGGTCACCCGCATGAGTGGAAGTACCGTGTGCGTTAATATAATTAATTTTCTCGAGGGCGATCCCTGCATCTCTGATCGCATTGCGCATGGACGCCGCAGCACCCCTACCGTCTTCTGGCGGTAAAGTCATATGGTAGGCGTCACCACTCATACCGAATCCGCATATTTCCGCATATATCTTGGCCCCTCGGGCTTTCGCGGACTCGTATTCCTCAATCATTATCACACCAGCGCCGTCTCCCAATACAAATCCGTCACGGTCCCTGTCCCAGGGGCGAGAGGCCTTGGCAGGATCATCATTACGGGTGGAAAGAGCCCGAGCAGCGGCAAAGCCACCCAAGCCAACCGGAGTCGTCGCCATTTCAGCTCCACCCACCAGCATCGCGTCAGCGTCACCTAGCGCAATCAAACGCGCGCCCAACCCAATATTATGTGTACCGGTAGTGCAAGCGGTTACCACCGCAAGATTCGGACCCTGCAAATTGTATTTCACCGAGAGGTTGCCGGATATCATGTTAATGATAGACCCGGGTACGAAGAAGGGCGATATCCGGCGAGGCCCAGACTCTCTTATGATTTCAGCATTCTTCTCTATCTGCGCAATACCACCAATGCCAGAACCTATAGAGCAACCAACACGGGAAGCATTTTCGTCAGTCACTTCAAGTCCGCTGTCTTCCATGGCCTGGATTCCAGCCACCATACCGTACTGCACGAAAATATCTTGCTTGCGCGCATCTTTTGCAGGCAAATACTTGGCGATATCGAGATTCCTTACGCTAGCACTGAATCGTGTGGTGTACGCAGAAACATCGAAACTATCGATCAGCGCGACACCGCTTTTCCCAGCCAGGATGTTGTCCCAGGTTTCACCCACTGTGTGCCCTACAGGACTCACCATACCTAGGCCAGTTACGACAACTCTTCTGCCTATCAAAAACCTAACTCCATTGCAGCATACATTCTGGGGTGATGTAAAAAAGAAAAGCCGCTCTATTCAAATAGAAACGGCTTTTCGGAACGAAGTGCCTAGTTCAGGCGAGATTGGAATTGATATAAGCGATCGCTAGAGCCACTGTAGTAATTTTTTCAGCTTCTTCGTCGGGAATTTCCGTTTCGAACTCTTCCTCCAGAGCCATTACCAGTTCGACTGTATCCAGGGAATCTGCTCCCAAATCTTCTACAAACGATGCTTCGGTCTGCACCTCTTCTTCTTTGACGCCAAGTTGCTCCGCTACGATCTTCTTAACGCGTTCTTCAATGCTACTCATTTTATCTGCTACTCCTGAGGTTTTTTTAATGCTAATTGATACCCGATTAAACGGTCTGAAAGCGCAGTTTACTCTGTTTTTCCAATCGAGTAATAAATTTTTTTTGATGCGTCCAAATAGGTGGCGTTTAATCCAAATTAATCAGTTAGTTATCCCATGTACATACCACCATTTATATGGATAGTTTCACCCGTAATGTAACCTGCTATATCACTGCACAAAAAGCTTACAAGGGCCGCGATTTCTGCTGGCGTCCCGAGCCTGCCAATGGGTATCTGTTTCAACAACAGATCGCGCTGCTCCCCAGGCAAGTCCCGAGTCATATCAGTATCGATAAACCCGGGTGCAACGCAGTTAACGGTCACACTGCGGGACCCCAGCTCCCTTGCAAGGGCACGAGAAAACCCCTCGGCACCGGCCTTGCTTGCAGCATAGTTGCTCTGGCCTATGTTTCCCATTGATCCCACGACTGATGTAATATTTACGATGCGGCCCCAGCGCGCTTTGGTCATGCCACGCACGCAGGCTTTACTGACTCGGTATAGCGCACTGAGATTGGTATCCAAAACGTCTTCCCACTCAGCATCTTTCATACGCATCAGAATATTGTCTTTCGTGATACCGGCGTTGTTAACCAGAACCAGAGGTGAACCATACTGTTCATTAATAGACTTAACGACAGCAGCAATACTCTCGGGATCAGCGACATTCAACTTCATGCCTACACCCGGGTGCTCCTCCTGCGCAAGGTAGGAAGAGATTATGTCGGCCCCACTATCACTGGTAGCAGTACCTACGACGATGTAACCGTCTGCCGCCAACGATTTTGCAATCGCCCTGCCAATGCCCCGGCTGGCGCCCGTTACAAGAGCCACCTTTGCTAGTTCGGTCAAGCTGGACTCCATGCGCCTTATCTCATTGCCAATGTGGTTGCTATCAGTGCTTCGGGCTCTTCCACAGAATAGCACTGCAACGATTTATCAATGCGGCGGTTTAATCCGCTCAATACCTTGCCGGGACCGCATTCAACAATGTGCTGCGCACCTGCCTTGATAATCGTTTGCATACACCCTGTCCACTGCACCGGACTATAGATCTGCTCAACCAACAATCGACGTATCTCCTCCGGTTCAGGCTCCATTGCGGCATGAACGTTGTGCACTACCGGCACCCGGGGAGATAATATCCTGATATCAGCGAGCGCTTCGGCCAGTTGATCGCCTGCCGGTTTCATCAACAGAGTATGGAAGGGCGCACTCACCGGCAGGGGCATCGCCTTTTTCGCACCCGCCTTTTTCAGGGCAACCATCGCTGCCTCGACTGAAACTGTGTGGCCAGCGATGACGACCTGACCAGGTGAATTGAAGTTTACTGCGGAAACGATACCACCAGCACTCTGGGCTATCTCCGCACAGATACGGACAATAATGCCGTCTTCCAAACCGATGATTGCTGCCATGGCACCCTGGCCGACAGGTACCGCCGCCTGCATAAACTCACCGCGCTTGCGCACCAGTTTGACTGTGCTGGTGAATTCCAGAGCACCAGCACACACTAGTGCAGAAAACTCTCCCAGGCTGTGTCCAGCCATCACAATCGGACAAATGCTTGATTCTTTCTCCCATACACGCCAGAGAGCGACACTGGACGTCAAGAGCATGGGCTGGGTGGTTTCCGTTAGATTAAGTGCCTCCTGAGGCCCGTTCCGGACGAGAGCCCACATGTCATAGCCCAGCGCCTGCGATGCTTCAGTAAAGGTATCTCGCACGGTGCTGTATGTCGCATAAGCCGCAGCCAGCATACCTACCCGTTGCGACCCTTGGCCCGGAAAAACAAATGCAACATTGTGTCCTGGCATTGTAGATTCCGCCTGATTTTGAAATTGGGGACAGTTCTACTGGCTCAACTAATGCTAATGGCCAAACAGTGTAGCGCAACCGAAAAACAAATGTGAATCTCCACCACCAAAGTTGCATAGGCACGAAGAATCCTAACGGCATGCCTTGGCCGTGACTGGAATGGTATTCTTTTGAGGACAAAAAACTCACAAGCGTGGCGGTGCAACACATGCGGAAACAGAGTCCCCGCCTGTTACTTGGATTGCCTGAGCGGTTGGTAGCGAAGGTGCCAGACTCCCACTCACAATCGGATAACTCAGTCGTCCTTCCCGGCGTCGATCACTTTCTTTCCACGATAAAAGCCATCCGCAGTGACATGGTGTCGTCGGTGTGTTTCACCGGAAGTCTGATCAACGGACAACGTGGGTCCTAGCAGAGCATCATGGGACCGACGCATACCCCGCCTGGAGCGGGTTTTTTTACTTTTCTGTACAGCCATGGTCTTAACTCCTAGTGCTTATCGCCGGGCTTCAATTGCCCCAGTACATTAAACGGGTTGCGCTTACCCTCGCCATCGCCCTGTTTTCGGGGCTGGCTCGGAGTAGACCGCAATCTTCATTTTACAGTCTTCAATATTGTGGTAACTGAAAGGACGCATGGCCAAAATCAGCTCGTCCTCCACCAGTTCCCAAAGGCTACAGGACAACGGCCCCACTACCAGCGGATCCAAGTGTTTTGGAAGATGTGCCGCCTCCTCATCTGTCCAGAGGATAGCCAGTGTATTCTTACACGAAAGGTAATCTGGCATGACCTCAAGGCATCGTTGGCATATCACCTCGAATTCCGCCTCTATTGCCACGTGTACTAGATACCGGCTTTCCTCGTCCCGTGAAAAGACCATTTCAACCAAAATCCTACCTGCGTCACCCCCTAATAGAGTCCGAAAACGCTTTAAATCTGGTGGTTTTAGAACTCCGTTAACACCCGTGCCTCGCACCGCTGCCTTGCGCACATCCAGCATGGTCGGTAAAGGCTCAATCAACATAGCGGCGCATCATAGGTGCAGATTGTGTGTTTGTCAAAAATATCTTTAGAATACAAACAGTTCTCTTCGAACCTCACCTTATTGGCACGACTAATGGACATCATTCTTGCATCAACATCACCCTACCGCAGACGCCTTCTAGAGCGTCTGCAACTTCGCTTTCGCTGTATACATCCTGAAATTGAAGAGTCTACCCTGCCAGGGGAGTCATCCTCAGCAATGGCACTGCGCCTTGCTCGGTTAAAAGCCAGAGCAATCGCTGATCGTTATCCCGCTGCCGTTGTTATTGGTAGCGATCAGGTTGCCTCTGTCGAGGGATACATCCTGGGTAAGCCAGGCAACTTCGACAACGCCGCTATGCAATTACGGAGAAGTTCCGGTCGGACTGTTCAGTTTCATACGGCGGTAGCGTTAGTATGCCTTGACCGAGATCTGGAACGGTTCCACGTGGAACCGTTCAATGTGCGCTTTCGCTCTCTCAACGATAGACAGATCGCAAATTACCTCCATCGAGAGCAGCCTTATGACTGCGCCGGGAGCTTTAAGGTCGAGGGATTAGGTATTGCCCTGCTCACGGGCTTGACGGGTAATGACCCCACAAGTTTAGAAGGTTTGCCTCTAATAGCAGTGTCCAACTTATTAATGGAGACGGGACTAGACATCCTAAAGAGTTAGATCGACTGTAAGTTGTTCCGCAAGCACTTTTCCATTTCAAAAAATAAAAAATATACCAATATATTACAGTTTCTTACGTAACATATTTAATGTTATCTCTAAAGATTGATCGAGAGGAGCCTGCAGGGAAATTCCGCCGACTTCGAGTAATGAAAACTTCAGAGATGCAGCATGCAGAAACAGACGTTTGAGGCCGATCTGTCGGGCGAAGGCTGCTGACTGGTCATTGCTATACTTATCGTCGCCCAACAAGGGAAATCCCACGTGATTGGCATGTACCCTGATCTGATGCGTACGGCCAGTAATTGGACGTGCCTCAATCAGGCTAGCCCCCTGTAAACGCTCGACTACGCTAAATTCAGTGATCGCCCTCTTTCCCTCGCGACTCACGCGGACCATACGCTCACCTGATTGTAAAATGTTTTTTTCCAGCGGCGCGTCTACGACGCGGATTGCTTTGGGCCATTTGCCAGCAACAAGGGCGAGGTAACGCTTGTCAATATGTTTCTCACGCAATTGCCGATGCAACTCACGCAGGATAAGCCCACGTTTTGCTATCAGTATCAATCCCGAGGTATCGCGGTCCAGTCTGTGTACCAACTCCAGATAAGGAGCATCAGGGCGCAATTGTCGGAGACATTCTATCAGCCCGAAACTGAGACCACTGCCGCCATGAACGGCGAGTCCCGAAGGTTTATCCATCACCAACAGATCATCGTCCTCGTATACGATACGTTGCGCCAAGTGAGCAAGCTGCTGCCGAGGAATTGTGGCCGGGGCGGAGGGTGGGGGTTGGTGTAGCGGCGGGATTCGCACCTGGTCCCCAGCGACTAGTCGGTAATCCGCCCGCACCCTACCCTTGTTGACCCGGACCTCACCTTTACGCAATGCACGGTAGAGGCGGGCTCGAGGTACACCTTTTAGCTCGCGCACAAGGTAGTTGTCCAGTCGCTGGCCCGAGGCGTTTTCATCTATGGTGAGAAAACGCGCTTGCCTGACCATATTAACAGCAGGGCTATCGAACATAGGGCGCACGAAGCATGTCATTTTTGTCCATAAGCTGTTACAGTTCAAGGTGTGGTTGCGCCCGCCCGTGTTTTGAAGCCGGGGCCGGTGGTGACATAAAGCCCTGGGGATTGTTTGGACCTGCGCAAGATACGCATGGTTTCGCCAGTTCAACCACTCAAACTAAATGGATGTCGGTGTTATGGCAGGTGCGAGCGATACGAGCCACGCACAGATGAAAGCCACGCCGACAATGTAATGAACCGAGCAGCAAGCACTGCCGGGATACAGAATCAGCTATAAAGAACTATCAGCGTCGTTGCATGCCACAGGTGCTGCGACACTAGCAAAAAGGCAGGTGTAGTACCACAAAACTTTACTGCCTAATGTTACAGCGACCACAGACTAGTTAGTGGTAGGCGGTAACACACTATCCAGGTACCCCGAGCAGTGCGACTGTCGGAGGTCCTAGGTAAACGGCTGAAAATCTTACGATATTTCAGTCGATTGCTACTGGTAACCGACATCTTTCGGCTTTATATCCGATCTCCTGCCCCGCCAGGCCTGCTGTAACAAGGCAATGGCACTATGAAAAAAATGTTAATCAATGCAACTCAACCAGAAGAGTTGCGCGTAGCAATGGTCGACGGGCAGCGCCTGTATGACCTCGATATTGAAAACCGTACCCGATTGCAGAAAAAAGCTAGCATCTACAAGGGGAAGATCACCCGCGTGGAGCCCAGCCTGGAAGCAGCATTCGTCGATTTCGGTGCAGACCGACACGGGTTTTTGCCCCTCAAGGAGATTGCACGGGAGTATTTTTACCGGAAACCCGGTGGCGATGGGCGTCTTAAAATAAAGGAGATAGTCAAGGAAGGCACGGAAGTTATTGTCCAGGTTGATAAGGAAGAGCGAGGCAATAAGGGAGCCGCCCTGACCACATTTATCAGTTTGGCCGGTCGCTATATGGTACTTATGCCAAATAACCCGCGCGCCGGTGGCATTTCCCGCAGAATCGAGGGGGACGACCGATCCGAGTTAAAAGAGGCGCTCGGTGCTCTGGAGATCCCTGAGGGAATGGGTGTCATCATCCGTACGGCCGGAGTTGGTCGGGCCGCTGAGGAACTGCAGTGGGACCTCAACTACCTCCTACAACTATGGGATGCGATCTCCAAGGCTTCCGAGCAGGCCAAGCCCAAGGAACTGTTGTTTAGAGAAAGCAATGTTATTATCCGCGCGGTGCGCGATTACCTGCGAGATGATATCGGCCAAGTACTGATTGACTCACCAGAAGCCTATAAGCAAGCCTGCGACTTTGTTGCCCAGGTCATGCCCAAGTACACAGCTCGCATACAGCTCTATGAAGACAATATTCCCCTGTTCAACCGATTTCAGATCGAGAGCCAGATAGAAACTGCTTTCCAGCGCGAAGTCCGGTTGCCCTCTGGCGGAGCTATCGTTATTGATCCTACGGAAGCCCTTGTTTCAATTGACATCAACTCGGCTCGGGCTACTCGCGGAGGCGATATCGAAGAAACGGCGTTGAACACCAATCTTGAAGCCGCAGATGAAATTGCCAGACAATTACGACTGCGTGACATGGGCGGTCTGGTAGTCATCGATTTCATCGATATGCTTGCTCCCAAAAACCAACGCGCAGTGGAGAATCGTATGCGCGATGCTCTTGAGATCGATCGCGCCCGTGTGCAGGTAGGCAGGATATCCCGCTTCGGCTTGTTGGAGATGTCACGTCAGCGGCTGCGCCCATCCCTGGGAGAAACCAGTGCTATCGTCTGCCCCCGCTGTACCGGTCAGGGCAGTATTCGGGACACCAAATCCCTGGCGCTATCCATCCTCCGACTGCTTGAAGAAGAAGCCATCAAGGAACGCAGTGCGGAAGTGCGAGCTATTGTGCCCGTTGACGTAGCCGCCTACCTGCTGAATGAAAAGCGTTCCGCCCTGAGTGAAATCGAACGGGACACTAAAGTGCGTATTCTGGTAATACCCAATCCAAATCTCGAGACACCGCACTTCGAAGTGAACCGTCTGCGTGATGATGAAGTGGATGGAGAGCACGAGGTCAGTTACGCGGTGGATATCACTGTGCCAGCTGCTGAAGCGATCAGTGATATCCATTCCGCTGCTATTCCTGTGCAACAAGCCGCAGTGCAGGGTATCCCGCAGCAGGCACCCATGGTTAGAAGTGAGCTAAAAAAACCTGGCTGAGGCATACGCCGAAAAATCGGTGGAGCCGCAAACGCGGATCAGGGAGCACCACGAACCAACGAAAGGCATTCTATCCCGTATCGTGTCATCTTTATTCGGTGCCAAGAGTGTCGAACAGCCCAAGGAAACTAGATCGCTCCAGACAGAGCGCCCAGCAGAGAGTGAGCAAAGGCAGCGACCGGTAACCGAAAGCCGACAGTCCCCGAATCCACGCAATCGAAATCGTCGCCGCAGCTCACAGGGTAGTCAGCAACCCAAATCTGGCGAGCGCTTGGTCGCAGAGGATGGCGAGAAGGATTCAGTCAGCTCCGAAAAACGTGGGCACCAGAAGCGAGAGCGCCCAAGTGAGTCCGCTCGGGGTCGTAGCGAGGGCAACCGACGCGCTGGCCGAGATAGCCAGAGTCGCTCACCGGATGAGAGCCTGGAAGTCGCCGGGGAAAGCCCAACAGAAACCGCACAGGAATCGTCCAACGAGCAGGGCAAACCGCGCAAGCGACCTGGTGACATGAAACGCGCAGAGCCACAACGACGTCGCCGCAATCGGGGCCGCAAGCCCGAGACCGAGGTAGTTGCGACGGAGCAAGAAATACTGGCAGACGCAGTTAGTGAACCTGTTGAGCCAGTTCTCCATCAACTACCAACAGTCAATGTAGCCGAGTTACCCACCGTTCCCACTGTCCATCATGAACACAACGTCATGACGACAGATCATTACGGCGCGGTCTCCGCTGAGTCAGGTAATAATCCGGAAATCAGCACGCCGGTGACTTTAAGTTCTACTGATTCTGATGCGGGGTGGGAGCAAGTCCCAGCGGGCGATGATTTGGCCAGTGACTCTCCGGCGTCAGGGATAAACAAGTCCATTGTGCAAGCTAAGCCTCAGCAAGAGGCTGTCGTGTCAGCCAAAATATCCTCAACCACTGGCATGACTTTAGATGGCAGGGCCTGTAACGACCCGAGAGTTGACGCCCGTCCAGTAGCCAAGGTGGAAATCATCACGTCTCACGGCAGGTTGTTTAGTGAAAACGTAGCCCCGCCTGCCAAGCCCATAGACCGCATCGTGCCGCGCGCCAGTAACGATCCCCGCGGACCCAAGCCAGAAGCTGTTATGGCTCATGCCGCAGGTCATTCCTGAACGGCCATGGACAGGCAGGTACACAGGAGGTGGTGTCGCCTCTTGTGTCCAATTTCCATCGCTGTATAATCGCCCACGCCGCGCCTTGACTGACAGTATAGGCGCACAAACAAACAAGTTCCCGGTGGGCTGGCTGAGCGGTCGAAAGCGGCGGTCTTGAAAACCGTTGAAGGTTTATCCCTTCCTAAGGTTCGAATCCTTAGCCCACCGCCACATTGTACACAGCCTCCTTTGCTGGGGGCTTTTTTCCTTTCGAGAACGTCATTCGTAACCCTCGACAAGCGTGATTTTCTACTATTTGCCTTGGAATTTGGATCTTTCACCCTTATTATCGGTCTGAGTCCTTATCGCACTTTCCGTGCGCTACATTACGGAGCAGGTTATGCAAGACAAAGGTTTGTACCGCGCAGATTCGATCGGCATCGAGTCGGCATTGAGTACCAACAAGGTCCTCAGGAATACCTACATGCTGCTGGGTATGACGCTGCTGTTCAGCTCGGTTGCTGCAGGTATTTCCATGGCTGTGGGACTGGGCCAGGGCACGGCTATGATCCTGAGCCTTGTGGGATTTGGCTTGATCTTCGTGGTTAACAAAACAGCGGATAGCAGCAAGGGCTTGCTCGCTATTTTTGCCTTCACAGGTGTGATGGGTGCTGCCATTGGGCCTATGCTGAATTACTATCTGGCAATGCCCGGCGGTCCTGCCTTGGTGATGCAAGCACTGGGTGGTACGGCTGTGGTCTTCTTCGGCTTATCGGCATACGCCCTTACCACACGCAGGGATTTCTCCTACATAGGAGGATTCCTGATGGTTGGTCTGCTCGTGGCTGTCGTTGCCATGATCGCCAATATCTTCTTAAACATCCCTGCATTGTCACTAACTATTTCGGCTGCGGTTGTTATGATCATGTCCGGCTTGATCCTATTTGACACCAGTCGCATTATCAATGGCGGGGAAACAAACTACATTCGGGCGACCGTTTCCCTGTATCTCAACATCTACAACCTCTTTATCCACCTTTTAAGGCTGCTTTCTTCGGCCCAGAGGTGACGACTAGTCGTATCTCTGCAGTGAGCAAACCCCGGTGACCCGCCGGGGTTTTTTGTTTCTGGAGAATCCCGGGATTGATCTATTCTTTATTGGTGCTATCTTCCCCCGTTTCCGGGCATGGCTCACGCACTGCTGCAGAGTTTGCACAACGAGTGATCGCACGTGGGCATAGCATTCGCCGGGTATTTTTCCTCGATACTGGTACGCTCGCCAGTTCCGCCAATAGTGTATTCCCGCAGGATGAAGAGGACCCGGTACAATCTTGGGTGGCATTGGCCGAACACCATGCCCTGGAGCTTGTGATATGTATCTCCTCTGCGCTGAAACACGGCATGCTGGATCAGGCAGAAGCAGCACGTCACGAGCGCCCGAGTCCCACTATCAATCCGGTATTCACTGTCTCTGGTCTGGGACAGCTTATTGATGCCTGTGCCAATTCCGATCGATTGATCACCTTTGGAGGCTGAGCGTGGGTGGTATTGGGAAAAAGTCCATACTAATCGTGCTGAGGCACAGTCCCTATGGGTCGAGTCTGGCTAGGGCCTCTCTGGATGTCGCACTGGCAAACGCTGCGTTCAGCCAAACTGTCGACCTGCTTTTTCTGGGAGATGGTGTGCTGCAGTTACAGCCAGATCAGGACAGTCACAGGTTGGGGCTAAAAAATATTGGTCGCCAGCTTTCATCCTTACCCCTATACGACATCAACTGTGTATATGTAGATGCTGAGGCTGTTGCGCGCTATAACATGGATCTCTCGCGGGCACCTGTCGACACTCGGGTAGTGGACCAAAGTGAATTGCACCAACTCATGGTGGGATACGACCACCTGCTAGGATTTTGAAGATGATTCTACATACCCTGAATGCGTCTCCCTCAAGTTCTGCGTTCGATGAGTGCCTTAGAGTCGTTCACTCGGGCGACGCGGTTGTATTGATGGGAGACGGAGTGTATGCGGCTCTCGCGGGTACCAAGGCGTGGGGGGATTTGCAGAACAAGGGCGCGGAACTCTATCTACTAATTTCCGATGCCCTTGCCGCCGGGGTCACGAAGCCTGCCGAAGGGGCCAAATACATTGATATGGATGGCTTCGTGGCTCTCACTGAGAAATTTCCACGACAACAGGCATGGTATTAGCGACTATGCTTTCCGCCAGCGCATTTGACAAAGAAGGTTTTCTGCGCAATTTGTCGGACTGGGACGCACAGGTAGCACAACAGATCGCCCGGGCTGAAAATCTTGAGTTGACTCCGGCGCACTGGGAGGTTTTGCATTTACTTCGAGCCTATTATCTGGAATACGATAGCTCGCCGGCCATGCGGCCCCTCGTAAAGTACTGTGCGTTAAACCTCGGGCCGGACAAAGGCAAAAGTATTTACCTGATGTCCTTGTTTCCTGGCTCTCCGGCCAAGATTGGCAGCAAAATCGCCGGCCTGCCTAAACCCGATAACTGCCTGTGACGAAATGCCGTGGTTAAATCCAGTTTTTCCAACGTTTCAGCTGAACACCCATTTGCTTCCTACATAAGAATTCTGGGCAAAGGCAAAACCGGTACCCGCTCCTTGCAGCAAATCGAAGCGCGAGAAGCATTCAGGATGATCCTGCGCGGCGAAACCGAACCCCTGCAACTTGGGGCGTTCCTGATGTTACTGCGCGTAAAAGAGGAGACCCCCGAAGAACTTGCGGGATTCGTCCAGGCCTGCCGCGCAACTATGCTGTCCCCGCCGCAGGGGCTGCATGCCGATCTCGACTGGTCCAGCTACGCGGGCAAAAAACACCAACACCCTTGGTTCATCCTGTCCATGTTGCTCTTGGCCGAGGCGGGACATCGGGTCTTTGTGCATGGATCAACAGGACATACCCAGGGTAGGCTCTATACCGAGGATGCCCTGCACCAATTGGGTTTGCCGGTCGCGGCAAACTGGGCGCAAGTGAGTCAGCAACTCGATTACGAAAATCTTAGCTATTTGCCACTGGAAAATTTCTGCCACCCGCTCCAGGAACTGATGCAATTGCGGCCCCTGCTGGGCCTCCGCTCGCCAGTGAACACGCTGAGCCGCATGCTCAATCCACTACAGGCGTCGGCCAGCCTGCAAAGCATCTTCCACCCTGCCTATGCACGATTGCACCAGGAGGCGGATCTACTGCTTGAGCAGTCGCGCGCTCTTGTATTTAAGGGAGACAGTGGCGAAGTGGAGATAAAGCCACAGGCAGACACACGGTTGTGCCTTTTGCAGGATAAGCAACTGCAGGAGATAACATTGCCACGCTTGCTGACACAGCGTATCGAGAGTGTAGTCTCGCCGAACGTAGAGCCAGTGCGATCACTATGGCGCGGCAATAGCAGCAATGACTATGGATTATGCGCAACGCTGGCAACTACTGCTGCGGCACTGCTCGTCCTGGTTCCTGGACTGAGTGTTGAAACCGCCCAACAACAGTCGCTGCAACTGTGGAAAAATCGTAACTGCTCGAGATTGGCTTGATGCCGTTATCACGCTTTCAACCCGAACACTATCAGGCACTGCTTAATACTAAAGTGAAGGCTGTGTGCGGTTTGATGAGTGCATTTTCACCGCCAGCGCCGCAAATTTATTCATCAGCGCCTGCAGGATTTCGATTGCGCGCAGAATTCAAAATGTGGCACGAAGGAGAAGACGTGAATTATGTCATGTTCCGTCCTGGGGATCCCCGAACGCCAGTCATCCTTACGGAATTTCCGATCGCTGACAAACGTATTCAGCACTCGATGCCTGTGCTGCGCGAAGCATTGAATGCAAGCAGCGTTCTGCGCCGCAAGCTGTTCCAGGTGGAGTTTCTGGTCTCGTTGTCAGGCAACCTGCTGGTAACACTTATCTATCATCGAAAATTGGATCAGGCATGGGAAATAGCTGCACAATCTCTCGAGACCCAGCTGCAATCACTGGCATTTTCTATTTCCATCATTGGGCGCAGCCGCAAGCAAAAAATCGTTATCGGTAACGATTTCATCCGGGAGGTCCTGACTATACATGGCGAAGAATACCGTTATCAACAGTATGAACAGTCATTCAGCCAACCAAACGGCCTGGTTAACGTTTGCATGATAGAGTGGGCGTGCGAGAGGGCTTCCGCCCTGCGGGGAGATTTGTTGGAACTTTATTGCGGTAATGGAAACTTTACCCTTCCGCTGTCTCGCCATTTTAACCATGTGATTGCCACCGAACTGTCCAAGACAGCTATCCGTGCTGCCTGCGCCAATCTGGCAGAAAACAGCATTGAAAACGTGCACCTGGTTCGACTGTCAGCCGAAGAAGTCACCCAGGCAATAAGTGCGCAGCGTATATTTCGTCGATTGAGCGACCTACCAAAGCCGCTGGATCAGTTCGAGCTTAAAGTGCTTTTCGTTGATCCGCCACGCGCAGGACTTGATCAGCACACGGTAAAAATGGCAAGTCAATTTCCAACCATCATGTATATTTCCTGCAACCCGCATACTATGGCGCAAAATCTGCAAACGCTGAATGAAACACATTTCATAGAGCACTTCGCGTTATTCGACCAGTTTCCCTACACGGACCATATGGAATGCGGCCTGCTATTACAGAAACGGTACAATGAGTGAAGAATCAACACCGAATGCCGAAGGACAGCAGACCGCGACCCAGCACCTCATCCAATTTGTCACCATCGTCGGCATTAATTTCCAGATGGCGCAAGTCCAGCGCTTTGTATAATTCCCGCTTGTGAAATTTCGTAGCCAACTCTCCGGCAGTAACCTCCGCACCCCAGCAGTCAATATAGATATTTCCTGACGGTACATAAAAATCAGCATGGACTAATTCTTCTATTGGCAACCTACGCCGAAAGGCATGAGCCAACTGAGCCAGATACAGCCAGTTACAGACACTGGTCTGCAGGGGCGATGGCAGGCTGTGCCCGTCTATACCTCGACAGACATCCAACAATCCATCGGAGGTCGCGAAAAGATCCGGTTCGACACTTTCAGAGCGGTGTTGCGCCGGTATTTGATCCGATTGAAGGCTCAATTCCCGGTGCACGACAGGATTGTCAATTATTTCGTGCGGCCACGTCACATAGAATGCGCCACTGGCGCTGCTCTCTTCCTGTAAGCCTCCCAATGAGCGCCCCAGACGGGTCAACTCCCATCCCATTATGCTGTGATGCTGCAGTCCTAACTCAGCAAGGGCCCGGTTGATCTGTCGCGCATGCAGGCTTGGATAGTAGCGGCACATGGAGGCAGCTGTGATGCGCTGATTGGATTCGATGGCTTGTAGTAGTGGGTGCTGCTCCAGTTGCTCTGGCCATACGATGTAGGAGCCGTAACGCCGACTGGAGTGATAGCTGCCCCCCTCATATTCGCCCTTCGGTGTTAAGGCCCAGCTGTCCCCCATGCGCTGTATCCATCCGTAGTCCTTGAGGATCGAAAACAGTTGTTGCACCGGGATGTTTAACTTCCTGGCAAGCGCCGTTGTTGAAAGCCTGTCGTCTTCCGGTTGCATCGCCTAAGGCCGTGCGACCAATTCCTGGTAACGTTCGTCCAGCGCTCGGTAAACCTGATCCGCAAAATCGATCGCGCTTTTATCCAGGGGAGCAACAAGCTCCACAAGATGCTCGTTATCTTCCCTCCCCGCCCAGTTCTTGACATAGTTGCCAACCTTATAGCCGTGGTCCTGCCGGAAGAAGTTAAGCACATTCTTCCCGACATACGCAGTGTAAAGACGATCAAAATCCAGTCCTGCGGACAGCATCAATTCCCAAAAATGGGAAGGAGAGAAACCTCCGGTGTTGAGGGAATGCATTGCAAGAGCTTCCGTAGCTTCCCTCACACCAAGTCCAGCAGGAATATATTCGCTCAGTTCGCTCTCAATCTCAGTAGCCATCTGCTCTATATCCTTGCCGTCGCACATTAGAGCGGACATGCCGAAATGCCAGATATCGATGACTTCCAGGCCGACCTGCTCCATGTCAGGTTCCTGCTTTTTCCACCACTTGTAACCATAGTGTTCTATGAGTTCGCCACACTCGATCCAGATCGCCCTATACCACTCAAAACCCTGCAAAACCCAATGCTCATGTACCCGGGAATTCATCCTGTGCTGCATGGTCAGCATATTGATCAGCGCCTGCTTCAAGCGTTTACCTCATATCGATATGTCTTTGGAAACAAGCGAGAGAATAGCAGTCAACCAGAACAAAAAACAGGGATCAGGGTATTGGTGCGAATGGCGGGACTTGAACCCGCATGGCCGTGAAGCCGTCAGATTTTAAGTCTGATGTGTATACCGATTCCACCACACTCGCGTAAAACCATTTTGAGAATCCCAGGAGCTAAAAAACTTGAATCGACATGGCAACTGCTCCAGAGCGGGATGAAAGATAAATTTCAAAAATAAATCACCCTATTGAGTCCCGCGGAAGCGAAAACGAATCCGTGCCATCTGAAAGGGACGGAATAATAGCATAATTTGTTCCTATTTAGGCAAAGGAACAGGCCCCTTGGCACGGACTAGTTGATGGTAATTTCCCCACTCTCCTCGAGCCGCTGTGTCGGCAAAAGATCATTAAAGTCTATTTTCGCTGTGAATCGGTATGCCAGGGGCTCTGAGCGAGTAGTACCAAGGTTTGCCATTAATCGTAGCAACTGAAGCCATTGTACTTCTGCAGACAGCGTGACGATGCCCTCTCCATAACCCGCAATGGGAGAAACATCATTGGCCACCCCTGCTATAATTTCCGTGTCGAGCAGTGCGACAGAGTAACTGATGCCTGCGATGTCCAATGACCGCTTATTGGGATTAATCACTTTAAGTCTGATCTCAAAGCGCGGGGCACCCCCTTCTGATGGCAGATTGCGAAAGCTAACCAAACTGATTTTTGGGGGATCAAGCTCCGGCGTAAGACTGGCACAGCCCGCCAATATAACCAGCCCGAGAAATAGCGCTATTGAATAGCGTAAACACATATGGCTCACAGTCTATACCGCTGTTCGCTGATAGATACCCACGAACTGAGGCAGGACGCATGACTCATACAAGATTTCCTCAGGAGTGGGACCCGACGGGTTGAACAAGTAACGGAGGAAGTGGACACGCAGCACGCTCTCAACGCCAACAGGACGGTGATAGGAACCTCCCGACGCAATAGTAAGGCGCGATGGCCTTCGCCAGATACTGCGAGGGAATAAGTGTGTCCATGCCTGCGGGGAACCAATCCTTCAATGTGTTTTTGCGAAATTTTTCAAATCGGTTAGCAGAAAACGATTGTTGGTGCATTGAATTTATCCTGTCGTGGTGATGACTTGCATTATGGACTATTATTAGAATCTATCGGAGTCGCCCTAGTATTTTCAACGCCGATTTTTGGAGATCATTGGCTTCGCGCTTTTATACGGCTACAGGAAGTTTGTTGTGAGTAGAATACTTGCATTTTTGGCACTGTGGTCTGGGTTTGCCATTGGCGCAACAGAAGTTCCCCCTGCTGATATGATCTGTGACGATGGTATCTCCCCTGACTCACCAAGTTGGTCATTTGTACAGTGTACGTTTCCCCCGCATATATCTAAGTATGTCCCTGCTAACGCAGACTGGGACTTCAAAGCAGCCTATCTTGTGCCGGTGCCCTTGCCTTTAACACCGTCACTGAAGTTGAAGTTGCACTTCGACGGTTACTCGGCACGGCCTGATGGTTGTACTGACAGGTCATATGCTGAAGAAGGCTACATAACAGTCAAGAACTGCCCAGGTCATTACCCCGATGTGTCTCTGTATGCTGTAAACGGAGTGGAGCCACTCGATTGGGGAGGAATTTTCAATGGCGGGGAATCAAACGGTTGGCGCTTCGCAGCTACGATTAACCGCGCGAATGAGTTGTGGGGCGACTCGATAGACTGGGGTGCTGGCATCACGTTCGAGGGGGACAGCTACGGCGGGACAACTGGTATTTTGCAAAGTGTAATTCTGCCTGATCAATGGTGGCGCCATCAGATTTCCATTGTGAATGCCGTGGTACCGCAAACCCTGTTTGTGCGAGTAGACACGACTCCCGGCTCGATTGAGGAGGGTGGCGATGGTATAGACCAGAGCGGAGGTTATTGGCGTGACCCCGCAGTCCGCCTTGCATGGGGTTCTTACGACATCAATAAAGCTGACATTGTGAAGCGTGCGAGAACAGTGCAGAACATCTACTATCGAATTGACGGTTCCCCTGCCGATACCAGTGTTGTGTTCGACATAGACTTCTTCAGGAAAGTCTGCGATGACGGAAAAGTAGCCTGTTTCGGCACTTGGCACAATGCTGGACACAGCCTGGACGAGCCGGGCGTGAACCTGCCATTCAGTGATTTATACAGCGGCCCTGATATGTCCGTCAGATTGGACAGGATATTACCAATTTTCACTCATTCAACCGCAAACTGTTGGGGGCCACGTGGACATTATAATCTCGGACTTGAATGGGCTAACGGACCTTCCTTCATCGATTCAAAGGAAAGGGTAGTTATACCCGTCAGGTACGTCCGTCATACGAATCTGGGCGGAGGCATCCCCGATCAACCGCTATCCGCCACCTTCGACTTTACTCTCCGACGCATCAGGAATTTCGCACTCCCTGTCGGACAGCAGATAAACTGGGTATTGGGCACTCTAAGCGGGAGCGTGATGGTCACAAAGGCTGGCGAAGTAACGATACCGAACCTGACCTTGCGAGCTAGCAGCAGTGCTGCAAGCGGAAAAGGGTATATTAGTTTGGTACTTACCAAACCAGTTTAGCGGGGTTGCATGGGGTATGGCATGTGGCTGTGCCCCGCGCGATCTTCGGCCATTGCTTTACTATCGAGATCGCACACTGTGTCAAACTGCCTCGGATTTATGGTTTAGTTTTGGGCACCTCTATCGATCCACCGCCCAATGAGTCGCGCCTCGTATGGCGTAACAGTGGAATGGTGTGGGCCAATGTAATCGATGTCGTCATTGTGATCCTGATTGGATTGCCCATCAGTGCGCATATTTCTGGCGTACCAGTACAACGGCGACTCCAGGGCAAATTTGGACACCCACCATGACGTGTACGGTCTCGCGAGATTATAGGGCGTCGTCACTTCATCGGTCTGCCCGACCTTTCTTGTAAGCCAGGGAAAATCGGTCTGCTCGAAGTCATACACAATCCGGGAATAGAGCAACTCATCGTCTTCAAATCCGGCATGGCAACTGCCGCAACGGTTTACCAATATGGGCCTTATCCTGTCGAATTTCAGGGGAGTATAAGGTTGCACCAATGGCGTTTCGACACTAGCAGCCAAAGTAGAAGCGAAACGGGCTGCGGCCGTTTTTCCGATCGCCGCGGCGCGCTCTTTTGAGTGCCCATCGTGACACCCATGACAGGTCCTGGTTTCGCCTGCCCGTAAACTATGCAGCATTTCATCATGAGCAAGTTCCAAGCCATCTGCATTTTGCCCCACCATCATCAAGGGTGTCTCGCAGGGAACCCGCATTCGGACTGAGCCATCCGATAGAAGCGGCTGTCGTGGGTATTGCGCAATGGATTTGTGCCCGATGGTGTTCAGGATACTGGCGAAGGTAGCTTCGTTACCGTTACTGTAAGTCATGTCCCACATCTTCGGGAATGAGCACCGCAAAATATTTGACGTTGCTGCTGTAGTATCCAGGTTGATCAGGTTTAACCGCGCATCCCTGATGTGCGCAGTGAGCGTACATAGTATTGTGCCAGTCATACGGTTCGGCAGGCATCAGTTCAGATGCCCTGGCATTCACTACCTGCAGGTAGCAACCTGCGGAGGGATCAAGCGGAGCTGGCCTGTCAGGCGCAGCTTTTCCGTACAGGTTCTGATAGGTTGTAATTGATCTTGCGTCCCATGACTGGAAACCTGCCCCACCTGCCAAATGCTCCATCTGGTTCGTATCAAATGGATCGGTCACCATCGGTACCTTGACCTTGTAGATGGATTTCCAACACGTTGGCACGCCCCCGGTCCATGTGGTATTGGCCTCCGCATTCAGAGTGTCTTCGTAACAAGATCCCGAACCGTAGGTGATCAGGATTTCCGTTGCGGAGTACGGAGCCGCGTAGCCCGCTTTGCCTGCCGCCACGCCATACTTGAAACGAACAGTGCTATCCTGGTCCTGGCCGAAAGGAGTAATGGCCCGGAGCGTACTGGGGACGTATTGCCCCGTACCCGCTACGGTACTTGCGTTATAGCCATCTTTATAACAGGCTGCAGTGGAGCACCCCTCCACATGGGGATTGGTGTAATCCAGGCCATAAATTATTCCCATGCTGCCTGTATGATTTCCACGGTAGTAATTGGTGATGGCTATCTTGCCGGGATGGATTTCAGCTACTGAGCGAATAGCGCGCAGCTCATCCACACCTTCTCCCCCTGTTATGCTGGGCGGCAGCCAATCTGCCGTTTTCAAATAGGTTGTCTTGTGGGCATTCAGTATGACGGTTTCATCCGCACCGTTGCCATCGACACGACATAACCACCATTTATTCTGGGTTGTCGAGGGGCCAATGCTGGTATGGCTGTCATGACCTTTATTGCCGTGAGCGTTCCAGCATGAATACAGGATATCCCCGTTGGTCATTACCGCCGGAGACAAAGCCATTTGTTCGTGGGGGCTGATATTCTTCGCTTTTGTGCCATCAGTATTCATCGTCCAGATTTGCATGGATTTCCCTTCGTGGCCGTAACCATAGTCCTGGGACACGCAATACGGCCAGTTATTGCATCTGCCGGGACCCTGGTGCTCGGGAAATTGCGCTTTGAACGGGTAGGTATTTCCACGATTGGATGAAAACACAAGGGTGGTGTTGTCTAACCATTCGGGCTGTCGATCGATTGCGCCATCTGAGTCATTGGGGTATAGGGTTGCGCAGTCTCCTCCGGGATGGTTGGGGACGGGGATGCTGGTACGGGTGGCGATCGTATAAATATATATCTGAGCGCAACGTATCACCGGTAACTCTTGAATTGATAGGCGCGTACCTTCTGCGCTGGTCGGGTTTTGTAGCCCCCCTGCTCCCGGTGAACCGAAACCAACAGAATAGGCGATTTTCGTTCCGTCAGGACTGACCCTTGCTTCCTGGGCAATGCAATTAGTCGCTGAAGTGGTGCAGTCAAACAAGATCTTTACACCACCTGCCAGGTCGTCGATAACAACATCAGCCTCTGCTATGCCGCCTCCGTTGATTCGACCCACATCAGTAGCGTGTTGCCAATTGGCTTGTTCTGACCCGGGCACCCCGGGTATTGGAGCACGCGCATAAGGCTGGCGGGTGTAGACCAGTTGATAAGAAGCTTCGACCTTACTGCTTAACCCGATAGTCCACAGGCAAGACAGTAAACCAACTATTCCTACCAATCTGTGAACATGGTTTACCACTAACTGGCGGCTCTCGAATCTCGGTATTTCCGCCAACATATGTGATCCACCCCTTCGCCCGTAATTTTGGTAGCCTGTCTTTCAACAGGTTTAGCTACTGCCAGATTCCTGTGGATGTAATTGAACCCTCGATCCCCTGTGATATTCTATTATAGAATGTATGTATAATTTACAAATCGTATTAAGTTATATCATATGAGTTGATATGGTTATAAGTACGGGGTGAGCCGATCAGTGCGGGGTATCGATTACTAGACTGAACAGAGCCAGTTGCCTAAGGGCGTCAACTCAGGAATGTATGTTTGGCGGTACGCCGAAGAATAAACCATCCCAAAAATACAACGTTCAGAAGAATCATGGCGGGACAAATCAGCGGACGTTGCAATAGACTAAATCGGCA
Source organism: uncultured Gammaproteobacteria bacterium (assembly GCA_963762235.1). Lineage (GTDB taxonomy): Bacteria > Pseudomonadota > Gammaproteobacteria > Pseudomonadales > Halieaceae > Marimicrobium. The sequence goes on along the minus strand of CAVXKH010000022.1, from coordinate 164,532 downwards.
CAAAGCCCAGTATTTACAGGCTTTTGAGGCCAATAACAGGCAGTGCTGTCAGGGTAATTGGAGGCTCGGGTCGGAATCGAACCGGCGTACACGGAGTTGCAGTCCGCTACATGACCACTCTGCCACCGAGCCTTATTGGGGAGTTGGAGCGGGAAACCGGGTTCGAACCGGCGACCTCAACCTTGGCAAGGTTGCGCTCTACCAACTGAGCTATTCCCGCACTACTAACGATTATCCACCGCCGTGGTCGCTTGAACTGATGAGGTTGCTTGCCCCACCCCAACCTATGAAAGGCTGTGCTCAACTCGCTGAGCTATTCCCGCACACACCCGTCGCGTCAAAAGCACACGTCCGAGTGGCGCTTATTGTATGCACCGCATCTACAGAGTCAAGCAGAATACAAGAAAAATACTGCAACCAGTTGAATTAAAAAGAATTATCTTGCTCCTTTACGATTGCCCAGGCCGCTTTTAGGTAAACCGCCATAGACCAGAGAGTGAGCACCGCTGCCGTATACAGAACGAGATAACAAAGCGCCAACTGCCAGTCTTCGCTAGTAGCCGGATCAATTGCGAGTAAGCCTGTTATAGCAATCATCTGGAAGGCCGTTTTAACCTTGCCAATGTAGGAGACAGCGACCGACGTGCGCTCACCGAGTTCCGCCATCCACTCCCGCAGGGCAGACACCACAATCTCACGCCCGATGATTACACAGGCCGCCAGTGTAAAGAGAAGCGTGTCGTGGCGTTCTACCAGTAACACAAGCGCAATGGCCACCATCAGTTTATCGGCCACAGGATCCAGAAACGCTCCCAATGCTGTCATCTGACCAAGCCGTCGCGCAAGGTATCCATCGAACCAATCCGTTATCGCAGCGAGGCCAAAAATAACGGCAGCAACCAGCAGGTGATTCTGGAACGGCAAATAGAATACGACCACCAGCACGGGAACAAGCATAATCCGCAAAATGGTGAGAGCATTGGGAATTGTGATAGGCAAATGCATCAAAGTCCGTGAGAGAATGATAAATTAGGCATCATGGAGTTAGGCTCAGGCATTTGCCCGCAACACTAGCCCTGGGCAGAGATGCTGCCCGATTTTTACGGGCAACGCATACCCGGTGCCTGCATTTTAACTAACATATACCCGTTATGGTAGGCTGCAAGTGAGTATAATGATTAGATGCTTTCGAACCATAGTTACTCTGCTCTGCCTGTGGATGAGCGTACCCGCACCTGCTACACCAATCAGTTCCAGTGATGCATCTGCAATGCTCGAACCACTTGCCATGTCAGCCCAGGACCAGCGTTTCATCAGCGCGCTGCTATTTGACTTTTCCCCCTTCACCGCCGACAACCACACGATTGTACAAGGCTTTGCAGACCCACTGGGTACTGGGGTTGACCCGGGGTTGAGGATCTTTGGCGGCAAAGTGTATTTCATGGACTTACTGGGAAATTTCACGGCATTCACGCTTGCCGATACTGCGGAAATTGAACTGCCGACCGGGGCGCTACAGGGCATAGACTTGCTGGATGATGTTACTTCCATGTACCTGTCTTACGATGGGAGAGCCTTTGACAAGTCCCTGTTCAATTTGCAAACCGCTGAGGTGATTCAGAGAAACGGCCTGCCAGTTACTTCTGAAACCAGCCCTCTTTCCCTGTCAGGCTATGGTTATGTTTCCGATAATTTCAATCCATTCAACCTGCACTGGACTAATTGCCCGTCTCAAGAGAAAAGAAAACGCTCAATTGCCGAGTCTATCGAGAAGGGTCGGCCGCCCTGCAGCGCGCCCGGCGCCTGTGTGTGCTATGGTAACTAGCGTTTTGGCAATTCACCAGGCGGCTGCCTTGTGCTCCATATTTTTGCACTCTAGCGGGATTGAGGCGTTGATACGGAATACGGCTGTCGACCACACATACTGGTGCAGAGGGTTGATTGTGAATGTTTCGGGGATGTTGCAACGGGACTAGTTACTGCCATGCAAGTGATCGTATATCTGCTGTGCGATGGCGGCGTTAATACCGGTAATTTTCTTTAATTCATCGATATTTGCATTCTCTACTCCCTGCGCACTGCCAAAATGCCGCAACAGTTCGCGCCTGCGCTTACTCCCCACGCCAGGGATATCTTCCAATGCTGAGCGCTGGCGGGCCTTATCGCGCCGTCCCCGGTGACCGGTAATAGCGAAACGGTGTGCCTCGTCGCGGATTTGCTGGATTAGATGCAGCGCCCCGTGATCAGGGGACAACCGACTCTGCTTGCCAGTCGCACCATTAATGAGTGTTTCAAGTCCTGCTTTACGCATCGCGCCCTTTGCCACTCCAATGACTTCAATACCACTGACCTGCAGTTCCTGCAGTACCGACATGGCCTGCGTGATCTGGCCTTTACCTCCATCGATAAAAAGAACATCTGGCAACTTAGCCCCTGAAGCTTTCAGTCGCCTGAAGCGACGCTCCAGAGCCTGGTGCATCGCCCCGTAGTCATCACCCGGTACAATACCCTCTATATTGAACCTGCGATAATCAGTTTTGCGTGGGCCGTGCTGGTCAAACACCACACAGGAAGCGACTGTCGCCTCACCGGAGCTATGGCTGATATCAAAGCATTCCAGCCGCTCGGGTAACTCCGGCAACCCCAGCAGATCCTGCAGGGCCTGAAGACGCCCCAGCATGGTCTGCCGTCCCGCCAGGTGGGCTACAAGATTGGTTTCGGCCGTCTGCTGCGCCAGTTGCAACCACTGCGCCCTGGAATCACGTACCCGACTGCGCAATTTGACCTGTCGTTGCGCCTGGGCAGAAAGTGCCTGTGCCAGAACATCTGCACCCTCTGGCACTGCATTTACGATTATTTCTGCGGGAATTATCCTGTCCACGCCCAGATAAAACTGAGGAATAAATGCGGCCAGGACCTGTGCGATATTCTCCTGCAATTTCAGCGGCGGATAATACGTCTTGCTGCCGAGTACTCGGGCTCCCCGGACAAAAAGCACCTGTACGCAGGCGCGTCCATGGGACGTGGCAGCCGCGAGAATATCGAGATCACCGCTCACGCCTTCAATACCCTGGCTGGCCTGAACGTGCTGCAAATGCCCGATCTGATCCCGATACATTGCTGCTTTCTCATAAGCAAGTTCGGCTGCAGCCTTTTCCATGTCGTCGGCGAGGCGCACCATTAGTTGCTGGGATTTCCCACGCAAAAATAGACTGGTACTTTCCACCTGTCTTCGCGTAGTCCTCTGCGCTCACGAGGTCAACACATGGCCCGCTGCACCTATCTATCTGATACTGCAGGCAGGGCCGCGACCGGTTGTTAAAGTAGCTGTCCTCACACTGGCGCACTTTGAACACCTTTTGCAGAAAGTGCATTGACTCGCGCGCTGCGCTGGCACTGGGATAAGGGCCAAAATACTTGCCCTTGAGCCTTTTTGCACCGCGGTGCATCGCGATTCGTGGAAACCTGTCCTCACTCGAAAGGAATATGTAGGGGTAAGATTTATCATCACGCAGCAGGATATTATAAGCAGGTAGTTGGGTCTTGATCAGATTGTGCTCCAACAATAGTGCATCAACCTCTGTGGTAGTGACCGTTACCTGTATCTCATGAATTCTGGCGACCAGCGCCATGGTCTTTTCAGTAAGCCCACTTGCTCGAAAATAGCTTCCCACGCGAGTCTTCAGGTTTTTGGCCTTCCCGACATACAGCAATTCACCTTCAGCATTGTACATCTGGTAAACGCCTGGCCTCGTGGTAAGCGTTTCTAGAAATCCCTTGTGATCAAATTCACTCATGCACCGGTACCATACAACCTGGGCTCGATCTCCAGATGAACGCCGAAGTTGTCATACACTGTCCCCGCTATATCTTTGGCCAGTGACAGGAGTTGCTCGCCACTATTGTTGCCATAGTTGACGAGCACCAGGGCGTGATGGCCATGAACACCCAAATTGTCTCTCCGATAACCCTTCCATCCACAGTGATCAATCATCCAGGCGGCGGACACTTTGACCCGGCCATCGCTTTGCGGATAACACGGAATGGAAGGGTGTTTCTCGACCAACTTTTCGGCTATCCCTGAGGCAACTAGTGGGTTTTTGAAAAAACTACCCGCGTTTGGCTCCGAGGAGGGATCAGGCAGTTTGCGGCGGCGGATACTGACAACCGCATCAAAAACCGCCTGAGGCGTAGGTTCAACAAGAGGATGCTGCGGAAAAAACCCTGCCAGGTCAGGATAGGTGATTTGCACACTGGGACGCCGGGAAAGCTGCAACTCGACCGCGGTGATGACAAGCTGATCCTTGAGCTCATGCTTGAAAATACTATCGCGATAGCCAAACTTACAGGCCACCGTGTCGAGCGTAACTTGCTCATCGTCTTCTATCCGTCTGGCATACACCTGCCGCAGGATGGACTGCAACTCGACGCCGTAGGCGCCTATATTCTGGATTGGTGCTGCGCCCACTTTACCCGGAATGAGCGCCATGTTTTCCAGTCCGTAATATCCTTGCTGCAGACTCCATTGCACCAATTCGTGCCAGCTCTCTCCGGCTGCCACGCGCAGGGTGACGTTACTGCCTGCAGATTCAAGAACCTGGATGCCGCGTGTTTCCTGCCGCACCACCAGTGCATCCAGGTTTCCTGCCAAAACGATATTGCTGCCCTGCCCCAGAGGCACGACAGGCAATCGATGCTCCCGTGCCCACGCCAGCGCCAACAATAGCTCGGCGTCGCTGGCCACACTGACCAAAGCCTCCGCGCGGGCCTGTAGCCCCAGCGTGTTGTATGGGCGCAGCTCTTCACCCCGATGGAACTTCATCGCTTCTATTCCGTTGGCGGCACAGCGCCTGCAACACATGCTCTGATGCGGGTGAAAGAAGGGTACTACCTGCGCGGACAAAGAGCGCCTGAGTATGTTTCTCCATACGCACGTTCAGGTCTTTCCCTGTAACAATCGGCGCACCAGGATCAGATCGTCCTCGGTATCAATCCCGCCAGGAACGCGTTGCACTGCCCTGTCGACATGGATACTGACGCCATTGTGCAGGGCACGTAACTGCTCCAGGCTTTCCAGTTGCTCCTGAGGCGCAGGCAGCCAGGAAACAAACTGGTGAAGGAAGGCAGTACGGTAGGCATATATGCCGATATGGCGATACCAGGTTCCGACCCGAGGCATAGTCCCCTGCCCCTGCATGAACGCGTCACGTGGCCACGGGATGGGCGCACGACTGAAGTACAAGGCCATACCACGGGCATCACACACCACCTTGACCACATTCGGATTGAGTCAGATCCTCGATCGCGCTAATTTCCTCGCACAACGTGGCTATACCCGCCTGGGGATGGGCGCCCATATTTGCTGCCACTTGATTGATGACGGCCGGCGGAATCATCGGCTCATCCCCCTGTACATTCACAACAATGTGATCCATGGGGAGGTTCAGTTCTGCGACGACCTGCTGCAGGCGGTCGGTACCCGACGCATGCTCTGTCGAGGTCATGCACACCTGCGCGCCAAACGCGCTAGCCGCATCAAAAATACGCGCGTCGTCGGTAGCAACTATCACCTGTTCTGGCGTCGCTGAGCCGCGCCTGCTCCCATACCCGCTGGACCATGGGTTTACCATGAATTTCCAGCAGTGGCTTACCCGGCAACCGGGTAGAACCGTAGCGGGAAGGTATTACAACTGTGTACGCCATGGAGCCTTCCATGAAATCGATTTTGAATTGGTTCAATGCCTCACCAGGGACACCAACCCGGCAACTAGTCGCGGCAGTGCCACGCGGTGCTCATATGTCAGGGACCCTGCTTACTCCCGGGCGGAGCGGCCTGGCTCGCCGGCTGTCGGGTAGCAATACTCAGGTGGGCGAATCCCATCTGCCCTGCCGCATCCATTGCCTGCACAACATGCTTATGAGCGGCGTCGGCGTCGGCAGTGATGGTCATGGGCATGGTAGTATCGCCAGCGGAAATTTTGTAGATCGCCGCCTCCAAAGTTCGCATGCTATTGTCAACCAGGGCATCACCATTGACGCGGTAGTTTCCTGTTTCATCGACCAGTATCTCAATTCCCTCCTCGACTGTTTCCTTCGGCTGCCCCTGAGCTTCGGGTAAATCAATACTCAAATGGCTTTCGCGAGTAAAGGTTGTGGACACCATAAAGTAAACGAGCAAAAAAATCAGGACATCCAGGAAGGGAATCAGGTTAATCTCCACCGCCTGACGCGGCTGCCTTCGAAACTTCACGCAGCGACTTCCGTGTTCTCTTCGCTATGCATTGCGTCAATCAGTTTGATCGTCTCCTGCTCCAGTTCCACCACAATTCCATCAATTCGTCCGACAAAGTAACGGTGCATCACCAGTGCTGGAATGGCCACGGTGAGCCCGGCGGCCGTGGAAACCAGAGCTTGCGAAATGCCACCGGCCAGCACGCTGGCATTACCTGATCCCTGAACCATGATTTCAGCAAACACCTTGATAATGCCCAATACGGAGCCCAGTAAGCCCAGCAGGGGCGCCACGGCGGCAATGGTTCCCAGTGTGGTGAGATAGCGCTCCAGGTCGTGTACGACATGGGAGGCTGCGTCCTGGATACTTTCCTTCATCACGTCTCGTCCGTGGTAGGCATTAGCCAATCCCGCAGCCAGTATGCGGCCCAGGGGAGAGGATTGCCGCAGCGTGCGCAATTTGGCGGCGTCCAACTCGCCCCGTTTCAGCTGTTTCCAGACAGTTGCCAGCAGGTGAGGAGGCGCTATCTTTTTGGGATTCAATGTATAGGTGCGTTCGATACAGATCGCAAGCCCCAGGATCGAGCAGAGTACCAGGGGCATCATCACCCAGCCGCCAGCCACTAACAGTTCAAGCACAGTCACGCCCCGTTCAGGTGAAATATTGGCGTCATTATACGCACACGAGAGGTGGGGGGTGAAGCAGCAGCTGTCACATCCAGTAGCGTCGTTGGAGCTGCCTGAAGGCTTCCATCCGTAGCGACTGTCCGGGCGCTACTTCAAATTCCAATGCACCACCCGAGGTAGTGGAGAATATGCTCACATCCCGCTCCTGAAGTCGCTGGATCACGAGCGGATGCGGATGCCCGAACCGGTTGGCATAGCCGCTACTGATTACCGCCGCCTTTGCTCGTACTCGCTTGAGCAGGACCAGGGAGGATGAGGTTTGGCTGCCGTGGTGGGCTGCCAACAGCCAATCACTGTCGAGGTCCCTGCCCCAGTATTGCACCAAGGTCCGCTCCCTCTCTGCTTCTATATCTCCGGGTAGCAACAAGCGGTAATCACCCACCTGTACCTGTAACACACAGGAACTGTCATTGCTGTTGTAAGGGGATTCCAGGGCCGGGGAGAGAAACTGAAAAACCTGCCCTCCGGGCCAGCGCCAGGATTCGCCGGCGACACAGGGACGTCCCTCGCCCACCCCGGGGCCAACTCCTCCGAAACGAAATCTTTCAACGGGCATGGTGGCGAGTATAACAGCGGTGCCTGCGCTGTGATCGAGATCAGGGTGACTGATCACCAGCGTATTCAGGGACGTTATGCCGAGCTGCTGCAAGTAGGGCAGCACAGCCATCGATCCCATATTCAACCCGTTCGGATCACCGCCACCGGTATCATAAACCAGTGCGCGATCTCCGGAGCGCACCACCACCGCCGTCCCCTGCCCCACGTCCAGCACCGTCACCTGTGTATTGAGGTCCGTTACTGGCGAAGCTAAGCTGGGCGGCAGAACCAGGGGCAGAACCAGCACCAGTGCGAGCAGTTTCAGCCTGGGTGTACCCGGTAAAATCAGCAAACCGACTGCCAGCACGGCGAGCAGGGCGTGCGACAGATTTGCGCTGAGCGGCAGAAACAACCACTCACTGCTCTCGTTCGCGAGCGCGTAAGCCCACGGCAGGAGCTGCTGTAATGGCCAGCCTGCCAGGTACCAGAGTCCCGACGCTGCAGGCCAATCATTGAGAAAGCCAACAACAGCCAACAGGCTGAGCGGAACCACTACGAAGCCGACCAGCGGGATCATCAACAGGTTGGCCAGCATGGCGATGAGGCTCCCTCCCCCGAAAAACAGTGCACCAAGCGGTAGCATTACCAGCGACATGAAGCCATGGGTACTTAAGAAACGGGTAAGACTATCGAGACCCTGCTGCCAGCGCGCCAACCACAAGAGCGCGACCACGGCACCGAAGGACAGCCAGAATCCAGAGCCCAACGCCGCTAGCGGGTTGACGATCAGCACCGCTGTTGCGGCCAGCAATAGACTATTTTGCGGCTCACTCCTGCGCCCTGCCAGGCTGGCTGCAATAAAACAGCCAAGCATGCACAGGGCCCGTTGGACCGGGATAGAGAAGCCTGCCAGACCGCCGTAAAGACATGCCAGAACCAGCGCCAGTACCTGTGGCACCCAAACTCCGCTGAATCCTGACCCGGGCGTGAGACGGATGAATAGCCCGCCCAGCAGGAAACCCGCGCCCGCGACAAAAACTATGTGGGAACCGGAGATCACCAGCAAGTGGTTGATGCCAAGCTGCTGGCCCAGCTGCCACAGGGGCGGATCTATTGCACTATTGTCGGCAACGGTCATAGCCTGCAACATTGCTATCACATCGCGGTCCAGCGTGAGTTCGCCGATGCGTTCACTTATCTTGCTGGCGCAAGCGATGGTGAATTGCATATACGCCACCTGCCGATGACACCAGTTTTGTGAGAGCAGACTCCCGGACGCTGCCGACTGCGTCGATAGCCTCCTGGGCGAACCACACCTGCATGTTAAAGGAGCCTGGATTCGCAAGCCCCCAGGGTTTCCTGAGTTTCACCTCAAACTGCCAGGTCTCGCCGGGATGAATCCTGCGCTTCCCGTAGTAGGACAACATGAGTTTTGAAGGGCCGGCGCACCGCGTCGGCGCCAGGGCAGTTACCCTGAACTCGAAGCGCTGGCGACGCTCACCGCCGGGGACTTGCCTGTCACTGGGCAAGGAGGACACCCTGCCAGTAACGGTCAAAGGTACGCCCACACAGTCAGCCCCCAGGCGGTGTTGCAGCAACACAGTTCCGTAGGCAATTCCCAGTGCACAACCGCAGGCCAGTCCGCAGACAAGTCTGGCGAACGCCGACCTCCAGCACAGTGTTGCCCCCCAGGCGAGACCCGCCAACAGCAGGCACATGGGCCACGGGGGCAAATCGGGCCAGATGCCCGCGAATACTATGCCCGACACCGCGCCAATCATCCATGATTGCATTGGGCCATTCCCTTGAAGGTGAACAACTGGCGCGAAAAATTTTTGAGTATGAAACCCGCTGTTAATAACGGATAATATCCCACCTGCACACAAGTAAACGTGTGGTTGCTTGGCGGCTACATTGAAGTGCCCAAGGTCAGTCAAACACAGAATTTCCCGGAACAACACGTCAAATCCGACCACGCCAGGTATGCCAAAAAAATTTCTCAAAAAGATCGTCCCAAGCCCTGACCGGATTCGGAACATCAAATCGCTGCGGGTGCTGGGAGACTGGGTTTATGATGGCAACCTCTGGCACATCAACCGCTATTCGGCATCCATGGCCTTCTTCGTCGGGCTGTTCGTCGCGTTCATCCCCACACCCGGGCAGACGCTTATTGCAGCCGTCCTGGCGGTTCTATTGCGTTGCAATCTGCCCTTGTCCGTCGGTCTTGTTTTCCTCACCAACCCGGTTACGATGCCACCCATCTTCTACATGGCCTACAAGATTGGCGCGCTGATTATCGATGTGCCCGTCACAGACATTGAATTTGAACTGGGCTTCGACTGGCTGAGCAATAGCCTGGCAGCGATATGGCAACCCTTTCTTCTGGGCAGCCTGATTTGCGGCCTTTTTTCCGGCTCTTTGGGCTATCTGATTGTAAACCAACTTTGGCGCTGGCGTGTTGCGCGTCACTGGCATGCACGCAAGCGTAAACGGGCTGCACGAAAGCTCAACGATCCTGGTTGAGAATCAGGGCCGGGGCCATTTTTGCGGCCCGTCGAGCGGGGTAAATAGCCGCAATGACACACATGCCGAGGGCGATACCGCCCACGGTAATAACATCGCTGGCCAGCAGGTCTACCGGCAGGAACGATACCGGGTAAACGTCCGTATTGAGGAATCGCATACCCAGCAATTGCTCCAGCCAGCTGACAAAGCCAGGCACCGCCAGACTGCCCAGCGCCCCGGCAACACTACCGAGCACCACACCTACCAGCCCAATCATGCCGCCTTGCAGGACAAAAACCCAGGCGATATCGGCTCCGCTAGCGCCCAGGGTGCGCAGGATCGCGATGTTGCCCTGTTTGTCCAGCACCACCAATACCAGTGAGGACACCACATTAAAAGCCGCCACCCCGATAATGGAAAACAGCAGTATCGAAATCAGGTCCCGGGACAGTTGTATCGCGGAATACAGGTTGCCATGGGTCATCATCCAGTTCGTGCTGTAAAAACCGGGCGGCAGGAGGCCCTGTAAATCCCATGCGATACGCTGCACATCAAAAAGCTGGCGCGTCGTCACGCGAAAGCCGCTGATGTTGCCGTGCAAGCCCGCCAGATCAGACGCGACGGCCAGATGCACCAGGGCGATAGCCTGATCCAGTTCCGTACCGGTGTTCAGTATGGCGCTCAACTGCACAGTTTTAAAACGGGTCGGCGCCATCTGCCCCTCCCGGCCAGTCCCGGGTACGATCAGGTTCAATCGCTCACCGACCTTTACACCCAGGTGTTGCGCCACACCAGCACCCAGAATAAGACCATCTTCCTGCGCCCGAAATTGGGCGGCCTCATTCTCCTCAAGGTAGGGTAGAAGCGGCGCGAAGGAGCTCGCCTCCTCCGCATCCAGCCCGATCCCGCGTACGGTCTCGATGTCATTACCGCGCGTGATAAGCGCATCAAATTGTGCGAAAGGTGCGACGGCCAGCACGTCAGGATGTGATTTTAGCAGCATGACATCGTTGCGCCAGTCGACGATAGGCGAATCAGAGTAGATCGTGATATGCGGCACGAGCGAGAGAATTCGCTCGCGCATTTCCTTATCAAAGCCATTCATAACAGACAGCACAATAATCAGCAGACTGATGGCCAGGACCAGGCCCAACATCGACAACGATGACAGAAACGCAGACAGGTGCCCCTGACCAAAAGCAAAGGTATAGCGCACCGCGATGCGAAGTCGCTCTGTACCGGTCACTTAAGCTCCTGCAGGACGCCGTCGCGCAATTCCAGTGTACGATTCATATGCGCGGCAATGCCCGGATCATGAGTAACCACGACAAAGGATGCAAGATCCTGCCCCAGCTCATCGATCAAATCCAGCACCTGGGCGGCAGAGTGGGGATCAAGGTTTCCGGTAGGTTCATCAAGTAATACACAGTCGGGACGGGCGACAAGCGCCCGCGCAATGGCCACCCGCTGTCGCTCTCCGCCGGATAGCTGCGCCGGTCTATGCACGAGGCGATGCGCCATGCCTACGCGCTCCAGTATCTCCTCCGCAGCAAGCCAGGCATCCTTACGCAAGGTGCCACCAATCAACAGCGGCATGGCAACATTTTCCCTTGCATCGAATTCGGGCAACAGGTGGTGAAACTGATAGACGAAGCCCAGCTGCTTATTGCGCAATTCACACAACGCGCGCTCATTGAGTTGAGCCAAATCCCTTCCACGCATCAATACCCTGCCACTGCTGGGGTAGTCCAGACCGCCCAGCAGATTGAGCAGTGTTGATTTGCCGGAACCCGAACCTCCGACCACAGCGATTTTTTCGCCGGCCAGCAGTGTCAGATTAACATTGCGTAAAACGGTAACGGACCTGTCACCATCGTCATAGACTCTGGACAGTCCCTCGCACTGCAGCACCACACTACTCATAACGCAATACCTCCGCCGGCGCGATACGGGCCGCGCGCCAGGCTGGATACAGCGTGGCAAGCAGGCTCAGTACAAGTGAGGCGATCACCACGACAGCCACATCAAATCCCTGCAAATCGGCCGGGAGCTCACTGATAAAGTAAACTGATGGATCGAATAGTTTCACACCGAGGATGCGCTCCACGGTGGCAGTAATGGCTGCAATATTGGTTGCCAGAAGCACGCCGACCAGCGCACCTGCTGTGATGCCGACAGAGGCAAGCACCAGCCCGTGGGCGACGAAAATCGCCATGACGCCACCGGCTCGTGCCCCCATAGTGCGCAGTACTGCGATGTCCCGGCGCTTCTCGGCCACCGACATGACCAAGGTCGAAACGATATTGAAAGCGGCTACCGCTACCACACTGAGCAGTAACAGACTGACCATCAGCTTCTCCATCTTGACCGCGCGAAACAGCGATCCCTGGGTCTGGCTCCAGTCCTTAACAGACAGGGAAGCGGGCAGTTGCCCGGCCAGCGCACGCATGATTTTTGGGGCTTCAAACAGATCGCGCGTTTTGACCTGCAGACCATCAACCTGGCCCTTGCTACCCAGCAGCTTCTGGCCGGTTCCCAGGGATACATACGCCTGGTTGGCATCAGGTTGGGCGCCGATTTTAAACAATCCGGTGACCAGTAGTCGCTTGCTGCGCGGGAACAAACCCAACGGAGTTACCGTCAGGCGGGGCACGGTGACGTCAACGTGGTCTCCGGGCACCACCCGCAGAATGGCGGCCAGAGAAACGCCCAACACCACGTTGAAGCCGTCACCCTGCAAACTCGTCAGGTCTCCTGCAATCATGGCACCGGCGAGATCGGACACTTTGGTCTCCAACAGCGGATCAATGGCCGTGATTATGGCGCCGCGCTGCATGCGTCCACTGCCCAGTATGGCTTTTTCGGCGATGTAGGGTGAAACCGCAACCACACCAGTTGTGCCCTCCACCTGCGCCAGCAGTTCTTGCCAGTGCTCAATACCGCCCTCTTTGCTCTCCACGAAACCGTGAGGCACAAGAGAGAGAATGCGACCGCGCAGTTCACCGGCAAAGCCATTCATTACCGCGAGTACTACTATGAGGCTTGCGACACCGATGACCATACCCAGCATGGAAACCGTGGCAATAACCGAGGTGAATCGATTCCGTTTGCGACTAAAGCTGTATCGCACCCCAATAAAGGGCGCGTAATTGGCGATGGTATTGCGGGGAGACTTCAAGTGCTGCAATTCCGGCTCTATTTCTCTGCCGGGTGGTACAGAGTGGGGCTATTATTGCCCACTTTACCATCACGGGTTTCCTCGTCGCAGCGCTGTGGATTGCCGCCGCAGATAACACAGGCGGAGTCGACACCCAGCGCGCCCATGCCGCCACAGGAACCCTTGATCGGCGGGCGTCCAGCCAGAACACCGATAGCCATTCCTGCGATAACCAGCCCGATCACCAATATACTGCTGAAAAAAAGTGCCATGTCATTACTCTGTTTTGGAGGGGAAATCCCGGGACTGCGGTTCGGTTAGATAGGGAGAAAACAAGGGTGTATGGCTGTGTACATAGCTATCGTTCACCCTGCGTATAAAATATACCGCCAATCCCTGTTCCTGCGCTACCGCCATGGCGCGCTCAGGTCCCAACACGGTGAGCGCCGTGGCCCATGCATCGGCGATCATACAGCTCGCATGCACCACCGTCACCGACACCAGGTCATGTGCTACAGGGTATCCTGTACGCGGATCAATGATATGGGAATAGTGCCGACCATTCGATTCAAAGTAATTGCGGTAATCACCCGACGTTGCCACCGCAACGTCCGTCAGGTTCAGGGTGACCGCGACGGAGCGCCCGCTACTGTCGGGCTTTTCAATGGCAATGCGCCACGGGTCGCCCCTGCCACTGAGGCCGGACAGGCGCATCTCGCCGCCCACCTCAACGACATAGCGTACGACGCCCTGTTGTTGCAACCACTGGGCCACTCGGTCCACAGCATAGCCTTTCGCCAGGGAGGAAAAATCCAACGACAGCTCAGCGAGCTTCATGACCCCAGGCTTGTCACTATCCAGGCGGAGATTATGGTGTCCTACGCGAGCACGCATTTCTGCTATTGCGCTCGCGCTCGGAGGCTTGTCTCTCATACCATCCGGACCAAACCCCCAGAGATTGACCAGCGGCGCCACAGTAACATCGTAGGCGCCTTCACTTTTATCGCCAACTGCGAGGGCTGTAGTCAGGACATGGAAAAACTCATCGGAGACATTGAACCAGTTTTGCGTGTTGAGAGCGTTAAAACGACTGATCTCCGAATCGCTGCGATAGGTAGACATACTGCTGTTGACCCGCTCCAGTTGTTCCTCGATCCCTCGTTGCAATTGCTCCGGACTTGGCCCTGGGGTCGGCGCTATATAACTCACATGCCAGGTGGTGCCCATGGATGCACCGACCAGTTGCGAGGGGATTGTTTCCCGGGTACAACCGGCGACTAACAACAGCAACAACAAACAAAAAAGCCACTCACGCGAGTGGCTTATGAGCTGAGTTGGCATGTCTCTAACCGCCAAAGTCATCAAGCAATATATTCTCGGGTTCTACACCCAGCCCTGTCAGCATCTGAATCACGGCGGAGTTCATCATCGGTGGGCCGCACATATAGTACTCGCAATCTTCGGGAGCCGGGATGACTTTTCAGATACTCCTCATAGAGTACGTTGTGGATAAATCCTGTGTAGCCCTGCCAATGATCCTCCGGCTGCGGGTCAGACAGGGCCACATGCCATTGAAAATTGTCATTTTCAGCAGCAAGTCGGTCATAGTCTTCGCTGTAGAACATCTCGCGCAGTGAACGCGCGCCGTACCAGAAGGAAATCTTGCGCGTGGTATGCAGACGCTTGAACTGGTCAAAGAGATGCGAGCGCATCGGCGCCATTCCGGCGCCACCACCTATGAATACCATTTCCGCATCGCTGTCCCTGGCAAAGAACTCGCCAAAGGGGCCGTATACCTTAACCTTATCGCCGGGCTTCAGGTTAAAGGCCCAGGAAGAGACCTTTCCACAGGGTATCTTTTGATTGCCTGGCGGCGGCGTAGCGATGCGGATATTGAACTTTATCACGCCCTTCTCTTGCGGATAGTTGGCCATTGAATATGCCCGGATAACCGCTTCAGTGACAATGGATTCCAGTTTGAAGAATCCGAAGCGTTCCCAGTCGCCCCGATACTCGTCTGCAATATCAAACTCGGCATATTTAACATGATGCGGCGGGCATTCGAGCTGCACATAGCCACCCGCCCGGAAATCCACATTTTCACCTTCCGGCAGGCGCAGCGTCAGTTCCTTGATAAAGGTCGCCACATTGGGATTGGACACCACCGTGCACTCCCACTGCTTGACGCCAAAAACCTCGTGCGGCACCTGGATCTTCATATCCTGTTTGACCGCAGTCTGGCAGCTCAGGCGCCAGCCTTCTGCGGCCTCACGGCGATTGAAATGCGCTTCTTCGGTGGGCAACATCGAGCCGCCGCCCTCGGTGATGATGCACTTGCACTGGGCGCAAGTGCCGCCACCGCCGCAAGCTGATGGAAGAAAAAGCTTGGCTTCAGACAGGGTCTGTAACAACTTTCCCCCGGCAGGCACGGTAGATGCTCTTCTCGCCGTTGATGAGTATGTGTACTTCCCCGGTACTGACCAGATGCGAGCGGGCAAAGAGAATCAGCACCACCAGCAGCAGCACGATCACAGTGAACATGCCGACGCCGAAAACTATGGTCATATCCATGTCAGCTCAAATCCGCCTCAAAGCACTATGCCGCCAAACGACATAAACCCCAACGCCATCAGCCCAGCGGTAATGAAAGTGATACCCAGACCCTGCAAGCCTTCCGGCACATCAGAATATTTCAGCTTCTCGCGAATACCCGCCAGGGCAACAATCGCCAGGGTCCAGCCTATGCCGGAACCGATTCCAAAGACCACGCTCTCGGCGAAATGGTAATCCCTCTCCACCATGAACAGGACCGCACCCATAATCGCGCAATTCACCGTAATCAGAGGCAGAAACACGCCCAGCGCGTGATAAAGAGCAGGCATGAACTTATCGAGGAACATTTCCAGGATCTGCACGATGGCAGCAATCACACCGATATAGGACAACAGGCCGAGAAAACTCAGGTTCAAATCGGGCAATCCAGCCCATGCCAATGCGCCGTCAGCCAGCAGATAGTGATAGATAAGGTTGTTGGCCGGGACAGTAATCGCCAGCACCACGGTAACTGCGATACCCAGACTAAGGGCGGCCTCAACCTTCTTGGACAGTGCCAGGAAGGTGCACATTCCAAGGAAAAACGACAGCGCCATATTCTCGATAAATATGGAGCGAACGAACAGACTCAGCAGGGCTTCCATTTAAACGCCCTCCCCTACCGCAGTATGTCTGGCGAGTTTGTATTCGGGCTCTTCGACCTGCTCCTTGCGCACACTGCGCAGTGCCCAGATGAACAGGCCGATGACAAAAAATGCGCTGGGGGGTAGCAGCAGCAAGCCGTTGGGGACATACCAACCACCATCTGTAACCAGCGGCAGGACCTCGAACCCCATCAGCTTGCCGGCACCCAGAGTTTCGCGCACCACTGCAACCGCTATCAGCATGGCACTGTAGCCCAGGCCATTGCCGATCCCGTCTACGAAGCTCGCCACCGGGGGATTTTTCATGGCGTAAGCCTCGGCGCGACCCATAACAATACAGTTGGTGATAATCAGCCCCACGAAGACCGAGAGTTGCTTGCTGATGGCGAAGGCATAGGCCTTGAGGAACTGGTCCACCACGATCACCAGGGAAGCGATAATCACCATCTGCACGATGATGCGGATGCTGCTGGGAATGTGATTGCGGATCGCGGAAATAAACAGACTGGAAAATGCCGTCACCAGTGTCAGTGCGATACACATCACCAGCGTGACCTTCATTGAAGAGGTGACTGCGAGCGCCGAGCAGATGCCCAGAATCTGGAGGGCAATCGGGTTGTTCTTGAAAACGGGTCCAGTCAGGGTCTCTTTCATGGTTTGCATAATCAGGCCTCCCCGGCGCGCAGATTGTTAAGGAATGGCTCAAACCCATTTTCGCCGAGCCAGAAATGAACCAGATTGGTCACCCCGCGACTGGTGAGTGTGGCACCGGCCAACCCATCCACCTGCCATGCGGCATTGGCGGCTGACGGGTCCACGGTGCCCTTGATGAGACCAAGTTGCACCTCGCCGTCACGGTAAACCTGTTTCCCGGGCCACAACGCCTTCCATCGCGGGTTATCTACTTCACCACCCAAGCCCGGAGTTTCGCCGTGCTCATAGAAGCCGATGCCTGCGACCGTATTGGCATCGGACTCCAGTGCAATGAAGCCGTAGAGAGTAGACCACAGACCATAGCCGCGAATCGGCAGTACTATTTTCTCTATGGCGCCCTGGGCGTCCTGCACCAGGTACACAAGGGAATATTGCTCGCGGCGGTAAATCTTACCCAGATCCTGCTCCGGCGTCAGCGCATCCGAGCTTGCCGGGTCCTTGGCCGCCTTGCGCTGGTCATACCTTGACAGCATCCATACCCTCATCGGCAAACTTGCCTGTGCGCAGGTCCACGACCCGCGTCTGCACATGCGTGAACTGTTCCTCGACGCTTTTGCCTTCCACCAGCATTCCCGCCGCGGCGAGAATATTGCGCTTACGGTCGAGGGTCTTGTTGGCCTCCTGCACCGGCTTTAGCATCACCACAGCCGCAGACAACAACACTGCGCATACCAGGGAGAGAGAAGGCGACAAACAGTGTTTTCCTGGTGCTGTCGTTACTGGACACGGGCAAGCCTCCGTTTGATATTGGCCCGGACCACAAAATGATCCATCAGCGGAGCAAAGATATTGGCAAACAATATTGCCAGCATGATGCCCTCGGGGTAGGCCGGGTTCACCACCCGGATCAGTACAGTCATCACGCCGATGAGCATACCGTAAGTCCACTTGCCGGTATCGGTCATGGCAGCGGACACAGGATCGGTGGCCATGAATACCATACCAAAGGCAAAGCCACCGGTGACCAGATGCCAGTACCACGGCATGGCAAACGCCGGATTGGTGTCCGACCCTATCAGATTGAACAAAGAGGAAAGCGCTACCATACCGAGAAAAACACCGGCAATTATGCGCCAGGACGCAACCCGGGTAACAAGGAGCAACACCCCGCCCAATAATATTGCCAGTTTTGAGGTTTCACCGATAGAGCCCGGAATGGATCCCATAAATGCCTGCATCCAGCTCCACTGCTGCTGCACAGCCTCCATCCCGCCAGCAGCAACCACCGACAGCGGCGTGGCTCCGGTGATGCCATCTACAGCGATCCACACCGCATCGCCGGACATCTGTGCCGGATAGGCAAAATACAGGAATGCGCGTCCGGCCAGAGCGGGATTGAGGAAGTTTTTGCCGGTACCGCCGAAAACTTCCTTGCCAAACACCACCCCGAAACTGATACCCAACGCCACTTGCCACAGGGGTATACTCGGAGGACAGGTCAGGGCGAACAGAATGGAGGTGACGAAAAATCCCTCGTTCACCTCATGCCCGCGCTTAATGGCAAATAAAATTTCCCAGCTGATACCCACGAGGAAGGTAACAATATAGATGGGCAGAAAAAAAACCGCGCCGTACCAGAAGCAATCCCAGATACTGCCGGCGTCATACCCGCCCGAACATGCCAATCAACCAGCCGTGCCACCCTGCTACGGCCTGACCGGCGGGCATGACATGGTTGGCCTGAAAACCGAGATTGTACATGCCGTAAAACATGGCCGGGAATGCGGCCAACCACACGGTGATCATAATGCGCTTGAGGTCTACGCCATCGCGCACATGGGCCGTGGATTTTGTTACGGCATCCGGTGTGTAAAGAAAGGTGTCGACCACTTCATAGAGGGCGAACCACTTCTGGAAACGACCACCTTCCTGGAAGTGGTGTTCCAGATCATCAAGAATCTTTCTCAGACCCACGGCCTAACCCTCCTTCTCGATGCGCGTCAGGTTGTCCCGCAGTATAGGGCCGTACTCATATTTTCCAGGGCAGACGTAGCTGCACAGGGCAAGGTCCTCCTCTTCCAGTTCCAGGCACCCCAGAGCCTGTGCCATCTCGGTATCACCGACCACCAGCGCACGCAACAACTGGGTAGGCAATATATCCAGCGGCATCACCTTTTCGTAGGTGCCTACCGGTACCATGGCCCGCTCGCTGCCGTTGGTACTGGTCGTCATGGGTAACGGCTTCGCGCCAAAAAAACTGGTGATATAGATACCCAGGGTGGAGTGTTTTTCAGCCCGGGCGACAACCAGCCCATAAACTCACGCTGCCGACCCTCCAGCAGGACTGACACCTGGTTATGGTAACGACCCAGATAGGCCGTGCCGCCCTGTACGTGGCGCCCGCCGAGGACGGAGCCAGAGATGATGCGATTGTCGCCATTTTTCAACTGCCCGGCACACAGCGCCTGCAGATCAGCACCGAGGCGAGTACGAAGCAGTCGAGGGTTCTCCACCTGGGGGCCGGCCAGAGCGACTACCCGCTCTGTGTACAGGCGGCCATCCAGAAACAGGCGGCCGATAGCAATGACATCCTGGTAGCCGATCGTCCACACTGTCTTAGTGGCGCTAACGCCCTCCAGGAAGTGCACATGGGTACCGGCAAGGCCGGCGGGATGGGGCCCGTCAAACCGGGCTATCTCGATATTGGCGGCACTGCCCCTCGGCAGCTCGGCACCGGCTGCTGTGCAGACATAGAGTTTACCCGCAGTCAGCCGCGCCAGGAGATCCTGTCCCAGGCAGAATGCCTGCGCCTGCTCCGCGATGATCAGTACCGGATCGGGCGCCAGCGGGTGGGTATCCATGGCGGTTACAAATATTGCAGCCGCCTCGGATTGCGGAGCTGGCACCTTGCTGTATGGTCGACAGCGCAAGGCGGTCCACTGGCCGCTGCGTACCAGCTGTTGCCGAATAGCGGACGCTTCGGGCAGGGCCTCGCTGGTGCAGGTCTGGTAGACCTCGGCATCGTCGCCGTCGACATCGATCACCACTGACTGCAGTACGCGCCTGGCGCCGCGATTAATGGCTGCGACGACACCGCTGGCAGGTGCGGTATAGCATATGCCGGCAGTCTTCTTGTCGGTAAACAACAGCTGTCCCAGCTTAACGCGCTCACCTTCACGCACCGCCATGGTGGGCTTCATGCCGAGGTAATCGAATCCTACCAGGGCGACCGCTCGCGCGGCTGGTGCGTCTTCGATAAGTTGTCGGGGCGCCCCCTGGATAGGGATATCCAGGCCCCGTTTGATCTTGATCATACGATCCGCCAACACCATCTGAATAACTGCGACTGCACCGAAAAGACAGTGGGCACTACCAGGGTCGCAAGTACGCGACTACTGGTGATATCTGCCGCTGAAATCAACAAACCTTGGCAGCAAAAACGACTCTGCGGGCAACTCAAACCTGCTGCGGATAAACCGCATAGTTAATGCCTGCCATTTGCTCCAATATGCGGTACACCTGGCAGCTGTAACCGTATTCGTTGTCATACCACAGGTAAAGCACGGCGTGTATGCCATTTACAATGGTTGCCTTGGCATCAAAAATACAGGCGTGCCGGGAGCCCACGAAATCACTGGAGACGACCTCGGGGGAAGCGGAATAGTCAATCTGGTTGCGCAGGGGTGAGTGCAGAGCCTGATGACGCATGAACTCATTCACTTCCTCCGTGGTGGTTTCCCTCTTGAGGGTCAGGTTCAGGATCGCCATGGATACATTGGGCGTGGGTACTCGAATAGCGTTGCCTGTAAGCTTGCCGGCAAGCTGAGGCAGCACTTTGCCTACGGCCACTGCCGCACCCGTTTCCGTCAATACCATGTTCAATGGCGCGCTGCGCCCGCGACGGGATGCCTTGTGATAGTTATCAATCAAATTCTGGTCATTGGTATAGGCGTGTACTGTCTCCACATGGCCGGCAACAATACCGAACTCATCGTCCATCGCCTTCAGGGGTGGTGCGATCGCATTGGTCGTACAGGAAGCGGCAGAAATAATGGTGTCGGAGGGATCAATAATGTGGCTGTTGATGCCGGCCACCACGTTTTTGAGGGCGCCTTTCCCCGGTGCCGTAAGGATGACCTTGCTGACACCCTTGCTTTTCAGATGCCTGGAGAGTCCGGCTTCATCGCGCCAGGCACCCGTATTATCAATGATGATGGCATTGTCGATGCCGTACTGGGTGTAGTCGATGGTGTCCGGGGCGTCCGCGTAAATCACCTTGATCTCGTTGCCGTTGGCGACAAAGGACTGGTGCTCCTCATCCATGCGAATCGTGCCTTCAAAAGCGCCATGCACGGAGTCGCGTCGCAACAGGCTGGCACGCTTCTCCAGGTCGTTGGCGGCCTTGCCTTTGCGCACTACGATAGCGCGTAGTCGCAGGCCATCTCCGCCGCCCGTCTTATCAATCAGGATACGGGCCATGAGGCGACCTATGCGCCCGAAACCGTAAAGAACGACATCCTGGGGCTTCTCGAGAGTTTTTCCCTTTGACCCAATGAGTGAGCCCAATTCGCGGTCGATGTACTGCTCCAGAGATCAGGCCTTCAGCGATCCCCTGAACCGAATAGCCTACCGCCAGGCGGCCGACATCGATATGGGCAGGACCCAGATCCAACTGGCTCAAACGGAGTGAAAACCGGAAATGTCTCCTTCTCGGACAACTCATTCCCTTCCACCTGGCGCACATACCGGTGGTCTTTCATGATCTCGAACACCGAGCGATTGACCAACGGCTTGCCATAGATATAGCACTTGACGTTTTTCTCGCGCGACAGTTGGCCCACCAGGGGGATCATGCCCTCGGCGAGTGCCTCGCGCTGTTTCCAATCCTTGAAATAGTCGTCAGGACGTGCACGCTTGCGTTTGTTCGGCATTGGATACCTTTGCTCTGTCCAGTAGAGATAGGGCGCGTATTATTATCCGATGAGAATTGGCGCGCAAGCCAGTATTCGGTAAATTCACGGTTTGCAGCGGTCCCTGTGCTGGCGATTGGTGACACCTCCGTTATAATTGCGCGGTTCAATACCCACCCTGACCCACCGCACAAGCGATTCACAACCTATGTTCAGCAAGTTGGTCGAAAAAACACCCTGGCCCCGGCAGGCTGGCTCGCGCACCGCCATCGGGCCTTTTAGCGGTTGTGCCGATGCGCGGTGCATCGCGGAATTCGCCGCCCTGGGACGACTGCTGGTGGTCGTTACGTCCGATACCGGCTCCTCACTCGCACTGGAGCGCGAACTACCCTTCTTTCTTGATCGGGACTGCGAGATTCTGGTTTTCCCGGACTGGGAGACCCTGCCTTACGACAATTTCTCACCGCATCAGGACATCATCTCGGAGCGCCTGCATACGCTTTACCGATTGCCGGGCATGACGCAAGGTATCCTCATCGTACCGATGCCGACACTGATGCACCGACTGGCCCCAACAGCATACATCACAGGCTCCAGCCTGGTGCTACAGGAGGGCCAAACGCTGGATGTGGAGCGGTTCAGGATCAACCTGCAACGCAACGGTTACGCCAACGTGGAAACCGTCTACGAACACGGCGAGTTCGCGCTGCGTGGTTCCCTGGTGGATGTCTATCCCATGGGCAGTGAACTGCCATTTCGTATCGACCTGCTGGATGATGAAATCGATTCACTGCGCACCTTCGAGCCGGAAAGCCAACGCACTGTGGCCAGGGTAGCAGGTATAAACCTTTTACCCGCAAGGGAATACCCACTGGAACCGTCTGCAGTGCGGCGCTTCCAGATGAACTGGTACGACAGCTTCGATGTCGACCACGATCTGTGCCCCACCTATGTGGACGTGAGTGCAGGACGCAGCCCGGGTGGCTGCGAGTATTACCTGCCACTGTTCTTTGAGCAGTGCGCAACGCTATTCGACTACCTGCCGGACAATAGCGCCATTATCACTACCGGGGACCATCACAGCGCGGCACAGCGTTTCTGGGAAGAGGCCAACACCCGTTTCGAGGAGTATGGCATTGACCCGCGGCGTCCGTTACTTGCACCGCGACGCTGCTTCACGCCGATTGAGGAGTTGTATCAGCAATTCAAGCGATTTCCCGTGTTGGAACTGCGCCACAACCCCGACGCCGTTGTGCACCAGCAAACCGCTGTGCTGCCCCCGCCCAATCTCGCCAGCAACCACCACAGCGAGACTCCCACTGACAACCTCGTGCACTTTCTCAGGGAACATCAGGGCCCGGTACTCCTGTGCGCTGAATCCGCCGGGCGGCGGGAGATCCTGCTGGAGTCATTGCGAGACTATCAGCTGGCACCTCCTGCCGTGGCCAACTGGCGGGCGTTTGTCGATTCAGGACTGGATTTCGCCATCGCCACCGCCCCCCTTGATCGCGGACTGTATTTTGGTCCCGACCAACCCACCCTGGTGTGCGAGGCACAGCTGTTCGGCAATCGTGTGGCCCAGCGCCGCAGGCGCAAGAGTAGCGATGACAGCGCCAGGGCCGACGCCTTCAAAGCCCTCAACGAACTGCATGAAGGCGTTCCTGTGGTACACCTTGAACACGGTGTCGGCCGTTACATCGGCCTGCAGAAACTCGCGGTGGATGGGCAGGAATACGAGTTCCTGGCGCTGGAGTACGCACTGGGCGCCCGCCTGTACGTTCCGGTCTGCTTCCCTGCACCTGATCAGCCGCTATGCGGGCAGTGATCCGGACACGGCGCCCCTGCACAAACTGGGCTCAGACCAATGGGAGAAAGCCCGCCGCAAGGCCAGCGAAAAAGCCAACGATATCGCCTCGCAGCTGCTGGAAGTCTACGCCCGGCGTGAAGCGCGCGAGGGCTTCACATTCGAACCGCACGACCACGCCTATGCACAGTTTTGTGCCGCTTTCCCGTTTGAGGAAACACCGGACCAGGAAGCCACCATTCGCGCTGTCCTGGAGGACATGCACAGCCCCCGGGTCATGGACAGGCTGGTCTGCGGTGATGTCGGTTTCGGCAAAACCGAGGTCGCTCTGCGCGCGGCGTTTGTCGCCACCAGCAATCACAAACAGGTGGCAGTACTCGTACCGACCACACTACTGGCCGAGCAGCACTACAACTCCTTCAGCGACCGCTTCGCTGACTTGCCTGTAACAGTTGAAGTCGTATCGCGCTTTAAATCCACCAAACAGCTGACTGAAGTAACGCGCAGGGCGAGTTCCGGCGCTGTCGACATTGTGATAGGAACACACAAATTATTGCAGAGTGACTTCCGCTTTAACGACCTTGGTCTGCTGATCATCGACGAGGAACACCGTTTCGGCGTCAAGCAGAAGGAAGTGATCAAGGCCCTGCGCTCTGAAGTTGACATACTGACCCTGACCGCCACCCCGATTCCGCGAACCCTGAATATGGCACTGGGAGGCATGCGGGACCTGTCCATCATTGCCACACCTCCTGCGCGCCGCCTGTCGATCAAGACGTTTGTGCGCGAACACAATATCGCGCTGATCAAGGAGGCAGTCCTGCGCGAAACGCTGCGGGGCGGCCAGGTTTACTACCTGCACAACGAGGTAAAAACCATCGAGGAAACAGCGCGCAAGCTGCGCGAGCTGCTGCCGGACATCAGTATCGCCGTCGCCCACGGACAAATGCGCGAAACGCAACTGGAGCAGGTCATGTCCAGTTTTTATCACCGCCACCACCATGTACTCCTGTGCACGACCATTATCGAAACCGGTATCGATATCCCCAATGCCAACACCATCATTATTGAGCGTGCAGACAAATTCGGACTTGCCCAGCTCCACCAGTTGCGCGGTCGGGTGGGCCGCTCGCACCACCAGGCCTATGCCTACCTGCTTACCCCGCCCCACTCTGCCATTACGGCTGATGCGGTAAAACGTCTGGAGGCGATCGAGGCTGCGGGCGATCTGGGCGCAGGCTACCTGTTGGCCACCCATGATCTGGAAATCCGCGGAGCCGGAGAACTGCTCGGCGACGAACAGAGCGGACAAATACACAGCGTCGGCTTCTCCATGTACATGGAGATGTTGCAACGGGCAGTGGCATCACTGCGACGGGGCGAGATACCCAATGTTGACGCTCCGCTCGACCAGGGCACTGAGGTCAACCTGCATGTGCCGGCGCTGATACCCGATGACTATTTGCCAGACGTCAACAGCCGCCTTGTTCTGTACAAGCGGATTGCTGCGGCTACCAGCAACGCCGGATTGCGAAACCTGCAGGTGGAGATGATTGACCGTTTCGGTCTGTTGCCACCCCAGGTCAACAATCTGTTCCAGGTATCCCGACTGCGCCTGAGGGCACAGGATCTGGGTATCCGCACTATTGAAGCGGGGCCGGACGGTGGTAGTATCGATTTTAAGGAAACGACACCGGTGAACCCGCTGAGCCTGGTACAGCTGGTCCAGTCAGACCCCCGTTCATACAAACTGGCCGGAGCCACGCGTCTGCGCTTCGAACGCAGTTTACCGGACATCCATGAGCGACACCGTTACCTGGAGCAGCTGCTGGACAGCTTCGCCACTGACCGCAACAAGAGCACCGTTGATGCCTGATCGATTATCTGTGCAGTTCGCCCGACTACTCATGGCTACTGCGCTGCTACTGCCCTTTTTTGCACAGGCCCAGACGGAGAGTTTGTACCGTGTCGAGTTGCTGGTGTTCAGTTACCCCGGCGGAGGCGCCGCTGAACAGTGGGAGGCCACGCCAGATCTGGCCTATCCGGAATCGACGCGCGCCCTGACCAATGCCACGCCGACAGACCCCTTGCACCCGACGCCTTTCACAACCCTACCCCCTGCACAGCGGGAATTGGGTGGCAAGGCGGCTGAGATGCAACGCAGTGGTCGCTACCGCATTCTCTTTCACGAGGCCTGGGTACAACCCATGAGCGGGGAATCCGGAGCAGTGCCTATAGTGCTGGACCGCTCCGGGGATGGCGGCGAATGGCCACCGCTGCAAGGCACGATAAAACTGTACATGTCGAGCGACCTGACGCTGGAAACCAACCTGTGGCTGAATACCCAGGGCGAATACCTGCACAGCGCCTGGCGCATGCCGCCGCCCCCGCTGGCACCCTCATCCATCGAGCCGCTGCCCCAGCCAGCCGGATCCGTAGCAGATGACCGAACCTATCCCTATCGACACGCCGTGTTGCTCAAGCAAACGCAACGCATGCGCAGCGGTGAAGTGAGCTACATAGATCACCCGATGCTGGGAGTAGTAGCGAAGATATCCCCTCTCGATGGGCCAGGGCCGGCCGCAACCGTAGTGCCCGAGACAGCGGCACAGCCCAAGCCCGCAGCGGCGGCGCCTGGCCCCGCAACCTAGACGCTGCGGCGACTGCGCAGCAGTTCACTCAGCAGCTGCCTGACTGCGGTCGCCTCGCGCACCAGTATTTCGCGCATCATGGCTATGGTAAGCGGCAGATCGCCAAGACCAGCAGCGGGATTCACCACCATGCAGACTGAGGCGTAGGGAACATCCAGTTCCCGTGCGAGAGAAGCTTCAGGCATGCCCGTCATGCCGACCACATCACAACCATCGCGCGCCATGCGCTTGATCTCCGCCGACGTTTCCAGGCGCGGTCCCTGGGTGACACCGTGCACTCCAGCGGCCTCATGCTCAATTCCGCCGCGCGCTGCTGCCGCCAGCAGTTCCAGGCGCAGCCCGCGTTCATAAGGCTCAGTGAAGTCGATATGCATCAATTCACCATCGCGTCCGTCATCGAAGGTGTGTTCACGCCCCCAGGTGTAGTCGATGACCTGATCCGGAATCAACAGCCGCCCAGGGCGCATGGACTGCGTTATGCCGCCGACGGCGTTGATGGCGACAATGCCGTCGACGCCCAGTGATTTGAGCGCCCACAGATTGGCACGGTAGTTGATCAGGTGCGGTGGAATCGCGCCGGGACTGCCATGGCGCTGCAGGAAATAAACAGTGACATCTCCCATACGTCCCTCCTGAATAGCCCGGGAGGGCTCCCCGAAAGGTGTTTTAATGCGGTGATTACCGAGCACCTCGAGCCCCTCAAGTTGGTCGACACCGGTGCCGCCGATAATGGCCAGCGGCTTCAAACCTTGTGCTCCCGTGCAATTGCCACCATACGCGCTGTACTCAAGATACTATCCTCACTGTTTCGATGATACGGGGTCGCAGACTGCAGAGTTTTTCTCACGCACAAACATGAGCACCCGTTTTTTTAGCTCCGACCGAAAATGATTATACGGTTTTTAGACAAAATGTTTATGTCGATACCATCAGGCGAGAAGGTAAGGCTATATAAAAGCCAGCTCAGACTTAAGTCAACTCTTGAAAACAAGCGCAAGCGCTTGATCTATGTTACAAAGTTTTTCTAGCATAGGCCACAACGCATGTTTGTACTGCTCCATCCCACGGCGTATTGACACGGTGGACACACTTCCCCAGCGTGATATGTTGGTACACGGAAGATGTTATCGGCAACAGGAGAAAGCCAAATGAAAATGTTAAGCCCGGTGGTAGGTGCCTGGTACAAGGACATGCAAACCCAGGAAGTATTCGAGGTTATTGACTGGGATCCAACCAACTTCACTATTGAAACCCAGTACCTCGACGGCGAAGTGTCCGAGTACGATCTGGATGCATGGCGTGAAATGCAGTTGGAGGAGGTTGAGGCCCAGGAGGACTGGCGCGCCGCTTTCGAACTTGACGACGATGACCTGCTCGACCCGGATCTCCCCATGCACCCTCAGGACTGGGCCAGTCCGGTGAACTCCATCGAACCTGATGCCATGTATGGTGTCGAGGATATCTGAGGTCGCGCCAGGTCATAACGATCACGGTATTCCCGGCGTAGTATCCAACACCGGCCCGGCTTGAATTACAGTAACAATACTGTATATAATCACAGCACCTGTATAAATAAACAGAGGGTGCCAGTGATGGAAAAGCTTACACAGCGACAACAACAGGTGCTGGACATCGTCCGCCAGCACATAGAAGACACCGGCTATCCCCCGACCCGGGCCGACATCGCCCGAAAACTCGGTTTCAAATCCGCCAATGCGGCTGAGGAGCACCTCAAAGCCCTCGCGCGCAAGGGCGCCATTGAAATGATCGCCGGTGCATCGCGTGGGATCCGACTGCCCGAGAGCGCAGGCATTCCCATTATTGGGCGGGTCGCCGCTGGTAGCCCGATACTGGCCGAAGCGCATATTGAGGATTACTGCAATCTGCCTGCCAGCTTCTTCAAACCCCACGCTGACTTTTTTCTCACGGTACAGGGGGACAGCATGATCGATGCAGGAATTCTCGATGGGGACCTGCTGGCTGTGCACAGCACTCCCATCGCAAAAAATGGCGACATTGTGGTCGCGCGCATCGAAGACGAAGTCACAGTCAAACGCCTGCACCGGACAAGCCAGAAACACCTGCTGCAGTTGCTGCCGGAAAATCGGGATTACAAGCCGATCAATGTCGATTTGCGGGAGCAGGCCTTTACCATAGAAGGCCTCAGTGTGGGTGTGCTGCGTCGGGGCATTAGCGTCTAGTGCAAAACGCGGTGTGTGTCCTGTGCCGGCACCACTTCTACATCGCCGCGCTCTGACATGACTGCTGCGGCCTGAATACCTGCCTGAATCATCGCCTTGGCCACTTCGAGGCCATTATCCATCATGTAGGCGCGCGCTTCGTCTGAAAAACGAATCGTTACCAGTGGCTCTGAGTCATCATCGGCGCG
Organism: uncultured Gammaproteobacteria bacterium; assembly: GCA_963762235.1. Lineage (GTDB taxonomy): Bacteria > Pseudomonadota > Gammaproteobacteria > Pseudomonadales > Halieaceae > Marimicrobium. The sequence continues at coordinate 135,810 of CAVXKH010000022.1, read as the reverse complement.
CTCCACGACAATTTCTCCATCTCCACGATCGACGATTTCCAGCAAGGATGCAGCCACTCAATAAACCTCTATTCAATAACAGTTCAGGGTGATTCTAGCAGCAGGCGCTGGCAGCAACCAGCGCCAATAATGACAACTTCGAGTGACCCCTGGCAGCTGTCGAAGAGTGCTCTACAGGGCTACAATGCCGGATCAGTGTGGCCCTTCGGCGTAATCATCCCTTTTTTGCAGACCGGCCTGTGCCGCCCGAGCCTTGTTCTGGATGCCACTTGCCATGATGATAAAAGGCCTTCCAGCCAGTGGGCTTGCCCTCGATTTCCGTCATCACATACTGTTCCCTGGTCTTGCGACTGAACCGCACTTGCGCCGGGTTGCCCTCCGGGTCTGTCACAGGCGCGCTGAACAGGAAGCTGTACTTGGGATCAATCTCGGCCTGGTGCGCCAATAATTCAGTCACCAGCGGCGCGCGAGTTTCCCGATTGCGGGGAAACTGGCTCGCAGCGAGGAACAGACCCGCGGCGCCATCGCGCAAAATATAGTGGTCCTCAACCTTCTGGCATTGCAGTTCCGGCATGGGCACCGGCGCCATTTTGGGTGGCGCTGCCTCGCCGCTGCGCAACAGCTTCCGTGTGTTCTTGCAGTCCTGCGCAGTACAGCCAAAATACTTGCCGAAGCGGCCATTCTTCAGCTGCATCTGGGCGCCACACTTGTCGCATTCCAGGGTCGGGCCGTCATAGCCCTTGATCTTGAACTTGCCCTCCTCCACTTCAAAGCCGGCACAGTCGGGATTGTTGCCGCAGACGTGCAGTTTGCGACGCTCATCAATCAGATAGCTGTCCATGGCGGTGTTACACAATTTACAACGGTGCTTGCTGCGCAGCAGACGGGACTCCGCTTCGTCGTCCGCATCCTCCATGATGGCTTCATCGCCGGCAGTCAGGTTGAGCGTATTCTTGCACCGCTCCTTGGGCGGCAGGGCGTACCCGGAGCAGCCCAGAAACACGCCGGTACTGGCAGTACGCACCTGCATCGGGCGACCGCAGGTACTGCATTCGATATCCGTCATGGTCGGCTGGTTGGGCTGCATCCCGGCGGGCTCCGCCTCCTCGGCCTTTTCCAGCAGGGTGCTGAATTCCGCGTAAAAATTGTCGAGCAATTCGTGCCATTCCAGTTTGCCCTGGGCAACCTCATCAAGGTGCTTTTCCATGGATGCGGTGAATCCGTAGTCGAGCAGCTCCGCAAAACTGGTCTGCAAACGCTGCGTGACGATATCCCCCATCTTCTCCGCGTAGAAACGCTTGTTCTCCAGGCGCACATAACCGCGCTCCTGAATGGTCGAAATGATGGACGCGTAAGTCGAGGGCCGCCCGATACCGCGTTTTTCCATCTCCCGCACCAGACTTGCCTCACCGTAGCGGGAAGCGGGTTTGGTAAAATGCTGGGCCGGATGGAGTTTGATCAGATTTAGCGTCTCCCCTTCCTGCACATCCGGCAGGACAGCATCTTCATTCTTGCGGCCCGCGGGCACCAATACCCTGGTGTAGCCGTCAAAACGAATGATGCGGCCCTTGGCATTGAGTTCGTAGTCACCCGCCGTGCCGGTCACCACGGTTGATGTGTATTCCGCATCGGGCATCTGCCCGGCAACAAATTGGCGCCAGATCAACTCATAGAGGCGCTCGGCATCTCTCTCCATTCCATTGAGGGCGGTCTGCAGTACATTCACATCCGATGGACGGATAGCCTCGTGGGCCTCCTGCGCTCCCTCCCTGGACGAAAACAACCTCGGTTCTGCAGTCAGATAGCGCGGCGGAAAGTTGTCACCAATGTAGGAACGACAGGCCGCCACCGCATCTACACTCAAATTGGTTGAATCCGTACGCATGTAGGTGATGTAGCCGGCCTCATACAATCGCTGCGCCATCATCATGGTCTTTTTTACACTGAAACCCAGCCGGGTGCTGGCCGCCTGCTGCAGGGTGGACGTAATAAAGGGTGCCGGCGCCCTGGACCGGGTGGGTTTGTCCTCCCGCTTGCTGACGAGGTACGACAGCTGCTCCAGATCTGCGGTAGCAGCGCGGGCGATGCCCTCCTCTGAGGGCCTGAACTCCTGGCCGCGATGCTTGCGCACCTGGAAGCGGATCTCCTCGCCTTTTGCGGTGGCGAGGTCAGCATGGATTTCCCAGTACTCTTCTGGCACGAAGGCGCGTATCTCGCGCTCGCGCTCGACGATCAGACGCACCGCAACCGACTGTACCCGACCGGCAGACAGACCGCGCGCAACCTTGGACCACAACAGCGGTGACACCATAAAGCCGACCACCCTGTCCAGAAAGCGGCGCGCCTGCTGCGCATAGACCCGGTCCATATCCAGTGTCGACGGATGCTCGAAAGCTTCAGTGATGGCTTTCTTGGTGATTTCATTGAACACCACGCGCTGGTAGCGGGAGGGATCGCCACCGATCGCTTCCTTCAGGTGCCAGGCAATGGCCTCCCCCTCACGGTCGAGGTCAGTGGCAAGATAGATGGCATCAGAATTGGCGGCGAGTTTGGCCAGTTCATTGACGACTTTTTCCTTGCCGGGCAGGATCTGGTAAGTTGCCGCCCAGCCGTTATCCGGGTCGATGCCCATGCGCCTGACCAGTTGCTGCCGCGCGTTCTTTTTCTTGTAGGCAGCTTTCTGCTTGGGAGCCATCTTGCGGGTGCGAGCGGCCTGGGCCGCCCGCTCCTTGGGATCCGCCTTATTAGTGCCATCGCCAGAAGTGGGCAGGTCGCGGATGTGGCCGATGCTCGACTTTACAATGAAATCCGGGCCGAGGTACTTGTTGATAGTCTTGGCCTTCGCCGGTGACTCCACGATAACCAGTGATTTACCCATAAACTCCTTTCGTACACACGAAAAATCGGTAGACGCCCAGCCAGGCTGCGCAAAAAAGGGGCATATATAAGTCGCTAGGTCGCCCGGGTCAAGAGAAAATACCAACTGTCACTGGGTCAGGGCCTCGCACCAGCGCTCCAGAATGTGCGTTATTCGCTCCACCTCCGCCTCCCCGGTAGACTCCGTCCAGTACACACCACAACTCGATTGATCTACGCTGGCCGCGATGATTTCCGCCGGACAATTCCTGCACCGGTGCAGGCACGGGTAGCCGGCGACCCACGCTGCGCCAACCGTCCCCGGCGCGCACCCAGCATGCGGATTCAATCGGGTTGGCTCGCGTGTTGGGCAGTCGTTTGCCGTAATAGATCACTCCCCGCGCGGCGACCGGCACACCAGCGGCAGTCGGCATGTCACGGAACTCCACAAACAAGCCGTGCACCGCAGCGTATTCGCGCATACGGGCAATTTCGCGCTGCCGCTTGCTCGGAAGAAAATGTGCCAGTGGCGCCAGTGCCAGGGCGATTACAAATACAATAAGCAGGTAGGTCAGCATCCGTTCACCTGATTCAGGTCAAGCCCCTGTGCTTCTTTGCCGACACATGGTCTAAAGCCGGTTGCCCAATCGGACATTCTATGCTATAAATGGAACGAGCGTTTTTTCATGGAGGAGTGCAGCGATGTCCCAATACCAAAAAATCCTGGTTGCCGTCGACCTGAGTGAGGATTCAACTGCGGTGGTACAGCGCGGACGCGCCATCGCGGATCTCAACGGCGCCCAACTGCACCTGATTCATGTGATCGAGCCACTCAGCTTTGCCTACGGTGGCGATATACCCATGGATTTTTCCGGCATCCAGGAAGAGATTCACCAACAGGCCACCCAGCAAATGCGCCGCTTCGCCGAAAGCAACACCGTCGACGTACAACACCAGCATATCGTGCTGGGTAAGCCGGAAGTCGAAATACACGCCATGGCGGAGGAACTCGGGACTGACCTGATCGTAGTGGGCAGCCACGGGCGTCACGGTTTGGCACTTTTAATGGGTTCCACCGCAAATGGCGTGCTGCATGGCGCCAACTGCGATGTCCTCGCTGTGCGGGTGGGAAAATCCAGCTTAGCCGACCACCGGGCAGGTCAGGAATCCAGAAAATCCCGCAATTGCGGCACGGCAAACGGCCAGTTCAGCTCCCGCTCGTCGGGGTGTTGCAATACCGGGATACGAAGTCCGTAGCGTTCGAACAGGACCTCCGATTCGCTGATATCCACCACTTCAACGTCGAAGCCGTCATCGGATAGCCGCTGGGTGGCTATCAGCTCCTGCGCCATCTCGCACAGGTGGCAAGCGCTGGTGCCATAGAGCCTGAAAGTTTTCAATTCCCCCCTCCTGGCGGTCGACGCGTTAACTGCCGCAAATGCACGTGCCCCTACCTTTAACATTGGGCGCGGCAGTAAAACTTGAACTACTACAGCGGCAGGCGGTAAGATTGCCCGTCAAGTACAACAATATGAACTATATACCGCAGCAACACCCTCGGGATAGAGCAACCCTGACGAGACACCTGGAGTAAAAGAGTGGCACTTTTTTCCCAACCTACCGCGCGCGCACTGGCCATACTGGATCTGCTGATGGCCAACCCGCATCAGGCCTTCGGACTGACGGAAATGACCCGGCGGCTGAATCTGAACAAGGCCACCTGCCACGCCATTCTCACCACCATGGCCAACTATGGCTTTCTTGTGCAGCACCCCAAGACCAAGGCCTATCGCCTCGGGCCTTCCATTATCGCGGCCGGCAACGCCGCCTTCGCCCAGTTTCCTGTGCTTGAATATGCACGGCCCGAACTGGAGACCCTGCAGAATGATCTCGGGATCGGCTTCGCGGTGACCGGCCGCTCCAAGTTACACCAGGTATTGCTGGCCCTGTACGGTCGCGCCACGCCACTGATTGACTCCTTCCAGCTCGGCTTGCGCCTGCCCAATACCGCGCCGGTAGCGGCCTGTTTTACCGCGTTTTCCGACGCGAAATACCTGGAGGCCTGGCTCACCCGGGCACACGATTCGCGCGGTGGCTACAATGAAAAGCTGGACCAGAAGCTGCGGGTGTCGCTCATCGCCATCCGCGCCCGCGGCTATGAAGTCAGTCTGAAAACCAGGGCGGAAGCGGAGTTACGCACAGATCTGGGGCGAATTCACAATGCCTGGAGCCTGACCGAACTGGAGGACGCCGCCAACAAATACCAGCACGATCTGTGCGATGAACACTACCACCTCGACAGGGTCGACCCCAAGGCGCGCTATGAAATCAGTACTATCACGGTGCCGGTATTCGCCTACAAGGAAGTGCCTGTGATGTGCTTTGTCGCCGGGTCTATTGAAAAACCCATTACGGGCACGCAGGTCGAGGAGATTGCCGCACGCATGAAGGAATCCGCCGATCGCGTCACCGCGCTGGCCAGCGGCCGCGATGCCATTAGCTGAACTCAGCACCGGCGCCGGACATTGAACCCGCCATCCATGCAGGTCGCCGATGCCCAACCCGTCTGATTACAATGAGAAAAAAGTCCTTCTTTGATCGGGTATTGACCGTCTATGGCCGCAAGCCCGTGCTGGAAACCCTGCAGGATACAACGCTGGTATGCCATGCCGTGCATCTGGCGCACAGTAATCGGGAAGCCGGTATTGTCGCTGAAATACGACAGTGCGCACAAAAGCTGGGGGTGCCCGTCAAACTCCACAGTCGCGAGGAATTGGCGCGGATTTCCAAAAATGGCAAGCAGGACCAGGGAGTGGCCGTCGATGTCGTTTGCCCCTCTTTCCGCAACCTGGAAGACTACCTCGCTGAGACAGCAGACCGGCCGCGGCGATTACTGGCGCTGGACGGCATCACCAATCCGCAAAACCTGGGCATGATCATTCGCTCTGCTGCTGCCGGGGAGATCGATGGCATTATTCTGCCGCGCAAGGGTACAGCGGCGCTGGGCCCGCTGGTGATCAAGGCCAGTGCCGGAACGCTGTACCGCGCGCCCCTGTTGCTGTGCCAGTCACTGCCGGAGGCGCTCAGCCTCTGCCAGCAGCAGGGTGCACAGGTATGCACACTGGAAGCGGATGCGCCACTGTCACTGTTCCACTACAGGGAACGGGGATTTTGTGTCTATGTGCTGGGCAATGAAACGGAAGGTGTCGGCGCACAGGTCAGGCACTGGCGGACACGCGATTGTCCATTCCCATGCGCAACGGCGTGGAGTCCCTCAACGTGGCGGTGACAGCGAGCCTGATTGCCTTCGCCCCCTACTTGGACAGGTAGGCCATGCCCTCTTCCAGGCCCCTGAGGGTGAGCGGGTACATATGCCCCTCCATGAGCTGGTGCGTAATGGCTACCGACTGGGTGTACTGCCAATCGTCCTCGGGGACCGGATTGAGCCAGATGACCTTGTCATAGACTTCCCGCAGCCGCCGCAGCCACATCTCGCCCGACTCCTCATTCCAGTGCTCCACCGAACCGCCCGGTTGGACGATTTCGTAGGGTGACATGGAGGCATCCCCGACAAACACCACTTTGTAGTCGTGACTGTACTTGTGCAGGATATCCAGCACCTGGGTGCGCTCATTGTGGCGACGGATATTGTTACTCCACACACTTTCATACAGAAAATTATGGAAGTAAAAATTCTTCATGTGTTTAAACTCGGTGCGCGCCGCGGAGAACAGTTCCTCACAGACCCTCACATGCGGGTCCATGGAGCCGCCGACATCAAAAAACAACAACACCTTCACTGCGTTGTGTCGCTCCGGCACCATCTTGATGTCCAGCAGACCCGCATTGCGTGCGGTAGAACTGATGGTGTCATCCAGATCCAGTTCGTCGGCGGCACCGGTGCGGGCAAATTTGCGCAGTCGCCGCATGGCCACTTTGATATTGCGCGTCCCCAGCTGTACGCTGTCGTCGAGATTCTTGAATTCGCGCTTATCCCAGACCTTGACGGCTTTCTTGTTGCGGCCATTGGGACCCACCCGTATACCTTCGGGGTGATATCCCTCCTGCCCAAAGGGCGAGGTGCCACCGGTGCCGACCCACTTGTTGCCGCCCTCGTGCCGTTCTTTTTGTTCTTCAAGGCGTTTCTTGAATTCCTCGATCAGCTTTTCCAGCCCGCCCAGGGATTCAATCTTGGCCTTTTCCTCGTCAGTGAGGTTTTTCATGAACTCGGAGCGCAGCCAATCGTCCGGTATCAGCGCCTCGATAATATCGTCGAGCGCCTCCAGTTCCTTGAAGTGCAATCCGAAAGCGCGGTCAAAGCGATCGAAGTATTTCTCATCCTTGACCATGCAGGTGCGGCTGAAATAATAGAACTCGTCCATATCGGCGAATACGATATGCCGCTTGAGACCCTCCATCAGGTCGAGCAACTCCCGCGTGGTCACGGGAACGCCGGCATCCCTGAGTCCTTGAAAGAAATTTATCAGCATGTAGGCTCCAACGCAGGGCTGTCCCTGAACGCTAGCGAGTTTCGCGACGATGCATGAACGCCAAGCGCTCCAGCAGGTGCACGTCCTGCTCATTTTTCAGCAGCGCGCCATACAGCGGCGGAATGGCTTTGCTGTGGTCCCTGTTCTTGAGAATTTCGTCGGGGATGTCATCGGCCATCAGCAACTTCAACCAGTCTATCAACTCCGATGTGGATGGCTTCTTCTTGAGTCCCGGAATGGAGCGCACGTCGAAAAAGACTTCCATCGCCTCCTGCACCAGGTTATTGGCGATGTCGGGATAGTGCACGCCGATGATCTCGCGCATGGTGTTGCGGTCGGGGAAGTTGATGAAGTGGAAAAAGCAGCGGCGCAGGAAGGCGTCCGGCAGTTCTTTTTCGTTGTTACTGGTGATGATAATGATAGGTCGGCGTTTTGCCTTGATCGTCTCGCCGGTCTCGTAGACGAAGAACTCCATGCGATCCAGTTCCACCAGCAGATCGTTGGGGAATTCGATATCGGCCTTGTCGACTTCGTCGATCAGCAGCACTACCTGCTCATCGGAGTCGAATGCCTCCCACAATTTGCCGCGCTTGATGTAATTGGCGATATCGTGGACCTTTTTATCGCCGAGCTGCGAATCCCTGCAGGCGGGACACCGCATCGTATTCATAGAGGCCCTGCTGCGCCTTGGTGGTCGACTTGATGTGCCACTGGATCAGACGCTTGCCCAGACCCAGTGCCACTTCCTCCGCCAACATGGTTTTACCGGTACCCGGCTCACCCTTGATCAGCAGGGGTCGCTCCAGCGTTACCGCGGCGTTGACTGCCATCCGCAAATCGTCGGTGGCGACGTACCGCTCTGTGCCTTTGAATTTCATATTACGCATCACTCAGTCATATTTCGAGAGTCGCACAGGTTACAGATTGACGGCCGGCATATCAATACTGGGCTGTGTGTGGCACACCGGTATGCGGGGCGTTCAGCGAAGTTCCCGGAGCATTACTCAGGCACGAGCGCGCGGTTTGGGTGCGGGCCTGGATCTCGGTTTCGGCGCTGCAGGGCGCGCCTTATGAACCCTGCGCGGGCGAAAGACAGTCATACCCAGCAGCAGTGACACAAAGACTGCCGCCCCCGACATAAAAACCAGCGGACGCAGGGCGTGCCTCGCCCCCTCCACACCCGTGGTCATAATCTGAAAGGCCGCCACGATCAAGGCTGGCGCCATGGTATGTACACCCGCTTTGGGATAGGCGGGCGTCAACAACAGCGCGGCCAGCAGCAACACCACCAGGGTCACCCAACCGGCGCGCCAATGGCGGCTGAGCCACCAGCCGAGGTACATGATGGCATAGCGCCGCAGAACCGACATAAATATAGATCGCCGTGAGGTAGGCACTGTCTGTTTAACACCCGTTCTCTCCTATTCCACCCAGTGCACGATATGCTCATCGTAGCCGTCGGGATGCACATATTCATCCGAAATGGCGCGGCCGCGTATCGATATGCCCGTCCCGGTGCACAGTATCCCTGGCTGCCGCTCACCAGCGGGTGCCACTGGGGCAGTGGCTGGTCATGGGCGCGCAAACGATAGGCACAGGTAGCTGGGCAACCAATCAAGTGTACTCCAGTCAGCCGAGCGCAAATCAATACAGTTTGCCACCAGCATCGAGCGATTGGCGTAATCCGTGCAGCGACAGGTCTGTTCATGCAGGAAACGACAGCGAACCTTGGTATAAAAAACCTCGCCGCTGTCTTCATCCTCCAGCTTGTGCAGGCAGCATTTGGCGCAGCCGTCGCACAAGGCCTCCCATTCAGCACTGCTGAGCTCGGCCAGCGATTTTTCGTGCCACCAGTCAGCCACGGGCACCGTCCCGCGCCAGCAGTTCGGCCGCCGTGGGCGGCATCTGCAGGTAAAAGCCCTGCGCCTCGATACTGGCCAGCACCAGTGCCGCATCGGCCCTGGCCAGCTTGTACTGTGGTGTCAGGTGCAGGAGCATCACGGGGGCTGGCTCGCCAAACTGCGCCATCAGCGTATCCGGCACATCCTGCAAGCCCCGGGCCTTGTCGACATACAGGTACATTTCCTGTTTGCGCGAACTCCTGAAGACCTGGCACAGCAGCTTCATCCGCCCTGCGCCCCCAAGCGCCTGCCGCAACGGCGCCAGCACCACCTCCTTGCGCCATCCCAGCCAGTGCGCCGGCAGCTTGAATATGCTCCCCGGACGCCTCGCGCAACAACAGCTCATAGTCCTTGCTGTGCACCAGCACTTCCGGCGCCACCGCCAGTTGCCCGGCAATATCACGGACCCGCGCCTTGAGCTTCTTCACCTGCTCGCGCTGTGCCGCATCGAGCGGAGCCGGCAAGCGTGGCAGGCAACTCCGCCTCGGGCACCTCGCGCTGCGCCGCCAACAGGTCCAGCAATTCCTCGCCATGGCGACGTACCACCGGCGCGGGCAATACCGCGCCATCGCGCAGCTCCGCCAGGGTCTGCGGTGCGTGCAGCGCCAGTTGCAAACAGGCCTGGTCGTCAATGATCCAGGAACGCGGTTTGTCCCGGCTTCTGGCGGTGTCCTCACGCCACTGGCACACGGCCACCAGGTTGCCAAGCTGCCTGCGGTTCAATTTCCAGGCCGTCTTGATACGCTTGTGGAAGCCATCAACCTCGGTACCCAGGGCAGTGGTCGCATCCCGACCATCCGCCAGCACCCACTGCAGCTTGTCCTGGCGCACACACCGCTCATGCAGTTCGCGCCACACACGCTGCAACCAGGTGACGTCCAGCCCCGCGTACTCACACTGGGACGTCGGTGAGTGGCCGCTGCAACCAGTCGGAGCAGGTCTCACCCTTGGGCAGGTCAACAGCACAGATTTCCTGCACCAGAGTCGCGATATCCCAGGCCAAATCCGAGGTCGAGTAACGCGGCTGCGCGCTGCGTGTCGAACAGTGGCTGCGGCAGCACACCCAGCCAGCGCTGGAATACCTCAAGGTCCTCGCTGCCGAGTGCAGGACCTTGAGCACGGCGGGATTCGCCAACAGTGCCGCCAGCGGCGCCGGGTCCTGGATACGCAGGGGATCGATCAACCAGGCCATCTCGCCCGCCGCGGTCGCCCGTCACGAAACACAGTTGCACCAGTGCGACCTCAGGGATAAAAGGTATTGCGTCGCATGAACTCGGTATCGACAATCACCGCCTCGCAGTCGGCCTCCCGCGCCATTAACTCCTGCAGGGCCTCGTCTGACTCGATCAGCTGCCAGTGCATCGTCAGTCCACCGGCCGCCGCCCGGACAGGGCATGGGCGAGGGTGGAGCCATCGACAAATTCCAGTTCACCGCCCAGCGGCACACCGTGGGCGATACGCGACACCCTGACGCCGACCGGTTGCAGCATGTCGGAAAGATAATAGGCCGTGGCCTCCCCTTCTACCGTAGGATTGGTCGCCAGAATCACTTCCTCTATACCCTCGTCGATGACGCGCTGCTGAAAACCCTCCAGGCCGATCTCGGCCGGGCCAATGCCATCGATAGGTGACAGGTGCCCCATCAGGACAAAGTACAGCCCGCGAAAACTCGCACTCTGCTCGATGGCCAGCACATCGGCAGGTGTCTCTACCACGCAAACGATGCTGCTATCGCGTTTGGGATCGCAGCAGATTTCACACACGTCCAGTTCGGTAAAATTGCGACAGAGCCTGACAATGACCCACTTTCTCCACCGCTTCGCACAGCGCCGACGCCAGTGCCAGCGCACCCTGCCGGTCCCGCTCCAACAGGTGCAGGGTCATACGCTGGGCGGATTTGGGACCAACGCTCGGCAGGCAACGCAACGCGTCGATCAGATTCTGCAGGGAGGGACTAAACTTCATGGCGCAGGCAGCAACAACTCAAAACGGCAGCTTGAAGCCCGGGGGCAGGTTAAACCCCGAGGCCAGTCCCGACATGGCGTCCCGATTACGTGCTTCGACCTTGCGTACCGCGTCGTTAACGGCCGCGGCCAGTAAATCTTCCAGTACTTCCTTATTCTCGGACAATACCGCATCGTCGATGGACACGCGCTTGACGTCGTGACGGCCCGTCATAACCACCGAGACCAGGCCCGCGCCCGCCTCGCCGCGCACCTCCGCCTTGGCGATTTCTTCCTGTGCCTTCTGCAGTTCAGCCTGCATATTTTGTGCCTGCTGCATCAGGTCGGTAATGCTACCCTTCATCGGTCGTCCTCGTTCTTACTCAAATATCCGTGGGAGCAATGGATGAACGGTCCAATTCACCATCGAAACGGGCTATCAAGGCCTGCAACTGCGGATCGCCCTCTATGGCAACAACCGCCTCCGCCTGCCGTTTCTCGGCCAGGCGCGCCAGCCGCATGGCAGGCGTTTCTGTATGCACCGCACCCGGAACAATCGACACGGACACGGCATGCCCGAAATAATTTTCCAGTGCCAGGCGCAATTTTTCGCCGTGACTGTCATTAAACAGTACCGCATGCGCGTCATCCAGCACAAACTGCAGTGCATCTCCGGCGCGATTACGCAACTCACAGTGCGCCGCAATGTTATACACAATACCCTTCAGGCCGAGCAATTCCAGCAGCTGAGGCCAGCTGTCCGGAGTGAGCGCGTCCAGCACAAACTGTCCTGCAGACCTTGCCGTGGATTTGACAGAAGCAGGCTTCTCTCTCGCAGGTGGTTGCTCTGCCGGCTTGGGGTCTTTCCCGGGCAAACGCCCCGGTCCCTCAGGGGACTTTTTTGCGGGAGCGCTGCCCTCCCCCGCAGCGACCGGGGTCGACACCACGCTCTGTAAATCCTCGGGGCGCAGGCTATCATCGATCACGGCGGCAGGACGAAAAGCGATCATACGCAGCAGTATCATTTCAAAACCCCTGCGCGCATCAGGTGACAGCGCGATATCGCGCTTGCCATTGAGGGCCATCTGGTAAAACAGTTGCGCGTCCTCGGCAGTGATGGACCGGGCTATCTGCGCCACCCGCTCGGCATCACCCCAACTGTTGTCTATGGCATCGGGGACGATCTGGGCGGTAGCCACACGATGAATCAGTGACAGCAGCTCATCCAGGCTGCCCTCAAAATCCGGTGCATATTCCGCCATACGCTGCACAATGGCCAACATGGTCGCAGGCGAGTCGGCGCAGACCGCCTCCAGCAACTCGTAGACATAGCCCAGGTCGACGCTGCCGAGCATGCTGCGCACATCCATTTCACTGACCTTGCCGGAACCATAGGCAATCGCCTGGTCCGTCAGGCTCAGGGCATCGCGCATGCTGCCAGCGGCGGCGCGACCCAACAGCCACAGCGCGGGCTCCTCGAAACTGACCATCTCCTGTTCCAGCACCATCGCCAGATGCCCGACGATCTGCTCGGGCGGCATGTGTTTCAGGTTGAACTGCAGGCAGCGGGACAGGACAGTGGCCGGGAGCTTCTGCGGATCCGTGGTGGCCAGCAGAAACTTCACGTGCGGTGGCGGTTCCTCCAGTGTCTTGAGCAGGGCGTTGAAACTGTGGGTGGACAACATATGCACTTCGTCGATCAGGTAAATCTTGTAGCGCGAGCGGGTGGGCGCGTACTGCACGTTGTCCAGCAGTTCGCGCGTATCCTCCACCTTGGTGCGCGACGCCGCATCGACTTCCAACAGGTCGATGCTGCGCCCCTCGGCGATCTCCAGGCAGGAGGAACAGGTGCCACAGGGTACGGAACTGACTCCCGCCTCGCAGTTGAGGCACTTGGCCAGTATGCGGGCTATGGTGGTTTTACCCACTCCCCGTGTACCGGTGAAAAGGTAGGCGTGATGCAGTCGATCATGGTCCAGCGCGTTCACCAGGGCCTTGAGCACGTGCTCCTGGCCGACCATCTCCCGGAAGGTCTTCGGTCGCCATTTACGCGCTAATACCTGGTAGGACATCCCTGGATTTGCCTTACAGTCTGTGAGGGGAGACAGGATACACCAGCACAGGGGTGACAGAAACAGTGGGCACTGAAACTTGCGGCGATGGGAGGCAATCGAAATTATGGGTCCGGTGCCACCTCTACGGCAGAATAGGTGCCCAGCCTGGCACAGTAAAGAGTCTGATTGATAGGCTTTTACCAGCGCTTGGAATTACCCAGTGGCCAAAAATGACCGCATCTTGCTCGGAAAATTCCCCAACGGGGGGCTATCGGATTAGGTGGGAGCTAGCGGCCGACACTGTAAACGATCATCGAGGCGTTGCGATAGAGAGGCTTTCCGAAGAGCGCCTCTATGTCGGGCTCGAGTTCGAGAGCTGGTCCAACGAGTACAATCTTGTTTGCGCGCCAGCGCTTGAGTTCACTCAGCCTTGTCTCAGCGCTCGCTCCCCTGGAAAAGAATCGTTCAACCGAAGCCGTTCGATCTGGGTAGTCGGGAACGCCGTGGGCAAATCGGACCGCGACCATTCTGGCTCCCTGTGACCGCTGCGATGTCCATTCGTGTGTCTGTTTCAGTCATTGGCATCATGACAACATCTCCGGGTTTAAGCACCGCGCTCAAAAGTTCCCACTGTTTATAAAAAGCTGTCTCGGCTCCTGTGGTGCGCCAGGAACCATCAATCCGATAATTGAGGGTGTATGGCGCCATAATGAGACCCCTCCACTCCCCGCGCATTACGTAGTCCAAATTATGGCGGCACAAAGCGCGGCAAGATACATCCCTGCACCCATCCGAGCAAATCGTCTTTGATGACCGTTGGGTGTCTTGAGCCAAACGCGTTCAATCGCTAGCGAGGCCGCGTCTGCAATTATCACTTGCGGGAAGAATGCCATGAAGAAGACATAGCGATCACCAAAATGAATGCCTGCGATGTGGAATACAATCCACACGCCCGTCGTCGCGACAAATGCCACTATCCAAAACAGGTGCCTTCCAGCCTTCACGGCCGGTATAGCCGCGATTAAACCGAGCGTATACACCGCCAGCATGAAGTGGAATGGATGGTCCCCGAAAATCGCGCCATCTTCCACTGTGCCGAAGTTCGCCACCAGAAACAGTGAGTAATACGGCCACAACAGACTCAACACACAGCACATGATCGCCGCGAGAATTTTTCCAAACATCGTCGCCGAATCGCGCAGCGTGGGAGTTGGCCCAACCTGTCCCTGCCTGAAAGGGATGCGCCATGCGACGGCAACAGCATAGAGTCCTCGAAGGCCAACCATGCCGATTACCCAGCTCGCCGTAAGTATGTGGGAGAGTAGAAGAATAGCGATCAGTAGCGTCAGGGCTGTCAAAGCAGCCAATGCATTGGTTCTGCGCACTACCCTTTCCACCAGTGCGAAGCAAATGAGCGCAAGCGCCCAACTGAGAAAGGATGGATAGGCCTGAATAAAACGCATCGATGAATAACTGGTCTCCGATGACCAATCATAGACCTCTGTGCGCAAGAACAGAGTCACCAAAAGAAATATGAGTGGCGGCCACGGGCTCCTGGGTCTCTACCCGAACGTCCGAAAGAAAAATACAATGGAGCCAGCGTAGAGCATGAGATTCGCGACCCCCGCGAATTGAAGTGCCCGATACGGAGTCACCTGGAAAATCCTACCTACGATGGAGACGAGCACCATGTACGGGGAATAGTAGACGGAATAAGCTCCATTGACTGCCAAGGTTTCATGCGCCGGGAGCCATAGATGGGCATAGAGGGCATGCACTGCGGCGACGTAAATATACAAATCTCCGCCCGGGAAAACCGAAACGCGTAGATGGCGTAATAGACAACGAAGAGAGCAAGGCCCGTATAAAGTATGAGGGAGCGACGCATCAATCCTGTCGCACCATCCCAGTTTGTTCTCGCGTCATATGATGTAAATGACCATAATTGCATCTTTTGCTTCTGAAATCATCTTGACTATGGCTTCGGCTAATTCCCCGACTATTATGTTTCCATCAATACATTACCTGGATCAAGAGTTTCAGGTCCGATATCTGATACGATGTTTCGGAGCTGCCTTACGATCTTTACCAGGAGAAATTATACGCAAGCACTTGGTTCGAAGAAACAGTGGCTGTTATGAGCTTCCGTTCATGTCAGGGCCGGATTCTGTTTTCAGGGCTTCACGAAAGCCAACAAGCTTGACGGGGTATTCAGTGGCATCGCCGTAGTCCAGAAATGCAGCGTAACGTGGGTGGGCACCAAGTACTTTGCGGGCATGCTTGATTGGACACCAGTATTGCTCGGTGCGCGAGGTGATTTCCCTGGCGTAGCTGATGACACCGTTGCCGTAACCGCAGTAGACACAATTAAGCTTCTCGAACACGTTCAGATAGGCCAGGTGATGCCGGTCAATAACAATATAATCAGACCGCACGACCCGCGGTATGTCGTACAGGCGAAAACAGATCATTTGATACAGAGTCAGCGACAGATCGAATAGTGCGATGGGTAAAACCATGCCGTAGACGAACGGGGCGGAAAGAAAACTCTGCGGACGGCTATTGCGCAGCCAGATGAACAGGCTCGTCCTCACACGTTTGTGCGCAGATTTGACCGCCTGGTCGAACCTGACTTTCGAGCCTTCTATCTGATAGGAAAGTTTAGCCTCTTGCTCCTGCAGTGTGCCTTTTAGCTCATCCTCCAACACCCGGATCTGGTTGAGAATATCCTGCACTCGTTTATTCATCGTCGGACCCTTCCTGGCTCTGTTACCGGTTGGTGCGAGGGGATGGGTATATTGCGCCGCCGGGTCAAGCTACCGACTGTATCATGATTTCAGGCAGGAAGATGGAGGCGACCCAGACAGCCACACCCCGGCACACGAGTCGGTAATTACCGTTGCTCCCTTCCGGGCCTGGCGGGGTTCACTACCTATCGCTGCGAGGGGACCGCCTGGATCACCATGGAGTCTGCCTGAAGATTGTATCCCGCATGCAGAGGGTGGCCATTTTGCGTCAAAGCCGTCGCCGCTGCAAGAGAACTCGGCAAATATCAGGCAGGTTCTGTAGCAACGGGAATCCCACAGGCATGTTTCCACATGTCCTCAGCGATGGTTCCTGCTTCTACAGGCGTCACCTGCGGCGCATCGGGATTTTCATTGATCAGTTCGCCACTGCCCATGTGTCCGGCGTAGGCCGAGGTGCCGATGATGGACAGGGTCTTGTCCTTGCAGCTGTATTGATAGTACAACTTGTCTGACAACACCTGCTTACCCGTTTTGTCGGCCTGTGGTTGCGCATAGTCAATCAACACCCACATTTTTGCGTTGTCGCCTTCTTTGTGAATAGTTGAAGGATCGGTATAAATACTGGCCTCCGGCGCAGCGTGGAATACTACCCAGTCCGCTGCGAAAGAAGGGTTGCAGAGAGCGACGCCCAGGGACATTGCTGCCAAAGATGATCGGAAGTGTTTCGTATGCATGCTAATTCCCTTTGATTCAGTACTTCTGATTGTGCCAAAAACATTTTCTATAGTTAAAACAAACTGGCCGCAATATTAATGGTCAGCGCCAGCACCGTGGTGTTGAAGAAGAACGCCAGCACACAGTGCAGCAGGCCAACGCGGCGCATTGCCGTCGAGGTCATATTCACATCAGCGGTTTGTCCGGAGGTACCAATGATGTAGGCAAAATACAGGAAATCGCCATAGTCCGGTGCGTCCTCGCCGGGAAACTGCAGGCCAACGGTTTTGCCGTTAGTGGGTGCCAGGTAATATTCGTGGGCGTAATGCAGCCCGAACATCATATGCGTGAACGCCCACGAGGCGACAATGGTAAAAAGCGCCAGGCCGATATGCGCGTACTTGACCGAACCATAGAGCTTATTGGCAGCCGCCAACTCGGCAACAATGGCGACCAGGCTGGCCATCGCCGCCACCATCACCAGTGTCAGAATCAGCCACTGGCCTTCATCCTGCAACCGCGCCTGCTGACGAATTTGTTCGTGTGTGGAGCCGCTGATCATGATCACGCACAACAGCAAATACAAGCAGATGCCGACATTCCAACCCAACAGCCCTTGCGTAACAGGCAGTAAACCCAAACTCTGGGGAATCAGTAAGCCGACCAGCAGCCCCACTAGAGCGCAAATGAATAATCGCGGCCTGGCCCTGATGTGTCGAATTAACCGGTTCGTGTGCATGTCAGCGTCTTCATGAGGTCAGGAATTTAGCACTTTCGGCAGCTGAGCCAAAAACGAGCAGTATGCTGACCCAGAACTGCAACCGAATGCATTGAGGCTTCACACCAAACAGGTGGTGTGATTGCCTGAGCATTCGCGCCACTGCGGTCAGTTGGGATTGTCCGAACTGATGACCGTGAGATTCGCCCCGGAGTTCTCCGCGAGCACTGGCGCATCAGTCACCAGCATAGTCGTACCGGGAACCAGCAGTGGGTACAAGGACCGCGCAAAGTCCTGCGGCAGCCGCAGCCGACCGGCGACAACACCGGACAGATCGCTGCCTGCGGCAGAACCATAACCCGGCATCGGAACGGCCATCCAGTTATGCGCAGCGGCCCCCTCAAGCAGCGCACTGTTCCCCTGCCCCTGTCCGGCCTTAACGATGAACGCATGCGTGCCCAGCGGTTTCTGCGGATCGGCCACCGCTATCTGCGCCCGGCCAATTTCAACGCCGTTGCGCACCACGATCACCCGCTTGTCGGCCGCACTCATCAGGATCGACAGCGGCCCATCCGGCGACTTTTCCGGTTGCCAGCGGGCAGTCTGACCTGCCTGTAGCCGCGGCTCAATGTCGTCCGCGCCCTGTGCAGGATCAACCGGTGCCAGGGCTGCCGGGTGCACCACATCCGCCGGTGCAGTCCTGGCATCCACGATAACGACGGTCATGCCCAGGTGTGATTCAGCGAAAAGAGACTTGGCAAACGTCGACGGCAGGTGGACGCAACCGTGCGAGGACGGGTAGCCGGGCAGCCCCCCGGCATGCAGCGCGACACCATCCCAGGTGAGACGCTCCTGGTCGGGCATTGCGGCATCGTTGTATAAGGATGAGTGGTGGTCCGCATCCTTCTGCAGGATGGTGAAAATGCCGGTCGGTGTCTCGTGTCCGGGTTTACCCGAGCTGGCCGTGGAGTAACCGATCTGGACACCGTTGCGGTACACGTAGGCGCGCTGCTCGGTCAGGCTGACCACGACGACCATCGGGCCATCCGGGGCCACACCTGGAGCCCAGACGAACTCGCCGGGTTTGAGCTTGGCAGGAGGAGTGTCGGCGGGACTCGACGTCTTCGCACCCCAGAACGGCACTGCGAGCGCCTGCCCCGGGACCAGTAGCACGCCCACGAAAAGCATCAGAACGGGGAACAACAGTTTGATGACAGAAAATTTGCGGGGGCGGCCTGCCGGGGCTAACTCGTCCATCTGATCCTCGACTGTATTGCAATTAACATCTTTCCATCACAGGAGGCGCGGTGGACAGACTTTACGTTGTTAGAATGGTGCGCCCAGCAGGAATCGAACCTGCGACCCGCAGCTTAGAAGGCTGCTGCTCTATCCAACTGAGCTATGGGCGCGTGGAGCGCATGCTAACACCGCAGGGGGGTCGTTTCTACTCGTACGCGTTTGCGGGACTGGGGCTTCCATGACCGGCAGGACCGATGCAACTTCAGGTGCCGTGAGGTGACGATATTCTCCCGCAGCAAGACCTGTATCCAGTTCGATGCTCCCTACCGACAGCCTGTGCAGGGAGATCACTCTGTTGCGGAAAAAGCCGAACATGCGCTTTATCTGGTGGTAGCGGCCCTCATGAATCGTGAGTTGCGCTGTGGTGGCGGAAAGAATTCTTAGCGCTGCCGGCAGGGTCGTAAGATCTTCGAATGCAAAATAGATTCCCTCCGCGAATTTACTGACATATTCCGGAGTTATCTCGTCGCTGGTTTCCACCTGATAGGTTTTGGGAAGTTTCTGCTGCGGACACATTATCCTGCTCGACCAGTTACCATCATTGGTGAGCAGCAAGAGACCGGTGGTGTTGAAGTCAAGGCGCCCCGCCAGATGCAGTTGTTCTTTTTCTGGCAGGTCCATCAGGTTCAATACCGTGGTGTTCTTGTGTCCCTGGTAGCGCTGACGCAGCCGCGAGGCTTATGCATCATCACGTACAGTGGCTCGCGCGCATGCAGGAGCTTGCCTTCTGCTTCGACACGACAAAACTTCGTGATCTGTTGCAGGCCGTCACGGGCGGCGACGCCATTCACCAGGATCTGTCTGTCAGCGAACAGGTAACGCACCGTGCGCGTCGAGCACGCAAGCCGCCTCTGTACAAATCGATCCAGTCGCATCAGTTGTTAGAGTTCCGACTCAGCGTTCAGTTGAGAAAAAGTCCATAAGGAGTTTGGATTTGATCATATCATCACGGCTCGACGAACACGCTTCAATCGGTTCGTGTGCATTAATCAGGCATTGGGGAAAAGTTGGGGTGGCCGACGGGTCTTGAACCCGCTACCTCCGGAATCACAATCCAGTGCTCTACCTGTTGAGCTACGGCCACCATTGAGCGGTACTGAACGCGGTGTGACCATACTGACCGATGGCCCCGCGAGACTGCTGAAAAGGCCGGTTTTTAACCGCTTCCAGAAGCCTTCCGACACAGCAAGACACTACTGTAGACGCGGCGCGCATGGTAGCTTTAGCTGTCTATGGGTGTCAAGTTGAGCACCCGACCACAAGGGACGCAGGAAAGACAAGTTTGATGGCCACACATGCGTAAGCGCAGAATTTCATTCTCACGTAGGACTGCCCTGGCTGTACTCATGGTCCTGCTGTGCGGCTGCCAGCCACAGGAAGTGACAGTGCAGGTACACCCGGCAGATTCCAATGACCCGCACAGGACCAAAATTGTCTTTCTGGCCGGCCCGGACAGTCACCTGCCCGGTGCGCACGAGCACAAAGCAGGGGCGGAGCTGCTGTCTAGTGCCCTGCGCCAGCGCCAGCCTTCCATTGAGACTATCAACGTCTATGGTGGCTGGCCCGCGGATGAGAGCATCTTCGACGGCGCCGACGCAGTGGTGATGTACTGCGATGGCGGGGATTCACACCTGATCAACGATCACCTGCAAAGCTTCAACCGCCTGCTGGACGAGGGTGTGGGGATTGTCGCCCTGCACTACTGCGTCGAAGTGCCCAAAGGCGAGCCCCGCGGCGCAATCCATGCTGCAGGCGATCGGCGGCTATTTCGAAACGGATTGGTCGGTCAATCCAGAGTGGACCGCCAACTACACGCAGCTCCCGACTCATCCCGTCACCCGGGGGCTGCACCCTTTCAAACTGCGGGACGAGTGGTATTTCAATATGCGCTTTGTGGATCAGGGTATCACACCCATCCTGAGTGCCATTGCACCACCCTCCACAATGATGCGCTGGAACGGCCCGCACAGCGGCAACGATGCAGTGCGCAAGCTGGTGGCAGATGGCGTGCCACAAGTCACCGCCTGGGCCTATGAGCGCCCGGGAGGTGGCCGTGGTTTCGGCTACACCGGTGGCCACTATCATGCCAACTGGGACAATGCCAATGCGCGTGAGCTGGTGCTCAATGCCATCGAGTGGGTGGCGGTCAGGCCATGACCCCGTCTATCCAGCACGCGCGGACCTGGCGCTGGCTATCCAGTGCCAAAAGATTAGCGCGATAACCGGGCCTGATAGCACCCAATTCGCCCTGGAGCCCAAGTGCCCTGGCGGGATACCGGGTGGCCATGCGCACCGCCTCGAACCAGTCGATACGCGCGAATTCAGCGGCGTTATGCACCGCCGATAACATGTCCAGGTCGGAACCGGCCAGGGTGCCGGCTGCGTTGGTAACCCGTCCTTCGCTGGCGACGATGGTTTCACCATCAAGCACAAAGGACTTGTGCGGCGACCCTACCGTTGGCATGGCATCGGTGACCAGCACCGCGCCACCGACTCGCTTGGCCGCGACTGCGATGCGAAACGCCGCCGGGTGCATATGGTAACCATCAGCGATGATGCCGAACCAGCTCTCGTCGTCCTCCAGTGCGGCACCGACCATACCGGGTTCGCGGCTCTGCAGCGGCGTCATGGCATTGTACAAATGCGTGAAACCGCTGACGCCCGCCGCCAGCGCCGCACGGGTCTGGGCATAACTGGCTGCGCTGTGGCCGGCACAGACGACCACCCCGGCCTGCACCAGGCGACGTATCATCGCCGGGCTGGTCAGCTCCGGCGCCAGCGTGACGAGGGTCTTCCCTGTATCAAGCGCGGTGACGATATCGAAGCCTTCCTGATCCAGCAGACAGAACTTATGAGCGTCGTGAATGCCCTTGCGTTGTGCGTTCAGGAACGGACCTTCCAGATGGATACCCAGAACGCCGGGCACGCCCTCGGCGATCGCCTGACTAACGGCAGCGACTGCCTGGCGCATGACCTCGAAACTGGTCGTAATCACAGTGGGTAAAAAGCCGGTGGTGCCATAGTGCCGGTGGGCGGCGCCGATGGTGCGGAGGCTATCCACGCTAGGTGCGGTGGTAAACAATACCCCGCCACCGCCATTGACCTGCAGGTCGATAAACCCCGGCACAAGGGTGCCGCCCTGCAGGTCATACACCGCGCTGATCTCCGGGGGCATTTGCGTGGCATCCAACACAGACAGGATGCGAGCATCCTCGATGAGTACTGCCAGCCCTTGCCGCAGTAACTCGCCATCAAACACTTGCCCATTGACGATCGCCTGAATCATGACTGCCAGCCCCCAATGCCTATCAATGCATAGCTGACTCCTGACGCTCCTGCAGAGACCCATGGACTGAAACGCCACCCGACAAAAACGCGGCCTGAGCTAAATTTCGGGAGAGTACAATCGGTCATTTGCAGTCCAGTCTACCCTGCCGCCGCGACCCGCGCACTGACAGATTCGATGGACTGCGGTGCCATGCAAAAGGTTCAGAGCGCTGAGATTTCCATCCAGCTCCGCTCAAGGCAGGCCCGATACTCGCTGCCATCACCCAAACATTCAGCTGTGCTGAGGAAGGTGACGTTGACATGATCCGAGGTGCTGGAGACCGTATGGAACAAGCCCACGTTGGGCGCCAGGGGACCAAAACCGAGATAATCGATAAGTTTGGCACCTGCGAGGTACGCGTCGGTAGAGAGTCCCGGTACATTGGTCACGACGGTGTTGACCATCGTTGGCAGATCATCGAGATGTCCGGATGAGATCAGCCACTGACCCAGCCAGAGAATTATTGCGGGGTGAATGTCATCCACCAGCTTGAGAATGGCATGGGAGTCAGACTTTTTGGTGCGCTGCTTGCTCTGGGAAGAATCCTTACTGATTGCCTGCAAGCGCTTCTTTACGTCTCCGATAGTCGTGTAAAGGCATACCTTCGCCACACTGACATGATTACCGATACTGCCGTCCTGGTCCGGGCGGCGTATATCGATGGGCATCAGCGTCTGCAGGTTTTCCTCGGGCAGTTCTTCTTGCTCAAGCAAAAATTCACGCAACGCACCCGCTACAACACACAGTGCAATATCGTTGATGGTGCAGTGAAGTTTCTTCTCTATTTTTCGAACTTGCCGCATATCCATGCGCACATGGCCCACGACCCTGTCCGCGGACAGTGGGTGATTGAAGCGCACCTGTGGGATAGTCGGTGTTTGCCCCTTGGGACTTGGAGCATCGCTTTCCAGCAGCTGCGGCAGAAGTTTCACTAGCGTAGTGGCCATGTCGATAGGCCGTTCGATACTGTGCCACCAGGCCCTGCCATATTTTTCCCACCATGAAGGGGCCCGAAAATCCTTATCGATGGGTTTCTCATCTGGCATTGACTCGGCGAGCGTGGGAGCGCCGGGCTCCGGGTGAAGGCTGTGCAAACCCGTCATAAGGCGCAGCGCGCTCTTGCCATCCATCACCGCATGGTGAATTTTCAGGAACAGCGCTGTGCTGCCGCGTGGTACGCCTTCCACACGGTCAAGGCCTTCCACTACCATGACTTGCCACAGCGGCCTTGCGCGGTCGAGTGGCTGGGCGTGGAATTCGCCAAACAAACGATAAACCTCCTCCCAGTTCTGGGGCTTGGGCAATGCCACGCGGGTAATGTGGTAGTTAGCGCTGAAATGCAGGTCCTCCACCCAGTAGGCCTTGTCCATCTGCAGGAGCACCTCTTCGAGCCGACAGCGCAAGATCGGGAAATGACGCTCGATAAGCCCGGTAAAGTTCTCCTGCAGCGCTTTAAAGAAGGCGTTAGTCCCGCGCTTCCCGCCCGTTGCATACATCATCAGCGCCGACATATGCATGGGAATATTGGGTATTTCCCCTTCGATCATGAGATTGTCGAGTGCACCAAGCTGTCGCATCGTTGATATGTCCTTTTTTATACCGCCAAGGCAAGCTATCTGACTGTAGATCAGTTCCCGCACGCTGGCCAATCTAGCAGGAACGGAGTATCACGCATTGATCTATTCGAGACTTTCAAAGGGTAGCAGCGCCACAGCTGACCGTCAGTCGCTGGATACGTTGAGGGGAGCAGACAAGTAACTGAAAAAGAGCTGAAAAAATGGTCGGGGTAGAGAGATTCGAACTCCCGACATCCTGCTCCCAAAGCAGGCGCGCTACCAGACTGCGCTATACCCCGATGTAATCACGGTGGCGCTCGCGCCAAGCCCTGATTTCAGGTGGGAGATAATACTCACCCCTCAACCGAGCGTCAACGCCAAAATGGCGCATTTGACCGTGCAAACTTACGCCGGGTCATGCACTTGCACAAGTTCCCCGGTGGCGGCAGTATACGATCGCCATACACTCAAGGATCACGTCGTATGCCTGCACTCGTTCTGGACGGCAAAGCCCTGGCAGCACAAACCGAAGCTGAATTACTGGCGCGGGTGGAGCGCCTGAAAGCAAAATCGGGCGGCAAAACGCCGATTCTGGCTACCATTCTGGTGGGCGATGATCCCGGCGTCAGCCACGTATGTCAAAATGAAAGGCAATGCCTGCCGCCGCGTGGGCATGGCGTCCCTCGCCGTCGAGATGCCCTCTTCGACCTCTACCGCACAACTACTGGCAAGAATCGGGGAGTTGAACAACGACCCCAATGTGCACGGCATACTGCTGCAACATCCGGTACCGGCGCAGATCGATGAACGAGCCTGCTTCGACGCCATCGCCCTGCACAAGGACGTGGACGGCGTGACCTGCCTGGGCTTCGGTCGCATGGCCATGGGCGAGGAGGCCTACGGCTGCGCCACGCCGCAGGGCATCATGCGCATTCTGGAACACTACGGCATTGCGATCGAAGGCAAACACGCGGTGGTGGTCGGGCGCAGCCCCATTCTCGGCAAGCCAATGGCCATGATGTTGCTGCAAAAAAATGCCACCGTGACCATCTGCCACTCCCGTACCAGGGACCTTCCGGCCATTATTGCCCAGGCAGACATCCTGGTGGGAGCGGTGGGCAAACCGGAATTCATCAAGGCAGCCTGGGTGAAAGAAGGCGCTGTTGTGGTCGATGCCGGCTACCACCCGGGAGGCGTGGGCGATATTGAACTTTCCGCACTGCTGGACAAGGTCTCTGCCTATACGCCTGTGCCGGGTGGTGTGGGGCCGATGACCATCAATACATTGATCATGCAGAGTGTTATGTCGGGTGAGAAAAGTCTGGACTAACACATGGCGGGGTCTTGGGCGTGGCCAGCAGCCAGCCAGCCGTAGTTCAAAACACGAAACGTTCATTCCGAAAAAATTGAAATCAATCCGACTTGCGCTTCCACTGGGTTCCCTCGCGGGAATCTTCAAGTACAACACCCTGTTCGAGTAAGGCCGCGCGCACCTCGTCGGCGCGGGCGAAATTCTTTGCCAGTTTGGCCTCGTGGCGCTCCTTGATCAGCGCCTCGATAGCCTCCGCTGAAATAGCATCAGCAGAAGCGGCACCCTGCAGCCACTGCGTGGGGTCCTGCTCCAGGATGCCCAGCAGATTTCCCGCCGCGAGCATGCGCGCCTTCAAGGCGGCTTTTTCGTCGGGCCGGGATTTATGCAACTGCTTGGCCAGCGCGTGTATCTCGGCAATGGCAATCGGCGTATTCAGATCGTCGTTGAGGGCCTGGTAAAACGGCTCGTCAGCGAGGCAGACCTCCCTATCGAACTCGAGATCCTGCACATCGCGCAAGGTGCTGTAGAGGCTGTCCAGCGTGGCCTGTGCCTGCTCCAGCAGTTCTGCGGAGAAATTCAGTGGAGTGCGATAGTGTGCCGACAGCAACGCGAAACGCAACACCTCGCCGCGATAGCTCTGCAGCAGGTCGCGCACCGTGCGAAAATTTCCCAGCGACTTGGACATCTTTTCGCCATCGATATCCAGATAGGCGTTGTGCATCCAGTAGCGCACGTAGTCGCCGCCGTGCGCGCAGCGGCTCTGGGCGATCTCATTCTCGTGATGCGGAAAGATGAGGTCGCGCCCACCGCCATGTATGTCGATGGTGTCACCGAGGTGTGCGCGTATCATGGCTGAACACTCCAGGTGCCAGCCCGGTCGACCGCGACCCCAGGGACTGTCCCAGCCAGGATCATCAGCGGCGGCGGGTTTCCACAGCACGAAATCGCCGGGGTGGCGCTTGTAGTCGGCCACCTCTACGCGGGCACCGGCCAGCATGTCGTCCAGTGCGCGTTTTGACAACTTGCCGTAGTCCGCCATGGTCTCCACCGCAAACAGCACATGTCCCTGGGATTCGTAGGCATGACCCTTTTCTATCAGCGTACGGGTGAGCGCGATCATGGCCTCAATGTTATGCGTCGCTCGGGGCTCCAGAGTTGGGGGCAGCGCATTGAGTTGGGCCATGTCCTCGCGGTATTTAGCGGTATATTCATCGGTGATCGACTCGATACTGCGCTGCCCTTCGCGTGCAGCAACAATAATCTTGTCATCGATGTCAGTAATATTGCGCGCGTAGATTACCGTCTTATAGAGGGTTTGAAGCAGGCGAAACAGGGTATCGAACACTACTACCGGGCGGGCGTTGCCGATGTGCGCCAGGTTGTACACAGTGGGGCCACAGACGTACATGGTAACGGTACCGGCAACAAGAGGTTCAAAGATTTCCTTGCTGGCACTCATGGTGTTGTACAGTTTGAGGCTCATCGTTGTGTCAACCTTCGGTCCAGCTATCGCGCAGACCGATGGTCCTGTTAAATACGGGCTTTTCCGGACTGTGGTCGTAGCGGTCTGCCACAAAATAACCCTCGCGCTCAAATTGAAAATGTTGCTCCGGGCGGGCGACTGCCAGGGCGGGTTCGATCCAGGCGTTGGTGACCACCTTGAGCGAGTCGGGATTAATGTGGTCCATGAAGGCATTCTCGCCCTTGTCCGGCGCCTCGTGATTGAACAAACGTTCGTAGAGCCGAACTTCGGCGCACTTGCCCCGCGACGCCGACACCCAATGGATGACGCCCTTGGGCTTGCCGCCATCAGCGGGATCCTCACCGAGCGTGTTGGGAATGGTATGGGCGTGGACCTCGGTAATATTGCCCTGCGCATCCCTGACCACCGCGTCTGCCTCGATCACATATGCGTTGCGCAGCCGTACGCGCTTGCCCAGCACCAGACGCTTGTATTTCTTGTTCGCTTCCTCGCGAAAATCGTCCACGTCGATGTACAGCTCCCGGGTAAAAGGCAGCGCTCGTACGCCGAGATCACTTCTATTCGGATGGGCAGACGCACTGAGTTCCTCGACCTTGTCATGGGGGAAATCTGTCAACACAACCTTGAGAGGATTGAGTACACACATGCCGCGCACGGCGTTGTCATTGAGGTCCTCGCGGATCGCGAATTCCAGCATGGCCACGTCCACCACGCCATCGCTGCGGGTAGTACCGATCATGTCGCAGAACTTGCGGATCGCCGCCGGCGTATAACCGCGCCTGCGCATACCGGAAATAGTAGGCATGCGCGGATCGTCCCAACCCGTCACCACACCCTGGTCCACCAGTTGCTTGAGTTTGCGCTTGCTAGTCACCGTGTAACTGGGATTCAGTCTGCCGAACTCGTACTGGCGGGGCCGACTGGGTACCGGCAGGTGTTCGAGGAACCACTCATACAGTGGGCGGTGGTCCTCGAACTCCAGTGTACAGATGGAGTGCGTAATGCCCTCGATCGCGTCCTCCTGGCCATGGGCGAAATCGTAGGTGGGGTAAATTACCCAATGATTACCCGTTTGGTGGTGGGCCACTTTGCGAATGCGGTACAGGATCGGGTCGCGCATATTCATGTTAGGCGAGCTCATGTCGATCTTGGCGCGCAGCACCCGGGCGCCCTCGTCAAACTCCCCGGCTTTCATCCGCGCGAGAAGATCAAGGTTCTCTGCAACAGTGCGCTCCCGGTATGGGCTATTGCGACCCGGCTCGGTCAGCGTGCCGCGGTACTCCCTGGCCTCATCTGCACTGAGGTCGCAGACATAGGCATCGCCCTGCTGCACCAGGCAGATGGCCCAGTCATACAGCTGCTGGAAATAAGAGGAGGCATAGCGTACCTCGCCGTCCCAGGTATAACCCAGCCAGCGCACATCTGCCTCAATGGCTTCTATATACTCCTGACTTTCCTTTTCCGGATTGGTGTCGTCAAAACGCAGATTGCAGCGTCCGCCGTTGGCCAGGGCAAGGCCGAAATTGACGCTGATAGACTTGGCATGACCGATATGCAGGTAACCATTGGGTTCCGGCGGGAAGCGCGTCACAATTTCGGTGACCCGACCACTGGCGAGGTCCTCGCTGATGATGCTTTGCAGGAAATTACTGGCAGGAGTGTCGTTCATAATCTTACGCGGCCGGCCCTTCAAAAAGTCGCGTATTATAACGACTCAGTCGCCGGTCTTATAGCCAATTCACAAACCAATGCCCTGCAATACGTATTTCTGCGCATCTTTCCCACCCTAAATGTTTTACTGCGCGCTAAAAGCCCGTATCATTATCCGGCTCGCTACAGATACCTCCAAGGAATAAACCATGGTCATCATTCGCACAACATTTGGCGAAATCAAACTCGAACTGGACGCCGAAAAGGCGCCAAAAACGGTTGCCAACTTTCTCAATTACGCGCGGGATGGCTTCTACGATGGCACCATTTTTCACCGGGTGATCGACAACTTTATGATTCAGGGCGGCGGCTTCGACACCGACATGCAGCAAAAAGCGCCTGGCGAGCCCATTGAGAACGAGGCAGACAACGGTCTGAAAAATGATTTCGGCACCATCGCCATGGCGCGCACCACGGACCCCCATTCCGCCACAGCCCAATTTTTCATCAACGTGAAGGACAACGATTTCCTCAACCACAGCAGCAAGAGCATGCAGGGCTGGGGCTACACGGTATTCGGCAAAGTCACCAAGGGCACCGAGGTTCTGGACAAGATCCGCGCGGTTAAAACGGGCAACCGCAAGGGCCACCAGGACGTACCCGCCGAGCCGGTCATTATTGAGTCGGTGGTAGTCGTTGAAGAGTAGGCTTCACCGGCAGCCTTTGAGTTATATATTTCTTTTAGATAACAATAGGTTATAAAACACTATTCAGGTTGTTTGGAGACAACGGGGACGCCGCTGTGAAAGCGAAACTCCGCATCGGGTGCCTCAATCAGTTCCCGCTCGCATGCCAGCAGTATCGGCAGGCGCTGATCAACCTCCAGTTTCGAGCTGCTATCCACTGCCAGTTTAAGGTAATCACCGAAGTGCCGCGCCTCGGACTTGAGCAGTGAGGTATAAAACTTGCCAAGTTCCTCATCCAGTTCAGGCGCCAGTATGGCAAAGCGCTCGCAGGAGCGGGCCTCTATAATGGCACCAACCAACAGGGTGTCTACCAGCCGGGCAGGCTCATGGCTGCGCACCTGTTGGCGCAGCGCTGCCGCGTAGCGCGAAGCCGATAGCTGGGGATAGCGAACCCCCCGCGCTTTCATGATCGCGATCACCTGCTCAAAGTGACGCAACTCCTCCCGCGCCAGCCGTGAGAGCCGGGTCAACAGCCGGTGATGCTCCACATAGCGGTACATCAGGTTTATCGCGGTAGCAGCGGCTTTCTTTTCGCAGTTGGCGTGATCGACCAAAAGAATATCCGGGTTAGCCAGCGCCCATGTCACCCACGCTCGAGGTGTCGGGCAGAGCAGGAAGGACTGCACAGAGACCAGTTCACCCGGTGCGTTCATTCGGCCCTCTCGCGGAACAGGTCGGGACTCAGCATATAACGCTCGTAGTGCGCTTCCGACAGAATATAAAACTCCTGGTCAATCTTATCGCGCAATTCCAGTAGCGGCATATCGCGATAGCACAAGTCCACCTCAAAACCGTAATCACGCGGGTTATCTATCTGGCCCGCCCCCGCTTTGAGCAAACTGAATACCCAGCAGTACTCGTCGTGGTGCTCGACAAATCGTATCTGCTGGACGACCAACTGCCACCTGAGCAGAGCCTTGTCCAGCACTCGCAGCCTATTGCTGACACACTGGGACAGAAACCTGGAGAGACGCCCATCGACGGCTTGTTTCTGTGCCAGTGTATAACTGTTCCAGTCGATGACTTCATGACTGAAACGCTTGCACCCTCGACATACACTGTCACCGATCCCGGTCGAACAGACACCGATACAAGGCGTTTTTACAGGACTCTCCAGCATTGCGACGAGGATTTTCCAGGACGTATGAAATCATCGTGAGTGTACGTTATCACCGGAGCGAATGCGAGATATAAGCGCTTGATTCGTTTATCTTATTTGCACTCTACGCTATACTCACCGGCTTATTTCACCGTCATCTGAATCGCGCACCGGCAGTACCACGGGGCGACACAGTCAACGTAAAGGAGCTCCACCGTGCTAGAAGCCTACCGCAATCACGTGGCCGAACGGGCCGCCCAGAATATCCCTCCACAAGCACTGAAGGCCGAGCAGGTGGCGGCGCTGGTTGAGCTGCTGAAAAATCCTCCGAGTGGCGAAGCAGACTATCTGGTGGATATGATCAGCAACCGCGTACCGCCGGGGGTAGACGAGGCGGCCTACGTCAAGGCTGCATTTCTATCCGCTATTGTCGCGGGTGAGGCGACAAGTCCATTGATTGACAAGGTCACCGCAGTAAAACTGCTGGGCAACATGCACGGCGGCTACAACATCGAGACACTCGTGGCGCTGTTGACTGATACAGATCTGGGCGAGGCAGCCGCCAACGAACTGAAACATACCCTGCTGGTGTTTGAAGCCTTCCACGATGTGGCCGCACTGGCCAAATCAGGCAACAAGAACGCCATGGCAGTGCTGCAGTCCTGGGCTGATGGCGAGTGGTTCACCAACCAACCGGAAGTTCCCGCATCCATCAAGGTTTCCGTGTTCAAGGTCACCGGTGAAACCAACACCGATGATCTGTCTCCCGCCCCCGACGCCTGGTCCCGACCGGATATCCCCCTGCACGCACTGGCCATGTACAAGATGACGCGGGACGGCCTGGAGCCACAGGAGCACGGGGTCACAGGCCCGATGAAACAGATTCAGGCACTGCAGGCCAGAGGACTGCCGGTCGCCTTCGTTGGCGATGTGGTCGGCACTGGCTCCTCGCGCAAGTCCGCGACCAATTCTGTACTGTGGTACTTCGGCAGCGATATCGAGGGCGTACCCAACAAGAAGAGTGGCGGCATCTGTATCGGCGGCAATGTGGCGCCAATTTTCTACAACACCATGGAGGACGCAGGCGCCCTGGTGTTTGAAGCACCGGTTGAGAAGCTGGCCATGGGGGATGTGATCGAGATTCGTCCCTATGACGGGAAAATACTGAGCGAGACCGGCGCACTGCTGAGCGAGTTCCAGCTAAAGTCTGAGGTGTTACTGGACGAGGTACGCGCCGGCGGCCGTATTAACCTGATCATCGGTCGCGGCCTCACCGCCCGCGCGCGCGAAGCGCTGAGCCTTCCCGAGTCTTCCCTGTTTCGCAAACCCCAGCAGCCCGGCGATACCGGGAAAGGCTTCACCCTCGCCCAGAAAATGGTGGGCAGGGCCTGCGGCACCAACGGTATTCGCCCTGGCACCTACTGCGAACCCCGCATGACTACAGTGGGCTCCCAGGACACTACCGGCCCCATGACACGCGACGAGTTGAAAGACCTGGCATGCCTGGGTTTCTCCGCCGATCTGACCATGCAGTCTTTCTGCCATACCGCTGCCTACCCCAAACCGGTAGATATTGAAACGCAACACTCCCTGCCCGACTTCATTATGACTCGCGGCGGCGTTTCCCTGCGCCCCGGTGATGGCATCATTCACTCCTGGCTTAACCGCATGCTGCTGCCGGACACCGTGGGAACCGGTGGCGATTCCCACACTCGGTTTCCCATGGGCATTTCGTTCCCGGCAGGCTCCGGGCTGGTCGCTTTTGCAGCGGCGACCGGCGTAATGCCGCTGGATATGCCGGAGTCGGTTCTGGTGCGCTTCAAGGGCAAAATGCAGCCCGGCATCACCCTGCGCGACCTGGTACATGCCATCCCCTATTACGCCATTCAACAGGGCTTGCTGACCGTTGAAAAGAAGGGCAAGAAGAACATTTTTTCCGGTCGCATACTGGAGATTGAGGGGCTGCGCAACCTCACGGTCGAACAGGCGTTTGAACTCTCCGATGCCTCTGCGGAGCGCTCTGCCGCCGGTTGTACAATCGCATTGGATGAAGAAACTGTAGCCGAATATCTGCGTTCCAATATCGTACTATTGCGTTCCATGATCGCCGAAGGTTATGGCGACAGCAGAACCCTGGAGCGGCGGGCACGCAAAATGGAGGACTGGCTGGCAAATCCCAGCCTGCTGAAGGCCGACACCGATGCCGAGTATGCAGCGGTCGTCGAGATCGATCTTGCCGAAATCCGCGAACCCATCGTCTGCGCGCCCAACGATCCGGACGACGCTCGTTTGTTGTCCGCTGTGGCGGGCGACAAGGTGGATGAGGTATTCATCGGCAGCTGCATGACCAACATCGGGCATTTCCGTGCTGCAGGCAAGCTGCTGCAGCAACACAAGGGAACGATATCAACCCGCATGTGGATCGTGCCACCAACCCGCATGGATGAGCACCAGTTGATGGAGGAAGGGTACTACAATATCTTCGGCGCAGCCGGCGCGCGCACAGAAATGCCGGGTTGTTCATTGTGCATGGGGAACCAGGCACGGGTTGCAGCCAATGCAACAGTGCTGTCAACCTCTACACGCAACTTCCCCAATCGCCTGGGCGATGGCGCCAACGTCTACCTCACATCGGCGGAACTGGCGTCGGTCGGCGCCATTCTCGGCAGGCTGCCGAGCCCGGCGGAGTATATGGAGTACGCCAGCAACATCGACTCCATGGCCGATGATATCTATCGCTACCTCAACTTTGACCAGATAGCGGAGTTCCAGAAGAGCGCCATGGAAGGAGCACGTATCGCTGCGGTGGAGATTCAGGAAGTGCGCATCTGACGGTCGGCATTCACATCACTATGCACCCCGCCACTGCGGGGTGATTCATTTTTTGAATCTGGCCTGTTCCTTAACCAGGCCCTTGCGTCGATCCGGCTTAAAACCGGAAACGGCACGGGTGAACTTTCGCAGCATGTCTGCATCACTGTCATGGGATGAAGCAGACGCTGTATAGGCCAGGTCATAATAAAGCCGGGTAATTCGCCACAGCTGCTCCGAGAAGCGAGGCTGTGCCTGTGCCGCCCGCAAAGCAAACTGACCTGGAGTTTCGCCTGGCTCTTCGTATCAGGTCCAGCCGGGCCATCCTCTGACAGAACGCCCTGTACTGCTTATCGACAGGGCTGCGTGGGTGTGTATCCCGCTTGCGAAACAATAAGATCGCCACCGGCACCAATACCAGCGCACCGCTACCCAGTACCGCCACAACAAACACCCGCGCACTGATTTCGCCAAAAAAGTTATGTAGCAGTTTTAGCTGCTGCTCGCTGTCAAAACCTACTACCCAGCTCTGCCAGCGGTAAGTGATAGCGTCGTAGCGCAGGCGCAGCAGATTTAGCAGGGGAATATTGCGATAGCGCAAGGGTGACAGGGGGGCTGCGGACAGAAAGCTGCCCTCGGCCGCCATGGCCTCCTCCAGACCAAACTCAATGCGCTGCGGTGATACCGCGGCGGTGGGGTCGACCCGCACCCATCCCTTTTCCGGTATCCACACTTCCGCCCAGGCGTGGGCGTCGAACTGATGCACAATCACCGTTTTGTTCACCGGGTTGATTTCACCCCCCTGATAGCCCGCCACGACTCTCGCGGGCACGCCCGCCGCGCGCATCATAAAAACAAAGGCAGAGGCATAGTGCTCACAAAATCCGCGTCGGTACTGGAACATAAACTCGTCTATAGGATGTTGCCCCGACATTGCTCCCGGCTGCAGGGTGTAGACAAAACCCTCCCGGCTAAATTTGTCGAGCACCCTGGCCACATACTCCTCATCGCTGCTCGCGGTCGATCTCAGATCAAGAGCCAACTGTCGCGTTTTTGGATTAACCACTTTCGGTAGCTTCAATTCCGTCTTGCGTCGCCACTCCGACAATACTGTTTCAGCCGCCATATCTGTCCAGCTTGTTACCGTGTACATAAACTCCAGTTCCAGTGGCGTCGGCGAAAACAAACGGTAGTCAGATGAATGCATCACACCGGGCGTGTCGGAGCGAGCGTAGTGCAATGCGTATAACCAGTTCTGCTGCGTGGGTTCCATAATGATGCTGTAGCGCAAAGGCTCACCAGTGACCGCGACTTTCCGCGGGCGCTGCTCTGTTATCGGCACGTCGTAGTAACCAAGGGCTGACCAGACACCCTGTTCGAGGCGACTGAACACCAGTCCGCGCCAGTAGAGCATCGACTTGGCGGGAATTGCGCCGTCAAACTTCACCCGAAATGCAACATCGGCCGACTGGCTGATACTGGCGACATCGCCAGGACTCATGAAATCACTCATGCCAGTTTTGGCGGTGTGGCTCTGAACCGGCATTGTCCACAGCGGCGCAAAGCGTGGAAACAGGAAAAACAGCACCAGCATCAATGGCATGGCTTGCAACAACATGACGCTGGCGAGACGCATCGTGCTGCGATTGAACGCATGTTCCCCGGGCTGGTGCAGCGCCACCAAAGCCGTGGTGACTAGCGTCACATTGAGCAGCGAGTACAAAGTAATCAGCAGGTCCTGACTGAACAGAAATTCGGTGATGCAGATAAAGTAGCCCAAAAACAGCAGAACATAGGCGTCCTTACGCTGGGACAGTTCAACCAACTTGAGTGCAAAGGCTGTCAGTAACAGTGCAACCGTCGACTCAAGTCCAATCAGGGAACCATAACTGGCATAAATACCGATGAAGCTGCCGACGGTTAGCGCCACTTTCACCCAGCGACCCGGGAACGACCAATGTCCACGGTGGACCTGCAAACGCCAGACGACGGTTACCACATACAAAGCCAGTACCCATATCGGCAGGCGGCCAGCGTGCGGTGCCACCAGTGCGAACTGGCAAATGATGATCCACACCAGAGCATTGCGCGGCACCTGCTGCAAAATGTTCACCGGCCCCGACCCTCCGTGCCATACAGGGCAAGTTCCTTCAGTACCCGGTCGCGATGTTTTTCTCCCACCGCAGGTTCAATCACTACGCCCGGTAGACGCAAACCGTACTCATCCCTGCGCAGGTCGAACTCCAGCACCCAGTGACACAAGTGGGATAGCCGCTGCTCCATTCCTGTGCCTGGAAACATCTCCCAGTCCAACCACACACTGCGGTCAGCGTAGGCGGTGTACTGTTTGGTCAGCACGCCCTGCCCCTTGGCCAGTCCCTTCCAATGAACCTGGCGCAGCGAGTCGCCCTTGCGGTAATTCCTGAAGCCGTAGAAGTCATCATTGCCGATGACCATCGCCGCTGCACCGCCGGCAGTCGCGGTGGCCAAACCGGGCAGATCGGCCGAACCCAACGGACGAGGATAGACCAGGGCCTGCAAATCCAGATCAATCCAGGTCCAGCAACGCAGCAAGCCCAGCGGATAGGTAGACTCCAGCAGCAAGCGCCCCGGATTGAACCATCCCCGTTGCTCGACCGCCATATGCAGTTGGACCTTGACGCTATCGTCAGCCACCAGACTCACCAGAGCGTCGCTACTTGTAGGCCACTTCAGGTACAGTGCAAAGTGTTTGCGCTGTTTACTCCGCTCTATCATCAGGTGAAAATCGGACTGTTGTCCGGAAAACGCGGGTTCTGCCCGCAGGGCTCGGATGGTCAACCCCGAGAGGTTGGCATAGGTGTGTAGCGTTGCCACAATAAACAGTGTGGCAAGCAGAAAAGTCAGGCCGTAACTCAGATTATTTTCGAAATTGATCGCTGCTATCAGCATCACCAGCAGGCAGCAGCCAAAGAAAAGCCCGGCCCGGCTGGGAAATATAAAAATGCGGCGCTGATCCAGCGTAACTTCGCGTGCCGGCGGAATGCGTCGGTTCACCCATTGCCGAAACCGTGCGCGAAACTGTGCCCGGATGCGCTTGCCATACTGGTCGGTACTGAAAGATACGTTGTCCACTGAGTGTTGCGCTCAGGGTCCTACGACATCCACATTGCGCAGCAGCAGATCCACCAGCGCGTTGCCGTCCCCTGCGTAATCGCCACTGGGTAACAGGCGATGGGCAGCCACGGCAGGCAATACCAGCTGCACGTCCTCTGGCACCACGTGACCGCGACTGTGCATCGCCGCCCATGTCTTGGCGCTATCCAGCAGCGCCAGCGCGCCGCGCGGAGACAGCCCGACTTCAAACTCCACCGATTGACGCGTGTAGGCCACCAGTCGTTGCAGGTAGTCCAGCAAATGCGCCGAGGCGTGGACCTTGCTGACCGCAACACGAATCATCTCGAGTTGTTCCATATCGATACACTGGCGCGGGACCGTGATATCCAGTGCGGCGCTGTGCCGCCTCTCAAACATTTCCCGTTCGGCGCGGGGATGCGGATAACCCAATTCCAGTCGCATCAGAAAACGGTCCAGCTGGGACTCGGGCAGAGGATAGGTACCCGATTGATGAACAGGGTTCTGGGTGGCGATGACAAAAAATGGCTGTGGCAGGGGCCGCGTCTCCCCCTCCACCGTAACTTGCCCTTCAGCCATGGCTTCCAGCAGGGCACTCTGGGTGCGCGGGGTCGATCTGTTAATTTCGTCCGCCAGCAGCAACTGCGTGAAGATAGGACCGGGTCGGAAGTTAAAGCTGGCGTCATTGGGGTCAAATACCGAAACCCCCAGAATATCGGCTGGCAGCAAGTCACTGGTGAACTGCACCCGCTTCCAGGACAGCCCCAGCACGGCGGCCAGGGCATGTGACAGTGTGGTTTTACCCATCCCGGGCAAGTCTTCGATCAGCAGGTGTCCCCGGGCAAACAGGCAACACAGCGCCAACCTTATCTGGGGCTCCTTACCCAACAGGATACGCCCAACTTCCTGAACCGCAGAATCGATTACGCCCTGTAACTGCATTTCTAGTGCCCCGAGAATCTATTCTGTTGCTCAGCGAATTGCGGCAAAACCCCGCTGCATATCCATCTTCAAATCGTCGACATGTTCCAGTCCCACGGCTATGCGTATCAGACTGTCGCTGATGCCTGCCTCCTCTCTCTGCTGCGGGGTCAACCGCCCGTGGGTGGTTGTCGCTGGATGCACGATAGTAGTTTTGGCATCACCCAGGTTCGCGGTGAGTGACATCAGCCTGGTGGCGTCAATAAACTGCCAGGCCTGCTCCCGGCCACCCCTGACCAGAAATGACAGTACCCCGCCGTACGCTGTTTGCTGACGTGCGGCCAGGGCGTGACCGGGGTGATCTTCGAGGCCTGCATAGTAGACTCTCGCCACTGCCGGTTGTTGCTGCAGCCACTGGGCAATTTCCAGTGCCGCCCGGCTATGGGCCTCCATGCGCAGGCGCAGTGTCTCCAGACCCTTCAGAAATACCCAGGCATTAAAAGCGCTCATGGTGGGACCACAGGTCCGCAGGAATGTCAGCACCTCATCCATGTGCTGTGCGCGGCCAAGTACCGCTCCGCCCACACAGCGACCCTGGCCATCCAGGTATTTGGTTGCTGAGTGCACGACGATATCCGCTCCCAGAGCCAGGGGCAGCTGCAGGGCGGGCGTGCAAAAACAGTTATCCACTACCAGTAGCGCGCCGCTTTCCCTGGCCAACCGGGACATGGCTGCCAGATCGGCGATTTCACACAGGGGGTTGGATGGCGTCTCCAGAAAAAACATGGCAGTAGCGGGACGCACAGCGCTGCGCCATGCGGCGAGGTCGAGCAAGGGTACAAAAGTGACCTCAACACCAAATTTGGCCAGGTATTTGCTGAACAAATTCACGGTGGTACCGAACACATCGCGCGAACAGACCACGTGGTCCCCCGCCTTGAGCAGCGCCATGCAGGTACTCAGTATGGCTGCCATGCCTGAGGCCGTCGCGACGCATGCCTCGGCGCCCTCCAGCGCCGCCAGACGTTGTTCGAACGCACGTACCGTGGGGTTGGTGTAGCGGGAGTAGACATTGCCTGGAGATGCGCCGGAGAAACGCGCCGCCGCTTCAGCCGCATTGGCAAAGACATAGCTGGACGTGGCGAAAATCGGCTCAGCGTGCTCACCCTCGTGTGTCCGGTGGATGCCGCTACGCACCGCCAGCGTATCGAGGTGGGCGCCGGCCAGCGGGTCGTACTCGTCCTGATCATTCATGAATAGTTCCTAGACGTCGTTGTAAAGACCGACGACCGTGCCTTCCACCCGCAATTCCACCCGCCGTTCATTTTGTGCCTCATCGTTGCGCAGTAATTCCACTCGATCAAGGTAATTTTGATCGATATCACCAGTAATGTACTCACCATTGAACACTGAGCAATCAAAGCCATCGACGTGCGGGTTGCCATCACGGGAGCAGCGAATCAGATCTTCCAGATCCTGATACACCAGCCAATCCGCGCCGATTAACTGACAAACTTCCTCCACACTGCGGTTGTGTGCGATCAACTCAGATGCCGAGGGCATATCGATTCCATAGACATTGGGATAGCGTACCGGTGGCGCGGCCGAGGCAAAGTAGACGTTGGCTGCACCCGCTTCCCGGGCCATTTCTATGATCTGGCGACAGGTTGTGCCACGCACAATCGAGTCATCCACCAGCATGACGTTCTTGCCGAAAAACTCCAGCGGTACCGGGTTGAGCTTTTGCCGCACCGATTTCTTGCGGTGACTCTGTCCCGGCATGATGAAAGTGCGCCCAATATAGCGGTTTTTCATCAGGCCTTCGCGAAACTTGATATTCAATTCGTAAGCCATCGACTGCGCGGCAATACGACTGGTGTCAGGAATAGGGATAATGACATCGATATCCAGTTCCGGACGCAACCTGCGAATTTTTTTGGCCAGCGTTTCGCCCTGGCGCATCCTGGTCTTATAGATCGAGATACCGTCCATCAGCGAGTCCGGTCGGGCAAAATAGACATGCTCAAAAATGCAGGGACGCAGGCGCGCGTGTGGTGCGCAGCGGCGCCGATGCAGATGGCCGTCCTCGTCAATGAAGACAGCCTCACCGGGGGCCACATCATCCAGCAGGGTGAAACCGAGTACATCCAGCGCGACACTCTCGGAGGCAATCATGTACTCCCTCCCCGCGTCTGACTTGCGCGTGCCAATCACCAGCGGACGAATACCCCAGGGGTCACGAAACCCGAACACACCATAATTCACCAGTAGCCCTACCACGGCATAACCGCCGCGGCAGCGCCTGTGCACCGCCTCCACTGCAGTAAAAATATCGTCTGCGCAGGGGTTGAGTTTCCCCAGGGTCTGCAACTCATGAGCAAAGACGTTAAGCAATACTTCCGAGTCGGAGTCAGTATTCAGGTGGCGTAAATCATCCTGAAACAACTCACGGGTGAGTTGCTCAGAGTTGGTCAGGTTTCCGTTGTGCGCCAGGGCTATGCCGTAAGGGGAATTGACATAGAAAGGCTGCGCGAGGGCTGTGCCGGAACTGCCTGCAGTGGGGTAGCGCACGTGGCCAATACCCATGGGACCCCCGAGGCGTTGCATGTCGTGCTGCCTGAAAACGTCTCGAACCAGTCCTTCGCCCTTGCGCTGGCTAAACCTGCCGCCGCCACAAGTGACTATCCCTGCGGCGTCCTGTCCGCGATGCTGCAGGACCGTCAGGGCATCGTAGATTTCCGGGGCGACATCTGATTTTGCAACTAACCCTACCAGGCCACACATTCAGTACCCACCTCACTACGAAAAAATCAACTTGCTACTATCAGGCTTTGCCCGCTGCTATATCTTGAGAACAGGAACTGCACCCACTGCCCCAACATATCGATGTACGGCATCAACTGGGCTTGATCCAACCACTTCAGATTCTGTGGCGGCGCCAGGTGCCTTAGCAGGTACACCAACACCAGCACGATGATGATACCGCGTGCGAATCCAAATGCGGTACCCAGCAACCTGTCCAACAGCGACAGGCCTGTGACCCGCACCACCTGTGCTCCAAACCTGCCCAGCACATTCGCCAGCACCAGCGTGGCTACAAACAATATGGCATACGCGGCGACGTAACGGCCGGTGATATCGGCAATCCACTGCGTCAGGAGTGTTTCCATTTTACCGACAAACATATGGGCAACAACAAAAGCCGCTATCCAACCTGCCAGCGACATCGCCTCCCTAACAAACCCTCGCCACAGGCTGAGCAGGATCGAAAGGCCCACCACAGCGATGACTGTCCAATCCAATCGCATTAAAATTTTGCCAATCCACCACCGGGGTTATCCCGCCATCCGGTGCATCAGGGTGTGTACCGCACGACCATCGAGGTGACGCCAAATTTGGCGTTAATGCCTGCTTTCAGTTTTTCCAGTTCGGCCCGCTCAAACTTGGGGCCAATGCAAACCCGGTAGAGATTCTTGCCGCCGGTGCGTACCGTAGTGACATAAACCTTTTCTTTCATCGCCAGTAGCTGGCTGCGCAGGTTCTCGGCCTTTTCGGCACTGCTGACAGTAGCGACCTGGAGCGTCCAGGCCACTGGCACTCCCTGCGCGTCCATGGCCAGTCGCTGTGGTGCCTCGGAACGAACCTCGCCCTTGGCGGAGGTGACGGGGGGTTGCGGCTGCGCCGACGGCGCAGGCAGCACCGCTGCTTTACTTTCTTCGCTCACTTCACCACCCGGAGGAGCGGTGGCGGGAGTCGCTTCCACCATCGGACCATCGCCAGTCACCGTCAACTCGGGAGAACCCCGCAGGCCGGCCTGGTCCGGAGTATCAATTGCAGCGGTTGCAACCCCGGGCGGTTGCGGGATGGATTCCTGCTCGGCCGGCTTTTTTTCATCGGGCCCAACGAAGACTATGGGCCAAAAAACAACACCCAGTGCCAACAGGATGAGTGCTCCGACCAGTCGTTGCTTGAGGATCTCGTTCACTTACTGCGCCTCATGCTTGTTATTATCCTTGTCGAGTAATGGCAGTATTCCCGCCACGGTATAAAACGAGCCGAATACGACCAATCTGTCGCCCTCCGCCGCAACACTTTGTGCGCGGCGCAATGCCTGGCGCAGGTTTCTGCTGATACTGATCGTGGTCTGCCCTGCCCGTTCCAGCAACACGGCGATGTCCGCCGCTGAGGCCGCACGTTTGTTGTCGGGTTGATCTGCCAGAAACCAGGCGTCGAAATGTCCAGCCGTGGCGTCTACCACACTCTGTATATCCTTATCCGACATCATGGAAAAAATGCATATTGTCTTTCCATTACAAGGTATTACATCTAAATACTCAAGTAATTTACGAACAGAAGCAGGATTGTGTGCCACGTCCAGTACATAATTGCGCCCCGCTACCTGTCGCAACTGGCGACGCCCCACTGGTGCAGCCCTGGCCAATGCCCTGGCTAAACAAGCATCGTTGAATTCAACACCCAGTAACAGCGCCGCCTGGACTGCAGCGCACACATTTTCCGGCAACAGTGAACCGCTCGGTTGCGGCACCAACTGCCGTGGCGCGCCATCTGCCAGTTGCAAGATAGCCTGCCACTCACCTTCCTGCGAAGTTGCCACCGTAAAATCTCGCCCCAGATAGAGCGCAGGACTGGCACCAACATCGGTGACACGGCGCAGCAATTCTTGCGGCGGATCCGGGTCGGCAATGACTACCGGTCTCCCGCGGCGCATTATACCGGCCTTTTCACCGGCAATTTCCCCACGGGACTCCCCGAGCCAACCCTGATGATCCAGGTCGATGCTAGTGATAACCGCGACCGACGGGTCAACGATGTTCACTGCGTCCAGACGCCCCCCCAAACCCACTTCCAGAATAATAATATCGGGCGCCCTGGTTTTAAAAATACACAGTGCGGCCAGTGTAGCGAACTCAAAATAAGTAAGGGAGACAGCACCCCTGGCCTCGTCGATAGCGCCAAATGCTGCAACAATTTCTGCATCGGAGACATCGACACCGGCTACTCGAATTCTTTCATTGAAGCGCAGCAAATGGGGCGACGTAAAAGCACCCGTGCAATACCCTGCTTCGTCTAACAAGGCCTCCAGTACGGCCACCGTTGACCCTTTTCCATTCGTACCACCAACAGTAACAACGGGTTGTGCCACCGGCAGTAGCTGCAGCCTGTTGGCCACCACCGCAACCCGCTCCAGCCCCAGCTCCATTGCGTAGGGATGAAGGGTTTCAAGCCGTTGTAGCCACTGCTCCAGCGACGCCTTATTCATCTCCCGCCGCGACCACTAAAGGCGCATCGTCGGTATTTTCCGCATCATGGGATATGGCAACCTCCGCCGGAGTCGCCTGACCTCCAGTCAATTTGGACAATAATCTAGCAACGGTGTCACGCATTTCGGTGCGATGCACAATCATGTCGATGGCGCCGTGTTCGAGCAGGAACTCACTGCGCTGGAATCCCTTGGGAAGCTTTTGTCGAATGGTCTGCTCTATAATATTGGGGCCGGCAAACCCTGCCCTGGCATCAGGCTCAGCAATGTTGATATCACCCAGAAGGGCCAGTGAAGCGGACACACCGCCATAGATCGGGTCTGTCATCACCGAGATATAAGGCACACCCGCAAGTTTCATCCGTTCAATAACCGCGCTGGTCTTGGCCATCTGCATCAACGAAATGAGGGCCTCCTGCATCCGCGCACCACCAGACGCCGAAAAGCAGACCAGGGGGACACGTTCCTGCAATGCCAGCTGGGCGGCGCGAGTAAATTTTTCGCCCACAGCATACCCCATCGAACCACCGTGGAACTCGAACTCAAATGCCACCACGATCAGCGGACTGCCTCGCAGGGTACCGCGCATCGCAATCAGCGCGTCCTTCTCCCCGGTGGACTTTTGCGCAGCGCTCAAACGATCCTTGTAGCGCTTCTTGTCCTTGAACTTAAGACGATCCAGAGGCTCGACTTCAGACAGGATTTCTGCACTGCCGGAACTATCCAGAAATCGGGACAAACGCTTGCGCGCGCCGATGCGCATGTGGTGATCACACTTGGGACAGACATCCTGATTGCGCTCGACATCGGGCCGATAAAGCACTGCATCGCACTTGACACATTTCTTCCACAGACCTTCTGGCACACTGCTGGATGTCTTGCCGCCCGCATCACTGCGCACACCCGCCGGGAGAATTTTGTCTATCCAGCTCATGGTCTTCCCCACCACCCTGTAGAAGGCGTCATTATAAACGCGGTGCGGCTCAACTAGGAAGCCGCGCTGTCAATCCCCTTGCGTATCTGGGACAGCAACTCGGCCGCAGCATTCACGGCCGCATCCCGGCCGCCGCCCGCCTCTATCGCCTGGGCCATGGCATTTACCAGCGCGCTGCCAACAACCACGCCATCCGCTACCGCCGCAACCGCCCGGGCGGAGTCAGCATCCTTGATTCCAAAACCCACCGCGACCGGCAGACTACTGTGCCTGCGAATGGCGTCGAGCCGGCGCGCAACATCCTCCGTGTCAAGGTGGCCAGCACCGGTGACGCCTTTTAAAGACACATAATAGATAAAACCACTGGCGCGTTCGGCTATTCGTGCGATGCGCTCATCGGGCGTGGTCGGCGCGACCAGGAATATATTGTCCATGCCCACGCGCTGCAGTTCATCATTGATGCCATCGACTTCCTCTGGCGGAATGTCCACTGTGAGCAGCGCATCCAGACCAACAGATGCGGCGGCATCGGCAAACGCTGCATAACCCATGTGCATCACCGGGTTGGCATAGCCCATCAGCAGTACCGGGGTAGTGCTGTCAGACTTGCGAAAGTCCCGCACCATACCCAGCACTGCGGCCAGCGATGTGCCATTCGCCAGGGCTCGCTCATGTCCCTGCTGAATGACCGGTCCTTCCGCCATGGGATCAGAAAAGGGCACCCCGAGTTCGATGATGTCGGCGCCACTTTCGACCAGCCGGTGCATGAGTTGCACTGTGACATCCTGCCCGGGGTCACCCGCCACAATATAAGGAATCAGCGCGGTGCGGCGCTGCTCTGCCAGTTGCTGGAAACGTCCCGCAATACGACTCACTACTCTATCTCCAGAAAGGATCGGTTAGAACTCGATACCGTCGAGTTGGGCTACAGTGTGGATGTCCTTGTCACCGCGGCCCGACAAATTCACTATTATCGTCTGTTGCGGGGTCATCCGGGCCGCCAATTTTTCTGCATAGGCCAGCGCATGACTGCTTTCAAGCGCTGGCATAATGCCCTCCACACGGGTCAGCATATGGAATGCCCGCAGCGCCTCGTCGTCATTCGCCACGACATAACTTACCCTGCCAATATCCTTTAACCAGGAGTGTTCCGGGCCAACCCCGGGATAATCCAGACCGGCCGAGATCGAATGTGTGTGCATGATCTGGCCATCGCTGTCCTGCATCAGATAGGTCCTGTTGCCGTGCAGCACACCCGGCGTACCGGCAGTCAGCGGGGCCGCATGCTGATTGGTGGAGATACCGTGACCGCCAGCCTCTACGCCATACATGGCCACAGACGCATCTTCCAGAAAGGGGTGAAACAGGCCAATCGCATTGGATCCTCCACCGACACACGCAACCAGCGCATCCGGCAAGCGCCCGGTTTGATGCAACGATTGCGCCCGCGCCTCGCGCCCTATAACACATTGAAAGTCCCGTACCAGCATGGGATAGGGATGGGGACCGGCAACTGTACCGATAATGTAGAACGTGTCATCGACATTGGTCACCCAGTCGCGCATGGCCTCGTTCATGGCATCTTTCAGGGTGCGGGAACCCGAGGTAACCGGAATGACTTCGGCGCCCAGCAATTT
The DNA here is from genome assembly GCA_963762235.1 of uncultured Gammaproteobacteria bacterium. Lineage (GTDB taxonomy): Bacteria > Pseudomonadota > Gammaproteobacteria > Pseudomonadales > Halieaceae > Marimicrobium. Next base: position 91,216 of record CAVXKH010000022.1, on the reverse strand, counting down.
CATGCGATAGACGTTCAATGACTGGCGATGGACATCCTCCTCGCCCATGAACACCTGGCACTCCAGACCGAGGCGCGCAGCGATAGTCGCGGTAGCGACACCGTGCTGCCCGGCGCCGGTCTCTGCAATTATCCGCTTCTTACCCATATGCTTGGCCAACAGGGCCTGACCAATGGTGTTATTTATCTTATGCGCCCCGGTGTGGTTGAGGTCCTCGCGCTTGAGGTAAATACGGCCACCACCAATTCTGTCGGACCAGCGCCTGGCCTCATACAGAGGAGATGGCCGACCCACGTAATGCGCCAGGTCCTCATCCAGCTCCCGCTGGAATTCTGTGTCTGCCGACAGCTCGCGATACACCGCCTCCAGTTCCGCCAACGCAGCCATCAATGTCTCGGAGACAAATTTGCCACCGTAAACCCCAAAACGGCCCTGTGCATCCGGAACCGAGGCAAACAGGTCCTTGTGTGTGCTAATCGTCATTTTTCAATCCGTCCAATTGTTGATCGGCGGCTCGAACTGCCGCAATAAATCGTCGTATCTTGTGTGCATCCTTGATGCCGGGGGAATGCTCTACGCCGCCACTAACATCAACCGCTGCCGGATGCAGCGTCCTGATGGCATTACCAACGTTATCCTCGTGCAACCCCCCCGCCAGCACCACAGGCAGAGAGCAGATCGCCCGACGCGAGTTGCCAGTCAAAAGACATTCCAGTGCCCCCGGGCACGCCTTCCTGCCAGCTATCCAGAAGAATACCGCGGGCGCAGTGGTAATGTCGGCAGGCATCGGCGATATCCAGCCCCGCGCCTCACCCGCAGCGCCTTGATCCAGGGACGACCAAACTGCTGGCAAAACTCCGGGGACTCGTCGCCGTGAAACTGGATAAGATCAATGGCTACCGTGCCAAGTGTACGCTCAATGCTCGCTGCTGGTTCATCAACAAACAGCGCCACCACGCTAACAAACGGCGGCACGACCGCCGCGATGTCAGCGGCCTGGTCGTTGGTAACAGCGCGCTGGCTGGCGGCGTAAAAAACCAGACCAATCGCATCAGCACCGCTGGATATTGCCGCCAGCGCATCCTGCTGCCTGGTGATGCCGCATATTTTGATACGCGTAGAGGCCATGTCGGCGGGAAACCTGCAAAAATAAGGGTCGCATGATAGCAGATCACGCGCGACGCTGTCTTTACAGGGCAGGCTGAGATTGCGGTTTTATACCGAGTAACAGCGGTCCGTAGGGCGTCGGAGGCAAGCCAAAATGGGATGGGTACTCGACATCGACCAGATAAAGACCACTGGCCGGTGCCGTTTCTGCGGCCATGGTGCGGTTGCGTGCAGCCAGTAGCTCAGCTATCCAGTTCTGCGGTTTGCGCCCGTCGCCCACGGCCAGCAATGCCCCTGCAATATTCCTCACCATATGGTATAGAAAGGCGTTGGCGAGAATATCCAGAATTACCAGATCGCCGCGCCTCTTTACTTCGATGAACTGCACGTCGCGCATAGGCGTGCGCGACTGACAGGAAGCGGCGCGAAAGGAGCTAAAATCCCGCTCGCCCAACAGCGCCTGTGCCGCAGAGTCCATCACCGCGGCGTCCAGCTGCCGGCGGTGCCAGGAGACCTGCGCCTGCAACAGCGCCGGCCGCACAGGTGTATTGGCGATCACATAGCGATACCGCCGGGCCTGTGCGGAAAAGCGGGCATGGAACTCGCAGTCCACCGGCACGGCCCAGTGTATGCGAATATCGCGCGGCAGGTTGGTATTGCCGCCCATTACCCAGGCTTTGCTGCTGCGCGTAACGGGGCCATCGAAGTGAATCACCTGGGAGAAAGCATGGACACCGGTATCCGTGCGCCCGGCGCAGTGCACCCGGACAGTCGCCTTGGCCACTTTTGCCAGCGCTTCCTCCAGTTTGTCCTGGACGGTTACAACGCCAACGTGAGGTTGTGACTGCCAGCCGTTGTAATTACTGCCATCGTACTCGATACGGCAGGCTACACGTGTGTCGGCCGGTATGGGTTCTACAGAAAATAGCCTATCCGCCAATGCGATCTAGCAGTGCGCGGGCCTCAGCTTTCAGTTCCTCGGACCCTTCGGCAACGACCTCATCCAAAATCTGGCGCGCGCCGTCGTCATCACCCATGTCCAGGTAGGCACGAGCGAGGTCCAATTTGGTCGACAAGCCATTGCTGTCAGCCGCGATGACCAACTCTTCATCCTCGTAGCCAGTTGCATGTTCGGTGGCAAAATCACCAGACAGATCCAGATCGTCGTCGTCACCTGAAGTTGCGCGTCCCTCAATCTCAAGTCCGCTGAATTTCTCATCAAGTGATTCTGTGGAATCAGGCATCATTTCCAGCGGATTTGGGGGAAGCCGCAGACCGCTCTCTGCAGGTGCACTGACGCTGGTTTTTGGCAGCTCCGGCTCTCCCTCTCCCTGGAGACGGTCCATCAGCGACTCGGCCCTTGCGATGCTGTCAGCGTCACCCATGGACCGTATTTTCGCCAACTGTGACGACGCCGCAGCGTGGTTGTTCCGCTCGGTGTAAATTTCCAGCAATTTCAGTCGGTATACAGGGTTGCCGGGTTCAGTCGCAAGGGCATTGTTGAGCAGGTCTATCGCCTGCTGATGGCGACCATAGGCGATGTAGATATCAGCTTCGGCCAGCGCATCGGCCGCATCTATATCGGATGCATACTCGTCATGCTTGCGCTCACCATAGCCGCGGTTATCGCGCTGGGAGGCAGCGAGTTCGTCAACTTCCTGTTCAGGAGCCTCGACCTTGATGCTCTGGTGCTTCAACTGCACATCCGAGAATACGTCATCTTTAGGTGTTGTGCGACGCGCTGTGGCAGTTTGCTGTTGCTCGCCTCCGCGCCGCCTTGAAAAAACAAAACCTGCAATACCAAGCGCCAGAGCACCAAGTCCATACAAGAGATAACTCATCCAGTCGCTACCGGATGCTGTGGCAGGTGAAGTTTTGGTCGGCGGCGCTTTGATCGGCACAGCTTTTGCCGGTTCAGGGGCGGCTGCTTGAGTATCAGCGGCTGGCAATACATTCGGCTCTGGTGCTGTCCCAGGCACAGTCACCGCAGCATTCTCGACGGCCGTACCATTTTCTGCTGGTACGGGAGCTGATTGCGGGGGCGACCGGGGCATCCCCCACGTTTGATGTAGCGTCAGTGGCGCCTTTTTCGCCAGCGGTGACGCCGGCATTGGCCAAGGCGCCTTGCAGTGCCGCTATCTGGTCATCCTTGAGGCTGACAATACGTTGCAGTGTGGCGAGCTGTTCCTCAATGGCGGCGAGCCGCTCCTGGGCATCGGCGGGTCCCGAAGAAGCAGTGTTAGCGACGGCGCGGCAGCGGCGCTGCTGGCGGGTGGCGTTGCCACAGCCGCCAGCGGCATGTCAGTGCCCGGTGCAGGCGCCTTTGCGCCTGCTGCTTCAGCAGCCTCCTCAGGCTCCGCCGAAATTCTTAGGGACGGGTGCTTCGCTGCTGTGGGATGTACATCCCGTCCTTCACGCCAGGCTGCGTTCTGCTCACGCACCTCCGCCAATGCAGTGGACACATCAGCGGAACTTATATCAGAGGTACTGGGAAGGTATATTATGTAGCCAGCCTTGATCCTGTTGATATTGCCGTTAATGAAGGCATCGGGGTTAAGCCGCTGGATATCGAGCATGGTCTGGTGTACTGACGCACCAGCGGGCTTTGCCCGACTGGCGATACCCCAGAGGGTCTGGTCCCGACCTATCATGTAGCGGCTGCCGGGCGTGGGGGAGGGAGAAGTTGCCGCGCTGTAGCCCCGTTTGGGCATCGCCCCGGGAGCGAGGTTGGACTCGCGCACATCCACCCGGGTTCCTCTGGTGGAACTCTCTTCGGCTCCCCAATTTCCAATAGTCGCGTCGTCCTCGTTTACGCTGGCGGCGACATCCCTATTTTTTTTTGCGGGCGCCGCAATACCTTCTACTTCCTCTACTCGCTGGCTGGCGGAAACGACCTGCGCGCCCTGGGAGAATACCGGAGGATCTACGAGCACCGTGTATTCCCGCAACAGGCGACCTGACGGCCAGCGCGCCTCCACAATGAAATCCAGATAGGGCTCCAGGACGGCTTCTTCCGAGGATATGACAATCCGGGCTCCACCACTGTCATTGCCCGACACTTCAAACTTGATACTGGTCAGGAAGTAGGCGCGGTCGATTCCCAATTTATCGAAATCATCACTGGTACCCAGTCGAATCTTGATCTCGTCCGGGTGCAGTCCGCCCATATTGAGTAGATCGATGCTGGCCTTCAACGGCTCATTAAGAAAGGACTCCAGCTTGATTTCACCGAGGCCGAGAGCCATCAGGGAACTCGCGTGGAGACACCCTAACGAGAACGCTACAGCAGCTAACTTACGAGCCATACCCGCCCCTTATTATTGTACCCGCGAATTTAAAGCCGACTCCCCTTGGGCCGGCCACGGACCCGGTTTGCCTGTGACGCCGTGCGTGAACTACCCCGCCACTACTGGCGTTTTATCCACATTCAGAAGACGCACTATCAGCGCCTCCCTGCCCTTACAGCAAACCGAATAACGGCTCAAGTATCAGTGAATTACAGGCATTAATCAAGGTAGGTTGACACCAAGCTCTCGGCAATTTGCACACTATTTAGGGCTGCTCCCTTGCGCACATTGTCCGCAACAATCCACATATTCAACCCCCGGGGATGGGAGATGTCCTCACGAATCCTGCCCACGAAGACGGCGTCCGCCCCTGCTGACTCCGTCACCGCCGTGGGATAGCCACCGTCAGCACGCTCATCCATTACCATGACACCCGGCGCTTTTTTGAGCAAAGACCTGGCCTGTTCTGCGGAAATCTTATCCACAGTTTCAATATGCACCGCTTCAGAATGACCAAAAAACACCGGCACCCTGACACAGGTTGGATTGACCTGAATCGCAGGATCGCCAAATATCTTTCGAGTCTCCCACACCATTTTCATTTCCTCGCGGGTATACCCGTTGTCCTGAAAGGTATCGATGTGCGGCAGAACATTAAAGGCGATCTGCTTGGGATATACCTCACAGACAATTTCCTGGCCGCTGAGAAGCTTTGCGGTTTGAGTCGCCAATTCCTCTATCGCCTCTTTGCCGGTGCCGGACACCGCCTGATAGGTCGCCACGTTGATGCGTTTGATACCCACCGCATCGTATATGGGCTTTAATGCCACCACCATCTGAATGGTTGAGCAATTGGGGTTGGCTATAATGTTGCGCGCACTGTAGCCGGCCAGGGCATCGATATTGACCTCTGGTACGATCAGCGGAATGTCATCATCCTGGCGAAAATGTGAGGTGTTGTCGATCACCACACAGCCCGCGGCAGCCGCGATTGGAGCGAACTGCTCCGAGATGCTGCCACCTGCCGAGAAAAGGCCTATTTGCACCTTGCTGAAATCAAACTCTGCCAGGTCAGTGACGCGGACCGACTTACCCCGGAACATAACGCTCTTGCCCGCAGAGCGACTGCTTGCCAGCGCATAGAGCTTGCGCACCGGAAAATTGCGCTCCTCCAGAATACTGATCATGGCCTCGCCGACCGCCCCGGTCGCGCCGACTACCGCTACATCGTACTCACTACTCATCGTCCGCTCTCCCTCTAGACCCTGTTGGGATTTTCGTTCAAAGCCCGCTACCCGATCACGTCAAACAGCCATGGCGATTGTTTGCGCCAGTTCTGCTCGAATGCGCTAATTGCGTCTGCACTCTCCAGGGTCAGGGCGATATCGTCCAGACCATTGAGCAGGCAGTGCTTGCGAAATGCATCCACCTCGAAGCCAATCTCTTCACCGGATGGGGTTTGCACCACCTGCCGCGCCAGGTCTACCCTCAGTTCATATCCCTCAGTTGAGTACATCTCCCCAAATAGCCGATCAACCAATTGTGCGTCGAGTACGATGGGCAAAATGCCGTTCTTGAAGCAGTTGTTGTAGAAAATATCGGCGAAACTCGGCGCAATAATGCAGAAAAATCCATAATCTTCCAGCGCCCAGGGGGCGTGCTCTCGACTTGAGCCGCAGCCAAAGTTCTCGCGGGCGAGCAGTACACAAGCGCCCTTATAGCGCGCCTGGTTCAGTGGGAAATCCTTATTGAGCGGACGTCCGCTGCAATCCTGCCCCGGCTCCCCCTGATCCAGGTAACGCACTTCGTCAAACAGGTTTGGGCCAAAACCGCTGCGCTTGATCGATTTCAGAAACTGCTTGGGGATAATCAGATCGGTATCCACGTTGGCGCGGTCCATAGGGGCGGCTATACCCTGTAACACAGTAAAACTTTTCATAGTCCCTGACTCCTACCAGTCCCGTACATCGACAAAGTGTCCGGCCACCGCTGCGGCCGCCGCCATGGCGGGGCTCACCAGATGTGTGCGGCCGCCAAAACCCTGGCGCCCTTCAAAGTTGCGATTGGAGGTAGAGGCGCAGTGCTCTCCAGCCCCGAGTTTGTCCGAGTTCATCGCCAGGCACATGGAACATCCGGGCTCGCGCCACTCCATTCCCGCTGCGGTAAAAATCTTGTCCAGACCTTCCGCCTCAGCCTGTTTCTTGATCTGTCCCGACCCGGGCACCACCAGCGCACGCTTGACGGTAGCGGCAATTTTCTTGCCCTTGACCACCGCGGCGGCAGCGCGCAAATCCTCTATCCGCGAGTTGGTACAGGATCCAATGAATACCGTATCGAGTTTGATATCGGTAATCGACATGCCCGCCCTGAGCCCCATGTATTGCAGGGCACGTTCAACAGACTCACGCTGCGCAGCATTGTCCATCTTGGCAGGATCAGGTATCACACCATCCACCGGCAGCACCATCTCCGGCGACGTTCCCCAGGTCACCTGCGGCTTGATGTCTGCGCCGCGCAACTCCACGATGCGATCAAAATGCGCATCGGCGTCACTGTGCAATTCACGCCATGCGGCAACTGCCTGATCCCACTGGGCGCCGCGCGGTGCATACGGCCTGCCCTTGACATACTCGATGGTAATGTCATCCACTGCGATCATTCCGGCGCGTGCTCCAGCCTCAATCGCCATATTGCAGACTGTCATACGCCCTTCCATGCTCAGGGCGCGCACCACCTCGCCACCGAATTCAATGGCGTAGCCTGTGCCCCCTGCGGTACCGATCTGTCCGATAATCGCCAACACCACATCCTTGGCAGTAACGCCAGCCTGCAACCGGCCGTCGACGCGTACCAGCATATTTTTCATTTTTTGCTGCACCAGGCACTGGGTGGCCATCACATGCTCCACCTCTGAGGTACCGATGCCGTGCGCCAGAGCACCCAAAGCACCGTGGGTAGACGTATGAGAATCGCCGCAAACAATAGTCATTCCCGGCAGGGTCACGCCCTGCTCGGGACCTACCACATGCACGATGCCCTGACGGACGTCATTGATCTGGAATTCCAGGATTTTGAAATCACGACAGTTGTCGTCCAGCGTCTGCACCTGCAGTCGGGAGACAGGATCAGCGATGCCGGCCACGCCGCCACTGCGTTCATCGCGCTCGGTCGGTACATTGTGGTCAGGGACCGCAAAGTTGGCATCGACACGCCAGGGCTGGCGACCCGACAGGCGCAGGCCCTCAAAGGCCTGAGGCGAGGTCACCTCGTGAATCAACTGGCGATCGATATAGATCAGCGCGCTGCCATCATCGCGCTGCTGCACCAGATGGCTCTGCCATAATTTGTCGTAAAGCGTCTGTCCGCTCATGGATCACCTCTTTAGCAAAATAAGAGAATTGATTGACTACGGAGCGAATTATGGGCTTGATCTTTTGATAACTCAAATTTATTATTTTCATTCTATAGATTCCCAATTGGAATACGTATTTTGGATACCCAGAACCTCAGAGCGTTTTTACTGGTGGCTGAAACCGGTTCATTTTCCCTGGCCGCGCAAAAGTTGCACCTGACGCAACCCGCGGTCAGCAAGCGCGTGGCGCAACTGGAAGATCAGTTAAACGCTGCCTTGTTCGATCGCATCGGCCGCACCATCAGCACCACCGAAGCCGGCGCGGCCCTGCTGCCGCACGCCAGAGCAGTGCTGCTGGAATTACAGGCAGCACAGCAGTCGGTGCGCGACCTGGCCGGCGAAGTGCAGGGACGGTTGCGCCTGGCGACCAGCCATCACATTGGTTTGCATCGCCTGCCACCGGTGCTGAGTTTTTACAGTAAGGCGTTCCCGGCCGTGCAGCTGGATATCGAATTCATGGACTCGGAACAGGCCTACGAACTCGCCCTGCGTGGCGAAGTAGAACTTGCCGTCGTCACGCTGGCGCCTGCTCCGGTTGCCAACATTATCGCGCGACCGGTCTGGCCGGACCCGCTGGATTTCATGGTGCAAAAAGGGCACGAGTTGACGCGCCGCAAAACCCTGGACCTCAAGGAACTGAGCAAGCATCCGGCGATCCTGCCGGGACTCAACACCTATACGGGACAAATCGTGAAAAGCCTTTTTGACCGGCGCAGTCTAAAAATGCAGGTAGCTATCGCCACCAACTACCTGGAGACTATCCGTATGATGGCATCGGTCGGGCTCGGCTGGACTGTGCTGCCGCGAAGCATGCGCGACGCGTCTTTAGCGACCCTGCCAGTTCGCGACGCGCACCTGACGCGAACACTTGGGGCAGTTCATCACGAAAGTCGCAGCCTGTCCCGGGCCGCAAGGGCATTTATTGACGCGCTGCAATCCTTCGCGGATACCAAATCAGTCTAGCCCTCCTGCCGTTGCAGCACACCATCGCCACGGCGCCCATCTTTCCACATGCCATCGTGGTCGGGAAAATAGAAGGTGCCGCTGAAACGCGCTACGACGCCTGCGCTGTTATAGATCCCGCCACTGCAGAAACCGAAACGCCGCTTCACGCTGACCTGCTCCACATTCGCCTGTACCCATTCTCCCAGGCGAGCAGAAGAGATGTAATCGATACCAAGGTGTACCGTGGGGCTGCCCGCAAGAACACCGCGCGCCAGATTGACGCCGGTAGCCGCAGTAATATCCGCCAGTGTCATCAGCACTCCGCCGTGGCAAATACCCATGGTGTTACTGTGCTGTGCCTCGACTACAAGACCAAAACTTCCATCCTCACCCTCCAGCCGGCGATAGATGGGCTGCAGACTGTCAGTATAGCCAAGTCCCGCTGGCAAACGCTCAAAACCGTGCGGCACAGTCGCTATGGACATCTCGCTCACACTCCATCCCCCTCTTAAAAAATACCCATCGACAAACCGGCAGCGAATGCGTGGCCCAACTCGGAGCAGGCGTTCTGGTGCTGCTGACAAAACGCTCCACGCAGTATCACTGGTTCCGCTGCAGGCGGTAACGGATAACCGCTCAGAATGCGCTCGGCCTGCCGCTGGGCACCGCGACCGTCATTACCAGCACTGATCAATAGTGCATAAGGCAACACCAGCCCGCGAGCAATGGCTGGGTAAAAGGTGCGGTCCAGAAAATCCTTCATGGAGCCACTCAGTGCGCCCGAGTTTTCCGCCATTACCAGCAGTAACCCGTGGGCCCGAGCGAGGTCCAGCGTACCGGCATCCCAGGCGCGCATAACAGACACTTTGATATCCACTTCCAATTGCGCGCCGCGCCAGGCCGCCCTGGCCAGCTGTGCGCTGCTGCCACTCTGGCTGTGATAGACAATCAACAGGGATTTCATGCGCGTTCCGCTACAAAGCAATCAGCCACACGATTGGAACACTGTTCAATACCTGACTCAAGTGCTCTAATAGCGCCGTCGACCTGGCGGATTGCAACCGCATGCCCAGGCGCTCTCGCAACATCCCCCACAGGAAAGATTCATGGCGACAATGAACAGGCAATGGCTGCTGAAAGAGCGCCCCGAGGGCATCGTCGGGCCGCAACACTTTAAACAGGTGCAGTCTCCCATGCCGCAACCGGACCTTGCACACGGGCAGGTGCTGCTCAAAACACTGATGCTGGGCTTTGACCCCGCCATGCGGGGATGGCTGGTGGACGAGCCCAGTTACCTGCCCCCGGTAGCCATCGGTGATCCTATGCGCGCCAGTGGCGTGGGACAGGTGGTGCAGTCAGACAACCCCGCGTTGCCGGTAGGCACGCTGGTGCAGGGTTTGGTGGACTGGCAGGAGTACAGTATCGGCGACCCGGCGGGATTTATACCGCCGACCGTCCTGCCAGCGGGAACACCTCCGAACCTCGCACTCAGTATCTTTGGCAGCACCAGCCTCACCGCCTACTTCGGCCTGCTGGATGTCGGTCAACCCCGGGCTGGCGAAACCGTTCTGGTGTCCGGCGCGGCTGGAGCAACCGGCTCGGTCGTAGCACAGATCGCCAGACTAAAAGGTTGCCGGGTGGTTGGCATCGCCGGCGGACAGGAGAAGTGCGAGTGGCTGCGCACAGCATGCAAGCTCGATGCGGTGATCGATTACAAAAACGAGGACCTGCAACAGCGCCTCGCGGAGCTTTGCCCCAGTGGCATCAACGTCTTTTTCGACAATGTTGGCGGTGCAACGCTGGAAGCCGGTATTGGGCACATGGCCGATTTCGGCCGTATAGTCCTGTGCGGCGCCATTTCGAGTTACAACGATACGACACCAAAACCGGGACCGCGCAACCTGATGCTGCTGGTCAGTCGTCGTGTGCGCATGCAGGGCTTTATTGTGCTCGATTATCTCGGTCGGGCCGACGAGGCCATTGCTGCACTGACCGAATGGGTGCTGGGCGGCGAAATTGCGTGGCGCGAGGATATCCAGGAGGGCTTTGACAATATTCCAGCCACCCTGCAGCGTCTGTTCAACGGCAGCAATGTCGGCAAGCAACTGTTGAAATTGGCTGACCCGGCCTAGTTATCCACAACATATTCTGTGGATAACCTTGGGGACAGCTGATCCTGTGATTGGATTTTAGCCGCCATAGCGTTCGGGGCGACCGCTGTTATCGAGCACAAGATGAACGGCATTTATTTCATAAAATCAATAAGATAGCAATTTTTTGCAGCGTCACGTTGCGCAAATGACCTTAAGATCAAGGGGTTGTAGGTCTTTTGTGGATATCGTCCTCAGACAAAGGTTGGCAGGCGCTAGCCGCGCGGGACTTTACTTGTGCCGGATTGACCAGCAGCAATGAATCCTGCGGTTGCGTTGGAAGTCCGGCGGCAATGTTTGCGCGGTGATGTCCTCGCACAGAAACTCCTCCTGTAAAGCCTCGTCCAAAGTGAATCCGCGCCGGTTGTTGGAGAAGTACAAACGCCCTCCTTGGCGTAATACAGCCATCGCCGACCGCACCAGGGCGGGATGATCGCGCTGCACATCAAGGCTCCCGGCCATGGCCTTTGAATTGGAGAATGACGGGGGGTCCAGCAGAATCAGGTCGTAGCGACTGCGCGCCCGCGCGAGCCAGGACTGGCAATCCTCCCGGATCACTGTATTGCGACTTTCTTCCAGTTTGTTGACAGCCAGATTTTTACCCAACCAGTTGAGATAGGTGTTGGACAGATCGATGCTGGTGGTGGTGCGTGCCCCGCCAAGTGCAGCGTGTACGGTGGCGCTGCCGGTGTAACAAAAGAGATTGAGAAAATCCTTGCCGGCGGCTTCCCGCCCAATGCGCAAACGCAGCGGGCGATGATCGAGAAACAATCCGGTATCGATGTAATCGCGCAGATTTACCAACAGCTGCGCCCGGCCCTCTTGCACGGTGAGCAACTCGCCCCGGCTGTCCTGTTTCGTATACTGCTCGGTGCCACGCTGGCGACTGCGCCGCTTGTACACAATGTTCTCTGCTGCGATACCCAGTGCTGCGGGCAGCGCGCTACGCACTTCTTCCAGTCGGCGCTCTGCCGCCGCGGCGGATACGTCTTTAGGTGCCTGGTATTCGGCGACATGCACATACTGACCGTAAATATCTATCGCCACCGCATATTCCGGCATATCCGCATCGTACAGGCGGTAGCATTCAACCTGCTCCCGTTTCACCCAGGCAGACAGGCGCTTGCGATTCTTGCGGATGCGGTTGCCGAACATCGTCGCGCCCTCGGACAGTGCCGGTAGTGTCGCCACGACTCCCGCCTGGCTTCCCGCCGTATCGCGCAGTTCGTTGTTGCCCAGGTCAAACAACAGAAGAGACGCGGGAATAGTGCCATTGAATAAGGCGTAGCGCTTGTAACTGCGCAAACCGGTCGCTTTGCCCAGATCGGTGTCCGAGGTCAGTATCGCGGCGTGCCAGTTGGGAAATTCCGCCAGCATGACTTCTCCCAACTGCCTGTAAAGCGACCTGAGACGCTCCTTCTCACCGAGCCGTTCACCGTAGGGAGGATTACACACCAGCAACCCCAACGGCAGCGGCCGATGGCTGGGCTTTTGCAATTGAGAAACGGGCTTGCAACTGACACGTACAACCCGTTCAAGTCCGATCCGAGCAATATTTTCCTGCGCCAGGCGGATCACTGCGGGATCCCAGTCGTAGCCGCGAAACTCCGGCAACTGCGCTGCCCTGCCCCGCTCTGCCCGACTGCGGGCGTCAGCCAGAATAGCCTGCCACTGCAAGGGATCATGCAGCCGCAGGTGTTCAAAACCGAAGCGCTTGCGGCCCAGGCCCGGTGCCATATCGGCAGCCATCATGGCTCCCTCCAGCAATAGCGTCGCCGATCCACACATGGGATCAATGAGTGCGCCGCCGCGGGCGGCAATACCCGGCCAATCCGCCCGCAGCAGTACGGCGGCAGCCAGATTCTCCTTCAATGGGGCGACTCCCGCCTGCAGGCGATACCCGCGCTGGTGCAGGCTGCCCCCGGACAGATCAATGGACAGGTGTGCGCGGTCGCGCACCAGGCGCACGTTCAGCCGGACGTCGGGATTGGCGCGATCAACCGAGGGGCGCTGTGACGTCGCGGCCACGAACCAGTCGACAATGGCATCCTTACAGCGCTGGGCGCCGAACTGGGTATTGCGAATACCGCGATTTTCGCCGGAAAAATCGATGGCTATGGTTTGCTGCGAACCAAACAAGCGTCCCCAGTCGATCTCTCTCATGCCGCGATACAGGATATCGCCGTCCGCAGCGTCCAATTGTGCCAGGGGCCACAGAATCCGGTTGGCCAGGCGCGACCACAGGCAGGCGCGGTACGCGAGCGCGCGCGGGCCAGTGAAATGCACACCGGCCACCGTTTCACGCGTACTGGCTGCACCCAACGTCGCTAATTCGGCTGCCAAGAGCGCCTCCACACCCTTGGGGCAGGTGGCAAACCAGGCGTTACTGTCTGCATTGTTTACAAGCAACTGATCAATCCTTTAAAAAAAGATAAGCAACTTCTTTTTTCAGAAAGCTATAGACAAAGTATAAAGTTAAATCACTTAGCTTTAGGGGAGTTATCGCCGCTTTACGGCTGCGCGTTTGCGCGCTCGGGGGGGCGCTTTCTTGCCTGGAGGTCTGGGCTTTGCTTTCTGTTGTGGCCTGGCGCTCGCGTCGGAAGAGGACGCCGGCTTTGGTGCATTGGCCTGTTTTTCCTTTTGCATAACATCCAGTACAAGATTACTGGAACTCTCCATGTAGTGAATAAACCGGTCATACTCGATGTCCGACAGGCGCCGTAGTGCATCGTGCTTTCGCATCAGGTTCACGAAACGACGCTCCCGCTCGTACTGCTTGGGCAGCGCCAACACACCCCACTGCTCCAACGCCTTTTCCAGTGCCGGGTTGTAGGTCCGCATAAATTTGATCAGGAACGGGATGGGGTCATGTCGCGCCAGCAGTGCGGCGCTGCGCAGCATCAATTCCAGCGGCATGATCGTTTCGCCGCTTTCAATATCCTCCAGCACACCCCTGTCGGAGAGACCAAGGCTTTCCGCCAGATCCTTGAGTGACATGCCCGCCGTTTCCCGCGCGTCACGCAGGAAGTGGCCCGCATCAGCCATCGCCTCCAGCCGCTCTGGCTCCAGCTTGTTCAATAGCGCACTGCGCAACCAGCTCTCACCAAACATAGCAGTCATAGTCGCGGTATTACGGGCAAAATCAAACGTGCCGCCCGCGATCTGTTCGGTCAGTTTCCTGAGGGAGTCCAGGAGGGATTCGTTGTCTTTTGGTCGGCCAGCCATGACTGCAGCATAGCAGAATTCAGGGCGCCGGGGCCACGCCTGTCTCCAGCGCAAAGATACGTTGCAGGATAGCGCGCCATTCAGTGTACTGGCTGTCCAGAGTGCCACTGAGCTTAAAGACCGTGCCACTCACATCCATGACGGTGGGCGCCACCTCATTATTGAATCCCAGTGCCAATTCATCCAGGTCCTGCTCGTGAATCTTTGACCACTTGTAAGCGTTATAGGTCTGCTCCAGAGCCGCAAAGGAGCCGCGCGCACCCTGACTGTCCCGATTACTCACGCGGCCCTGGTATTGATTCTTGTATAGCGCCTGCTCCGCGCCAAACTGGCGCCACAGATTATACGTGGGAGCCATCTCCTCGCCCAGTTTCGCATATTGCTCATCGACCGTATCAATAAAGAGATATTCCTGGTCTCTTATGCGATTGACGCGAACCAGCATGGGATCGTCCTCAGCCGGTAAGCGCAGCGCCTGATATTCACCTGCAGGTGTACGCGTCAGGTAGGACGCGAACACTTCAGGCGCCAGTCCGCTGGCGTAACGCAGCAGGGCAACCTGTCGTATATCTGCCAGCTGCTTTGCGGTTTTTTGCAGACGCACGGCCAGCAGATCGTTGGCAATCTGCGCGTATACCCCCAGATAGGGGTCACCGTGGACCTGCACGGGATAATCTGCAGACGTCGTTACGCCTGAATAGACTTTGTCCAACCACTGGGCACCGGTCGCATCGCGGGCCTTTATCTGAAGCTCCAGGCGCTGGCCGTCAGAGTACAGTATGGTGCCAGTGACCAGCAGCTCCGAGGAGTCCTGTGCTTCGGGCAATACTCGTACGACACCCCAGTCACCGGAGTCTACCAGTGCATGGCGCAACAGCACGGGCATATACTTGGCCTCGGCCTTGCGAATTTCAGGAAAAATACCGAGTTTGCTGTGGGTCGATGCATCTGCGGGAATGCCGGGGTCAAAGATCGGCAGTCCCACGTCCAACTGACCAGCTGTCGCTGACTGCTCCGCGCTGCGGCCATCAACTGCCAGTGCCGGGCGTCCAGCACCTAAGATCCACACACTGGCAATAACATATAACGCCAATACAGCGATACGCGCGCGCGACATGGTCAAGGGGATTTTGTGGTGCATACCCTGCCTCTGGTCAGTGTCTCTTCGCATTTGAAGCCCGTATCGCCTGGCTGAAAACGGTTGTAGACCCGGTTGAGCGTGAAGGGAAAGGATACCTGGTCGGAAACCACTGTCGTCGCTATATTAAGTTTCTGACCCGCCGCACCGAGGGTCATCACGTGCTGAATACTGAGTCCATCAGGCAGCAGTAACTTGAATACCAGTTGATGCGCATTCCAGCCACAGGCCTCAATGCCGAAGGGCGTCTCCACCTTGCGGTACTCGCCAGGATAGAATTCGCAGCTCAGGGCAAAATCTTCCTCCCTCTTCACCAGGATTTTGTGTTCATCCTGCGTAATCTCCAGCAGGGGCGATTGTGTTATCAGATCCGCCATCCTCACCAGTCCCAGGATAGAGGAGCCACTATTGGCCCCTGATCCGCCGATTATAACGCCGCCGCCCACCGGACCCTGTTGCATATTTCCCTGTGCGCGTCGTTGTGCATCGCGATTCAATTCACCTACCACCGAATCGAGTTTCTGCTGGGTATTGTCACTCTGACTGTAATCCAGTTCCCAGGAACCGCTGAAGTTCACGGCTTTCGCATTGTCGCCCTGCAGTCCAGGCCGTTTCACCGGAGGACTGCTGCATGCGCACAACAAGATACACAGCACCAGTGTGGCAGTCGCGGAGTAAGGGATTTGAAACGGTCTGTTCATATGCGCAGGGAGTTTAACCCAGGGCGTTCCATGTCGGCGAGTGCCTGGCACGTATTTCCGCAGTGCATGCAGTTTGGCACATGCCGCCGGGCAGTCGCCGCAGCGGCGGGACAGACTCAGCCAGCTTTGAGTCCACTGATAATCGAGGACCACATGGCATCCGGGGCAGCATATGGCGCGTAGATGGCCAGGCGATCAGCATGTGCGCCGTATTTATGCCGCAGCTTACCGGCGATTTCCTCGGGTCTGCCGCTAGTGGCAAACGCATCCAGGAACGACTGGTCAATATAGGCACCCAATTCATCCCAACGGCCTTCCTTGGACAAACGATTCAACTCCGGTTGCAAATCGCCGTAACCTACTGCGTCCATGGGTGGCCGGTAAGCTGGCGTAGATGCGTAAAAGCCAAGCAGACTCCTGACACTGGCAGCGGCAGCAGCGCGCGCCTCGTCAGTCTCGCCGGTGATGACAATGGCATTGATCTGCAGGATAAAATCGCCGCGCTCGCGCCCTGACCTGGCCAGACCCCTGTGCACCGCGGGTAGCGCATGATCTATGAGGAACGGCATACTGTTAAAGGGATGCACGATCAGGCCGTCGGCCACTTCACCCGCCACCTCGGTCATGAGCGGGCCCAGCGCACCCAGTAGCACTGGTGGTGGCTTGAATTCCAGAGGCCCCGGATTGAACATGGGCGTCATCAGCGTATGGCGAAAATACTCGCCGTGAAAATTGAGTGCGGCGCCATTCTGCCAACAGTCAAAAATTGCTTTCAGGGCAAGGATGTACTCACGCATGCGCGCGGCGGGAGGACTGAAGCCTACGCCGAAGCGCTTTTCGATATGGGCCTTTACCTGCGAACCGATTCCCAGCAGAAACTTACCCTTGCTGAATTTCTGCAAATCCCAGGCCTGGTAGGCCAGGTGCATCGGATTGCGCGGAAACGCCACGGCAATACCGGTAGCAATATCCAGCTCGGGCGCATGCTCCGCTGCAATGACCAGGGGAAAGAACGGGTCCCAGCTGCCCTCAAGACTATACACACCATCGTAACCGATGGCTGACAAGCGACGCGCCTCACTGGCAGCATCGCCCAGTTTCGCGTAAAAAGGGCCGTCAATTTTCATCGTCATTGCTCGCTTCGGAACTCGCGTGATGCCAGGCACCGGCGCAACGTTACACCAGTAACTGCCAACGACCAACCACCACCGCCTGCGGAACGTCGCTATTCAGCATCAGTTCAGAATGCTGAACAGCCGTGCAGTCGAAGTGGGCTAATATAGGCGGCACTGAACATCAGCAATATGTAGCGGAGTATTACAACTATGTCATCGAGCATGAAAATCGGCGTCTGCCTGCCATACATGAAAGCCGGGCTTGACCGGGAGGACTATCTGGCGTGGTTCAAGGCCATTGACGAGGGTCCTTTTCACGCCCTTTCCTGCGGCGAAAGAATTCATGGGCCAACGTATGACATGCGCGTGGTGCTGGCCGCGGCTGCGATGGCCACAACCCGTATAGAAATAACGCCGACACTGTACGTGTTACCCATGCACAGTGCGACCCGCGTCGCCAAGGAAGTTGCGACACTGGATATACTTTCCGCAGGACGTGTAAAAAGTATCGCGGTGGGCTACGGCGGCCGTGAGAAAGACTACGAGGCGGTGGGTGCACCGTTCCAGGGGCGCTATGGAAAAATGGATCGCCAGGTCGAGGAGATGCGCAAGGTGTGGAGTGGCGAGGAGGTGGTCGCCGGCGGTGGCATGATCGGCCCGACACCCACCTGGTCCCGTGAGCCGCGCCTCTTGGCCGGCGCGATGGGCCCGAAGAGCATCGAACGCTGTGCCCAGTGGGCCGATGGCCTGTATGCATGGTCAGGCAATGGCGAGGAGCAGGAATTGAGCCGCACGTTTGCCATGGCCGATGCCGCCTGGGAGCGCGCCGGTCGCAGCCAGACACCCTATCGCATGGGCGGATTCTGGTACACCCTGGCCGATAATGGCCAGCAAAGGCTTTACGATTACGTGTACGACTATCTGGCGATCGCGGGGCCGGAAATCGCTACCATGATGGCCGAGTCAGTGCACCGCAGCTCAGCAGATACTGTACTGGCGGCACTGGACAATGCAGAGGCCGCCGGTTGCGAGGAACTGTTTATGGTCCCGGCTACGGCGGACCTCGCAGAGATCGAGCGTCTGGGCGAACTGCTGGCGCGGCGCTGAGCCGCCAGGGACCTCGAAATCGGACTCCCTGCTGCTGCGGTGAAGCGCTATACTCGCCGCATCAGAAATCCAAGGGAACAGGCACTCTACTATGGCCAAGCGCGTATACCTCTTCAACGAAGGCAGCAAGGAAGACCGGGATCTGCTGGGCGGCAAAGGCGCAAACCTCTGCGAGATGACCAGCCTGGGCCTGCCAGTACCTTTCGGCTTTATCATTACCACCAGTACCTGTCGGGAGTTTTTCCAGTCCGGCAACAGACTGCCGTCACTGCTGGAGCAGGAATACCGGGTCGCGCTGGATCTGGTTGAGAAAAAAATGGGCGCACGGTTCGGTGATCCTGAAAATCCGCTGCTGTTTTCAGTCCGCTCCGGGGCGCCGGTTTCGATGCCGGGAATGATGAACACCATTCTCAATCTCGGGCTCAATGATGAAATTACCGAGGGTCTGGCCCGCAGGACCGGCAATGACCGCTTCGCCTACGATTCCTACCGCCGGTTTATCCAGATGTTCGCCGATGTTGTACTGGACGTGGATGGGAAGAAATTCGAGCACGCTTTGCAGGGCTACAAGCTCGCCAATAACAAGATGCTGGATGTCGACATGAGTGCAGACGACTGGCGCGAAATTGTCGCGATCTACAAGACTCTGGCAACACTCCCGGAAGATCCTTTCGAGCAACTTAAAATGGCCGTGGAGGCGGTGTTCCAGTCCTGGCACACACCGCGCGCCATCGTCTACCGGGAAATGAACAATATCGACGACAGCCTGGGCACGGCAGTCACTGTGCAGGCTATGGTTTTCGGCAACTTCGGGGATGATTCGGGTTCCGGCGTGGCCTTTACGCGCAATCCCGCCACAGGAGAACACCAGTTTTTTGGCGAGTATCTGTTCAACGCTGCCGGTGAAGATGTGGTATCAGGAATTCGCACTCCCCTGCCGGTCTCAGCACTGGCAGAGCGCATGCCAGCTGTCTACGACCAGTTGTACAAAACCCAGGCACTGCTGGAGAAACACTACCGCGATATGCAGGACATCGAATTCACGGTGCAGGACGGCGTGTTCTTCATGCTGCAGACGCGCAGTGGCAAGCGTACCGGCAGGGCATCGATAAAAATTGCCGTGGACATGGTCAGGGAAGGCCTTATCACCGAACGGGAGGCACTGATGCGCGTCTCACCTGAACACGTGGAGGCCTTCCTGCACCCCATGGTTGATCCCGCAGCCAAGCGCGACATCATTGCTACAGGACTCGCGGCCAGTCCCGGTGGCGCTACCGGTCGAATCGTGTTCTCGGCGGAAGAAGCCGAGGTTGAACATGCCGCTGGACACAGCGTCATTCTGGTACGGCGCGAGACCACCCCGGAAGACATACACGGCATGAAAGTAGCCGCTGGTGTGCTCACTGAACTGGGAGGCATGACATCCCACGCTGCGGTCGTTGCACGCGGTATGGGAGTGTGTGCGATCACCGGCTGTGGCTCGCTGACCATAGACTATGCCGCCGGCACAGCGACCACCACGGAAGGGATCACCTTGCAGCGCGGAGATGTCATCACCCTCGATGGCACGTCCGGAGAAGTCATGCTGGGTGATATCGCCAAAATTGAAGCAAGTTCCAGTGATGACTTTCAGGTATTGCTGGGCTGGGCCGACAAGTACCGACGGCTAAGGGTGCGAGCCAACGCGGATACGCCGGAGGATGCCGCGAAGGCGCGCGAACTTGGCGCGGAGGGTATCGGTCTGTGCCGCACCGAGCACATGTTTTTCGCTGCGGAGCGCATCGACATCATGCGCGCGATGATACTCTCCGAGACGACAGAAGAAAGGCAGACCTTTCTCGATCAGCTGATGGTATTCCAGCACGACGATATTCTCGGTCTATTCAAGGTCATGGACGGACTGCCCGTCACCATTCGCCTGCTCGATCCTCCCCTGCATGAGTTCCTGCCCCAGAGCGGGGAGGACATTGATGCGCTATCGGCCAGAATCGGCAAACCCGCCAAACAGATCAGGGAAATTGCCGAGCGTATGTCAGAAGTCAACCCGATGTTGGGTTTTCGCGGCTGTCGCCTCTCTGTCGTATATCCGGAAATAACCGAAATGCAGGTCAATGCCATCATGAGTGCGGCAGCGGATGCCATCGAGGCGGGATACCGGCCGCACCCGGAAATCATGATTCCCCTGGTCATCAACGTACGTGAAATCAGGCTGGTCACTGCTATCATCGATAAGTGTATCCACAAAATGGCCAAGGCCAAGACTGTTTCCATCCCCTACAAGATCGGCACCATGATGGAAACGCCCCGCGCCACGCTCGGTGCCGACCGCCTCGCCCCGGAAGTGGAGTTCATGAGCTTTGGCACCAATGACCTGACACAAATGACCTACGGATTTTCCAGGGATGATGCGGGCAAGTTCATTCCAAAATACCTCAAGGAAAAATTGATCGACGTGGACCCTTTCGTGTCACTGGATCAACGGGCGGTAGGCCGCCTGATGGAAATGGCGATCAATGAAAGTCGGGGCAAAAAGAAAGGCATCAAGTATGGCATCTGTGGCGAACACGGCGGGGACCCGCGCTCCATCAAGTTCTGTCACGACATCGGACTGGATTACGTATCCTGCAGTCCCTTTCGGGTGCCGATTGCGCGCATCGCGGCGGCACAGGCCAACGTGGGTGGTGAAGAACCGAACTAACGCGCTGATTTAGCGCCACTGCGCAGTAATAGCGCAGCGGGGACAGCCACAAGGGCCATGATCATAATGAGTTGAAAGTCATCGATATAGGCAAGTTGCAATGCCTGACGGGCGACCTCGCCGTCCAGCAATGCCAGACCCTGCGGGGTATTGATGTCCCAGATACGGGCCGCTTCAGTATTTTGGAGTAGCGGGTTGTATGCAGTAATGTGCTCTGTCAGTACAGCGTGTTCACGCTGTACGCTGGCGGCCAGTTGACTGACCACAATTGAAATGCCAAGGCTGCTGCCTATCGTTCTCATCAGGCCAAAAATGGAGCTGGCCTCCGTGCGCAAGGCAGGATCCAGCGTGGCGAAGGCCAATGTGCTGAGCGGCACAAAAATAAACCCCAGGCCGAAGCCCTGTATAAATCCCGTCCAGGTAATCATGCTGTGCGTAACACTACTGGTGAAACCGGTCATTTGCCACAGGGACATTACGATGAACGCCAGGCCTGTCACGATCAGATAACGTGGCGGCACCAGCGATCGTTCCATGACGCGAGTTGAAAGCACCATCGCCAGCATGGTTCCGCCCCCCTCGGAGCCAGTATCAGGCCCGTATCAAATACCGGATAGCCAAGCAAGTTCTGCAGATAGGGCGGAAGCAGCGCCAAAGTTGCCAGCATAATCACCCCCAGCAGAAACATGAAGATCAACCCCAAAGAAAAATTTCTGTCGGCAAACAATTGTGGGATCTACGTAGCTGTGTTTGTGCGTAAACATATGGACAATAAATAAATAGAAGGCCAGCAGGGAAAGAATAAGCTCAAAGACGATTTCAGGAGATTCAAACCAATATTTCGACTGGCCGCGATCAAGCATCAACTGTAGGCTGACTATCGCGATACTGAGCAGCACAAAACCGAAAAGATCAAAGGGACGGTCCCTGTCTGATGGAGACTCCTTGACCAGTGCGACGATACCGAGGAGAGAAAGGATTCCAAAGGGAACGTTTATATAGAAAACCCAGCGCCAGCTATAGTATTCCGTCAGCCAGCCACCTGCCGTTGGTCCCAGAATCGGCGCCACCATGACACCTATACCCCAGATACCATTTGCCTTCGCCTGCTTGTGGACGGGAAAGGAATCGAGCAGGAGCGAATTCGAAAGTGGCACAAGGCTGGCTCCAAAGACTCCCTGCAACACACGAAAAACGATTATCTGGTCCAGTGTCTGTGCCGCACCGCAGGCCATTGACGCAAGGGTAAATCCCAGCACTGACACCAATAGAAGTCGCTTGCGTCCGATACGCCCGGCAAGCCAGCCCGTGAGGGGCATGGTTATGGCGGCTGCCATGATATACGACGTGAGTACCCACGATATTTTATCCTGGGTAACCGACAAACTGCCCTGCATGTGCGGCAGTGCTACGTTAGCGATCGTGGTATCGATGATTTGAATAATCGCAGCCATCATAACTGCGACAATTAACAGAAAATGTTGCGTTTCTTCCGATAAGTTCTGCAATCGGCGAGTCAGTGCACTCACGCGTCCTGCGCCCTAAAATCCAGAGGAGCCAGTATCGATTTGCACATAGGCGCTCATACCGGCACGCAGAACAGGGTCCGCCTGATTCGGCTGCAAATTGATTCGAATCGGAACACGCTGAACCACCTTTATCCAATTCCCGGTAGCGTTTTGTGGTGGCAGCACTGAAAACTCCGCCCCTGTTGCCGCACTAAGGCTTTCGACAGTGCCTTTCCAATGTATGTCAGGATAGGCATCGATAGTAATATCCACCGCTTGATCAGCGTGTAAATTAACCAGGTCTGTCTCCTTGAAGTTTGCTTCAATCCATACATCTGTATCTGAAACAAGACTGAGGATGGGGCTGCCAATATCAATATGCTGCCCCAGTTTCGGCAGATGGCTGACAAATCCATCAAATGGTGCAAGTATTTTTGTGTGGCCCAAATTGATTTTCGCCAGATCAAGATCGGCCTGCGCCTCGATCACCTCCGGATACTCACCCAGCGGTGCATCGGCACGGTCATTCAGGCTTGCCAGCAATTGAACGAGTTCCTTTTCGACGATAATCCGGTGTTCGTTGGCAATATCCAGATTGTGCTTCCGGTCGTCAATCAGTGCTTCTGACGTGAGATTTTTTCGAGACAGATTCAATTCACGTTCATACTCTTTTTTTGCATAGTCCAGGTTACTCACTGCCAGCGCCAACTCCGCTTGTTTGGTCCGATAGCTGGCCCGGAGTGACTGAATATAGGATTCAGCTTTTTTCAAACGGGCTTCTGCTTTCTGTAGAGCGATCACATAAGCGGCATCGTCCACTGTGATAAGCAGTTCATTTTTGGCTACTTTTTGGTTTTCTGCCACGAGTACGGAGGTAATTTTTCCGGAAACTTCAGCGCTCAAGTTAACCTTATCAAACCTCAGATAGGCATTGTCAGTCGTAATGAAACGATCACCTGTCAGATAAAAATAGGCTCCAACAAGAGCAGCAACCACCAGGCCGAGGCTGAATAAAAATGAGCGATTGTTCATGATCGTATGTCGTTCAGCTATTTTTTGAGGTTCGAAAGTAAATTTTCTTCAGCGTTGACGAGGTTGGCTTTGAGCTGCGATAAAACGGAAAACGTAATCTCCAGATCAGATGCCGAAATGTGCCTGTAGGCATCTGCGCGCGTTGCCGCGCCAATGACCAGAATCTTTTTGAGCACAGCATGGGCTGCACGAGTCAGGTAGAGGCGAAAAGCCCTGCGGTCGTCGGGATTCACACGCCGTTCTATCAGGCCATTGTCCTGCAACTTATCCAATAGACGGGCCAGTGTGATCGGCTTGATTTCGAGTAGTTCGGCCAGATCAACCTGCTGTATTCCCTCACAGCGGGACAGGTGCACAATGACCCGGCTTTGTTCCTGGGTCAGGCCAAAACTCTGCACGCGTCGACTAAAATTCTTGCGCAGCAGGCGCGCCACATCGTGAATCAGGAAGCCAAAATTATCCTGTGGTTCCCTCGGTCTTGCCACGAACTCGGTACCGCCATGAAATATAGTATGTAATGCTTATTATAAGCTGTCCGTACTAATACTAACAGGGCAATGACCGCATACCATTTCCCTGGCTGGTTCATGTATCTAGCCTAAGTGTGATCAGATTGGAATTTTTATGATGCGCAAGGAGAGGCCCGAAGATGCGCACAGTCGTATCCGCGCACCCTGCAGTGACTATGTTTGCAAATCGTCCTTCAACACAAATTTCAGCACTTTGCCCGCAGGATTGCGCGGCAGGGCATCGACGAGATGCAGGCGCAGGGGCAGTTTATACCGTGCCAGCAGGGGCTGGGCGAACTCTCGCAGTTCTTCAAGGGTCAGGTGATGGCCGTCGTGCAGTGCTACCACGGCTGTGACTGCCTCTCCCCATTTCTCATCCGGCAAACCTATTACAGCCACTTCCGCGATAGAGGCATGCTTGTAGAGGGCGCCCTCCACCTCCGCAGGGTACACGTTCTCACCACCGGAGATGACCATATCCTTGAGGCGATCACAGATAAACAAAAAGCCGTCCTCGTCAAAATACCCGACATCACCGGAGTGAAACCAGCCCTCCTGGTCGATGGCTGCAGCGGTGGCCTCGGGTCGATTCCAATAGCCCTTCATAATGTTGGGGCCGCGCAGGCAAATCTCGCCGCGCTCACCGGCCGCGAGCGGACGGTTATTGTCATCAACGATCCGGGTAGCACTGTATAGGGGTGACTGACCGGCTGACCCGAGCTTGCTGGCCGCCCATTCGGGGGTAAGAAAGGTGGAGAATGGCGCGGTCTCGGTCAGGCCATAGCCCTGGCAAAAGCCCACACCGCGCGCAGCGTACAATTCGATCAGGGATTCCGGAACGGGCGCAGCGCCGCATATCAGGTTCTTGACTGAACCAAGGTTGGCAGTGGCGAACGTGGGGTGCTGTGACATAAAAAGGAACATGGCCGGTGCGCCAAACATATGGGAGACCTTGTAGCGCTCGAAATCCGCCAACACCCGCCCTGCATCAAAACTGCGTAACAAAACGACGGTAGAACCGACATGGAAGGAACCCAGTGTCATCACGTTCAGGCCACCGATATGAAACAGGGGTGCCGCTGTCAGAATTACGTCATCTCGGGAACAGCCAAAAGCCAACATGGCATTGATGTTATTCCACAGGATATTGCCATGGGTCAACATGGCGCCCTTGGGTAAACCGGTGGTACCTGAGGTATACATAATGACGGCAACATCGTGCGAGTCGACCGAAACAGCGGAAATTAGCGGTTCCGCGACGGCTCGCTCCGTCGCCAGATGACGCCAACCGGCAGCCTCACTTTCACTGGAGAAGTAGTGCCTGCAGCCCAGTTCGTGTAATGCCGGCTCCACCACAGGTCGCAGTGCATCATCCACTACCAGTGTATGAATACCCGCGTCATTGATAATAAACGTCAACTCCTGCGCGGTAAGACGATAATTGAGGGGTACAAAAATAGCGCCCAGTGCCTGCGCGGCAAACATCGTTTCCAGCAGTGCCGGATGATTAAAGCCAAGATAGCCGACCCGGTCACCCACGCAAACACTGCTCGACCTGAACAGGCTTGCCTGACGGCGCACCCTGTCGCCGAATTCATCAAATGGTATCTCCTGCTCCTCGAATACCAGGGCAATTCGCTCAGGGTTGAGGTCGGCCCGGCGCAACATTGTTGCTGCCAGGTTGGGTTCTATTTCGGGTCTGTTCACGACTGGCTCCTGAGCGCCTCACTCATCGATTGCTATTCAGGCCTGGGCGCAGTGTGCGGCGGGCATGGGGGATACTAGCATGAGCGAATTCATCCTAAAATCATTGTCGAGGATGAAGTCTTTCTTCAAGACGAGGGAAGACATGTCACTGGGGGCCTGTATTGCGGCCACACCACAGCAACACAACTGACCCCGCCTGGAAAATCTGCTAACGTTGCGCGATATTTCAGTCCCACGGAGCAAACCCACTATGACCAGCAGTTTTTACCCGCCCCAACGCACCTTGATGGGTCCAGGGCCCTCTGATGTGTCCCCGCGCGTGCTGGGAGCGCTGGCCCGCCCCACCATTGGACATCTCGACCCCATGTTCCTGCACCTGATGGATGAGATCAAAGTCCTGCTGCAATTTGCTTTCCAGACCAAAAATGCGCTTACCCTGCCCATCTCCGCGCCGGGCTCCGCTGGTATGGAGGCCTGTTTTGTCAATCTGGTGTCGCCGGGTGACAAAGTCATTGTGTGCCAGAACGGGGTTTTCGGCGGACGCATGAAGGAAAATGTGGAACGCTGCGGTGGCATCGCTGTACTGGTGGAAGACGCCTGGGGGGAACCCGTCAGCCTGCACAAGGTTGAAGCAGCCTTCGATGAGCACCCTGACAGCGCGATTCTGGCCTTTGTCCACGCCGAAACTTCTACCGGTGTGCGCAGCGACGCAGCGGCCCTGTGCGCGCTCGCCACGCGGCGTGGCGCTCTATCCATTGTCGACGCAGTAACCTCCCTGGGCGGCATTGAGGTGTCGGTCGATAAGTGGGGCGTCGATGCCATGTACTCCGGCACGCAGAAATGCCTGTCCTGCGTGCCCGGCCTCTCCCCGGTTACCTTTAGCGACCGGGCCGTGGACCGCATAAACAATCGTCAACACAAAGTGCAGAGCTGGTTTCTCGATATGCAATTGGTGATGGGCTACTGGGGCGGCGCCAGCAAACGCGCCTATCACCATACGGCCCCGATCAACAATCTCTATGCGTTGCATGAAGCGCTTCGTCATGCTGGAGGAAGAAGGACTCGACGCCGCGCAGGCACGACATTTGCACAATCACCGTGCGCTGGTCGCGGGCCTGGAGGCCATGGGCCTCACCATGGCTGTGGCACCCCAATTCCGCCTGCCACAGCTGAATTCTGTGCTGATTCCCCAAGGGGTTGATGACGCGGCACTGCGCGCCGCACTGCTCAACGAGTTCGACCTGGAGATCGGCGCAGGACTGGGAGCCCTGGCGGGCAAGACCTGGCGCATCGGGCTTATGGGTTTCGCCAGTAATCCACGCAACGTGGTGTATTGCCTGAATGCCCTGGAGGCAATTTTGCAGCGCCAGGGTGCAGCAATTATAACTGGCAAGGCGTTATCGGCCGCCCGCGCAGTGTTCGATGGAAAGTAATTGAGTCCGGCGGCTAAACCCGCCGGGACCATCAACCCACCCGGCGCAGCGTATTCACATCTTTGTGGTCATAGGATTTTTTGCCATAGATGTCCAGAATAGTGCTTTCGCTGTAGCGCATCTCGTCTCCCGCTACGGTCATAGTGTGCGTGAACGCCGTGGTTTTGGCCTGCTTGAACATAAATGGGGCCTGCACAATGCCGAACTGTGGGGAGCTGGCATCCGCCGCCACCTCAAACACCAGTTCCTGCGCCGGATCGGCGGCTGGGGCGAGCGTGCCTCCGGCAACCACCGCCACACCCCGCGGGATGGTAAAGGTTTCCACGATGGTGTTATCCGCGGGATCCCATAACCAGTAGCCAACCTGATCGTGAAACACCTTGTTATTCGACTTGCGGCTGACCACCTGGTGATAGCGGACCACTGACAGGGTTTGCTGCTCCGCGTTGGTGACGTCGCCAGCGGCCTCGAACACGATTGTCTCATAATAAGGGTTGCGCTCTTCGCCATCCCGCTCCGGCGCCCTGTCAACGCCCTTGTCGCCCTCCCAGGTGCCAACAAGCGCTGCCAATGGGCCGTAATTGATACCGTCGATAATGGTATGTTCACTCATCCTGGCAAGCTCCTCACAGTAAAAATAGTCCACTAAATGTCTATAAATCAATCCCGTGTCACCACCGATGGAGGTGACTCGTCCGGTGTTCGTCAGGTATACGCCCCGGCGCCGGCTGCCGGGGCAAGTCGCGCCCTGCCCCAGTAATTGTAGCCGGCAATTTTCGGGGTGCTGGGCAGGTAGCTGGCCTGCATGTCGACAATCGAGAAGCCACCCTGTTGCAGCAATTGAGGTATAGCGCGATTGAGGTTACAACCGCCGGCAATATGTCGCCACAGCGGATTGATCCTGTTCTGCCATTCACGGACGTTGGCATCGGGCGCTTCACCGTGCTCGCAAAATAGCAGACTGCCGCCGGGTCGCAATACCCTGGCCATACCCTGCAGTGCGGTAACCGGATCTGGAATGGTACACAGGGCAAAGGTCACCAATACAGTATCTACGCTGGCATCCGCCAGGGGAATCTGCTCTCCCGGTAAGCCGATAAATTCAACCTCAAAATCAAGATGCGCGGCCCGCTCGCCCGCCAGTTTCCACGAGGCTTCCGAGGGATCCAGACCGATGACACGCTCTACCCGGCTCGCATCATAGTACGGCAGGTTGAGTCCCGTCCCTATGCCAATCTCCAGTACGGTACCCGTCGCAAGTGGCACCACTTTTTCGCGCTGCTTCATTATTGGTTTGCTGGCGCAGGCGCAATTGATAAACCGGGGCAGTATATGCCTGTCATAAAAACCCATGTGCGACTCTCCTGTATCGACAACTGTGATTGTAATCGCATGCCGGACGCAAAAATACGATAAAGTGTTGTGGTGCCAGCAGAAACGCGATCGGCTCCTGTGCCATCGTCCATTCGAATCACGGTCAAGTCTGTCACATACAGGAGGAATCGATGCGAGCGATGGTGCTGCAGAAACAACAACATCCGCTGCTGCTGTGCGAACTGCCCCGCCCCAGCGCAGGTCCGGGACAGCTTTTGTTGCGGGTGAAAGCCTGCGGTATCTGTCGCACAGACCTGCACGTCATCGATGGTGACCTCAACCACCCCACCCTGCCCCTGATACCCGGCCACCAGATTGTTGGCGAAGTCCATGACGTGGGTGCCGGAGTAACCGGTTTTAGTCCCGGACAGCGGGTGGGCGTGCCCTGGCTGGGTGGTAGCTGCGGTCATTGCTGGTTCTGCTGTCACGACAAGGAAAATCTCTGCGACGAGGCGCGCTATACCGGCTACCAGATCAATGGCGGATTTGCTGAATACACGGTGGCCGATCCAGCCTACTGCTTTCCCATTCCGGCACACTACAGCGACCAGCAGGCGGCGCCACTGCTGTGCGCAGGCCTGATCGGCTATCGCGCCTATCGGCTGCTGCAGTCCTGCCAAGCCATCGGTTTATACGGTTTCGGCGCCGCAGCGCACATACTGATACAGCTGGCGCGTTATCGCGACCAGGCTGTCTACGCCTTTACCCGCGAGGGCGACACGGCAGCACAGGATTTCGCCCGCCAGCTGGGCGCAGGCTGGGCCGGAGACTCGGCACAGCTACCGCCCGCGCCCCTGGATGGCGCAATCATCTTTGCCCCCGCCGGGGAATTGGTGCCGCAGGCCCTGCGTGCAGTGCGCAAAGGGCGGGCGCGTGGTCTGCGCCGGCATCCACATGTCCGACATTCCGTCCTTTCCCTACGACATCCTGTGGGGCGAGCGGGAACTGTGTTCCGTGGCAAACCTGACCCGCAGGGATGGTGAAGAGTTCCTGCCGCTGGCCGCGCAAATCCCCATCGACTACGACGGTGCATGTCTATCCGCTGGAACAGGCCAATGAAGCGCTGGACGATTTACGCCACGGCCGTTTCACTGGCGCCGCAGTGCTGGTGCCCTGAACACCGGCAGAGCGGCACTCGCCCCTGAGCGGTTCCGTTAGTCGGTGGTCAAGTGTGCTTACAGGACCGCGTCCACACGTTCGACAATGGTGCCGTTGGCGGTTCCGCCGCCCTCACAGATGGCGAGCAATCCGTAACGTTTACCGCTGCGGTGCAATTCATGCACCAGCGTGGTCATCAGCTTGGCGCCAGTGCCACCCAGCGGATGACCAAGGGCCTGGGCACCACCGTTGACATTCAGCTTGTGCAGATCCGCCCCCAGTGCCTTGGCCCAGGCCAGCGGTACTGAGCCGAACGCCTCATTGACTTCAAACAGGTCGATATCAGCCAGCGTCAATCCGGCCTTTTCCAGTACCTTTCTGGTCGCAGGTATAGGGCCTTCCAGCATGATCACCGGGTCCGAACCAATCACACTCATGGCGACAATCCGGGCCAGCGGCTTCAGGCCCAGTCGCTTGCAGGTTGCGCCGTTGGCGATCATTACCGCGGCGGCGCCGTCACAAATCTGCGAGGCATTGGCCGCTGTCAGCAGGCCATTTTCCTGCATTGGCTGCAGTCCGGCGATAGCACCCAGGGTAGCATCCATGCGAATACCCTCATCCTGGCACATGCAGCTCGCGAGAGCCGTCCTCCAGTTCGATTGCAATCGGCACGATCTGATTCTTGAAGCGCCCCTCCTCCACCGCGCGCTTTGCCTTGACGTGACTGTCGAGTGCGAAGGCGTTCAGTTCATCCTGTGTCAGCTCGTATTTTCGCGCCAGCATTTCCGCGCCGGCGAACTGGTTGAATTGCACGCCGGGATAGCGCTCGGAAATCTTCTTGCCATAGGGCACGCCATGATCAGCCTTGAACCCGTCGATGATGCTGGCGCCGATGGGCACCTGGCTCATGCTTTCCACGCCGCCGGCGATGACCAGATCCTGAGTGCCGGACAACACGCCCTGCGCGGCAAAATGCATCGCCTGCTGGCCCGATCCGCACTGTCGATCCACAGTCGTACCCGGAACCGCCTCGCCGAGCACCGAGGAGAGACAGACATTGCGGGCGATATTGCTCGATTGCGCGCCCACCTGGGAGACACAGCCGAAGATAAGGTCGTCAATTTCTGCCACAGGCACGCCGGTTTTTGCCACCAGGGCATCCACCACCTCCGCACCCAGGTCTATCGGGTGGATTTTCGACAACCGTCCGTTCTTCCTGCCACCGGCACTGCGCACAGCGCCTACAATATACGCATCTGTCACCTTGCTAACTCCTTCAAATTGTCACGCTGGTTGTACCGCCGCGCCTGCCCGGCGGGCCGCAATCAACTCTTGCCCTGCGCCGCCTTAAGCTCTTTCACATGCAGAACACCGAACAAGAATACGCTCACCAAATGTCCGGGAAGCGAACCGCCTGCCGCCTTGCACAGCTTGAAAAAGACCAGCCGTCTCAATGAGGTGAACAACGGCTAGAATGCCAAGCGCTCGCAGCGCCCAGGCACCCGTCGTGGTATCCCCCTGCGTCAACGCCAGCCCAGCCAGTACGGCATACACTACCAGTAGTACGATTTTTCCTGCGGACATGTTGTTCTCCTTATAGGTTTGATTTGATAGGCTTCAGGGTCGAGTCGATGCATTTCTGCTTCAATCCAACGTTCCACTTCGTCCATCAGTTCTCCCGGCTCCCGCCCCTCGGCGCACACCGGCTGGCCAATGGACACATCAATAGTCCCGGGAATCAGGGAAAATGAACGCCGCGGCCAACAGCGGGCTGACGTTACAGCGATGGGTACGATATACGCTCCTGTGGCAACTGCCAAGCGGGTTGCGCCGGATTTGTAATTGCCTTTCTTGCCGCGCTCGGTGCGTGTTCCCTCGGGAAACATAATGATCCACTTGCCGCGAT
Organism: uncultured Gammaproteobacteria bacterium; assembly: GCA_963762235.1. Classification (GTDB taxonomy): domain Bacteria; phylum Pseudomonadota; class Gammaproteobacteria; order Pseudomonadales; family Halieaceae; genus Marimicrobium. The sequence continues at coordinate 59,764 of CAVXKH010000022.1, read as the reverse complement.
CCATCAGCACCAGCCCCTGCTCGGCCACTTTTGCCCAGGCGTTAATGCGTTGGCTGCGGTCGATATGGATCATACCCAGCCGGCCGATACACCAGCCGAAAAAGGGAATGCGCAACAGCTCCTTCTTGAACACGTAAGCCAGCGGATGGGATGTGAAACTGGCAAAGAAAAACGTCTCCCAGGTCGACTGGTGCTTGGGGCACAGTATGACTCTGCGCATATCATCCGCCGTCGGCAGATTGTCCTCTCCCTGCACGCGGTAGCGCACGCCGCCAACGATACGCGCCGCCGCAATCACACCACGAAGCCAGGGTGCGGCAAACCACCACCAGAGCTTTTCATCACTGAGGAACAGCGAACAAAATACGAGGGTGAGCCCTACGGGTATCACTGACACTACGATCCAGGTAAAAACGAGGAGAGATCGAATGGCATTCATGCTCGCGTTCCGCAGGTTGGCTGGGGTGCATTAAACCAGATTGTTGGCCCTTACGAAAACCCGGTACCTGCTTTATGGGTACAATCGGGTTAGTATTAAACGCGCAACGATAGCAGGATCGATCCCGATGACGACAAGGCAATGCCCCGGCCTACACCCGCTGGCACATGGCTGCTATGCCTGGCTGGCCCCACAGGCTGGCTGGGGGTGGAGCAACGCCGGCCTGATTGTCGACGGCACAGAGTCTCTGCTGATCGACACACTCTACGACCTTGAGTTGACCGGCGAAATGCTGCGCAGGATGCGCGCCGCCGAACCAATAGCAAATGCCATCGGTACGCTCGTCAATACCCACGCCAACGGCGATCACTGTCACGGCAACGAACTGGTCGCCGGCGCGCAGATCATTGCATCGACAACCTCAGCCGTGGAAATGAGTGAACTGCCACCGGAGGTGCTGGCAGCGATCATGCAAAGCACCCGTGAGCTGGGCGCATTGGGTGAGTATTTGCAGCACTGCTTTGGCCAGTTTCGCTTTGACGGCATTCAATTTACTCCCCCTACCCGAACCTTTGACGGAGAACTGGACCTGCGCGTCGGCGACAAACTGGTGCATCTGATTGAGGTTGGCCCGGCCCACACAGGCGGGGACATACTGGTACACAGTGCCGCTGATCGAGTGGTATTTACCGGGGATATCCTGTTCATCGAGAGCACCCCGGTAATGTGGCAGGGTCCGGTTACAAATTGGATCAAGGCCTGCCTCCTCATTGAAGGGATGGACGTGGACCTCATCGTCCCGGGACACGGACCGATCACGGACAAGCACGGCGTGGCGAAGGTCCGCCGCTACCTGCAATATGTGCACGACCAGGCCCGAGCGCGTTACGACGCAGGGATGAGCGCTTTCGAGGCGTCTAAAGATATCGAATTACGCGAGTACTCCGCGTGGTCTGATCCGGAACGCATTGCGGTCAATGTAGACAGCCTGTACCGGGAATTTTCCGGGCAGCAGGCGCGCACCGACATGCTGGAATTGATGCGCAGAATGGCTGAGCTGGCAGGGTTTGGCAGGGCCGCCTGAATGTAGCTGCGGCAACTGCAGCGACCTGCACCCGCAGGCCTGTAATTCCCTACAGACATGGTTATACTGAACCGTTGGTGAATCGTGCCGTGTCGGCAGCAGGAGCCCTTGAAAAAACCCGTTTCAAAAGCAGACATTAGGGACGAATTGCTCCAGGAAACTGAACTCTTCCTCCAGCAGGGCGGCAGCGTGGAAGAGATTCCGCGCGGCATCTCCGGCAAGGACCCGGGAGACCCACCCCTGTTCCTCAATCGCCGACTCTTCGTTGAACCCAGAAGCCCGCGTACCCCGATTCCAGAGGTGGTTGCCGCCATCGAGGCGCGACGCCTGCAGAAGTTTCGTCACAAACCGCAACAGAAACGCCGACTGCCGCCGCCGCGACGCAAAATACTCTACGACGATTTTGGCGAACCTCTGCGGCGCATCTGGCAGGAAGAATAAACCATCCCGACCTCATCAAAGGAGCCGACACGTGAAGACCGACATTATTCCATTTCAAGTAGCCATTCCCTCCACTGTACTGGAAGATCTCAAACAACGACTGGAGCGCACCCGCTGGCCGGAGAAGGAAACCTGTGACGACTGGAGCCAGGGCATACCGCTGGAGTACACCAGGGAACTGGCCCACTACTGGGGCACGGCCTACGACTGGCGGCGCTTTGAGAAAAAGCTCAATGGCTGGTCACAGTTTGTGACTGACATTGATGGCATCGACATTCATTTTATTCATCAGAGAAGTCCACATGAAAATGCCCTGCCACTGATCATTTCCCACGGTTGGCCAGGCTCCATCGTAGAGTTCCACAAAGTAATAGACGCACTGACCAACCCAACCGCTCACGGCGGCAGTGCGCAAGACGCATTTCATGTGGTGGCACCTTGTCTGCCCGGCTACGGTTTCTCCGGCAAGCCCGTCCGCACCGGTACCTCAGTGGAGAAAATCGGCCACATGTGGGGTCAGTTGATGGCTCGCCTGGGTTACTCGCGATATGTGGCACAAGGGGGCGACTGGGGGAGCATGGTCACACAGAGCATGGGCATGACAGAAACCGAACACTGCGCCGGCATTCACATCAACATGCCGATCGTGGCTCCCGACCCGGACACCATGGGCGACCTCTCCGAACGGGAGCAGGCGGCACTGGTGGACATGGGTGCCTACGTGGAAAAAGGTTCCGGCTATTCCAAGCAGCAGTCCACCTATCCCCAGACCCTGGGCTATGGATTGGCCGACTCGCCCGTCGGGCAGATGGCATGGGTGGTGGAAAAGTTTTATATGTGGACGGACTGCGAAAAGAACGGCACGCGCCACCCTGAGAATATCCTGTCAAAGGATGAGCTTCTGGATAATGTAATGATGTACTGGCTTAATAATGCTGCCGCCAGTTCCGCGCGCCTGTACTGGGAAAGTTTCAATAACGCCAATATGGATCCTATAACGATGCCCGTCGGCTGCTCTATATTTCCCAAGGAGATTTTCCGCTGCAGCCGCCGCTGGGCGGAAAAGCGCTTTTCAAACCTCATTCATTGGAATGAACTCGAACGCGGCGGACACTTCGCTGCACTGGAACAGCCGGATATTTTTCTGCAGGAGTTGCGCACCTGCTTTAGCGCACTGCGTTAGTTAAGCTAGCGGTCGTTGAATACTTCGCTGGTAATCAGGCTGCTGCTGAAAGCACTCAGCACTGTGCGATCCTCTTCAAGGTTCGCCCTGGTCCGAGCCGGGTCAGGCTTACTGAGCGCGGGATCCCTTGGCCCAGCAGGGCGTTCAGTCGCCACCTCCGGCCTTTTCGCTACGGCGGTCAGCGACGGGGCCGGAGCGCTGTCCATATCTATCACCGAATGTCCACCGAACTTGAACCCGGCGACGTCGAGGGTGCGTGACTCCACTCGATCCCGGGGCTGCTCAACGAAAAGCGTCTGATCCGGTGGCAGAAAGAGCGGTGCCCGCGGTTCCAGTTCAGGAAGACCTGCGGGGCCTGATAGGGCCATTTGGTCGGGCATTCCGCTGTCCGGCTTCGGGGTGTCACGCAGATTAGGCGCCGGCGCTGAAATGCTTCCTGTGCCCAACCGGGGTGCTGGCTGAGCGCCGATAGCCTGTCTCCGCAACATTACTGCCAATAAACTCCAGATTTTGCAACGCAGCATCGGAGCTGCGCCGCTTATGTTCCATCTCCTGGTTGTCTGGCAAGGTCGCTTCAGGGCGCGGTCGGCCAAAACGCGCCAGATTAGGCGTATGGCCGGGTGCAGCACCATTGCGATAGCTATCGGGAGCAAGCATCCGCGCCTGCTCCGCCAGCGTGTGGCCGACTACGTTGTGATCACTCGCACTGGTTTCCAGCAGAGCAGATCTGACAGTAGCGCCCTGCGCTAAACCGGGCTGGGAAATTGCATCCGTATCGTAATGGGACTGTGCCATAGCAGACCCGCCGGCCACCCGCACTTGCTGCATTTCAACTGGTTCTTCGTCCGTTGTTTCAGCCTGCTGCTCCCGCAGAGCGCGCTGTTTGAGCACCTCACTGGCGCATTCTGACCAGCGGCCGAAATGGGATGACTCCGCAGGATCCGGCATGCGGTGCTTGCGAAAAGTGTTCATGGCCTGCACAAAACGCTGCTGCACCGCCCGGTAATAATAAATATAGTCCTCGGTCTGCAGCGGCACGACATCCGCACCGTCGCTTATAATCAGCATCTGGGGAGGTAATTGCCCCTGTAGACTGTGCAATAGATCAGCCACGAAAGACAGACGAAACGCCGAATGTAAACTGGTTCTGGCCTGAGTTTCACAGGGGATATAGAGAAAATCCCCTAATTGGGAATAACCGCTGGTGCGCATCAACAGATTAGCGCTACCGGACAGTGTGCCAACGGCCAGCTGGCCATTGACGATAAAATCTGCGCCACCTCGCATCGCAGCCAGCGTCGCGGTGCGGCGATCGGGTTCATCCATATCCGGATCGATCAGGACAACGTTCCTGCCCTCGGCGCGCAACGTTGCGACAATGTGATCCCGTGACTCCCCGGTGTCTTCGGCTCCGCACTGTGCATATCGGGCAGAATGCCGTGATCGGGATTTTCCAGGGTCAGGCGTTCCATCCAGATCGCGAAGGGCGACTCCCGGAACAGGACAATGTCGTCCGGGGTATACGTTACGGCGTTATCGACTTTGTAGCGATACATAATTATTACGGCCTGCTTTCCCACACTGCCCGAAAACCGCGTAAGCCTGATTTCACTTAAGCCGTTCGCGTATTTATATCCGAATGCCCCGCAGCTGTCCACGCTATCGCTGAGAAAGTCACCCGAACGGGGCATACGGCGCAGTATACGGAGGGCGACCGTGGCAACCTTGAGCACCAATTGCCCAATACCGGGAGTCGCTGGCATTAGCGTTTATGGTAAATGGTCGCGCCGCCGATGACAGTTCGCTCCACCAGCAGGTCGCGCATAGCAATCGGGTTTTCCAGCGGATTGCCAGACAGCACCACGAGGTCTGCGTACTTGCCCGGTTCCAGGGAACCCCGGTTGTCTTCCTGAAACACCTGCCAGGCCGCGTCAATGGTCACTGCGCGTAAAGCGTCCATCACGCTGATGCGCTGCTCGGGCCCCAGCACATCGCCGCCAGAGGTGATACGGAATACCTGGCTCCACACCGCCTGCAGGGGCAACATGGGCGTAACCGGCGTATCGAGGTGGGAACTGAAGCGCAGCCCGTCATCCAGCGCCCACCTTCGACGGGCTGATCTGGGCTGCGCGCTGTGGCCCGAGAAAGATATCCCGGTGTCGATCACCCCAGTACCAGGTATGGGCAGTAAAAAAGCTGGGCGTAACTCCCAGCTTTTTCATTCTCGCTATCTGGTCTTCCCGCGCCATCTGGGAGTGGATGAGTAGCATGCGCGGATCATCGACGCGGATGTACTTTCTGGGCCGCTTCGAAGGCATCAAGGATATCCTCAATGGCTTGATCGCCGTTGCCGTGAATGGCGATCTGGTAACCCGCCTTGTGCAGTGCCTCCACTTGCTCAAACAGCTTGTCGCGCGAGATCGCCGGATAGCCCCGGTAGTTCGCATCGCCATGATAGGGCGAGTAATAAGGCGCACTGAGATAGCCGGTGAAACCCTGGATGCTGCCATCCGCCACCAGTTTGACGGCGCCCATTTGCACCCTGTCGCTGTTGTAGTCTGCGGGATCGTACTTGCCGTTGCGCAAATCTTCGCCAAATTCAGTTTCAAGCGGGAACAGGATCAGGCGCTGCGGGATAACACCGAATTTACTGAACCAGGACAAACCGGTCGCCAGTTTCTTGCTGACACCCCCCGATTGCGCCGTAGTAACCCCGACCGCTGCGTACTCACTGGCAGCCGACTTCATCAGGCGATAGGTGTTGGCCAGACCAAGATCCTGCATCTGGCGCATGACGTCCAGCCGCGCAGTCTCCTCCAACAGTCCGTTGGGCTCGCGGGAGCCGGGCATCCGGCCAATGACACCGCCCTCGGGATCGGGCGTGCTGGCGTCAATGCCGACGCTCGCCAGCGCCAGGCTGTTGGCGACAAACAGATGACCGGAGATATGCATTGCCACCACGGGGTGCTCGGTGGATACCTGGTCCAGTTCATCCCGGGTCGGATGGCGCTTTTCTGCCAGCATGGTATCGTCGTAGCCAAAGCCAGTGACCCACTCGCCCGGCGCGGTTTTGGCGGACTGCTCCTTGAGGGCAGCTGAGCACATCGGCCATGGTTTTCCTGGTCGCCGATAGGCGGACTGTTCAGGTCTGCCGCCACCACACGCATGCCCGAGCCGGGAAAATGACTGTGGGCGTCGATAAATCCAGGCAACAGTGTGCGGCCGCGCAGGTCGACAACCTCCGTTTCATCACCGACCAGCGCCATGATCTGCTCGGTGGAACCTACCGCTTCGATCAGTTCACCCCGCGTTGACAGTGCCTGAGCGACAGTATTATTGGCATCCATGGTGAGAATATTGCCGTTGATAAATACCTGGTGTACCGGCGGTTGCGGCGTGCGGATGGCAATCTTCACCAACACGCCCAGGCCGAAGCCCAGCGCCAGCAGTATCAGCAGTAGTGCTTTCCATTTCACAGCGCGGCTGTCCTTGTAACGTATTGCCGGGTGATCCCAGGAGTTGGCATCATCGTCGACAGAATTCAGGCGACCGCGCCGATGAGTATGTTCGCCAGTTGTGCCCGGTGCCAGGCCGCGTCACCCCACAGCAGCTGGCTGTGTTTCTGCCGTTTGAAGTACAGGTGCACAAAGCACTCCCAGGTGAACCCGATCCCGCCGTGGTATTGCACCGAGCGACCTGAGGCATAAGCCGCAGTTTCACTGGCTGAGGCTTTGGCCATATGGGCGAATTCAGCGGCGCGGGTTGGCTCAGTGTCGATCGCGCAGGCCGCGTTGTACACCAGGGACTTGCATTGATCGATCAGCACCATGACATCCACCAGCGGGTGCTTTACCGCCTGGAAATAGCCCAGCGGATGATCGAACTGCTGGCGAGTGCCCACATAATCCACCGTGGTCTGCAGCTGCCACTCCGCAGCGCCGGCAATGTCAGCCGCGAGTAGTGTCCAGATTGCCGGCATGGCCTGTTGCAGCGCCGCCAGACCATTCGCGGTCACTACCTGTGCGGGCACATTGTCGAACCTCACATGCGCCTGGTCGCGGGTCAGGTCCACGATAGCATCGGGCACTATGGTGACGCCGGCGGCATCCGTTGCCACCCAGTACAACGCCAGTCCCGAGCCCGTTTGCGCGCTGACCAGCAGGCGGTCGACCTTGCGCGCGTCCTGCACGAACCAGGCGGTACCGCTCAACTTGCCCTGCGCACACTGTACATCGGTGTCCGTGGCAGCCCAGGAGCCGTGTCGATTGGTGATAGCCAGGCTGGCCGTGACGCCCTCGGCAATTTCCGCCAGTGCTGCCTCACCGCCGCTGCCACAGGCGGCGAGCACATAGGTTGCATTCAGTGTCGCCAGCAGCGGACAGGGGAAAGCCGCGCGCCCCGCCTCCTCCACCAATCCCGCTACGGCCACCACCGGCATGCCCAGTCCGCCGACGGACTCGGGCACCGCCAGTGAGGTCCAGCCGAGATCAACCATCTGCTGCCACAGCGCTGGAATCCCATGCACACGCGCTCATACGCTCGGGATTGTGGTCCGAAGCCACCATTTTGTGCAGCTTGTCGGTGGCAAAATTATCGGCAAAAAACTTGCGCGCAGATTCCTTTAGCAGCGCCGCCTCTTCGCCAAAACCAAAATTGTCCGGTTGTGTCATGTCGTCTCCTTATTTTGATTTGGCCAGGCCGAGCACACGCTCGCCGAGAATATTGCGCTGCACTTCACTGGTTCCCGCCGCGATGGTCATGCCGTAGGAATTCATATACGCCATGGGCCACTGGCCACCTGCCGGCGCGTTTTCATCCCCCAGGTACAGCGAGGCGCTGGCGCCCTCCACTTCGAGTGCCACTGCCGCCGTATCCTGGCGGATTTCGCTGGACAGCAACTTGTTCTGCAGCAACAGGCGCGATGGATGGTCCTGCAGGGCAGGCAACCCTTGCGCGGCGCTGGTTTTGCGCCAAGCCCGCTTCGCGGATGACCAACTGCATGATGCGGTCGCGCAGCAGGGGATCCTCTGCGGCGGGCCTGCCGTTGCGCAGACGTGTCCCGGGCCAGCTCGATCAGATTGGCGGTGCCTGGCACCAGGTCGTCTTGCTCTTCATCCCGCCGGCGTGGGCGTCTTCAGTTCCCCTGCGCCGCGCTCGTGCAGCAGTGTCGTCATGGCCACCTGCCAGCCCTTGCCCACCTCATCCAGGCGATAGCTGTCGTCGACCTCAAGGTTTTCGAAAATCACTTCATTGAAGCCGGTCTCGCCGGTGATCTTGATCAGCGGCCGCACCGTCACGCCCTTGCCCAGCGCGGCGCGTATCGGCACCACGAAATAGGACAGGCCGTCGTACTTGTGCGAGCGGTCGGTGCGCAGCAGCAGGATCATCCACTCGGCAAAATGCGCCAGGGAGGTCCACACCTTGTGGCCGTTGATCACCCATTTGTCACCCTTGCGCTCGGCAAAGGTCTGCACGCTGGCCAGGTCGGAACCGGCGCCAGGCTCGCTGAAACCCTGGCACCAGATATCCTCTCCTGAAAACAGGCGCGGCAGCAGCCGCTCCTTGAGTGCCGCCTGGCCGTGATAGAACACGGTGGGCGCCGCCATGCCCAGACCAATGACATTGGGCAGGAAGGGCGTGCGCGCCGCCGATCATTTCCTCGTTGGCGACGCGCTGGCAATCACTGCGCCCTCTGCCGCCGACCGCGACCGGGTAATCGCAGCCGATCAGGCCTGCATCGTAGGCCGACTTTCTGCCAGGCCCGCAAATAGGCGAGTTGTTCCCGGGTCATAATCTCCAGCGGGGACAGCGGCAACCTGACGGGCGGTTCTCCGGGCTTGTTATGCTGTAACCACTCGCGACAGTACTGGCGAAACTCCGCCTGTTCCGGGGTATCCTGACGGGCACTTTCTGACATAGTAAACGCTCTCGTCTGCAATTAATAGTGTGGTGGTTTTTCATCCAACGGAACACCCGCCAGACCCGCATCGCTGTGGGCTGCATGCTCCTGCTGGCGCTGGCGCAGTAATTCCAGTTGCCGGCGCAGCAATAAAATTTCCTGTTGCTGCTGCGCCAGCGCCTCGTCAAGGCTGCGCAGTGCGTCCTCCTGGAAGGCAAGCTGGCTCTGCATCTCCATCATTTGTTGTTGTAGTGTGTCGACATCCGCAGACATTCCAGCCTGTCTCCTTGTACTCCCGGGCTTGCGCGGGCACAGCCGCCTAATATACTGCCCACGATGTTATAAATACACGGTCTCGCTCATGAGTAAGCAAAAAAACACTGACAGCCGCCTGGTCTATTCCACCGATGGTGGTCGCCTATGCCCACAATGCCTGCGCACAGTGGTGAACTGCGTCTGTGGCACCAGCAAACCTGCCGCGACCGGAGACGGCATCGTGCGTCTGCACCGCGAAACCAAGGGTCGCGGTGGCAAGGCGGTTACCATCATAAAGGGCCTGCCCCTCTCCGGTGACGCCTTGAAGCCCTGGCCACCCAACTGAAAAAGAAATGCGGCGTCGGAGGTACACTCAAGGACGAGAACATCGAAATTCAGGGCGATCAGCGCGCATTCCTGAAAGCAGAATTGGAAAAACTCGGCTACATCGGTCAAAATTTCCGGTGGTTGAGCATTTTAGAGACTTTTACCTCATTTTTTTACACTTTTAGCCACTTTTTTACGGATTTTTGTTCATCTGGCAAAAGCGGATAAATTCGCTCAACTGACATCATTTCTGGTCAAGTTAGCGCTGTGTTCCCAAAATTTTTGTGAATTAACACCTACAAGCCTTTATTTTTATTGGATTTAATTTTTCTTTGTGGTAAAAACTTGGGCGTGAGTCTGGAAAAGACGCGAACCGGGTACCATCTCCCGCGACGTATCAGGATAACCGGGCCACAGCAGAGCCATAAGAATGAAACAGCAGTATCTGACGGATTAGTCATCCCTGCGAGGAAGTGGGTTATGTACGTTACCGCAGAACACCTGAGAGATCAGGTTATTCGACCGACCCTGGAGTATATGGGGGCATTGACGCCTGCTAGCGAAGCGTTCCTTCTCAATACAGCCATCAACCCCCCGGACGTGGGGCTATTCTGCGCCAGAAAGGATGGGCTTGGCCTGTTCAACATCACGGCCGCACAGCACCGTGACCTGTGGGACCGGTATCTGGCCTTCAATCCGGATCTGGCCAGCAGGGTCAGGGGATTGGCCAGCCAGCGGGCCTTCCTGAGTGACCCCGACAGCGAATTGCAAACCAACCTCAGCTATTGCACGGCGATAGCCTGGCTGATGCAACAGCGCGCCGGGGGCATTCTGGAACAGCCAGATGCAGTTACAGTCGCCAGCGCCTGATTTCGGCTGGCCTGACTGACGTTTCGACGTCGGCAGCGGTTTCGACCATCGCGACCGCGCGAACATTGCCAGCCCTAGGTGGATATCGCGTCGGGGTTTGCCTTGCGCTGCAGTGCTTCCCAGAGCGGGAGGTCTTCCGGTCGATCGATATCCGTCAGGCTGGGCAGCGCCGCCCATTTGAGGCCCGCCCGCGCGAGAGCAAGCACGGTTTTTTCATACACCTGATCGCTGCCCCAGGGTATCTCCTGAAAGAGGTCCTCGCAGATTACGCGGACGCCCAGCAGTACATAACCGCCGTCGGTGGCCGGCCCCACGACGACCGGCGCAGTGTGCAATGCGGCAACCGCCTGCCTGATGATAGTCCGGGTCAATACCCGGGCAGTCACTGCCCACCAGAATCACGCTGGCATATTGCGCCAGGCCCCGCCGTAAAGCGTTGTACATCCTCTGGCCGAGATCGGCACCGCACTGCTGTGAAACTCGAGTAACACCCATTGCCAGACAGCGACGGAACAAAGCGTGTTGCGTATCTCCCGCCACAGACAACTCCACCTCACCGAGGCCGCTATCGAGCAACTGGCGGCAGGTCCACAAGGTCATTGCGCAATGCAGTTCACAGGCTTGGGCAGCGGACAGATGCGGCAACATACGGGTTTTCACCCGCCCCTCCTGCGGCGCACGGGTAAACTGGATCAGCAGCAGCGACGACCTGTCAGCGTCCATAGTAGTACCGCCACAATGTGCCCGGAGCGACACCCAAAAAGTAGCCCAGTCGCAACAACCACATGCGCGCGACGGTTTTTATTACCCCGCTCTCCTCCCAGCGACGACTGGAGGTCAGCACCGGCTGCTGGATAATCAGCGGTCGCGCCAATTGCCGCAGCCGCTTGCAGTAGGCGACATCTTCCATCAGCGGCATGACAGCAAAGCCACCAGTTTCATCAAACAACGACTTTTGCATAAATAACATCTGGTCACCCGTGCCGACAGACGTCAGGCGCGAACGCTGGTTCATGAACCACTCGATAATACGAAAAACAGGGCGCTTGCCACTCAGGCGTACCCGACAAAAGCCCCATCGAGGGCGCTGCGCAAGACTATCGTCCAGCTCCGCCACAGAGGCGCCGGGGCAACTGTCCGCATGGAGAAAAAACAGGTACTCAGAGGACGCCACTTGCCCGCCCAGGTTCATCTGGCGGGCCCTGCCGCGCTCGCTGAGCAACAGCAGATCGCACATTGGCAGCGCCGACGCCACCGTACCGTCGCAACTGCCGCCGTCCACCACAATCAGCTGGCTGGCCGGGAAGCGCTGCCGCAAGTCACGCAGCAGTGGAGCCACTGTGGCCTGCTCGTTAAGGACCGGAATGATGAAACTGACGCCAGTGTGCATCAGGCGTCCAGGGCGCCGCCACAGCTGCTGCCCTGGCCAGCGGTGCAACCATAGCAATGCTCGCCAGTCGCAATCGGGTTGCCCTCGAGGGCAATGGCAGACAGCAACTCGCGGATATGGCGACGTCGATCACTTGCCAGCAGGGGTAGATCCAGCATCTGGTTGAAATCACAATCGTACAAATAGCCCCGCCAGTCGACACTGAGCAGGCGGCGACACATGAGGGTCTCCATGTTGGCGTGACTGAAGTTGTCCCGCAGTAAACCCATGTACTGCACATACTGGCCCTGGGCCAATAGCACAGCACCAAATCGACTGATGGGCATATTCGTGATGGTGAACAGCTGGTTAAACCGGATACCAAAGCGCGCCGCCAGTTCACGCCGGTAATCCGCTTCCAGAGCCTCCTGCGGCGGCGGCAGCACCGGCCCGACCGGGTTATACACCAGGTTCAGTACCAGCTCGCCGTCCCCATACCCCAGGGCGTTGAGCTGGCGCAATGCCTGAATGCTCGTATCGTAGACTCCCTTGCCGCGCTGCGCTTCGACATTATCCTGCAGATAGCACGGCAGCGACGCGCTGATCTCCACCTGCTGTTCCGCCAGGAAGGCGCCCAGGTCTTCCTGTCCCGGCTCCTGCAACACGGTGAGGTTACAACGATCGATAACCCGCACACCCAGATTGCGTGCGGCGCGTACCAGATGACGAAAGTGCGGGTTCAATTCCGGGGCGCCGCCGGTCAGGTCCAGGGTTTGCACACCGGCACTGTCCAGCAGCGCGAGCACCTGCTCAACCGTTTCCGGACCCATTTGCTCGGTGCGCTGCGGTCCCGCATTAACATGGCAGTGCACACAGCTGAGGTTGCACAGGTAGCCCAGGTTAACCTGCAAGGTCTCCAGCGGCGCGCGATAAACTGGCGGGAAATCACTGTGCAACAGGAGCGGACGTGTATCACGCATATAGCAGCGGGCAACCTATGTATCAGAGATCAGCGTTAGACCATTATAGGCACGCAATGACGCCACTTGCGCTCGACTTGTATCAGAACAGTAGACCGAGGGTCGGCAACTGAATATTGGCGTAATCCAGCACCACTTCCCGGCGTCCTATACGAAACCCCTCCGGCATGACCAACAATGTGTCCCGGCGCTGCCCACTGTAAATGATATTCTCATTTCCGGAACGGGTGTAATACAGATGAAAATTACTGAGCACCGAGAGTGTGTCCGCCTGCCGCGCCATCAACTCTATATTGCCCACGATGCGGCGGGTGCGTGCGGGAGGATGTTCCCCCCACGAGTTGATTTTGTAAGCGCGCTGCGCGCGCAACATAAGGAGAATATAATTTTCCTCGCGGTGCGGACAACCCATGGAATCCTCACCTTCCAGTTCGCGCTCAACACTGAGCATATCCTCCTCGCCGCGTTCGCGGTTATTTACCTGCACATTCACGCGCGAGGGTATCAGGTACCGGACATCCTGACTGAGCAGCGCCAACCATTGCAGGTACTGGCGATTGTCCAGCAGGCGGGCCTCGTGAAAGTAGAATCGCTCCAGTTCCCGCTGCTGTTCTGGTGCGATCTCCAGTGAAAATAGGCTCACAGCGCATCCTCCGCCGCCTGCAGTTCATCCCGCCAGCGCCTGAAAAAGTGGCGTGCATAAAACTCGTTGGCGGTCACGCTGACCAGGCCGGGCATGTCGGGATGGGATTTTTCTTCCCCGAGGCCAAGTCCGTAGTAGTAGGGGCGGTCATCGGCGAAATCGATATTGCTGCCCAGGAACTGCTGACTCCACACCTCTGAGTCCTCCTGTTCCAGAATGCCTGCCGGGCCGAAGAACGAACTGTAATTGGTACGTAACACCTTCTTGATATGGTCAGGCGCGTCAGCGGGCACCACGGCCCAGGACCAGTACTCCACCTTCCCGGGTCCGCGGGGGTGCGATACCTTGAAGGAGGTGTTGGACCACAGGAAAGACAGGTTGGGATAGACCCCGTAGGTCAATCCTTTCATACGCGCGCGCAAATCCCCGACACGCCCGGCCGCCCGGGCCTGCACCTCACGCAGGTAGTTCTGCACTTCAGCGCCACCGAAGATTGAACCTACCGCCTCCATACCCCAGGCCACATCGTCCACGGGTGCGTCCACCGCCATCAGGCGGAACGTCGCGCCGTGTCCCGGCGTGGTAACCACGCTGTAACCGAGTTTTTCGATAACGTCCTGGGCTTCCCTGGGAATTATCGCGCTGTGTAAAAAGGCGCCATGGTTAACATCACCCAACTGATTCTCCACCGGCAGTTTCCAGTTGGCATTGATTACCCAGCGATGCGGCGCACCCATGAACTCTATGCCTGCGGGAAAGCGGTCGAAGAAGGCGTCCAGGTAAAAGCGCATATCCCCCAGATACTCATCCAGAGGGATAATATGTTCATTGAAGCTGCCGAAAATCATGCCGCGCCACACATCGATGCGCGGTACGCGCTTGAGGCCCAACTGGCTCTTGTCCGGCTTGTGCCGAACCTCGCTCTCCTGGGGAATGGTCTCCAGATTGCCTTCTACGGAGTACGACCAGTTGTGATATGGGCAAACAAAACGTCTCGTATTGCCGTGGTCAGCCCGGCATACAGGTAGTCCGCGATGGGTACAACTGTTGATATTGGCATGAATACCACCGTCATGGCCCCGCGACAGGATGATTGGCGTCTCGCACATGAAAGCCTGCACGAAGTCCCCCGGCGACCTGATTTGCGACTCATGCCCCAAAAAGAGCCAGGATTTGCCGAATATGCCGCGCTTTTCCAGCGCATAAATACCGGCATCCGACCAGCAGCGCCGACTGATCAGCGAGGCATCCTCATTGACAAGGTCCCTGACTCGAAGCTGCACCCGCACCTCTTTATATTATCAAATATTAATTTTTTTGCAGTATAAACGGCTCTCATTCGAAACTTGAAGGGGTCTGTGTTACTTTTTGACCAATATTTAGCAATCAGTTGATAATTTATGAGTCCTGACACTGACGTGTTGGCTAAAAAGACCAAGGGCGCACGCACCGCGCGGCGTATCCTGGATGTCGCCGAGGACCTGTTTGCCGTGCACGGTTACGATGGCACCAGCCTGCGTCAGATTGCGCAGCGGGCAGGTATCCGTGAGCCGGGCTTGTACAACCATTTTGCAGGCAAACAGGCATTGTACGAAGCCGTGTTATTCCGCGCGCTAAATCCGATGGCAGAGGCGCTGTCGCAACATATGGAAACCGCGTCCAGTCTGAGGGAATACACCGACCTCCCCGCTATCATTACCGATCTGCTGCTTGAGCACCCGCAAATGGCGGCACTTTTCCAGCGCGCAATGCAGAGCGACAGTTCCTCGGTAGGCAATCAACTGGTCAACGGCTGGCTGGAAAAATTATTCAACCAGGGCATGAATAATCTGGAAGCATTTGGTGGCGTCAAAATACCGGGCACTATCAGCTCAAACGAACAGCACCGGGCCACACTGGCCATCAACCTGATCGCGATGTTCAACCTGACCACCGGCTACTTCCTGTCGCAACGCGCGTTCGCCTCCCTTGCGGAAGGCGAGTTGCTGGACCCGGACAACATTGCCAGACAAAAACAACTGCTACACAAAGTCATCCGGGCAATGTTGGTCAGTTAGTCCACTTCAATGCGGCGACGCTCCTGCACTTTTTCAATGATCTTGGGTGCCTCCAACGTCAGCACTCCATCCTTGAAAGACGCCTTGATATCCGACTCCTGCACATCTGCACCGAGATTAAAGCTGCGCATAAACTTGCCGTAGCGCCGCTCCTGGCGAATGACCTTGCCTTTTTTCTTCTCCTGTTCCTCCTTTGTGGTTTCTGCTTCCAGGGTCAGAATGCCATCCTTGACATGTACATGGATGTCCTTCTTGTCCACACCCGGCAGTTCCGCAGTAATTTCGTAGTGATCTCCGGCTTCCTTGATGTCGACCCGCGGCGCAAAAAACGTACCCGCCTGGGGCTCAACCAATTGCGGCCAGGAATCGTTAAAGAAACGATCAATGTCAAATATATTGTTACGTGATATTAAAGTCATATGACTCCTCCTTAATTGACTGGCATCTCTGCCTCCGCCAGTATAAATAGGGTTGCCGGGGCGCTATTTCAAGCGCACAAAAAAGGGTAAATAGGACCAGTTTTGATCCAGATCAAATGCCGAAAAACGCAGGCAATTGAATATGCTTGGTGTCGAGCGCCGTATGACAGCCCGGTGCTGCGAGCGTGAGTATACGATCGCCGCTCGCTGCCCTTTGGCTATAGAACTGTACTGGCTGAATGTCAGCATAACCGATACTCTGGCTGTCTCAGATTCTGACGCTAACTCCATCAAATAAGAGAGTCCCCGCATGACAGAAACAGACCACCTCGACGCCATGCCGCACAGCCAACGCCTGGGCGCAAGCGGGACGCCAACCCCGTATTGCGATCATCGGCGCAGGCATGTCCGGCATCGCCGCGGTAGTGAAATTACTGCGCGCGGGTTATTCCGACATTACGGTCTACGAGAAAACCGACAGGGTAGGTGGCACGTGGCGGGAAAATACCTACCCCGGCCTGTCCTGCGATGTACCGTCGCGCTGGTACTCATTCAGCTTTGCCCTGAAGGCCGACTGGCGACACCGTTTCTCCTACGGCGCTGACATCCAGGCCTACATGGAGTCGGTGGCAAGGGATTTTGGCGTGACCGAAAAAGTGCATTTCAATAGTGCCGTCACAGCTCTTGTTTATGACGCTCCCCGCTGGCACCTGACCACTGCCAGCGGCGAGCAGGAATGCTTTGATGTTGTCATCTCCGCAACCGGTATCCTGCATCAACCGGTCTACCCCGACATAGAAGGTCTGGACAGTTTTGCCGGTGCGTCTTTCCACTCTGCCCGGTGGGATCACTCGGTGCCACTCGCAGGTAAACGTGTGGGTATCATCGGCACGGGCTCCACCGCCTGCCAGATCGTCGGCGCGATCACGGACAGCGTGGCCGAAATGCATGTCTTCCAGCGCACGCCCCATTGGATAGCCCCCCTTGTGCAGAAAGAGTACTCAGCGCTCTGGAATCGGTTTATGGCAATGTTTCCCTTTATGCAGCGAGTAACCTATCACTACCACGCCCAGCTTCTGGTACGCACCTTCAGCGCCGCCACCGTCGGTAACAAACTCATGCAGCGCTGGATGACCCAGATTTGCCGTAAGAACCTGGAGGACAATGTGCCCAACCCGGTATTGCGAGCAAAGCTCACACCGGACTACCAGGCCACCTGCAAGCGGCTGATCTTTTGCTCCGACTACTACCCCGCCATCAGTCGCGCGAACGCATACCTGGTCACAGAAGGAATTGCCAGGGTGGAACCCGAAGGAGTGCGCACCGCAGACGGCAAGTTGCACCAACTGGATGTACTCGTACTGGCCACCGGCTTTAATCCAGCGGCTTTCATTCTGCCAACCCGTGTTACTGGCGAAGACGGCATCGATCTTGAGCGGCGCTGGGACGGTGCGCCCCGGGCCCATCGCGCTGTCGCAGTGCCCGGTTTCCCCAACTTCTGGATGCTGGAAGGACCCACCGGCCCCGTGGGCAACCTGTCCCTGATCGCCATTTCCGAGCATCAAGTCGATTACATTATTAGCATGCTGGACCGGATGAAAGCCGATGGACTGGCAGCCATCGCTGCAAAGCAGAGTGCCTTTGACGATTACAATGCAGCCATGGGTGAAGCGATCAAGACCACCACCTGGGCGACCGGTGGCTGTAAAAGCTGGTACATGGATAAAAACGGCGTGCCCAATCTGTACCCCTGGTATCCCGTGCGCTACCTGAAGGAGATGCACAACCCGGTGTACTCGGAGTACCGGTTAATCAAATAGCGGCTTGCCATTTGGCAGGTGACGCGGAATAATTCGCAGCTTCAGATTATCCGCCCTTAGCTCAGCTGGATAGAGCGTCCCCCTCCTAAGGGGAAGGCCGCGTGTTCGAATCTCGCAGGGCGGACCACTAACTTACTGGATCGTGAACATAACAACAGAATTCTGGAAGTTGTCGCTCCGACCAGCAATCTCCACAGGTAAAAAGTCAGTGCAGCCGCACATTCTGCCCACGCTATCGCGCACTGGATAGTGTCCCGTCCATCGGGGATGCACTACACTTGCAAACTGGACCTCGAGCAAATCATCAAAACGGGAACGGGGCTACTGAATGACTGCGGCAACAAAAATGAGAAGTAGGATTACCGCTTTGCTTTTGGCAACTTCACTAGCCGCCTGTGATACTCCCGTCACCCAGCAAAGCCTGGACAAACTTTCCGCTGGCATGACCAGGCAGCAGGTTATTGCAGAGCTTGGGCCCCCGAGCCGTACTTCAGCCCAAAAGGATGTTGAATACCTGTTTTATAAACCTGCAAACGCCGCTGGCGAAAGTGCTGGCAGAGTCAATGATTTCCTTGTTCGTCTGAAAAATGGGAAAGTTGAGTCTTTTGGCCAGGTTGGAGATTTCGATGATTGAGGAAGGGACAAGGCTGTCTCCATGCCAAAAGGTCGCAGTTTCAACTCTTGCAGGGCGGCTCACGGATACGTTGATATAGGTACTTTTCTGTACCCCTGAAAAAATAGGCTGAAGCAGGTTTATAACTTTGGTGTATATTTGTTGTATGCATTTATTGGGAAAAGAAGTATGCGGCCAATTAAACAGATAACCACTTGCTTCATATTTCTTGCTTGCCTGATTTTTGGGATGCTCAGCGCTGCCGAAGACAATAATAGCGCCGCTACTGGCCTCAATACAGTTTCAGAAGCCCCCTATACTGATTTGAGTCAGCAGCCAAACCAGGATACTGAAAAAGCTGGCGCATGTTGCCACGCAAAAGGCGATCCGGAATGTGGCGGACATTGCGATATTTGTTGCAAGGTGGGAGAAGTGGCGAACTGTGTCGAAAGCAGGTGCAACCCGCATGATCCGTTTAACTGCCGATGCGAACGCCGTACATCCTGTAGCTGTGAAAAGTAGCGATATTGGGTTCAGGATACTCCCTCGCCTTACCCCGTTCCTGTTATAGCGACGAACGCCCGCCTACTCAGGGCTAGCCGGGATACGGTTCGGGTACAGCTCGGCGGTCAATCGATAGAGGGCGTTGTCAAAACTTTCGTCCGGTTCTTCGGCACAATATTTTTCCAGCCATACCATGAGTGTTTTAGTATTTTTCTTCCCTGCGATATCGTAAGTGTTGGGCGCTAACCTGTTGATGCCCGTCAGGTAGCCCATAGTGTAGAGCGAAAATCCGTACAGGTCCCCCCAGTCGTCCTGCTTCTTGGCCTTGGCCAGCGCTCTATTGAGTCCCGCACAGCTGTCGACCGCATCGATTGCTCGCACCTGATAGTGCCTGGCTGTATCCGCTGCAAAGACTGGAGTAATCGCGGCACACGACACAAAATAAAACAGGGTCACAAGATAATAACGACTCGGCTGCATCGCGCTTTTCGACTTCAACGATTTCGAGCGAGTTGGGCCTCAAGCTTCGCCTTCATCGGCAACACCCATTGTGCCTTGAGCTGGGCGGATAGCAGGCCGACGTCCTCGAGGTCATCGCACAATTTCATCTGGTGCGTGAGATCGAACATATCGAACTGGCGGCATATGCGGGCATCGTCATTGAGAGTCAGGAAAGACACTCCGGGAGATTCGAAATAACTGCCATCGGCGCGCGTGCCCGGCCCACGATTCATCCAGTGCGTGATCAGCGTGTTGCCCACGCCGGTGTAGACACCCATATAGGGAAACGTCCAGCCCTCCCAACCCACTTTCATATCGCGGCCGTAGTGGGTTGCCTTGATTTCATCAATACCGTTGGCAGTTACATCCATGACGCCGGCATATTGGCAGGTATAGATGCAGTCACGGGCATAGAGCTCATCGACAAAGAAGATCCAGTCGTCAGTGCGCGAGGCCTCCTCATGCGCGGCGATCAGTTTATCCGCTGTTGCGCGCAGTACTGCATTGCTCAACACGTTCATTATCTGCTCCGTAGTATCCATCTGTGGTCATTAGAAATTCAAATATCTGTTACAGATAGGCCTGCGCCAGCTCAGCGACAGTGGCACGCACATTATTGCGGCTGTAGCCCAATTCCCCGTTATCCGGCTCGTAGCTGATAACGGCATTGCGCCCGGCGTACAAAATGACATCGGGCAACAGGGGATGCTCATCCGTTGAAACTTCCAGCTCTACAGGGTTTCCTACGGCCTCGAAATACATTTCGAGGTACGCCTTCCAGCTGAGATTCTCATCGCCCACCAGATAGGCCTTGCCCCCGACACCCCGCTCCAATGCCCCCGCAATGGCTTCGGACATGGACTTACTGGCGATATGGTTCACCCCACCGGCCGGTGCCATTATCGGTAGCCCTTCCAGTCGCCCCGCAGCGTACTGCACCAACACCTGTAGATGTGGTAGCTCAATGCCCGGTACGTAGCCGAGTATAAACGGGGCGTTCAGGCTGCATACGTTGAAGGACGCGCAGTTCAACGCGCGCAGCCCTTCGTCGGCCAGATGGCGTGAACGCACATACGGGTTGCTGTGGATTTTTTCCGGGACTACCTGGGGATAGTAGGTTCCGACATAAACCGCACGTCGAATTCCCGCGTCCCTGGCCCGCTGGAAGAAGCGCGGTATCGCCTGCGTATTCACCCGCTCAAAGAATGCCGCATCGTCTTCACCCGGCGGCAACTGGCGAATATCGGCACCGGCAGCAAACACCAACTGGTCAAACTTCCCCAGCGCCCCGACGGGCAGGTCATCGTCCACATAGTTGCCCGTAAGATGTGCAAAATCGCGCAAACACGCCAGTGTGGGCGCCGAGCGCGACAGCAGCGTCACCTTGTGACCGGCCTCGCGCAGGTGCAGTGCCGCGTGTGCACCCGTGAGACCGGTGCCGCCGACTACCAGAATATTCGCCACAATGGCTTCCCCCTAGGGACGCATAAACTGGCCGCCATCCACATTGAGGATGTGACCGGTAATCCAGCTGGCCTCGTCAGAGAGCAGGAACAGGGCGGCATCCGCCAGATCCTTAGGCTGGCCCAGGCGTTTGATTGGCATGCTCTTGATCATCTCCTTGGCATAATCACCTGCGACCTTACTCAGCGCACCGGTATCGGTGGGCCCTGGTGCTATGGCATTGATACGGATCTTGCGCCAGCCCAGTTCATTGGCCAGGCTCTGGGTGATACCGTTCACGGCTAGTTTGGCGACGCCGTAAAAACCCGTGCCCATCCAGGCCGCTGTGGAGGACTGATTTATGATGGCACCGCCGCCAGCGGCAGTCATGGAGTCCACCACCGCGCGCGTCATGATCAGGCAGCCGTGTGCATTGATGCGCATGAACTTCTCCAGATAGTCCATGTCCACGTTCAGATAACCTTCGATCTTCATGTCACCGAAGATGGCGGCATTGTTGATCAGGTAATTGATCGCACCGTACTTGTCCACCGTGGCCCTGGCGCAGGCCCTGGCAGACTCCTCGGACCCGACATCGGTTTTTACAAACAGGGCACTGCCGCCGCTGGTGTTGATAGCGTCAGCCACGCGCTGCCCGCCCTCCGGGTTAAGCTCTGCGATCACCACATTCATGCCGCGCGCTGCGCAGGCCATGGCGTAACCTTCGCCAATACCGCCACCGGCACCCGTTACAATTATTGTCTTGCCAGTAAAATCCATGTGGTTGTCCTCGTTAAAATGCTGATTTGGATGTTAGTACATTGGGGCGAATTTCCAACAGATCGATCGCCACGCCCGGAGGCTGTGACAGGGCGTAGCGCACTGCCTCCCCCACATGGGAGACATCCATGCCGGTATCCATGTAAGTGCCGGCGTCTTTCCAGGCCGCGAAACCGGCTTCAGTCGCGGCTTTTTCCCAGCTGTCGGCAAAACTCGTCCAGGCGCCGCCGGGACGAATGCAGGTTACCCCGATATGGTCTACCTGTAGTTCCAGTCGCAGATCCCTGGTGAATCGCTCCACCGCTGCCTTGGTGGCGGCGTAAATCGACAGATGGCACATCTCGTCATAATGCCAGGCACTCGCGGATGAAATGTTGACGATGCGGGGATTGTCGCCGCCGCGCAGCAGCGGTATAGCCGCCTGGGAGCAGAACACTGTGCCAAGGAAGTTGGTCTGGACCTGCACCATCACCTCGTCTTCAATGAGATTCTCCACCGTGTTGGGCATGGCGAGACCGGCATTATTGACCAGTCCGTCCAGGCGGTGGAAATGGGTCTTGATCACTGCAAATGCGGAGCGAACTTCGGTGCGCGATCCCACATCGGCGGCCACCCCGAACGCATGATCTGTGCCGATTTCGGCCACGGCCTGCTCCAGGCCCGACTGACTGCGGCTGATCAAGCCAACACGGGCGCCATGCGCTACCAGGTTTTTGGCGATAGCCAAACCAAACCCGCGGGAACCGCCGGTGATGATATAGACCCTATCGTGCAAATCGCTACTCATGCGCCGATCGCTATGGTTTTGGTTTCCAGATACTCCTCGAATCCCTCGCGACCCATTTCGCGGCCGATGCCGCTCTGCTTATAGCCGCCAAAGGGCGCGTCCGCACCGTAGAAATTGCCACCATTGACATTGACAGTGCCGGCCCGGACGCGGCGGGCGACTGCCAGTGCGCGCTCTTCGCTTGCGGACCAGACACCGGCCGACAGGCCGTAATCGGAATCATTGGCGATGCGCACCGCATCGTCCTCGTCATCGTAGGCAATCACCGCCAGCACCGGACCGAAAATCTCCTCCCTGGCGATGGTCATATCGTTGGTCACGTCCACAAACACGGTCGGCTCCACGTAATAACCTTTATCGAGCTGCGCGGGCACGCCGCCGCCGAGCAACAGTCTGGCACCCTGCGCCTTGCCTTTTTCGATATAGGCCAGCACCCTCTCGCGCTGGCGGGCATTCACCAGTGAACCCATGATCTGACTCTCTGAAGCCGGATCGCCGTACTGGATAAAACCAAAGTAGGTCGGTAGCAAGGCTTCCACCTCCGCCTGCCGCGACCGGGGGATCAGCAGCCGCGTGTGTATGGCGCAACCCTGCCCCGCATGAAAACACACGGCGAGGCAGCTGAGCAGACTGGCACCCAGGTCCGCGTCATCCAGAATAATGTTGGCGGATTTTCCGCCCAGTTCCAGAAACACTTTTTTAACCGTCTGGGCCGCACGCGCCATAATGTGCTTGCCGACGGCGGTGGAGCCGGTGAAGGACACCATGTCCACCCGCGGATCGCCCACCAACTGGTCACCCACTTCCCTGGGATCCTCGGAGGTGATCACGTTGAATACGCCAGCCGGGATATCCGTGTACTCTTTCACCACACGACCGAGCATCGTGGCCGACCACGGCGTATCGGGCGCTGCCTTCAATATCACTGTACAGCCGGCAGCGAGCGCCGGCACACACTTGGCCAGATTGATCTGCAGTGGCACATTCCAGGGCGTGATGCAGGCCACCACACCAATAGCCTCTTTCTCCACCAGGCGGCGACTCTTACCGCCCATCATTTCCGAGATGCCGATATCCCGGCTCCACTGGAAATCCGGCAGGCTTTTCAATGTGTAATCAATAAAACCGATCGGCAGTTCGCACTGCGGCCCCATCGCCCCGCAGATTCCCAGCGGCGCGCCGGTCTCTGCGGCGATCTGCTGCTTGAAGTCCGCCTCTACCGCGCGCAGTCCCTTCTGCAGCTGTTGCAGGCATTTCAGACGAAAGGCGTGGTTGGTGGACCAGTCGGTTTTATCAAAGGCGCGGCGCGCGGCGGCGATCGCCCTGTCCATATCGGCGGGGCCCGCATCAGCCACCTGTCCCATCACTTCTTCCGTGGCGGGATTGATATTGGCGTAGGTCTTGCCGGAAGCGGCCGCGCAAAGCTCACCGTCTATAAACAGTCTGGTTTCGGGGTTCATTCAAGTCACTCCTGTCAAGCCGGGGGCCGTGATGGGTCTTTCGCCAGAAACACATCCACAATACGGTCACGTATGAATTCGGCTGTAGGCAGGACTACACCCTTGTCGGCCGCGGTGCTGATGGCGCACTCCAGGTCCTTGCGTCCCAGCCCGCCCATGGCACCAAAATAAGGATCCATTTCGGCCTCAGTGCTCGTTTTGGACACGGCATTGCGACCGCTGGCGAACATATACATCTGTTCGTTGACCACGCCATTTGACAAACCGACGTCCCGCAGCACGTCGACCGACAGACCACAGGCCTCGGCCAAGCGGGTGGCCTCCACCATCGCAACGAACTCGGTGTACTGTATGAAATTGTTGCACAGTTTCAGCGCGATGCCGGAGCCGACAGGTCCGGCGTGGATGATTTTTTCTGCGGAGGTCTTGAATACAGGTGAACCGGCATCGCATTGCTCGACACTGCCTCCGACCATATAACAAAGTGTACCGGCCTGGGCCCTGTGGGCGCCGCCGGTGATGGGGGCATCGATCAGGTTGAGGCCAATAGCCGAGGCCTGCTGCGCCCATTGCAAGAGATTGCCCTGCGTCACGGTGCTGTGGATCGCCACCAGAGTACCCGGCTTCGCATTGGCGAAAATACCGCCCTTGCCGTTGAGCAACTCTTCCACCTGCGCATCATCGCGCACACAGACGCCAATATGCGCACAGATTTTCGCCAGTTCGGCGACCGAGGCGCAGCCTACCGCCCCGGCTGCCACCAACTCTTCCACGGCGGGCGCATAGACATCGTAGACATGCGCCGTAAAAGAATCGCAGATCAAGCGCAGTGCCGACGGCTTACCGATATTACCGAGCCCGATATAGCCAACGTTGGTTTTTACGCCCATTCATCCTCCTGTCCGCGCCTGTATGACGTGCTGGAACCCGTTTAACGGAAAGCAGTGTAGCGACAAAAATTCCGATATGTCAATATAAATTGACTAGTCGTCAATTAATGTTTACTATTTTTCGCATGAGCGCAATGAGCCCAATAAATATCGACACCGGCCTGGTCTGGAATCGATACCGCCACAACTTCTCCAGGCACCTGCTCGGGGTGGCACGCTATCTTCAGACCAGCATGATGCACACCCTGCAGGAACAGTGCGGGCATGACACACCTGCGTCTTGGCTTCTCCTCCTATATCACCCTCATTGGCGAGGGCGACAAACGACTGACTGACCTCGCGGCAATATTGGGGATCTCGCGTCAGGCCTGCAACCAGACCGTCAAGCAGGTAGAAGCCGCGGGCTACATTGAACGGACCGCTGATCCAGTAGACGGTCGGGCCAAACAACTGACCCTGTCGCCGCGAGGGGTAAAGCTGCGCCGCGACGGCCTGCGCATCGTTGCGCAGCTGGACAAGCAATTCGCTGACATTGTCGGCGTAGCCTGCAATTACCGATACCAGCCGCTCGCTGTGGAAGATATACCAGAGTCTTTCCCTCGGGCTCACGCCGCAGGGCAATGCGGCCACCGTACCTGTGGTCATGGGGGGATTACTGCCCAGGCTGGCCGACTACATCCTGCTGCGACTGATGGAACTGACCCGCGCCAGGGGTCATCCCGGACTCAAGCTGTGCTTTGGCCAGGTACTGACACTCATTGGCCCAGCCGGCGGACGCATTCAGCAAATTGCAGCCACCACGACGTCAGCAAGCAGGCGATCAGCGTCATCGCCACTGAACTGGAAGAACTGGGTTACCTGCAGCGCCATGCGGACCCACTGGATGCGCGCCAGATCGTGCTGCAGTTTACCGCCCGCGGCGAGACTCTCATCGCGGACTCGGTCACCAGCGTTGAGGAACTGGAACAGGAATTCGCAGCGATCATCGGCAAGGCCGCGCTCAAGCGCATGAATTCAACATTGCAGGAGCTGTATCGCGGCCTGCGTCTGGAGCAGGACATTTTTGAGACACAGCGGCACAGCGGACATCAGTCTGCTGGCCCGGCAACTTCAGCAACAACTGGGAGAACACGGCAGCCAGGCATTGGCCAGGCTACTGCTGAGCCCTTCCGGAACCACGAGGTAAATGACAATGAACAACGAGTGGCTGTCTTACGTGTGGCAACACTACAACATACTGGGTTCACTACTGGCTCTGGCCGGGCATCGCTGCCATCACCATAGTCGGCAAGCGCCTGGTGTTCAGTGTGCCCGCCCTGGGCAAAATGCGCGCGCTCAACAAGGAGAAGGATAAGACCAAGTGGGCGCAGGAAAAATACCCGCCGGTGGTACGCGCCACGCAGAAAGTCGGCATGTATTGCAATCTCACTTTTTTCACCCTGCTTACTGCCATTTTGTATTACGTTTACTGCGCAGCCAGTATGGAAAGTTTTGCTGGATGTTTTCATCATCCTGATGTTTTACGACTTTTTTTACTATGTATCACACCGCTTCTGGTTTCACGGACAGGGGGCGATGCGCAAGGTACACGCTGTGCATCACCAGGCGCGCAATCCCACCTATCTGGATGCCCACTATGTGCACCCGCTTGAGACTTTCGTGGGGCTGGCACTCTACATGGGGTCCATCGTCGTTTTGGCGGCGTTGATGGGGCCTTTCCATATCGCCACCATTATCCTGACCTTCCTGATTTTCACCCAGATCAACCAGATCAATCATGTATTCTTTGACCTGCCCTATTTCCCCTACAAGACCGTGAACTGGATCGTCGCGAAACATCACGTGCACCACGAGAACATGCACAAGGGCAACTACGCCACCATTACGCTTTTCTATGACAAAATTTTCGGCACACTCGACTAGGCTACACGGGAGAAACAACATGAATGACAAGGAACGCCGCGCACTGGGCGAGGCAACGATAAAGGATGTTTACGCCGGCGATGTGGTAGTGCCTCCCGAGGGCTACGCATTCAGCGATATTATGCTCAAGCAATTGTTCGCCGAACTGTGGACACGCGAAACGCTGTCCATGCGCGACAAGCGCATCCTGCTGCTGGGCATTATCGCCGAGAAAGGCGAAGCCATGACCTTCAAAATACAGATCAAGGCGTCACTGAAGCGGGGCGAGATCAATCCGGCGGAAGCGCGGGAATTCCTGCTATTTATCGCCCAGTACGCGGGCTATCCGCGCGCCGCATCCATGCTGGGTCCGGTGGAGCAGGCCATCGCAGAATTTGAAAAGGAAAAAGCAGTCGCAGCCGATTGAGACAAAAACGCCCCCGGGGGGTAACCCGCCGGGGGCGTCAGAGTTCAGATAAGGATCAGGCAGCCTTTTCGGCTGACGTCACTTCCGGATCAAAGGTAATGTGCATGCGCTTGATGCCGTTTACCAGGTTGGAACGGGTGTAGGCGACCTCTCCCACCAGTTTGGGATTGCGAATGCGGGGAATGATTTCCTCGAACATCACGCGCATTTCCAGCCGGGCCAGGTGCGTACCCAGACAGAAATGCTGGCCCACCCCGAACGCGCGATGCTCGTTGTACAGATTGGGCATGCGCTCGGCACGGCGCACGTCAAACTTCATCGCGTCTGCGCCAAAGATCGTCTCGTCGTGGTTCACCGTGTGGTAGTGCATGATGACCTTGTCGCCCTTCTTGATCAGGTGTCCACCCACTTCGGTATCTTCCATGCACTGGCGACGCATCAGCGTGAAGGCCGTGTTGTAGCGCAACATTTCTTCGCAGGCGCCGGGGATCTTGTCGGGGTTCTCTACCAGATACTGCAACTGGTCCGGATTTTCCATCAGCATGCGCATCCCCTGGGTGGTGACCGTGCGGGTGGACTCATTACCGGCAGCGATCAGCATCAGGAAGAACCACACGAACTCCTCGTCGCTCAGGCCTTCATCCTTGCCATTACCTTCGAGCAGAGCGCCGATGATATCTTTCTTCGGGTTGGTCTTGTGCTGCTCCATCAACTTCATGGCGTATTCGATCACCTTGAAGGATGCTGCCTGAGACTCAGCCATGTCTGCTGCCATCTCGGGATCCTGGTTGAACATCATCTTGTTGGTCCACTCGAAAAAATCCTTGCGGTCTTCCGGAGGAATTCCGCACAGCTCCAGAATCGCCAGTAACGGCAGTTCCGCAGCGACTTCCTCGACGAACTCACATTCACCCCGGCTCGCGACGCGGTCCACGATGTTCTTGGCGTGCTGGCGGAAACTTGCCTCGTAAGAGTCGACGGCTCCCGGCGTAAAGGTGGCACGCACAATTTTGCGGGATTTCATCTGACGCGGCGGATCCTGGTTAATCGTCATATTGCGCTGGATCAACACCATATCCTCCTCCGAAAACTCTTCCGCCAGGGCGGAGCGCGCTTCGCTGGAAAACAGCTTCGGGATGCTTGGAGATAAAATCGATTTCATCGCGGCCTGTAATCAACCAATAGGGGACGCCCAGATAGGACCCGTCCATGTAATGCACAGGACCGGAGGCACGTATCTGCGCCAGCGTTTCGTAGGGCATGCCATTAACATAGGTTTCCGGGTCGATCAGGTTCGGGAAGTTTGCAAAGGGGCACTGACTCATGGTTATCCGCTCCAGGGTAACTAAACTAAAGTACTGGCTATAGGCTACTAGGCGTTAGTTTTGCTGTCAATTGCCAAATTTACGCCACTTTTACGCCGGGTCAGACCATCATTAATCCTGCTGCAGGGCAGAACCGGCTATTAGCGCTGGGCCTTGAAACCCGCGGCGCGGGCATCCCAGGTAGTGGGTGTAACCCCCCGCTCCCGCAAGCGGAATTTCTGTACCTTATTGGTCGGCGTATAGGGCAGGGAGTCCACGAACTGGATGTAGCGCGGCACGAAAAAATAGGGGGCGTTGTCGTTGATGAACTGGGCCAGTTCAACGGCCTGCAGCACCTGCCCCGGCTTGAGAATGACGTCCAGCATGATCTCCTGTTCCGATTCGAGCTCCTCGCTGGGCACGCCAAACGCCGCGCAGTCCGCTATGGCCGGATGCTTGCGGGCGGCCAGCTCCACCTCAAAGGTGGAGATATTGCGCCCCTTATAGCGCACCGCGTCCTTCTTGCGATCGGAGAAAAAGTAATAGCCCGTCGGCATTGCATTTGAGCATATCGCCCGTCTTGTACCACTCCCCCTCATAGGCCGCCGCAGTGGCCTCGGGATTATCAAAATAGCCATTAAAGATAAAATGGGGCCACAGCGGGCTTTACCCACAGTTCGCCCGGCTCTCCCAACGGCACATCCTGGCCATCGTCCCCTACCAGCCTGGCCTCCAGTCCCGGCACCACGCTGCCGCAACTGCCGGGCGGCTGTGTTCGCCCGCTGACGGGTGCGATAAGACGCATGGCTTCGCTCTGGCCCAGGCCCTGCGGCACGAGTTCGAGATTGAACCGTTCACAGAATGGTCGCAGCCACGGCAGGCGGCATGGGAATCGCCATTAATTTGCGCAGACTGTGGTGCGCATCATCTTCCCGGGCGGGCGCATCCCACAGGAACATATGCATGGCCCCCAGGGTGAAGCATTGGGTCGCCCTGTAGTAATCCACGCGCTGCCAGAATGTCGTTACCGAGAAACCAGGATCAATCGCCAGCGGAACCCCGGCAAACAGCGCGCGAAAAATTGCCGTGACCCAGACTGCCGAGTTGTACATGGGCAGCACGGTAAAAATGACATCCCCTTCAGCAATGCCGTACTGACATTCCTCGTTATTGGCATAGGAGGCATTGAACCAGACGTTGTGGCTCTGCATCACACCCTTGGCCTTGCCGGTGGTGCCGGAAGTCCACAGCACCGCACAGGTATCGCCGGCGCTCAGCGCGGACATATCCGGCTCCCCTGCCCCTGCGACGTACAACTCCTCAAGACTGAGCGCGCCGGGCACCGACGTCATGGCCACCGAGCATTACCAGTGCCTCTATCGACAGTGCATCAATGACCTCCTGCAACCTGTCGAGGTGCGCCGCGTCGCTGACCAGTATCGTCGGCCTGCTGCCGTTGATCGTATCGAGCAGCCACGCGCCCTTGTAATCCGTATTGATCGGCACCCACACCGCGCCCAGCTTGTTGGTCGCCAGCACCAGGAAAATCACTTCCGGCGCGCTGCTCATGTAAAAGGCCAGCCGCTCGCCGGCTTTCAGTCCGGCCCGGGCCAGCCCCGCCGCCAGTTCGTTGACGCGCTGATTGACCTCGGCAAAGGTATATACCGTCTCACCGAACAACAGATAGGGTTTATCACCGTGCTGCGCGGCCTGCAGTTGGATGGCACGCCCCAGATGGCGCTCGCTCGGGTCAGAAAGTTGCAGGATATTCATATAGTAAAGTGTTCCGGAATTCAGGTCAGCAGGTACAGAGAAAATCGTCGGTGACGTACATTATCATGCCCGCAGCAATGGCGTATGCACCCGGCAGAAATCCGCTCAGACGAATTTCAGGCGCACCGGCCGCGTCTGCACCTGCGCGGGTTTTCCGGCAAAAAAGCCAGGCACCGCAGCGCTACAGGATGCGCAGTTACCCTCCGCGTCCAACCCCCAGTGACCCAGGCGATGCCAGTCGCGCTCGATCAACAGTGCACCGCAGTGTGGACACCAGGTACTGGAGCCCTGCGGGTCCTGGACATTACCGGTGTAAGCGAAGCGCACACCGTTACCCATGGCGATTTCCCGTGCCCGGCGCAGTGTGGCGACCGGGGTGTGTTCAATATCCCGCATTTTCCAGTCCGGATGAAAAGCGGTGAAGTGCATGGGTACGTCGGGCCCGAGATGTTCCACCACCCACTGGGTCATCGCATGCAGCTCACTGGCTGAGTCATTTTCACCGGGTATCAACAGGGTGGTAAGTTCCAGCCAGGTTTTGGTTTCATGCCGGATATATTCCAGTGTCTCCAGTACCGGGGCCAGGTGCCCACCGCATATCTTGTAATAGAAGCGCTCGCTGAAGGCCTTGAGGTCAACGTTGGCGGCATCCACAGCCTGAAAAAATTCCACCCGCGGCGCCGGGTCGATGTAGCCCGCCGTCACCGCTACCGTCCTGATATCCTGTGCGCGGCAGGCCGCCGCCACATCCAGCGCGTATTCCATGAAAATGATCGGATCATTGTAGGTAAAGGCAATACTGCGACAGTCCATGTCCCGTGCCGCCCGCGCCAGTTGCTGCGGACTTGCACCATCTGCCATCGTATCCATCTCACGGCTTTTAGTGGTGTCCCAGTTCTGGCAAAACTTGCAGGCCAGGTTACACCCCGCTGTGCCAAAGGACAGAACGCTACTACCGGGATAGAAATGGTTCAGTGGCTTTTTTTCGATAGGGTCTACACAGAAGCCGCTGGAACGCCCGTAGCTGACCAGTTTCACCTCGCCATCCAGGCGCTGGCGCACATAGCACAACCCACGCTGGCCCTCCTGCAAATGGCAGTGGCGCGGGCACAGGTCGCACTGCACTTGCCCGTCCTGCATGGCATGCCAGTAGCGTGTTGATACTATCGTCTTATCCATATCTTGAAATTGGGGGCGCCATACCCATATTTCAACTATGGTTATAGAAAATTGAAGAGTAATTCGCCGAGTAGCACCATGAGAATACGCGCAGCAGCGGTGGCCGGGGCCTTCTATGAGGCCGATAAAGATCGCCTGCGCCAGCATCTCGTGTCGATGCTGGCGGGCAGTGGCGCACTCACCGGGGTCAAACCAAAGGTGTTGATCGTGCCACACGCCGGCTACATTTATTCCGGCACCGTAGCCGCGCAGGCTTACGCGACCCTGGCACCTGTCGCAGGGGATATAACGCGCGTGGTGTTGTTTGGCCCGGCGCATCGGGTTCCCCTTGAAGGCATGGCCGTGCCGGACGCCGATGCCTTCGCAACACCACTGGGGGCAGTACCCCTGGACCGTGAAGCCATGCAGTATGCCTGCACCCTCCCGGGCGTTTGTGTATCGAACGAAGCGCACCGGCTGGAGCACAGCCTGGAGGTACAACTGCCTTTTTTACAAACCGTACTGGGCCAGTTTGCCCTGCTCCCAGTGGTGGTGGGACACTGCGCTGCGCGGACCGTGGCTGCCATGATGGATGCCCTGTGGGGCGGGCCGGAAACTCTGCTCGTGGTGAGCACCGACCTCTCCCACTTCCATTCGTATCAAGAGGCCTGCTCACTTGACACCCGCACCTGCAATCGCGTCATGAAAAAGGACAGCTCACTCACCGGGCGGGATGCCTGCGGGGCGTATGCGTTGAATGGCCTGCTGAGCAGCGAACACTGTCGGCCGCTGGTCGTGCGGGAGCTGGCCGTGTGCAACTCCGGAGATACCGCCGGGAGCAAGGATCGGGTAGTGGGTTATGCCGCTTTCATCCTGCATTGAACTGTCCGCGGTCGAACGTGAACCACTGCTGCAGATCGCACGCAAGGCAGTGCACAGCGGGCTGGATTCCTCCGTTTCCCTTGAGCTGGCGCTGCGTGATGTAGCGCCAGCGCTGCGTGTGAAATCGCGCAGTATTTGTCACTTTAAGCACCGGGGGAAGGTTGCGCGGATGTATCGGCTCACTGGAGGCCAGTCAGCCACTGGCGACTGCGGTGGCAGATGCGGCACACGGTGCTGCCTTTCGCGACCCGCGCTTCGCGCGGCTGCAAGCGCACGAGCTGGACGACATCAGCATCGAGATTTCGGTGCTCTCTGCCATGGAACCTTTGCCCGTCAGCAATCGTGCAGAACTGCTAGCTGCGCTGCAGCCATTACATGACGGCCTGTTGCTGCAGGAGGGGCAGCTCCGCGCTACCTTCCTGCCCCAGGTGTGGCGGCAACTGCCGGATCCGGACGATTTTTTCAATCACCTGCTGACCAAAGCAGGTCTTCCCGTCGGGTACTGGTCACCGAACCTGACCTTCTTTCGCTACCAAACGCTTTCTTTCGGCGAAGCCTCCTCCACCCAGTCCTGCTCCGCATGAAGTTTTGGCACCCCGAGCTGCAGGGGCAACCGTATGGGGGAGCTTCTGCTGCGCTGCGGGTGCGACTGCACCCGCTATAATTTGGGTATTTCGGCCTGGTCGATGGGCAATTCACTGCGCCCAATGCGCGCTGCGCGCTCGAGCAGCGTAGCCTCGGCTTCCTCGACCCGTATCATGATGACAAAGCGCTTCTCGCGAATACCCTGCAGGCAGTAACGGGCCAACTCATCCAGATCCTGGAACTCCAGTGCCCAGCCCGCCTTTTCAGCGGCCACCTTGAAATCCTGCACGGTCGGCACCGGCGCATAGGGTTTCTCCCTGGCCAGATCCTTGGGCCGGTTGCGGTCCGTGGTCCAGATGCCGGTATCGAGCAGGCCGCCAGAAGGGTAGAACACCGAGGCCGCCAGCTGCGTACCTTCACTCTCCAACTGCGCTGCGAGGCACTCGCTGATACAGGACACTGCCGCCTTGCTGGAGGCGTACACTGACTGGTACGGCAAGGGTGAAATGCCGCCGTCGCCGGAAGAGGTATTGATTATATGTCCCTCCTCCCCGGAGGCGATCATGCGCGGCACAAAGGCCTGGATGCCGTGAACCACGCCGAGGACGTTGACGCCGTGCACCCACTTCCAATCGTTGTCGGTGGTCTCCCACACGTTGGCCGAGGGAGCGGCAACACCCGCGTTGTTGAACAACAGGTGGCAGGCGCCGAATGTCTTGAATACCGTGTCGGCCAGCGCGTTGACCGAGTCGGCCTTCGATACATCAGTCACCACACCGAGCAATTCACCGGCGCCAGCGAATTCAGCCAGCACGCGGTCCAGCGCTTTCTGTTCAACATCGCCGACCACCACCCTGGCCCCCGCTGACAGTAATTCCTTGACCAGAGATCGGCCAATACCGCTCGCCCCACCAGTCACCACTGCCACTTTTCCCGCGAAGTCTTTCATTGCTGTGCATTCCTTCAGAAAATAGGACAGCTGTTATCCCATATTTTCACGCGCGACTCCAGTACGCGCGGATGCTTTCGCAAACCGCCGGGTGCTTTAAGTGGGAGCGCGGATGACGTACGATAAATTCCACGACGCGGGAGCTGGCGTATCCAGCGACGCTGTGCACGGGAGAGACTATTTTGATCGAACAGCTATCGTCTGTCGCCCGGGTTGACCTGCTGCGGCGCCTGCGACAGTGCCTGGGCGACGCAGGCATTATCGAGGAGCCCGAATCCCAGCGTCCTTTCGAGTGCGATGCACTGACCCTCTACCGCGATCTGCCGCTGGCGGTGGTGTTGCCCGCGACGGTGGAACAGGTGCAGCAGGTGCTGCGCATTTGCCATCAATGCAAGGTCCCGGTGGTTGCCAGGGGCGCGGGCACCGGCCTGTGCGCCGGAGCCATGCCCCATCCGGACGGCATTTTGCTGGTATTGAGCAAGCTCGATCGCATACTCGAAATCGACCCGCTGGCGCGCACCGCACGCGTACAGCCAGGTGTCAGCAATCTGTCCATCTCCGAGGCGGCTGCCTGCCACGGCCTGTATTATGCCCCGGATCCCTCGTCCCAGGTCGCCTGCACTATCGGCGGCAATGTGGCCGAAAATTCCGGCGGCGTGCACTGCCTCAAATACGGGCTGACCGTACACAATATCCTGTCCCTGAACATCCTTACCGTGGCCGGGGAGGCACTGACGATCGGCAGCATGGGCCTGGACAGTCCCGGCTACGATCTGCTGGCGCTATTCACCGGTTCGGAAGGATTACTGGGTATCGTGACGGAAATCACTGTGCGCCTGCTACCCTCGCCGGAGCTGGCCCGGGTGGTCATGGGCGGTTTTGACAGTGTCAGCGCAGCGGGCGATGCCGTGGGCGCGGTCATCGCCGCCGGCATTATTCCCGCAGGTCTGGAAATGATGGACCGCCTGGCGATTCAGGCGGCAGAAGACTTTGCCCATGCCGGCTATCCCGGGGATGCCGCAGCCATTCTGCTGTGCGAGGTGGATGGCACCCGCGAGGAGGTGGCGCAGCATGCGGCAGAGGTAGCGCACCTGTTCGAAAGCATGGGCGCGACCTCGCTGACAATTTCGCGGGACGATGCCCAGCGCGCGCTGCTGTGGAAGGGACGCAAGTCGGCCTTTCCTGCGGTGGGGCGCCTGGCACCGGATTACTACTGCATGGACGGCACTATTCCGCGCGGCCAGATATCCCATGTACTGAATGAAATCTACCGCCTGTCCGCACACTACGAATTAGCAGTTGCCAATGTCTTTCACGCCGGTGACGGCAATTTACACCCACTCATCCTGTTCGACGCCAGTGACCCACAGGAAGTACGCAAGGCAGAAATGTTCGGTGGCGACATACTGGAACTGTCGGTGCGCGTCGGCGGCTGTATCACCGGCGAGCACGGGGTGGGCGTGGAAAAACTGCGCAAGATGGCCAGCCAATTCTCCACGCAGGAACTGCTTCAATTTGAGGACATCAAGCACGCCTTCGATCCCGCCCTCAACCTGAACCCGGGCAAAGGTGTGCCCATCCTCAAGCGCTGCCAGGAGTATCGGGCCCTGCCGGCCCGTCACCAGCATGACTGAGCAATGCAGCAGCACCGCCGGTGGAGACTGCAGCGAGTACATCATCGCGGCGCTGCAGCAGGCGCGTGACAGCCGTCGGCCGGTCACTATCAGCGCCGGTAACAGCAAGCGCCACCTGGCAGGCCGCGACTGTGAATATGAGCAGCTGGATATCTCCGGACACCGCGGCATCGTCGACTATCAACCGCAGGAACTGGTTATTACCGCCCGGGCAGGTACGCCGCTGACCGAGATTAACGCGAGGCTGGAGGAGCACAACCAGATACTGTCTTTCGAGCCGCCGCTGTTCGATGGCAGGGCCACCCTGGGCGGCACGCTGGCGTGCAACCTGTCCGGGACCTGCCAGGCCCTGGGGCGGCTCCATCCGCGACATGGTGCTGGGTGTGCAGTTGATCAATGGCAAGTGCGAACGACTCAATTTCGGCGGCAAGGTGATGAAAAATGTCGCCGGCTACGATGTCTCACGCCTGCAGGCCGGCGCGCTGGGAACACTGGGTGTATTGAGCCAGGTGAGCCTGAAAGTCCTGCCGCGGCCGGAAGAGACAGTCACGCTACGGTATCAAATGCAGGCCGAGGATGCCATCCAGTGACATGAATCGCCGCGCCGGTGAGCCAAAACCCCTGTCGGGGGCTTTCTGGGTGGACGGTCATTTATACCTGCGCCTGTCCGGTGCCGCCAGTGCAGTTGACAGTACCGCCACGCAATGGGGAGGTGACGTGCTGGAGGCCGACGCAGCCATCTGGGAAGGACTGCGCGAAATGGCACTGCCTTTCTTTTGGGGTGACACGCCGCTGTGGCGCTTTTCTGTTAAATCCTCGGCACCGGTCAAGCCTGACTTCGGACCAATTCTCATCGACTGGTGTGGCGCCCAGCGCTGGGTGCGCGGTGAGCATTCACGCGAGGCACTGCAACGGGCTGCAGTCGAAGCCGGTGGTCATGTCACCCTGTTTCGCGGTGGCGACCGCAGCGCAGAGGTGAGATCGCCACTTAACTACCGTCGAGCAGGGTTTGCAACAACGTCTCAAACATGCATTCGACCCTGACGGCATTCTCAATCCAGGCCGCCTGTACAGTTGGCTGTAGGAGCAGGTACCCCATGCACGTAGAATTACATCCACGTTTTGCCGACACCGCTGCGGGGCAGGCCGCCAGGACGCTCACCAGCGCCTGTGTGCACTGCGGGTTCTGCCTGGCCACCTGCCCGACGTATGTCGACAGCCGCGACGAACGGGACAGCCCGCGCGGTCGCATCTACCTGATCAAGCACCTGCTGGAAAGCGGAGACGCCAGCGCGCAGACCCGGTTACACCTTGATCGCTGCCTCACCTGTCGCAACTGCGAAACTGCCTGCCCTTCCGGTATGCAGTACGGCGAATTGCTGGACATCGGCCGCGCATTGATGGAGCAACAGGCCCCGCGGCCCGTCGCTTCCAGAGCAATGCGCTGGTTGCTGCGTGTTGTTTTCTCCAGGCCGCAACTGCTGGGAGCGGTGCTCGCAGTGGGACAGACCGTGCGTCCACTCCTGCCCGCTCGCCTACGCCGCAAGATTCCTGCGCGCCAACATCCCTGGCCGCGCCAGCAGGGCAACATGCGCGCAGGATGCTGGTACTGGAAGGCTGCGTACAGCGCGCGGCAACACCCAATACCAACGCCGCCGCGCGACGCGTACTGGGCAGGCTGGGTATCTCTCTGGTTAGCGCGCCGCAGGCCGGATGTTGCGGCGCGGTTAACTACCATCTGGCGGCGCACGCCGACGGCCTGGACAATATGCGTCGCAATATTGATGCCTGGTGGCCCTATATAGAAAACGGCGCCGAAGCCATTGTCAGCAGCGCCAGCGGCTGCGGCGCCATGCTGGCGGATTACGGACGCCTGCTCGCCGCTGATCCGACCTACGCAGAAAAGGCGCGGCACGTATCGCAGCTGTGCCGTGATCTCGGGGAAATCCTGCTGCGGGAAGACCTGGGCAAGCTTGAGATAAATACGCAGATCGGGAAAGTGGCAATCCACACACCCTGCACCCTGCAACACGCCCTGCAGCAACCGCACCTGCTGGCCACCATACTGGAACGAGCGGGCTTTGACATTGCCCGCACAACGCAGAAACTCCTGTGCTGCGGCTCGGCAGGCACCTACTCTATCCTGCAGTCCGGTATCAGCGAACGTCTGCTGGCCAATACCCTGCTCACTTTAAGCAGTGATCAACCGGCCATCATTGCGACAGCCAATATAGGCTGCCAGCTTCATTTGCAATCGGCAGCGCGGGTGCCCGTGGTGCACTGGATTGAGTTGCTGGACAGTCCATAAACCGGACAGCAACTCGCAAACTCGATGAACTGGCGTTTGGCGGTCTGACGTCTTTCGCGGCCTTTCATTCCACTGTTTGGCCACTCTACCAAGGTCTGCCTGTGTATCAGGCAGGTTGTGAGCTTCCACATGTGTGGAATGGCCAGGCCAAAACTACCCAAATAGCCGTTGAAATTAAAATGTATTGCGGCCCTGAAAGTCATCAATTGTTCGGGGTGTCCCTAGGAATACGAAGACGCTGCTGCCGATTTTCGCCTGAGAGTCAGATTAAAGGCTACCGATATCCGCGGTTTCTCGTCGAAATGCGGGGCAACCATATGCAGAAGATAACCGGGAAACAGGTACATCTTGCCGCTGGCCGGCGTGGCGATCAATGTAGCCGATCGTTGATACTGCATGCTCAGGGGAAGTGGGTTGAAAAAAATAATATCCCCATCCTTATCGCTTTTCACTGATGTGGCATTCTTGCTATTCACATCCACATAAAACGCACCAGACCACTCATCAGGAAGGTGATTGTGGGGTGCATTCCAGTCCCCAGTCGCGTTGATATTTACCCAGCAGGCTGACATTACAATCTCATTACCAGGCGGCAGGAGTTTCGCCTGCTTGATGCTCTCTGCTCCTGTCTGGAGGATCGCGCGCACCAGCCATTTGACAGAGGGATGCTCTGACTTGAATAGGTCATTCTTAGAATGCCATCCACCCTGGTTCGATCTGTCAGCACCGTTGTCGCCAGCGCGCAAGCTCAGAAAATGTTCTATCAGTAGCTGCTTGTGGTGCTCGAAGCCCTCCAGATCGATATCAAAAATAGGAACCGAAAACTCCCTGTTTAGCGTAATCTTTCCCGACATTAATGTACCACTTTCTCTAAGAACCTGCTGTCGATTGTACAATCATTACAGGCTTCAGATGCGCATCGAGCTGTGACTTTCCTGTCTAACGATGGCGTGGATGGAACCTGCAAAACATTCACTTTTTTGTGTCGGTCGAAGGCGCCCAAGTATAAGGTAATTACACGGGGTGTCGAGTTCAGGCCGCTTACTGAAGTTCGGCGGTTCACATTGAAAAAATCACGAACTGGCCATGGATTGCCTTGAAGATCTTTTCGCCCTGTTACGAATGGGGCTTGAAAACCTACGATTCTCCTACGCGAAAGAAAGACATCGGTTAGGAGTGACATCAAACCGGATACTGCATGGCATGGCATGTCTGATCTGTTTCACCCAGGGAGGCTCTGAATAACTTTGCCAATGTGGCATACTTGGCGTGACACTTCCATCGAGATTTTCTGCTGGGCCAACTCACCTTTACTGCAGCAGAATACGCTGATAGGAAGCGAAAATCGCGCCATGAAATCATCGTGGAAAAGATGGACATCTTGATTCCCTGGCCAAAGCTGAAAGGAAACTGTCCATGCAATATCGGAGGCCTTGTTCAGAGATTCCCTAAGCCTGGACCTTCCTGACGAACTCTGATTTAAGCTTCATCGCCCCGATACCGTCGATTTTGCAATCGATATTGTGATCACCCTCCACCAGGCGGATGTTCTTCACCCGTGTACCCACCTTGAGCACCGAAGACGAGCCCTTTACCTTTAAATCCTTGATGACGGTAACGGTATCACCATCCTGCAGCGTGTTGCCGTTGGCGTCCCTCACCGGGGCCGGTTCATCGCCCGCCCCTGTTTCCGCCTGCCCGGACCACTCGTGTGCGCACTCGGGGCAAACGTACAGGTTCCTGTCCTCGTAAGTGTATGCGGAGTTACACAGCGGGCAGTGGGGCAAATTACTCATTGCTGAATCTCATAAAGGTGGATATTTCACAAAAAAGTTATATGACTGGGTTTAGTCAGAACAAAACAATAGTCGACTTGCAAGCCCTTCTTTGTTTCTATTGAGGACGTGCCTTCCCGGCACCCTTCGCTGTATTGCTTCGCCATATGACAAGCTTATACACGCGCTGCAAGTTAACTAAACATGCTTCCACCGCGCGCGAGCCTGAAGTCTACGCTGCCGGACGGGGGCCCAGTCTGCCACGGAGACATACCCTATGAGAAGACAGAAGCGCGATATGAATTCCAGAGCATTTAACCGGGGCTACCAGGCCGGCCTGTCAGGGCGCAGCATCGACTTCTGCCCCCACGAGGAAGAGGAGCATCGGCAAAATTGGGTGACCGGGTGGCGCGCGGGCCGCAGCGACCAATGGGACGGTCTCACCGGTGTCTCTGGCGTTCACAAGTTGCGCGCTATCTGATTTTCTCATTGCCAGCGGAGACGTGGAAGGCAGCGCCAGAGTGAGGTAGGCGTGGGCAGGTCCAGCTTGCACTGCATACACTACCCGCTGGCGGCACGCGCAGTGCTCTGGGCGAGATCCAGCAGCTCCCGGTTAGCCACGGCCAGCATGGCGAAATCTGGCGCGGGCACAGCCTGCAATTCAGTGAGCATCTGGTACCATCTTTGCAATAGCAGCGCTTCCTGAGCCTGCCAGCGCTCCATGCAGCTCAGCATATTTCGATCCTCATCGAGGTGGCGCAGGGCACCGATCGCCAGTGTGCGTTGCTGCCATTCGAGGTCCTCCAGATACGTATCCCGGGCCAACGCCTGCCACTCGTTGTCTATCCTGCTCGACAGTATCAGGTTACCAAACCAATCCAGTTGCAATTGCTCGCCCATCTCAAAGTAGAGGTTGGCGACATCGAGCAGTGGTGCCCCGGCGTCGGTGGCTGCCTGGATGATACCCAGTGCCATATAACGATAGTGGGAACCGGCTACCGCCTCGGCCAGTGTTGCGCTTACACCCTGCGCAATATACTGCTCACACAGGCCCCGATAACGATCAGCAGACCGTCCGCGTAACAGTGTGGGAAATGCTTCCGGCAATTGCGTCAGTCCTGCACCAAACTGGGCAATCAGTGCCGCGGGCGAGAGTTGGCGCCGCCGATTGCGCAACAGCCAACGCGTCGCGCGTTTTACCAACCCTATAAGCGTCAGTATCATATCCATCTGTACGTGCGACGGCACCGTGTGGCCTGAGGTTTCGATCCGGTCCCACAACACAGGCAGCCGAAAGATTTCCATCACTGCGGTATACGCACAGGCCACATCGGCCACGGAGGCACCCGTGGCTTTTTGCTGGCGTAACACAAAATTCAGGCCCATGCGGTTAATTATGTCATTGGCGATCTGCGTCGCCAGGATCTCCCTGTGCAGGCGGTGCTCCTGAATCTCTGTGGGATACAGATCGGCCAGGCGCCTGGGGAAAGCGCTCCTGAGTGCGGCGGAAAAAGAAGGATCGCGTCCCAGTTCCGCTTCGACTAATTGCTCCTTCAGCGCGGCCTTGCTATAGGACACAAGAATGGAAAGCTCGGGTCTGGTAAGCGTCTTGCCCTGGGTACGCCGCTCCACCAACTCATCGTCCGTGGGCATAAATTCCAGCGCCCGATCCAGCCGACCGGCTTCCGTAAACGCCCGGATGAAGCGCTGGTACTCGCCACTGCGTGCCGACGCCTGGTATTCCACCAGACTGATGGCCTGTGCCTGGCGATAATTATTCTTCAGGACCAGTTCAGCAACACTGTCCGTCATTTCTTCCAGCAGCGCATTGCGGTTCTCCTGCGTCAAATCTCCGCGCACTACGACTGTGTCCAGAAGAATTTTGATATTGACCTCATGATCCGAGCAATCCACACCCCCTGCATTGTCGATAAAATCCGTATTGCAACGTCCGCCCTGCAGGCAGTATTCAACCCTGCCTAACTGTGTCATTCCAAGATTGCCCCCCTCACCTACGACCCGACAGCGCAGCTGTGCGCCATCTATACGCAGCGCATCATTGGACTTATCACCGACATCTGTATGAGATTCTCTGGAGGATTTGACATACGTGCCGATGCCGCCATTCCACAGCAGGTCAACAGGAGCGCGCAACAGATGTTTGATCAGTTCCGCTGGGCGTCACCTGCGCCACATCGATGTCAAAACGCTGCATTATCTCGGGTGACAGCGTGATCGACTTGGCAGAGCGCTCGAATACGCCCCCACCCGCCGAAATCAGCGCCTGATTGTAGTCAGACCAGCTGGAACGCGACAAGGCGAACAACCTCGCGCGCTCGTCAAAACTTGTGGCGGCATCCGGATCCGGATCGACAAAGATATGCTGATGATTAAACGCCGCCAGCAGTCGCGTGTGGCGGGAGAGCAACATGCCATTTCCGAACACGTCGCCGGACATATCACCGATACCGACCACCGTAAAATCTGTGGCCTGGATATCGGTACCCATTTCATGAAAATGCCGCTGCACACAAATCCAGGCACCCCTGGCGGTAATCCCCATTTTTTTGTGGTCGTATCCGGTACTGCCGCCGGAGGCGAAGGCGTCACCGAGCCAGAAGTTATATTCCTGCGCTATCCGGTTAGCTATATCAGAGAAGGAGGCCGTGCCCTTGTCTGCCGCCACCACCAGATAAGGATCTTCGTCATCCTTGGCAACCACCTGAGGAGGTCTTATCACCCCAGTCGCGCTGCGATTGTCGGTGATATCAAGCAGCGCACGAATGAACAGCTCGTAGCAGGCCACTCCCTCTGCTTGTACCTCAGTGCGCGACATTCCAGGCAGCAATTGCCTGGCCACAAAGCCGCCCTTGGCGCCGACCGGCACGATAACCGCATTCTTGACCTGCTGCGCCTTTACCAGTCCCAACACCTCGGTGCGAAAATCCTCAAGCCGGTCCGACCAGCGCAGGCCGCCTCGCGCCACCTTGCCGCCACGCAGGTGCACGCCCTCGACCCGCGGAGAATAGACAAATATTTCATACAGTGGCACGGGCCGTGAGACATGGGGAATTTCCGCTGGTCGCAGTTTGAAAGAAAAACAGGGCTTGGGTGCACCGTCCTGCGCCTGCTGGAAATAATTCGTGCGCAACATC
Source organism: uncultured Gammaproteobacteria bacterium (assembly GCA_963762235.1). Lineage (GTDB taxonomy): Bacteria > Pseudomonadota > Gammaproteobacteria > Pseudomonadales > Halieaceae > Marimicrobium. The sequence continues at coordinate 17,148 of CAVXKH010000022.1, read as the reverse complement.
GCTTTTACCAGATGCACGAACTGGCGAATGATGCGGTCCTCTCCCAGATTTGGCACTTCCTCCAGCGCGCTCAGGATATGCTGCTCCAAAGCGATTTCGCTTTGCTGGCGCAAAGCTTCATCACTTTCTATATGCGGTGAAAACCGCGTGAGAAATAATTCAACAATAGTCTCTGCAATGTGCAGGTGATTGGCCAGCGTCTCTGCGATGTATTCGACGCTGTAGGGAAAGTGCAACTGCCGCAGGTAACGTGCAAAGGCGCGCAACAGGGCTATCTCGCGCCAGTCCAGCCGCGTGCCGAGCAGCAGTCGATTGAAACTATCGTTTTCGGCAGCCCCGGTCCAGATGCGTGCGAAGGCGGTCTCGAACGCGTTTTTAACCTCTGCAATCACAATGTCATGGGACAATGTGTAAACCAGACTGAACTCCTGCACCCAATAGAGCCGGGCGTCATGGGCTCGAATGACGTAAGGGCGCTCGGTCACCACGCGCAGTCCCAGGTTCTCCAGGATGGGCAGCACGTCAGACAGGGGCAAACTTTCGTCGCAATGGTACAGGCGCAGCCGCAAGCTATCCTCGCCCTCGACCTCCTGCCGGTAGAAATCCATTTGCAGCTCTGCGCGCTGCTGCATGCGCAGAAAGTACTTGATATCCTGTACCGCAACGCGCGGCTCAAAATCGTCCCGATAGCCTGGTGGAAACCCCATTCCCAGCTCGCGAGAATGCCGCTCGCCCTGCTCCTCACCGAATTCCTGGATCAATTGGATTTTGAGCCGGTCCCGCCACGCCAACATGGCCTGTATAATTCTTGCCTCAATCTCGCCAACGTCAAACTCAAGGGGCACCGCGGGATCAACACGCAAGACAAAATGGCAACGCACCAGAATCGATTCCGAATAGAAGGCTGTGAACTCCAGCTCTTGTGCGCTAAAGGCTGAAATCAGTATTGCCTCAATCTTCATGCGCTGTTCTGTGTTGTAGCAATCACGTGGTACGTAAACGAGGCAGTTGACAAATTTTCCGTGGATATCCTTACGGATAAATAACCGTGTCTGCCTGCGCTCCTGTATGCCATTTACCGCGTTAACCGTGGCGCATAACTCCGCCGTGCTCGACTGGAACAATTCATCCCGTGGAAATCCTTCCAGCACCCGCACCAGTTCCCTGCTCTCGTGGGCCGACCAGTGCAGGTTGGATAGTTCCAGCACGCTCTTCACCTTGCGCCTTAAAATCGGAATCGTTTCAGGATCCATGCTGTAGACCGATGACGTATACAGGCCCAGCAACCGGTGCTGGCCGATCACTTCACCGGCGCTATTAAAATCGCGAATTTCAACGTAGTCGGGGTAGGCGATCCGGTGTACCCGCGAGCGCTGGCGCGACTTGGAAAAACTCACCTGGTTGTCGAGCAACTGCTGCGGGGATAACCTCTGTATATCTGCCTGCAGATCCTGCACACCGCGATTCGCAAGATGGCGCAACAAGCCCAGACTGTGCTTTTCGCTGACTGTAATAGCGCCTGGCGTTACCTGCAGATACTCGTAACCGAGCAGGATCATGTGTTCGCGCCCCAGCCACTCAAGAAAGGCGACCGCCTCTTCGCGCAATTCCTGCGCCACGCACGCAGTGTCAGCGACTGTGGCAGTGATGTCCTGCAAACGCGCGCGCATGGCGGGAAAGTCGCTCACCACCAGTGACACTTCCTGCAAAATGTCGACCAGGGTATCGCGCAATTCATCGAGATCCTCAGGTCTGGACTGCCGATTGATCTCAAAAAACAGGATCGCCTCAAGCGGAGCAAGGGCACAATCCAGTTGCGCAGCCGACAACACCTCGAGCAGCACCCCGGTATCATTTCGCCTGATCGCCAGGTTGGAACTGGCAATGGTATGAATGCCGAGAGAACGCCGGTTCAGTTCGCCTCTGACAGAGGCAGTGCAAAAGGGAATGCCCTGGCACAATATGATGAGGGTCGTATACTGGCTGTCCCAACCGTCCCTTTGCTTTTGCGGATTGAAGATACGCACCAGCGGACCGTCTTGAGGCCTGTGGCGAATAAACTTCAGCAGGCCACAGAGACACCCGTAGAGGTCTTCGATGCTGCGTCCGCGCATATCTTCAGGTTGGAAGCGCCAGAACAGGGCCAACGAAAGATTGTGCAGGGACTGTCGATCTTCAATATCGGCATCGGTCTCAATACGCGATGCCAGTTCGCCGAGCAATCTCTCCTTTTCCTTGTTTAATGCCATGTACGGAGTTCCTGGTTGCATCGGATAATCGGCCATTACCGGTTTCTTCAAGTCTAACGCATCTCAAACAGGTTACCGCACCTCGAGGAACTTTTTGCATATCAGCCAGTCACAGGAAGCGCGCTGGGGGGAGGTCTGTACCTCGACATACTGGACCGCCCGGTTTCTTTCGCTACAATGCGTTCCTCCCGTGCGGCAGATTTGGGATTTTCGCAGCGGGCAGCAATAGCGGTCTTATACAACCAACACCACAGGAGAAATCGTGGCGAACGCAGATATCCAAGCACTCGAGCACTGGCTGAGCGGGCAAATTGTCGGCCAGGCCCATTTGGTACAACGACTGATCATCGCCCTGCTGGCAGATGGCCACCTGTTGGTTGAAGGAGCTCCCGGACTCGCCAAGACACGGGCCATCAAATCCCTGGCAGACGGGCTTGAAGGCACTTTTCACCGCATCCAGTTTACCCCGGACCTGTTGCCGGGCGACGTCACCGGCACCGAGATCTACCGGCCGCAGGAGGCCAGTTTTCACTTCCAGAAAGGCCCTGTTTTTCACAACCTGGTACTGGCTGACGAGGTCAACCGCGCGCCCGCCAAGGTCCAGTCGGCCCTGCTGGAAGCCATGGCGGAGCGCCAGGTGAGTGTCGGCAGCCAGACCTACAAGTTGCCCGACCTGTTTCTGGTGATGGCTACCCAGAACCCGATTGAGCAGGAAGGCACCTATCCACTGCCCGAGGCGCAGCTGGACCGCTTCCTGATGCATGTCAGCGTCGATTACCCCGATACTGCTGCCGAAACCGAGATACTGCGACTGACCCGCCTGGAGGCGAGCCGGGGTATCGACAGACCACCCACTCCGCTGAAGCAGGAGAGTGTCTTCGCCGCCCGCCAGGAGATACTGGCGCTGCACATGTCCGAGGCGGTGGAGCAATACATGGTACAACTGGTGATCGCTACCCGCTCGCCCGCGCGCTATAGCGAAAAATTGGCGGGCTGGATTGAATACGGTGGCAGCCCCCGCGCCACCATCGCCATCGATCGCTGTGCCCGGGCCCACGCATGGCTGAAAGGCCGGGATTTTGTCAGCCCGGATGACATTCAGGCGGTCACTGCGGATGCGCTGCGCCACAGGCTCATACTGAGTTTCGAGGCCGAGGCCAATGGCGTTACCACGAACCGGGTGATTGAGGAACTGCTGTCTATCGTTCCCGTGGGCTGAGACCGAGTATGCATCTGGCCGATATCAGCGCTCCTGCCCGCGGTGCCTACGCGGACCTGCAAGAGCTTATCGCCCTGCGCTTCCCGGCGAAGCAGTTGCAGCTCGGGCGTCGGAACAGGGCGTTGAGTACCCTGTCCGGACCGATCAAATCCAACTTTCGCGGGCGCGGCATCGATTTCGAGGAGGTGCGCAGCTACCAACCCGGCGATGATATTCGCACCATAGACTGGCGTGTCACCGCCAGAACAGGTAGCGCGCATACCAAGGTGTTTCGCGAAGAGCGAGAGCGACCGGTACTGGTCGTAGTTGACCAGCGCAGCAGCATGTTCTTCGGCTCCAGCCACTGCTTCAAATCGGTGCTGGCAGGACAGCTGGCCAGCCTGTTGGCCTGGAGCGCCCTGCAGGGTGGCGATCGGGTGGGAGGGCTCGTATTCAATGACCGGGGCACCAGGAAATCCGGCCCCGGCGCAGCCGCAAAACGGTGCTGGCGCTGCTGTCACAGATATCCGGCTACAATGCGGCCCTGCCCCTGGCCACCACGGGCGACGCTGACAGCTTCGCCACCATGCTGTCCAACCTGCGGCGTATAGCGCGCCCCGGCAGCAGCCTGTTCCTGATCAGTGATTTTCGCGGCGCCGCCCAGGAGCGATCCAGGGAGCACCTGTTCGAGCTGGCCAAGCACACGGAGCTTACCGCCGTGGCCTGCGCCGATCCACTCGAGTCAGATCTACCCAGGGCGGGCACGTATGCGGTGACAAACGGTAGCGAGCGCAGCGAGCTGCACACCGGCGACCGGCAACTGCGCAGCGAATACCGCCACCGCCTGCAACAGCAGCGCGATCTGTTGCGCAGCGATCTGCTAAAGCTGGGTGTCCCCCTGCTACTGGCATCCACCGACCAGTCACCCTTTGGCACATTGAAAAATTACTATGGGGAGATGCGACGTTGAACCCGCAGGACCCCCTGGCCAATTTGCATCCGCTGCGCACACCCGAGTTGATCGGCTGGTGGCCACTCGCGCCCGGCTGGTGGATTTTGCTGCTTGCAGGGATACTGCTGGTGACAACCCTGACTTACCTGTTGCACAAACGCTACAGGAAAAATGCCTACCGCCGCCGTGCCCTGCTGCAGTTGCAATCACTGCATACGGATTACCTGGCAAAAAGTGACACCGGTTACTACCTCAGCCAGATCAATGCCCTGTTAAAAAGCGTGGCCCTGCTGGCCTATCCCCGTACAGAGATCGCGGCCGAGCATGGAGCGGCGTGGCGTGCATTTCTCAACCGCAGCCTGCCACCGGCAGAACAATTTCAACCGGCCTTCGACGACGCCGCGTACCAGAAGAACTGCCCTGAAATCGATGTCGCACAGGTGCATCGCGCGGCGCAGCACTGGATCAGGCGCCACAAGGTGGCCCCATGATTGAATGGATCTGGCCCTGGCTGCTGCTATTGGCGCCCCTGCCCTGGCTGGCGCGCCGCGTGCTGCCGCCAGCAACCACCCGGCAGCCGGCACTGCGCGTTCCCTTTTTCCATGAATGGCAGCAATTGAGCGATGCACAGGGCAGCCGGGTACTGCGCGGCAGCGTCGTGCCCACGGTGTCACTGTGGTTGTTGTGGCTGCTTCTGCTGTTGGCGGCAGCGCGGCCCATGTGGATAGGCGATCCCGTAGAGCTTCCTAACAGCGGGCGCGACCTGATGATGGCGGTCGATATTTCCGGCTCCATGCAGGTCGAGGATATGCAGGTGGGCCAGTCTCTGGTGTCGCGCGTCGATGCAGTGAGGCAGGTGGGTGCTGACTTTATCAGCCATCGCACGGGCGACCGACTGGGCCTGATCCTCTTTGGCAGCAACGCCTACGTGCAGTCTCCGCTAAGTTTCGATACCGCGACCGTGAAACGATTCCTTGCGGAAGCGCAGATCGGGTTCGCCGGCAAGGAAACCGCCATCGGCGACGCCATCGGACTCGCGGTCAAACGCCTCAAGGAGCGCCCCGCCGAGAGCCGCGTGCTGATCCTGCTGACCGACGGACAGGACACCGCCAGCTCGGTAAAACCGCTGGACGCCGCGCAACTGGCAGCGAAACTGGGTATCCGCATCTACACCATTGGTATCGGCGCGGACGCGCTCACCCTGCCGGGCCTGTTCGGCTCCAGTTTCGGCAGTCGCCAGGTCAACCCCTCGGCGGAACTCGACGAGGCCGGACTGCAGGAAATCGCCAGGCTTACAGGCGGTGAATATTTCCGCGCCCGCAACCCGCAGGAGCTGGTCAATATCTACCACCTCCTGGACCAGTTGGAGCCCGTGGAGCAGGAAACCAAGATGTACCGGCCCAGGCAGGCGCTGGGCTACCTGCCACTTCTGGCGGCCCTGCTCATAAGCTTTTTGCTGGCCCTGCGCCACTGTTGGTCCACCTTCAGCTTGCGCAGCACAGCTACTGCGCCCGGTCAGCAGGAGGGGCGCTGATGCAACTGCACCTGATGCGCCCCGAGTGGCTGTGGACCCTGCTGCCCGCCCTTGTACTGCTGTGGCTGCTGTGGCGGCAGCGAGGACGCAAAGGCAGTTGGCAATCCGTCATCGCACCTGATCTGCTGCGTCATCTGGTCAGTGACAGCAGTGGCTCCGGGAGCAGCAACTTCCTGCCCCTGGTGTTCCTCGGCTGGCTGCTCGCCGCCCTGGCCGCCAGCGGTCCCAGTTGGCAGAAGATTCCCCAGCCCGTACACCAGAAACAGGATGCTCTGGTCGTGCTGCTGGACCTGAGCTACTCCATGAAGTCTGCAGACCTGGCCCCTTCAAGACTGGAGCGCGCACGCCAGAAACTGCTGGACCTGTTGCAGCAGCGTCGGGAGGGGCAGACCGCACTGATTGCCTACGCCGGAGACGCCCATATCGTCACGCCACTGACTGACGACACACCCACCATCGCCAACCTGCTGCCGGCCCTGCATCCGGACATGATGCCACTGCCCGGCAGCGAACCGGTCAGCGCCGTGACCCAGGCGCTGGAACTGCTGCGGTCTGCCGGTATTCGCAAGGGCAGGCTACTGCTGGTGACAGACGGCGTGTCGGAGAAGGACCGCGATGGCATCGCAAAAGTATTGTCAGGCAGCGATTCGCAACTGGCCATCATGGGAGTGGGCACCCCTGCAGGTGCACCCATCCCCCTGCCCAACGGCGGTTTTCTCAAGGACGATGCGGGCACCATAGTCATGCCGGGCCTGGACGAAGAGGACCTGCGCGAGTTGGCCGTTGCGACAGGCGGCAACTACAGGCGTATGCAACTGGACGACAGCGACCTTAATTACCTGCTGGCCAGTAGCCCACTGAACGAAACCGAAGATAAGCTGGCACTGGGCAGGACAGCCGATACCTGGGAGGACCAGGGCTATCTGTTAATCCTGGCATTGCTGCCATTGGCGCTGGGCCTGTTTCGACGCGGTTGGCTGTTGACCCTGTTGCCTGTTCTGCTACTGGTACAACCTGATCCCGCCAACGCCCAGACCTGGGACGACCTGTGGCTCACCCAGGATCAGCAGGGGCAACGGGCGCTACAACAGGGCGACAGCAAAGCGGCTGCCACACTGTTCGAAAACCCCGAGTGGGCGGGAACAGCGGCGTATCAAAGCGGGGACTTCGACGCCGCCGCCCAACACTTCAAGAACCCGGCTAACGCGGACAGCCTGTACAACCGGGGCAACGCCCTGGCACGGGCCGGACAATTGGATGAGGCCATCGCCGCCTACGAGGAGTCGTTGAAGCTGCAATCCGACCGGACTGACGCAGAGGAGAACCTGGAACTGGTGAAGAAGCTCAAGGAACAACAGCAGAAGCAGCAGCAACAGCAACAGCAACAGGATAAAAACCAACAGCAGGAACAGAAGCAAAAGCAGGAGCAGCAGCAGGGCCAGGACCAACAGCAGGAGCGGCAGCCGGACCAGGACCAACAGCAGAATCAGGATCCGAATCAGCAACAGGACAACAAACAAAACGCCCAGGATTCGCAACAGCCAGATGGCGGGAAAAACGAGCAACAGGACAAGGAGCAGGACGCCCAACAACAGCAGCAGAATAGCCAGACGCAGAAGCAGCAGGAAGCGGACCAGCAGCAAAAACAGGAGGCCCGGGAAGCAACCGGAGGCAAGCCCCAGGAAGAGCAGGCCGGAAAAGAGCAGGACGCCGAAAAGGCTCGCGATGAGTCCGTCAATGAAGAGCACGACCAGGCAATGGAGAATTGGCTACGCCGCGTGCCGGACGACCCCTCGGGGCTGTTGCGGCAGAAATTCCATTACGAAAGTTTGCAAAGACAGGAACAGGGGGCCGGGAGAGACGATGAAGCCTATTAGTCACACAATGACCTTCCTGGTCGCACTGACACTGGCGTTGGGTGGCAATGTCGCCCTGGGGGCGGTGACCGCCAAGCTGGACCGCAATAAGGTCTCCCTGGGCGACACCGTGCGGCTAACCATTACCGCCACAGAAGACGAAGAGCTTGATGATGCGGACCTGCGCGCCCTGCTTGGTGATTTCGAAATTCTGCAGCGCTCGACCAGCAGCAACACAAGCATCGTCAATGGTCGCATGTCCCACGCCCGACAAGTGATCATCGATCTTACACCAACCCGGGAGGGTAACCTGCAGATACCGCCCCTGCACGTTGGACAGAGCACTACGCCAGGCCTGCCCGTTGTGGTGAGTGCTGCCCCCGATACCCACACCGGCGATCAGTCGGTCGTGTTCGAGGCCGAGGTGGACCAGCGCAACGTCTATGTGCAGGGCCAGGTGATGTTAACCCTGCGGGTGCAACAGTCTGTCAATCTGGAAGGGGCCAGCATTCCAGAGCTGAAACTGGACAACGCTTTCGTCAAGCCGCTGGAACAACACTCTTTCCAACGTACTATCGACGGGCGCCAATGGCTGGTACACGAACTGCGCTACGCGATCTTCCCGGAGCAGAGCGGCACCCTGGAGATTCCAGCCCAGGTCTTTTCCGGTCGGGTCGAACAGGGCCGCAGGAGCTTCTTTGATATCGGTCGCGACGGCAAGCTTGTGCGCCGCAGCACCGAGGCAATATCGATCAATGTGCTGCCCAAACCGGAGAGTTTTACCGCAGCCACCTGGCTACCCTCGCGGCACGTGACTCTGGAAGAAAACTGGTCCACATCGCCAGAACATTTGCGCGTTGGCGAATCGGCCACCCGTACCATCAGGATCCAGGGAGAGGGCTTACAGGGTGCCCAGCTGCCGCCTATCCTGTTTGTGCCCACGGATGGCCTGAAATACTACCCGGATCAACCGCAGATCAGTGAAGAGGAAATTCCCGGTGGGCTGATGGGCATCCGGCAGGATAGCGCCGCAGTGGTTCCGACCCGCGCCGGCACCTATTTGATACCTGAGATTCGCATCCCCTGGTGGGACACCCAGACCGAGCAGGTGCAATATGCTGTGCTGCCAGAGCGGAAAATCACTGTAACAGCGGCCGAGCCATCCGCCACCCCTAATGTTCCCACAGCGGAACCTGCCGCCGTCACAGAGCCTGGTGCCGCTGTCGCCGTCCCTCCTGTTGTTTCGCAGGAGCAGACCACGATCTGGCAAATCCTGAGCGCAGTGAGCACCCTGGGCTGGCTGACAACTCTGTTCTATTTATGGCGACGGCGTGATGCAGGCGCAAAAGAGCCGTTGATTCCTGCGGACAATACCTCTGAGAAGCATGCTTTTAAAAAGCTGGTGACAGCGTGTGCCAACGGCGATCCAGCAGGCGCGCGCGCTGCCGTTATCGCCTGGGCTAACGCCTTCAACCCCGATGCACCCGCAGTCTCCCTTGAGCAAGTCGCCAGGCAGTTTGGAGACGAGGAATTTGCGCGCGAGCTCAAGCAACTGGATGCCAGGCTTTACAGCCCCGACCAGGGCAACTGGGCCGGCTCCAGCCTGGCTGACTGCGCTCGCAGACTGCGGGGCGGTGACCGCCATGCTACTAAAAGTGATACAGAAGAATTGCGCCTGTACCCGGGGGCCAACTCATGCTGAGAGGAATGGGTCACGGCACTCCGAAAACGGAGCGCGCACGTTCACTCACCATCAAAGCAGACCTGTCGCCCGCGGCAAGCTATAGAAAAAACCAGCGGTGGTTTGCGCCACCGCTGGTTTTTGGTGTCAGAAGCCTGACCTAAAGAGGTTTAACATTGTTGGCACAGGGACCTTTCTGGCCCTGACCAACTTCAAACTCCACTGCCTGACCGTCTTTAAGGGTTGCGTAACCGCCGCCACTTTTTATTTCTGAATGATGAACGAAAAGATCCTTACCACCGTCCTCAGGAGTGATAAAACCAAAACCCTTATCCGCATTGAACCACTTAACCGTACCTTTACTCATATTACATACTCAAAATGATTGGTGAATGATTGTAAGTTTCCACATTCGCATTCACCGGTACGAAGTGGAAATTCCGAAACAACAATATATTACATTGCATCACTTATAGAGAGCTTACCCTCAGTAACCAAGGGTATACTAGCATCTTGTGGCTGGATACCGCTCTCCTCAGACTTTTTCAAGCGTTTTTCTTCTTTTTTCTTCTTCTTTGCCAGTTCTTTCTGTCGTTTTTCAAAAGCGTAGTTAGGTTTAGCCATCGGGATTCTCATTTATCAATTTAGAAAATCGGGGTATATTCACTTCAACCAAGTACCTTGTTCATGCAATTCAGTCTTGCACTGCCCGGTTCAGCGCCTCCTCGGGTGCGAGTGACGGGCGGCACAGTAGCTAGTGAACCACTTTAACACACTTAAGTGCAATTACTGTCTGCCATGAGCACCCCGTGGGCATGATGTCGACGCCTGAACCCCTCGTCTATTGCAATGATTTTGTAACAATTTCATATACATCCGGCGAGAGCGCCGGTTCCGCAGCAAGCCGTTCCAGTGCGATTCGCATAAGCTCTGCCCTGCCCGTATAGTTGCGCCACTTGGTCAGCGGTGTCAGCAACCGCGAGGCGATCTGCGGGTTCAGTTTGTTTAATTGGACAACAATGTCAACCAGGAAGCGATAACCCGCGCCATCCAGCCGGTGAAAATTGACTGGATTCTGGTTGGTGAACCCGCCCACCAGTGCACGCACTTTGTTGGGGTTACGCAACTCGAAGTCGGCGTGCGACAGCAACGCCTGTACACGCGAAAGTCCCTGGCTATCCGGGATTGCAGCCTGTACCTGAAACCACTGGTTGACCACCAACGCTTCGTGTCGCCAGTTGCGGTAAAAGTCTTCCAGGGTGCCATCCCGAAGAGCGCCCTCGCCGTAGAAGGCGATGTCTCTCAGTGCAGCCAGGCGATCCGTCATATTGCCGGCCAGCCGGTATTGTCGCGCGGCCAGTTCGAGGTTGTCCGTACTGGCACTGACGAGATAACTCAAACAGGTATTACGCAGACTACGATCTGCAATCTGCTGTGCATCAGGCGCGTAGGGTGCCAGATTGTCGAGGCGCTGATAGCGGGCCAGCAGGGGTTCGGCAAGAGCCTTACCCAATGCGGTGAGCACGGTATTGCGCGCCTGATGAATGGTATCAACATTGGCACCACCGTCCTGACTCGCCAGTTCCGCCAGATACTCTTCGCTCGGCAGCCGCAACATCTCCGCAACCATGGCCGGATCCAGTGATTCATCCTGCAACAGATCGTGGCAGGCTGTTACCAGCAACGAGTCCACCACCGTAGGCACACCCGTCAACAGTTGCTTTTCAACCTCACCGATGACCCGGGTGGCCAACGCCTGGGCACTGTCCCAGCGCACAAATCCATCACCGTCCCGGCGCATAAGCGCGCAAAGATCGTCCCTGCTGTAGTCATAGTGCAGGCGAACAGGTGCAGAAAATCCGCGCAGCAAGGAGGGCACCGGACGCTCGGTCACCCCCTCGAACACGAACGTCTGCTGTGGCTGGGTTATAGCCAGAACCGTGTGCGTGTTATCGCTGGTTTCCGGATCGGGAGTTATACCGGCCTGGCGTAATGGTAAATTACCGGCCTCGCCCAACAGACCCATGGCCAGCGGGATTACAAACGGCAGTTTATCTGACTGGCCGGGAGTCGCCGGGCAGGATTGCGCCACATGTAAGGTATAACATTTCGTCGCCTCGTCATACTCATCCCGCACCGTAACGTGGGGTGTGCCAGCCTGTGAGTACCAGTTGCGGAACTGGCGCAGGTCCGCGCCACTGGCGTCCTCCATAGCCCGCACAAAGTCTTCACAGGTTACCGCCTGACCGTCATGCCGCTTGAAGTACAGGTCCGAACCCCTGCGAAAGTGCTCGGCCCCCAGCAGTGTGTGCATCATGCGCACCACTTCGGCACCTTTTTCATAGACCGTCAGGGTATAAAAATTGTTGATCTCCATGAAAGATTCAGGTCTTACCGGGTGCGCCATGGGGCCCGCATCCTCGGCAAACTGCGCCGTGCGCAGCGTTGTGGCATCCTCTACCCGCTTCACTGTGGGCGAACCCATATCTGCCGAGAACTGCGAGTCTCTAAAGACCGTAAAGCCCTCCTTGAGACTGAGCTGGAACCAGTCGCGGCAGGTGACGCGGTTGCCGGTCCAGTTGTGGAAATACTCGTGGGCGACGATCGCCTGCACCCGCTGGAAACCCATATCCGTAGTGATCTCTGGGCTGCACAGCACGCAGGACGTATTGAAAATGTTAAGACTCTTGTTCTCCATCGCGCCCATGTTGAAGTCATCCACCGCCACTATATTGAAGATATCAAGATCGTACTCGCGACCGTAAGCATCCTCGTCCCAGCGCATTGCCTGTTGTAGTGAGCGCATGGCGTGCGCGCATTTATCGAGGTCCTTTTCCTCAACATAGATACGCAGGGTAACCTGGCGCCCGCTGGCTGTCGTAAAGCTGTCCTCTGTAAAGGACAGGTCGCCAGCCACCAGCGCAAACAGGTAAGCGGGTTTGGGGAAGGGATCGTGCCAGACTGTCAGGTGCCGGCCGTCTGCAAGTTCTCGCACATCGTTCAGATTGCCATTGCTGAGCAGCACGGGGTAGCGTTCGCGCTCCGCTTCTACCGTCACGGTGAATACTGACATCACATCGGGCCGGTCGAGGTAGTAAGTGATTTTACGGAAGCCCTCTGCCTCACACTGGGTACAAAACAGCCTGCGCGACTTATACAATCCGGACAGTGACGTATTTTCCTGGGGCCGGATGCGCGTCCGGCACGCGACGACGCACTGCGCCGGTACCGCATGGATAAGCAGCGAATCGGCACTGACAACGTATTCTGCATCGGTAAGTTCGCAACCATCCACCGCCACAGACAGCAACTCCAGTTCCTGCCCGTGTAACTCCAGCGAGGCATTTTCCGCGACTGAGTGGTCGCGCAGCAGATGCAGGCGCGAGTCCACAATGGCGCAATCCTCGCGCAGGTCAAAGTGCAGCTCAGTGCGGTTGATCAGGTAAGCCGGAGGCCTGTAGTCCCTGAGGTAGACCGTTCCCGGTTTGGCATCGCGCATGATTCTATCCAGATGTGTACAGGGACAATTGATAGCCGCCGTACTTGCGCAAATTGATAACACCGCTATCGAACATCAAATACTGGCCCTTGATGCCCAATAGCGTACCACCAATGGACGGCGTCTTGTCCAGATTGAAGGATGACACCCTGGCCGGGTACTCCAGCACTGGATAACTGATGTGGATTTCCGGCGCGTCAGCTAACTCGATAATCGCCTGTATGCCATGCTCCTGTCCCAGCGCGTCCAGGTCGCCAGCGCAGTCCGCCATCAGGCGACGTCGCGCCTGCTCCAGATCACACGGCTCGGCATTGCCCTTTAGCATGGCCTGCCAGTTGGTCTTGTCTGCAATATGGTCCTTGAACAGGGTCTCCACCAGTCCCGCGTAAAGCCGGTTAGCCACAAGAAAAATCGGCCGCGCCTGGGTCGCCCCCTGGTCCATCCAGCGAGTCGGCACCTGGGACCCCCGCGTAATTCCAACTTTCAGTCCCGAGGTGTTAGCGAGGTAGACAACGTGATCGATCATGCAGTGCTGTTCACCCCACCCGGGTTCCCGGCAGGTGCCCGCCGCGTAGTGGCATTTCTGTGGACTGACGATACAACTGTCACACTGTGCCAGACGGGTGAAACAGGGGTAACAGTAGCCCTGGTTAAAACTCTTGCTGGTCTTGCGGTCACAGTGGATGCAGTTAATCGTGCCATTAAAATCCAACTGCAGTCGCCGGCCAAGATAGTCATTCAGCGGAATTTCATGCTGACCAAGCAACATCGTGTAGCGCACGGGAATTTCCAGCTGTGTTTTCATTTTGCGTACAGCGCCAGCAGCCACCAGGTCGACCAAGTGCTTCTCCTAATCTTTCCAGTTCAGGGGCATTTCCGGTGTCTTGTCACACGGATCATCCGGCTGTGGTTTTTTTTCAATATACCCGACACGGTCCCGCTCTTTCAGGTGTCGCTCACCCCAGGCGATTATGGCCTGCATGGCATTTGCGCGCTGCTCGCTTGTCAGGGGCTTGCCATCAGGCCACTTACCCAACGCCACCGACCGCACCAGACTCTGGTAGATCTGTGGTGACATGGTTTCAATCAGTTGCAGGTAATCCATTGCGGTTCTTACGCTGTCCGGACAATTGATTATACCTGCGCAGATCAGGTGTTGTCGCCGCCAGCCCTCGACAGAGTAGCAAAAACGGCTCCCAGCACTGCACCACAGAGCAGGCCACCAACGTGCGCCGCGTTGGCAATCGAGCCAAAGCCGAGTGTTTCAGCCATACCTGCCATGCACGCCACCAACCAGCCGACCATGAACAACATGATTGAAGACGAGGGTTGTATACGCCAGCCGGGTTGTAACAGCGGTGCGACCCAGGAAAAGCCCAGCAGGCCATACACCACACCGGACATACCACCAAACAGTCCCGTGCCCCCGAACTTGAACTGGCTGATATTGGACACGATAGCAATGACGAGAAACAGCATGAACATGTTGAAGCGCCCCAGTACCTGTTCTACCCGCCTTCCCAGTTCCCACAACCAGAGACTGTTGAATACGATATGCAACCAACCGAAGTGCAGGAATACCGGGGTCACCAGCCGCCAGTATTGCCCGTTGAAATTCTCGAACTGCAATTGATCGGCACTCAATTGAAACGGTGTGAAGGTCAGGTAGCTCACCCAGGTCTCTGCCGTCGGCAGATAGGTAATCAGGAAGCCGCTGATGCTCAATAAAATGAGAGTCAGGGTCACGGGCGCGTTGCGCCATTGTAGCGCCAGGGCGTCAGACCGGGGCGCTCGCGCCTGTCGAGACAGTTCGATGTGCACTTTTCCGGCACGCCAGTCAGCATAGAGCGACTGTACCTGATGCACCTGCGTCTCCCGACCTACCATAACGACCTGATGACCGCTCTTCTCAAAGATGCGATGTACGACACCGCGCTGGTGCAACAGCGCACTGAGTGGCAGAAGGTCTTCCTCAATAGCGACACTGAGGGCCTGGTGAAATTCGGGCATCAACTGACCAGTGCATTGCTCCAGCGCAGCTTGTCCCTGCAACTGGCGTAAAAGCTGTGACCCAGCGGATGCAGTAAGGTCAGGCGGTATGGATTCTTGCGGATATGCACCGCATCCCCGGGCCGCGCCTTCATATAGACCTGCCCATCACAGGTCAGCGGAGGGTGAATACGATTGCGCGCCAGAATATCCAGGCGAATCTCCGAATTTCCGTCCACCACAATGGGTCGGCTGCTCAGGGCGTGGGGGAACATGGGCACCAGTACAATCGCATCCAGCGTGGGGTGCATGATCGGCCCTCCCCCGGACAGGGAATAGGCGGTGGAACCTGTCGGGGTTGACACGATCAGGCCGTCTGCACGCTGCCGGTAGACAAACGTATCATTGATATACAACTCGAATTCGATCATCTGGGCGGATGTGCCGGAATTAACAACCACATCGTTCAGTGCGTCGCCACAGCCCAACACCTGGTTTTCCCGTCGCACTTCTGCACTCAGCAAAAACCGGCTTTCCCGCTCGAAGTGACCATCCAGAACCGCGGGAATCTGCTGGGCAATGTCATCCGGCAAAATATCGGTGAGAAAACCAAGACGACCGCGATTGACGCCCAGCACCGGGGTATCATACCGCGCCAGGATGTGGGCGGCACTGAGCAGGCTGCCGTCTCCGCCTACCACAATAACCAGATCGGCCTCCTGCCCGATCTCCTCGAGGGTCGCCAGACTCTGCTTGTGGTCAGGCAGCAGATCACCCAGTTTGTCCTCCAGCATCACTTCGAGACCGCGTGTCTCCAGCAACTCCAGCAACACGCGCAGGACCCCCGTCAACCCGCGCTGCCGACTGCGCCCTGCCAACCCGATTTTCTTGAAGGATACCCGCATTAGGCCTGCTTCCATGCCGTGAACGACCGCTATTATAACCACGAACGACCAGTGTAGCTCAGTGGTCGTCATTTATCTCTACCACACATAACGGATACATGACCCTGCCCGGGCCTGCTGTCAGGCGCGCCACATACCAGTACACTTGTCCATCGCCTGCACCTATACTTGGCGATGATAGTCACTACCGGGTAAGTACAAATGCCGAGCCGCCAAGGCCCCAAATGGCCCTTCCGCTGGGATCTTCTCCTGCGCTACCGCTTTATCGAGACCCTCGCCTTGTGGGAGGGTCGCCTGACAACCCGCCACCTGTGCGACACCTTCGGCATTGGTCGGCAGCAGGCCAGCAAGGATATCAACAATTACATGCGTGAAGTCGGGCCCGGCAACCTGCAATACGACAAGTTTCTCAAAGGCTACAAACCGACACCTTCGTTTGTGCCCCGCGTGACCCAGGGCCTGGCAGATGAGTACCTGCATCTGATGGCACGCAACAATGAACTGCTGAATGTGTTCGAGTCCCTATCCCTCAACGTGGCCAATGTCGAGGTACTCTCCCTGCCGGTACGGGACGTCAAACCCGAGGTGTTGCGCCCCATCATGCAGGCAGCGCGACAACAGAAGCGGCTGGACGTGGACTATGTCTCGCTCAACCATCCCGACCGGGAGGGACGCATCATCGTTCCCCATACGCTGGTGTATAGCGGCCTGCGCTGGCACGTTCGTGCCTGGTGCGAGAAAAATTGTGAGTATCGGGACTTTGTCCTGAGTCGCTTTCGGGGTATCCCAGAAATCATGGACGACTCCGAACACGGCGTTGAAGAGGATACTGAGTGGAACACACACGTTATCGTGCGTATTGCACCGGACCCAAGGCTGGCGCTGGAACAGCGCGAGGTAGTGGAAGTGGACTACGGCATGGAAATGGGTGCTGGAAATTTCCACGCGCGCCAGGCTGGTGCCCTATGTGCTGCAACTGCTGCATATCGAACCCAATGAACTCGCAGAAGATCCGACGGCGCAGCAGATTGTGGTGGAAAACCGCGGTGCATTAGCGCCATGGTTGTTTGGATGAGCGGATGCAAACATGAGTATTGACAATAAATTCGAGGCAGCCTATCCGATAATCGCTTCCGGACTAAGTTGAAGCGCTATGCCAATTCGCCGGTCGGGAGGTGGTGGAAAAAGCGCTGCTGCTATTACGCGGCGCAGGAAGAAAAGGCACCAGCCTGGGCCAAGGGGACTATTGCCGCCGCTCTGGGCTACTTTATTGTTCCGCTGGATG
>CAVXKH010000021.1:0-159614 GCA_963762235.1 uncultured Gammaproteobacteria bacterium | reverse complement strand
GGCGGCAGGCACACCTCTATAGCTGGGTGGTAAAGGTCAGGACATACTGCGGGCCCTTGATATCCAGCTTGCCGATGGTCTGGTCAAAATCCAGTTCGGTGGCCATGTAGCGGACACCCAGGCCCAGATACTGTTTGTCGTCGATTTGAAAATCAATCCCCGCGCGCGCGTAGTAGCCCAGGTTGGTGTCGGAGCTGTTCGACTGCGGGATGACCACGGTGCCGCCTGACGTCGGTTCCGGCGTGCCCTGCACATTCTGGTTCTCTATATCGTGCGAGCCGTACATGAGCATTGGACCCGCGGCGGCGTAGGTAGTGACCCGGTCGCCCAGTCGCCCGCGCACATAGCCGCCGAGGTGCAGCTCGACCAGCAGCAGGGAATTGTCCAGTTCGACCAGCAGCCTGCCACCATTTTCATTGGTGAGTGAGCCAGCGAAATTCGTGTCGTCGTTTTTCCACGCGACGCTGCCGCCGGGGTTGAGGCCCCAGTGCACCCAGCCCCGGCCGAAGAGGTACTCCGCCTCGATACCGCCGCTGGGCAGGGAGGAGAAATCGACATCCACGCCATCGTCGGATATCTCGTC
Organism: uncultured Gammaproteobacteria bacterium; assembly: GCA_963762235.1. Classification (GTDB taxonomy): domain Bacteria; phylum Pseudomonadota; class Gammaproteobacteria; order Pseudomonadales; family Halieaceae; genus Marimicrobium. The sequence goes on along the minus strand of CAVXKH010000021.1, from coordinate 159,031 downwards.
CCACTCACCGGTTTGATTATCGGGCTCCAGCACGCCGAGAAAAACCTGCAGCAACGGCGCCTGCTCATGCGCTTGCGCTGCCCACAGCGGTGCAATCGGGAGTGCGAATAACAGCGCGGTGCATAGGGCAGAACGTAATGGATTCATCGTTATCTCGTTGCCTGTCCTGTTTGCACAAGGTTCAACTAGTCACACAGCTTCAGCTGTTGGCCAGCATCCACTTGCGCAGGCGGTTGGAATCGCCAAAGGGTGTCAGTTTGCCGAAGGAGTTGAGTAATACAATGGAAACATCCTCGCCCTCGATAGTGGCCTGCATCACCAGGCAGTGCCCGGCTTCATTGATATAGCCGGTTTTACTGAGACCGATATCCCAGTCCTCGCTTTTCAGCAGCCGGTTGGTGTTGGCGTAGGTGAGTGGGCCGCGGTTCGTGTAGGGTTGCACTTCCATCTGTGTCGTCGTCGTGGACTGGGTGATCAGCGGATAGCCATCGGCCGCCGCCAGCATTTTGGCCAGATCACTGGCGGTGGACACGCTGTTCCCGTTCAGTCCCGCCGGGTCGGCGAAGTGGCTGTGGCGCATGCCAAGGCTGGCGGCCTTGTTGTTCATCTGCTCGACAAAGTGTTGCAGGCCGCCCGGGTACGTTCTGCCCAGCGCCGCAGCGGCGCGATTCTCCGACGACATCAGGGCCAGCAGCAACATCTCCCGACGCGGCAGGGTCGCGCCAGGCTGCAGGCGGGAGCCGGTCATGCGGATAACATCGCGGTCTGCCTGGGAAACGGTGATCTTCTCGTCGAGATCCAGCCTGGCGTCCAGCACGACCATCGCTGTCATCAACTTGGTGATGGAGGCGATCGGCCGGACCGTGTCCACGTCTTTACCATAGATGAGATTGCCGCTGGCATCGAGCACGATGGCGGAGGCGGATTGCAGGTTTGGATTACCCGGCAGCGCGGAGAATTTTGAGTTGCTGGCGGTTGCTGTTCCGGCGACCAATGCCATCAGCAACAATGCCCTCGCTTTTGGAATACGCATGCTTACCTGCTCTTGTGCTGTGGTGGGATTCAGTTTACACCTGCACCGTCGACTCGCCTAACCCGGCTCCGACTCGGCACCTGCCTCCACGCGCAGCAGGCCGCGGAAGGCGCGGCTGGCGCTGGCGTCTCCCGACAGCACCCGGTACACATCGCGGGCGATCGGCATCTCCACGCCGTATTGCTCGGCCAGGGCCATGACCGCCGGAGCGCTCTTGACGCCCTCCGCCACCATCACCATTTCACTGATGATGTCCTGCATATTGCGGCCCATGCCCAATTGAATGCCGACATGGCGGTTGCGGCTCTGCGGGCTGGTGCAGGTGGCGATCATGTCGCCCATGCCGGCAAGTCCGGCAAAGGTCTCGGCGCGCCCGCCCATGGCGACCCCGAGCCGTGTTATTTCCGCCAGGCCACGGGTGATCAACCCGGCGCGGGTATTGTCGCCGGCCCCCTGGCCGTCGCCCATGCCCACGGCAATGGCGATGATATTTTTCAGCACGCCGCCGAGTTCACAGCCGATCACATCGGTGTTGGTGTAAATCCGGAACAGGCCGCTTTTGAACAGCGTTTGCAGCTCCTGCACGATAATCGCGTCTTCCATGGCGATCACGCTGGCCGCCGCCTGCCCGGCCATGATCTCGCGCGCCAGGTTGGGCCCGGTGAGAACGCCGACGGGATGCCCCGGCAGTACTTCATTGATGATCTGTGTCATGCGCATGCTGGTGTCCAGTTCCAGCCCCTTGGTCAGGCTGATCACCGGTACCCAGGCGCGTATGTGTTTCTTCACTTCCAGTAATACCTCGCGAAAATTCTGCGAGGGTATGCCCATGACGATAACGTCGGCGCCGTGTACGGCCTGTTCAATATCGGTGGTGGCGACCAGTTTGTCCGGCAGGATTGCTCCGGGCAGGAAGACTTCGTTGGTGTGATGAGTATTGATTTCCGCCACCGTGGCCGGGTTGCGTGCCCACAGCGTGACCGGTGCGTTGCGGGTGACCAGCGCGGCCACGGTCGTGCCCCAGGAACCGCCACCGAGGACGGCGACGTTAAGCTCTGTCATGTTACTACTCCTGTCTGTTGACACGTATTAACTGCTGCGACTGGCCACGCCGATGGCGCGGATCAGGTCCAGTCGCCGCAACAGGTCGCGCAACTGGCGCGCCTGCTCCAGCCGCTGCTCGGCGACAAGCGGCGCCCCGGCTTCCGTCAGCCGCCTGCTTTGTAACATTTTGAAGCCATTGCTGAACAGCAGTTTGCCAATGGACGCTTCGCTGCTGATGCGCCGCTGCAGGTAGGCCTGGCGACCGAACTTCAGGGCGTCGGTGACACACGCTTCTTCCTCCAGGGTTTCAGAGTGCGCCATGCGTGCGGCCAATGCGGCGACCACCGAGTAGGCCTCAGTGTAAATCAGCAGGGTGACGTGGGATACCAGTGGCGTCATCCGGTTGAGCAACTGGCCGAAGCCCGCCGTGCCCTGGCTCAACAGGATCGGCCAGTCCTGGTCATAGCGGTCCAGTTCCTCGCGTATCTGCTGGTGAAACTCCTCGGTGGGGGCGTAGAAGAACTCAAACTTGAACAGGTCGCGCAACTGGTCCACCTCGGTCCAGAACACATCCAGCGCATCAGGCCCCTCATTTTCGCTGGCCTTCAACAGGGCCAGTTCAATAATGGCCTTATTGACGAAAAAGTGAATCACCGTGTTGCGGTAATAGCTCGCCACCGGGTGTTGATCCAGGCCGATGCCGTACACGACTTCCGGGCCCTCGTCATAGCGGGTGACGATACCGTCATCGAGCATGATCGCCCAGCAGGGTCTGGATCTGCTCGGCGTAGGCCGGGTCAAAATCCTTGGAGATGCGCAGGTTCCTGTCCTGCGCCCAGCGCAGCAGCGCGCGCAGGTCGGCCACCACCTCATTCTGGGTGAGCGCTTTCGGCGCGGCGCCGAGCAGGCTCATGGTCGCCAGCGAGGGAAAGGTAATGGGGGTTACTTGGTTCGCTGCCACCGCCACTTCAAAGGCGATTTTCGACAGGGCGAGGCGGTCCTCCGGGTCCGGCGATTTCTCGAGCACCACGGGCTCGCCGATATCCACATAGACCTTGCCCATGGGCCTCGCCAGGCTGCGGATATAGCCGATAAACCAGCGCAGCGACTCGGCGCCCTTGCCGCGACTGGTCTGCTCGGTGGCGTACTCCTCCACATCGCGGATCAGGTCGTAGCTGATGGCGATGGGAATGATGTGAATATTCCTGGCGTCGGTGGCGTGGCACGCTTCCAGCACATACTTTAACAGGCCGTAGCGCGGCGGCATCAGCTTGCCGAGGCGGGAGCGGGTGCCCTCGAAGGCCCAGTTCATGGGAAAGCGCTTTTCCATCAGGTAGCCAACGTAGTGGCGCAGCGTGATCTTGTACAACTCGTTGTCCTGGAAGCTGCGCCGGATAAAAATGGCGCCGGCGCGGTGCAGCAGGAAGCCCAGCCCGGGAAAATTCAGGTTGGCGCCGCCGAACATGTGCGGCATGGGGAAGTCGTTGTCGTACAGCAGCTTCGGCAGCACCATGCCGTCGAGGTAGGTCTTGTGCGTCCACAGCAGCATGGCGGGATGTTCGCGCACCAGCTGGCGCATTTTTTCCACTGCCGCCTTGTCGCAGACAATCTCTTCCTCATAGCCCAGTCCCAGGCAAAATTTATTGAACTTGGCATAGAAGTCCAGCCAGAAGGTACTGGGCCGCGATACCATCTCGTCCATGTAGCCTGGCGGCTTCCTTCATCAGTTGCGCCTTGGTAGTGCCAGTTTGTGCGGCCAGCGCGTCCAATGCTTCGTTGTAACCGCGGCTGGCCATAAGGCTGGCCGCCACCTGCCGTGGCACCTTGTAGCGACCTCCCTGCAGGCGCCGTTCGGCGAGGTCCAGCACGACCACGGCCTGGCGCGCGACGAAGTCGGCGAAGTCCCGCTGCCCATCACCATTGCTCGGTGGTGTGCCCACGGCCAAAGCGAGCGCGCAGATTGGCAATGGAGTCCGGTGCTCCTGCCAGCAGATGCATTCTCTCGGGAGATTGTCTCGAGAATCCTGCGGCCGCGCCAGGCCCCGGGATGGCGCGGGTCACCGAACAGCAGGTCGCGCAGGCGCGGCCCTGAGTGGATGGCCTCCTGCGATGGCACCCAGGCGACACGCAGGGGAGCCACCAGCGTATCCACCGGTAGGGCCAGGGCCGCGACCAGCGGTGCAGTGTCTATGCCCCGGCGATCATCGCCCAGGTCCAGGCAGACCTGCGAGCGCCTGCGAGCAGTTTAGCGTCGCCCTGCGCATGGTGCTGTATCCAGTCGCGCAATATGTCGCTGTTCGAAAGGGTTGCGGGCATCGAGTAGAAACAGGACCTGCGACTGCGGTGCCCCCCGGCCAGGGATTGCACTGCTGGTATTTGCTTGCCAGATCCATGCCCGTCAGCCCTGTTATGCGTTTGTTCGATTTTCTGGCAGGCGCTTTGCGGCTGGTCTTGCGCTTGCCGGGCGCTTTCTTCCTCGCCGCACCGGATTTGGATTTTGATGTCGGCTTTGCCTTGTGCGGTATTTCTTCCGCCTGGCCCAGCACGCGGGCGAACATATTGCGCACCTCCCGCACATGCTCGTCGATGGTCTCCACGCGCCAGTGACGCTGGTATCGACCGGCGGCAGCACTTCGACCTCGACGGTGGCGGCCCGGAATACGAAGTCACCCTTGGGCGCGACATCGCCCGGAGTTGTGAATGACGATCGGTACCATCGGTACGCCGGCCTGCATGGCCAGGTGGAAGGCGCCTTTTTTGAACGGCGCCATGGTGGGAGATACGGTGCGCGTGCCTTCCGGGGCCAGCACCACCGACTTGCCCTCCTTGCGCATCGCATCGATCAGTGGTGTCATCGCCTTGATCGCACTCTTGCCGTCGGCGCGGTCTATGAACACCACGCCGCCCAGCTCCAGGACCTTGCCGAGAATCGGCGTCTCCTTTTTGATCTCCTGTTTGCCGACCCCGGCGATATCGCGGCGCAGCAACCTGGCGACAATAATGACATCGGCCTTGCTCTGGTGGTTGAACACGAAGACCGCAGGGCGGTGGGACCACAAATGCTCCTCGCCCTTCACCTTCAGATCCATGCCGATCAGGGCGCTGGCGGTATCGGCAAACAGCGAGAAGGAAAAGTTCTGGGATTCGCGGCGGGAACCGGTCAGCGCGTACACGGGCAGGCCCGCCATGAACGAGGTCACCACCGAGCTGGTGGCGGCTACCGAACGCATGAACTGGGTCAGGGTAGGGCGCCCGCGGCTGCCGAATTTCGCGATAGGCCATTGCCGCGCGCGCGCGATGTGTTCCAGTTTGCTGCTGGGGTTCAATGCCCGGGGGTGCCCCACCCGCTCCAGCAATAACAGGTCATCCTGGCTGTCGGAGTAGAAGAAGCTCTTGCCCAGGTCGGCGCGGCACTGTTTTGCCAGCGACTCTGCCGCATCCACCTTGCCCTGCCCGAAACAGGTGGGGCTGATAACGCCACCGGTGAATTGGCCGTTGGCCACTTCCAGGCGCGTGCACAGCACGTGCGCAATGCCCAGGTCCGCCGCCGCGGGCTGCACCTGGTAAGGAGTGGCGGAGGAAATTATCGCCACCGTGTGGCCCTTGGCCTGGTGCGCCGCCACCAGGGCGCGGGATTCCGGGTAGATGAGGCGCGCGATCTGTTTGGTATACAGCTGTCTGTCCCACCTCGTGGTAGGTGTCTTCCTCGATGCCGCGCATGAACTGGGCATTGATGGCCATCATGCCGGAAAAGCCGATGTTGCCGAGTCCGAAGCTGGTCATGGCCCGCATCAACTCGACAAACTGCCGCGCGGAGAGGTCGCCGCGTTTGAGTTGCTCCCGGATAAATGCCGTTGCCGAGTAGCCGGCGATGAGGGTGCCATCGAAGTCGAAGATGGCTGCCACGCGCGGGCCGTCGGGTGAATTTTTGATGTCTTTTAACAGCTGCTTGATGTTACTCATGGCGCTTCCTTATTCTTTCACGGAAGCATAGCGTATTCTGGCCGTGCAGGGGTGATGGCCGGACACAATCGGGTGAGCTGGAGGTGGTGGGCTAATGGCGGGTAAACGCCGGGCATAAAAAAACGCCGTCGCAAGGCAGGTAGCGACGGCGTTCGGAGGGTAAAGCTGTAAGTCTTTAAATACCTGAGTTTTGTTTATCCGACCCGCATAAACCGGATAGCGTCCCCTGGCGGCAAACATCTCTGACAAATGTTTGCCAGCTTTCCCAAAACGTGAGCGGTTGCCCTCAATTGGTAGTCATCCAATGAACCGCCACAGTTCCAGTATATGCAGCCTCGCCCTTTGTGCAAGAAATAACCCTATGATATGTTTCTATACCACAAAACAACCAATGGTTATTTCTAGGGCAAGTACTCCCGATCAGTTCAGGGGCGGGATGGCGCCGACTATATTGCCGGTGCCGGAGTGGCGCCGTCGTGCAGCCTATGGTCCGCGAATGCCAGAATAATGACCGATTCCGCCATGCCCTGCGCCGGGGCGGCTGGTTAAGATGTGGCATCCACAATAAATCGACAGGGAGAACGCTATGGGCAAGGTGCTCATCACCGGAGCCACGGGCTTTATCGGCAACCATGTAACCCGCCTGTGTCTGGAAAAAGGCGATGAGGTGCGGGTCATGGTGATGCCGGGGGAGGACCGGTCGCCCCTCAAGGGCATGGACGTGGAATTCGTGGAAGGCAACCTGCTCGATCCTGCGTCCCTGGTGCGGGCCGTGCAGGGCGTGCAGCAGCTCTATCACCTGGCGGCGTTGTTTGCGATCTGGACCAAGGATCCGGACCTGCACTTTAAAATCAATGTGGACGGTGCCCGGTCGATGATGGAAGCCGCTAAAGCGGCCGGTGTTGAGAAAATTGTTTTCACCAGCAGTGTCGCCGCCATCGGCATCGTCGGCAACGGCGGCTGGGCTACCGAGAAGACGGCATTCAACGGCTGGCCCTGGGCCAGTGAGTACATACTATCCAAGTTCATCAGTCACCAGATGGTCAAGGGCATGGTCAGCGACGGCCTGCCGGTGACCATGGTGATGCCGGGCCTGCCCTTCGGCCCGGGCGACCGCGCGCCAACGCCGACCGGCACCATGATCCTGGGTACACTGAAAGGGAAGATGAAAAACTACTGGGATGGCGGGGTCTGCGCCGTGGATGTGCGCGATGTGGCGGCGGGTCATCTGCTGGCGATGCAGAAGGGGCGCATCGGCGAGTCGTATATCCTGGCCAACAAGGCGGGCAATATGACCAACAAGGAAATGCTCACGCTGATCGGGAATATCGCCGGCGTTGCCGACGTGGCGAAGACCGAGGTGTCGGGCACGATGATGTTGCGCGTCGCCAAACTGGTGGAGATGTGGTCAAAGCTGAGCGGCCGCGCGCCGATGACCACCTAAAAAATACCCGGTATGTCCTGCAGCATGGCTACGTGGACCCGACCAAGGCGATAGAGGAGTTGGGCCTGCCGCAGACGCCGATCGAAACCGCCATCGCGGATTCGGTCAAATGGTTTCGGGAGAATGGCTACGCCTGAGTCGCCGGCCCGCTATGCTCCCTGCCGAGGTGCCGGCGCACAAAATCACTGACCCTGGCCAGCGCCTCCACCGCTTCGGGTATCACGCCGAATATGTGCCAATCGTGAGGCAAGCCTTCCCACACCTCGACTTCGAAGTCCACGCCCTGGCCACGCGCCTTGCGCGCGACGCGCAGGGTGTCGTCCAGCAGGGTCTCGGTGCTGCTGACTTGGGCGAAAATCGGGGGAAAACCGCGGAAGTTGCCGAACACGGGTGACAGCAGCGGGTGATCGGCCCGTGCCTTGCCGCGGTAGATCTTGTAGTTCTGCATATCGCGCCGCACCGGCAACAGCGTGTCCCGCCAGCGGTTGAAGCGTTGCGAGGGATTGGTCAGGTTGAGATCGGTGAGTGCGGACATGAGCACGACCCCGCATGGAAGCGGCGCGCCCTGCTGTTTCAGTGCCAGCACCAGCGATAGCGCCAGTCCGCCTCCCGCAGAATCGCCCATGATGACGATGTTGCGCGGCTCGATGCCGCTCTCGAGCAAAAATCCATAGGCCGCAAGCGCGTCCTCCAGGCCCGCGGGGAAGGGGTGTTCGGGCGCCAGTCGGTAATGCACGAGAAGCCCATCGGCGTCACAGGCGCGGCACACGCGATCGAGCATCGTCCGGTGTCCCGGTGTCGCGGGGAGGATGAAAGCCCCTCCGGGCAGATGCAGGATCGCGCGTTCCCGCGCTACCTTGTCGGTTCTCAGCCATTCTCCCCGGAACTGGCTGGTTGCAACAGGCGCGCTGTTGACTCCGGTAGGGACCCGGTCCAGGACACGCACCAGCTTTTGCAGGTCGCCCGCGCGATCGAGGCTGACCCAGGCCATCATCTGCTTTACCGTCAGCCGTAGCAGCAGATTCATCGCGACCGCCTGCCAGCTCACCCCGGCGAGCCGCTGCTGCGGCAAGGGGCTTTCCATGACGGTCTCCAGCTCCTTGCGGAGCCTCATGGTACGGCGCTGCGGAGCAGGTGGGCGCTTTTCCAGAGCCTGCAATTCATCGGGTTCCAGGGCCGCAAGAACCATAGCGACCGATGTCCTGATCCATTCGATCTGAGCGTCCGAAGCCCGGCGCAGCGACCTGAGCTTCGCCTTCGCTCCGCGCGCCCGCACCGTCCTGCGCAGCAATTGCAGTTGACGGCGCGTGGACCGCTCGCCTTCCTGCAACAGGCGCCACGACAGGTCTCCGATCGCCACGCCGGCGTGCAGCGCCTGCTCGGCGCCGGCGGCAACCCCCTCGATGAGCATGAAGGGAACAGCGCCGGTGGCGATCCTGGACGCGCGGTTCAGGTACTTGCCGAAGATCGGCAGATACTCCTCCGCCACGGTGTCGCTGAATACCGGATCCAGCACCGGCTTGATGAGGCGGTCTATGTCACGCCAGTCGGCGCTGCTGAGCTGCGCGACTGCCGGGACGAATACCCGGGTCTCCTCGGTCTCCATGTGTTCGCGCAGACCCTTCACGTAGTGGCGCAGATCGTTGCACAGCTCCCGCAGATCGCCAGGTTTCCCGCTGGCGGCCGCGGTCGTGGCCTTCTCGAGCAGGCTGCGGCCGCTGGCGACAATCGCCCGGTGTCCTTCCTGGAGCTGCTGGATCGTCCCTGCGAGTTCCTCGTCGGACCCCGACATGCGTTCGAATATCAGGTCCTCTTTGGGGTGATGGAAGACGTCGGGAATGTTCACCATGTAGCGCATGACGCCGCCAATGGTGTCGTAGTCCACCTCGCCATGGTGCTCGATGGCGGCAATCTGGTCCTGCAGTAATAGCAGCAGGCGCGCGATGTACTTGTGCTCGTCGAGGATTGCAACCACGGGGCCCGGTAACTGCGTGCGGTCGATCTCCGGCCAGCTGCCCGGCTGGACGCGCCGACCCTTGCGGGGCGTCGATCGAACCCTGCGGCGAACCGGCTTGCGCTTCTTTTCTGTCATTCCAGAGCCCTGGTTGACTGGGGACCTGCCTCTTCGTATTTGCGGTATTTGGGTTCAGAGTAAAAATATTGGCGTGTCTGTACTCAAAATAAAAGGCCTGACCCGGGCATTTTTACTCTGACCTCAAATACTAACCGGCTTTTTCCAAGTACTCGGCGCAGATAGCCTGGCCCAGTTCGCCGGTGAGCTGGGCGCTGCTGCCGGCGGTCAGTTCGATCTGGCGCGCCCGCTCGCAGTAGCGAAACAGCGGGTAATCGCGGTCCACGCCGGTGCCGCCGTGGCAATGCTGGGAGGCCTGGCTGACCCGGTGTGTCACGTTGCCGCACCAGATTTTCGCCATCAGCACCGCTTCCTCGGCGGGGCGACCCTGGTCGATTAGCGCGGCGGCCTGCTGCGTCACCAGGCGCAGGCACTCCACGTCGATGTAGCAGTCCGCCACGCGATGGCTCACGGCCTGGAAGGTCGCAATCGCGCGGCCAAACTGCTGCCGTTCAGAGGTGTACTGGCCGGTGATGCGCATCATCTTGTCGCACACACCCAGCGCCATGGCGGCCAGTGCCGTGCGGGTCGCCTGTTGCGCCCACTGCATGGCCGCCAGTGCCTCGCCGCCCACAGCCACGATGTCCGCGACCGGTACCTGCACCTTGTTCATCACCAGTTCATACTGGGTTTCGCCCGTGGTCACGACCTGCGGCGTTGAGGGTAACACCGGCGGCGCGCGGATCCACCAGCGCCACGACCAGTTCCTCGCCCATCCTGGCCGACAGCAATATGCGGGCGGCGGAGCGCGCCAGGCTGACGCAGATCTTGGTGCCGCTGATGGAATAGCCGCCTTCTTTCTTCTGCGCGGTGCTCCCCGGTGCCGTGGGATCGTCGTTGTTGTATTCGCCCAGCGCAGCACTGATCAGGGTCGTGCCACTGGCGATACCTGTCAGCCACTGGTCCTTCTGCGTGTCACTGCCGAAGCGCCGCAGGGTGCCTGCGGCTGATACCAGTACCGGAATCACGGGCACCGGCGCCACAGTGCGGCCCACTTCCTCGCACAGGGTGGTCAGGCTGTAAAAACCCAGCTCAGTACCGCCGTGGTTTTCGCCGATATCCAGTCCCAGCAGGCCGGCTTTCGCCAGCGCCTGCCACAGGCCGGCGTCGAAGCGCTCCTCCTGTTTCTCTATGACCTTGAGTTTTTCCACCGAGGTATAGTCGCCCAGTATCTGTTGGGCCAGTTGTTGCGCGCTGCGTACTTCTTCAGAAATGGTGAAATCCATGGCCTTGTTCTCCTAGCGTGTGCGGGGCATCCACAGCCCCGCCATTGCGATAATGTCACGTTGCACTTCATTGGCGCCGCCACCGAAGGTGAGCACGGCACCTACACGCCAGCGAAACTCGAGTTTGCCCTTGATCACTGCTCCCGGGAGAGTGCGGTGCAATGGTGCCCGCCTGACCCATGACCTCCAGCAGCATCCGGTACAGCTCGACAAAAAACTCACTGCTGTAGACCTTGGCCACGGAGGCATCGGCCATGTTCAGCGGGCCCTGGTCCATGGTCCAGGCCTGTTTCCAGCAGATCAGCTTGACCACTTCCAGGCCGCTTTTGACCTTCGCCAGATTGTGCTGCACCCAGGGCTGCTCGATGATTTTGCCGCCTGTGGGTGCGGCGGTCTCGGCCGCCCACTGGCAGACGTCCTGGTACAGGGAGTCCACCTGGCCGTGCGTAAACAGCGACAGGCGCTCGATGTTGAGCTGCCCGGTGATCAGTTTCCAGCCGGCATTGACCTCGCCGACGCGGTATTTGTCCGGCAGGCGGATATCGCTGTAGTAGGTGGCGTTGGTGCGCACGCCCAGGGTGTGCACCGGCGTGAGCGAGAAACCCTTGATGTTGGTGGGCACCAGGAACATGGTGAGGCCCTTGTGCTTCTTGCTCGCGTCCGGGTCGGTGCGCGCGGCCAGCCACACGTAATCGGCAAAATTGCCGAGGCTGGTCCACATCTTCTGGCCGTTGATGATCCAGTCATCGCCGTCGCGCTCCGCCCTGGTGGTGAGGCTGGCCAGGTCGGTCCCGGCATTGGGCTCGGAGTAGCCGATGGCGATCACCACCTTGCCCTGCTTGACCCCGCCGACGACTTCCTCGCGCACCTCGGCATTGGCGTTGGCGGCAATGACCGGCGTGACCGCCTCGGTGGTGAGGAACGGGTAGGCGAAACCGGAGCGCACGACTTCATCGGTGAAAATGTACTGCTCGACGTGCGACATTTCCCTGCCGCCCAATTCCTTGGACCAGCTCAGGCCGATCCAGCCATCGGCGCCCATGCGCGCGTACTGTTTGCGAAACTCGGGGCCGCCGCCTTCCTTGAGGTCGTCAATTTTCATTTCCTCCAGCAGCGCCGGCGTCATGACGGTCTTCATGTACTCGCGGACCTCCTGCTGGAGCGCCTTCTGTTGCGTGGTCAATTCGATATTCATAACGCTGGTCCTCTGCCAGTGGTCCTGGAAAGGGGCTGCGCTCCTTTCCCTTCGTATTTCGATTGTCGTTAGTGTTCAGGCAGCCTTTACCGCTGCTACCAATTGTTGCTGCAAGTCGGTATCCCCGGTTTCTACCGTGCACATCCAGGTGTCGGCCAGGTCGCCGTAGCGTTGTTTGAGTAGCGCCGGCACCTGCCCAATGTCTTCACTGACCAGCGCAAACGTGTGCAGGATATCATCGCTGATCAGTGCTCCCATCTCCTGCCAGCGGCCTTCCCGTGTGAGCCGGTTAGCTTCGCTTTGCAGGTCGCCCCAGCCGTGCAAGTCCAGCACCGGTCGGTACGCGGGGGTCGACGCATAAAAACCCAGCTGGCTTGTTACAGCCATTCTGGACTGCTCAAAAGCCGCTTCATCGACTCCCGTTACCACCATAACCGGCAAGCTGACGTCAAAGTCCTCCCGCTTGCGACCGGATTTCTCCAGCCCCCGCTGCACCGCAGGCAGTGTAACGTCCCGCAGGTATTGTGCGGTAGTAAAGCCGTGGGCGATCACGCCGTCTGCCACTTCCGCCGCCACTTCTGTCATCAGCGGGCCGACGGCGGCGAGATTCACCCCCGGTGCGCCGTAGGTTTTTCTGCTCGGCGTGAACATCGGTGTCATCAGGTTGTGCTGGTAGAACTCGCCGTTGAAATCCAGTTTCTCCCCGGTTTCCCAGCAGCGCCAGATCGCCTGCATGGCCTGGATGAACTCGCGCATGCGCGCGGCGGGTTTCGACCAGGGCATGGAAAAGCGGCGCGTGATATGGGGTTTGATCTGCGAGCCCAGGCCCACGGTGAAGCGACCTTTGGAGTACTGGTTCAGGTCCCAGGCCAGGTTGGCCAGCGTCATGGGGTTGCGCGCGAAAGCCACGCTGATGGAGGTGGTCAGGGCGATGGTCTTGCTGTGCTCCGCCGCCAGCACCAGGGGGAAAAACGGGTCGTTGTTGATCTCCGCGGAAAACGCGGCATCGTAGCCGCGCCGCTCCAGCTCGGCTATGGCCAGTGGCGCCAATCCAGGTCGGCGCCCAGCATTCCGCTGACTCTCAACGTCTGTACTCCTTGGGGGTGAACACTTTACCCGTGTTGCCGCATGGATCAAGTGTCCCGGTATGCCGCCAGCAGTGGTAAAAACGATCAGCAGCACCGTCACGCAATTTGATTAAGGCGAAATCAGCCACCTTGCGGGAGTTGAGCAATTGCGGATTGGCACCTATAATGCGCGTCCTGCTACAGGACTATAGCTCAGCTGGTTAGAGCGCTACCTTGACATGGTAGAGGTCCCCGGTTCGAGTCCGGGTAGTCCTACCAAACTTTCTAAAGAACTCCCCCCGTAATTTATCGGGCTCCCGGCCGGGCGAGCACGGCGCATTCAATCCACACCCGCCGCTTTGGCGCGGCTCAGCAGCAGCAACCAGCAGATGCCGCTGAAACCGGCGAGGGTCGAGGCCAGCAGAATGCCGGTCTTGGCCATGAGCAGGTCATCGGGCGAATTGGCGAAGCCCAGGTCGGCGATGAAGATCGACATGGTAAAACCGATACCGCCCAGCAGTCCGACGCCCAGAATATGTTTCATGTTCAGTCCTGCAGGCAGTTCCGCCCAGCCCAGTTTCACCGTCAGCCAGGTCAGGCCGGCGATACCCACGGGCTTGCCCAGCAACAGCCCGGCCAGTACGCCCAGGGTGATGGGATGCTGCAAATAGCGCTCGAAACCGGCGAAGTCAACGGGAATGCCAGCATTGGCCAGCGCAAACAGCGGGATCACCAGATAGGCGACGGGCAGGTGCAGGTGATGCTCCATGCGCTGGGCCGGGGCCTGCACCAGCTGTACGTTATCACCCAGGGCGGACACCAGCGAACGCAGGCGCGTGTTGTGGATGATGTCGGCGTTATCCGCAATCGCCTCGCGCATGCTGACCGCACTTTCCTTTACCCGGTTGATAAAATGTTCCGGCTGGAACTTGGGGCGAATGGGGATAACAAAGGCCACCACGATACCGGCAATGGTGGAGTGCACGCCGCTGGCCAGCATCGCGGCCCACAGCAGGATGCCCACGAAGGCGTAGGGCAGGGCACGGCGAATGCCGCCCAGGTTGAGAATCACCAGCAGCAGCGTGCAGCCGCCAGCATAGGCTAGCGCCAGCAGATTAAGGTCGTTGGTGTAGAACAGCGCGATGACCGCCACCGCACCCAGGTCATCGACGATCGCCAGCGCGATCAGGAACGTCACCAGCGACTTGGGGATGCGCGTCCCGAGCAAGCTCAGGGCGCCGACCGCGAACGCGATATCGGTCGCCATCGGAATGCCCCAGCCACTGGCGCCGGGCGTGCTGGCGTTGACGGCGATGTAGACCAAAGCAGGCACGAGCATGCCACCGATCGCGGCCATGATGGGCAGCAGCGCCTGTTTGGGTGAAGACAGTTCTCCCACCAGTAATTCGCGCTTCAGTTCCAGCCCCATGATGAAGAAAAACAGCGCCATCAGCGCTTCATTGATCCAGTGGTGCAGCGACAGGGAAAAGACGAAGCTGCCCACGCTGATACCAATCCCGGTATGCAGCAGATGTTCGTACTGCTCGTGCAGGGGGCCATTCGCGATGACCAGCGCGATGACCGTGCAGATCATCAACAGGATGCCGCTGGTGGTCTGGCGCTGGATAAACTCTTCCAGCGGCGTCAGTATCCGCTTGAAGGATTTTTCCCACCGCGCGTTATAAACGTCCTTGTCAGCGGGCATGTTGCGGGTGCCTCTGTAGATAGATACTGGTGTCATCGCGCTTGCAGAAACGGCCCGTCCACACACAAACGGCGTCCGTCGGGCGTTGCGCAGGCGCCGCAGATGCCCACGCCGCACTTGGTCAGGTAATCGATGGCGCTGAAGATCTGTTCGGGCCGACAGAACTCGCGTTGCACTGCGATAGCGGCGTGGACCATGGGCTGCGGGCCGCAGTTGTAGAAGACCAGCTGCTCGCGCTCCTGCTTGCTCATCGCCTGCAGGCGCTCGCGCAACAACTCGGTCACGACGCCGTGGTAGCCGGCGCTGCCGTCGTCCGTGGCGACGTGTACCTCGGCCACCTTGCTACATTCGTCGAGGTAGTACAGGCGATCAGCACTGCGCGCCCCGGCGAACACTTCCGCGTTGCCGAAATCCCGCGCGATCTGGTACACGGCGGCCAGGCCCGTACCGCCCGCCACCGCCATGATTTTTGCGTCCTCGGCGGGCGCCACCGGTATGCCGTGCGGGCCGCGCACATAAGCTTCGGTGCCGGGCGGCAGTTCCATCAGGGCGTGCGTGAAGTGCCCGACATCAATCACCGCCAGGGTGAACGGATCGTCGGTCAGCGCCGAGAACGGTTTTTCGCCCAGCCCCGGAAGCCACAGGAACACGAATTCCCCGGCCTGCACATTGATCTTGCGGTCGAAGGTGAGCAGGGCGATGTCCGCGCAGACGCGTTCGTTTGCCACCAGCGTGACCGGGCGGAAGCTCATATCGATGTGGTAGTGAATATGGGATTCGGCGCGGTTGCGACCTGTCTCCAGGTCGTTGCTGAGGGTCTGGAAGTACGCGCTGATATCGTCCGTGGTCAGTCCGGTGAGGGACGAGCCCACCCCGACAACCGTTGCCCCTGCGTCGAAGTAAGCGCGCACATCGTCGGCGCTGCTGACGCCGCCGCAGCCGATAATCGGGCGGTCCGTCACCGCACGTATCTCGCGCACGCATTTCAGGCCGATGGGCAGAATCCCCTTGCCCGACATGCCGCCCGCGCCGTTGCTCAGCACCGCGTGGCCGTGAGCCGAGGTATAGCCGGGGCCAACGGTGTTGATGGCGCACAGGCCGTCGGCGCCGCCTGCGATCGCGGCCAACGCGATTTTCGCGATGTCCGGTGTATTGGGCGTGAGCTTGGGAATCACCGGGATATCGACCACCGCTTTGACCGCAGCGGTGATTTCCCGCACCAGGTCCGGGTCCTGGCCCATCGCCATGCCGTAGCCCTTGGCGTGCGGGCAGGACAGGTTCAGCTCGAGGCCGTCCGATACCGGCGCGAGGATCTGTGCCACGGCCACGAACTCCTCGATGCTGCCGCCGAATATCGACGTGAGCAGGAAGCGGTCCGCGGGTACTTTCAAGGCCGCCAGACTTTCCCGCGAAGCATGCGCGCCCGGATTGGTCAGCCCCACCGCATTGACGAAGCAGCCCGGCGCATACTGGCTGTATACCGGTTCGCGATTCCCCGTGCGCGGCTCCAGGCCGATACTCTTGGTGGTGACCACGCCCACCTCGGGCATATGATCAAAGATGTACTGGATGATGGGTGTAGCGGTGGTGACGATGCCCGAAGGAATCGTGAACGGGCCGGACAGGGTTTTGCCGAAGAATTCCATAGTCAATATCGTGGGCTCGCGCGTTGAAGGGTGTGCGGGTCAACAGTCGCGCAAGTATACGGGTTTGGCGGGTTATAAACGACCTCAAGGTATAGTCGCGAGCGACCGCTTTGGCACGTTCGGCACGAAATAGCGAGCAGCTCAGCAGTGGACATTAGTGTGTCCTGCGCCGGATATTCGGATATCATCAGGCAAATAGACGCTACGTGTGCCCGCGATGTCCTACAGGATCTATACCACGCTCGGCCTGGCCATAGTCTACGCACTCACCGCGCTAATAGGCTTCCTGCTGCAACGGCCGGACTGGGCCGTCACGCTGGTTTGGCCGCCTGCAGGCGTTGCCCTGGCAGCTGTGTTACTGCTTGGGCGCCTGGCACTGCCGGGTATCTTCCTCGGTGCACTGGCAACCAACCTGATAGCCCTGCCTGCAGCCACTCAATCGAGCCTGATAGATCTCCAATCCGCCGCAGCACTGCGCACGCTTGGCGTTGCGCTGATTATCTCCGCAACGTCGACTCTTGCGGCCCAGGTAGCGGCTACAGGTTTGCAACGTGTTGTGCCCGGAGCGCCGTTCTGGAACAGCGCTGCGGAACTACTACTTGGGACCGTCGTGATCGCTCTCGCTTGCACCATCCCCGCCAGCGGCGGCATCGGGGGCCTTTATATTCTCGGTCTGCTACCTGCGCATACTTCACCCGCGGGTTGGGGCATGTGGTGGTTAGCCAATTTCTGCGGCATGGTTATATTCACACCGCTTATCTACCTGGCCGTACGACCCTGGACCACGCACCCGGTCGAATCGAAGCAAGGTTCAATAATTGCCCCCACGCTCCTCAACAGCGCTATCACCGCGATTGCACTCACCACTTTCCTCTTATTATGGAGTAATGAGACTACCCGCATCCAGCAGTCGCTGACGCAGGCATCGACTGTTATCGCATTTAACATCACACAGGGGCTGTACTCCACCGGGCGCGATATGAAAGCGATTAGAGCGCTTTTCTATGCCTCTGAATATGTCAACACCGATGAATTCCGGCGTTATATCGCCGCGCAATTTGGACCACGCGTGGCTTCGGCCAGCGCACAGCGTGTGGGATGGGCGCCACGCATAATTAACCGCGAAGCGTGGGAAACCGAAATGCAAAATGAAGGCCAAACCGGTGTGCGGCTATACGAACTTGGTAAGTCCGGGCAACCTGCACCCGCAGCGCAGCGCGATGAGTATTTTCCCCTGCAATTTATTCGTCCGTTGGTCGAAGGCGACCTGAGGACAATTGGTTTTGACGTCGGCTCTGATCCGGTTATTCGCCCGACTTTGGAGCGCGCCCGCGACACCGGCGAGGTATCGATGGCGTCACCGATTGACATCTTTAGTGACGGGGTGGCGGGAGGTGCGATACTAATATGCGCACCGGTCTATCGCCCGGACAGTGAATTGGATACGGTCGCAGTTCGCCGCGCGAACCTTACCGGATTCGCCCTCGGGGTATATCTTATTGACGCAGTGTTCGATAAAGCCCTGATTCGGGACCGCGCCGACATTGACTTGCACCTGTTCGATGAAACACTGCCTGTTGATGAGCAATGGTTAGCTACGAAAACATCGCCATTTCGAACCCACGACACGGCCATTGCACCCACAGTCGCAAGCCTGAGTCGACGTCTTCACGGCACAGCCTTGATCAATTTCGCCGATCACACCTGGCGAGTAGTCGCAGCACCCGGGCTCACCTACATCGCCGACCAACGCACATGGATTCCATGGATTGCGCTGGCACTGCTTGTGGCTTTGGGCATTATAATGAGCTGGATTTTACTGCAGCGCATGCTTGCACAGAAACGAATCGCTGTTGAGCATCGCAAGACTGAACAGGCTCTTGTGAAAGCACAGGCAGCCAACGATTCGAAAGAATTTTTCATGGCAGCGGCCGCACATGACATCAAGCAGCCACTGTTTGCCCTTCGTATTCTTGCAGATACCCTGTTGTTGTCTGATCCCAATGCGTCAACTGTGCCGCTGCTGAAACGCTTGCGGAATAGCATCGACCAGATGTCGCGGCATTTCGATACCCTGATGGATGTCGGGAAATTCCAGAACGATAGCTTTGAAGTGAACCGTACCAGATTTGGACTGGGCGAGTTCTCGGAGCGTATTGACCTGGAGATTGCACCACTGTGTGCAAGCAAGGGTTTGGTATGGAAGCTCGACATGGATGACGTAATGGTATTTACCGACCCGGAACTGTTATTGCGCCTGTTCCGTAATATATTGACCAATGCGGTCAAATATACCGACTCCGGGGAGGTGTGTTGCAGCGCAAAAGCGCATGGCGACATTGTCGAAGTCCTGATTTCAGACACAGGAATTGGTATACCAGCTGAGCTACAGGAGGAGGTATTCAAGCGGTTTGTGCGATTCACTGCCGGCACGGTTGGAACCACCGGCGCGGGACTCGGCCTTTCTATTGTTGAAGCAATAAGCAGGGCCTTGGGATTAGGCCTGCGGATGTCATCGATCTTGGGGGTGGGCACCCAGTTCAGCTTTCGCTTGCCCAGGGTATCTGCGCGCGATTGATACTGTAAAGGTCATCGCTGTAAACCTGGCTGGCGAGCACCTTCCAACCCGGGGCCATAGGTGCGGGCAGCTGTTGCTCAGCCGTGTGTGCCAGCGCTCCAGCCACGGTTGCATGGCCTCGCTGACGATGGATTCAAGCAGCACCGGGCCAATTGGCGGGTAGTTAGTGGCGAGAAAGCGCTGCGCACATTCAAGTTCAGCGTCAGGTATGGCAGCGTGCTGGTAGGTATTCCGGGCGTGTGAGGGAGACCGACTTAATCCCCTTGCGCTGCAGTGCATGCACTGGTGCAATCATGGGCACAAACGTAGCGGTTTGAATTTCGCAATTGCAGGAGAGAAAATTTCTAATCTGATATTCGCTTCAGAATTGCATGGTATATTTTCTGAGAAAGTCCCATCGCCAGAGTGGGCGAAATGCGGTTAATCCACCAGAGCATCTTGTAGCTTGCTGGCAGCACTATTACCGATTTGTTCTTGGCAATTCGATCCAAAGCCTTTCTGGAAAATACCTCCGGCGCCATGCCGCTGGCACTCTGGAAAAAGCTTTCGAGTTTCTCCCTGGAGTAGGTCCCAACCCACCGTTCCGGGGACGCGCCATTTTCTATCATGGGGGTCAGAATGGTACCCGGGCACAAGACGCTCACCCGAATACCGGTATCGGCGAGCTCTGCCCGCAAGGCAGTGCTCATACCTACGATGGCGTGTTTGCTGGCGGTATATGCAATCGTTGTTGGCCATGGAAAGATTCCTGCAAAGGAAGCTGTATTGACAATATGACCAAAGCCTTGTTTCGACATATATCTGTGTGCCGCTCGAGCGCCATGCACTACGCCCATAAGGTTTATGTCGATCGTTTTTCGCCAGTGCTTCAGCTCGAAGTCCTCGAATTTACCGTTCAGGGCGATACCGGCGTTATTAAACATATAGTCCAATCGTCGACAGCGCTCGAACGTATTTTTGAGCAGTAATTCCACGGCTTCCGAATCGGTAACATCCAGGGTGCAGGCCGATGCTTTCCCTCCCCGCTCGCTAATCTTTTCGGCAACTTCCTTCGCTACTTCCGACTGGAGGTCGGCGATAACAACTTCGCAGCCGCGCGCGGCCAGTTCTTCTCCTAATGCCTTTCCTATACCGGAGGCTCCGCCGGTAACAATTGCTACCGCACCCTCATACGTTCTGAGACTCCCAGAATTTTTAAGCATGCTATTCCCCGTCCTAAATACGCGTCGATTTAATCACACCTTTACAGCGTAAAGGAGATACTACAGTCTGCCTTCTGCTCTCGATCTAATCACTGGTTTAGGCATCGAGAAATATTTGCTCGGTGGGCTATACAAATACCCCCGGCTAGGCTAGGGTTATTCTTGGTTTCGTGTGTCCGCGAAACAGTGGTGCGTTGACAAATAAACGACCGAGCTGGGTAAAATCAGCATGGCGATGACAAATGGGACGGGGTTATTGGCGTCAGCTATTTTTACACTCCGCTACTATGTCTGGCGCCTCATTGTATCGCAGGGCGGGTAAACACTGGTTTCTCAACATATGGCATGGTGTGTGCTGCAAAATCGGGTCAGGTCTTATTCGCTGCCGGGGTAGGATTTTGGGTAATTGGTAATTGTAGAAGCAGGATTTCATAACGTGGGAAGGTTCTGGCACCGAATCCCCCGAGTACAAAACCAAAGAAGGTACGCAGTATGTGCAATACCACTACACTCAAGCGGTATCTCTATATTCTGCTGGTCACCAGTTTTATTCAGGCCCCCCTGGTGCATGCTGCGCTCATTGAATTGCAGCCAAGTCCATTGTATGCCACTACAGGCGATGCGATTTCGCTCAATCTGCTGGTTAGCGGATTAGGCACTGACTCGCTGGGTGCCTTTGATATTTCAGTCGGGTTTGATTCCAGTGCGCTGTCTTTTACCAGCTACAGCCTGGGGAGTTACCTGGGGAACATTGGTTTGTTCGAAGCCATCGATGCTAGCGCAGGTGTTGTGGGCGGCGCGGTCAATGTCGCCGAGGTCAGCCTGCTCTCTGCTCCCGGGCTTGATGCGCTTCAATCGGGGGGCTTCACACTGGCCACCCTGAATTTTAATGTCACTAACCTTGCGGCGGGGTCGTGGACCCAGCTTTCAGTCTTGTCGGAACCGGTGCTGGGAGATGCACTCGGTTCTCCGATCGCGGTAACCGGGCTGGGGTCAGCTAGCGTGGTTACGGTCCCGGTACCAGGGACATTGGCGCTACTCACAGCCTCCATGTTGGGATGGCTAACATTGAAAAGACGTCAATCTGTGTAGGATCAAGTGACGCAAATAGAGATTCAGCGATTATTGATATAGTGCCTGCTACTGCGTAGCAGCAGGCGAACCAAAGGCTCCGGGGAAAGCTCATGCGCCATCTACAAATACTCATTACGCTAGTACTGGTTACGTTAAGTAGTTACTCCTACTCACAGTGCGGCGGGCCAGTGCCCATGCTGTGTGATGCGGACGGTAATCGTGACGTTAATATCGATGACATCAAGGCGATAAGCCTCGCCAAGGGCACCCCTGTAGCCCCGGGTGACATCCGGGACATTGATGCTGACAGGATGATCACGGTGCTTGATGCCAGACAATGCGTTGCTCGCTGCAGCCTTCCGGGGTGTGTCAAACCCTGTAGCCGTGATGCGGATGAGGCAAGCCGCGTTGCGACCGCGCAGGCGCTTGTCACTGTGAATGCTTCCAACTACCTGTCGCTGATCAACTACTGGGCTGAGGACATCGTTTACAAGGAGCCTGTATGGACGAATTCGGGTCGCGAGGAGATGCTGGATTTTCTCACTGCAGTGTTTTCCGGATCGGCCTATGGCTTTCCGGATGACAGGCAGGTTGTTATCAAGAATGAACTGTACAATACAAACCCGGACGACAGCATGACCTATATGGCCACAATAGAGTGGTCAGGCACCTTTGGTACGGAGTTTTCATTCAAAGAGGTATGTCGGTACTCAAATTCCGTCCGGGCGAGGGCTGCCCCTATTACCACAGGGATTACTACACAGAAGGGGATACCTGGTGGAATATTCCAAAGGAAAAACCGTTTGTCAATTCCATGAGAAACTTCTATATAAACAATTTCGGGCTGGCCGGAAGATGTTTCGATGATGATGGTGATGGATACACCAAGTATGGAAGTGCCACCGGCTGCCCCAATACCGGCGTGGATTGCAATGACTTCGTCCCCGGGATTAATCCAGGCGCCATAGAGTGGCCCGGCAATGGTGTCGATGACGACTGCAATCCGCTTACCCCGACTGGCAGTGCGGACCCTGCCTTGCAGATCTACCAGTGAACGGGCGATTATTTCTGAAAATTTTTGCCGCACAGGTTCACAATTTTTGTCTCGTGAATCTGGACGGTCAAAGGAGAATGGCAAAGTGACAAAAACATCTCTTTATCTGTTAATGAGCACTCTGCTTTACCTGGTCACAGTACCCGCTGCCCATGCACAAATCATCCCCGGCTGTCAGCGAGATGCCGATGAAGCCACTCGCGTCGAGACCGCACGGTCGATCCTGAGGGTTAACGCCAGGGTAGATCCAACCACAGGAGTAGAGGACGTTAATCATTACCATAAAGTCATAAACTTCTGGGCCGAGAACGGATCGGGGGAAGATGGCGTCGGGGAAGATGGCGCGGTTTACCAGGAGTCGACACTCAGCAATTTCACTCGACAGGAAATGTGGGATTATCTGGACGTGATATTTGCCTGGTCTTCGAACATGGAACTGGTGGTCCTGGACGAGCTTTGGGAAACGTACCCGGATGACAGTATGACTTATATGAATGTGAACAGGTGGTTTGGCGCGACGGAGGGTGGCTATTATGAGCAGCCCGGAATTTCCATCGTCAAATTCCGTCCCGGCGAGGGTTGTGCCTCGTATCAAAAGGACTATTTTTCCGAAGGTGACACGTGGTGGGGTATAGCCCCTCTGCAGCCACTGGTGCGCAACAAGAGAGAGAGGGCAATTACCCAATTGGGGCTGACGGATCGGTGTATAGACGATGACAGCGATGGCTACTCCAAATATTCAACCGCCATGGGCTGCTCCCACCCGGAGCTGGACTGCGACGATTATCAC
This sequence comes from uncultured Gammaproteobacteria bacterium, assembly GCA_963762235.1. GTDB lineage: Bacteria > Pseudomonadota > Gammaproteobacteria > Pseudomonadales > Halieaceae > Marimicrobium. The sequence continues at coordinate 135,879 of CAVXKH010000021.1, read as the reverse complement.
TCCGGCATCAATCCCGGTGCCGTGGAAATTCCTGCCAATGGCCTTGATGAAAACTGTAATGGGTCTGATGTTGAGTGAGGGCGGTGACAACTTAACTTCCCGAGATTGATAGAATCGGCTCATCAGGGTGATTTCCACCTGCCGAACAAGCCCTAGGCCGGGTTGTTCGATGTTTGTGCCTTGGGAACGTCGGCGGTGTTACCGCATGACAGTATTTCCTCGCCACTGAATATCCCCGATCCGCCACTATCGTCAGCGCGTCACAGTCGATAACTTCCTCCGCCTTGTAGCCCATGCGCCAGTGCCCAGCACTATCGCCGCAAGTAATGTCAGCATGGTCCAGGACAAGGCCGGAACCGCGATTCCGGTATGGTTTGGTATTGAAACAATGGCAATTACACCCAGGAAGTGGCCATTTATCGTCCCGGTAACATTGCCCCCGGACACTGTGCCGGTGATATCGACCCATTGATGTTGATGCGATGCCGGATCCCACACCAGCTGGAACATGTGCGGGTTGACGGCGGAGCCTATGGGATAAGTCAGTGTTGCAAGCTGGTCTGATTGACAGCCATTTCTCCAATCTGCGGTCGAGCCAACGAGTAACGCCGCGTTCAGCGAACGCCCATCCGGAAGTGATGCGGGCAGATTGTCCTGAGGCAGTGCCAGACTGACGGTATGACCTGCTGCATCGACGTGGCAAAAGGTAATGCTCGCGCCGTCCTGTAGCGGCACTGTCACTTTGTCCCCGGTGGGCGTATTGGGCGTCTTCGCCTCCAACTTGATCAACTCCCAGCCACCAAGCGGTCCCGCAGTCGAATCCGTCAACAGGTTCATGGGATTGGCCATGCCCAGATATAAACCACTGTCGTCCGACACCACGGTGCGTATCCCATAACTCGATGGATTACCTACACCCGCAATGCTTTCCGGAAGGGCCGGTGAGTTAGCGCTGGGAAAATACCACAAGTCCGCCCCGAGTGTGGGCACAGAAGGTAGTATGTCTTCTGGGATGATGCCATTGCCGATCACACTGTCCACAGCATCCGCGACCAACCAGCTCCAATCCATGGTCCCCACCCAGAGCCGGTTGTCATACACAGACATCGTCCAGGTGTAATTATTGGTCGGGTTATTGAAGCCTGCAGTGCCCCACAGCGGGTCCTTCCCCATTTTATTGGGTAGCGTCTGCCAGATACCACCCACATAGGCCGGCATTTCTCCATAACCATAGACGACATCCATATCTTCCTGCGGGGTATCGAAGTCTTTGCCGCGGAAGATGCTGATCGCACGTTCGCTATTGAGAAACCACTTCAGCCGCTCCTGATTGTCCGTCGGGGCCGAGTCGGCATAAGTAGAGAAGTGGGCCGACGTGGAAACCATCGGTACATGCATGGTTCCCCAGTACAGGTAACCCTCGAATGAGGCCAGCGCACCCCCCCCGTACGTTGCCGCCGTTACCGGGTCTGCCTCGTAATCACTGACGGCCCACACCTTGGTCCACTCTGTGGCGGGTGCATTAAAACCACCGACGGGTATTGGCGGGCTCATGTACAAGCCTGCTTCTGCGCTACCGGTTAGTCCGCCGCCAGGCCACGAGGTCACAAAGAGCTTGCCGTCGTGCTCGGCTATCTCCGACGCCATCGAGTCGAGAATGCCTACTTCGTCAAAAAGGAACGGGGAAGCGACGCTTCCCTTCCAGCGCAGCACGCGACCGGACTTGGCCGGCGGGGCATCCCTGGTTCCCACGCCCACGTACATAACACCATCTGCAACGACAAACTTGCGAATATTGGTGTAAGCAGGGAAGGATGTTGAACCAAGTAAAGCGCCGGTGCTGGCCTGGAAGGCGAACATATTGACACCCCCCGCCGGTGACAGGGCTGGGCCGGCCATTATCACCACGTCATTGAGCGTACCTGCGGAGCGCAAGCCCAGCGTTGTTGTGAGCCGGAGTGAGTGTGGCCCGGCGGGTGGCACTTTCTCCGTGAGCGTGCCAGCCGCCGTGTCATAGACATAGATATGCGGCGGGCGGAAGTCCCCGATGATGGCGGGAACTACATCCGCAGGGATAGGCGGCCAGCCATTACGGACGACTTCGCTCTGGCCAAATTCACACACGTAGGAAGAGGTTTCGATGGGAGAGGTCGAACCAAGATAACCACCGACGACAAGGCAGTGGGTATTTGCCATGGTCCCAAACCAGAGATCGTCACCCGTTTTCGCCAGCCCCCAGACATAGGCCTCATTCACTTTGGGCTTGCCCGAGGCACAAGGAGGTCCATCCGGGTAATCCACACCAATCCCGTCAAAACACTCATCGGGCGTGGCTTTTGCCAACAATGAACCATCGGTTGTTGGCAATGCAATGGGACTCGGAAGTGCGTGAACCAGACAAGGAATAAGCAGGCCGAGGGTAAATAGAATCCCGCCAAACTTCCTGACCTGCGCCATATATACGCCCCTCATAGACTTGCTTTCCTTCCTTTCACTCATAGGCAGGGCTGCCACAAAGGCACGCCCCATTAATGTGTTCTTCCTATTGTTCTTCGCCTTGTACTTTACTTAGGTCGAGGGTCTGGACAACGATTCCTCCACTTGCGGGGACCCCCGATCCGGGTAGTCCCCTCAGGCGGCCTGACCAAGGCGCTCCGTGCGTGCGAGGCGACCGGTGGAGAACAACAGCCTAACAGCCTCACGGCGTCAGCTTGCGTGTTGCTGCGAACGTGGACGCGCTGTCCGCCGTTCCGAAGTTGGTCAGGTCGACCTCGACGTTCACCTTCCAGGTGATGAAGTCGGGGTTGGACGCGTCGAGGTCCTGGGCGGTGTAGGGCGCTTGCGAGCCCGGTTGGATACCGCTACACATCAGGGCGGGACCCTGGCAATCGACGACCGTCTGCGTGCCCTTCCCGGTGGTCAGGTCGAAGGTGCCCTTGGTGTAAATGTGGGAGTACCCCAGGATGTTGACCACCTGCTGGTCGATCAAGTACGTCAGCTGATTGCCCGCGACCACGGCGTCGCCGACGTAGATGTAGGAGGAGTCCGCTACATGGCTCTCTCGCCCGACCAGCGTTCCGAAGCCACTGATGGTATGGGTACTGTCAACCGGCGGGATGATCGGAGCGACGTCGACCGCCACCTTGAGATTGTGCCAGCGCTTGACGGCGTACTGCTGGGCGTTGTCCCGGTAGAAGACGATGGCCGGCGTCGCGCTGACGAACGTGCTCCACGGCGTGGAGAACTCGTTCACCGTGACACCGGCTGCGCGATGAACGGGCGTGTCCAGCGTCTCGGCGTCGTAGTAGAACTTGTCGCAGACTCCGTTTGTGTAGCAGACGTTGTCACCCGCCTCGACCCAGTCCATCGTGAGCTTTTCGTCTGTCGTGCCAGCCGTCTTGAGCGAGGCGTCGAAGGTGATCGCAGCCGAGGACAGCCGGGTGCTCAACACGCCCTCTGCGAGGCTGTGACGCACCCCGCTTGGCAGGTTGAAGATGCTGACCGGATTGATGCCCACGTCTGCGGTCATCAGGTCGATGACCATCTGGTGCGGGCGCCCGCTCCCATCGTCGACGTAGACGCTCCACTCCGCTCTCATTCCCTCGATGGCGTTCTCGACCTCGTAGACCGACAGGGTCAGGTAGTACCCCTGGGTCCCGCCTTCGAAGAACCTGGTCGGAGCGAGGCTGACGCCGGCGGGGAGATTGAGCGCAGCCGCCAGCCCATCGGGATTAGTGATCTCGAAGTTGTAGTAGGTCGACGGCGTCTTGTTGGCGACGCGGAAACCCACGTAAGCGTCAGCCTGGCCCAGGAACAGCTCCTCGACCCTCCTGTGCATGATGCCCCGCTGGTGCCCGTTGTCCTTGAAGGCGAGCAGGTCTGCCCGCTCCTCGGGCGTCACGTCGAGGAACTCGGAGTACAGGTTCGCCAGCGGTGAGGCGACGTACTCCAGGGTGTTCACGTAGTAGGTCGCATCCTTCAGTGTGGGCTTCAGGTACTTCGCCCAACGTGTGTTGTCGGTGATCGTGGTCCGCGCGGTGTCCACGAAGTAGCCTTCCCAGTTGTACGTCGTTGCGTTGTACATGAGGTGGTCGTAGACCCCGTTGGTCCAATGCATGTAGTCGTTGCCGATGGCCATCTCCCGGGTCCAGCGCGTGACCGCGGACTGGTTGGGATCAGGCTTGGGGAAGGACGACTGGAAGATGGTAACCTCGCTGCCTGCCACCCGTTGTCCCACGCTTGCCACCACGTTGTTGCCTACGAACTGGTATGAGATCGGATCCGCCGTTGACAGCAGGTTGACCGGGTCGAACGACACATTCTCTGAGACCGCCTGGATGATCATGTACCGGGGCCGCTCGGGGGCATCGGGATCCGCACCCTTCGGTGGGCTGACAAAGACGTCCCACTCCGCTCGCGCTCCGTCCACGATGGAGCCGCCGCCCGCGTTGTAGACCATGAGTAGGAGGGCGTGCACGCCCTCGGGATCGTCGCTCTCCAGGAACTGGGTGGGCGCCAGGGTGAACCCCGGCGGGAGCACGTTCGCCTCGAAGGCCTCCATGGCGGCCTGGTCCTTGAACTCCCAGCGGAAGAAGACCGCGCCCGGCGTCGGCGGCATGTCCCCGTCCGCCTCGCTCTTGATGATGAGGTCGATCCAGGGCACGTTGCCGGTGCTGGAGACGCCCTCTGCGTAGTCGTGCGCCTCCATGCCGACGAAGAGCTTCTTGGCGATATTCCGCACGGCGACGGTCTCTTCTGTCGAAGCGTCGATGGGGCTGGGGGGCAGGGTCACCACGACCTGGTCGAGGTCCTTGGCGACCGGTTCGGCCAGGGTCAGCGGCTCTTCCGCCGGATTCTCGCCCGCCACCGCGTTCCGGTTGAGGAAGTTGTAGTCCTTGAGGAACTGGGAAGCGTTGGCGGTGTGGAAGGCCATGGATCCCTTGATGTCACCGTCGACCACGTTGAAGGCACCGCTCATCACGGCTGCGCTCCGGAGCGTCCCGTCGGGGGTCACGTCATTGAACAGGGCCGGCAGGCCGTAGAGGAAGCTGATATGGGTCGCGCTGTCGAGCGCATCGAGGAAGGGTACGATGTCGCTCCCGCCCGCGGGCTTCGCCCCGTCGGCGACGTCCACCACCGATTCCACGGCGGACTTCTCGCCGACCACCAACAGACCCTTCGGAAGGAGCGTGAGATAATTCCCGTTCCCATCCACATACAGTGCACGGGATTTCGGCCCGTACGATCCAGCGGACTCCGGCATGGCCCCGACTACCACCTCTTCGAGGGTGTCGTTGCGCAACTGGGCCAACAGGAACACGCCATCGGTAGCGTCGGTCGTTTGCGCGAGCAGCGCGCTCGACATCTCACCGGGCACGTCAATCGCCTCAGCCAGCGTTCCGATCGCCGCGAACTGCTCATCGAAGATCGGGTCTCCCCCTTCGCCCTTCAAGAGTGCGGCGACGTCCCCGGACGACCCACCCGAGAGCAGGGCCGCGAGATCGACCGCGAAGACCCCGCGAGCGTCTGCCGGCAGCAAACCGACGAGCGTCGTGACGGCCTCGGCATGGGGAGTTTCGATGCTCGCGCCATTGTCGCTGCTGTTGCTACTGTTGTTGCCGCCGCCGTTGCAACTGGCCAGCAGGAAGCAGGCCAGGAAAACGGCCAAACCAAGCTGCATGAACCTGGCGATGAAATCGATCTGATCGCGGCCGGTGATCCGCCAGTAGGGGACGCCTTGGTAGGGGGAGCCATCCCCTCCGCGCACGGAACCAGACCGTCGAATGTCCCTCAACACCTCGCAGGGCATACCGTTGACGTAGGTCTCCGGGGCGGTCATGTTGGGGAAGTTTGCAAAGGAACACTGACTCATCGCGATCTCCACAGGCATAAGTTGGCCATATTTTTATAGGGTACCAGACAGTATTTTGGCTGGTGTTGATCTGGATCACGCCGAAATGCAACAGGCACCGGCTAAGGGAGATCTGCAGGAGCTGGTTCAGCTGATCAGTCAGCGTGTCGGCCGCTGTCTGGAACGCGAGGGGTTGCTGGAGCGAGTGGCCAAGGCCAATGTCGCTACACAGCGGCGACCCACGAGCCGTGGAACGTGAAGCCCGCATTCACGCCGACGCGCCCAAGATACACAGGCCCGTTAGAGGGTGTCTTTGCGTCGAGCACGGCGATTAAAGTGCCCTGCTGCTTCGGGTCGTGCACAAACGCGAGCAAGAATCCGTCGCTCAGTGCGGCCTCCGGGCTCCTTGGCACGAATACTGGCTCACTCACGGCGCAGCCTGCGCCAAAGTCGAAGATCTCACTGGTGCCATCGCTCGGCCTGAGCCAGCCGATGGCGCGCTGCAGGCCCTTTTGTCCCTTCGGCGTCGCGGCGGTGAATACAAGGTCGTCTGCAAACGGGTCGCGTGGATCGACCGCCGGAAACTCCGTGTTGAAGTCGACGCGCGGATCGAGCGACAGCAGCTTCCTGGCTTTGAGATCGATGCGCGCACGATTGAGCTGCCCGTAGGGCGCATCGAAGGTGGCGTGGCGAAAGTCGCGGGCCGCCGCGCCAAACATCGCTGGATTGACGGTGCGCGAGAAATCGACCACGAGCTCACCACTCGCTTCTGAGGCGCGCGCGAAGTGAAACTGCGCCCAGCTCTCTGTTTCGAACATCGTCGCTTCGCCGCCATCGAGCGGTACGGCGACAATGAGCGTCGGGTAGCGCTCGTCCCACCTCATGCACTCGTCGATGGTGCGCAGGCCAAATGGCATGAGCAGCACGTTGAGTCTCGCGCGCATGCTGCTCAGAAAGAACACGGCATGTTTCTCGCTCAGGACGAAGTCGTGATTGATAACGGCATGTGGCACCGTGACAGAATGCGCAAGCGTAGCCTTGCCGTGTTTGTCTATGGCGTACAGGCGAATCTTGTTATAGCGCCCGTAGACCATGCCGAAGTTCCATAGCGTACCCGTGCGCGGGTCGAGCTTTGGATGCGCGCTGAACGGGTGCTGGATGCTCACAAGGCCACCGAAGTTCTGCACGCCTTTGGTTTCGAGTGAGGCCGGGTCGATCTCGTAGGCTTCACCGCCTTCCCAAAGTGCGTAGAGCGCGCCGTCGTGAAACACGACATGCGTGTTGCCCGCGTTGCTCGCACCCATCACACGACCAGGCAGTCGCGGGAGGCGAAATCGCGGCCTGGTTCCGAACCCCACACCTGGCCAGCGCTTGTTCTGCACGCGGTAACGATGCGCCGCCGACTGCACGAAGCGGCTTTCGTAACGAACGGTGCCGCCGGGCTCGAAGCGCAACGCGCGGATCATGCCGTCACCGTCGAACAGGTGCTGCACATCGGGGAAATGCACCCCGCCGTTGCGATAGAGCGTGCCGACTAACTCGCTCGGCACCTTGCCGCTGACAGTTTCAACAGGAACGTGCGCTTCTGCGCAGGGGTCAAACACGTGAATCCAGGCAGGCTCACTCAAAGGGAGGTCCCTCTGCTATGGCTGGGAGGTAAACGACGTCGGACTTTTGGCAGATTCATATTTTCGCCCTGTAAGTGGTAAATTTTTCGCAATATCAGTTAAAAATGCAGTGAAGTATGGCGCCTATGAGGCGTCAAGTCTGCGCAAAATAAGGGATACATTGCTCGTTGCTGTCTCCTATTAAGCTTGTGCGATCAAGTTTGAGTGTCTTGCCAGTATAAGCTTTCAACCAAGTAGATAGACGGACTTGTACTGCTGATAACTGGCGATCGACTCCGGTCCGAGTTCGCGGCCAAGACCACTGGCCTTGATCCCGCCAAACGGCGCGTTCAGATCAGGCAGATAACCGTTGATGCCGACAGTGCCGGATTCGACGCGACGCGCGACTCGGGTCGCGCGCTCGACATCGCTTGACCAGACTGTTCCGCCCAGTCCGTATTCGGAGTCATTGGCGATCCTCACCGCATCGTCTTCATTCTTGTAGCGGATGATTGACAGAACAGGACCGAAGATTTCTTCCCGGGCGATAACCGCCGAATTGCTGACATCAGCGAACACCGTCGGTTGCACGAACCAGCCCCGTTCATGGTCCCGCGGTCGTCCGCCACCAGCTGCGAGGGTTGCCTCGGATTTGCCTTTGGCGATGTAGCGCTCAACGCGCTCCCTATGTATGGACGATGCCATCGGGCCGACGATCGTCGCCCGATCAAGGGGGTCACCCACGACGAAAGAAGAAACCGTTGCCGAGATCGCGTCAACGATTTCTTTGTAGCGACTGTTCGGCGCAAGGATGCGGGTACAGGAAAAACAGGCCTGGCCGTTGTTGAGCATCGATGCCGACGGTATACCCTGCAAAAACGTGTCAAGATTTGCATCGTCGAGAATAATTGCCGCAGATTTTCCGCCAAGTTCCAGGCTCACCGGGCGCAGCAGTCTTCCACATTCCTGGGCAATTACCCGCCCGGCAGCAGTAGATCCGGTGAACGCCACCTTGTCGATGCCAGGGTGCGTCACGAGATATGCTCCGAGCTCTCTGTCCCCGGGGACCCAGTTGAGGACGCCGGGTGGCAATTGGGCTTCTTCGGCGGCTTCTGCCACCAGGTAACAATCGAGAACGGTTTCCGGCGATGGTTTGAGCACGACGGTGCAACCAACAGCCAAAGCGGGCCCGATTTTCATCATCGACAATGCGACCGGAAAGTTCCAGGGAATGATGGCTCCCACCACACCAACAGGCTCGCGTCGGACGAGTGTCGTGCAGCCCATCGGTGATGAACGGGTCTCTTCGGTCTGCAGCGCGCTGGCCAATGCCGAGTAGTAGCGCAGCATACCGACGACAAATCCGCTTTCAAGCTGATCAGCAACATTGATCGGCATGCCGTTTTGCGTGCTTACGATTCGAGCCAGCTGCGGTCCGCGTTTTTCAATGGCGTCGGCGAAGCGCCCGAGAGCCGCACCGCGCTCGGCAGGGGTGCAAGTTCTCCACGGGGATTCCGTGAGGGCGCGGCGAGCGGCGCTTACGGCACGGTCGATATCCGCTTTATTACCCTCAGGCACGCTCCCGATGACTTCCTCCGTGGTCGCGTTAACAACCTCGATGCGGGTTGATGAAAACGGCTTTACCCACTGTCCGCCAATGAACAGTGTTTGATGATGCGCTGACATTAATTGCATCTCCTATCCATCACTTGGTCTGGACTGCCCCGGTCAACACAACCCGATCCTTGTCACTGATCTGAATTGCCCCGTCCTCGTGCCCTTCGACAGTAAGATCGGTGTCGGGGAACACAGGCGCGGTGATCCGCGCGACGACACCCGTCACATCGCCGAGGCCGCCTTCGGCAGCGATGGCGTCGAGTGCCAGCAGCAGAACGAGCGGCCCTTGCGCCACAACCGCCGGCATCTTGAGCTTTCTGGCGAAGTCGAGGTCGTAGTGAATCGGGTTGAAGTCCCCGACCACGGACGCATACCGGACAAAATGCTCCTTACCCAGCTTCGGTGCGGTTTTTTTAAAGCTCTTCATATCTCGGCTCTGGTCGCTAGGCGCGGGTCGTCTTGAACGTGACGAAGGTCGAACGTTGCCGCTGGATTTCTTCCCCGGTCGGCGTGTCGAAAATCGTCTCGACCACGGCGATCTCGCGGTCCGGCTTGTCGATGACTTCCCTGAGCGTGACGGTGACCTCGACGTCCTCGTCGGGAGCGAACGGACGAGTCCAATGCATCTCGTGACCCGTCATGAGCGAGCGTTCCATGACCATACCGATGACGCGGGGCAACTCAAGATCTCGACCGATCGTGAAGCCGAAGAAGAGCGCGATTCGTGCCGTCTCGGCCGCCGAGGGTGTGCCGAGCAACTGCTCGATCTCCGCCATCCGGCTCGCATAGGCCTTCGTCCTGACTCGCTTCAGGACCTGGCCGACAAGCTCGTTATTCACTTCGACTCCCTGGTACGAAGGATGAAATCGGGTTCGCCTAGGCGTATGCGGTGCTTGCCTTGGCGACCTTGCGGGCGTTCGCCGCGGCCTCAATGCCGCGCGCATAGGCATCGTCGAAAACCGGCACCTTCAAGCCGAGGCTGTCGAGCACCAGGGACATCTCGGCGTGATAAGCGGCGCGCAGTGCATCGTTGGTATGCTGTTTGAGGCCCCATTTCCGCCACATCCGATTGTTGGCCGAGGTGCTGCTGCCGAAGGCGGCGAGATGGAACGGGTAGAAGTGGTTGTCGATCCGCTGCTGCACATGCCCGCGGCCGCGTTCGCCTTCTCGCTCGATGAAATCGCGGACGTGCAGATAGCCCATATTGCCGTGGCCGCGCTCGTCCTTGACCGCCTTGAGCGCCACACGCGCGAGCGGCGCATAGGATGACTGGACCCACTCGAACGCCTGATAGGTGCCCAGCCTGTCAGCGAGCATGTTGAAGATCGCATAGTCGATCCACGTGCCATCCGTCTTGAAATCCATGTAGGCGCGAAACACCTGCCGCTCGTGCTCGTAGATCTTCCGCGGCAGCGCCGGATCATATGCGTTGTAGAGCGAATAGAACTGAAATGTGTGGCGGTACTCTTCGTTGGTGAAATTGCTGAAGCGAAGTCGCGACGCGGCATCGGGCGCCTGTTCCATCAGCGCCGCGTCGACTTCCTGGTACATGCTCTTGATTCCCTTCGCGTCCTCCCCGAAGTAGGGAATCATGCATTCGCCGTGGGCGAAGAACAACTTCTCAAGCCATTCGCGATACTCGGCTGGCAGTTCTGATCCGGCCTCGTACTGGTAGGGCGCGGCCGCGACGGCGACGTCGCTATGACGTCGCACGCGGTTGAGGTGGGCCTGCTCAGCCAGCACCCCTTCGTGCTGCATCGCCGCGGCGGGAGCGACAGCGTCTGCGGCGCCAAGGAACATATCCGGGATGCCGGCCATGAAGGTCTGCCGCGCCTTGGGCAGCGGCCCGTAGGGTTCCGAGAAGTGGCGCTCCATCGACCAGATGAAGTCCCATCTGCGGGCGCCGTGCCGCTGCAGGTACGGCGTGATTGCATCCGCCAACCCATCGAGATCGGGCGCGTCGCGCCACACTTCCGTTGGCACGTCGTCCAACGCTAAGCACAGCGCCGGGATCGCATCGGCCGCAGAAAGCCAAAGGAATTGAACGGACCTCTTATCGACAGGAAACATGTGCATACCCCACTGGATGACGGGCCGGGAAAGACGGAATGTCTCCAGCACTATACCGATTATGACCGCATCGTCAACAAAAATGAATATTCAGTACGACCAACAGGACCGCCGGTATAGTTGTCGGAAAATGCGGTACTATCGGCCGAATTTCCAGTACTATCAGGGGACTGGCTCGACACGACGCTTGGTGGGTTGCACAGTGCCAAAAGGATTCCGTGCACAGGCGGCGGCACGCAGGAGATTCAAAGGAGATTAGATGGCTTCCGCTCACATCGACAAGCGCATCGCAGCGCACGACGAATGCGTGGTGAGGAATGTGCTGCTCCGGCATGTCAGCGAGCAGCCGGACAAGGTCTTCATTGCCACACCGGACGGGCGGACCATCACCTATCGGGAAATGCACGAACTGGTGCTCAGAACGGCCGCGGCCCTCCATGGCATGGGGGTTCGCCAGGACGGCTTCGTCATGTCGTGGCTCCCGAACGGGATCGACATCATCAGGGTGTGGCTCGCAACGAACTACCTCGGCGCGGTCCACGTTCCCATCAATACCGCCTATCGCGGTGGCATCCTGGAGCATGTGGTCAGTAATTCCGGGGCCACGGTCCTCGTTGCCCATCACGATCTGGTGGGCCGGCTGGCCGACATCAAGTGCGGCGACCTGCAGCATGTCGTCGTCGCAGGCGGGGACGCGGTCGTGCCACCCGGACTGATTGCCCATGGCATCGAGGAGTTCGCGCGGGCCGCGCCGCTCTCGGAGAATACGCTCGAGCGCGACATCGCTCCCTGGGACCTCCAGTCGATCATCTACACCTCCGGGACCACGGGCCCTTCGAAAGGCGTGCTGTCCTCGTATTTCCATCTCTGGTCGACCGGTCAATCGACCTGTTACTACGCGGGCCGGGACGACCGCAGCCTATGCTACTTGCCGTTCTTTCACGCCGCGAGCCTGGCCGGCTTCATGAAGATGCTGTGCGACGGCGGGTCGATCGGCCTGGTCGCCGCTTTCGACACCAAGAGGTTCTGGCAGGACGTCATCGCGACACGCTCCACCACATGCATGATGCTCGGATCCGTCGCCACCTTCCTCGCCAAGCAGGAGAAGACGGACGCCGAGCGGCAGACGACGCTCAAGACGATCCTCGGAGCGCCGCTCAACGCTGATGCGAAAGAGATCGGGCGGCGCAATGGAATCGATGTCTATGCCTGCTGGAACATGACGGAGACTTCGACGCCGATCATCAGCAATTCGAATCCTGACAAGCCGGGCACCTGCGGGTCGGCTCGTAGCGGCGTCACGGCGCGACTCGTGGACGCGAACGATTGCGAGGTACCCGTTGGCGAAGTTGGCGAACTGATCCTGCGGACCGATGCGCCCTGGGCGATGAACTCCGGCTACCGCAATGAGCCGGAAGCAACGGCGCGCGCCTGGCGCAACGGATGGTTTCACTCGGGTGATGCGTTCCGGATGGACAAGGACGGTGAGTTCTTCTTCGTCGACCGGATCAAGGATGCGATCAGGCGCCGTGGCGAGAACATCTCGTCGATGGAGGTGCAGCGGGAGGTCAACGCCCATCCGGACGTCGCGGACTCCGCAGCCGTGGCGGTGGCCAGCGAGTTCGGCGAGGACGACGTTCTGCTCGTGGTGGTACCCAAGGCGGGCTGCAGCATCGATCCCGTCCGGCTCCTCGAGTTCCTGGTGCCCCGGATGGCATACTACATGTTGCCGCGCTTCGTTCGATTCGTTGAACAATTGCCCAGGACGCCAACGATGAAGACCGAGAAGCACTTGCTGCGGAAGGCCGGCGTGACGTCGGATACCTGGGATCGCGAGAAGGCCGGTTTCGTGGTCAGGCGGGAACGCCTCTCCGCACCATGACCTCCACGGAGAACCACCAGATGACACGTCCCATCATCGTCGGCATCGGCATGCACAGGTTTGGCCGCCAGCCCGACAGCACGCTGAAAACCCTTGCCGGTCATGCGGCCACCGCCGCACTCGCCGACGCCGGAATGGAGTGCGGCGAGATTGATTGCGTGTTTGCCGCGAACGTCGGCGCGGGGCTGATTACCGGCCAGGAAGGAATCCGGGGGCAGGTTGCACTCAAGGATGCCGGCATCGGCGGCATGCCATTTTTCAATGTGGAGAATGCCTGCGCCAGCGGCTCTTCGGCCGTTCATCTCGCTGCGAACTATCTGGCGTCCGGCGCGGCCGAGACGGCGCTGGTCGTCGGCTACGAGAAGATGTCGGCACCGGACAAGTCGCTCGCGTTCAAGGCCATCGATGCCTGCGGCGACATCGAGGAGATCGCCGCCATCAAGAACGCGCTTGGGCCTGATAGCGCGGGCCGCTCCGTATTCATGGATTTCTATGCGCGCAAGGTGAACAAGTACCTCGCCGAGAGCGGCGCGACGAAACGACACCTCGCCGCCGTCGCGGCCAAGAACCACTGCAACGGGGCCGACAACGAGTACGCGCATTTCCGGTCACCCCAGACCATTGAATCGGTGCTCGCGTCGCGGGAGATTTTGGCCCCTCTTCATCTGCTGATGTGCTCGCCGGTCAGCGATGGCGCCGCGGCCGTTGTGCTTGCCACGGAAAGCTGGGCGAAAGCTCATGGCCGTGCCGGACCGGCGATTGCCGCCTCCAAGCTTAGAAGCGATAGTTTTTCCAGTGCCGAATCGCAGGTTCGGGCACTGGCGTTTGAGGCCTATCGGGAAGCCAGGCTCGGCCCCGACGACATGGATCTCGCGGAAGTCCACGATGGAAGTGCCCCCGGCGAGATCTTTGCGTACGAGGAACTGGGGTTCGCCGAGCCGGGTCGCGGATGGACCCTCGTCGAAGATGGAACCGTATTCCGCGGCGGGCGGCTCCCGGTCAATGTCGGTGGCGGCCTCATCGCGCGGGGCCACCCGCTCGGCGCCACCGGAGTCGCACAGATCTGCGAGCTCGCCTTGCAGTTGCGCGGTGAGGCCGGGCCGCGGCAGGTCCGCAATGCGCGCGCAGCCGTCGCGCATTGCCTCGGCGGCCAGGTCGCGTTCGGCAAGACCACCGGGGCTGCCGCCATGAGCATTATCATTCTTGCGGCCTGAGGCATCGTCCATCGCCCAGAGGGGTTCCTTATGACAGTACTCGACAATCCGACCAGACCAAAGCCGGCCGACATGAGCGATTCGCTCCGAGCGAGGACGAAGAGCGACGTCGTTGCCGAGTTCCGCGAAGCGGAGATCATCGACGCGGTGCGCCGAGTCATCGTGCGCAATGGCTTCCGCAAGACATCCATGGAGAAGGTCGCCGAAGAGGCGAACATCTCAAAGGGCACGCTGTATCTCTACTTCAAGAACAAGGAAGACCTCGTCCGCAAGGCCACCGAGCGGGGCCATGCAGAAATGGCGCGGGCCATCGAAAAGCTCACTCAGGACACCATCACCCCCGACGACGCAATTGCCACCTACGTTCGCGCGATGCTGGAGTTCTGCGATCAGAACGAGATCCTGTTCCGTGCCATGGATGCGCGTCCGGATAGCGACGGCGAAAAATCGGCCACTTCGGTGAACCGGCGGATTGACCATTATGTCTCTATCCTGGAGCGGATCATCGATGACCGCATCCAGGTCGGGACGTACCGCAAGGTGCACTCGCGCCGCGTCGCAAGGATGATCGTCGAGGCGGTTCGCGGTGTCGTCATCGAGCGATTGCGCGAACCGGGTAGCGGCAGAGGCAACGTCGAGGACGATGTGGAAATGATCGTATCGGTGTTCAATCGAGGCATGTTGGCATGAGGCTGGCGTCGGCTGGGCAAGCGTATGTCTTGGCGGCTGTTACCCAGGAATCAGGTGCATCGTGGATTTCTATCTGACGATGCTGACGTCCGGGATCGTGGTCGGGAGCCTGTATGGCCTCCTCGGCCGCGGTATCACTTTCGTTCTGCGCGTGACGAACGTGCTTCACACAACTGCGGGGATAGTTAAAGTTCAGATGATGGTTCTTTTGCGAGCGGCATGGAAGCCTGTGGCGGCGCGCATCACTGGGCCCGCCTGCTGATGGCAAAGACGGTCGAGCAACAGGACTATCAGGCGACACACCGGATTCGCAGTGAGCTGATGTGCCATCGCACGGCAAAGGCCAATCAAATACGCGGTTTAGTGACGGAGTATCGCCTGGTAGCACCGTTGCAAATGACTTCTCTGCGAGTAGCCATCCCCCGCTGGCTTGAGGATGCCGGGAATGGATTGACCGATCGGTTCCGCGCCCTGTTGCACGGACTATGGGGCGACCTGCTACGAAGGGACCTAATCTTTAGAGAGAAATCATCGGCTTTATGAGCAAAAGTTAACGGCTCCCGAAAGAGCCCCTGCATTTGATGACTATCCAACCACTGGGTCAGGTGGACGCGAGCGGGGCTGGGAGACTACCTGGTAGCGAATGTCCATAACTTCTATGGAGTGCCATGCCCGTCTCCGCCTATTTTTTCAACCACGCATCCGCCTGCTTCTGGGCTAACCGAACCAAATCACCCTGCGCCAAACCCACGTCAAGCTGGTGCAGACCCCAGCCTGGCCCAAGAATGAAATCCTCAACATCATCCACTCGGGGATCGTCGGGGTTCCCATTGATAGTGATGGCAAGATAGCCCTTGCCCTCCTCCTCAATACACTCACCCTCGAACAGCCCAGGCAGTTTAACAAACGGGGTGGTAATTGTCTCGTTGAGCGCAGGATCGGTATAGGGCTGTAACTGCACTGGGGAGAAGATAGCATCCAGCTCCAGTCGCCCCTCGCCCAGGTCTACCGGGTGGGTGCACGCTGCACGAGTATCAGGGCTGTTGGTGTAACCAAAGTCAAAGATACTTGCCCGGGCACTGGCGGTGCCGTCTCCCGGAAACTCTCGTAATTGACGAAGCAATTCGTCTCCTCGTCGAAGGTACAAGGCGGCGTGCTTTTAAATGATGCGCCCACCTCTGCGTCATTGGGTAATGCCACAGTCATACCGATTAAATGCGCAGCTATCATCCTGCTGGCCAGATAGGGGTCAGCTTCAATCTCTTCCTGTATAAGCCGAATCAAATGGGTACTGCCCTGGGAGTGACCGATGAGTATGAAACCACGTCCCTTCGCATTGGCAACGTAGAATTTGAAGGCATCAAGTACATCGGCATAGGCCACACCAGAAATCTCAGGGTCATAGTATTTTCCCGAAAACAAAGCAGATACCGTGTATCTGCCTGTACAGCGGCACAAACATTTTACAGACCGACCGATAACGTGCCGCCTGGATATAGGTAACATCTATCTCAGCGTCCGCGACAAGGTCGGAGTTATCGCTTACATCCTCGCTGACCGTCGGGTAAACATAGAAACAATCTACCGGCTGATTCTCTGCAGTGGGCGATTCTTCCAGTTGCGTGGTACCGTCGGCGAAGACGATAGTCGTCGAGAGATCCCATTGGCAGACATTGGATTCATCCTCAATATCTGGCCGGCACAACCAGTTCTCCTTGCCGCCATACTGTTCGCTGGTGTAGCCCTGATAGGGGTTCTGGCTATTGTTGTTATTATCGTTGCCGTCGTTGCATGCCGTCAAAAGCAGCCCGAGCAGCAACAGGGAAAATATCCTCATCTTCAACCTTCCATGAATGGAATCACTAAACCAGAAAGATAAATCGTACATTGAGCCATGGTAGTAGCCATCGGTCTGGTGTCTGTAGACGTGGATCAATACTTGGGCTTTTAACCCCCCCTCGGTTACTCTCGGGCACACATTATTGGCAAGGGTAACGGTGTTGTCACGCAGACATATCGCCCGCCCGATGCGGCTGTCATGTGCCGCAAAATGTTTGCTCGACCACCTGCTCCGGCCGTGGCGGTGTGGCGTACAGCGCCAGCTCGACGCGGTACTGGTGAGGTTGTGCCAGGACATCAACCAGCTGGTGGAAAACACTGAGATCGCCCCGGTCGGTGGCAGCGGCAATGGCGGCCTCTACCAGGTGGTTGCGCGGAATAAAGGCCGGGTTGGCTCTGTACATCAGGGCCTGCCGCTCTGCACCGGACATCGAGTCCTGCGCCACTCGTGCGCGCCACCGTTCGAGCCACGGGTGCATACTGGCGGGGAAGTCGAAGAGCCCGGCCACGCTGTATTCGCCTCCAGTGCCATCGTGCGCAAGATCGGCCAGTCGACGAAAACACAGGGTAAAGTCCAGTCGCGTGCTCTGCCATCAGTTGCCACAGGTCTTCCACCAGCGCCGTGTCCTGCTCGCCGATAACCTGCAGGCCCAGCTTGCGCGCCAGGCCCTGCGTATTGGCCTGCAGGAACATCTCGGGAAAGGCATTGATGCGCGTGCTGTGCCAGTTCGACAGCGCGCTCCTGGTCCTCGTGCAGCACCGGCAACAGCGCCTGGGCCAGGCAGGACAGGTTCCAGTGGGCGATGCCCGGTTGTTTGCGGTAGGCGTAGCGCCCTCCGTGGTCGATCGAGCTGAACACCTGGTCCGGGTTGAACTGGTCCATGAAGGCACAGGGGCCGTAGTCGATGGTCTCGCCGCAGATGAGCATATTGTCCGTGTTCATCACGCCGTGGATAAAACCCAGCAGCTGCCACTGGGCGATGAGCTGCGCCTGCCGGGCAATCACCCCTTCAAGCAGGGCCAGCACCGGGTTGTCGCTGTGCTGTGCCGCAGGGTAGTGGCGCTCGATCACGTGCCTGGCCAGCAGTTGCAGCGCCTCGGTGTCCCGCCGCGCGGCAAAATACTCAAAGGTGCCGATACGGATATGGCTGCTGGCCACTCGTGCCAGCACGGCGCCGGGCAGGAAGCGGTCCCGCGCCACCGTGTCGCCGGTGCTCACTGCCGCGAGGGCGCGGGTGGTGGGCACGCCGAGGCGATACATGGCTTCGCTGACGATATATTCACGCAGCACCGGGCCCAGCGGGGAACGACCGTCGCCGCCGCGCGAGTAGGGAGTGGGGCCGGAGCCCTTCAGTTGCAGGTCGAAGCGTTTGCCGTCGGGCGACAACACCTCGCCCAGCAGAATGGCGCGGCCATCTCCCAGTTGCGGGTTGTAGCCACCGAACTGGTGCCCGGCATACACCGTGGCCATCGGCTCAGCCCCCGGCGGTATGGCATTCCCGGCGACTACCCGCATGCCCTCATCCGAGGCCAGCCAGTCGAGGTCGATCCCCAGCCGCGCCGCCAGCTCCCGATTGACCCGGATCGGGCCGGGCGCGGCCACCGGCTCCGGCACCTGCCGCGCATAAAACCGCTCCGGAAGACGCGCGTAGCTGTTGTCGAAGGAAACAGGATCCATTCGCCGGACTCCTCGGGATTGGCTATAGTAAGCGGGCCGCAACACGCGCGACACGTCGGGCGGATCAGCATAGAGCATGCCGCAACGCTAAAGAAGAGGAAAGACACGATGGCGAATCCAGCCTGGGATACCCTGATCCGAAATGCACTGGTGTTTGACGGTACGGGCGCCGCACCGACGCAACAGGATATCGCCATAAAAGGCGGGCGCATCGCCGCGCGCGGCAGCCAGCTGCCGGTCAGCGAGGCCGTGCGCGTGATCGAGGGCGCGGGCCAGTGGCTGCTGCCGGGCCTGCTGGACATCCACACCCACCTGGACCTGGAGGTCGACCTGGAGCCCGGCCTGCCGGAGGTGGTCAGGCACGGCACGACCACCGTGCTGGTGGGCAACTGCAGCCTGGGCACCTGCTTTGGCCGGCAGCAGTCCGGCGCGCAGAACCCCATCGTCGACTGTTTCACCCGGGTCGAGAACATCCCCAAATCCGTGTTGAACCAGTGTGTTGAGGCGGTGCACTGGGATAACACCGGCGACTACCTGGACCATTTTGACAAGATTCCGCTGGGACCCAACGTGGGCGCGTTCATTCCCCATTCCATGCTGCGGGTGGAGGTGATGGGCCTGACGGACAGTATCAGCCGCGATCCGACCGAGGCGGAGTTGACGCGCATGGAGCAGCTGCTGGAGCAGGGCATGGCGCAGGGCTATCTGGGCATGAGTACCGACGGCCTGCCTTTTCACTACCTGGCGAGCGAGCCGCATACCGCCAAGCGCATTCCCACCCAGTTCGCCAGTTTTGGCGAAATGAAGCGGCTGCTCAAGGTGCTGCGCAAACATAACCGCGTGTGGCAGACCACGCCCATCATCGAAAACCGCGCCAAGGCCTTCCTCTATTTCCTGCTCACCAGCGGACGCCTGTTCGGCAAAACGCTGAAAACGTCGGCACTGTCGGTGATGGAATTCGTGCTGATGCCCGGGGCGCACAAGGGCTTTCTCGGCTTCGCCTCCCTGCTCAACAGCCGCCTGCTGCGCGGCAACATTCATTTCCAGGCGCTGGGCACCAACTTCCGCGTGTGGTCAGACGGCATCGTCTCGCCGCTGTACGAAGAGCTGGAGTCCACCTGCCAGCTGATCGCGAAGGAGTACGATGATGTTGCAGGGCGCCTGGCCCTGCTCAACGACCCGGAGTTTATCCGCCGCTTTCGCCGCGACTGGCACCACGGCCGTCGCGGGCGCAACCTGGCCCACTTCAAGGCGAAGCTCGGCGCGCCGGACAATATCGTGATGCGCGACTTTCACCTGATGATTTTTGACGGTGCCCCGGTGGCGGACTGGGAAGGGGAGAGTTTTCAGGCGGTGTACGATCGACTGGAACGCTTTCAGAACGGCGCTGCCGGCGCGGCCCGTTCCGAGGCAGAGCGCGAGGCTTTTGCGCAGTTTCCACGCCCTATTGGCGATGACGCAGAATTCATGCTGCACATGATGCGCACCTACGACAAGCAGTTCCGCTTCTGGGTGGATGTGGGCAATGCCGGCAACCGGGCCACCCTGGATCTCCTGCTCAACAAAAACGCGATGCCGGGCTTTAACGATTCCGGTGCGCACATCACCAACATGGCTTTTTTCGACGCCAACCTGATGTCCCTGAAACTGGCGCAGGCGCGAGTCCCTGCAAACTGTCAGCACCATGGTGCAAGCGGTTGACGCGCGAGCCCGCGGCGTTTTTTGGCCTGGATGTGGGCACCCTGGACATCGGCGCGCAGGCGGACATCGTGCTGCTTGACCCGGAGGCGCTCAAGAACTGGGACTCCAACGACTCGCGCGTGCTGCAGTACCGCGAACTGTTCAAGCACAAGCAGATGCTCAATCGCTCCGACGGTGTGGTGAACACGGTGTTGATCAACGGCGAACCGGTGTGGCAGGACGGGCAGGCACCAGTGCGCTGGGCACGCAGCGACTGGGACGGGCACTGCGCGCCGCGTGACATCCGCGCTATAAACAGTGAGCAACGCGCGTCTTAGGCTGCATGTCAGGATTTGGGGGTTTGTATGAAACTTTTGGTGGGCATTGATCTTTCCCCGTCTACGGAGAAGGTAGTCGAAAAAGCCGCAGTGCTCGCCAGGGCACTTTCCGCAAAAATCTGGTTGTTGCATGTTGCCGATCCGGAACCGGACTTCGTTGGCTTTGACGCTAGTCCAGCCTATGACCGAGACGTTCGGTCCAGAACATTCCACGCCGAACACTCCCAGCTACAGGCAATAGCGAATAAACTGCGATTGGACGGCCTGGATGCAACTGCGCTGCTTGTTCAGGGACCAACGGCCGCGACGATTTTGCAGGAAGCTGTAAAGCTTGCTGCAGATATGGTCATAGTGGGCTCCCATGGGCGGGGTGCAATTCATCGGCTTCTCGTGGGTAGCGTCAGCGAGGAGGTGCTTCGCAAGGCCGGATGTCCAGTTCTGATTATCCCGACTCACGAACACGCCTAGAGAGTCTGTAGTGGCCCCGGCACAGAACTCCTGAACCGAGGCAAAAATGGAATTCCTTTTACATGCTATTCAATTCTCCGGTATTCATCTTCCTTTTTCTGCCGATAACTTTTCTTGTTTACCATTATTTAAATGTAAAAAAACAATTCGAAAGTGGAAAAGTGTGGCTGGTTCTGGCGTCGCTGTTTTTTTACGCCTACTGGAATCCTGTTTATCTCATCCTGATCTGGGATCGATAGCGACGAATTTCTATATTGGGCAGAAACTTCTTCGACCCATGCCGCCAGTGATTTCCAGGAGAGCACTACTGATTGCCGGGGTTATATTTAACGTAGGTCTATTGGGCTATTTCAAATATACCGACTTCTTTATTGCCAGTCTGAACACTGTATTTTCCACCCACATACCAATAATGAAAATAGTATTGCCTCTGGCAATAAGCTTTTTTACTTTCACCCAAATATCCTATTTGGTCGATACCTACAAAAAGGAATGTGTGGAAAATGACCTATTGAGTTATACGTTTTTTGTCACGTTCTTTCCGCATCTGATCGCTGGTCCTATCGTGCATCACAAGGAGATGATGCCGCAATTTAATGATCTGGCTTCCAAAAAAATCGATTGGAAAAATATTAATACGGGCCTTGCAGTATTTGGGGTGGGATTGTTCAAGAAAGTAGTGATCGCTGATCAGTTTGCCGTTTGGGCAAATCAGGGGTTTGCAAATGCGGCGAATTTGCCCTTTTGGGATGCATGGGGAGCCAGTCTGAGTTACACCTTCCAGTTGTATTTTGATTTTTCAGGATATGCTGATATGGCAATAGGCTCCGCTCTACTGTTTAACATTCGGTTGCCGATAAATTTCAACTCTCCCTATAAGGCGGAAAATATTCAGGATTTCTGGCGCAGGTGGCATATGACCCTGTCGCGCTGGTTGAGGGATTACATTTATATCGCTCTGGGCGGAAATCGTGTGTCATTTGCGAAAACACTGAGAAATATATTCCTTGTCGCTTTTGTAAGTGGCATCTGGCATGGGGCAGGATGGACCTTTGTGCTATGGGGTGCATGCCACGGTCTTGCTTTGCTTGTCCATCGCTTGTGGAATCACTGGGGCAATCGCATGCACCGCGTGCCCGGATGGCTGTTGACATTTCTGTTTGTAAATTTCACCTGGATCATCTTTCGGGCGGAGAATATGTCGGACGCGACTTACATCATTAGATCTATGGCCGGGCTAAATGGTGGGTTCGGATTCAGTACGCAAGTGCTGGATCAACTGGGAGCTTTGCTCAATACACCCATCAGCACATTTCTTGTTGTGCCAATCGTGAGTCATTATTCGGTGATTCTGGGTTTACTGTTTATTCCAGTAGTAACATATTTTAAAAACAGCACTGAAATACTTTTGGATCAAACACTCCAAATGAAACACATGATGTATTATGGATTAATATTTTCGATAGCCGTCATTTCGACTATAACGAGTAGCTCGTCTGTCTTCTTGTACTTCAACTTTTGATGATAGTGATGATGACACAAAAGCGACTGACACTATTTTTCTTCTTAGTATTCTTTGCCCTGCAATCAGTGTTACCGATAACCAATATGGTCAAGGACAAATATGATCCGTTTGAAAAACGGCCGTTAATTTTTTCTGAAATAGCAAAAAAACTATTTTCAACAGACCATCTTGAAGGCTTGCTTAACTTCGTATTAGCGAGGGCGGGAGTTTCGGGAGACTACGGGAACGTTATAATTGGAAAAAATGATTACTACTTTCTGGGCGCCAATTATAATGGCCTGAATAACTGCAGGGGCTACCGATTTAATAATGATGGTGTTGATCAAACCGTAGATCAGTTGTTAAAACAGCAAACGATTCTTGCCGATCTCGGCGTCAAGTCGTTTGCGATGATAGTCCCGGATAGATTTCAGATTTATAGAGACATGCTGCCTCAATGGGTAAAATGCAGTGAAAACAGGACCACAGAGTATTTTATAAGCCAGGCCAAAAAAAAGCAGCTACATGTCATTTACCCGCGCGATGCGCTTGCTGACAATGAGACTACTGCCTACACCTATTTCCGGACGGATTCACATTGGAATCATAATGGCGCATTTATCGGCTACAGGGAACTTATGGCCGCTATAAACACTGAGTATCCGAATGAGATTCTGGTGTACAAAAAAAGTGCGAAGTTTGAGAGAGGTAATCTTAAGAGTGGTGATCTTGTAAAATTCCTGAAGTATGTGTCGGATAAGCCGGATTATGAATATACATTCAGTCCTGAGTGGAATGTCTCAAACATTTCTAAATGTGAGTATGATCAGGAAAGGCAGATTAGAAGAAAGTGTTTTCAGGGTGAAAATTTCGGGACGGAGGTAAACGAGAGATCGTATAGCACTGCCAACGAGAGCGCATGGAATGATAAAAAGGTTTTTTTTATCGGAGATTCGTTTGGCGGTGGAAACTCGCAGCTCATTCAACAAACGTTCAGAGAGACCATTCAAGTGCATTACTCCAGATTGAGCGATGCCGTATTCAGAAATATTTTATCCAGGGAGCGGCCGGATTATGTCATCTACCAGATCGTGGAGCGTGACATTGAGTCCGCAATGATGGTCGCAGCAGGTAAAGCTGATCCATTGAAATAACTATCCCTCCGCTGCCTGAAATATCCCGGGGAGCCAGTGCATAACGGGCATCATCATCTACGCACGAATTGCGCATTCAACGCCAGCTCCCTGGCCAGTTCGCCGAGTTGTTCGATACAAATTCCCCAGCCCTCGTGGAAGCCCATTTCTTCGTGTTTGCGCTGGTCCTCTTCGTCCTTATGCAATACTCGCGCGGTATAGCGTGTGCCGTTGCCCTCGTCTTCCATGGTGATAATTGCCGTCATCGCCAGCCACGGTGTGGCGGGGCGCCATCCTGCAAGTAACGAACTTGTAAACACAATACGCTCCTGTGGCAGGATCTCCAGAAACACGCCGGGATTGTCGCTGGTGTCCCCATCCGGACCACGCATGAAAGTGTAGAACGCGCCGCCGGGGCGCAAATCAAAACCGCGCAGCTCGGTTGTCCACGGCCTCGGACACCACCATTTTACGAGCTCTTTCGGATCGGACCATGCCTGCCACACACTGGAGCGTGGCGCGTTGAGCAGGCGGCTGATCGTCAATTCGTTGCTTGCGCTGGTCATGTTTTTTCTCCTCCCGAGTGGTGTGACCTTGCTACCGGTTATTTTATGGCTCTTCGCACCTCTGCTTCGAGTCGGTTGAGATTTTGTTCATTGGCCTGCGTGACAAACTCAGCAATTTGACGATAGTGTTCCACTGTATCGAATAACTGGTGCCAACCTACAACAGTGGCATTGCCGACCCTGGAGAATGTAATGGTCAGAATGAAGTGATGACCGGAAAAGTGTTCAATGATCACCCGTTCATTGGGAACGACTTCGAGAAAGCGGCTTTCATTCGGGTAGTCACGGCCATCCGGTCCATGCATGGTGAAACGCCAGTAACCGCCTACGCGCAGATCAAATTCCCTGAACGAATTGGTAAAACCATCCGGCCCCCACCAGCGCGCCAGCTGTTCAGGATTGCGAAACGCGGAATATACGAGTTCGCTCGGCGCGTCGATAGTGCGCTGGGTGACCTGGGCTCGTTCTCCCTCGGTATCATCGATAGGCTTTTTGGAATCGATCATCATCATATTGTCCGTAAGACATACGAATTCCTCAATCTGCCCCTGTCGTATTCGCCGTGGCCTTACCAAAAACCAGCTTAGAGTGACAAGTATAGCGAATGCTGTGTAGCAAGCCTTGAAAATCCAATCCGGTGCTTCATAGTAGAGCAGTTCCTGCAGCCAATGGGAAACGAAGGTCCCGCCGTAAACGGCACCACCCGCTCGGGAGCGCAGTTCCATTTCGATAACGGTCAGTGGACAGGCGCTTCCGAGCCACGCTTGAGTCGCCACTACAATGATGGCCAATAAATGAACGATTCGAAATATTGGGTTGCGTACCCATGCCCATGACAATACAGCCCCCGCGAGCACCGCAAGCAGACCAAGCACCACAAACGCCACGAACAGTACATGAAGCGATAACAGGGCATCGGCAGCCAGCAGGTAGGGGGAAGACGTAGACATTACGACAATTCAGAGTCGCTCTCGCGGCAGCGTGTTCCGTTTATTGGTCTCGGCCTCACAACAGTTTCCGAAAATAGGCTGCCGACTCTTCATAGCCTATTGCTGTATAAAACGATGATGCCCGTCGAGTTGCGAGTGCCGCTAGAACAGACCCCTCTTTCTTCGCCCAGGCTTCGAAATTCGCCATCATCGCCTCTCCAATACCACGCCGTCTGTGCGAGGCCATCACCATGATTTCCTCCAGCCATGCAACCCGACCATTGGCATAGAAAGTGTCGTGCCAGAATCCCAGGCAATACCCGATCAGACGACTCTTCTTCCTCGGCAACAAGGACAAGGGCGCTGTGGCTTTGCAGAACCCTAAAAAAGGACTCTCGAAATACGCGCTCATCGGTGTGGAAGCTGGTGGCGAAATCCACAACCAGGGGAAGCACTGCTTCGACATCTTGCCTGGACGCGCTACGAATGCGGATCGGCTTGATAGGCTTTCCCATAATTAGCGCTTCCGATTCGCGGAGTGTCAGCGTAACGTCGCTGGTGAGTTGAAATAGTACTATTTTTCGTTGAGCAGTCCTTTACCGGGCACAAAATTTACTTCGATACGAATGCCGTCCGGATCTTCAAATAATGTGGAGTAGTAGCCGGGCGCATAATTGCTTTCCTCGGGTTTGCGGATAATGTTCGCGCCCAATTCACAGGCCACTCTATAAAGCGCTTCGACATCGTCGCGACTCTTGGCGCGAAAGCACACGTGATGCAGGCCAACTGCGCCTTGTGTGAACTTACTGTTTTTGTGCGGCCCGGCAGCGGGACTGATTGCAACACCTGTCTTGCCGCCGATGCAGTAAAAATAGGAATCGTCTTCCATGACCGGAATCATGCCCATGGCGCCGAGCAGCCTTGAATAAAAGGGCAGTGATTGACTCATATCACTGACGCATAACTGGATATGGGCAATGCCGCTTATTTCCGCCATGAAGATTTCCTCTCTCACTTAACACTGCCCTCGGAGAACTTTGGCAGGCTATCGTTTAGCGCATACCAGTTGGCCCTGGAGCCTACATGGAAATGGGCAGCCGGTCTGGTGCGCAATTCGCCGTCTATCGTGCCGGCACGGACTCGCAGCACCTCAGGTAAATCAACCCGTTTGCTATAGATGGGCGAACCGCAAACCTTGCAAAAGACACGTTGTTTGCCCGGCGATGACTCGTATGAGCTTAGCAGCTCTTCGCCTGCTTGCAGTGTAAACGCGGACACGGCGACCGGTATGTTGGTGACTATTGCCGAACCCTGGGCCTTTCTGCATTGCGAACAATGACAGATTTGAATCGGTTCCAGCTCGCCATCTATCTCGTACTGTATACCGCCGCACAAACAACTACCTGTATACATAGGACCCCCCTAACTACAGAAAAAACTTCACCTCAGCCCTCAGTTGTGCGTCTACTGTACGGCCCGGTTAGCTTTGCATGTAAACCTGTTTTCGATGCCCAACTTTCACTACCGTCACAATCAGCTGCTCGTCCGCCACTTCATAAATGATTCTGTATATTCCCTGGCGAATTCTGTAACGCTCCTGCCCTGAAAGCTTTTCACTGCCCATCGGCCGGGGAGTGGCTCGCAGGGTGTCTATGCACTGCAGAATACGGAGAACGTCCTTGTTGGGAATCTGCCGGAGATCCTTTGCAACAGATCTTTTTACAACGAGCTTATAATTTGCCATTCGCTTTCAGGTCATCCAGCAAGGCTTCGTAGCTCATCGTGGGCTCAGCAACCCTGTCTTCGAATGCTGCCAAATCCTCCTGGTCTTCTGCCAGTGCTGCCCTCACCGCATCATTGACAATGTCGGAAACCGTGCGGTGCGTATGCGCGGCCTTTAGCCGCAGCGCGGCATGCAATTGAGGGTCAAAATAAACCGTTGCTCGTTTTGAAGTGTCGCTCACGAACGCCTCCTGCTTAAGATCGTTAAAAAGACATTATGACGTCATAACGTTAAAACGTCAATTTGATCTCTTCTGCTAACGAGAGGCAAGGCATCGCTTCGCCGACGTGTTGGATGCGGGTTTGCATAGTGTGATGGGCAGGTTTAGTTTAGGCCCTCGTCTTTGTTTCCGGGTGGATATATGCGCTGGTTATTGGCTCTGGTAGTTGCAGTTGTTGCGGGCTTTGGTCTTTTGCTGGTGCTCCCGGCGCCGATCGATCCGGTCAGCTGGACGCCGGATCCTGATCCCGGATTGACCGGCCCCTTTGAGCCCAACCGCCAGCTGGCCGAGGCAGAACTTCTGCTCGAAGGTGTGGGCGTGGGTCCCGAGGATGTGGCCTGCGCGCCGGACGGTATGCGCTACACCGGGTTTGGGGACGGACGCATTGTCCGTTTCGATGCCACTGGTACGCATACCGAACTGGCGAATACCGGCGGCCGTCCCCTGGGTATGCAGCTCGATGCCGCCGGCCGCCTCATTGTCGCTGATGCGTTGCGCGGTCTGCTGGCGGTGTCCGCGCAGGGCGAGACTGAGGTGCTGACGGACAGTGTGAATGGCGAGAAAATGCTGTTCGTGGATGACCTGGACATCGCGGCAGACGGCACCGTCTGGTTTTCCGACGCATCCACGCGCCACGGCTATGCGCACAGCATGTACGACTTCCTCGAGGGGCGGCCCACCGGCAGGCTGCTCAGCTATGACCCTGCCAGCGGTGAAACGCGGGTGCGCCTCGATAAGCTGTTCTTCGCCAATGGTGTGGCGCTGGGGCCCGACGATGAATATGTGCTGGTCAATGAAACCGGCGCCGGGCGTATTCAGCGTTTGTGGCTGAAGGGCGCGAAGGCCGGTCAGCGCGACCTGTTCGCGTCCGGCCTGCCCGGCACACCGGATAACATCTCCTTCAACGGCAGGGATACCTTCTGGGTCGCCATGCCCATGTTGCGCAGCGCCGCCGATGCCATGGCCGGCCATCCCCTGTTGCGCAAGCTGCTATCGCACTTGCCGGCCGAGTCCCTGGGGGCCGGCGTCACTCCCTACAGCTTCGTGGTCGGCCTGGGTCTGGATGGTGAGGTCGTACAAAACCTGCAGGACGCCAACGCGGGGTACAACATGATTACCAGCGCCAATGAATGTGACGGCAGCCTTTATCTGGGTAGCGTCAAAATGTCCGCCGTAGCCCGTTACCCGTTGTGATGCACTTGGCTGCTGTACGCGTGTACATGGTGGTCTACATGCGCTCGATGTACAGCGCAATAATCAGCACCATGCCGAGCACTGCCACAATGCCATTGACGACCATGCCCCACCTCGCACCATAGCCGGGCGGAAATTCTGCGGGACTGAGCGTCTTCAGCAGCGTGGCATACTGTCGGGAAGAATACAGGGCCGAAATCGCCCCAAGCAGAATGAACGCGAGCCCCAGCCAGAAGGTAAGGCTCATGCCTGTCGAATGTGCCTGGGCGGACTCCAGCACACGCATCAGCAATCCTGCTCGCTCTACCACAAAGCCGAACGCGATTAACGCCAGACTGGTTCTATTCCATGCCAGCAGGGTGCGTTCTGCGGCGAATAAAACCCTGGGATCCTTGATGTCAGACATGCTCGCTCCTTACCTCAGGCTGCCGCGCTCGACGGCAGTACAGAGTATCAAAAAGAGTAGATTGCGGTGAGACCATACTCGCGCCCCGGGTACTGCATGCCCACCAGTGTCTGGGTGTTCTCGTACTGCGTCGGGTCGATGTTGAGGTCCTCATCCGTGATATTTTTCACCCAGAGTTTCAGCTCCACTCCCAGACTGTCATCAAGCAGGCCGACAGACAGGTCAAAGCGGCTCTTGGGTTCGTCGAAGCTGCTGACGTCCGGCACATCGGGCTTGTTACTTTCCGCCAGAATCTGCCGCGCGGGTCTGGATTGCCAGGTCCAGTTCAGCCGCGTGGCCAGGCTCCACCCGTCGCTCAGGTCGTGGTCGTAACCGAGCTGGAAATTGGTCTGCCAGCGCGGCAGGCCGTTCAGCGCCTCGCCGTTTTTGGGGCAGTACAACTGGTCGGGAAAGGGTGACTGGCCGGGCAACAGCGGGGGCTCTTCGCCCCGCTCACACAGGCGTTCATGCCACTCTTCAATGGTCGGGTCCGAGTAGGCGCCGCGCAGGGCGGCCTCCCAATGCTCGGCGAACACATACGTGACGTCGAACTCCACACCCCGGGTCAGCACCTCGTCGGCATTGCCTATCTGGTTGTTGAACAGGCCACCCAGCGGGGCCAGCGCCGGCACATCCGCCGGGAAACCAATCTGGTGATTCTGGAATTCCTGGTAGAACAGGCCGAGGGCGAAGCTGAGATGGTTGTCCAGCAGCAGGCCCTTCATGCCCACCTCGTAGGAATCTGACGTCTCCTCCTCAAAGGTCGCCACCTCGCGCCCGAAGGCGGCGATCTCCGGGAAAAACTCCTCCAGCGCGAACACGCCGGGCACCAGAGGGTTGAATCCCCCCTGTTTAAAAGCGTTGTCCGCCGAGGCGTAAAAAGTCAGGTTGTCATTGAAATAGTGGCTGAGCTTGACGCTCCAGGAGAGGTGGTCAAATTGCAGCTTGTCATCGACCACGGCGATGAAATCCAGGAAGCGGATATCGTTGTCCAGGGTGGTGTCGATGTCATCGTAGCGCGCGCCCATGCCCAGTTCCCATGTGTCCGTCAGTTTGTAACTGATGTTGCCGTAGGCGGCGTTGCCGCTGTCCTCGCCGGTTGAATCACCCATCACCTCCGTAGCGGAAACCACCACATTAAAGACACCGTCGGCAGGGCGCTCGAAGTGGTACAGGCCGGCGACATAGTTGAGGTCATCCAATACATCCGAGACGCGCAACTCGTAGGTGTTGATTTTGTAATCCAGCTTGATGTTGAACACCTCGCTGGTGCCCGGGAACGGTTTGCGATTCTCATTCGACTCGGTGCTGAATTCCTGATGCATGGCCAGGAAATCGACGTTGGTGATAGCCGCCTCCCAGGACCAGTGCGCGCTGACGTCCCTGATGTCCCCGTCCACGTTGCCGACGAAGTCACCATAATCCCTGCGGTCCTTGAATTTGGTAAAGATGGCGGGATAGCCGGTGTCTCCTCCGGTCCCCGGCAGCTGGCCCTGGTAGGCAAAGGAGGACACATATTGGGTCAGGTCCTGGTAGTTGGCTGCGGTGTCCAGCTGCATGGTGTCGCTGATGAGCCAGCGCAATTTGGCGCGCACGGCCTGCGTGTCGCTGCCCCCGTTGCTGTCATCGGGTGATGCCGGGTTGACGTTCCTGATGTAGCCCTCATCGTCGCGGTAGACGGTGGCCAGGCGCAGCGCCAGCGTGTCATCGACCAGCGGGACATTGACCGCACCGCGCGTGTCATAGGCCGCCAGCTCGGATGAGTCGTACTGGCTGTAGCTGCCTTCCACATAGCCGCTGACACCCTCAAAATCCGGCGAGCGGGTGGTGATGTTGTACGCACCGCCGGGGGCGTTGATCCCGTACAGCGTGCCCTGTGGCCCGCGCAGCAGTTCCAGTCGTTCGATATCCACCAGCGTGGAAAATACGGTCCCGATTTGCGCCTGCGCGAACTGGTCGACGAAGACCACGACGCTCTGGGGCGAGTTCACGGCGAAAAAACCGGGACCCACGCCGCGCAGGCGAATGGATGCTGATTGCAGGCCGGTAAACAGCGACACTCCCGGCGTAAGTTGCTCCAGATCCTTGAAATTGAAGGCATTGATATCAGCGATGTCCTGGGCCGTGGCCACACTGATGGAGATGGGTACATCCTGCAGCGTCTGTTCCCGCTTTTGTGCTGTCACCAGGACTTCTTCAAGCACCGTGGGCACAGGATCGTCAACATCTGTCTGCGCGCTACTGCACAACGAGACGGTGGCCAGGAACACCGCAACGCACAGGGTTCGGGTCGGGTGGGGCATAGGCTTAGCCTTATTTTTATCGCTTGAGTATAGCGCAGATGAGGGGTGTGGAACCCCGGAGTCTACCCAGGTAGCAGGTGTGTTTCCTGGCCAGACCAGCTAAAATTGCATGGAGGTCTGGCGATGGCATGCGTACACTGGTGCCAGGCCTGATCATCGCGCCTGGCAGCGCGGTGTCACGGATTTGCTGACCACACAACTTCAAGAGTACCGATTGATGGACTGGAAAATATTCCTGACAATATTTGCCTCGGTGTTTATTGCCGAGCTGGGTGATAAAACACAACTGGCCACCATGTTGTTTGCGTCTGACAAGGAGGTTAGCAAGTACACGGTATTTCTGGCGGCATCAGCCGCACTGGTCGTTGCCTCTGCGATTGGCGTGTTGGCGGGCAGCCTGCTCTCGGAATACATCAATACACGGTACCTGCACTACATCGCCGGTATCGGGTTTGTCGGTATCGGAATTTTTACCTTGTACAATGCGTAACCCGCAATGAAGGGAGAGCACTCGTGAAGAGATCAACCAAAGCTGCGCTGCTGTCAGGTCTGGTCTTTCCAGGTGTCGGGCATCTGTACCTGAAGCAGTGGATAGTTGGCATCGTGTTGTTTGGCATCGCCGCTGTTGCCTCCTGGTACATCGGGGCTGTTGTTATGGACACAGCGTCCGCTATCGCGGAAAGAATCCAGAGTGGCACCCTTACTCCGGATATAAACACGATCACCAGGATGGTCCAGGAGCAGACAAGCGGCACCGAACAGAAAATTAGTTTGGCCAGGATCGCATGGCTGGCGTGCTGGGTGATCGGCATCGTGGGTTCCTACTGGCAGGGCCGTGCACAGGATTAGCGCAATCAGTTCAGGCTATTCTTGTAGATCTTCCCGTCCTTCATGATCACCAAAAATTTGTTCTCCGGGTCGGCGACGAGCGTGATGTCGGCGAGTGGGTCACCATCGACCAGCAGCAGATCGGCCAGCGCGCCGACCTCGACAACTCCCAGTTTTCCCGGATAGGGATTGCGTGGACCGGACAGCGCGAGCAACTGCGCATTGTCGTGGGTCACCAGGCGTAGCGCTTCAGCAGATGTCATCCAGGCCTGCAACTTGACGATGTCAGAATTCTGATTCTTCATCTGCGCCGGCACAAACATCAAGTCTGTGCCCCACGCGAGTTTGACCTTGTACTTCTTTGACCACTTGAAGGCGCTATCAGTGCCTGCAACCACCGTGTGCTTTTTGGCTATGGTCGCCGCAGCTCGCTGTCGGCGGGGCCTCTTCGAGTGTCTGCAAGCTCAGCCAAATGCCCTTGTCGGCGAGCAGCTTCATGGTCGGCTCATCCAGCAATTGCCCGTGTTCGATACATTTGACTCCGGCTTCAACCGCACGCCGCACCGCTTTGGGCGTGTAAGCATGCACAGTGACGTACGTGCCCCAATCGTCTGCCGCCTCCACGGCGGCCTTCATTTCGTCCAGCGTATATTGCGTGACATCGAGTGGGTCGTAGGCGGAGGCAGCCCCGCCGCCTGCCATGACCTTGATCTGGCTGGCACCGGCGCGCAGGTCCTCGCGCGTGGCGGTCAATACTTCATCCCTGCCATCGGCGATGAAGCCGATACCCATGAGTTCTCCCGCTGTCATCTGACCACCAAACCGGCGGGAGCGATCGCCCGGCAGGCGAAAATCACCGTGTCCGGAAGTTTGCGAGATCATGGCGCCACTGGGATAGATGCGCGGTCCAATGTTCGTACCCTGGTCAATCAGGCGCTTGATGCCAAATACGGGGCCGCCCACATCGCGCACGGCGGTGAAGCCGCGCAGCAGCATCAACCTGGCCTGTTCGGCGGCTGTCGTTTCGAGTGACGCAAAAGAGGCCTTTGGGTCCATCATCTGCGCCTGTGAACTGCCTGCCATGAAGATATGTACATGGTTGTCTATCAGGCCGGGCATCAGTGTGCGTCCACCGCCTGCAATCCGTGTTATCGATGCACCCGGCGGCGCGGCTATGGGCGTGGTGGAAATTGCCTCAATGACAGTGCCCATTACCAGGACATTCAAGGGCGCTGATAGGGCGTCGGAGGTGCCGTTGAAGATACGGACATTTTCGATGATCACCCCGGACGGGGTTTGATCCTGAGCCTGTGTCTGGCACGCTATGGCGCCCAGCCCGGTGAGCACCGCTGCGAGTATTGCCTTAACAGTCGGAGGCATGTCTTTTTCCTTGTATAAAATCGCTGTGATTCCTTACTCCAGTGAGCGTCCCGTCAGGTCTCATCGGACGTGCAAAACGGTCTCAATTCTTTTGTCCGGCATAACCCACATAACGGCAACCGCGGCATAAATTGCCTGGGCAAGCGAGGGCAGCCAGTGAGCGCACACCATGCCCAGGATATACAGGATGATAGAGGATTTCCCCTTCCAATCCTTTCCCAGCGCCTGTGCCAGCAGGGAGTCACTGCCCTGCGCACGCATGATCGCTCTTTGCAAAAGGGTGAAAGCACAGGCTGCCATGAACAGAACAAAACCATACATTGCTGTTGGCAACGAGGCGAAATGATTCTCACCCATCCAACCAGTGGTAAAGGGCAGTAATGACAGCCAGAACAGCAGATGCAGATTGGACCACAGCACCGCACCGGTTACCTTGTTGCAGGTATGCAATAAGTGATGGTGGTTGTTCCAGTAGATGCCGATATAGGTGAAGCTCAGCACATAGGATAGCAGTGTTGGAAATAACGGCTTTAGTACCTCAAGCGTATCGCCCTCCGGCACTTTCAATTCCAGCACCATGATCGTGATGATGATGGCCAGGACGCCGTCGCTAAAAGCTTCAAGCCTTGTTTTCCCCATGTTCCAATTCCTGTTCCTGAGAATTGCCCTGGTCTTTCGCAGGGCGACCTCGCTGTGCTCACCGAACACATCGCATGACTAGCAGTGGCAGGATAGCACTGTCAGTCGCCAGAAAATTTTATAAAAAAATACCAAAACGCGTTTGTGGAATTTGGAGTGCTTGTAAACCCGCACTCCTGCCCGTATCTTTGCTGGAAAAAGTAGCTACAACAAATAAATCAGTACAACGGGGCAAGAGCGTGTATCGAAGGATCGGCGGGCGGGCGTTGATTTTTGCTGGATGGCTGGTGAGCGCAACTTTATATGCAGGCTCGCTCGTGGACAGTACACAGGGTTATCAGTCCGTTGATGTCCCGGGGTATGACTGGCGCGAATTCCAGGCAGTGTGTCCCGACAACGGCAGACAGTTCATGTGTTCCGGTGGCGTGGACGCGATGATAACCTCGACGGTCTATCAGTTTGACCATAGCCATGTCGCCGCGGGCGGTGCCAACATTGACTTGAACGTTTCACTCGCCCGGAATCCGGCAACAACCCGCACGACCTCCAGCCTGAAGAACGCTGAAAATTCCAACGATGGATGGTTGTCTCGCGATCCTGCGGCGCCCAATCCTGCCACCGTGGCGTTTATCGGCATCAGCCTCGTTGGTTTAGCCTGGTCAAGGCCCACGAAGGCGTAATCAGTGCTGAACACCCCGGCATAGCGGGTGAAAAACAATGAATCTGCGCAGAATTCACAAGATAGTCGGGGTAGTCCTCGCCATTCCGTTACTCGGCTGGGCCTTGACTGGCATCGTGTTTCTAACCAAGCCGGGATACGAGGGCGCTTATGAGCAACTGGCCATAAAAACGTATCCGTTGGAGCAGGCATTTAGCCTCCAGCCGGCAGTGAACTGGCAGGAAGCGCGATTGCTAAGAACAGTACTTGGCTATCATTTGCTCCTCGCAGGAAACGGCAGAACGGCGCATCTGGACCCGCAGAGCCTGGAGACAAGAAGGCTGCCGTCAGACGCCGACATAAAACGTCTCGTCGATGATGCCATTGGCACCAACCCGGAACGCTACGGCGAAATCGTTGCTATCGACGGGGGCACGGTAGTTACCTCCACGGGCGTGGAGATTACGCTGGACTGGCGGAATCTGTCGCTTGCCCAAGCAGGGCGTGATACACGTTTGCTTAACGTGCTATACAAGATTCACTATTTACAGTGGTTGGGTCGCCCATTTCCAAACGCCCTTTTGGGTATCGCCGGTATTGTTCTTTTGCTGTTATTGACTGGCCTTGGTCTCGCTGTCTTCATCTTATCGCGGCGAAAATGATTTCCCTGTCCGGGTCAGTACTCGATGCTCCCGGCCATCAACGTTACTTTGAATAACATTCAATACCGTGGTGCCTCCCGCTCCGCACTGTCACGTTCAGCGGCGATGGTGGCTTGCAGGTCGAGCATGCTTTTCTGGCTTACCTCAATCAGGCCGCGTCGCGGGCGGTCCAGATCAATGATAATGAAGACGATGATTACTATCAGCCCGACCATCAGGTAGGTCACGAATGAGGCGCGGTGACCGGCAAGTCCCGCAGTGAAGCCGAGCACGCAGGCGGTGATCAGGAGCGTGCCATAGAGCAGGAAGAGCACTACTTCCGGGACGTGGCGGTTGAGCGCGGCATCCCGACTGCCGAATGAGTCAATCATGCCGTTGAGAGACTGAATAAAAAGGCCGGTGGTGATCGGATTGGGTTCTTCCCGTGCAGCCTGTAACGCGGATTGCCAGAGATGGCTCACCACGGTCTGTGAGGCGTTCAGCAGGGATTCACGCGCACTGCGCTCTACCAGCGATACACTTCCCGCCTTGACGCGCAAATCCTGATACTGGCGCAGATCCTGCAGAACGGTCTCCCGGACAGAGATCGGCAGCATGTGCGCGCGCAACCATGTCGTGCCAATAGCATTGGCCTCGCTAACCACGGCTTCACTGCGCTGCTCGTATCGACCGAGGGACTGCGAGTAAGTAAAGCCCAGTAGCAGCGCCAGGAGTCCGAGCAGTGCAGCCTGGACACTGCCAGTGTGCGATATCAATGATTCGCTGTTGTCACGATGTGATCGCAAACCGAGGCGATAGCCCAAATGTGCGCAGCGACAGATTCAGGTTTGTTCCGCCAAACTTTCGCAGCGTATACTACGCCGGTCCGTTTGCCCTGAGTCCTTCCATTTATGCGTAATGAAGATCGGAGTTTTGTCGCCCATTGTATTCGATGGACGGGCCTGTTTACCCTGGTAGTTCTTGTCACCGCAGGCTGCACCCGCGAACCCGAAAGTCGGGTGGACGTGGTGCCTCGGGTCAAGTTCTATACAGTCAATGAACTGGCCGTGGGCCAATCGCGCCGCTTCTCCGGCAAGGTTGTCGCGGCGGATACATCACCCCTGAGTTTCGCGGTGAGCGGCACTGTCAATGAGGTGTTTGTCTCGCAGGGCGACGCCGTCGCCAAAGGGCAGGTACTTGCCACTCTTGACCAGAAGCCACTGGAGCTGGCGGTGGAGCGGGCCCGTGCCCAACTGGTTGTTGCTCGCGAGAAGGTTATCGAGACCAGGCGCAAGGTCGATCAGTTCCGGAAACTCCGCGAGCGCAATGTTGCTACACCCCTTGAACTCGACACCGCGATAACCAATTACAACACCGCCCAGGCCAATCTGCGTTCCGCCCAGGCCGATCTGGATCAAAAGGAACTCGAATTAGGCAGAACAGTACTGGCAGCTCCCTCGGCCGGCAGTATTGCCCAACGCTCTATCGATCCGTTCCAGGAATTGACAGCAGGCAAACAGGCATTCGTCCTGCAAAGTGTGGGCAGTTTCAAGATCGAAGTTCGGGTACCCGAAACGCTCATCCGCGACGTGAATTTTGGTCAGTCGGTACAAGTCGAGTTTCCCACGGTCAAGGATCTGACACTGCCAGGCTCGGTCGTATCGATAGGCTCTCTCGCTGAATCAGGCAACGCGTTCCCTGTGGAAGTCCTCCCCGGCGCGACTGACGCGGATCTGCGCGCGGGAATGACAGCAAGCGTGATTTTCAACTTCAACGAGTATCTTGAAGGTGAGACGGTGTACATGATTCCGTTGTCAGCCGTCGCCGTGGAAGTCGGCATGCTCGATGGACGCAAGGGTGCGAATGAGGGAAACGCGCGCAAAACAGTTCCTGTCTTTGTCTTTGACCAATCCACCAGCCAGGTGCGGGTGAGGGAGATCGTGGTCGGCGATTTGCGCGGCAACATGCTTGAGGTGTACAGCGGTCTGCAACCGGGCGATAAAGTGGTGAGCGCGGGAGTGCCATTTCTGCGCGACCAGATGAAGGTGGAGTTGTGGGAGCCCGACAAGGGGCTGCTCGATGGATAGATTCACAAAGTTCGCCATCTCCCGGGCGCGATTCACCTGGCTACTGATCATCGCCACACTCGTGGCGGGGACCGCAGTCTACTTCACACAACCGCGCCAGGAAGACCCTGAAATCACCATCCGCAGCGCCCAGGTCATCACCCGGTTTCCAGGTTTGTCTCCTGAGCGTATCGAGGCTCTCATCACGCGCCCCATTGAGGAGAAGATCAAGGAAATACCGGCGGTCAAGGATATCCGCTCGGTATCCATGAACGGCTTGTCGATCGTCACGCCTGAGGTGGATGATCGGTACACGGACATGGCGCCCATCTGGGCCCAACTGCGCGACAAGATGGATGATCTGCGTCCGCACCTGCCAGATGGAACCAAGGGCCCCATTGTCAACGACGATTATGGGCGACTGGCCGTGGTGACCCTGGCGTTGACCGGCGCCAATTTTTCTATGGCTGAGTTGAAGGAGATGGCGGAGGATCTTCGGGATGAGTTGGGTGCCTTGCCGCTCGTCGCCCGTGTCGAACTCCACGGTGTGCAGCACGAGCGGATCTGGTTGAAGTTCGACCCCTACTTCCTGGCCCAGTTCGGGCTGACGACAGAGTCGGTCGTGAAATCCCTGCGCGGACAGAACGTGATCCTGCCGGGCGGGACAGTGAATGCCGCCGGTCAGCGCGTGGTGATCGAGCCCTCGGGCGATTTCCGGTCTGTCGAGGACATTCGCAATCTGGCCATTCCGACAAAGGAGGGTGGCGTTGTCTACCTGCAGGACCTGGCGACCATCGAGCGGGCGTATGTTGATCCCGCCGAATCGCTGGCTTTCTACAATGGCCAACCCGCGATAGTGTTGGGCATCTCGATGGTCCCGGGCGTCAATGTCGCCACGCTGGGCAAACAGGTGACCTATCGCCTGGAGCAACTGCGGTCACAGTTGCCGCTGGGCATGCAGCTCGATACAGTGATTTTCCAGCCCGATCTGGTGCAGGCTTCGGTGCACGATGCCAGCGAAAATCTGCTGCAGACGATGGCAGTTGTGCTGGTGGTGGTGATGTTGTTTCTGGGGTTGCGGACCGGACTGATAGTCGGCGCGATGATCCCGCTGACCATCATGTTGACGCTGATCGGCATGTCACTATTCAGTATTGAACTGCATCGCATCTCCATAGCCGCCATAATTGTCGCGCTGGGGTTGCTTGTCGATAACGGGATTGTCATCGCGGAGGATATCAAGAAGCGACTGGATGAGGGTGTCGGGAGATTGGAAGCCGCACTCGCTGCGCCGCGCTCGCTGGCGTTTCCGCTGCTGACCAGTTCGCTGACGACGGTGTTTGCGTTTCTCCCCCTTGTATTAATTTCCGACGGCACTGGCGAATTTTTGCGCTCGCTGGGACAGGTGCTGGCCCTGGCGCTGCTGGCATCGTGGGTGATTGCGATCACCGTAGTTCCCGCATTCTGCTATTGGTTCCTGGGCGATAATCAGCCAACAAAGGCACCACAGTATGACTCGCTGCCTTACCGGGTTTACCGCGGGGTGTTGGGCCTGATTCTCAAGCAGCGGGTTTTCTTTGTCGTATTGATGATCGGCATGCTGGCGCTCTCGGGGTTCGTCTTCGAGCATGTGAAGCAGCGGTCGCTGGGCCCATCTGAACGCAATCAATTCACCGTCTATCTGGATTTACCCGCGGCGGCGGATATTTCCGACACCTCTGCGGTAGCGAACCGCCTGTCGCGCTACCTGATGAATAAGGCTGGAAAACCCAGAAGTGACTGATGTACTGGCGTATGTCGGAGCCGGTGGTCCCGCGCTTCTTTCTCGCTTTGAGTCCTAATGACCCCCAGCCGAACAAGGGCTTTCCTTGTGGTCAACACGCAACACAGTGCTCAGATCGAGCAGGTGATGCGGCGGGCCGAAAGCTTTATCGCGCGCGATATCCCCGAAGGAACAGGCAGGGCCGATATCCTTTTCCTCGGGCCGGCGGCGCTGGGTACCGTTGAGCTGAGAGTATCCGGTCCGCAGACCGATGTACTGCAACAACTGGCCGCCCAGCTGGAGGATGCTTTCCATAGCGTTCCCGGCACCCGTGCCATTCGCAGTGACTGGGAGGACCCCGTTTTCAAAATCCGCGTCGAAGTGGATCAGGAGCGCGCCAGGCGCGCCGGGGTAACGAGCGAGGAGATTGCCCGCACCCTGTCCGCCCATTTTGATGGCGAGGTGGTGACCGACTACCGCGAAGGTGACAAGGTGATACCGGTGGTGATCAGGGCCGATGATGGCAGCCGGAACGAACTGGATCGATTGCGCGGCGTCGAGGTGTACTCCGCGACCAAAGGTGTTGCAGTCCCCCTGATTCAGATCGCCGACTTTTATGGCGACGTAGAGCCAAGCAGGATACGGCGCAATAACCAGCAGCGAGCCATTACCGTGGCGGGAAAGCACCCCGACATGACGGCAGTGGAGCTTCATGGTGTCATGCGAGGGGCGCTGGACGCGATCGATCTGCCACCCGGGTATACAATTGAAATTGAAGGGGAGATCAAGGGGGCTCGGGAGTCAAGTGCCAAGCTGCTGGCGTTCGCGCCGCACGCGCTGTTCCTGATCGTGGCGGCGCTCGTTCTGCAGTTCAACTCATATCGCCGCCCCGCGATCATTCTCTTGACGATTCCATTGGTATTCATCGGCGCAAGCTTTGGCCTCTGGCTTTTCGGCGCGTTTTTCGACTTCACGGCGATGCTCGGACTCTTCAGCCTTGCGGGGATCATCATCAACAATGGCATTGTGATGATCGAAAGAATTGATCAGGGCCGACAGGAGGGTATGCCAGTGAATCAGGCGATCATTGCCGCTGCGCTGGCGCGTTCGCGCCCCATCATTATGACCACCATCACCACCGTCGCGGGGCTTCTCCCGCTGGCCCTTTTGGGCGGCGAGTTCTGGTTCGGCATGGCCATTGTCATTATGTGCGGCCTGGCCATTGGCACGGTTCTCACACTGGGCGTCGTTCCGGTCTTGTACAGCCTGATGTTTCAGTTGCGGCGCAAAAGTTGAGACGCGCGGAGCTGGAAGCTCCCGGTATCTCGGGTTGCTGCGTTGTCTGCTACACTGCCGCCGCCAGATAACTGGCCTGGTTGATCGCACGCTTGGCATCCAGTTCCACTGCTTCATACGCGCCGCCGATCAGGCTGACATTAAGGCCGCTGTCTGTGCAGTTCATCGTACAGCGCGCGCAGCGGCAGTTGCCCGGCGCACACGATCACGGTATCCACCGCCAGTAGCTGCGGCTGTCCGTTGATGCTGATATGCAAGCCGTCGTCATCGATTTTGTGGTACTCGACGCCGTTCATCATTTTCACTGCGCGGCGCGCCAGCGACAGGCGGTGGGTCCAGCCGGTGGTTTTGCCGAGGCCGCGGCCCACCGGCGAGGACTTGCGCTGCAGCAGGAAAACCTCCCGGTCGGCTTTTTCCACCACCGGTTCCACACCGGTGACGCCGCCGCGCGGGTGGTGTTCGAAGTCGATACCCCATTCACGCGCGAAGACGTCCAGGTCCAGCGCCGCCGAGGTGCCCTTGTGCAGGATCACCTCGGCCACGTCGAAGCCAATGCCCCCGGCGCCCATGATGGCGACCTTCCTGCCCACGGGCTTGCGCCCCAGGATCGCGTCGATGTAACTGATTACGCTGGGATGGTCGATGCCTGGCACTTCCGGCACCCGTGGCTCGATACCGGTGGCGATGACGATCTGATCGAAGTTGCCCGCCTTGAGCTGTGCCGCGTCGACGCGGGTGTGCAAGTGCAGCTCTATACCCAGCACCTCGATCATGCGCGCGTAGTAGCGCAGCGTCTCGTAAAACTCCTCCTTGCCGGGCACGCGCTTGGCCAGGTTGAACTGGCCGCCGATTTCCGCGGCGCTGTCGAACAGCGTGACCGCGTGGCCGCGCTGCGCGGCGACGGTGGCATAGCCAAGCCCGGCAGGACCTGCGCCCACCACTGCGATGCGTTTGGGCGAGTCGGTCGGTTCGTACTTGCAGCAGCGTTTCGTGGCAGGCCCTTGGATTGACCAGGCAACTGACTTCCTGCCCGGTGAAGGTGTGGTCCAGGCAGGCCTGGTTGCAGGCGATGCAGGTATTGATCTCGTCTTCACGGCCCTCCCTGGCCTTGTTCACAAACTCCGCGTCCGCGAGCATGGGGCGCGCCATGGACACGAGGTCCGCGTGGCCGGCCGCCAGTACCTGCTCGGCGACATCGGGCATATTAATGCGGTTGCTGGTAATGGTGGGAATGCCCAGCTCTTTGGCCAGGCGCCCGGTGACACCGGCAAAGGCGGCGCGGGGCACGCGGGTGGAAATAGTCGGTACTGCCGATTCGTGCCAGGTGAAGTGGGTGCTGATGATATTCGCACCTGCCTTCTCGATCGCCTGCCCCAGTTGCACCACTTCCTCCCAGGACATGCCGCCCTGCAGCATGTCCATGGCGGCGATCCGGAAAATGACGATGAAGTCGTCGCCCACCGCCGCGCGAATGCGGCGCACCACCTCGACCGGAAAGCGCATGCGGTTCTCGTAACTGCCGCCCCACCGATCAGTGCGCTGGTTGGTCTTCGCCACCAGGAAGGTACTGAGCAGATAACCGGCGGAGCCGATGATTTCCACGCCGTCGTAGCCCGCCTCGCGCGCGCGGCTGGCGCAGTTGGCAAAGTCCGCCAGTTGCTTCTCGATGCCGGCCTCGTCCAGCGCCGTGGGCATCGCCGGCGAGATGCGGGATTTGACGGCTGAGGGCGCAACCGCGTGTGCCGCGAATGCCAGTGGCCCGGCATGCAGGATCTGCATACAGATTTTCACGTCCGGCGTCGGCGCCGTGCACGGCCTCGGTGATCAGGCGGTGCTGTGCTGCTTCCTCTGCCGTGGCCAGTTTGGCACCGCTACCGCCTTCCTCATTGGGCGAGATGCCGCCGGTGATAATCATCCCCACGCCGCCGCGTGCCCGTTCCACGAAATAGGCAGCCATGCGCTCGAAGCCGTTCTCGGCCTCTTCCAGGCCGGTGTGCATGGAGCCCATGATGGCGCGATTCTTGATCGTGGTGAATCCCAGATCCAGCGGTGAGAAGAGGTGGGGGTAGCGTTGTTCGCCGATCATTATGTATTCCTTGGGTCCTGGTACAGGGATGGTGAGACAAGGTCACAACAAAGGGACAGCCCACATGTCATAACTTGTCCCCGTCGCTGTTCTACCCGGCAACATCGATTTGAATCAGCAGGTCGTCAGCCGCCACCTGTCTGCCTGCTATTGCCATGACGTCGCTCACCACACCAGCGGCATCGGCGACAATCTCGTAGTGCATCTTCATCGCTTCCAGCACTGCCAGGGTTTGGCCTGCCGCGACGGTATCGCCGCTGGCCACGCGTA
This sequence comes from uncultured Gammaproteobacteria bacterium, assembly GCA_963762235.1. Classification (GTDB taxonomy): domain Bacteria; phylum Pseudomonadota; class Gammaproteobacteria; order Pseudomonadales; family Halieaceae; genus Marimicrobium. The sequence goes on along the minus strand of CAVXKH010000021.1, from coordinate 93,242 downwards.
CTTCCAGTAACAGTCCGTGCATGGGCGCCACGATGGTGCCGCTGCCGCCGGTCTGTTGCTGTGCTCCATCAAGGCGGATCATATCGCGGTACTGCGCGGCGCGACCATCGATGGACAGGTAGAGCCTGCCCACTTCGGGCAAGTGGTAGCGCGCAACGTGCTGCGCCTCGTCGATAACCATGTGCGCGGTGCTTTCTGCCATAGAGAGCAACTCAATCACCACGGAGTTGGCCGCGTCAAATACGCGATAGCGCATAGCGCCCAATGGAGTGACCGCCAGGTCATGCACCTGTTCGCCGTGCATATACTGCTTGCGCGAGATCAGCGGGCTGGCACTCGCCCAGTCGCGCAGCTGCGCCGCCACGAGCACACTGCTGGCGTGCAGCTCACGGTGTTGCAGCGCCAGTTCCAGCACTGCAGCTACCGCGCTGTCAGCAAAGCGCGGCAGGCGATCGGCTAATTTCACCGGCAGCAAATTCTTCAGCGATAAACGCCGTGGTGGCCTCGCCCGGCGGCAAAACTGTCCTTTTCCAGGCAGGCCACCAGAAAGTCCCGGTTGTGGCGTGGACCAAACAACACGGTTTCATGCAGCGCTTCGATCAGGCGCAGGCGGGCGATCTCCCGCGTGGGACCACTGGCAATGATCTTGGCCACCATGGGATCGTAAAATGGCGAGATGTCCTGTCCGCTGCAAATACCGCTGTCCACCCGGATGCCGCTGCCATGGGGCGGCGACCACAGATCAACCGGGCCCGACATCGGCAGGAAATCCTGGGTAGGATCTTCGGTGTACAGCCGCACCTCGATGGCGTGGCCGGTCAGCGTGATGTCATCCTGGCTAAGTCCCAGCGGCTCACCCTGGGCAACCTGCAGTTGTAATGCCACCAGGTCCAGGCCGGTGATCAATTCGGTAACCGGATGCTCGACCTGCAAGCGCGTGTTCATTTCCAGGAAGTAAAACGTGCCGCTCTCATCCAGCAGGAACTCCACCGTGCCCGCACCGCAGTAATCGATGCTGCGCGCAGCAGCCACCGCCGCTTTGCCCATGGCGTCGCGCAGTGCGTCGGTCATGACGGGGCAGGGCGCTTCCTCCACCACTTTCTGGTGCCGGCGCTGCACCGAGCAGTCCCGTTCGCCCATGTGCACGATGGTGCCATGGCTGTCGCCGAACACCTGCACTTCCACGTGCCGTGGCCGGACGATGGCCTTTTCCAGAATCAGGTCGCCGTTGCCGAAGGCGGAGCTTGCTTCCGCGCGGGCCAGCTTGATGGCGTTGGCCAGTTCGTCGATATTGTGCACCAGGCGCATGCCGCGACCACCGCCACCCGCAGCGGCCTTGACCATCAGCGGCGTGCCGATCCCTGCACCGGCACGCAGCAGCACGGCATCGCTCTGGTCCTCGCCTTCATAGCCGGGCACACAGGGCACGCCGGCGGCGATCATGCGGCGCTTGGCCTCCGCCTTGTTACCCATCAGGTGAATGGCGTCCGGGCTGGGGCCGATAAAGACCAGGCCCGCATCGACACAGGCCTGCGCGAACACAGCGTTCTCGCTGAGAAACCCGTAGCCCGGATGGATCGCCTCGGCGCCGCTGGAGCGGGCCGCCGCAATGATAGTGTCCTGGACGAGATAGGACTCGTGCACCGGACTGGCTCCGATGTGCACTGCAGCGTCCGCCATCTGCACATGGGGCGCCCTGGCATCGGCATCGGAGTAGACGGCCACTGTGCGGTAACCCTGCGCCCTTGCGGTGCGGATCACTCGGCAGGCGATCTCGCCGCGATTCGCGACCAGGATGCTGGTAAATCGTGTCATCGTGTTCTCCGGAACTTATTCGGTGGCCCATTTGGGCTTGCGCTTTTCGACGAAAGCGGCCACGCCCTCGCGACCCTCTGCACTGAGCATGCAGGAGGCAAATCCCCGGGCGGCAAAATCCAGCGCCTGCGGGCGCGGCAGACGCGTGGCCTCGAACACGATGCTCTTGGTCACCGCGTTGGCGCCGGGGGCGCACAGGGAAATTTGCTCCAGCACAACGGCGCATTGCGCTTCCAGGTCAGCTGAGTCCTGCGCCAGCAGGTGGCCGATGCCATACTGCACCGCCTCCACGCCGCTAAAGCGGGCACCGGTGAGCATCAGGCGTCGCGCATGCGTCAGGCCTACGCGGTCTGTCACAAACGGCGCGATCTGTGCGGGAGGAATGCCGAGACTGGTTTCCGAAAGACGAAACTTTGCGTCGCGGGTGACGATAGTGACATCGCCGACGCAGCACAGGCCCAGGCCGCCGCCGATAGCGGCGCCGTCCACCAGCATGATCACCACCTGCGGTTGTTCGTTGAGTTTCAGCATGAGGTCGCCGAAGCTGCGGTTGCCGCGCGCCACCTCGTCCTGCGTCAGGTGCGCCGCCCTGTGCGCCGGACTTGAAGCCCTTGAGGTCGGCGCCGGCGCAGAAGGTGCCGCCCTTGCCGCGCAGGATCAGGGTGCGCACAGAGCGATCGTCGCGCACCGCATCCAGCACGGCCGTGCAGTTCATCTATCATCTCGGGGGACAGTGAATTTTTGGCCTCCGGGCGATTGAGCCAGATGGTGAGTACGCTGCCGCGTGGCTCCAGTAGCAGGTCTTTGGTGGTCGGGAAGGCTGGTCATTTTGGATGTCTCCATAGAGCCTGATTACATGCGCGCAATGCCGAAGCTGTTCGGCCGCACGGTGCGGTGACGGGTTTCCCACACAGTCTCCAGCAAAAAGCCCAGCGTGTTGCGCGTATCGCGCGGGTCGATCATGCCATCGTCCAGCATATGGCCGGAGGTGTAGAAGGCGCTGGACTGGCTGTCGAAGATATTGGCGAGGAAGGTTTCCTGTTGCGCCAGCGCCGCCTCGTCGGCGGCCTTGCCCAGTGCGGCGGCCTTGCCGCGCGCGACCTCGGACATGGTTTTGGCCGCCTGCTCGCCGCCCATGACGCCGGTGCGGGCATTGGGGAAAGTGTAGAGAAAATCCGGACCGAAGTGCCGGCCGCACATGCCGTAATTGCCGGCACCGAAGCTGGCACCGGTCATCATGGTGATGCGCGGCACCTCCAGGTTGCGCACCGCCTGGATCATCTTCGAGCCGTGCTTGATCATGCCGGCGCGCTCGGATTTGGTCCCCACGATATAACCTGTCGTGTTCTGCAGAAACAGCACGGGAATATTGGACTGCTCGCACAGTTGCAGGAACTGGGTGGCCTTGGTCGCGCCCTCGGGGTCGATAGGGCCGTTGTTGCCCAGGATGCCGCAGGGCAGGCCGAAGATGTCTGCCTGAATACACACAGTGGTCGCGCCGTAGCGCGACTTGAAGTCCATGAAGTCGGAGCCGTCCACCACCCGGGCCACCAGTTCGCGCATGTCGTAGGGATTGCGGTAATCGCAGGGAATCACACCGGCCAGTTCATCGGCGTCGTACAGCGGCTCGCGGTAGCTGCGCCGGTTGGGCGCGGCGCAGTCCTTGTTCCACTGCAAGCGGTGCAGCAGCTCGCGGCACATCTGCACGGCGTGGCCGTCGTTCTCTGCGAGGTATTCCGCCAGTCCCGACACGGACGCATGCATTTCCGCGCCGCCGAGTTCTTCCTCGGTGGCGATCTCGCCGGTGGCGGCCTTGAGTAACGGCGGCCCGGCCAGGAAGGCGCGACCGTTGTTGCGCACGGCGATGACGTAGTCGCTGAGGCCGGGCATGTAGGCGCCGCCGGCGGTGGACGAACCGTGCAGGATGGAGATCACCGGAATGCCGGCCTTGCTCAGTTTGGCGAGGTTGCCAAACAACTCGCCGCCCTGCGAAAAACCCTCCACCGTGTAGTTGATCAGATCGCCGCCGGCACTCTCCACCAGGTGCACGAAGGGCAGCTTCTGTTGCAGGGCGATTTCCTCACAGCGGCGCACCCGGTAACCGCCCGCGGATGTCAGCGTGCCGGCCAGTATCCCGCTATCGTCCACTACCACCATACAGCGCACGCCGCTGATGAAACCGATACCGGAGACAATAGTGGAGCCGGGAATGGATTTGTCCGGATCGGTGGTATCGAGCAGGTAACCGGCGAGATTGCCCACGGTCAGGAAGGGCATGCCCGGGTCGAGCAGGCGTGCCAGTCGCTCGCGCGGTGTCAGCTGGCCGCGCGCCTCGAAGCGCGCTTTGCGCTGCTGCGAAAGCAGCGCGCCGCGCGCGTTGAGCTCCTGCAGTTGCTCGATAAGCGCGAGCATCTCGCGGCGGTTTTTCGCGTAGCCCTCGGAGTTGACGTTGATTTTTGAGGTGTACACCGTCATGACAAAGTCTCCGCGAGGGCTGCCGGTACGGGAATCGGGCAGGACAGCAGCAATTGTGCGTAGCCCTTGCCCTGCGGGTCGTTGCGGATGCTGGCCACGCCGCCGCCGCCGAGCACATCGTGCAGCAGGAAGTTGATGCGCGTTGGCGCCGGGCAACAGGAAGCGTTCAACGCTGCCCGCCGATGCGTCCGCGAGAAAGTGGGCAAAGCGCGCGCGCACCGCCTCTTCCGTCAGCGCGGCGCAGATATAGGGAAGGTACTCCGGCCGCCGCGCGATGATGCCGATATTGGCCTTGTTACCCTTGTCGCCACTGCGGCCCCAGGCCAGAGCGATGAGCGGCACGTCCACCATCTTCTCATTCGAATTGGCAATGGGTATGACTGGTCGCGGAATGGACGCGGTATCCAGCGCCTTGCCGTGCGACTCATCGCAGGAGAACGTTCTGTCATCCAGCAAAATCCGCACCTGCACCTGTGTCTTGGGCAACGTGCAGGAGAACAGCCGCACGACAGGTGAGGGGCTGGGACGGCTGCCGGCGAAACCCGACAGGCCCGGCGGCGTCGCCAGCCCGAGTCCCACGGCTTCCTTGAGCATAATGCCAATGCCCGCGATGTCCGCGTGCTTGGCGGCGATCTTCATCGACGACTTCACGGCTGCCATGCACTTCACTGAACGCGCCGTACTGGCTCTCGGTACCGATCAACTCGATGCTGGTCTCGCTGAAGTCCGGCAGGCCATAAGATGTGAAGACCCTGCGCGCCGCTGCGAATACCGCCTCGCCCAAGGCGCGGGCTTTTCGGTCGGCATCGATGCCATAAAACGTCATATAGGTGCCGCCGCGAAACTCGTCGGCGTAAGTGGCGCTGACCTTGTAGGTGTCCGGAGCAGGCCGGCCGGTGGCGCCCGACACCCGCACGCGGTTCTCGCCCACCTGCTCAATGCGCGCAGTGGAGAAGTCGCAGACCACGTCGGGCAGCATATAGGCCTGCGGGTCGCCGATCTCGTACAGCATCTGCTCGCTCACCGTGCCGACGCTGACCAGGCCGCCGCTATGCTCGGGCTTGGTGCAGACAAAGCTGCCATCGGCTGAGATCTCCGCGACGGGATAACCCATGTCCGACAGGCCTGGCACCTGCTCCCAGTCGGTGAAGTTGCCGCCGGTGGCCTGCGGCCCGCACTCCAGGATATGGCCGGCGAGGGAGCCCATGGCCAGTTGGTCGATGTCGTCGCGACCCCAGCCGAAGGCGTGGATGCAGGCGCCCAGCGTGACGGCGCTGTCCACGCAGCGCCCGGTCACCACGATATCCGCGCCCAGTGCCAGCGCGTGCGCAATCGGGAAGGCGCCGAGGTAGGCGTTGATGCTGAGCACTTTGTCTACCGGGGGAAAGGCGGCGCCGGAAAACATCTCAGTGGTGCCCTGCGCCTGTAGCTGGTCCTTGCGGTCCAGCAGGTCATCGCCCACCACGCAGGCGACCTTCAGGTCCAGGCCCTGCTGCGCGATGACGGCGCGCAGTGCTGCGACGCAGGCCTGCGGGTTGACGCCGCCGGCATTGGAGATAACTTTAATGCCGCGCTGCGCGATCAGGGCCAGATGCGGCTGCATGGCCGCGCTGACGAAATCCACCGCGTAGCCCTTGCTGTCGTCCTTTGCCCTGGCCCGGGCCATGATGGACATGGTGATCTCGGCCAGGTAGTCGTAAACGATGTAGTCGAGCCCCTCTACATTCAGTAACTGCGGGGTCGCCCGCGCGGCATCGCCCCAGAAGCCGCTGGCCCCGCCAATGCGCAATACCTTTTTTGCCATACACCATTCCCGTCCGGGCACGTAGGTCGCAGTATAGTACCGGATCAGGCGACAAAGCACATGGCCAGGGTGCCTTCTCTACGGGAGTTTGCACCACCGCCTGGCCGCTGGATTCAGGCTCACGATGCGATCGGTCGTTGGCGCCGCTGCAAGGCGTTCTCATAACGCCTCCAGGCATTTTCAAGTGCCTCCAGTATGCGCGGCTCGGGTAACTTGTGGTGTTCAGCATTCCACCGCACAACGAAGTCCTGCCAGAAGGATACCTCCTCCCAGGCCATCGCCAGCTCTAGCTCTATTTGAGACACCGGAATTTCTCCATGCACTAAATGAAGGAGACAGTGTATTGATTACGTTGGGGACTGACGTAGCATAGTGCGCCAATCTATTAGCCAAAAGTGCCAAAATCCTGTTTTATGCGGCGACATTGCTTCTGAAGCTGGCGGGCGAGTTACCCGTCCACTGTTTGAAGGCTCGGGAGAAGGAGGATGTATCAGAGAAGCCCAGCATATAGCTGATCTCTGCCAGTGGCATGGTCTTGTCCGCGATGTATTTCTCAGCCAGCTCCCGCCGCACCTCCAGTACCAGTGTCCGAAAGTTGGTGCCTTCATTAGATAACTTGCGCTGTAGCGTTCTGCTGCTGACAAACACCTCTTTGGCTATGTCTTCCTCACTGGGTGTTCCCGAGGGCAGATTGTTGATAATGGCTCGCTTGACCTGGCTGATAATGTCGGACTGTGTCAGATACCTGATCATGTCTTCGAGAATCTGGTCGCTACTGACAGCCAACTCGCGATTGGCAGCCGTAAAGGGGCGTCGAGCATCTGTTATGTAGAAGGAGATTCTCGATACCGGCTGGGAGAACTTCACGGGACAACGGAATACACCGAAGTGTTCTCCGGTACTCTGTGGCTGGGGGTAGGTAAAGGAGATCTCCACAGGATCCAGTGATTTATCCAACCCCATGCGGCACAGATCGACCAGTACTGACGTCCTGCTGTCTTCCAGAATGTGGATAGCATCGCCGGGCACATCCGGCACCTCACTGATGACATCGATACGGTCTGCAGACTCGCTTATCGATAACATCAAGCTCGAGTTCACTACCGACTCGTAACGCTGCAGGCGATAAAGTGCTTCCAGTAGCGTCCCACTCGAAAGGAAGGTGACACCCAGGGCATTCAGGTCCAGTGGGTTGTAGAACCGGGAAAATTCAAGACCCATGTTCTCATTTCGGGTAATTGCCGCTGCTTCGACAAACGCCTTGCACAGTAGCTGGAAGGGGTATCGGGTGCGTGACTCGTGGATCAGTGCGGGGTCCAGGCCACATCGGACAAATAAAGCATCGGCATCAACCTTGTTTGCGTCCAGATAGCGCCAGAGCATGCGACCCGCAGACGCCAGGATGCTGGTTTTCATGCCTATTCTCTTTTTATTGGTCCATCGGAGTGTAGGAACACTGTCGGAATTGGTCAAGAGATTGGCGCGTTTGGTTATGGAGGCCAATTCGTTTAGTGGTCAGAATTAGCGCCGGAATATTGATACCCGGAAGCTGTTGGTGGAGAAAGAGAAGCTCAGGCAACGTATTGCACATCTGGAATACCAGAGGTGACCCATGTTTGGGGGTGTAGACCAAATCGGATAACTGGAGAAGGCTCAGTATGAAGAACAACAAAAAATCCCTGGTGGCGCTGGTGCTGTCTACGTCGCTGGCCGTAGTTGCCAGCCTGGTGACGGGCGCCGCGCCCGCCATGGCGCGCTCCTTCGTGGAGTTTGAGAGCGGCCAGGTCAGGCCTGTCGCGATGACGCCGGATGGCACTACACTGCTCGCGGTGAATACACCGGACAACGCCCTGGAAGTGTTCACCATCAACAACGACGGTTCCCTCACCCATACCAAATCCATCCCTGTGGGCATGGAGCCCGTCGCCGTGGCGGCGCGCAACAACAGCGAAGTCTGGGTGGTGAACCACCTGTCCGACAGCGTGAGCGTCGTCGACCTTTCCGCCACCCCCGCCAAGGTGGTGCGCACCCTGCTGGTGGGCGATGAACCCCGCGATATCGTGTTTGCGGGAACCGGCTTCAATCGCGCGTTCATCACCACGGCCCATCGCGGGCAGCAGCGCTCGGACAGCTCCATTGCCGCCGTGCCGGGTGCCGGCGGACCGCAACTCACGACGGCAGGCATCGGGCGGGCCGATGTCTGGGTCTTCAATGCCAACAGCCTGGGTACCACCTTTGGCGGCACACCCCTGCGGATTCTCAGTTTCTTTGCCGATACCCCGCGAGGCCTCGCGGTCACGCCTGACGGCCTCACGGTCTATGTGGCGGCGTTCCAGTCGGGCAACCAGACCACCACCATCAATGAAACGAAGGTGCCCGATGGGTTCGGCCCCGCAGGCGTGCCCGGACCCAGCACCAATGCGGGCTTCCTGGCGGCGCCTGAAACCGGCGTGATCGTCAAATACAACGCGCCTGCCAATAAATGGCTCGACACGAAAGGCAAGGACTGGAGCAGCCTCGTCAAATTCAACCTGCCGGACCATGACGTCTTCTCCGTGAATGCCGACACGCTGGCGTCGGGCCCGGTGTTCGACCACGTCGGCACGGTCCTGTTCAACCTGGTCGTGAACCCCGCCAACGGCAAGGTCCTGGTGACCAACACCGAGCTGCCGAACCACGTCAATTTTGAGGGCCCCGGCGTCTTCGGTGGCAGCACCGTGCAGGGCCACCTGTCGGAGACCCGCATCTCGGTGCTGGACCCCGCCGGTCCCGGTGTCGACGTGCAGCACCTGAACCAGCATATCGACTACAGCCAGCTGCACACGAACCCGTTGGCGGACCACGGCGCCATCAACGACCAGAAGGCCCACAGCCTCGCGACGCCGCTGCAGCCGGTGATCTCCAGCGATGGCAAGCTCTACGTGGCGGCCTTCGGTTCCGCCAAAATCGGTGTGTTTGACGTGGCGGACATCGAGAACCCCAACTTTGAAAGCGATTTCGACCCGACCGTGGCCAGCGCGAATTACATTGCCACCGGTGGCGGCCCCAGCGGCCTGGTACTGGATGAGGCAAAGAACCGCCTGTACGTCCTCACGCGGTTTGCCAACCAGGTGGAGGTCATCGACCTGAACACGAATGCTGCGGTGGAGACCCACGCGCTGCACAACCCCGAGCCGGCCAAGGTCGTGACAGGGCGCCCCTTCCTGTACGACGCCAACGCGACGTCGGGTAATGGCGAGGCCTCCTGTTCGAGCTGCCACATCTTCGGTGACATGGACCAGCTGGCCTGGAACCTGGGCAACCCGGACGACATCGTGACCACCAATACGATTCCCACGGCCGTCCCCGCCCTGGCGCCCGCGAAAACCTTCCACCCGATGAAAGGGCCGATGACCACGCAGACCCTGCGCGGGATGGCGACGCATGGCCCGATGCACTGGCGTGGCGACCGGGTCGACGGTTTCTTCGGACTTGACCCGTGCAATTTGCCGGGCACCTCCGGCGCGCCCTGCTCCGCGGATTTCTCATTCCGCAACTTCATCGTGGCGTTCGAGGGCCTGGTCGGCAAGGAGGGCACCATCACCCCGAGCGAGATGCAGCAGTTCGCGGACTTCACCCTGGAGATCATGCTGCCGCCCAACCCGATCCGGCCACTGAACAACGCGCCGTCAGGCACCACAACGGCTGGCGCATTGGCCGGCAAGAACCTGTTCTTCGGCAAGACCACGGATACCGTGGCGAACTGTGACGGCTGCCATACACTGAATCCTGCGCTGGGCCTGTTCGGCACCGGTGGTAAACAGACCTTCGAGGGCGAGACCCAGAACTTCAAAGTGGCGCATATACGCAATGTTTATCAGAAGGTCGGCATGTTTGGCCTGTCAACGGGCACTACCTCCACAGGGGATCAGGTGCGCGGTTTCGGTGTCCTGCATGACGGCTCGGTCGACACCGTTTTTGACTTCCTCTCGGCCTCTGTGTTCAATATCACTAACGCCGAGCAGCGCGATCTCGAAGCCTTCGCCATGGAGTTCCCCACGGACCTCGCGCCGATTGTTGGCCAGCAGGTGACGCTCACCGCCACCAATGCTGCGGTTGCGAACCCGCGTGTGGCGCTGCTGATCCAGCGTTCAAGTGCGCCCTTCGATTCGCTGATGCTCGGCGGCACCGTGAAGGAGTGTGACCTCATTGTGAAGGGCTCTGAAGGCGGGGTTGCGCGGGGCTGGGTGCGCGATGCGGTGAGCGGGCAGTTCCGCTCCGACATCAATACCCTCACCGCCGACCTGACACTGCGCGCGTTGGCGGTCAGCCAGGGTCCGCTCACCTACACCTGCGTACCGCCCGGATCCGGTACCCGCATGGGCATCGACCGGGATGAGGACACGGTGCTGGATGGCCTCGACAACTGCCCCGCCGTTGCCAATACCGACCAGGTGGACGTCGACGGCGATGGCATCGGCGATGCCTGTGACCCGATCATCACGCCACCCGGCTGCTAGTAAATCTGCACAGGGGCTACGCGCGGCTGAACCCGCGCGTAGCCCCTCCTGACCGGACCCTAATTGTCCCGCAGGACGCGATGCGCCACCTTTTGCAGGATAAAACTTGTCAGGCGGGGTGATACCCGGTTTGAATAATAGGTGATCCAGGATTCCGGTGCGACGGGCCGCAGTGGTGTATTGAAGCGCACCGCGCTGAATACCGCGGCGGCAACTTTTTCGGGCCCAAAATTGCTCTTTTCATGTTGCTGGTGAATTCGATCAGAGATTCCCGCCTCATAGTCACCGTGTGAGCGCATGTCAGCGGTGAGTGAGGTACGAACGACGCCGGGACAGACGACACTCACGCCAATGTTGTGATGACTGAGTTCCTGGCGCAGTGCATCGGAATAGCCAACCACTGCGAATTTGGTGGTGGAGTAGGCGCCGAATCCCTCCATTGCGGCAAAGCCCTCCATGGAGGCTATGTTGACCACGTGAGCACTGCGGTTGCGCGTAATCATTGCGGGACAGAAGGCGTCACAGAAGTGTATGACGCCCATCAGGTTTACGCCGATAATAAATTCCCAGTCCTTCGCTGTGGTGTCCAGGATGTCCGCGGCGATGACAACGCCGGCATTGTTGACGAGAATATCCACGGCTGCCGTTTTCTCATGTACCAGAGCGGCAAACTTTTTTACCTGGGCGCGCTTGGTGACGTCCACGGGGGAGGCGATGACATCCACTTTATAGTTGGCCAGCAGCGCATGTGTTTCCTTGAGCCGTGCGGCGTCAATATCACAGATTGCAACATTGCCCCCGCGGCGTGCAGCATCCAGCGCGATGGCGCGCCCGATTCCGGCACCGGCTCCGGTAACAACAACCCAGCGCCCCTTTAAACTAGCAACTCGCATGGCGTTCCGCGCGCAGTTCGGCGGGGTTCCAGTAGGCCCGCATACTGGTGATCTTGCCTTCCTCGTTGAAGCAGAAGATGTCGGTGGCATCGAGGTACTGCGCCGTCTCTCCCATGGTGAGTTGGGCCAGCAGCAGGAATGCGCACTGGTTGCCCGCGACACAGATAGGGCCTTGTAATTCGACGTGGAGTGCAGGTGCGACCATGGCATAAAAGGCGCGCAGTGCTTCGCTACCCTGCACCAGGTTGCCGCCCACCGGATCTTCTGCCGTCGCATCGTCAGCGTACAGCGTCATAATGCCGTCGATGTCACTCCGGCACATCATGTCGATGTAGGAGAGTACGGTGGATCGAATCTGTTGGGGCGTGGTCATTGATGCTCCTTGCGCACTGATATTTTGGGTCGGTGGGATGTTTTCAGTGCCACATCGTAGCAGTATTGGTGAAAAATAAAAACAGGCTTGACTGTTTTATTGAAATCGATCATTGGATGCAGCGGGCAACCAGAGAGTCTTTACGCCGACCCCGGTTCCCCGCTGGAGTATTCAGTCAAACGGGCCGGGCCGCCGTGCCAAATTACCAATGGATGTTTGACCCAAATCCTAATTGCCATCGTGTTCATTGTATTGAACGAACATGCGCTGCTGTTGAATGCCATAGGCGCTGGTCCGATAACTATAAGATGAATGAGAACTCTAAAAATGACGCCGAACGTAGCAGCACCTGGCCAATTGGTACAAACAGCCACCCGGTTTCTCGCAGGAGTAGTGATGCTGCTTTGTGCCGGTAACGGTTACGGGACCGATGCCAGCGGCGCGGTTACTGGATTCTTCCGATGCTGGATGTCTACACAATTCTGGGCCGCCCGGTATGACCCCGATTGCCTGATCGCTTTACACAATGTTGCTTTTTACTGTGACCCATGCGCACTATTGGCGATTAGAGCTGCTGCCAATCCAGTGACAGTTACTGTGTGCCAGTGTTCGATGCTGTGGTGGGCAATTTATAGGGGTTACTTCATCAGCCGGTGACCTCGGCCAAACAGATCAATTCAAGTGGGCTATATGAGCAAAAATGGATTCGCCAGTATTTTTTTTCTAACGCTCCTGCTGACTGCGTGCTCAGAGCAAAAAATTGACTTCGCGGGATTCTCTTTTGATGTGCATCCTGCTGACCTTGAGAGCCAGGGATTCAGTTGTAAAAAACAGGGCAATGAAACCAAATGCACCAACCCGGACCTCAAGGGTTCCGTATTTGGTACCGAGACGGCAGATATTGTAGTCACGTTCCTGGATGGAGAGAAAAGAGCGTGCTGTATTTCGGCAAAAATCCCGGAGAAACCCGACCAATTCTACGAACTGGAAAAGCTGCGAGACTACATCAGCAAGGTTTACGCCCGCATGCCTGAGAGAGACCGGAACCATGAATTTCCTTTCATGTGGTCATGGAAGAGGCCGGATGGGACAAGCCTGTCGCTTATGGTTCTCAAGGGGACGAAAGGCAAGACGTCTACCAGGGCTCGTTTCACCGCGTATAGCCAGGAATGGGAAGAAAACGCGGCAGCAGGTTTAGCAGCCGAAGCGGCAGCAGATTCGAACACTGAAGCAGAAACAGGTAACAACTAACAAGTACGGACCGCCACAGATATAAAGGTGCAGTGCAACCCTGCGCATGCCGGTGCTTGTCTGCGTGGCATGGTTTCCGTATTCTGCGTGGTTCAAGGAATAAGTCGAAGGCCCCCCGACAAATATGTCGCTCAAATATCGTCCCGAACTGGATGGACTGCGTTCGATCGCCGTAAGTTCAGTGGTTCTCTATCATGCTGATTTTCTGGTAGCGGGAAAAAATCCAATTCAGGGTGGATTCATTGGAGTCGATATATTTTTTGTTATCTCTGGCTACCTCATCACACTGATAATACTGGGAGAGATGGGCGAGGGGCGATTCAGCTTCGGCAACTTTTATGAAAGGCGCGCCAGACGGATTCTGCCAGCGCTTTTTACAGTGATACTGGTGTCCATTCCATTCGCGTGGCGCTATATGCTGCCTGCGGCGATGAAAGAATATGCGGGATCGATTTTGTCTACCCTGGCATTTTCATCCAATATCTGGTTTTGGCTCGAAGACAGTTATTGGGCTGCTCCGAGTGCGCTCAAACCCTTTTTGCACACATGGACACTCGCTGTCGAAGAGCAGTTCTACCTGTTCTTTCCCCCGATCATGCTGGTTCTCTACAAGTTTGCGAAACGGCAGATCACAGGCATTCTGCTGCTGGCGTTTTTTCTGTCGCTTGTACTTGCCGAATATTCAAGTCGCAATTTCCCTGTTGCCGGATTCTACCTGCTGCCGATGCGGGGTTGGGAGCTCCTCGCCGGGGCGTTAATCGCAAGATTTGAGCTCAAGAGAGGGAGAACCAGTCTTCCCTTGTTGCATGCAACGATGCCGACGCTGGGTCTGTTAATGATCTGTTATGCGGTTTTCGTGTTCAGTGCCGAGACGCCACATCCGTCCTTCATAACGTTGATCCCCATCCTGGGCACGATGCTGCTGATCTGGTTTTGCAGAGAAGGTGAACTCATTTCCGGGATATTGAGCTCCAGGGCTTTTGTCTATATCGGCCTCATCTCGTATAGCCTTTATCTTTGGCATTTTCCAATTTTTGCATTTTCGAGAATGGCTTTCGAAGAGATATCTGCAATCGGCAAGATAGCCCTGATTTCTCTGTCCGTGATATTGGCCATAGCCAGCTATCATCTTGTCGAAAAGCCAACACGAAATAAAGCCAGGCTGCCGAGGCGTGCATTGATAACCCTGCTTGCGGCGTCAGGGGCCACGCTAATAATTGCGTTTACCACCATTTATGCAACTGATGGTGCGAAATTCCGCTTGGCCGAGCTGGGTAAACATATTGATGTGGACTACTGGCGAACGGAGAATCGGGTACGCTTCTCCACGCAGATGGGTTGCTGGTTGAAGGGGTGGGTATACGATGAGAGTGAACCGTTCAAAACGTGCCGAAGCAATGAGACACTGGCTACAAGTAACCTGATCCTGGTTATCGGTGACTCCAATGCCGCTTCTCTGATTCCCGGATTGATCGACCATTTCGGCAGGGATGCGATTGTGCAGCGAGTGGCCAATGACTGTCGACCATACGCCGAGTATTTGCAGAATGTTAAAGCAGCAGACAAGCACCATGAGTTTTGTCTTCGCAGTATACAAGACGCTCTGTCTGATGTCGGAAAACTCGATCCGCAGTTGATTCTATTAGGGGGTCTTGTACATGAAGCCTGATGAAGCGAATATTTTTCAATGTTCCTGCGAGATCACCTTGATGCCTATCGAAGCAGGATTTTGATTATGGGCCCTCTACCGAGATGGCATAACCTGGTCAACACATTGACGGAGGATTATTTGCAGGACCCGCGTCATTTTGCAGTACCAGAGCGACTTGCACCGACCGATGCCACATTCATCCTGGAAAAGCGCTTCAGGGCATTTGCGAAGGAAAATGGCGTGGGGTATTTATCGCCTGTCGAGACCTTTTGTAAGGCCGGTCAGTGTCTGGTCAAAGTCAGTGATGATGCTGACGGTATAACGGCATGGGATGCCTGGCACCTGACGCATAAGGCGTCCTCATATCTGATAGAGAAAAATTACGCATTGATAAACGGTTACCTGGACGCGCACTAGTAACGGCAGCCACTCCAGACTCTAAAAATCCTGTTACGTGGTGCTTGCCGTATCGTTTTTTTGCGGCGCCGTTCTGCCAGCGACAGTTCCAAGCAGCAGCGCCAGCGCCAACAGTGTAAAAAGCGCGGCAGCGAAAAAGGGCGCGCCGGGAAAATGCACGATGGCTGTTTCCGAGCTGAAGTAGGCAAACAGCTGGGTCATGAACGGCGGACTGAGAATGGCTACCAGGCCTGCCATACTGCCAATGGCGCCCTGTAACTCGCCTTGCGCGTTGGCCGGGATGTGCGCCGACATAATGCTTTGCACAGATGGCGCCACAAAACCCTGCAAGGCGCCAATGGCGATTACCGGATACATCATCCAGGCGTAGGGGACAAAGGCGTAACCGAAGAAACTCAGCGCGGTGGCTATCAAGCCCACGACCGCGGTTTTTGTCGGCCCCCAGATGGGCAGCACCAGTCGTATCAGATAGGCCTGCACGAAGATCATGGCCACGCCCACCGCACTCAATGAAAAGCCGATGTCGCGTGGTGACCAGCCGAATTTTTCGATGGTAAAAAACGCCCAGACGCTGGGCAGCGCAAAATGGCCGAGCAGGTAAAAGAAATACACCACCACCAGCGCGATCACCACCGGGTACTGCCATAGTTGATCGAATGCGCCCAGCGGATGGGCCCGGGTCAGTTCAAAGGCGCGGCGGTTTGTGGCTTTCAGGGATTCGGGCAACACGAAAAAACCGTAAATGACATTGATAAAAGTCAGGCACGCCGCCGCATAAAAAGGCGTGCGAGGCCCGTACTCGCCCAGAAACCCTCCCAGGGCAGGGCCGACAATGAAGCCGGTGCCAAAGCCTGCTCCCAACAGCGCAAAATACTGGGCGCGCTTTTCAGCGGGAAACGTATCGGCAACGTAGGCATTGGCAATGCCGTAGGTGGAGGCAGACACGCCGCCGATGAGACGCCCGACAAAGAGCCAGAACAAAGTCGGTGCCCAGCCCATCAACAGATAGTTGCATACCATGGCCAGCAGCGAGCACAGCAGCACAGGGCGCCGCCCGAAGCGATCAGACAGGTTGCCCAGCACGGGGGACGCGATGAACTGCATGCTGGCAAAGGCGAACATCAAAAAACCACTGGTGCGCGCAGCGTGGGTCAGTGTGTCGCCGGAGATGTCCATAATCAGGTGCGGCACCACCGGCATGATGATGCCAAAGCCGACCGAATCCAGCAGGACAGTGACAAAAATAAAGGCGAAGGCTAACTGCGGACGCATGGCTTACTCCAGAAGTGGCTCGTAGCCTACCACGCGGTTTTGGCCAGACTCAAACCACCGACAGAAAACGCCTGGCAGGTGCCGCTGCGCTGACAAGTGGATTGTGCCAGCTTGCATTAGCGTCGCTACCTTGGTGTCACGGCCAGCACTTGCTATTCTGGTACAGCAATGCAGTGAAGAACGAGCATTAAACGGCTCGATAGCCCACTATTGTGACTGTCAGTTAGTACTGCCAACCCTGAATATGAGGCACTGAATGGACCTGGCCTACAGCCCTGAACATGAACAATTTCGTCGCGACGTGCGGGAATTTCTTGAACAGTCACGACCGCAGTGGCCACCGTCCAGTCGCCTGGGGCGAGCCTCGCCCGAGTACAGGCGCTGGCAGGCCCTGCTCATTGAGCGCGGCTATACGGCCCGCAGTATTCCGCGAGAGTACGGTGGTCACGGCGGCGCACCGGACGTGCTCAAGTCCCACATCATTGCCGAGGAGTTCGCCCGCGCCGGAGCGCCGGGGGGCATCGCCGGGCAGGGCGTTTCGATGCTGGTGCCCACGCTGCTGGAACTGGGTACGGAAGAGCAGAAAAGGCGCTACATAAAACCCACGCTCAGCGGTGAAATGCTGTGGTGCCAGGGTTACTCAGAGCCCGGCGCTGGCTCCGACCTGGCCAGCCTGCGCACCCACGCCATAGAGGATGGCGACGATTTCATTATTAACGGCCAGAAAATCTGGACCAGCACCGCCCACGAGGCGGACATGATGTTCGCCCTGGTGCGCACCGAACCCGACGCCCCGAAGCATCACGGCATCAGCTACCTGCTGTTTGCCATGGACACCCCGGGCATTGAAGTGCGTCCGCTGACCACGATGACCGGGCACGCCGAATTCAACGAGGTGTTCTTCACCGATGTGCGCGTGCCCAAAAGCAGCATCGTCGGGAATCGCGGCGAGGGCTGGCAGGTGGCCAACACCACCCTGAAATTTGAACGGGGCATGCTGGGCGATCCCAACGAGGCGGGCCGGCGTTTCAGTGAGTTGGTTGCGCTGCTGCGCGAGGAGACGGTGAATGGGATCAGTCTGATGGACAATCCGCTGTTACGCGACCGCCTGATGCGCCTGCAGGCGAGAGTACTGGCCATGCAGTATAACGGTATGCGCCTGCTCAGTGGCGGCTTGCGCGGCGAGGTGCCTGCCATGGCCAGGCTGGTCGTGAAATTGCAGGGCTGCGAGCTTAATCACCAACTGGCGGCGCTGGCTATCGACGCTCTCGGTGAACTGGGCATCCTCTATAACCGCAGCCCCCGGCTGCGCAAACACGGTGAATGGCAGCGCAAGTACATGTTCGACCTGGGGTTGATCATTGGCGGCGGCACCGCCCAGATACAAAAGAACATTATCGCCGAACGCGGCCTGGGCATGCCGCGCGAGCCGAAGTTAGCGAGTGCGGTAACCGCGGAGGGCTCCAACTGATGGACTTTGGCTTGAGTGAACAACAGCGCTCCATGCAGGAGAGCCTGCGGCGCTTCCTGCGGGAGACCGCCGGTCTGCAACAGCTGCGCAACACTGTGGCCGCTGGCCCGGCCCACGATGGGCAGTTGTGGCAGGGCCTGGCGGACATGGGACTTACCGGACTGCTGGTGCCCGAGGCCTACGGCGGGCTGGGCCTGCCGTTGCTGGAGGCAGCGCTGGTGCAGGAAGTGCTGGGCGAGTACGCGGCCCCGGTGGCCTACACCGCCAGCGCCATACTGGCGCCTCTGGCTTTGACCCTGGCGGGCAGCGCGGCGCAGCAGGAAAAATGGCTGCCGGCGCTGGTCGAGGGCAGCCTGCAGGTGGTGGTGGGTCTCACGGATGCCGGGGGCAGCCGCGATGGCGCCGGTGTCACCCATGCAAATGGCAAACTCAGCGGGACCCTGTTGTTTGCACTCGGCGCCCCCGGCGCCGACTTGCTGCTGTGCAGCTGCGCGGAGGGCGACCTCTATGCAATTGAGCGCGACGCGCCGGGACTGGAGTGGGTGGCGCTGCGCAGCATTGATGACACGCGCTGCCTGTGGGAGCTGAACCTGCAGCAGGTGGCAGCGGAACTCCTGCCGCAGGGCGTGGGCGATGTGATCGCGCCCCTGTTGGCTGCCGCGCGCATTGCCCTGGCGGCAGACACGTTGGGGGCGGCCCAGAGCATGCTGGACAAAGCAGTGGCTTATGCCGGTGAGCGCAAGCAGTTCAACCGGCTGATCGGCTCCTTCCAGGCGGTGAAGCATCTCTGTGCGGACATGGCGGCAGAACTGGAGCCGTGCCGCGCGTTGCTGTGGTACGCGGCGCACAGCTTTGACAGCGCGCCGGGTGAACGCAGCCTGATGGCCTGTCACACCAAGGCCCATCTGTCGGAAGTGGGCACCTTCATCGCCCGCACTGCCACTGAGGTGCATGGCGGCATGGGTTTTACCGACCTGCTGGGCCTGCACTACTGGTTCAAACGGATCGGTTTCAATCGACAGGTATTCGGCACGCCCGAGCGGCTGCGCGAAACGGCAGCACATATGCAGGGCTGGGGGCGGCCGCCTTCGCGCATTTTGCAGGAGGGCGGCGGTTATCGCTGAGGTCTGGCGCCTTCTTTCGCCCTGCTATTCCCACCAGGGGTAGAAGGGTGGCATGTCGGTGGAGGTGCGCTGCGTAAACACCGGCGGGCGTTTCTCCAGGAAGGATTGCACACCCTCCTTGCCGCTGTTGAGGCTGGTGTAGTAGATGGCCAGCGAGTCCACCTTGTGCGCTTCGATGGGATGGGGCTGCGCCGCGCAGCGGTACATCATCTGCCGCGTGAGCGCGATGGCGACCGGGCTGAACTGGGTGATGCGGCGCGCGATCTTGTAGGCTTCTTCCAGCAGCTGGTCCGCCGGCACGATCGCTTTCACGAACCGGCCTGCGAGCGCTTCCTCGGGCTTGAGGATATCCGCGCTGTACACCCATTCCAGGGCCTGGCCGATGCCGACGATGCGCGGCAGGAACCAGCTGGAGCAGGCCTCCGGCGTGATGCCGATCTTGTTGAACACGAAGCCGATACGCGCGTGTTCCGAGGCGAGGCGGATATCCATGGCGCAGGTCATGGTGGCGCCAATGCCGACGGCCGCGCCATTGATAGCGGCGATCACCGGCTTGTTGCAGTCGTAGATCGCCAGCGTGACCCGGCCGCCGGTGTCGCGCACGCCGGCGATGATGTCCGGGTCGTCCAGGCGTTCGTTCATGTCCGCCATGGTGGGCTGCAGTTTCTCGTTCAGGCCGAACACGTTGCCGGCCTGCGACAGGTCCATACCGGCGCAGAAGGCCCGGCCCGCGCCGGTTACCACCACGGCGCGCACCTCGTCATCGTCACTGGCGCGATTGAAGGCATCGATCAGTTCATGCGCCATTTCTATGGTGAACGCGTTGAGGTGATCCGGCCGGTTCAGGGTGAGGGTCAGGATATTGTCGGCGACGTCGTAGCGCAGGGTGTTGTAGGTCATGGTGGTCTCCTGGTGTTGAATGAGGGGCAAATGATAGATCAGTTGCCCGTGAAGCGGGGCGGGCGTTTTTCAAAGAAGGCCAGGGCACCTTCCAGTGCATCCCCGGTCCCCTGCGTGAGCAAAAACTGGTCGGCGTCCATGTGGCTGACGGCATTGTCCAGCGCCGTGGCGCTGGCATTGATTGCCCGTTTGGCCATGCGCACCGGCACCGGCGGCATTGCGGCGACCTGTGCCGCCAGCGCGCGGGCCCGGGCCAGCGCCTGGCCGGGCGCGCAGAGGTAGTCAAACAATCCCCAGCGTTCAGCGGTGGCAGCGTCCACCCGTTCGGCGAGAATCAATAACTGTTTCGTTTTCGCCGGTCCGATCAGGTGCGTAAAACGCGGCACACTCTGCCAGCTCATGTTCATGCCCAGCTTGAGTTCCGGCACGTAGAAGAACGCATCGTCAGCCGCAACGCGCCAGTCACAGGCGACTGCCAGAGCGGCGCCGCCGCCAATACACCAGCCCTCAATAGCGGCGATAGTCACCGGCTCCAGCGCTTCCCAGGCGGCGCACATGGCGGGGCCTACCTTGACCAGCTGGCGTCGCTCGGCCACCGTCATGTTACCGGCATTGGCCGCTTCAGGGTCCCTGAGGTCCATGCCGGCGGTGAAGATATGCGGGGCCCCCGTCAGGATGATGGCATTCAATTCACTGTCAAACTGCAGTTCCTGGGCCAGGCGCGTCAGCTCACGCATCAGGGCGTTGTTGAGGCTGTTGACCTTATTGGGAGATCGAAACGTGACTTCCAGCACCCGGTCATTGCGGTGCAGGCTCAGGTACTTCCACGCTGTCTCATTCATCCGGGTGTGTTCCTTGCAGGATGGCCTCTTATGCATAGAGGCCCATCAGTCAATTGGGTATAGTGCTTGCACTGGCCGCCTTAGTCACGCGGAGCGCGCAACTATAATAACGAGGAGAAGCGCTTGAGCACACCAACATCTGCTGCGCCGGTTGATTCTGCGATCAGTCGCCGCGTGGCCGGCTACGGCCTGTTCATGCTCACCCTGGTGTACGCATTTAACTTCATCGACCGCCAGATTCTGGTCATCCTGCAGGAGCCGATCAAGCGGGAAATGGGCCTCAGTGATGCCCAGCTGGGCCTGCTCAGTGGCTTTTCCTTTGCCCTGGTGTATATCACCGCCGGTATTCCCATCGCGTACTGGGCCGATCGCAGCAACCGCCGCAATATTATCGCCGCAGCGCTGACCATCTGGAGTGGCATGACCGCGCTGTCGGGGTTGGCGCAAAACTACAGCCAGTTGTTGCTGGCCAGGATCGGTGTCGGTATCGGCGAGGCGGGCGGCAGTCCACCGGCCCACTCCATGATCAGCGATTACTACCCGCCCGCGCGGCGCGGCACAGCGCTGGCCATTTATTCCACCGGGGTGCATGTGGGGGTGCTGCTCGGTTTCCTGCTCGGGGGAGTGATCAGCCAGTACTACGGCTGGCGGATTGCCTTCATGGCGGTGGGACTTCCCGGCGTGGTGCTGGCGCTGGTGTTGGTGCTCACGGTGCGCGAGCCTGTCCGGGGGCGCTGGGAGTCTGCAGCGCAGGCTGCCTACAAGCCCCGCTGGAAAGAAACCCTCGTCACGCTGTCATCCTACCGCTCCTTCTGGTATCTGGCGGCGGCGGGCGGCCTGACTGCCTTTGTGAGTTACGGCAGCGGCAACTTCGCGCCGTCATTCCTGGTGCGCAACCACGGCCTGGCGATGGGGCAGGTGGGCATCATACTGGCGATTTTCGGCGGCGGGGGCGGCATGCTGGGCACGTTCCTGGGCGGCTATCTGGCCGATCGGCTGGGGGTGAAGGACAAGCGCTGGTACCTTTGGTTACCGGCCATCGCGGGCACGCTGGCGCTACCGCTGGGGTTTCCCTACCTGTTGCTGGCGGACACCACGGTGGCGATCGGCTTTATGTTCCTGGTCACTATTATGATCAATACCTACCTCGGGCCCTGTCTGGCCATTTCCCATACGCTGGTGCCGCCGGCCATGCGCGCGCTGACTTCTGCGGTCCTGTTTTTCATGTTTAATATAATTGGCCTGGGACTCGGGCCGCTGACAGTGGGCCTGCTGAGTGACTTCTATGTGGCGTACTTCGGCGATGACAGTTTGCGTTATGCCATGCTGACCGTGGGCGTGCTGGGTTCACCTGCTATCGTGTTGTTTATGCTGGCGGCGCGGCACCTGCCCGCGGACCTGGCCAGGAGCGAAGAAATGGCAAGCCCTTGAAAGAATGCGCTATCCTGAGACAGCGTCTTGCACAATGGACCAACGTTCAGCATTGCGCCCATTGACTCGAGCCGTGTGCGCAAGAGAAATCGAATGAGACGGGATGACCGGATTGTTGATACATAGAGGTACTCCCTGTAAGCGGATTACTGCTATGCGTCAGTTCAATGCATACAGTTCGCCGGCACGCCGGGATTTACAGCAACAGAGTTGAGAGGAAAAATCAGATGATCGTCTTTCGCATATTTTTGGTAGCCGTATTCCTGGCCATTGCCGGTTACACGTTTGTCGTCATTGGCAATCATGGGTGGAACCTGCTTCCGGTGTTTTTTGGTGGTATGGTCAAGATGCAGTGGCAGGGTCAGTTCAATCTGGACTTCATGTGCATGCTGTTGCTATCCGGCCTGTGGGTTAGTTGGCGACATCAGTTCTCGGTCGCCGGTGTGGTTCTTGGGCTGGTCGCGGTCTTTGGGGGCGCGCTGTTCCTCAGCGCCTATCTGCTCGTTGAAAGCTTCAGGGTAAGGGGTGACATCCGAGCCCTGTTGTGTGGCAACCGCACATGACGGGTGTATTTACCGCTATGGAAAAGGACTCTGAACCCTTACTCTACATAATCCCAACGGAAGGAGAGCACTATGGAACTGGTAACAATCGTAATTGCACTGGCGCTGATCGAGTACTCGGTATTTGGCATGTTGGTGGGTAAGGCGCGCGGGAAGTATGGTATCGACGCGCCGGCGATAACAGGCAATCCCATTTTCGAGCGATATTATCGCGTGCATCAAAACACCCTTGAGAATTCTGGTGCTCTTTATTCCGGGAATGATCATGTTTCGCCCAGTATGTCAGTGCCGATGTGGCTGCCGGGTTGGGTATCCTCTTCATCGTTGGACGTTTTTTGTATCTCAGGGCTTATGTCGCTGATCCTAAATCCCGCAGTCTCGGCTTTGCTCTAAGTTATATTCCGGCACTGATACTGGTGATCGGCGGGCTTGTTGGCGCAGCCAGAGGCCTGTTTTAACACCGATTCAGGAGGAGAACCGTGAGACACCTGAGCGTAGTCGTAGTGACCTTGTTGGCGTTGGCCGGCTGTACCACCACAGACGAAATCATCATTGATCAGAAAGGCGTCAATATGAGCGCCTACCAGCAGGATCTGGCCGAGTGCCAAACCTACGCCAATAGCGTCAAGAACGGGGAGAAAACGGCCAAGGGCGCTGCGTCCGGCGCGGTGGTGGGTGGTTTGATTGGCGCGATTACCGGGGGTAGCAGCGGTGCCGCCCAGGGCGCGGGCGTCGGCGCGGTGGGTGGCGGCGCCAGGGGCGCGATCGAGGGAGAGGAAACCGAGGTTCAGGTGGTCAAGCGCTGCCTCAGCGGCCGTGGCTACCGCGTGCTCAACTAGTGTCCCTTGTTAAACAGCTTGTCCAGGAACTTGCTCGCCTTCTTCTCCAGCTTCTCCCGCCCTTCATTGACCGTCATGTCCTGCAGGATTTGCGCCGCGTCAACGCGGCACCACGTGGACGGCTCGGCAGTGACGCTGCCGGCACAATGTACCGGCAGGTCAATGGCGGTCAGGCGTTTACTGACGCGACAGGCGTGATCCAGTTGTTCCAGTTCCGGTGACAGGCGGGCCTTGAAGGTCGCTTCAAAATTCTTTTGCAGCAGATCGTAATTCCCGTCGCCGCTGAGCGCGACCTGCGGCAGATTGGCGTGCAGGGGATTAAAAGTCGCCCTGCCGGCAGCGACCTGGATATCGGCGGCAAGGGTCGTAAAACGGGTATCGGCAGGGAACGAAGCGGTCAGTTGTTCCTTGTTGCTGAGCGCAACTGCTTGACACAGCAGTTTCTCGACACTGACTCCTTTAAGCGCTACCTCCTCGGTCGTCAGTTTGATCGGGCCGTGCAGCGCGGACGTCAGTGCCTTCACAGAAGACCCCTGGCTGTGCAGTTGCCAGTCCACGGTGGCGCTGCCGGTGAGTGTCGGCTTTGACTTCGTGGCGGCCAGTGCGGTCGCTATGTCGAGGCGATCGAGATTGCCGCTGGTATCAAGCGTGACGGTACTGTGCTTGGCGTCAAGGATGCCGCTGGCCTTGAGCCTGCCACCGTGCAGGTCGCCGGTCAGCTCCGTAACCTGGATCACGCCATCCAGCGCTAGCAGACTGGCATGCATATTGTTCACCGTGTGCGCGCCAAAGCGGGCTTTTTCTACGTTCAGCACAGTGCGGGCGTCGATGGCGCGCAGCGTGTCAAGCGGCAGTGGCTGGTCGCCGCTCGCGGCCGCTGGCTTCTGCCCCGTTGCCGCGATTGCATCCGGCCCGGCCAGTGCCAGAAGTGCCGGGTCCAACAGGTTGAGCTGCAGCACGCTATCGATCTGCGGGCTCTCGAAACTCGCGTAGCGCAGGGTGCCGTTGCCGCGTGTCTCGCCCAGCTCCAGGGCAAGCTGCAGGTCCGCAGACTGGCGGCTGAGGTCAACCACACCGCTGGTACGCAATTGCAGTACGTTGGCCAGGGCCCCGCTAACCGCCAGTTCGACTTGCTCCAGGGTGACGAGCTGATGCTGCTGGTCGATGCGGATGTCGCCCTTGAGCCTGACGTCAATGACCTGCTTGCCGGGCAGGCGCAGCGTCATATCCACCGGCACTGCCGCGCCGTCCAGATTGAGGTCGCGTGCCTCCAGTCGCACCAGCTCTATCACTGTTGGTGCGGCTCCGCCTGAGTCCAGCAGTTCCACACGGGCATCGGTTATGGTCAGCTGTTTTACCTGCAGCGCCAGCGGCGCTATCACTGCCAGCTGCGCTGCCCCGACCTCCGCAGAGGTTGCCATACGCTTGTGGCGAATGGCATACAGCGCGTCGAGGTCCGCATCACTGAGTGTGCCGGTGCCTGCTTTTGCCTGCCCTGAGCCGGACTCGATACTGACCCTGACCCCGTCCAGCACGATCGTGTCTATCTCAACCTGACCCCGGAGCAGGGGGAAGAATTGCACACCCATTTGCAGCGTGCCGACGCGCAGCTCGCGTAGGTCGGCCTGTTGTTTCTCCGGCAGGGTGATGGCGGCATCAGACAGGGCGATACCCAGTGTTGGAAACAGGGAGAGTCTGGCGTCGCCATCGACGGTCAGCGTGGCGCCGGTGTGCTCATGCAGGGCCTCGGCCGCCAGTTGCAGCACCGTGTCCTTGTCCAGGAGCCGGGGAATCAATACTGCAGCCGCCAGCACCAGCAGCAGTAACAGGGCCAGCGGCACCAGAATGAGCCTGGACATGGGAGCGCCTCGCGTTTATTCAGCACAGCAGTATATATTCGCCCCGCCAATAATTGTGATATGTTTTGACCCGGGCAATGTCAAATTGCTACATGATAACCATAAGATTTTGCGGGGGCACACTATGACGGTCAGGCTGGCAAAGCACCGGAAACTGCATCTGGACGGTCGAATCCATCCGGATTTCGCGGCAGTGGAGGCCACGCTGCGCAACCAGTTGCGCAACTACCCGGGAGGCGCTGCGGTCAGTGTCTACCACCGCGGCGAGTGCGTGGTGGATTTATGGGGTGGCTACAAGGACGACGAGGGCACCCTGTGGACCCGCGACACCATGGCCCCGAGCTTTTCCACCACCAAGGGAGTGGCCGCCACCCTGTTACACATCTACGCCGATCGCGGGCTCATTGATTACGATGCCCGTGTCGCAACCTATTGGCCGGAATTCGGACAGGCCGGCAAGGAAGACATTACTGTCAGGCAGGTGCTGACCCACCAATCCGGTTTGTACCATATTCGCCAGATGATCGATCACGTGGATCGCATGCTGGACTGGAAGTATATGATCCGGGCGATCGAGCAGACCGCGCCGGTACACCCGCCCGGCAAGCGCACCGGCTATCATGGGCTGACCTTCGGGTTTCTGGTCGGGGAGATCATCCAGCGCGTCACCGGTAAGAAATTTTCGGATCTGGTGCAGAAGGAGATCGCCAGGCCACTGAAGCTGGATGGTTTGTTTATCGGTACACCACAGCACCAGATACCCCGCGCGGCGAAATTGATTTTCCCCGAATCGACCATGCGGCTGGCCCAGTCCTCGCTGGGCAGCAAACTCGAGATCGGTGCCAGCCATCTCAGTCGGCTGTTGCAGCGCCTGGGTGTGGACTCGGACCTGGTCAGCATATTCGATGCGCTCGCGCCGCGCGGCGTGAGCGACTTTGATTTCGGCTCGCCCGAGTCCCTGCGCGTCGCCATTCCCGCCGCCAACGGCCTGTTTACCGCCCGCTCCCTTGCCAAATTGTACGCCCTGCTCGCCAATGGCGGCGAATTTGAAGGAGTACGCCTGTTGTCGCAGGAGGCCCTGGCAGCAGGCCACGACCCTGCAAAAACCCACCGGCAAGCTCTCGGTAATTCCCTTCGATATGCGCTGGCGCCTGGGTTACCACGGCGTGGCGACAACGCGCGGCTTTCCGCGCCAGGCCTTTGGCCATTTCGGCTTCGGCGGCTCCGGTGCCTGGGCGGATCCACAAAGGGGCCTGTCAGTGGCGCTTATCGTCAACAGTGGGCTGGGCTCACCCTTTGGCGATTTGCGTACTGCGCGCATTAGCGGTGCCGCGCTGGCCTGTGCCAATGCCCGCTGCAAACCGGCGGGCCTGCGGCAGGAACGTGTGGTAATGGCTCCGGCCTGAGACGCGCGCGGGAGGCGCAAGCCTGTATAAAGAGCGGACGCACATAAAATCGGCTGTCCCCTGATATCACGGTGGACGTATACTGGCCTTTTTTACCAGCAGTGACACCATGACCACTCAGCCTTATCTGAACCCTGCCGTTCTTGATGCCATTGATCCTGCGCAGTTTCAGGCGCAACTGCCTTTCCCCTGGATCAACCCACAGTATTTCATTCGCCCGGATCGCTATGGCGAATTGTTGAAAAACCTGCCGGATCTGACGCGTTTCAATGCGTTTTTTGGCAAGCAGCGCAAGCACGGCCAGGCCAGTCACGACCGCTATATCCTGGACTATGAGCGCGGCATGGACCTTGCGCCGCAGTGGCGCGACTTTGTCGAGGAGCTGTGCGGCGACACGTATCGCAATTTCATCTGTCGCCTGCTGGATGTGTCCCATGTGCGCTTTCGTTTCCACTGGCATTTTACGCCCAATGGAGGAGAAGTTTCCCCCCACTGTGATTCGAAGGGAAAAATCGGCTCACAGATTTTTTACCTGAATACCGACGATGACTGGAAGTGGGATTGGGGTGGCGAGACTGTCATCCTGGACGATAACGGTCGTATCGCGGCGGATAATGCACCCGCATTTGAGGACTTTGACGCAGAGTATCCGGCCCAGACCAGAGATAATCGCAGCATTCTTTTTGGCCGTCGCGGCAATTCCTGGCACGGCGTGCGGCGCATCAATTGCCCGGAGAATTACTACCGCAAGGTATTTATCGTGGTGTTCGAGGAGTATCGGCCGCTGCGTAACGCCTGGAAGAAAACCCGACGACTGTTAAGCGGCGCGGAACTGGTTACACAGAAAGAGCGCCTGATGTACTGACCTGCTAGCTAGCGCCGCTGCGCTGCCGCCGCAAGCTCTTCATAGAGTGCGGCGTAGTGATCCAGGCTGTGTTGCTGGTCGACATTGTCCACCACATAGCGCTCCCCTTTCCTGCTGAACGCTTCTCTCAAATCCCCACTCTGCAACAGACCAGTCAGCGCCGCCGCAATGGCTTCGTGATTACGATCTACCAGTTGGTAGTGCTCGCCCGGTTGCCCGATGCCCGCCGAAATGCCGAGATAGGGAGTGACCAGGCAGGGCAGTCCTGTTGCCATGGCCTCCAGTACAGAGTTGGGCGTACCTTCACGGTTCGAGGCCAGGATGAAGATGTCAGCGGCGCGCAGGTAGTTTTCTACATCGTCGACGATGCCGGCAAAGTGCACTTGATGAGCGGCACCGGAGGTCGCGACCAGATCCGCGATTTCGTCCCCGAATTTTTTCAACTTTGGATCATGCGTGTCGGCGCGCGGTCCGACAAACAGGACATGCGTATCGGGAAACTGCGGCAGGATGCTGCGCCAGGCCTGCAACACTATGTCCGGTCCCTTGCGCGGCATGATCGCACCCACGACCGCGATTACTTTATGATTTATCGGTATACCGAACTGGTCGCGCAGAGCCTGTCTGGCCTGCTGTTCCTGCTCCGACCGGATGGGGTGAAAACGCTGCAGATTGACACCGTTGGGGATGTACTCAATGCGGGTGGTCACGCCGATATCGCGCAAAAACTGCTCAATAGCCTCGCTGTTGGTGACCAGGGCGTCAAAGGCGTTATACACCCGGCGATAGCCATGGCGTCTGAAAATCCGTTTGAAGGGTTTCTGTTGCCAGGTGGGGAACTGGGACACCGAGTACACGGTGGCGACTCCGCTGTTCTTCAGTCGGCGCAGCCAGGGCAGTGCCTGGGGCCGCATATTGGTCAGCAGTTGGGCCACCACGGGGCCTTCCGCCGGACGCTGGCACACCTCCAGCAGGGCATCGTAATAGATCTGCGTGCGGATGCGGTTCTTGCTGTCCGGCAGGCGTATGCGTTCCAGGGGCGCGCCATCCAGCAGCGTTTGCGGGAGCCAGGCGCCCGGCGCGGTCGCATACCAGTCCACGTCCGTATCGGCCTCGCTGCGTTCCTGGACCTGCGGTGTGCCGGTCATGACGCGCACATCCAGATTGCGCGCCAGCAGGCCGGGGATATAGCTTCGATAACGGTTTTGGGCGCCTCCGTAGGTGGGATAAAAGTGCGGGGAGGTCAGCCAGAGTCGTGTGCGCGTGTCATGGGTGGACGAGATAGGACGTGCTCCCTGCTATGCGGATGAGGCTGGAATGGCGTTCGCGCATTCTATCCGAATGAGCCTGTGCAGAAAACACTGGCCGCAGGCAGATCCGCTCGCCTCCGGCCTAGCGTACCGGCAGCGCCGCGCAAATATTTTGCGCAATAATAGTCCCCGCCAGGCGGTGGCCTGTTTCATTCCAGTGTCCCGTGCAGGGGGCGGTGTTCGCGAACCCGTGTACACATTCGCCATGCTCCTGCGCCCACGCTTGTAACGGGGGAGCGAGCATCAGGAAGTTGATAGACTCTTCAGCGGCAAGCTGCTGCATTCGCTTGTCCGGATACAGCAGGTCGTCAACACTGAGTGATGCCGCGAATTTTTTACGTTCGCTTGGATCCGGATTCACCTGGATGCCATTGGTCAAGGTGACCAGCATGAAGGTCGCGTCATGGGCGAGCACATCGGCATGCATCAGGCGTACCAGATCTTCGGTCACTCGCCAGCCCTCAAGCCATGCCGGCGTTGAGGGCGGGCTGTAGATCTCGTTATCAAGGCCTTGCTCGTACATGCGCTGGGCATTTTTTCTGTCCTCCCGCGCACTGCCATTTTTAATCTGGCTGAGATAGTTGGAAAACTTGACCAGCAATTGCAGGACTCGCGAGTGCGGCACTGCCGCGAACCACCACTGCCCGAAACTGCTACCCATAAATCGTGATCCCGATTTATGCAGGAAGCTGTCATCCACAACGAGTTTACCGTCCTGGTAAATAAAATAGGGTTGATTGCCGCCTCGCTGCAGCTCACGCAGGTTGTTGCGCACATCGTTTCCGGTAAGAAAGGCGAGCAGGACAATATCCGGAGAGTACTTCCACACTTTGTGCCGGAGCGTTAACAGCTCCTGCACTGTACCGAATCCGGACACGCCAAAATTGATGACTTCAACCTGTTTTCCGGCTAGTCCCGGGCAATCCCCCAACTTGTCCTGCGCGACCCTCCAGAACGCCTGTTCCACGGGCACCTGCATCGCCTCGGCATAGGAGTCACCGAGTATGGCAATTCGAAGTGTGCTGTCAGGCTTTGCTACGGGGTGTTCTGCATCGCGCAGCCCGTCCGAGTTGATCTGGACGAAGGCATCCCCTTCCTCTGTATTCCGCATTTGCACACCCGGCAGAAGAGCCTTGCCGGTAATGCTGTCGAAACGCCAGGGGGTGACGTAGTTGAAGTCGATTATCCGCAGCCCCACTTCCATCACAGCCAGGGCAAAGACCAGGGAGCAGATGACCAGGATTGTATTGGCCAGCTTTTCCCGCGTGCGGGTTTCAGGCATGCAGCTGCCTTGCGGTTTGACTGCCGCGGAGTATAAAACCGCTGCCACAGGTCATATACAGCATTTTCTCGGCCTTGTCGGCCAGGAATTCATCGATGGCACGTGTTGCCCCGGGGCACAGGGTGGAGCCGTAGTCATCACACAGCAAAATGGCGCCCTCGTTCATTCGTGGGTAGAAAAACTCGATAGCATCGCGCGTGGGCTGGTACAGGTCCACATCTATATGCGCGAACGCAAAGCGTTTGTCCTGAATCTCGGCGAACCTGGAAGGGATCCAGCCCCGGTACAGCGTGTACCTGTCGAAATCCCCCATGTTTTTTTCCACCTGCGCCATCGACACTGACAGGTCGCCCTGTTCCCAGTGCTCGCCATCTCCTGCGCCCGGCGCAGACAGTCCCTCGAATGAATCGAAAATATGATGCCACCGATCATGGCTGCCCGCTTGGTCGTTCATCAGATGTATCAGGTAGCTGCCGGCTCCTTCCAGGGAGCCACATTCCACGGTATCGCCTGGCACGCCTTCCACCAAACGCATCAACTGGTACAGCATGTAGCGCCGGTCAGTGTTGAAGTGGCCGAGTTCGTTGAAGCGTTCGAGATAGGTGTTAAATGGCGCATCGCTCCACCAGTCCAGATAGGGCCAGCTGAACCGGTATTGCGGCAGCAGTTTTTTGCCGACCTCAGTCATGAGCCGGAAGCGCGCCGTGACGCTCTGCCGCTTTTTGAGGAACTTGTAGAACGCACGCAGCATTGCCATTACAAAATACTATCCGGGTGATCACGGGAACAGCGAAAGTCTACCATAGAGTAAGCTGGCACAGGCATAAACACCTGCGCGGCAGACTGCAGATTATCGTGGGTTCTCGAGTTCGCACTCCGGTCATCGCTTTGCTTAAACAATGCAATCATAGCGTGTATATTTGGCGCCACAGGTAACTAGCACTGCGAATCAGCAGGAAGCTCAACCGTCGGGAATGACTGGGTGCCATGATAAAAAAAACCGCCTTCTATCTCATTATGCTGGGCATCATGCTCGGGTTAGTGGAGTTTATTGCCTTTGTCACCGTGCAATTAGTGGATCGCGATGACTTTTTCGATACCCGTGATTTGGTGTTCTCGCGCCTCAATGACGCCGACCTGGCTGAATTCAAGGCCAAGAGTGCTGACCCTGTCAGTGGCTGGCGATGGCACGGACCCCTGGTGCGCGAGGAAGCGAACTGCCGTGGTGAGATGATTCAATACCATTACGATGCGGCTGGCGCGCGCGAATATCCCGGGTTCGATGTGGCAAGGACCGAAGTCATAGTGGTCGGTGATTCGTATACCAACGGCGATGAAGTGAGTGACAGTGAAGCCTTTCCCGCCAGACTCTCGCAGCTGCTGGGTGTGTCGGTCGCGAATCACGGGGTGGGTGGTTATGACCCCACCCAGAGCCTGCTGAACTTACAGGAAAATATTTCGAGATACCCGCAGGCAAAGGTCGCGGTGATGGTGATTATGTACGAGAACCTGTACCGAATGTTGAACAGTTACCGTCCGGTACTTTACACCGCCTCGTCAGATTACACACTCAAGCCGTATATGGCGGGCGGCCATATAGTTGCGCATCCGGGCGGCCAGGTGTTCGACAGTCTCGAACAGTTCAAGGCGGTGGCAGAGGAGTCCTTTGACCATGATTTCTGGGCCAAGCCGGTGGCGCAGTTTCCCTACTCGGTAGCGCTTGGCAAAAGCCTGGCCAGCAATTACTTCTACTATCGCAAGTTGCAGCGAGCATTCAGCAGGCTGGGCAAGCCGGAGTATTTCCTGATTTTCAAGTCGGACGAAATCAAGCTGAACCTGATTGCCCTGCTGAACCAGTACACAGGTATGGCGGTGGAACGGGGCGTGCAGCCGGTCGTTATTTTCGTCCCGCGCAACCGGCTCGATACATCCAGCGCGTCGGAATTTATCGCGCAACACCGCACGGCGATCGATGCGCGCCTGTTGCTCGGGGATGTTGCCGAGTTTCCCGGTGTGGATTGGGTGAAGTTCAATTCGCTGGAAGAAGGGGGGACAATATCTGCCACCCTTCACCTTACGGCTATCAAACTATCGCCGAGTACATTGCCGGATTTATGCGCAAGAACAACGTCTGGCCGCCGTCCTAGAGCCGGTGCGTCTTGGGCCAGCGCCGCTTCAGGCAGACCCACTGCTGTGGGTACTCGGTGATCCATTCCTCGAAATAGCGGTGGACAATTTCGGTCAGGGCCACTGCCTGCTCCTTGACCGGCGCATCGGGGATGGGACTGACCAGCGGATCGTATACCGTGATGCGATAGCGTGCATTGGGCAGGCGCTCGGCGCGCGATACCACCAACGCCGCGCCGGTGCGCAAGGCCAAGCCGGCCGCACTGGTGTTGGTGAGGGCATCCCTGCCGAAAAAGGGAATGAGCTTGCCTGTTTCCGGGCGCGTGTCCATGGCCATGATGATACTGTGGCCCGCCTGCAATTCCTTGATCAGCGGGCGGGGCCCGGCGTCAGCGGGGATTAATGTTTCCCCGAACGATTTACGCAGGTCCAGCATGAGGTCAAGCATGATCGGGTTGGATTCAGGCGCATAGATAGCGCTGACATTGAAGCCGAACTTCCGGGTCACCAGGGGAGCGACTTGCCAGGCTCCCACGTGCGCTGTGATAAAGACAGTCGCGCGCTGGCTCTGCATATGCTTGAGCGCCTCGGGCTCCAGTACAAATTCGACGCGCTGTTCGCGCTGCTCCCAGATCTGCTCCAGCTTGATCAGCTCCGCCGCAGAGTAACCCAGGTGCCGGAAAATCTGCCGTGTCGTCTGCTCTCGCCACTCCTCGGAACGATCCGGAAATGCGATAGCCAGATTTTCCCGGGCTTTGTCGGCTTTATCAGAACCGGGTCCTACCAGACCAAAGGCGAAGGCAGACAATTGCAGGGCGCGCTCTACGCTTAACTTGCGCATCAGCCAGAATATGAAGCGAAACACGGCCCCTTCAACGCGCTGGGCCATGGCAACCAGGATCGGCGCTTTACGCGCCAGCCGCTTCGGAACGAGGTAAAACTCCGGCACCGGGGCTGGCTCAACCCCGCCCGGGGTCTGTTCCGAATACCCAGTCCCACACCGGCGAACTCACACCGTAGCGCCCGCCCTCACCCGAATAATGATGCTTGAGGTGGTAGTGCTTGATAAATCTGGCCAGCCGATTCTTCATGGGGAAGTGGTGTGTGGAGTAGTGGATATAGTCATAAATCAGGTAGCCGATAATGAAGCCTCCACAAAACGGCTGGATCCAGGGCTGCGGTATAACGAGTCCGAACAGCAGGTAGAGCACTGCCATAATGGGAATAGCCCCTGCGGGGGGCATCACCAGGCGGGTTTTGTCCCTGGGGTCTTCATGGTGGTTGCCATGAATCATGAATACCAGCCACTTGCCCACCTTGCTGCGCGCCGGAAAGTGAAACAGGAAGCGGTGCATGCTGTATTCGCTAAACGTCCAGGCAAAGCCGCCGACCAGTGCAACGGCCAGTACCTGTAAACCTGGCAGCTGATACAGGGAAACGCTGCGCCACAGTAGCCACCCCGCTATGGGAGCCCACATCAGCAGCGGTGTTATGGGGTGCACATGGGACAGCCGTTCGAGCAGCTCGTTCTCGAACAGGCGAATGGATTGATGCTGTTTTTGAGGCTGTATAGAGTCAGGCTGCATAGGAATCGGTGTCGGCGTCAGGGCCGGCCTCCTCGGTTTGTTGTATGTTACCCTTTGGCCACAGGCGTTTCGAGCAGAACCAGTCTTCCGGTTGTTGGCGAATCCAGTGCTCAAACTGGTAGTGAACCTGCTGGATCATATCGATGGCCTGGGCCGTTTCGCTTGCACTCGTATCGCGCGGGCGCACCGGCGGATGAAAAGTGACTCTGATAATGGGCGTCCTGCAGTCGCTCGACTTGCACTGGCACCAGGTCGCACTGGAATTTCAGTGCGAGCCTGGCCGGCATAATGGTTGAGAGCTTGTCGCGCCCGAAAAATTGCACGGGTTTGCCGTCATCGACCCGTCTGTCCATGACCATGGCGGCCGTTTGTCCCTGTTTCAATGCGCGCATCAACAGCCGGGCGCTGTTTTCCCTGGGCAACAGCTCACAGTTCAAGGCGCGGCGCGATTCCAGCAGCATGCGGTCCAGCAGTGGGTTGGTCGGGGGCGAGTAAAGGCTGGCATTGGGGATACCCATTCTCGCCATGGCGGAGCACACCACTTCCCAATTGCTCTGGTGTGCAGTAACGATGACGCAGGGCCTGGCGGGATTCCGGTAAGTTTCAATGGGTTCACGGATATCAATGATCAGGCGATCTTCTTCATTCAGTATGGTGGCAAGGTGCGGGTATTCTGCCAGTACGCGACCGCTACGACCCCAGGCCCGGGTGACCAGTTGATCCAGCTCCGCTGCGCTCAACTCAGGGAATGCAATGGCCATATTGGCCCGGAAGATCGCAGTTTTACCCTTCAACATGGGTCCTATCCAGCAGCCCACCGTGTTGCCGAGCCGTGAGGCTGCATCGATGGGCAGCAGTCTCGACAAACTACTCAGGAGCCAGATAACCCCGAAATCGAGTCGCCATAGCCACTGGCGCAGCCACTGGCGGTCGCGCGCCAGTTTGCGTAGTGGATTGCCGACAATAAATTCAGCCACGGGTGGATTTACCTGTCATCGTGTTTGTTAAGAACAGTCACGCATTGTATCGCACTATGCTCAACGGATTCGTGGTCATAGTGTGGATATTTCGAGCTGTGCCAGACCCTCGCGCAGCGTTACAGCAGGGGCCCAGCCGGTCGCCCGGGTAATCGCGTCGTTGTCGACTACCCAGTCATTGTGGCGCAGTTCGCGCAATTTGGGCGGTGTCAGCATGGGCGCATTACCGGTAATCCTGGCGATGCGGCTATTCAGTGCCGCCACGCCGTTCAGCAGCCGGTGAGGGATGCGCCACAGGCGAACCTTGCGGGACCAGTGCTCTGCCGCGATGCCGGCTATTTCGCGCCAGCTGTAACCGTTGTGTTTGCCATCGCACAGGGTCAGGATCTGCCCATTGGCGCCCTTGCTTTGCAGGCAGGCGATGATGGCGTTCACCAGGTCTGACACATGAATCAGCGAGGTGCGCGCCTCCGGCGAGCCTGGCACCAATGCGATGCCCCGGTGCATCCATTGAAATAGGGGCAGCATCTCCTTGTCGCCGGGCCCGTAGACGGCGGGTGGACGCAGGATAACGTGGTCGATGTCTGCACCCGACAGCTGTTGCTCCCCCTCCCACTTGCTGTGGGCGTACCAGGACAGTTGTGGTTCACGGGCGACAATGGAGGACAGCAGCACTAGCAAAGGGGGGCGCGATTGTGCGCAGATGGCGCCCAACAGGGCAGCGGTTCCCGCTACGTTCACCCGGTCAAAATCGGCTTGTGAATTACCCCTGACCGCGCCCGCGCTGTGTATGACAGCGGCGCAGGCGGCCACGAGTTGTTCCAGGGCAGCGGTGTGTTCGAGGTCGCCCTCAATGAGGGTTACGCCGAGGGAGGCGAGGGTTGCGGCTTTAGCCGGGTTTCTGACGAGTGCGCGTACCTGATAACCCTGTTCCAGCAGTCGCTGGCACAGGAATGTGCCGATAAATCCGGTAGCGCCAGTAACGGCGATCGTGCTGCCCTTGACGATCAGGCGGAAGCCACCCTCAGGCGAACTTCTGCAGTGGCCGCGTCAAGTTTGTCCATGTCATTGTTATTGATGAAGTCCAACCGCGCCTTGGCCCGTGACAGTTTGCCCGATGAGGTTCGTGGCAGGGAGTGGATTGGAACCAGCTCTACGTAGCAGTCGAGGCTCATTTCCATGCGCACCAGGGCCGTCAGGCGACGCACCAGGTTGTTGCGTTTGCCGGGGTCCGTCTCGCGGCATTGCACCATCAGCACACAGAGCTCATCGCCTTCACTGTTCGGGGCGGAAAATGCCACGGCATCGCCGGCCCGCACTTCGGGTTGCGTCTCAGCAACATGCTCAAGATCCTGGGGCCAGATGTTGCGGCCGTGGATGATGATCAGGTCTTTCTTGCGTCCGGTGATAGTCAGTGCGCCATCGACCAGATAACCGATATCGCCGGTATTGAGCCAGCCGTCTGCACACAGGGCGTGGTTGGTTTCTTCCGGCAGGTTGAAATAGCCGGACATGACGCTGGGGCCGCGCAGGTAAATCACGCCACTCTGCCAGTCTTCCAGTACCCGGTTATCATCGCGGATTTCCACTTCAAAATTCGGCATGGGGATGCCGCAGTTGACGAAATGGCGACCCCGACCCTGGGTGTCGTCTTCATCCAGCAGTACTGCTTCGTGATGATCCGAGAGGTGGTCGCAGTCGATATGGTGGGTGGTGAAGCCTGTCCACAGGGGCGAGAAACTGACCCCCAGAGTACATTCAGCCATGCCATAACAGGCCAGGAAAGCACGGCGGTCGAAGCCGGCGGGCTCCATCATTTCGGCAAAATACTCCAGTGTCTGGGGGCGGATCATTTCAGCGCCGATACCGGCTACACGCCAGTTGCTGAGGTCATAAGTCTCTATGTCGCTGGTGCGGACCCGGCGGGCGCAGAGGTCGTAACCGAAGGAGGGGGCGAAGGAAATGGTCGCGCGGGTCTGGGTCATCAGGGCCAACCACTGGCGTGGACGCATGGCGAACTCGCGGGTATCCAGATAATCAATATTCACCTGGGCCGCCATGGGCACCAGTACGAAGCCGACCAGCCCCATATCGTGATAAAGGGGCAGCCAGGACATCATACGGTCTGCGGCAGTCATCTTCAGGCCATGGGCGATGATGCCGTGCAGGTTGGCCATGGCGGTGCGGTGCTTGATAACCACACCGCGCGGGAAGCGCGTACTGCCGGAGGTGTACTGGATGTAGGAAATGTCCTCCTGGTCAATTTCTGGCAGTTGCTGTTCGACGCGGGGGAGTGCATAGAATGCCGCGGGTGCGTCCACCATGCGAATATCCAGTCCTGCACTGGCTTCCTGGAGGAAGGGCAGGTAACCCTCGGACGCGACGCCAATGACGGCATCGCTGGCTTCGAGCAGGAGATGCAGCTGCGCCACATAGGCGCAGTGGGCGCCAACCTTGACCGATGCCGGCAGTGCCACAGGAATCAGGCCGGCGTACTGGCAGGCATAGAAGAAGCGGATGAAATCCGGGTTGGTTTCAGCCACCAGGGCCACGCGGTCACCCTTGTCGAGCCCCAGTCCGAGCAGTTTGTGGGCCAGGTCAATGGCCTCTGAGCGCAGTTGGGCATAGGAAATGCTGGCGTAGATTGCACCCCGACCGGTGTAGAAGTTGGAGCCGGTCTCACCCTGGGCAGCATAGTCAAGCGCCTCGGTCAGGGTGGTGAAGTCAGCTGCGCGAAACGGCAGTTTGTGGCGGGATGGCGTGGCATTAACGGTAACTTGTGACAATGTAGATTCCTCGTATTTGACATTCTGTCCGCTCGTGCACCAATGCGCAAAACAGACTTTGTTCACCCCCTTTGGCACGGGGAATGAAGCTCAATGTATAAAATTTCTCACCTGGTTCTACGGGCCACTTGTTCGCTGTTCGTATTGGTATATGTACATGCGGACACCCCTTGTTCAGGCCCTGAAAAAGGGCTATCTGATAGGTCATAATCCTAGCATTTGGTTCCTTTGTCCTTATAGGAAATAATACCGACGGCGGACGTGAACAATCCCGTTGAATGGGCAGGCATTCTATTCAGATAGCTTTTCGCGGGCGTGGGCCACGGTGCCCTGCACGGGTTACAAGCGGGCCGCGATTGAGGTTACTCCTTCCACAGGTTCGGCCGATAACTGTATGTTATTTAAAGAGATCGGCAGCGCTACTCTGGCTCCATCCAGAGGCTGTGGATGAGGCTTTATGCCGTCGCGGGAGTGCGCCGATAGTCGTCTTTTGCAGGCTAGTCAAGTCGGCACCGGAGCCGGTCGCTGCCGCCCGGGCCGGGTGGTGTCCGCAGGGATCACAAATCGATGGCTTGCGCTCGCCACCAGGCCTGGAACATGAGCACCGACCACATCAGTTCAGAGTGATTGGCCCAGCCGTACAGATGTTGATGCCAGGCATCGCGAATACTGGTAACGTCGAAAATGCCCTGCTCTCGCAGGGTCTGTTCTGAAATCAGATCCTCGGCCCAATCCCGCAGCGGGCCTACCAGCCATTCTTTTATCGGCACGCTGAATCCGCGTTTTGGCCGATCAATCAAACTGCGCGGTACATAGTGCGTGAGCAGGTCGCGCAGTACGCGCTTACCGGTCCTGCCGTCAAACAGATACCCGGTCGGCAGAGACCAGGCCAATTCCAGCACCCGGTGATCGAGCAGTGGTGCGCGCGCCTCCAGGCCCACCGCCATACTGGCACGGTCAACCTTGACCAGAATATCGTCGGGTAAATAGCCGGTGTAGTCATAGTGGAGCATGGCCAGCAGCGGGTCCTGCACATCGGCCCAATACGAGGGATCCGATAATGGCGTCGCTGGCTCTACCGCCCCCCGCACAAACTGATCCACTGCCAGGCACTTGTTGAACTTGTTGGCCAGAATCTCCTGCGGTGAATTGGCCGCCCAGTTACACGAGCGCTGGCTGATTTTTCCCAGTTTGCGGGTCCAGCGCGGCACGTTCCTGCCTTCATTGGCGTAATTTTTTGCCCAGTGCCAGCTGCCCGCGCCCAGCGCGCTGGTGATCGGCTGTACGACACTTCTGGCGCTGCGGGGTATGCGTTGCACAGCCCGCCAGTGCTCCAGGCAGTTTTTGTAGCGTCGGTAGCCGGCCAACTGCTCGTCACCGCCATCACCGGTCAGTACCACTTTCAGTTGTTCGCGAGCCAGCTTACACACCAGGTATGTGGGTATCTGTGAAGAGTCTGCGAACGGTTCATCATAAATCTGCGGCAATTGCCCAACCACGTCCAGTGCCTGCTCCGGTGTTACGTAAATCTCGTGGTGCTCAGTCTTCAGGTGGCTGGCGACGGCGGAGGCGTACTCGGCCTCATTGTATTTCTCCTCCCAGAACCCGATGCTGAAGGTCTTGACTGGCCGGTCTGACACTTTCTGCATCAGCGCAACTATCATCGAAGAGTCGATGCCGCCGGACAGCAGTGCCCCCAGCTCTACATCAGCCACCATGCGGTCGCCAACGGCCTGCTGCAGCACCACATCAAGCTGTTTAATGGCGTCCTCATAACTGCCCATAAAGCGGTTTTTCTCGCCGTATTCAGCCACCGCTTTGGCCGACCAGAAGGGGATCGGATGCGCCGCCCAGGGTTTACAGTCCTGCGGTATTTTTAGCAGGCTGCCGGGTGGCAGTTTGCGCACCTGGCGATAGATGGAGTGCGGTTGGGACACCCAGCCGTACTGCATATACTGCCCCAGGGCATTGCGGTCCAGGTCGCGCTCAAAATCCGGATGCTTACGCAACGCCTTCAGTTCCGAACCGAACAGAAAACTGTTGCCGCACCAGCCGTAATACAACGGCTTTTTGCCCACCCGATCGCGGGCCAGCCACAGACAGCGCTCCTGCTTGTCCCACAGTGCCAGCGCGAACATACCTTCAAACTTGCTGATGGCCTGTTCCACGCCGAGGTGCTGTATCGCTGCCAGCATTACTTCCGTGTCGGAATGACCCTTGAACGGGTAGCTCGCAAGGCCGGGTTCCTGCCGCAGTCTGGAAAAATTATAGACTTCCCCATTGAACGACAGCACATAGCGTCCGGATGCCGATTCCATGGGCTGGGCACCCGCTTCTGAAAGATCGATGATGGACAGACGGCGATGGCCGAGGGCCAGCGGGAATGCAGCATCCACCCATACACCGCCCGCATCAGGACCGCGGTGCGCAATCGTATCCGCCATACTCTGGCAGCGCCGCGCGAGCTCCTCGTGAGTGCCGCCCTTGTACTGTATAAAACCGGTGATTCCACACATGGCAATCCGTCTCTTATGTTCGATTTGCAGCGCGTGTGACAACAGCATCAAGCAACGCAAGATAGTGGCTGACGCCGCCCTCGACAGAGAAGTCCTCCGCCCGGCGCAGCAGGACATCTTTTGGCGTGGGATTGTCCAATTGTGAAAGAATCGCGCGCGCCATTCCATCTGTATCGCCGACGGCGACTAACGCGCCAATTTTGCCATCTTCAAGTATCTCTCTGGAGCCACCGGGACAATCTGTACTGACTACGGGACAAGCGCATGCCAGCGCCTGAATGAGTACGCCCGGCAAGCCCTCGTATTGCGAGGAGAGGACCAACACAGACGCTCGCGCCATATACTGGAATGGATTCTCAACAAAGCCGGGCATCTCCACGTCGGACCCAACGCCCAGGGTATTCGCCAACTCCTGCAGGTCTTCACGCAGTCGGCCCTCTCCCAGAATGACCAGTCGTGCATCTCTCCCTGCCCGTACATGTGCAAACGCCCGCAGCAGGGTGGCAAAATCTTTCTGGTCAGTCAGTCGACCCACGGCCAGAATCACCGGCGCAGCATCGGGTGCGAACCAGGGATGCAGCAGTGCCTGTTGCGCGCGGGTACGCAGGCTGTCATCGACAACCGGATTGTGGATCGTAGTGACAGCGCTCCTCTTCAATCCAATGTTGGTGATCAAATCCTCAGCAACATCACTTGAAACTGTAACCACGGCATCGGCATCGGGATAGGTGCGACGCACCACCTGCGGCAGATAGCGCCACCGCCATTTTCGAAAATTGGACGGCGCGGCACAATAGGTAGACAGCGCTATGCGTTCACTGACAATGACCGGCACGCGGGAAGCGGACATTCGCTGCGCCCAAATCGCGACAAGATTGGCATAGGTGAGCGCGGACAGGATGACGTCAGGACGATACGTTTCGATATAGTGCTGCAAGGAGCGTAGGCGCCGGATCTCCGGCGCGATCTTGGTCGCCAGCAACACTGGACGCAGCAGAGCGAGGAAGTTGCTGAGGTTACCTATCGCCGCGATCCATCGCGCGTGCAAATCACCGGTTGCGTCCAGTTCTATCATGGTCGCTCCCGCCGGAATCTCCTGCAGGTATGCGCCCTTCGCCTGACAGAGCACCAGGTCAACCGTCCGGCCATGCGCGAGAAAACCCTTTGCCAGGTTCAACATGGAACGCTCTGCACCACCGCCTTCCAGTGATGGCAGAAACACTGCTATCCTGCCGGCTCGGGTGGCTGAAGATAGCATCGGTTGCATCAGTGTGTGATCCCGGGACTCTCAATAAGGCCGGGAGAGGGGTGCTTTGGGTGGGTAACCCAGCAGCATCGCCAGTGGCAACCAGAACAGCATCCATTGATCCCTGGGCCTGGCAATGAGAGTGTCTACACCGGTCATCATTATGCAGGCGGTGAACAGCAGTATGCAGAAAACCGTGTAGTCCCCCTGGTGGCGCCCGCGCAACCACGCATAGCGAAACGCGACCGCCAGCACAACAAGGAACAGACCGAGTCCGATCACGCCCGCCTGCCAGAATACCTGCAGGTAGGCATTATGTGCAGTGCCAAAAAGCTGTCCGCCCGCTTCGATGGATATCGGGGATATGAGGCCGTGTCCGGCGATAGGCGCAGTTTTGGCATCATGCCATATTTGCGCCCAGATATCGGGGCGTAAACCTGGCCCCCTGAGCAATGCCTGCTCCATTACATCGGGAAAACCAAGGGCAAGCGCCACTGTCAGCGCGGCCAGTACTGCCGCATACAACAGACCTTTCTCTTTCAGCACTAAGCCCACCAGGACCAACAGCGCGGCTAGCAGGGAAAAAAACGCGGTTCGACTTTGACCAAACCAGACGAAAAAGATGAACACCACGATGGCCAATAAAAATGGCACCTTGTATACAAGCTTTCTCGTCTGCAGCGCGAATCCCATTGCCAGCAAAGCGAATATGCCATACACATTTGCAAATTCATTGGTATTGGTTAATGCGCCAATGCCGGCCAACCGGGTATCGGGAAATGGATTTTCGCGATAAAACTCCAGCAAACTGGTTGCCGCTGCCACAGCCGCAACCAAAACACAAATCTGCAACATGCGTTGATACCGATGGTCGCCCCAGCGGATAAGAAAATGGGTAATTGCAAAAAAGCTCAGGAGGTAGATCGATATCGTAAGCTTCTGTCCAAGCCGATACCAGTCGAGGGGGTCACTCCAGAATCCGCTGAGCAGAAGATAGAGCATGTAGACCGCCAGGACCCTGAACAGCGTGTCTCGCCAGAACTCCCTGAAACTCCCGAACAGTACGAACACACCCAGGACAAATACGACCCGGGCGAAAAAGCGGTAGGGATCACTATAGTCCCGAAATATAAAATAACTGCACAGGAACATGCCGTATGCTGCTAGCAGCAGGAAGGAGAGTGCTCGCTTCAATTGATCGGAAAAGGTCAATTTAGTGCTGCCAGTTAAACACCAATGTCCGTTCCAAAACTAACGGGCGCACGCAGCACCAGGGTCATTATTTCGGATGATAAAGCGCGGCAGTATACACCGAAGGTCTGTGCAGATGTATACTCCGCACCCATCCTGGCAGACACGGGCCTGTGTATGACTCCCAACAGCGACAATAATGCGCCCATCACAGTAGAGGCGGTGACCCAGCCCGGTCAGTTGCGCCAGTTTCTGGCTCTGCCAGAGCGCATCTACGCATCTGACCCCGCCTGGATTGCGCCGCTCGGCTTTATGAAGCGCGAGCAGATGTCTCCGAAAAATCATTTCTTCGAACACGCCCGCTGGCGCGCCTGGGTCGCCTACAGAAGGGGCGAGCCCGTGGGGCGTATCACCGCGCAGATTGATGAAATGCACCTGCAGCAGCATCACGACGGCGCCGGGTATTTCGGCATGCTGGAGGCACAGGATGACCCCGCCATCTTTGCCGCCCTGTTTGGTGCCGCGGAGAACTGGCTGCGCAGTGAGGGCATGCAGCAGGTGCGCGGGCCGTTCAATTTGCACGTCAATGAGGAGGTGGGGCTGTTGGTGGAGGGATTCTCCACGCCCCCCTATGTCCTGATGGGCCATGCGCGTCCGTGGTACGGGGCTGCGGTCGAGGCGCAGGGCTACGTCGGGGTAAAAGATCTCCTGGCCTACCATGTGCGACCGGATTTTGAGGCGCCACGGGTCATGCAGCGACTGGCCGACAGGGTCTCGGACCGGGTCAGGATCCGCACGGTGCGGCGCAAGCGATTATTGGAAGACGCCCTGATCATGCTGGAAATCTTCAACGACGCCTGGCAAAACAACTGGGGTTTCGTGCCCCTGGCAGAGGCGGAGTGGGTGGAGACCGTCACCACGCTCACCAAACTGATGCCCGACGACTATATCCAGATCGCTGAGTATGACGGTGAACCGGTCGCCTTCATTGTCGCCCTGCCCAACCTGAATGAGGCGGCCCGTGATCTCAACGGCCGCCTGTTGCCCTTCGGCTGGGCCAAACTCCTGTGGCGG
Source organism: uncultured Gammaproteobacteria bacterium (assembly GCA_963762235.1). Classification (GTDB taxonomy): domain Bacteria; phylum Pseudomonadota; class Gammaproteobacteria; order Pseudomonadales; family Halieaceae; genus Marimicrobium. The sequence continues at coordinate 49,397 of CAVXKH010000021.1, read as the reverse complement.
CTGAAGGTGCGCCATCCGCGGACTGCGCGTGTCCCGCTGATGGGCGTCAGGCAGAGCTTCCAGCATTCGCGCCTGGGTCCGACCCTGGCCTTCATGGTTATCGACGCCATCCGCAAGGCATTGCATGCCCGGGGGGTGAAGGATGTGGAGATGGGCTGGATACTGGAAGACAACGACGGTATGCGCAATATCATTGAAACCATTGGCGGCACGGCGTATAAACGCTACCGCATCTACCAAAAAGAATTATAACAATGCATCTGGACCCCGAAACGCATCGAATGACCGCCATCGTGCTGGCGGGCGACCGCACCAAAGCTGACTCCCTGATCCACCACACCAAAGCCGGCAGCAAGGCCATGATCGATCTGGACGGCACGCCGATGGTGCGCAGGGTGCTCAACTGCCTGCGCGTCTCCCGGGTGGTGCACCGGATTTGCATGACCGGGCCTGAAGCCAGTGAAGTGGCTACCGATGCGGCCCTGCAACGGTGGATTGACGACGGCGAGATTACCTGGACTGAGCCCAGTGTCAGCCCCAGCACCAGCGCCTACCGCGCGATGCTGCAACTGCCCCCGGAGGAAGCGGTGCTGCTGACCACTGCGGATCACCCCCTGCTGACACCCGAAATTGTTGATGCCTTTGGGCGCCAGAGCCTGGCGGACGATGTCGACGTCACGGTGGGCCTGGCGCCGTATGCACTGGTCGCCGAGGCCTATCCCGGCATCCGCAAAACCGTGCTGCATTTCAGTGACGGCGATTTTTGCGGGTGTAACCTGTTCGCTTTCATCACACCGGAAGGACGGCGCGCCGCCAAGTTCTGGCGCAAGATTGAGCAGGAGCGCAAGAAGCCCCTGGTGGTGATTGGCCTGCTGGGCTGGTGGGCGGTCATCCGCTACCGCCTGGGACTGCTGTCGCTGGAAGAGGCGTTGGCCAAGCTCAGCAAGCGCCTGGGACTGCGCATGCGCGCGGTGATTTTGCCGTATGCGAACGCCGCCATCGACGTGGATTCCATCGCCGACCTGATGCTGGTCCAGGGTGCGCTGGAGAAAGCGGCGGCAGAGGACGCTTGAGGTCCTGGTTGCGCAGCAGTTGCAGTGTCCGGTTCAACCCCTCAGTAAACTCCCCCGCAGCAGGCTGGTAGCGCCGCGACTCGATGCGCACCTGCCAGCCCCCTGTCGCTGCGCTGTACCTCGTAGCGGTTGTAATGGGCGATATCCGCGCCGTGCAGGCCCAGGGCGGAGGCTGAAGGGACGGCGATGACCGGCAGGCTGCCGTGCCGGGTGTGCAATTCACTGTAGTGCGCGCGGTGCCCGTGTCCGTGCAGGACCAGTTCGGCGCCGTGCTCCTCCAGCAATGCCTGTATCTGCGGTGCATCGGTCAGGCGTTTGCGCCATTTTTCCTGCCCCGTCAGGGGACAGTGGTGCAGGTAGACGACCCGGAATAAGCCATCCTCCCGCGTACGTTGTAACAGCCCCGGCAGCCGACTTAACTGCTCCGCGCCGAGGGTGCCCGTGGCCAGCAGCGGTGGCTTGGGGCAGGCGGTAGACAGCCCGATGAACGCGATGGAGCCGCGTACCCGCAGGCTGGGAAAGGTGCTCGCCCCCGCACTGTCACTGTGCGCGTGATCCGAGGCCATATAGTCCTGCCACAGGGCGAAGGTGTCGCGCCAGGGCGCCGCCACACAGGCGTCGTGGTTGCCCGGCACCACGGCTATGCGGCCGGGGTCGCCCAGCGCCTGCAGCCAGTCCCTGGCCTGTTCGAACTCCTCGGGCAGGCCAATATGCGTCAAATCCCCGGTAACCAGCAGCTGGTCGAACGTCGTGTGCGCCAGGTCGCGCCGCAGCGCCTCAAGTACTTCCGGGCGGTGCTCGAAGCGGCGCCTGTGGCGCCAGGACAGGTAGCCCAGGGCGCGCTTGCTGAGCAGGTCCCGTGGGCGCACATCCGCCAGTGAACTGAGGTGGGGGTCGGATAGTTGTACGAAGCACTGCGGCATGGCTTGGTATTCCTCGTCGCCGGCCATTGTAGCACCCGCCAGTTGTAATCATTCAGCAGGTTGTTCGCTCGGGATTCAACCCAAGCATCAGGGTGGTGACACTGATATTCCCTGTTCATTCGTACTATCGGCTCCGGTCGGGAAAGCTTTTTCGTCTGCTTCCCCGATACTCACATACAAAAAAGCTTTCCCGACCGGAGCCTTGATCCGTGCCTATGCACAATACATCGGTCCGCGTTACAGCACGGAACGAGGGGTCGGGTGTCGGGTGTACAATTCGTTCGCGAGTATCGGGTGGCCCGCACCGGGGCAGCGCGCGAATTGTACACCCGACAGTCGAGCCCGCCAAAGCGGCCGCTACACGCGGCGGATGTTGGCGCCCAGTGCCGCCAGTTTGGTGTCGATGTTGGCATAGCCGCGATCGAGGTGATAGACCCGGTCGATGGTGGTGTCGCCATCAGCGGCCAGTGCCGCGATGATCAGTGACGCCGAGGCGCGCAGGTCGGTGGCCATGACCGGTGCGCCCTGCAAGCGCTCACGACCGCGCACGATAGCGGTATGGCCCTGCAATTCGATATCGGCTCCCATGCGCTGTAGTTCCGCGACGTGCATAAAGCGGTTTTCGAAAATGTTCTCCACCACGGTGGCGGAGCCTTCCGCCAGGGCGTTGAGGGCCATGAACTGCGCCTGCATGTCAGTGGGAAAGGCGGGGTAGGGGGCGGTGTGTATATTGACCGCCGTGCAGCGCTGGCCACCGGTATCAAGACGAATCCAGTCGGGACCCAGATCCAACCGACAACCGGCCTGTTCCAGTTTGCCCAGCACGTGGTGCAGAAAGTCGGGATTGGTGTCCCGTACCGTGATAGCGCCGCGCGTAGCGGCGGCCGCGACCAGGAAGGTGCCGGTCTCAATGCGGTCCGGTGGCACCCTGTGGCTGGCACCGTGCAGCTGTGTAACACCTGCGATCGTAATGGTACTGGTGCCGGCCCCCGTTATTCTGGCTCCCATGGCAGTGAGCAGCAGTGCCAGGTCGCCGATCTCCGGCTCCAGCGCACAGTTTTCCAGGGTGGTCACACCGTCTGCCAGGGAGGCGGCCATCAACAGGTTTTCAGTGGCCGTCACCGAGGGTACGTCAAAGGCGAAATGGGCCCCGCGCAGGCGGCTGGCCCTGGCCTTGATATAACCTGCCTCGATCCGGATTTCCGCGCCCAGTGCCTCCAGGCCGGCAATATGTTCATTGACCGGGCGGGAGCCGATCGCACAGCCCCCCGGCAGGGATACATCGGCTTCCCCGAAGCGGGCCAGCAGGGGCCCCAGCAGGAGGATGGAAGCGCGGATGGTCTTGACCAGGTCATAGGGCGCATGCACCGAGTGCACCTTGCTGCTGTCGATCACCAGTTCGGTGCCGGAACGCTCGCACTGCGCGCCGAGCAATTCCATCAGGTGCAGCACCGTTTTGATGTCGCGCACATCGGGGATATTGCTGATGCGCAGCGGCTCGGGACTCAACAGTGCAGCCGCAATGATCGGCAGCGCCGCGTTTTTGGCACCTGCCACGCGCACTTCACCGCGCAATGGGCCATTGCCACGGATGATGATTTTTTCCATCAATGCGCCCTGGTTGGGGTGATGAGACCGGCGCTGATAAGGCCGGCATAGGCTGCGATAATCACATCGATCTGCGCGCTGGTATGGGCTGCACTGACGCTGTTGCGCAGCAGGAAATTGGTCGAGGGTGATGCCGGTGGAATCACCAGGTTGACGTAGACGCCCGCCTCCATCAAGGCCTTCCAGCAGTCGATAGTGAGCGAGCGGTCCGCCATTTCCACCGCCACCACCGGGCTGGCAGTGGGTCCCACCGGCAGTCCCAGGGCTTTGAGCCCCTGGTAAAGACGATTGGCGTTGTCCCACAGCTGTGCGCGCAGCTGCGGCTCTGCGACGATAATGCGCAGCGCCGCGCGCGTGGACGCGATGACCGAGGGCGAGGAGGAGGCGGTAAACATATAGGCGTTGATGCAAAAACGGATCGCTTCCAGTTCCGGGTGGCGACTGACGCAGAATCCGCCAATAGCACCCAGGCTCTTGCTGAAGGTGCCGGCAAAAAAATCGATGTCCGCTTCCACGCCGGCGGCCTGGGCAGCACCGCGCCCGGTCTCGCCCAGTACACCCATGGAATGCGCCTCGTCGATGAACAGATAGCCGCCGTACTCACGCTTGACTGCGGCGATCTCCTGCAGCGGCGCGACATCGCCCAGCATGGAATAAATGCCCTCGGCAATAATCAAGGCCTGGTCGGCCCGGTCGCCCAGGCGTCGCATGCGTTTGGCGAGGTCTTCGGGGTTGTTGTGTTTGAAGCGAATCACTTCTGCGCCGCTCTGTTTGACGCCGGCGTAGATGCTGGCGTGGCTATCGGCGTCCAGCAGGATCACATCACCGGGTCCCGCCAGTGTGGCGCACATCCCCATGGTGGCCGCATAGCCGGTGGAGAAGACGATGGCGTGATCCACGCCATAGAACGCGGCTATTTCCGTTTCCAGCGCCCGATGTTCCGCGAAGGAGCCGTTGGCCAGTCGTGAGCCGGTGGTACCGGTGCCCCAGCGTGCCGCTGCATCCTGCGCGGCCTTTATACAGCGTGGGTCAAAGGAGAGGCCCAGGTAGTTGTTGGTGCCCGCCAGAATGACCTTGCGGCCCTGCACCACGCCTTCGGTGGCAGACAGAATTTTTTCGGTGACGGCGCCGAACGGCTCGACATGGCGTGCGGCGAGCTCGGCCTGGAAGTCGGCCATGGTCTGGAATTTGTCGAACAGCATGGGTTTAATCTACCTCGCGACTTGCCCGGTGACCCTCAGAGGTTGAGTTCCCTGACCTTCCTGGCCAGATCGCCAATGGTATTCACGTCCGGAAGAATATTCAGGGGGATGGAAATATCGAAGTGATCCTCGATTTTCTCAATGAACTCCATCACCTCCAGCGAACTGAGCCCGATATCGGCTACCAGGGCCGTATTTTCGGACAGCACCAGCTTATTTTTGTTCTGCGATTCCAGCGCGCTGTAAAGAAAGCTCAGGTATTCCTGATAATCGGTCATTTTGTTGCCGCCCTTGCGTCGGTCAAGGTAAGTCGCTAGATTTCGAAGGCTGGAACTATACCCACGGAAGAATGGTAATGCCAGTAGTTTGGTTGATCGACGCCTATCGCGCGGGGGAGCGAGGGCAGGTGCGCGCCCTGGTCGATGCACTGGGCTGGCCCTGCGAAACCAAGGTGTTGAGTTATCGCAGCCAGGTGTTTTTGCCCCATGTGCTGGGACAGTCCACCCTGCGCGGCATCAGCGCCGCATCCGCTGCCCAATTGCGCCCGCCCTGGCCGGACCTGGTGATTGCCAGCGGTGTGCGCAACGAGCCGGTCTGCCGCTGGATTCGCGCCCAGTCCGGTGGCCGCACCCGCTATGTCCATATCGGGCGCCCCTGGGCCGCGCTGGCTTCCTTCGACCTGGTGATTACCACCCCGCAGTACCGTGTGCCGCCCCACCCCAATGTACTCAACAATATGCTGACCCTGCACAGTGTGTCAGCACAGCGCCTGGCGCAGGCTCGCGCAGAGTGGGAGTCCACCTTTGCCGCATTACCCAGGCCGCGCTTCGCTGTTCTGGTGGGTGGCGATAGCGGCCCGTTCACGCTGGGGCCGAAAGCTGCCGGCCGACTGGGCAGGGAAGCATCGCAACTGGCGCGGGCGCACAATGGCTCGCTGCTGGTTTCCACCAGTGCGCGTACCAGACCGGCTGCGCAGGACGCACTGGAGGCGGCAATCGCCGCGCCGAGCTATTTCCATCGCTGGCAGGGAGTGGGTCCGGCCAACCCCTACATGGGCATACTGGCGTGGGCTGATCGGTTAATTGTCACCGGAGACAGTATTGCCATGCTGTCCGAGGCCTGCGCCACGGGTAAGCCGGTGACGATGTTCGATCTGGGTGGGATGCGCGATTTGCAGGATGAATCGGTGCGCGATTTCCGTCTCGGCGGCGCTCTCTACGCAGTGCTGCTGCGCTGGTGCTGGCGGCGTTTGAGCCGCGATATCACCCTGGTGCACCGGCAATTGCGCGAGGCGGGCTGCGCCGTGTGGATGGAAGAAGTACTGGCGACCGCCCGGGTGCCCGCGGAAACCGACTTGCAGCGGGCGGTCGCGGCAGTGCACAAACTACTTGGCCAGGTCTGACTGACCCGCATTGTCCAGTAGCACGGCACTGCCACCTGTCATCTGGTACACCTTGTCGGCGGACTCCACCATGGCGCGATTGTGGGAGATGGCCAGGATGGTGAGTTGGCCCTTCAGCGCCTCCAGTGTTTGTCTGACCGCTTCCTCGGTGTCCTTGTCCAGCGCGCTGGTCGCCTCGTCGAGAATCAGCAGTCGGGGCTGGTTAATCAGTGCCCGCGCGATGACGATGCGCTGGCGCTGACCGCCGGAGAGTTTGCCGCCGCGCTCCCCGACGACGGTATCCAGTCCCTGCGCGAGCTGGCCGACAAAATCCCAGGCACCAGCGGCGCGCAGGGCGCGCTCCACGTCGGCGGCCGTCAGGGACGGATCGCCCAGTGTGACGTTGTGCACAATACTGTCGTGCAGCAGGATGGTGTCCTGGGGCACGTACCCAATCATCCTGCGCCAGCCGTTGATATCGATATCCTGCAGCGGGATGCCATCCAGCAGGACCTGGCCCTGCTGTGGCCGCAACAGGCCTATTGCCAGATCGATGACGGTGGTCTTGCCGGACCCGGAAGGGCCCACCAGGGTGGTCAGTGAGCCCGACTCAATCTGCAGCGACAAGCCGCTGAATACCGGGTGTTGGTCGTAATCAAAATGCACATTTTTAAAGGCGAGGCATTGATCAAAACGCGGCGGAATGCCGCCGTCAAAGTTTTCCTGTGCGCCTTCGGCGGCGTTGATCGATTCGGTCAATGCCCAATAGGCGCTTTCACCCTCCACCAGTTTCTGGTGCTGTTTTTGCACTTTGCCAAAATAGGAAAAGGCCCGGCCCAGCGCTACCACCAGTACCATGACGGTGGGCAGGGCCATGGCGAACTTTTCCATAGCGATGTAGATGCCCAGGCAGATAAACGCCGTGAACATCAGTTCCTGCGCCGAATTCAGCAGGGCGCTGCTCAGCACCTGCCGGCGCTGGGATTTGTTCAGCAGGTTGGTATCGTGCGCCAGTACCTGGTCAGCCAGGTATTCGCGCGCCATGGCCTTCAGCGGTTTCACCGATTGCAGGGTATCGGTGAGGTTGGCCATCAGTGAGGTCATCAGGCGGGTTTGCTTTTTCGCCGCCTTGCGGGTGAAGTCCACCAGAAAGTGGGACAGGCCAATCACCACGGCACCGGCCGCAATGGCTACCAGCGCGGCGCGCCAGGACAGTGCGAAGGCGACGCCACCGTAAATAATCCCGGGGATCAGAAAGGTGAGGGCCGTGGCGCCGTTGACAAACGCCGCCGCGGAACGTTGTGCCTCAGTGGCCATGGCATTGGTCAATTTGCCCACGGGCTGATGTAAAAAATACTCCCATTTACTGCGCAATATCGCGCGCAGCAATTGCAGGCGCAGGTCGGTACTGACCTGTGCAGCGGTATAGCCTACCTGCCGGTTAGCGATCAGTAAAAATACGTTTTTGAAGGCAACTCCGCCGAGGATAATGATAAGCATATTGCCCAGTGTCGGGGCGATACCCAGCAGGTGCAGGTATTCGAGAATGGTTTGCTCGAACTTGCTGTCGCCACCGGCAGCAGCGCCGGGAATCATGTCGCTGGCCGCTGAGCCCAGCGCAATATTGAGCAGTGGGAGCAGCGCTGATAAGCCGATTCCCTCGGCGATACCTGACAGCGCCAGCGCCAGCATCATCAGCAAGGTCTGCCCACGATAGGCGCGGAAAAAATTGAGCATCAGGCCCATGGGACAAATGCTCTCCCTGCGCAACGGGGCGGTGATGAACTATGCATCCTGGTGTAATTGTCCGTGTTCATCGCATGACTCACCAACGCATGCGGCGCAACAGGGTAATTGCGCAGGCCAGGATAATCAGTGTGGGTAAGATAGCCACGAACGGGATGCTCCATTGCAGCAGCTGCCCGAGTGAGAAAATAATTTGCGCGCCCAGATAGAACAGAATGCCGAGCACGGCGCCAATACCCAGACTGATACCAAAGCTGCGATCGCGACCGGCGGTAACGCTGGCACTGATCGGCGTGGCCAGCAGCACCATGGCGCAGACAGTCAGGGGCATCAGCAGTCTCTGCCAGAACGCATGCAGGTATTTTTCCATCGGCTGTCCATTTTTGGCCAGGTACTGGCTAAAGCTGAAAAGCAGTGACAGCCTCATGCTGTCACTCTGCTGCGTGAGAGTGGGTAACTCGTCACTGGACCAGAGATTGGCGATTTCCAGCTCCGGGTAGGTATGGGTCTGCAGCTGCCCATTCACCAGTTGCTTTTCCCGGACTTCCTTAAACAGCCACTTGCGGTCCTTGCTGACCACTGCCGTATTCGCCCACAGGGCGCGGACCAGCTCGCCGGAATCATCGAACTCGAAGAGACTGATATCGCCAGGCACATGGTCCATGGACATTTTTACCAGATGGATGTAGCGCCGCCCATCCGTCGACCACACCCCGCCACCGGGAAGCCATTCGTTGCCCCCGTCACGCAACATCTGTCGCTCCTGTTCCGCGGATTGTTGCAGTTGTGGCGTGACATACTCCATGCAAATCCACAGTCCGGACATCAGCAGCACGGTGGGCAAGGCGAGGGCGCCGAGCAATTTTGCCGGTGAAAAGCCGGTGCAACTGATTATGGTTAGCTCGTTATAGCGGTCGAGGTTGGCCAATGCCACGATACTGCCCAGCAGTGCGATCACCGGGGCCAGTCGCACCAGTTGGTTGGGCAGGGTTAACAGGGTGTAGCGGGCCGCCGCGAATGCATCGTAGTTGAATTCCGTATGGTCCAGCTCCTGGGTGAAACTGATCAGGCCGAAGATGGCGCCCAGTACCAGCAATACCAGCAGCCAGCCCTTGGCCACGCTTACGCCAATGTAGCGTTGCAGGATCATCGCCGTTTCAGCCTCGGCCGTGTGACCAGCACCGCCAGCAGCAGCGCCTGTATGGCATAAGCCGTCCACAGACCCGGCATCGCCGGGAGCTTGCCCTGCTCTATGAAGGTGCGCAGCACGCTAATCATGCTGAACAGGGCGATATACGCCAGCAGCGCAATGGAGAAGTTGCGGAAGCGGGATTCGCGTGGTGTGGAGCGAGCCAGCGGTACGGCGATCAGCGCCAGCAGTATGGTTGCCAGCGGTGTGGTTATGCGCCACTGGTACTCGGCGATGTCCTTGGGGTCCAGGGATTGCGCCAGATTCAGCGTGGTTTCAGCCTTGCGCCGGTATTTCTCCTGGGCCTCCTCGTTGGGAAGCTGCACCACCAGTTCCTTGAACTGTAGCGTCATGTCCTGACTGCTTCGAGTGTCCAGCAGGTAGTTGTAACCATTGTAAAAAGTGGCCCGCGTGGCCTGGCCGGGATTGAGGGCGGGCATGGCTGCGGATTCGGCGACGATGATCTCCGAGCGCCCCTGCTCGTAGTAATTCTTCTGCAGGAACACGCCTTTATGCAGGCCCTTCGCGAGATCGATGTCGTGAGCGATGAAGGTGTAATCGCTGCCATCCATGTTGACAAACTCATTGGCAGACATCTGTTTCAGATCAAACTGCGCCGCCGCCTGCGACTCCAGTGCATAGCTGGTGCGAAAGGCCCAGGGCCGCCCCAGCACGGACATCAATCCGGTAAGCACCGCAATGACCAGCGACAACTTCAAAACCGCCTCCAGAATGCGTGCCCGACTCACGCCTGCGGCAAACAGAGCGTGCATTTCGGAATCACGATAAAGCCGGCCGATAGCCGACAACACGGAGAAGAAGAATGCCGAGGGTAGTAAAATTTCCAGCGTGATGAGCGTATTGAGGCCAACAAGCTTGAATGCAGTCGGCATATCCAGCTGTCCGTCCGCGGCCATGGACAGCTGGCGCGCCGCAGAGAAGCCGATAAAAACCATTACCAGCAGGCCCAGCCCGGTGCAGAAAGGGCGCAGGATCTCCCAGCTGATGTGGCGGTCGATAATCAAGGGGGTAGTGTTCCTGTCGAGACTGGCGGCCATTGTACATGAAGCGCCCATCGTCTGGTCATTTTGGCCTGCTTCGAGCATAATTGCACGCTTTACGCATGCCGCCGCACCCTTCCTGCGAGTAATACAGCACATGTTAAATCTGAGTGATGGTGTCAAGAAGGCGCTGATTCTCATTCCGACACAACCGCTGCCTGCCACGACCCGCGTCGCCCTGCGCCGCAAGTATCTGGCACGCCTGGAACTGGCCAAGGCGCATCGCGCAAATTTTTTGATTATCGGGCATCCCAAGAGCGGCAATACCTGGCTCAAGGTGATGCTGTCGCGCCTCTACCAGTTGCGGTATGACCTGCCCGAATCAAAGCTTATCAACACTGACGAGTTCGCCCGTAAAATCCCCGAAATTCCCCGGCTGGCGGCCACCAACGCGTATTACAGTTATGAGGGGGAGGTGGGTAAACTGTTGGCCTGCGGCGCCCCCGACAATCCGCTGCGGCACAAGCCGGTGCTGTTTCTGGCGCGCAACCCGATCGATATTGCGGTGTCCTGGTATCACCAGTTTACCAAGCGACAGTCCCGCGCCAAGCAGGAGCTCATCAATCACTTTGTAGAGCACCCTATCGATCGCCGCACGGTGCAGATGTGGGAATTCGTACGCTATTCGGATATTGGCCTGCCCAGCCTTATCGAGTACCAGAACACCTGGGCCCGCAACGTGCGCGAGCTGGAGCACGGCATGCTGGCCCGCTATGAAGACCTGCGCGCGCAGCCTGTGCCGACCCTGAAAAATATCACGCAACTGATGGGCGAGAATTTCAGCGAGGACGAGATTCGCGCAGCAGTTGAGTGGGGTTCTTTCGACAACCTGCAAAAGCTGGAAACCAGCGGCACCTTTAGCCAGGGCGGCATGAAGCTGGTCGATGCCAGTGATCCCAGCACCTTCAAGGTACGGCGCGGCAAGGTCGGTGGCTATCGCGAGGATTTTAATGCGCAGCAGGTGGCCGAACTGGAGGCACTGGTTCGCGCCAATATTTTGCCGGAACTGGGCTATTGCCAGGACAGCGCGGACGCCTGACCGTGACACCGCGTACCTGGGTTATCCTCAGTGACAAGCGGGGCGATAACGGCCAGGTCGAGACCATCGTCGATGCCCTGCCGTGGCCGGTAGAGCACAAGTATGTGCACATGCGACCTGAGTACGTGCTGGGCAAGCCGCGCTATCGTCCCTCCCTGGATCATCTTGACCTGAGCCGCAGCGACCCCCTCGAGGCGCCATGGCCCGACCTGATCATTACTGTCGGACGCCGTCCCTCGATGGCCGCCCTATGGGTGCGCAGGCAGTCCGGCAATAAAACCCGAATTGTGCTGGTGGGTAAGCCCTCCGGCCATATGCTTGATTTCTCCCTGGTGATCGCCAGTGCCGAGAACCAGATGCCGCCCATGCACAATTTCCTGGCGACGACCCTGCCACTGATGCGCGTGCAAGCCGCAGATGTTGCCCGCGAGGCGCAGGCCTGGCGGGAGCGCTTCGCTGGTCTGCACAAACCACTGGTCGCCGTGCTGGTGGGTGGCGAGACCAACCCCTTCATCATGAATCGTCAGGTGGCCAGGGATCTGGTCGCCACAGCGCGCTGGGTCGTCGATGAGCTGGGCGGCACGCCCTATGTCACTACCAGTCGGCGCACAACACCCGAGGTTGTAGAGGTGTTGCGCCGGGATCTTCCGGCGCAAGCAATATTTTATGAATGGAGGGCAGACTCTGCGGACAACCCCTATCGAGCGTTGCTGGGCAGTGCCGACGGTTTTATCGTCACCGCCGACAGCGTGTCGATGATGGTCGAAGTCATCTACCTGCATAAGCCCCTGGCAATTTTCCCTTTGCCGGGGGGCTGGCTGGGCAGTATCGACCAGTGGCGGCGCTCGCTGGCCCACTGGTTGTTCAATCCGCGCCAGAACACGGCGGCTGATCGCTGGCGTCACCGACTGGCGCGGGGTGTGTACTATGTCGATGTGTTCAAAGTGCTCTGCGCCACCCGCGACTTCCGCGCGTTTCATCGCTTGTTGGTGGAACAGGGGCTGGCCGTATGGTCAGGGCAGCCGTTCAAGCAGCCGACGGCGCAATTGCCGGATGATGTTGGTGCAGTGGTGAAGCGTATCGAGGCGCTGTTTTAGCTCTGGCGGGTTCGGCCGTCGGGTGTGCAATTCGCCAGCTTCCCCGATACTCGCTGACAAATTGCACACCCGACATCCAAACCCTCGTTCCGTTCTATTACTCGGACCGATGTCCGATACAGGCAACACGGTCAAGGCTCGGACCGGGGAGGCTTTTTCGCATGCGAGTATCGGGGAAGCAGGCGAAAAAGCCTCCCCGGCCCGAGCCGATAGCTGGGATGAACAGGGCACTCTGCCGAGTCCGATTTCTTCATGCTTTGCGCACGCCTTTGTAAATCATTTTGCGCACCGCCAGCGGGAACAATAGCGTGCGGATCGTCCACTTGGGGAATCGAAAACTGCCACCGTCGGGCTGGAACACGCGCAGGCCGTTATCCTGCACGCCGAAAATCGATCCCCAGCGATAGACGGGTGGCTCATAGCGCTTCATGTCAGCTTCCCTGCCTTCAAGACAGGCGCGAATATTGTGGCCGAGCAGGCGATAGCCCCAGTTGCGTGCCGAACTGCGATTGGGGTCCGAGGCGGCAATATCGCCGACCGCGAAGACATTGTCGTAGCCCTCTACTCGCAATAGCGCATCGGTTTTTACAAAGCCATCGTCGTTTAGCATTGCTGCCGGGATAAAGTCGTTATTGGGAACCATATTGCCGATCGCCCACAGGGTGATGTCAGCGCGAAAGCTGTCCTGGCCACTCGACCATGCTACCGGGTCAAAAGTGAAACGATCACATTGGAACCCGGCGGGAATAATCGCGCGATGGTGCGGGTGCAGTTTGACGCCAACCTTGCGCAGGTGCTGTTCCACGCTGGCGCGCGCCCTGGGGTGATAGCCGGGCAGGGGCTGTGGTTCGCTGAAAAAAAAGTGCACAGATTTTTCGCGGTAGCGCGCTGCGAGATTGGCGGCGACACTCACGCCGGTCGCGCCGCCGCCAATAATGGCCACCGATTGCGCTTGCAGCAGTTGCTGCGCGGCGCTGTCGATTGTCTGGTTAATCGAGTCGAGATCTTCCAGCGAGTTGTTGCGCCAGAAGCCGTTGGTCACGCCGGATGAAATCACCAGGGCATCGTAGTGCTCCACCTGTTCGCTGCCGTCCTGCAACTTGACAGTCACTGTGGACTGGCCGGGATCAATCGCCGTGATCAGGCCCTGCAGCGTTTGTACCCCATCCAGCTTTTTGTAGCGCCGAAAGGGCATCAAATAGTCCTGCTTCCAGATTTGGGGTTGCGTCAGCCGCATACCCAGCTCCTGCCCACTCACCAGACAGGGTTTGGGACTGATCCCGACGATATCAAAATCCTTGCCCAGATTGATCGCCACTAACAGACCGGTATCGCCGAAGCCGGCGATCACTACACGCTTTTTCACTGCACTATGCCCTATTTTTTGTTCATTTCGCGGATGCCTGCGATCACGGTAAGCAATGCGTAGAACCCGGCGAGCGGCAGCGGGCATACCCCGCTTGCTCAAAGGGCTGAGATATTCGCCGCGGGGTATGCCCGCTGCCGCTCGCCTTGCACCGCGCGAATGTCACTGACTTTGCATTTACTACGATAGAGTCCCTGAAGGGGCCAGCCCTGAGCGCGAATATCTTAGCCTTTTGAGCGATCAGGGCTGGCCCCTTCGGGGACGTCAATCCGGTATGACCGAATTGGGTCGTGGCCAGATCCAGCGTCGGTCAACGCATTCCCAGCACGTTTTTCATAAAATGCGTGCCGAAGCGGCTGATACGCTGCGCGGCAATGGCAAGAGGGCTCTGGTCCAGGTAGTTCACCTGCACCATACGGCGCTCGCCCACGAAGCGGGTGTGCCCGTGCCACGAGTGGTTGGTACGGCGAAACGCCAGCAGGGTGCCTCCCAGGGGCGGTACCTGTGCCGCATAGTTCTCAATATCGTCCCCGGAGCGCAGCAGGCGCAGCTGGCCGTCCTTGTGCTCCCAGCTGTTCATTGAAGTAGACCAGTACGGTAATCACCTTGCTCTTGTGGTCGGTGTGAATGTTGCCATCGGTGCGCTCACAGAATTTGCGCACGGTCACCGTGGTCGGCAGGGCGGCCAGATCCATGTCAAACTTCTCGCCCAGCACGCTGGCCAGTGCGGGACTGCGCAACTCCTCCATGAGCGCCGCGAAGGATGAGCCGTAGGTAAGATTCTCCAGGGCGTGGTTGGCGGCAGTGTCTATCGCAGGGTAATCCGCATTTACCCGCGCCAGTGTAGCGGCATCGAGGAAGCCGGGTACCACCAGAAAGTCGAAGGGGTCCGTCTGTAGCTGCGCAGCGCGCAGGGCATCGATATTGATCAGTGACATCGGCGCATTTTAGTACGGCCGTTGTGAGCCCGGCAAGGCGGCGCTGCTGCACAGGATGTTAATAGTGCGGTAAATCCGGGCTTGCCGCCGTAGTGCGGGAGAGGGCATTTTACGGTAACATTTGCCGCCTTTTCAGGCTGTTATCGAGGATGGTCCCGCACATGGCCGACAAGGCACGCGTCGTGGTACGCCATCTCATTATGCTGCTCTGTTTCTGGTTGCCTGCCACGCGCCGCAAGAAAATAGAGCGCTGGCTGCGCGGTCGCGAGGAATTCAAGAAACTGCAGCGCAGTGACTGGGTCCTGATGAGTTGGGGTAAATCCGGCAGGACCTGGTTGCGGGTGATGTTGTCGCGGGCCTATCAGCTCAAGGGCAATCTGGACGCGAATAACCTGCTGGATTTTGACAACCTCAAACACAGCGATCCGCAACTTCCCGCGGTATTTTTCTCCCACAATAACTACCTGCGCGATTACACCGGCAACCAGCATTCCATGAGCCACTTCCAGGGTAAGCGCATTGTGTTGCTGGTGCGCGACCCGCGCGACGTTGCGGTGTCGCAGTTCTTCCAGTGGCAATATCGCATGCGCCCCGGCAAGAAGTTCATCAATGATTACCCGCCGCACGGCGCGGACATAGATGTCTGGGACTTCGTGCTGGATAAAGAAGCGGGTGTGCCGCGTATTGTCGATTACTTTAATGGCTGGGCACAGGCCATACCCGTTTTACGCGATATTCTCGTCGTCCGCTATGAGGATATGCGCACGGATCCCGCCGCTGTGCTGGCGAAAATCCTCGCCTTTACCGGTACCGAGGTGACCGCCGCCCAGGTACAGGAGGCGGTGGAGTTTGCGGCTCTCGACAATATGAAGAAAATGGAGCAGGACACGTTTTTCAAGAGCAGTGGCGCCAGGGTCAAGCCCGGTGACAAGGACAACCCCGATTCGTTCAAGACACGCAAGGCCAAAGTGGGCGGCTACCGTGACTACTTCACCGACTGCGCAGTGCCAGCAACTCGAGCAGATGGTGGCGCAACTGGATCCAGTGTTTGGTTATGGGGAGCAGCGCGCATGAAGCTGGGCATGCAGAGTTTGCGCCAGGGTTGGCAGACGGGGCGCAAGAAGCTGGCGCGCCGAATACTGCACTGGCGTATGCGCGGCCAGCCAGAGGCGCTTATTCTGCTGGCCGAACGAAAACTGCGCGGCGTGGAGCAGTTCGAGAAACTGCAGCGCGCCGACATCGTGGTGGTGTCTTTTGGCAAGAGCGGCCGCACCTGGCTGCGGGTGATGATGTCCCACCTGTTTCGGGTGATGTATAAGCTCCCCAAGAATGCCGTGCTGGGTTTTGATAACTTCCACAACCTCAACAGGGCTGTGCCTAAAACTTTCTTCACCCACGACAATTACATCAAGGATTTCACCGGTGATGCACACAGCAAAGCGCCGTTCTATGACAAGCGCGTGATACTGCTTGCCCGTGATCCGCGCGATGTTGCTGTATCACAGTTTTTCCAGTGGAAGTTCCGCATCAAGCCGACCAAGGTGGCCATCAATAATTACCCGCCCCAGGGCAGTGCCATCAGCCTGTTCGATTTTGTGATGGGCGACAACGGTGGCAGTATGCGGGCCGTCACGGACTACCTGAATCTATGGGCGGCGGAGGCGGGCAAGATCAAGCATTTTCACCTGCTGCGCTATGAGGACCTGCGCCTCCGGCCGCGCGAGGAATTGCGTCGCCTGCTGGATTTCATGCACATTGATGCCACTGACGCGCAGGTTGCTGCGGCGGTTGATTATTCCTCCTATGAAAATATGAAAAAAATGGAAGGCACATCAGCAATTTCGCCTGGCCGGTGGGCGCATGATGCCCAGGGACAAGGACAACCCCGACAGTTTCAAGGTGCGTCGCGCCAAGGTCGGCGGCTATCGGGATTATTTCACGGATGAGGAAGTCGCGGCGATTGACCGTCGGTTGGCCGACACTCTGGATCCGCTGTTTAACTACCAGTAGTAAGCTTCAGCTCGCTAATCTGGGCACTTGCGGCAGACCGTGCCTCAGGGACCAGGGCCTGTTCGCTCAAAAGGCTAAGATATTCGCTCAACAGGCCCTGGCCCCTGAGGGACTCTATCGGAGTGAACTCAAAGTGTGTGATATTCGCAGCGATGCAAGGCGAGCGGCAGCGGGCCTGCCACGCGGCGAATATCTTAGCCCTCTGAGCAAGCGGGGCAGGCCCACTGCCGCTCGCCGCAACGCGAGCTTACGGATGCGCGACTGCGCTCGCGAGGTCACGATAAGGCCTGATCGCTCAGAAGGCTAAGATATTCGCTCTTCAGGCCTTATCCCCTGAGGGACTCGCGCTAGCCCGCGGTGTCAGGCGCCGATCAGTTCCAGCGCATCCTGGCGCAAATGCCCCTGTGCGATCTCATCGCGCAGCTGGGCTTCGGTAATCTCGCCGTCTTCCAGGCCGTCACGCACCATGCCGAAGAAGAACGCTTCCTGCCGGGGGTCGGGGTGGGCGGCATAGGAGCCGGCAAATTTGTAGTCGCCAAACAGGGCGCGGCGACCCCGGCGCAGCCAGTGCCTGGGGGGAACAACTGAAAGGTGTCAGCGGGGCGATAGTCGATCTTGAGCCCTGTTTTCCACGGTTGGGTTTTGCGCTTGGTGTTGTGCAGCAGTTTGGTTTCGTCAGTCAGGTTATCGAAATCGTTCCACTGGTTTTCGAACAGGCCAATGGTGGCGGGATCTTCCAGCTTGAGTGATACCCAGTCCATGTAGTCGCGTTTAACCGGCTCGAACATCTCCGCGAAGTTGCTTCTCAAACTGCCAGTGCCTGAGTTTTGCGCAGTCCAGCAGCATGACGCTGCTGGCGAAGGCGCCCTTGCGGCCCTTGCTCCCGGATTTGGGGCGACACATGATCGCTGCTCCTGCCATGTCGCGCTGCAGCAGCTCCCAGATGTCGCCGATGGCGAATATGTCCGGGTCCATGATGACCGCCCGGCCCTCGTAATGCATCAGTTCCGGTGGGGTGAAGCGCAGCGGCGTGAAGGATTGCAAATCCTCATTAACCCAGGGACGCATTTCTCCGTCCCGACGGTAAAGCTGTCCCTCGCGCTCCAGCATGCAAGGGTAGTTCTTCACCTCGACGAGTTTTATATCAAACTCATCCGTGTGGGCAGAGTGCTTGCGCAACGAGTAGCGGCTCACCAGGGCGCCCAGCATCTGCTTGTGGTTGGTGTGTATAAAGACCGTCGGCTTCAAACTGTTTCTACTCATGGGTAATCTGTGGGATAGTTTACTGCCAGCATGCTATTCCACAAACGGCTGGCTTTGGCAATTTTTGGAGCGATGCTCCCCTGGCGGCTCGCCGCATACCGCGACAAAGGCAACGAGGAAGACGCGTGGGCGAGGGATCTATCACAGTCTGGTGTCTGCTGGGCAAGAAAGCGGGTGACAATACCCAGGTGCGCGCCCTGGCCGAGGAACTGGACTGGGGTTACGAGGAGAAACACATCTCGGCGCGGCCCTGGGAGTTATTCAGTCATCTCGGCGGCGGTGTCACGCTGGCCGGCATCGACCGGTCGCGATCCAGCGCGCTGGAGGCGCCCTGGCCGGATATCGTCATCAGCGCCGGGCGACGCAACGAGCCGGTGGCGCGCTGGATTCAGCGGCAGTCCGGCGGCAGGGCTCGCCTGGTGCATATCGGGCGGCCCTGGGCACCGCTGTCCGCCTGGGACCTGGTGATCACCACACCGCAGTACTTTTTGCCACAGCAGGCCAATATTGTGCACAACAGCCTGCCCCTGCACCGCGTTTCTGCGGATGATCTGAGCAGTGCCGGCGAGCAGTTGCGTGCCCGGATTGCGGGCCTGCCCCGCCCCTGGGTGGCGGTATTGCTGGGCGGCGATAGCGGCCGTTTTGTGATGACCGCCAGCAAGGCACGGCGTCTCGGCGCCCTGGCCCAGGACCTGGCGGCCGCCGCCGGTGGCTCCTTGTTGGTCACGGACAGTCCGCGCACACCGCGCCGCGCGGGGGATGCCCTGCAGGCGCAGCTGCAGGCACCGCATTTTTGCTATCGCTGGGGCAGTGGCAAGGTCAATCCCTATCGCGGACTGCTGGCCCTGGCGGATGCCTTCGTGGTCACCGGCGAGTCCATGTCCATGCTCGGGGAGGCAGCGGACACGGGACGACCCCTGTACATTTTTGATGTCGGGGATGACTGCAGCGCGCTGGTGGTTACTGCCGCACAGCTATCGCTACAAGCCCCTCAGTCATCGCCTGGCAATGCGTATCGCGCCCCGTCGCATGCGTCGTGACGTGGGTAATATCCAGCATGCTCTGGTGGCATCCGGCAGGGCGCAGTGGTTGGTGCCAGAGCTGATTGCCCCGGCGGCGACGGCATTGAAAGCAAGCACTAACACACCCGCAGAGCGAGCTGCAGCGGGCGCCAATGCGAGGGATGAGCTACAGCGTGCGGCGCAGGCGGTCAGGCGGCTTGTGATACCGCGCTGAGCGGATGCAGCGGCGCGGGCGGCAGGTCCGGCGTGTTAGCCAGAATCTCCAGGGCATCGTGGCGCACATGATTCTGCGCCATTTCCGCGCGCAGGAAGTCCTCGCTGACTTTGCCCTTCCTGCAGGCACTCCTTGAGCAGGCCGAAGAAGAACAGCTCCTGGTTGCGGTCGGGGTGCTGTTTGTAGTTGCCCAGAAAGGCGTACTCGCCGAACAGCTTGCGGCGCGCGCGCATCACCCAGGCCGCAGGCGGGAACAGGCGAAAGCGCTCCGCCGGACGCCAGTCGGTGGGCAGTCCGGTCTTCCAGGGCTGGGTTTTGCGCCGGGTGGTGTGCAGCATCCTGGTTGGCAGGGTGAACTTGTCGAAGTCGTTCCACTCGGGCTCAAAAAAATCCAGCGGTGTCGCGATCCTCCTCCTTCAGGCAGATCCAGGGCTGGTAGTCCTGGGTGAAATCGAACATCGCCTCGAATTTTTTCTGTGCATCCCAGTGCCTGAGTTTGGCGCAGTCCAGCAGCATGACACTGCTGGCCATGCACTTGTCGACCAGGCCTTTGGGTCCGGAGCGCATGCGGCACATGATGGCCTTGCCGTGCATGTCCCGGCTGAGCAGTTCCCAGATGTCGGCGACCGCGAATATATCCGGGTCGATGACCACCGCGCGGCCCTCATAACCCATCAACTTCGGGGGCATGAAACGGGTCGGGGTGAAGGATTGTAAATCGTCGTTGAGCCAGGTGCGCTTGACGCCATCGCGCAGGTATTCCTGACCTTCGCGGGCGGCGAAAAAGGGGTAGTCGCGGGTATCCATGATCCGGACATCGAACTTGTCGTTGTTGCGTGGAGTAGCGGCGCAGCGCGTGTTCGGCGACGATCGCGCCGGTGATTTGCTTGTGGTTGGTCTGGATAAATACGCAGGCTTTCATGGGGATGCCAGGGCGGTCGCAGGATGACTTATGTGGGCTGAAATTATAGAGGAATGCGCCTTCTTTTGCCATTTTCACTGGCCCCCTGGAGCGTGAATAGTACGCGGTACCAGGGCCGGTTGCCCGGTGCCACCCGGCCCGTTATCACTTGAAAATCCCGCGCCGATACAGGCCCCAGAAGAAGCCCCACAGGTGGATAAGCGGCGCGCGCCTGACCTTGTCGGGAATGAGGATTGCCACGCCGGAATGGCGCTCCAGTTTCCAGGCGATGTAGTCCAGTCCCCCCTCAAACGTGAACAGGGCCTTTACCAGGCGCAGGACAGACAGCAGCTTGCCCTGGCCCCGGCGCAATGCCCAGGCCAGTGTCGCAGCGTTGCGCCTGCAGTCGCCTGGTCCGGCTTCGGTAGTGCCACTGCCCCGTCCTGTTCGTACAGCGCAAAGGGAATCCCAGGTGCGTGGCGTGCTGGCGCGTCAGGGCGGCATAGAAGTCCCGGGAGGATTGCACCAGCTCCTGCGCCCGGCCACTGCGTTCCGTGCGCAGTTCCGTGGCATAGCTCAAAGCCAGGGCCTGCTCCCACAGGGTACTGAGGCTGCCCTCCGGTGGCAGCGCGGGCAGCGCGTTTTGCAGCAGCGTGCGCGCGGCCCCGGCCAGGGCTGCTTCAACCTGCGCCCGCAGCTGCTCGTCGCGGGCGTACAGGATGCGCGTCGGCTGCGCGAAGCGACCCCAGATATAGGACTCGAACCAGGCCGGGGAGCAACCCCGCTGGAAGTCGCGCAAGGAAATTACCGTGACCTTGCTGCGCAGTGTCTGGCCCTCGACCGCTCCGCCCGCTGGCCGCTGTTCGGCATAGAAGACATTGGGCGGCAACAGCCAGTTAGCGGCAGCCAGCAGCGGGCGACGATAGGCGGCGCGATAGCTGTCACAGATCAGGTACAGGTCCAGCAGTCCGTCGTAAATATCGCCGCTGCGCAGACAGGAACCGTACACCAGAGTGCAGCAGATGGCGCCGTGGAAGCGCGCATTCAGTTGTGCCAATAGCGCGGCCAGTGTGGGGTCCGAGGCCGCATCGGGGCCGGCTACAGGGGGATAGCTACTCACAGTCGCAAGAACTCCAGGGGTACGCTGGCGCTGATATCCGCTGTTCCAGCAACCTCCAGTAGCTCTCCATCCAGATTGATTTTGCCCTCCATCGCAAGCCGTATCGTGTCGGCGTTGTGGCTGTTGTAGCCACTGGCGGGTATCGCGTTGCGGCTGGGGCGGCCGCGCACGATGGAGAAAAAGGTGCGGGCAAAGCGCGTGCAGCCCTGCTCCATGAGGGTGAGGCGAATGGCGCCGGGCTCCGTGCTCCAGAAGGGGCGCATCCCGAAGGCCAGGCGTTGCAGTGTACTTACCGCGAGGATGAGGGTGTCGTATTGGGTCGGCGCCCTGCCATCCAGCGTGAGTGTGATGGCGACGTGCCGATTGAAGGCCGGGTCGTCACGCAGCACACCCCACACGGTGCGCAGCGTGCCCAGTGCCAGGCTGAAATCGTCGCGCAGGCCGCGGGAGTGGATTTCCTGATGCGCGTACTCGGCTGCCATGAACGACGGCGCCACTGCCGAGAAACATCCCGTAGCGCGGTCGCTGCGAGTTACTGAGCAGCACGCGCAGCAGGGCGCGCTGCACCACTTTCCCCGCAATAGCGCGCTCGCCTGCACACCATTGGCAGAAGCGTTCCACTGCTTTTGGCAAAGAGCCGCGCACACCAACGTCGCCCGCGTTCATGTTGGCGGTACCCCCGGGCAACAGGGCAATCAGCGGCGGCCGCGCAAACAGCCTGGACTCCAGCAGCTCCCCGAGGATGGCCGACACTGTGCCGTCGCCGCCGTTGATCGCCAGCACTTCGATATTCAGGGCCGCCAGGTCCTGCAGAGCGGGTGCGATGTCCGTTGCGCTGTGGGTAATGCGGTGGTGCATGCCAGGCGTTTGTTCGATACGCGCACGGAGGCCTGCAAACTGGCTCACGGTTGTGGCCGCTGGCGGGGTTGCTGATCAATCCTACCGGACCGGCCGGCGGTGCTCTCACTGCCGGGGTTCCCTCATGGTCACGGACTTGAGGTTGATTGCGGTTGCGCCGATGCGCGGTGCAATGCCGCGTATCTGCAGCGGCAGGCCGGAGCTGCGGTCGAAAAACAGAATGATATCCCCCTGCAGGCCGAGCAGGCTGAAATCAGGGTCCTCCGCGAGCGTGCCCTGCGGTGTGACCTGCAGCGCCACCGCCATGGTTTCGCGCTGGCCGCTGACAGTGCCCTGTCCGGTGACTTCGTAGTTCACGTTGATTGGTATGCCATTGCCGCTGGTCAGGCGCACGCGATAGAAATTCAAATCCGTATGCACCATGACCTCCATGGCGTTATCCGGTCCCTGCGCCTGCAGCCGCTGCGCGAGAAGGACGAGCAGGTAGGACTCGGTCACCACCGCATCGTGTACTGCCGCAGGATAGGACACCTTGCCGCTGTAGGTGACCGGCCAGTCTTCGGGCGACACGCTGGTGTCGGCACCCGGATTGCGGCGTTCGCGCAATATGAGGTCGGTCTCGTACTGGTAGGATTTCAGGCGCTGGTCCTTGCCCCGGCTCAAGCGTGAGCGCTTGAGGACCCTGCCGGTGGCGGGATCAAAGCGCACCACGATCTGTTCGGAATTATCCACAACCGAGCTCAGGACATCGAGTTCCCACTGCTCCCGGTCGTCGCTGGCGGGGAGAATCTCAAGGCGGGAGCGGGCAGTGGCCCAGAACGCTTTTTGCTCAAACTCCAGGACCTGCCAGTCGGGTAGCTGTGGCAGCGCAGCGGTCGGCGGCCCGAGTGACGCCACCCAGCGCCAGGCACAGGCCAATCAACACAATCCCGGCTAGCTTAGTCATACGGTGTAACCATAGTGGCGAAAAGGGGGCGACCCGGGTCAGCACTGCGGCGGGGCAACGCATTCCCGCAGCGGCTGGCCGGCGCCCTGGGCAAGCTTGGCGCGCGCTCGCGGGAAGTGTCCCGCAGAGGGCCGCAAAACCTCCCAAAATCCAGGAATATCAACTGCTTGTGAAGGTGGGCGAAAGCCGTTAAAAATACCACACAATCTTGAGAATGACCTGATCATCCTATACCCTTCGCGGCTTGATCTGCCCGGATCAGGGGAAACTACATGCACATGATTATCAAGCGACTGATCAAATGGTTGGTACGCGCGATTTCGGTATTTTTACCAGAGGCACAGGCGCATGAGCTGCAGCGCTGGCGCCGTGGCAGGGAAGAGTTCTGGAAGTACAACAAATGCCAGTACATCTTTGCCTCCTACGGCAAGAGCGGGCGCACCTGGGTGCGGGTAATGATCTCGCGCTACTACCAGCTGGTGTATAAGTTGCCTGACAATATTCTGATGGGCTTTGACAATTTCACGCGCCTCAACAAGGACATCCCCAGGATTTTCTTTACCCATGACAACTACCTGCGCGGCTACACCGGTAACGTGGATTCCAAAAAAGATTTTTACAACAAGAACACCGTGCTGCTGGTGCGCAATCCCATCGATGTCGCGGTGTCGCAGTTTTTCCAGTGGAAGTACCGCATGCGGCCGGAGAAAAAGGCCATGAACAAGTACCCGGAGCACGAGGCGGATATCTCGGTCTACGACTTTGTGAAGGACGAGAACCAGGGCTTATCGCACATTGTCGACTTTCATCAACAACTGGGCGCGCGAGCTGCCGAAAATACAGAATTTGCTGGTGGTACGCTACGAGGACCTGCGCACACATCCGGAGCGGGAAATGGCGAGGATCGTCGAGTTTTTGGGTATGCAGGCCAATCCCCGAGTATCTCCGCGATACTGTGGAATTCGCCTCGGTGGAGAATCTGCGCCAGAAGGAGCAGGAAAACTATTTCTGGCGCAGCGGCAGCCGGGTGCAGGCCAAGGATGTCAACGATCCCAATACCTTCAAAGTGCGCAAAGCCAAGGTCGGCGGCTACCTCGACTATTTTGACGACGAGCAGGTGGCGGAGTTGAATGCCCTGGTAGATGCCAACCTGTTACCGGTATTTGGCTATACCAGCGACGAGGTCGGAGTAGCCCGGTGAGCGACAACTGCGTCTTCATTCACACCAATGAGCGGCAGTGGCTGGGCGCCCTGGTGGCCGCAGTATTCCTTTCGCCGCAACTCCGCCCATGCCGACAAGTTTGATGTGAAATTTATCCACACACGGGATTACCCCTACCTGAGCGCCAGGGAGGGGCAGAGCTTCCTGCGCGGCGGTACCAGCCGGATCTGGCACATGGCGGATCTGCAATCCTTCACCCCGCTGCGTTTCCTGCCGCCGCAGTTGATGAACTGGCAGGGCCGTGCGGTGGTCACCGACCCGGATGTGTTCGCGGTGGGCGATGTCTACGAACTGCTGCAGATGGATATGCGCGGCGCCGCGGTGATGGGGCGTCATCGCTCGGACAAAGCCGACAAGCGCGCCCAGGTGGCCACCAGCGTGATGTTGCTGGACTGCGCCCGCCTGCGGCACTGGGATGCGCAGAAGGAGTTTGAGCAGTTGTTTCGCGTCGAAAAGGATTACAAGGAGTGGATGGTGCTGGCCTACGAGGACCCGGCCAATATCGGCTATCTGCCCGACTGCTGGAATGATTTCGATCATCTCGATGGCAACACGCGCCTGCTGCACAATACGAAACGCAAGACGCAGCCCTGGAAAACAGGTCTGCCCGTCGATTACACGCCCGCCGACAAGTTCAAGGACAAGCCGCTGTTGGCCACCGCCAATCGGCTGCGCGCGAAAGTGTTTGGTGAGTACGGCCTGTTGGGCCGCTATCAGGAACACCCGGACCTCCGCCAGCAGGAATTTTTCTTTGGCCTGTTGAAGGAGTGCCTGCGCGAGGGACTCGTCAGTGAGGATCTGGTGCGGGACGAAATCCGCAAAAACCATGTGCGCCACGACGCCTTTGACGTGTTGGAGCGCACACCCGATCTGCAAGAGAGGGCCGCATGAACTACCTTGATATCGACAAGCTGCGCAACCTGAGGCTGGAGGATTTTCTGGCGGTCAAGCCCTATCCGTATTTCAACAGCGCAGGTGTGCTGAAGGAATCCGGATTCCAGGATCTGCTGGCGAACATGCCGCCGCTCGACGATGTTCGAGCAGAAGTTCGGTTACGAGCGCCGCGCCGGACAGGCGCCACACGACCGTTACTCCCTGGAGTACACGCCGGATATGCCGGTACCCAGGCCCTGGAAGGAATTTATTGGCGAGCTTTGCTCGGATGCCTACCGCAACGAGATCGAGCGCCTGCTGGGCGCCAGAAAAGCCGAGTTTCGCTTTCACTGGCACTACACGCCCAGCGGCGCCGATGTGTCCCCGCACTGCGATGCCAGGCGGGAACACGGTTCGCACCTGTTTTATTTTAATTCCGCCGAGGACTGGGATCCGGCCTGGGGCGGCGCCACCCTGGTGCTGGATGATGGCGGCCGGCTTAGACTACAACTCCGCGCCGGCGCTGGAAGAGTTTGACGGCATTATCGAGTGCCAGTCCATCGGCAACTACAGCGCGCTGATGAAGCGCACCGATCACGCCTGGCACGCCGTGCGCGCCATCGCATGTCCGCAGGATCGTCTGCGCCGGATATTCATCGTGGTGGTCAATCCCGATAGCCTCTTCTGGAAATTGCGTGACAGGTTCATCGGCAAGCGCATCCAGCGCTTCTGATACAAGCCCGGGTAGCCTCGGTGTGCAGGACGTGCACCTGTGGCTCTGTTCCCGCGACCAGGTTGCCAGTTCCGACGATTTCAAGCGCAGGGTACTCTCCCGTTATGCCGCTGTGGCGCCGTGCGGACTGGCAGTTTGTGCTCAACGAACATGGGAAGCCCGCTCTGGCCGGAGCGGCACACGCGCTGGATTTCAATCTCAGCCACAGCGGCGACTGGCTGGCCTGCGCGGTCACGGCAGGCACACCCGTGGGTGTGGACATCGAATACTGTCACCCGAAGCGCACGACCATGAAATTGGCGCGGCGCTTTTTTCGCCAGGAGGAGGTGGCGGCGCTGCAGGTCTGCAGCGAAGCGCAGCAACGCGACCGGTTTTACGATTTCTGGACGCTCAAGGAGGCCGCGGTCAAGGCCAGGGGTGAAGCGTTGGTGCCGGGTCTGGAAGCACGCGGCTTCGAGCTGACTTTTCGAGTCCGGTCCGGAGCAAGTGAGCGGCAGCATAGCGGTGACCACAGCGGATGCGGCGGATACGGCACACTACTGCCTTTTGGATCCGCTGGCAGCTTACCGTGTGGCAGTCTGCTGGCTGCCGTGACACCCCTGCTGCCAAAGCTGCGGGTGTTCGAGCTGCGCGAAGGGCAGGAGGCCATCGAACGTATCGTGCCGTTGCGCGCGAGTTCTTCGCGCCCGATTGACCGCGCTGCCGGACCCGATGCGGCCAATTTCCTGCTAGACTGCTCCGCTTCTGCGCAACCACTGGCGAGTACACACGACATGATCATCGAGCAGTATTTTAGCGAGCCCAACGGGCGCATTTGTTTTACCCGCGAGCAGGGCAGCAATTTTGCCAAGCAAATGGCCAATGACTTCAATCCCCTGCACGATGCCGACGCCAAACGATTCTGTATTCCCGGTGATCTGCTGTTCGCCATCATGCTGGCCAAGTACGGCATCAGCCAGCACATGGAGTTCGTTTTTTCCGGCATGGTGGTCGCCGGCGTGGAACTCGTCCTGCCGGAGCCTGCGGCGAGAATTGCATATCAACGATACGCAGGGACGGGAGTATCTGCGCGTAAAGCGCGCGGGAGACACCACGCCGTGACGCTTCCCTGATCCAGAACCTGACGCAGAGTTACGTCCAGTTCTCCGGGCAGACCTTCCCCCACATCCTGGTGCCGCTGCTTGCCGGCAGAATGTGATGATCAACCCCGAGCGCCCCATGGTGATCTATGAAAGCATGACCATCGACCTGGACCGGCTTGATATCAGTCAACCGCTGCTGCAGGGCGATTACAACGAGCTTGAAATCAACGGCAAGCGCGGCAGTGTCGAACTGGCGTTCAATCTGGTGGACGCGCGGGGAAATCGTCGGGCGCGGCAAAAAACACATGTTACTGAGCGGGCTGCGCGAGTACGACAAGGACGCCATAGCGAGCGCCATTGTCACCTATAACGACAGCAAAAAGGCGTTTGCTTCCCGATAGATCAGTGCGGCCGGTAGACGGAAATTTCCACGGCATCCGGCACGGAAGTGTATTCAATCGTCGCCTTGCGGTGTTCGCAGTCGTAATGGCCGCAGTTTCTCACGTAGTTCAGGTAGGACTCGGGGGCAAAAATTTTCCCCACGTTGTCCGCCACCACGATGCTGCCCGGGCCAATCAGCTTGCGCTGCTCAATCAGTTGCAGGTCGGCTTTGTACAAGTCTTTCCAGTGATCCAGGAACACCAGGTCGAAGCCCCCCTCCAGTGTGGCGATCACCTCGGTGGAAGGGCCGTGCAGGAAGGTGATCCGGTCTGACAGTCCGGCGACTGCGACGTTAGCGCGCGAACTTGCCAACTGCGTCACGGCTTATTTCAATGGAAGTGATCCGCGATGCCGGGACCGAAAGCACTGGCTATCATGATGGAGGAATAGCCGCAGTAGGCGCCCAGTTCCAGGATGCGGGCGTTGGCGGGCAGGCGCTGCGCCAGTCTCCCTGATCAGGGGGCCTTTGTTCGGGCCGACACTCATCAGCCAGCGCTCCTGCCTGGGCGAATCGGTCCAGGGTGCGCAATACGTCCTCGGGATCGCCCGGTCGGGCATGCTGCGCCACGTACTGCGCAGCCTGTACCGGCCGTGATGGCGCGCCGCTCAGTTTGTCGAGCAGGGCGTGTGACGCGTTGTCGCAGCGTAAAACCCAGCGCCGAGGGCTGCAGAAACCGCCACAATTGCATAGTCTTGTCTACTCCTTCTTGTGTAACCGGTCCAGTTGCGCGCGTATCTGCATGGCCCAGGCGTTGAACACGCGGCGCACCTCGGCGGCATTGGTCACACTGTTGTTGATGCCCCAGATCGAGGAGCCGGAGCGCGTGTCCTTGGCCAGGGCCAGGACCTCGCCGGTTTCAGCATCGCTGAACGTCACTTCGACACGCAGCTTGCCAGCCCCTTCGGTAAAAACTTTGTTGCGCCCCGGGGCCGCGAGCGATTATCGTCCTTGGGCGCGGTCGGAGCGATGCGGGTCAGATCGGCGGAAATCTGCAGCACATGGTCAGCGGCGGCTGTCGACCAATGGTATAGCCGCCTTTTTCGGACAACTGCTTTACCATCGCGTCCCGGAAGTCCTGCTGCAATCGTTGTTTGTCGGCGTCGGTGAGCTGCCAGTTGCGATTCCCGGTCGTGCTGATACTGGCTTGGGGCTGCACAATCTCCACGTTGTCCACTCCCAGCGGCGTCAGCAGTATGGCCGTGTACTTGCTGAAATCCGCGTTGGGGTCCACGTAGGCCAGCTTGGCGGTGGTGTGATCAACCCGCACCAGGTTCTCTGGAATGCCTGTGGCGTCTTTGCTGGTTTGGCTGTCGGCTGTTTTGACAGGCAACCAGCAACAGGATCGTTAACAGGGCGCCAATGACTGAATAGCTGCATGACCTGTCAACTCCACGTCGATCTCCTGCAAGCAGTGTAGCCGCTTTTCGGTGCGAGTTTATTTCCAGCCGCGTTGGTTGTCCGCCATTTCGCGGTTGCGGGCCTCGAAGGCGGCGCGCAGGCGTGCCAGGTCTTCCGGGTTGTGGTCCGACGTATCGTAGGCTTCGCGCGGGTCTCCGGCCAGGTCAAACAGCCACTCCTTCATTGGCATTGCGATGCCCACGGGCAATTGGTCGGTACCGTACAGCACCCCGGCCGGTCCGCGGTATTTGAAACGCGGTCGCGCACCGCGAACAGGATCTCGCCGTCGTAGTAGTACAGATAGTCATGGGGCGAAGGGCCGCCCTGCGGTCAGCACCGGCAGGATGCTGCGGCCATCGAGCAGGCGATCCGGTGGCGGCGGCAACTGCAGCAGCTCCAGTACGGTCGGCAGCAGGTCGATACCCATGGCCATGGCATGTTCTGTCCGCCCGGCCGCGATCGCAGCGGGCCAGTGCGCGATGAAGGGCACGCGCATGCCGCCCTCAAAGGTATTGCCCTTGCGGCCGCGCTGGTTGCCCGCGTCGCCCAGGAACCAGGGCCCGTTGTCCGAGCTGATAATGATCAGCGTATTGTCCAGGTTCCCGGTGCGCTGCAGTGTTGCGACGATGGCGCCGACGCTGTCGTCGAGTTCCTCCAGCACGTCGCCATAGAGTCCCGGCCTGCGATGTGCCGCTGCGCTCCTCGCGCACAGACAGCGGATCGTGGGGAAAATTGTGGGCGAAATAGAGGAAGAAGGGTGTTCTGCGCATGCTGCTCGATAAAGCCGGTTGCCGCCTGGGTATAGCGCTCGGTCAGGTAGCGCTGGTCTACCGGGGCAGCGACGGCGATGTCGCGGTTGGCATACAGCGCAAACGGCTTCATGTCGTTGCTGTAGTGCGCGCCGAAGTAGCTGTCAAAGCCCATATCGTTGGGCAGCGAGGGGCTGCGGTCGCCGAGGTGCCACTTGCCCACCATGCCGGTGGCGTAACCCGCGGCCTTGAGCAGGTCCGCCAGCGTGATCTCCTCCGCCGGCAGGCGCACATGGCCGTCGGGATTGAACAGCGCATGGAAGACATCGTCCCTGACGCTGCCGGTGGGGAAGACCAGGTTGGGCAACCCCGCCCGCGGCGCCAGGCGGCCGGTGAGATAGCCGGTGCGGGAGGGCGTGCACACCGGGGAGGGGGAATAGAAATCCGTGAGTACGACGCCGTCTGCGGCCAGCTTGTCGATATTGGGCGTGGCAATCATCGTGCTGCCCGCGGCGCCGGCACCCAGGTCGCCGTAGCCCAGGTCATCGAAGAGGATGAAGACAATATTCGGCCTGCCTCCGCCGGTAATGTCCCTGAGCTGGCCGATCTGTGCGAGGTAGTCGTGTTTGCCCTGCAGCGCTGGCGCATCATCCGTCTGTCCGGTGGTGGCCAGGCGATAGCCGAGGAACAGCGCGAGCAGCACTGCCAGCAACAACAGTGTGCCGAGCGCGGCGGTGATCCTGTGCCATAGGAAGGCGAGAATATCTCATGGCGGTTCAATTCTCCTGTTGGCGTCCGGCTGCATTGCACTGGAAATTACAGCATCAGGTATGGATACTTGCACATTCGTCCGGTCCACTCAAATGTCCCTTGTTGTGTACCCATCCGGCGAGACCCAGCTGAGGACAACACATATGAGAAATCTGCAGGGCAAGGCCATTCTGGTCTGTGGCGGCGCCACCGGTATTGGCGCGGCCACCGCCCGTCGCCTGTGTGAGGAGGGCGCCACGTGTGGGCATTGGCGATTTCAATATCGCCACGGCTGAGGCCCTCGCAGCAGAGTTGCGATGCCGCCGGCGGTCAAGCGGTGGCCTGGCATTATGACCAGGCTGATGAAGCGACTATCAACGCACTGGTCGAATCCGCAGTTGCGCATTTCGGTCGACTGGATGGCCTGTTCGCCAATGTGGCCGACCTGCAGGCGGTGCTGGTGGATGGCGATATCCTCAGCAATGACAGCGCCCTGTGGGAGCGCACCCTGCGCGTGAACGTGACCGGCACCGCGCTGTTGCTGCGCGCGGTCCTGCCGCACATGCTGCAGCAGGGCAGCGGTGCGCTGGTGTTGACCTCCTCGGATGCGGCGGTCGTCGGCGAGCCGGAGCGACCGGCCTACGCCGCGTCCAAGGCCGGAGTCAACGCACTGTGCCGGCATGTTGCCACGCAAATGGGGTCGGCAGGGCATTCGCTGCAATGCGGTGTCGCCCGGCTTTGTGCTGACCGAGCAGATGGATGCGAACATGACCCAGGAGATGAAGGACTGGGCGCTCAAGGGTTCGCGCAGCCCGCGCCACGGCGCGCCACAGGATATTGCAGGCGCGGTGGCCTTCCTGCTGTCCGATGACGCCGAGTGGGTGAACGGCCAGGTCTGGCGGGTGAACGGCGGCGTCAGTTACGCAAACTAGGCGGCAGCGGCTGCGGCGAAAATACACTCACGATTACTCATGCAGGGAGTATCAGACATGATTACTGCAAACAGCGTCTCCAGCGAGGAGATCGTCATCAACGCACCGGCCGAAGTGGTGTGGGACGTCATCGTGGATTTCGACAACTACGGGCTGTGGAACACGTTCTGCCCCGGCATGAAGGGCGAGGCGGTGGTCGGTTCGCCGGTGGAAATGCAGGTCGACATGGGTAATGGACTGCAGTTGCAGGTTGAGTATGTGACGAAAATCGAGCCTATCCACACCATCGTCTGGTCGATGGAGAACAAACCCGGCGACCCGATTCACGCGGATCGCGCGCAGTACATCACGCCGATCGACGACAGCAGCTGCCGCTACGTGAGCATCGATGAATTCAGCGGCGAGTTTGCCGGCCTGATGATCGAGCAGATGGGCGCAACTGGTGGAGAAGGGATTTAACGACTGTGCCGCCGGCCTGAAGAAGCGGGCAGAGGAACTGTATGCAATCGCAAACGGTAGCCATCGGTAGGGAGAAACCATGTTCGCATTTCTAACCCGCCTCAGGGCCAAACCCGGGAAGCGAGAAGCACTGATTGCACTGAATCTCACCATGCAGCAGGCGACGGCCGCAGAGGAGGGCGTGCCGGTGTACGTGTTTCATACTGCGGTGGACAATCCCGACGAATTTTACTATTACGACCTCTATGAAACCGAGGCGGCCTACCATGCGCACTGCTCGACAGAGGCATTTCGAACGATGCTGTCTTCACTGGGCGAGCTGGCCGAGGTTACCGAAATGACGAAACTGCAACCCTTCGGGCCAATAAAAAGCAGACCGACCACAAACGCAGCGTAACTATGGCGGGTCTGGCGTGGTTAAGCCGCCGCCGGAACATGACTCAGCGCGTCTTCCCGCAATACGAAAAGGCTGCTGGAGCCCGCCCAGCACCCGACTGATGCGATGCCGTGCACGCATGCCTATCCGCTTGCCCATGAGCGAACGGCCTGTATAAAAAACAGGGCAGGACTCCACTTTGACCACCTGCCAACCCGTTCTCTCGAACAACTGCCGCCACCAGTCTTTACGGAAGAGCAGTATTTCTGTCAGCGCATTTGCCGCGTGCTCCCCGTGAATGTCAGGAATTTTCCACGACTTGAGAATGTGGGTGATATTGGTCCAGAAGCGCCAGGAGCTGGAAGGAACGATATGTACCGCAATGCCCCCGGGCTTCAACACGCGGTGTATTTCCGTCTGGAATTCTTCCAGGTGCGGGATGTGCTCCAGCACATTGGAACTGAATATCACGTCAAAGGTAGCGTCGCCAAAGGGAATCCTGTGGCCATCGTAATCCACCACCGGAAATACCCTGTTGCTCCCTGTAATTGCTGCTGCCGAGGTCGATGGCGTCGACTTCGAGTCCCTGCGCCTGTAGGGCCTTCGCCTGCCAGCCAGTGCCTGCGCCAATTTCCAGTACCCTGCCGCTGCGCGGAAAGGAATGCCGGGCAAAATCCAGTTCGAAGCGGCGAATTGACTCCAGGTGATCCAGCGACTCCTTCGCCCACAGGAACTTTGTTGTCTTGCGCAGGAACCTCGACAACACATTGCCCCGGGAAGCGCTCATCTGCCGCGTCTTTTCTGCACACGGCGGATCGTCAGCTGCGCGATCGCGCGCGCCAGCCCAGGCATGTGCTGGATGGCAAAGCCCATTACCCTCGCATTCAATCCGGTGATGGTGTGATAACGACGACTCGCTATAGCCTTGAGCGTATCGCGGACAATCACTTCGACCGGTTCGCGCGGGATCATCAGGGTATGGGCGGCGTTCTCGGGCGTTCTGCCCTCGATCCAGCGCGGCAGCCATCGGCGACTCAAACTCCGGTGGGCAGATCAACTGCACGGTGATGCCCTGCGGGCGCAGCTCATGATAGAGGGATTCGGTAAAACCCTTGAGCGCGTGCTTGGACGCGCAGTAGGCAGTGTAGCCAAAGACGCCGGTGTGTGCCGCCATGGACGCGATATTGACAATCTGTCCTTTGGTTTTCCTGATGTGGGGGAGCGCGGCGCGCACACAGTTGATGGTGCCAAACAGGTTGATGTCGAACACTTCCCGAAAGTCACTGTCAGTGAGGTTTTCAAAATAGCCCTCGCGCATGATGCCCGCCGAGTTGATCCACAAATCAATGCCGCCATGTTCGGCCGCGATCTGGTCGGCCACGATCTTCATGGCGGGTCCCTGCGCGACATCAGCGGCTTTGCAGAACACGGTGTTTGTCGCACAGTGCTGTGTAATGCTGCTCATGGCAGCATCCAGTTTGGCGGTGTCTCTCGCGATCAGTATGACCCGGTCACCGCCTGTCGCCAGGGCGCGAGCCAGCGCCAGCCCCAGGCCGGAGGAGCCACCCGTGACAACGCTAACCCTGGGCGGCATTGGCATCGACGGCTGGTTGCAGTGCGGCGAAACGCTCCGCCATGGCGGTGATGGTCAGGCTGGGATTGACGCCGATGTTCGCCGGGATACTGGAACCGTCGACTACAAAAAGCCCTGGGTAGCCGTGCACTTCATGGTTGGTGTCGATAACTGAGTCATGGCTGCTGAAGCCCATCGGACAGCCACTGAGGATGTGCGCGGTGGTGGAGCTGTTGCCGATGGACTCGGTAATACTGCTCAGGGGTTGGCCATTGGCAAGCTTGGCGTATAGACGGGTGATGTCGTTGGCAATGGCAAGATAGGTAGGCGGGGCATGCATGGGGTCCTTCACGCTGACCAGAGCGCGGCGCAAGCCCTTGCGCCAGTTCCTGCGCCAGGCAAAGCGCAGTGAGTTGTCCAGGTCCTGCATCACCGTAAAAAAGGTAATGCGCTTTTCCCAGTCCCTGCAGAACCAGTTTTTCAGCATCAGCCCCGGTGCACTAACGATGGCCCACAGTGTTTTCAGTGCACGCACCAGCGGCTGCCCGCCGTCTGTCATGGGCGCGTACAGATAGCGTATAAAGCGATAGCCGTGATCAAAACGATTCTGGGTAACGTGTGTATGCGGGTCGGGGTAGAAATCGGTGGAGATCGCAGTGCCCTCGGTCAGGTCGATTCCCGGCGGATGCAGGACCGCAGTGATGGCCTCGGAGTTTGTGCGCACCACCTTTCCCAGGCTGTCGGAAACATGCGGCAGCGTGCCGTAGTCTTCGCGATTTCTGGCCAACAGTTCAAGGGTGCCAATCACACCTGCGGACAGGATTAATCGCGTGCAGGTCAGCGTGGTACTTTCCTTCTTCCTGTTCGTGGCCCTAAGGGAGAGGCGATAACCCCCTGCAACAAGGGGTTCGATTCTGTCAGCCTTCAGCTTTGTGAGCACCTTCACCCCCAGCTTTTCCGCAAGGTACAGGTAATTCTTGTCGAGGCTGTTTTTGGCATTGTATGCGCAACCGGTGAGGCAGCCACCGCATTTGATACAGGCATTGCGCGCAGGACCTGCGCCATCAAAATACGGATCGGCACCCGCGGTTGTCTCAAAACAAATGGCGTTGGGTACCGACCCGAAGGTGCCGGAGACGCCCAGACTCGCCGCGGTTTCCTGCAGCAACCTGTCCTGTTCCGACCGGTAGGGATTGGTGGTCACCCCGAGCATGCGCCTGGCCGTTGCGAAGTGTGGTTGTAACTGCGCCCGCCAGTCTACGCCCAGGGTTTTTAGCTCGGGAGAGTCGTAAAACTTTTCCTTTGGCTCGAGCATCACCGCTCCCCAGACCAGGCTGCCGCCGCCCACCCCGACGCCACCCAGTACCGCCACATGCTGGAACAACTGCTGTGAAAGATAACCCCTGAGTCCGATTTCCGGGCTCCACAGCAACCGCGTGACATGTTTCTTGGCTTGAACAATATCCTCCGCAGCAATGCGCCTGCCCTGCTCGACCAGCGCGACGCGCCAGCCTTTCTCCGCCAGTCGTAACGCGCAGACTGAGCCGCCGAAGCCGCTGCCAACGATGATGTAGTCGTAGTCGATAAGAGCCTCTGTAACGTTGCGGTGGGAGCCGGAAGTGGTCGAGTCAGATCGTGCGATGCAACCTAGGCTCTGCCCAGCAATTCCTTCGCGATCGCCACCACTTGCATCTCATCCGTGCCGGCGTAGATCTGCAGGATCTTCGCATCGCGCATCAACTGCTCCACGCGTGTTTCGCGCATATAGCCCGCGCCACCAAAAATCTGCACGGCCTCGATGGTCACTTCCATCGCTGCCTGCGCGGCGTACAGTTTCATGGCCGAGGCTTCGGCGAGGTTAAGATCCTTGCCCGCCGCGCGTGTTTCAATAAAGCGGAATACCAGGTTTTCCAGATTCAGTCGCGCGACTTCCATTTTTGCGAGCTTTAACTGAATGAGTTGATAGCTGCCGATCGGCTGGTCGAACTGCACACGGGTTTTCGCGTATTCAAGTGACATCTCCAGGGAACGCTCGACCAGACCCAGCGCCATCGCGGCGACGCCGGAGCGTTCTGTGCTGAACGTGGATTTCGCCCCGGAGCGACCATAGCCATCCTCCGATTCGCCCATCAGACGCTCCGGGCCGGCATGTACATCCGACAGGAACAGTTCGCCGGTGGGGGATGATCCTATACCCATTTTCTTGAAGGCCGGACTCTGTACCAGCCCCGGCATTCCCGAGTCGAGAATAAAGGAGACGATCTTCCGGTCCCTGGCTTCAACGCCTGGCTCATCGAGGCGACAGATGAACACAATGGTATCGGCGTGCGGGCCGTTGGTGATGAAGGTTTTGCTGCCGTTGAGAATATAGCCGCCCTTGCCATCGCGGCGCGCGGTGGATTTCATCGCGCCGAATGCGTCTGAGCCGGAGTTGGGCTCGGTAATTGCCCAGGCGCCGACTTTCTTAAGTGTCATCAGGTCGCGTGCGTATTTCTTCTTCTGCGCCAGACTGCCCTTGGACATGATTGCGCTGGCGGTTAATCCGACGGATACACCCATCGCCGTGATGAGTCCCTGGCAGTGGCGACTGATTTCAATGATGGGGAGAACACCCATCGCGACAGCGTCCAGCGCCTCCTCGGACACCGGTCCGCCAGACGCCTTTGCTGGCGCAGGTTTCTCGATTTGCTCACCCCTGGCGATCGCTTCCTCCCTGGCGATTTGTTTATCAAAGTTGGCGCTCGCCAGTTCATCCATGCCGAAGGTTTTGAACAGCTTGCGCAGGATGTCGTAGGGCGGTAAGCCGTTGTACTCCAGGTCGTCAATGTGCGGCACGATTTCCTTTTCCACGAAATCGCGCACCATGCCCCTGATCATCTGCTGTTGTTCTGTCCAGGCTATCATCGGTTGCTTCCTACCAGTCAGTCTGTTGCCAAAGTGCATCGGGACTGAAACCACAGTCCGGACTCTGCGTGACATCATACGTACCCCTGCGGGCCTTGCCAACCGGACAGTCAGGGTATGCATCATGCCCTGAGCCATCGATCCATCAGTGCAGCAAGACAGAAGAGCACAAATGGGTTCCGTCAAAAAAATCTGCCGCGGTGTGCTGAAGCTGGGTATCATATTCGTGTACCCATGGGAGGCAATCCATGCTTCAAGTCACACCATCAGGCCAGGCCTGCGGCGCCACTGTCACCGGGCTGGACCTTTCCACACCGCTGGATGCGGCGACGCTGCGGGAAGTGCGCGCCGCCTGGCTGGAACATCACGTGCTGGCGTTTCCCGACCAGACCCTGACGGATGCGGATCTTGAACGCATCGTGCAGTCCTTCGGCGTGTTTGGCAGCGAACCCTACTTCGGGACGATTGAGGGCAGTGAACATGTCGTTGCGTTGACCCGCAAGGCGGACGAAAAAGCCCCCCTGTTCGCGGAGAACTGGCACTCCGACTGGAGTTTTATGGCAGAGCCGCCCATTGGTACCTGCCTGTACAGTCTCGTCATTCCGCCGGTCGGCGGTGATACCGGTTTTACCAACCAGCAAAAAGCGCTGGCGGAAATGCCCGCTGCGTTGCGCGCCAGAATCGAGGGACGCACGGCGCTGCACTCGGCGGGAGCGGCCTATGCGCCCGATGGCATGTACGGGGCAAAGGACAGGGCGGCGGGTCGCAGTATGGCTATCCGCTTTTCGGAGGATGCCAGGGAAGTGCATGGCCACCCGTTTATCCTCAGGCATCCTGAAAGCGGTCGGGAGACCCTGCTCGGTTGCCTTGGCTATATCATCGGCGTGGAGGGTATGGGGCAGGATGAGGCCCTGCAGTTGATCCTGGAACTGTACCAGTGGCAGACCCGGGAAGAGTTCCAGTATACGCACACGTGGCAGGAGCACATGTTCGTGATCTGGGATAACCGCAGCGTGTTGCACCGGGCCAATGGCGGCTATGACGGCTATGAGCGGAAGCTGCACCGGATTACGGTCGCGGGCGATCCGCAAAAGTATTTGAAGATGAATGCCGCCTGAGTGCATGACGACGGCGGCGCGCCGACCTGCGTGACCGCGTGACGAGAAAGTTTTGCCATACTGCTGGCCCGTGATATCAGGCCATCCGCCACATTCATAACTCAGGATGCAAATACTATGATCAATAGAGCACTTACTGCTTTCTCCGCCGCCCTGGCCATTACCCTTGCTGGTTGTGCCAGCACCGACCCGGTGACCGGCTCGACGCGCAATGAAATTATTTCGGTCCAATACGGCCGGATCGAGAACATCCAGCAGGTGGCGATGGCACCGAACTACGGCGCGGGCGCATTGATCGGCGGTGCGCTTGGGCTGCTGGCAACGGCGACCCATTCAGGCGCGTCGCAAGTGGCAGGTACTGCGGCCGGAGCAGGCCTGGGAGCGCTGATTGCAAAAGAGACCGCTGGCAGCGCGGAGAAATTCACGGTGCGCCTGGTGAACAACAGCACTATTGATATCGTGACGGAGAACCAGGACCTTGCGCTTGGCGACTGTGTCGCCGTTGAGCAGGGGCAGCAAGCGAATATCAGGCGGGTTTCATCTGTGATGTGTTCGACCCCGCCGTCAGATCCGGCTTACCAGCCGATGAATAACTCGGCGGTGCAGGAGTCGGCGCAGTGCCAGACAGCCAAGCAGGAACTGTTGAACGCCACCACTACCGAGCAGACCGATATCGGCTATAAAAAAATGCGCGCTTTCTGCGAGAGCTAGGTAAGCCGGGAAGATACCTGCAGGTTTCCTGAGACAGTCAACGTGTCGCTGCTAAAATAGACACTCCATCGCCGGCTGATGGAGTGTCTTGCTACCCATTCAGTTTTGCTGCCCTTGAGAGCGTGAAGCCCGCCATGGAAAAAATTGCCCATGCTATTGTAAATCCGCTCAACTCCCTCAACCTGCTGTCCAAGGCTGACACAGAGGGACTCACAAGTAGCGGCGGTGATTTGTTCGCGCTGTTCCGACACTGTGCGCTGGCTATTCTGAACACCGATAGTGACAAGGGCGACCCGGCGCAGATTTCTGTTGACTACTCCGACTTCGACATCCGCGTGCTGCCGCAGCCGCGTGGTCTGCGACTTGAGTTGTTCAATGCGCCACCGCAGTCCTTTGTCGATGGCAAGATGATCCGTGGTATCCAGGAGCACCTCTTTTCAGCGCTGCGTGACATCGTCTATACCGATTTCAAGATTACCGCCGCGCAAACCCAGCCGCCGACTTCGGCCCAGGCCACCAATACGGTGTTTCGCATACTGCGCAATGCGCGTGTGGTGCGTGCCGACCAACCGCCCAAGATGGTGGTTTGCTGGGGCGGGCATGCGATTCCGCGTGAAGAGTATGACTACGCCAAACACGTGGGCTATGAGCTTGGCCTGCGCGGCCTGGACATCGTTACCGGCTGCGGCATCGGCGCCATGAAGGGGCCGATGAAAGGCGCCGCTGTGGGACATGCCAAACAGCAGATCAAGGATGGCCGCTATATCGGGATCAGCGAGCCCGGTATCATCGCCTTTGAATCACCCAATGCCATCGTCAACGAACTGGTGATCATGCCGGATATCGAAAAGCGCCTGGAAGCTTTTGTCAGGCTTGCCCATGCCGTAATTGTATTCCCCGGCGGGGTCGGAACCGTCGAGGAAATTCTCTACCTGCTGAGCATTCTGATGCATCCGGACAACAGCGAGGCCATTCCGCTGGTGCTTGCCGGACCGGAATCCTGTCGCAAGTATTTTCAGGAGCTGGAACAGTTTCTGGTGGACTGCCTGGGGGACAGCGTGAAGCGCCACTACCGCGTCATCGTCGGCGAACCTGAGGAGGTTGGCCGTACTATAAGGGCAGCGACTGAGGAAGTGCACGCCCGTCGTCGCAATGCCCAGCAAGCGTACTACTTTAACTGGGAGTTGCAGATCCCGTCTGAGTTGCAGCAGCCATTTATACCCACACACGAGGGAATGGCGGCACTACAGCTGCGCGCTGCTTTGCCCAAGCATCAACTGGCCAGTAGCCTGCGCTGTGCCTTTTCCGGACTGGTGGCGGGCAATATCAAGACCTTCGGTATTGAGCAGGTGCGTCAGCATGGTCCTTACAAGCTCTCGGGTGACGCGAAGTATCTATCCAGCATGGATCGACTGCTACAGGTACTGGTGAAAGAGAAGCGTATGAAGCTGGGCGAGGCGGACTATCAGCCCTGCTATCAGCTGGTCGACTGACCGGCGGCGCTGTCGCGGTTCCGGAACTTCCACAGGCCAATCAGCGAAGCGCCCATCCAGAACACTTCCATCACCACGCTGGCCATATTGAAGTTGAAGCACAGACTGAACAGCAGGAAAGCGGCACCCAGAAAATTGAGCAGATTGTAGCTGAGGCCTTTGGGGTCGGTATATTCCAGTTGCAGCAGGTAGTAGGCCACCAGCACCAGCAGTGTACCCAGCATTCCTACAGCATCCGCGATCCAGGTTTCCATAGCAGTAATATCCGATTCAGTTGGCAGGGCATCGAAAAGCCGGAGTGCGGTGCATGCGCCGCTCCCCTGACAGTGTTGCTTGATGAGGTTGGGAGCCTAGCATAGAAAATTCCGTGCCAGTACCGATTGCTGGTATATTCCCTCGTTGATGTAAAGACCCTGCGACTCAGGGCGAGTGACAGATTCTTGCGAGATGATCCGGCACAATACGATGTCATTGTTCTCGGGGCGGGCGCGGCCGGTTTGTTGTGCGCGGCGTCTGCCGGAGCGCGCGGCCGCCGCGTTCTGGTGCTGGAGAAGGCGAATAAGCCGGGCAAGAAAATACTGATGTCCGGTGGCGGTCGCTGTAACTTTACCAATTACTTCGTCGAGCCCGGGAATTTCATCTCGGGCAATCCGCATTTTTGCAAATCGGCCCTCAGTCGCTATACCCAGTGGGACTTTATCGCCATGGTTGAGCGTCATGGCATCGCTTATGAAGAGCGCAAGCATGGCCAGCTGTTTTGCAGGGATTCGGCGGCGGATATCCTCGCGATGCTGCTGCAGGAATGTGCGAAGGTGGGTGTAACCATAGTCACCCGCTGTGACATTCGCGCTGTGACGGCTATCGCCAATGCAGCGGAGCTGGATGCCCGTGACACCGATGCCGGGTCGCCCGGGGCAATGCACGACCGCTATCAGGTGGAATTTGAACACCTGTCAGGGAACGCAAGAACACCGCAGCGAATGCACTGCCAGTCGCTGGTGGTCGCCACCGGCGCGCTGTCCATTCCTACCCTCGGGGGTAGCGGACTGGGCTATGAGATTGCGGCGCAATTTTCACTGCCGCTTACCGCACGTCGTGCCGGCCTGGTGCCATTCATGTTCAGCGATGCCATGAAGCCGATATGTGAGCGCCTGTCCGGCATAGCAGTTGCGGCAGCAGTTAGTTGTAACGGTCAGTCGTTCACCGAAAACCTGCTGTTTACCCATCGGGGTATCAGTGGGCCGGTGATCCTGCAGATATCAAACTACTGGAACCCGGGAGACACTGTCTCGGTCAACTTGTTACCCGACCTTGTGAGCAGCCAGTGGTTACTCGATAGCAAGCGTTCCCAGGGCAATAGCCTGCTGCGCACGCTGTTGCAGCAAAAACTGCCGAAAGCACTGGTGGCTGAATTGCAAACGCTCTGGTGGCCGGATGACGCGGACCGCAAACTGGCGGACTATAGTGACCTGCGCCTGCTCGAGCTGGCGGGCCTGCTCAGTCACTGGCAGCTGAAGCCCTCGGCAACGGAAGGGTATCGAACGGCGG
Organism: uncultured Gammaproteobacteria bacterium; assembly: GCA_963762235.1. Taxonomy (GTDB): domain Bacteria; phylum Pseudomonadota; class Gammaproteobacteria; order Pseudomonadales; family Halieaceae; genus Marimicrobium. The sequence goes on along the minus strand of CAVXKH010000021.1, from coordinate 8,077 downwards.
AAGTCACACTCGGTGGAGTGGACACTGCTGCGATCAGCTCCAGGACCATGGAAGCCGTGGCGCAGAAAGGCTTGTACTTTATCGGCGAGGTGTTGGATGTGAGCGGCCATTTGGGCGGCTACAACTTTCAATGGGCCTGGTCATCGGGCTATAGCGCGGGCCAGTTTGTCTAGTGTGCTTAATGTAATCAGCTTGTCTTGTGCCCGCGATGTGCGGGAGAATCACTGCAATTTGGCGGCCGATCGCCAGCCGCCCTTTGGCAGGCAATCCATGCACAATGCTTAGACTGAACGAAATCAAATTACCGCTCGATCATGACGCCGCAGCGCTGCCTGCGGCGATTATCGAGCGACTGGGAATTGATGCGGAAGACTTGCTGGGTTTCAGTGTTTTCAAACGCAGTTACGATGCCCGTAAAAAAGCCCGTATTCTGCTGATCTACCAGTTGGATGTTGAGCTTTCCGCGGGGCTGGAACAACAAGTGCTGGAACAGTCGCAGCACGATTCCCGTGTGGGGCCGCGTCCGGACACCGATTACCGCTTTGTCGCCCAGGCCGCTGCGGACTTTCCGGCAGCCGGACAGCACCGGCCGATTGTGGTTGGATTCGGGCCCTGTGGCATCCTGGCCGCGCTGTTGCTGGCGCAAATGGGTTTCAGGCCTATTGTGCTGGAGCGCGGCCGCGAGGTGCGTCAACGCACCCAGGATACCTGGGGGTTATGGCGCAAGCGCCAGCTGAATACCGAGTCGAACGTGCAGTTTGGTGAGGGCGGCGCCGGTACCTTCTCCGATGGCAAGCTGTACAGCCAGGTCAAGGATCGCCGCCACCTGGGGCGCAAGGTGTTGACGGAGTTTGTGCAGGCCGGCGCCCCCGAGGAAATTCTGTTCGTGAGCAAGCCGCACATCGGCACCTTTAAACTGGTCACCATGGTGGAAAAGCTGCGCGCGGAGATTGTGCGTCTGGGCGGGGAGATTCGCTTCGAACAAAAAGTTGTGTCGTTATTGCGCGAGGTGGACGACGATGGCGTTGCCCACATCACCGGGCTCACCACCAGTGGCGGTGAAACGCTGCGCAGCAATCACATTGTGCTGGCCATCGGACACAGCGCGCGCGATACGTTCCAGATGTTGCTGGATGAGGGTGTGTATATTGAAGCCAAACCCTTCTCCATCGGTTTTCGTATCGAGCATCCGCAATCGGTGATTGACGCGGCGCGCTTTGGCGAGCACGCCGGCAACCCGCTGCTCGGGGCGGCTGATTACAAACTGGTACACCACTGCGCTAATGGCCGCAGTGTGTACAGTTTTTGTATGTGTCCAGGTGGGACTGTGGTGGCGGCAACGTCGGAGGAGGGGCGCGTGGTGACCAACGGTATGTCGCAGTACTCGCGCAACGAGCGCAATGCCAACTCGGCCATTGTGGTGGGCATCAACCCCGAGGAAGACTATCCGGGGCATATACTGGCCGGTATCGACCTGCAGCGTGACCTGGAAACTTTGGCCTATAAAATGGGCGGGGAGAATTACAACGCGCCGGCGCAACTGGTGGGCGACTTCCTGCAGGGTCGTCCATCCACGGCCCTGGGCAGTGTGGTGCCGTCCTATCAGCCGGGCGTCACGCTGACCGATTTATCCAGCGCACTACCGGACTATGCGATTGCCGCCATTGCGCGAGGCGATTCCGGTATTCGACAAACAAATCCACGGCTTTGCCATGGCGGATGCGGTGCTGACCGGCATTGAAACCCGCAGTTCCTCTCCCATTTGTATCAAGCGTGGCGAGAATTTCCAGAGTGTTAACACCCGAGGCCTGTATCCGGCCGGCGAGGGCGCGGGCTATGCGGGCGGCATATTGTCCGCCGCCATTGATGGCATCAAGGTTGCCGAGGCAGTAGCACAGGATCTCGCTGCCGATCGGCCTCAGTGCCCTTCGCCAGTACAGCCCGCACCCGCTGCATAGAGTTCTGTCGCGCCTGTTGCGACCAAAGCCGCGCCAGTGTCAGAAAAATAACGCGAAGATCAAGCCCTGGATGCCAGTGCCAGAGGTAATTCAGTTGTACCCGGACCTTGGCCGGGAGCAGTACCTCCAGGTACTCCGTCTCGGCATCGGGTCGCCCGGCCAGCACGGCATCCTCGGCGAAATACAGGACTAACGCGGGGTCGGTCAGTCCCGGTCGCACCGACAGCAGCGCCTCGCACACTGCACGGTCCAGCGCGTTGAGATGGCGCGGTACCATCGGTCGCGGCCCCACCAGGCTCATATCGCCTGCCAGCACATTGAACAGTTGCGGTAACTCGTCGAGGTGCGAGCGCCGCAGGGGCCGGCCGACCCGGGTAACACGGGGATCGTTGGCCAAAGCGATGCTGCTGTCTGTCGCGCTGGCGCGTTTGAGGGTGCGAAACTTGCGCAGGGTGAAGGGGCGACCGTCCTTGCCGATACGCTGTTCGCGATGCAGGATGGGTATCCCGCTGCCCAACAACACCAGTAGCGCGATGCCCAGCAGCAGTGGAGTGAGCAGCAGCAGGGCGAAGATCGCACCGCCAATATCCACTGTGCGCTTCAATGCGCGCTTCCACATGGGCAGCGCGCCGGTCATGGGGTTAGCTAAATCAGGCAGATGCCACCAGCGCCTGCACCGTGATCGGCTGCAATTTCGCGGCGTGTTCCGCCTTGCTGCTGGATCTCTCCGCATGGATCCATACGCCGCCATCGGGGTCCTTGATAATGTCGCCGACGCCGCCGGGAATATGGATGCCCACCTCTGTAGGATGTGCTGCAAATAAGGCCGGAGCGGGGAGTTCCATGCCCTCCAGTGTATCCATTACCGCATTGGCATCAAAATCAAAATGCGCGATGACTTCCCGTGTAGCACCCGTATGCGGCGCAAAGGCCTCATCCAGCGCCAGCAACTGCGTCACGCGCTGCTTCAATCCAGCCGCTTCCAGTTGATTGGCCATGTGCTCATCAATCCAGCGCAGCGCCACGCGCTTCACGCAATCGTAGGTGCGCTCGGGATAAGTGAAAGACGTTACAAACAGCTCCTCGCGAAACTCGTAAACGCCCATCTGCAATCCGGTATCGAGCAGGGGAATCTCGCGACGGAATTCATGGCACAGCTCATGCAGAATCGCGCGCATCATGCCCGCCACCGGCACCGTTTCACTCAGGGCGAGATAGCGCAGGGTCAGTGGCATCATATAGCCGCGACTCATCAACAAATGCGCGGTGATCAGGAAGTACCCTTCCAGGCCTTCCTCGACGGGAAAACTCATACAACCGACCACATACTCGCCCTTGGCCTTGCCGTAACCGGCCACGGGCAGGGTTTCAATCTTGTATTCTTCACGCTTGTCGTAAAATTCCGTGCCCGGTAACAGGGTATAACCAAAGATATTGATGGTGGGAAACACGGCGAACAGTCGATCGAGGTTTTTCTCAAAGCTGGCCAGGTTATCGCCAATCAATCCCCAGATCAGTTCACAGGCGATGGGCACCCGCGCTTTCGCCATTTCACGGGCAATCGGCTCGTATTTGTTGGCCGCCATATTTTCGCGATGACACAGTTCCAGCGCCAGTGGCGTCAGGGTTTGCAGGGCAAGGTGGTAATGCGGCAGCAAATTGTTTTCATGCAACAGCAACACGATTTCCTGTGACCGTGGACCGTGCTTCTTGGACCAGGACGTGGCAAAGGTATTGGGCAGACCGGTGCGCTGCTTTATTTCGCACAATACCCTTGCCTTGTCGACATCCTCCTTCAACGCGCCAAAGTTGGAATCCGTCAGCCAGATATTCTTGATGCCGGCATCGACAATGTAATTCCAGTCATGGCGGATCCGCTCCACGGAGAACGACAGCATCTTGGTGCCGATAGCGCCCGTACCCCATTCACAAAAGGCGCACTTGTAAGGGCAGCCACGACTCGTCTCGTAGGCAATGCAATCGTAGGGCTTGCCGTCGCTATCGAGCAGGCTGATGACATCCAGCGCCGATGGCAACAGATTCAGGTTGCGAAAACGCGGGCGCTCGGCGGTGCTGACCATCTCGCCGTCCTGCACAAAGGCGAGCCCGGCAACATCACTCCACTGCTGTGGTCCGGAGGCATCCAGAAAATCAGTGAAGGTAGCTTCCCCTTCGCCGAGCACAATGACATCGACAGCCTCGGAGAACAGGTAATCACGCGCTTTCTGCACATGGGGGCCGCCGGCGACAATCAATACTTCGGGGCACAGGTTTTTGACCTGCCGCATCAGGTCGAGGAACTCGGCGGCATTCCAGGTGTACACCGAAAAGCCCATGACCGGCTGCAGGCCCTGGGCTACAGCCGCCTGAGCACGAGGTAATTCCTCCAGCTCCCATTGGGCCAGCCACTGGGCGATGCGTTCCGGGTGATTCACAAAATGCACCAACTGAATATCCGTCTGCGCGGCGTTTTTGCCCAGCTGCTGGTAATACGCTTTCAGGCCACCCGTCGTCATGGGCGCGGCGGGAAAGGTGTCTGAATCCAGGGATAAAAGCCAGATGGGGCGCTGCATAGTGTCAAATCCAGAAAAGCGGGAACGGGGCATTATCCTTAACAACGTGGCGAATGTCAGCGAATTTTTCTGCCCACACAGAAATCAGGTTTATTCCATTGCCCGGGTGTACTAGTTCAGCCTTGGCCTGCCATAGAGTGGGAGATTTTATGTCTACTTTCCCCCGTGCGGATTCAACCGGTCAGCGCAACAGTCTAATCTCTAAGCATAGAGAAGGAGTGTTGCAAATGAAACGACGGGAACGAAACTACTACACTGACGCCCAGAAGGCCTTCATGTGGGATCGATGGCAAAAAGGCGACTCAATGCGTGACATCGGGAAGCTGTTCGATCGCCACCATACTTCAGTATTGAAGATACTCAACACAGAGGACGGCATTCGCCCTCGATTCAGGGCGCGTCACTCTAGTTCACTATCTCTAGCCGAGCGAGAAGCTATTTCCAGAGGTTTATCCAATCACCTTTCCATGAGGTCGATTGCCGAAGGGCTGGGACGTTCACCGTCTACGGTCAGTCGTGAAGTACAAAGAAATGGTGGGATAGAGGGCTACAGGGCTCATAGCGCTGACCAGGCCGCATGGAGTCGGGCCGTGCGGCCCAAACCGTGTAAACTGAGCCAGAGGCCAAAACTAGTTAAAGTTATCGTAACCAAGCTCAACTCACAGTGGTCTCCTGAGCAGATTGCAGGTTGGCTCAAACGGCGTTATTCAGATGATGAGTTGTATCACGTGTCACACGAGACAATATACAAAACGCTCTATATCCAGACTCGCGGCGTCTTGAAGAAGGAGTTGTTGGCGTGCCTGCGTTCACAGAGAGAACGCCGTCGTCCTAGGCAATCTCCTTTGAAAAATCGGGGCCTAGGACAAATTGCAGATGCAGTGCATATTAGCCAGCGCCCTCCATCTGCGGAAGATCGTGCGGTTCCAGGGCACTGGGAAGGCGATCTGATTGCTGGCACAAATGGGAGTCATATCGCCACGCTGGTAGAACGGCATTCTCGCTATGTCATGCTCGCCAAAATAGAAACTAAGGATACGGCCACGGTTGTCGAGGCGCTGATCAAGCAAGCCAGGAAGCTACCTGCCGATCTCTACAAGTCTCTGACTTGGGATCGGGGCACTGAGATGAAGGGCCACAAGAAGTTCACGCTTGCAACTGATATCCAAGTGTACTTCTGCGACCCAAGAAGTCCCTGGCAACGAGGCTCCAACGAAAACACCAATAGACTACTTCGGCAGTACTTCCCCAAGGGTACAGACCTGTCAGTGCATTCTCAGACAGAGCTAGGCCGGGTAGCTCGAAAGCTGAACACAAGGCCTAGGAAAACACTGGACTTCGAGACACCAGCTGATAGATTCAACCAATGTGTTGCGCTGATCGGTTGAATCCACATAAGCAGGAGCGGTCATAGCCAGGCTTGGAGCGGGAACTTCCGGAATCGCCTACGAGCGGTCTAAATGGTTCAGTTATACTGGATAGCCACCCTCGACTCGTGACGGACGCTGGGGTAAGCATATAGCTGGCGAGCGGGAATATCTTGCAATGTTCTTGAATCGCATCGTACCCCTGTCAGAAAATCCTACACTTAGACCAACATCATCACGACGATAATCTCGGGGCTATCTTAAACACCTGTTTATTTGGCCAATTTTACTTCTTGGCACAAGCCTTGCGCATGCTACTATGGCAAACAACTGGCTTAAGGAGGCAAGGCGCGAATGAATAATCGATTACTAGTGATTCTAACTGCGTTGATACTTAGCGGATCGAAGGCTGCTTTCGCAAGTCCGATAAATAAAACTCTGGAGGTTGTGGCTTCCGACTTTTTTCTATTTCTTGGTGATGCGCTCCCCCTTCCAGTGGACCCGCTGATAATGGACTTTTCGATAAGCTTCGATAACGCATCGGATATTTCGCAAACAACCCAAGGACTAACAATCAACAGCTTTAATTTGCCCCCTGTCGCGACCTATGCCTACTACGCTTCAGGCGACCTTTTTATCCTTGCGACGGACGCTCACACCAGTGGTTGCAGCGGTGGCTCGCCCGGCTCTTTTTGCATGTTCCTTACCAACTTTAGTACAAATCCCGTCGCTAGTTTGGTACAGCAGTCTGCGGCGGCTGGCAGTTTATGGCGTGCAAGCACAGTCACAGTGACACCAGCAGCCATCCCCTCACCCGCCACCATCGCCCTGTTTAGTCTTGGACTCGTTGGCCTTGGTTGGTCAAAGGGTAGAAAAACCCAAATATAGTAGGTGGACGACGCCCGCCACGCGTGAACTTTTTTTGTTTTCCCACGGTGACCGCTGTGAGGTGTGAATTCAACCCGTCATCGCAACACACTGGCTAAACCTATCAGCTGGTGTTTCGTATTCCAAGGTTTTCCTCGGGCGCTCATTTAGCTGTCTGGCTACTCGATCCAGCTCCCGTTGGGAGTGAACCGATAGATCAGTTCCTTTTGGGAAGTACTGTCTCAGCAGGCGATTCGTGTTTTCGTTCGAGCCGCGCTGCCACGGGCTTTTGGGATCGCAGAAGTAAACCTGAATATCTGTCGCTAAAGTGAACCTCTTATGCTCATGCATTTCAGAGCCACGATCCCAAGTGAGCGATTTGTACAATTCGGCGGGCAGTTTTTGTGACTGCTTGATCAGTGCCTCAATCACTGTTGTCGAGTCTTTCTTGTCGACCTTTACCAGCATGACATAGCGAGTCTGACGTTCCACCAGGGTCGCTATCTGGCTGTTATTGGAGCCGATGATTAAGTCGCCTTCCCAGTGCCCCGGGACAGCGCGATCTTCAACTGATGGCGGCCTCTCGCTGATTGGGATGGCGTCGACGATCTTGCCAAGCCCTTGCCCCTTCATCGAAGCGTGCTTTCTTGGTCGCCTCAGGCTTCGCTCAGTGCGCAGACACGCTAGAAGCTCTTTTTTTAGCACGCCACGCGCCTGGATGAATAAACTCTTGTAGAGGGTTTCGTGTGACACGTGATTACGCTCGTTGTCCGGATCGCTTCGCTTCAACCAACCTGCAATCTGCTCGGGCGACCACTGCTGCTGCAATTTATCAGTGATCACGTCTACAAGTTCAGGTCGACCTGCCAGCTTGCACGCCTTGGGCCGCAAAGCTCGCTGCCATGCGGCGTTCTCGGCAGCACTGGCCCGGTAGGAAGCATACCCTCCATTGCGCTGAATTTCCCGACTCACCGTCGAGGGAGACCGGTCAAGCTGGGCCGCAATGGTGCGCATGGACAGTTGACTTGCCAGACCCCTGGAGATGACTTCCCGCTCTGCCAGTGTCAGGGCAAGGGGTGATCGCTTTTTCTCTCGGGGACGGAAACCGCCATTGAGTGTCAGTATCCGCTGTATGGCAGGATGGCTCCGATCAAACAGCCTGGCGATGTCGTGCATCGACTCGCCCTGCTGCCAGCGGTCCCACATCAAGGCCCTTTGGGCTTCTGTGTAGTTAATACGAGGTCTTCGTTTCATCTGCAGCACTCCGTCTCTGTAGGTAGAGATTAAAGTGTTGCGTTGACCGATTGAATCC
>CAVXKH010000020.1:0-292126 GCA_963762235.1 uncultured Gammaproteobacteria bacterium | reverse complement strand
CTATCTGCGGCGACTTTGTACTCGCCAACGGCGCCTATGGCGGGCTTTATCTGGCGGGAGGCTTTGTACCGCGCATGCTTGGGTTCCTGCATGCCAGTCCCTTCGTGCGACGTTTTCAGGAAAAAGGAAAGATGCGGGAGCATCTGGCCCGCGTACCGCTGTATGTGATTACCTGCGAAACGACCGGGTTGCTCGGTGCCGCCCACACACCCTTATAGTGATCGGGGCGATATGAGATTATGCGATCGGGCATGGCGACCGATCAGTGGCAGGGCATCGTGCCGAAAAATAGTTGTGCTGGCTCTCTGTAAATTGTCAATTATGGTGCTACACTCGACTTGCTGAGTGGTTTCAGCAGTATTTATGCTCACGGTCGAAGTTCCATCAAGATCATCGGTACGTAAACCATAAATAACAATTTAAATGAAAAGGTGCCTGGACATGGCGCCGCTAGCTATACAGGTAAACATTATGTCTAAGACAACAGGTACTGTTAAATGGTTTAACGAAACCAAAGGATTCGGCTTTATCGAGCGTGAAGATGGCCCCGATGTGTTCGTTCATTTCAGCTCCATCCAGGGCGATGGCTTCAAAACTTTGGCCGATGGCCAAAAGGTTGAGTTCAACGTGACGGATGGCCAGAAAGGCCCCCAGGCCGAAAATGTAGTTCCACTCTAGGACCGAAAAGTCGTGGCGTGAAAAGAAAGAAGGAGCTCTTACAGCTCCTTTTTTTATACAACAAAAATAGCGCGTTAGTGCCCTGCACTGCTCTATCCGTGTGGGCGCCGGAGCAATGGGGCGAGCAGGCGATTTTCTGCCAACCCGCCTACATCCGGTAACAAATTTAACTTATTATAGGCATTTTCGGCCAGCAGCAGCGCGTCGCTTAAACCCTAACTAATATCAGGAAGGTTCCCATGAGCATCGACATCAAATTCTCACTTGACGATTCGGATATAGAGTACTTTCGTGGCGTCATGAGTAAGGCGCAGGACGGCGCGGGTACTGCATCTGATGAAGAGATCATCCACAAGGCGCGTACCGTCCTTGAAGGCACCACACCGGTCAAGCCGCCGCTGTTCGTGCGCGAGCGGCTGGAGCGCCTGGCGACCCTGATCGCTATGTTGGAAGACCCGGAGTGGCCGCTGGATGGACAGGAGCGTGTGGATGTCATCAGCGCGTTGGCCTACTTTCACAATCCGGCAGACCTGATTCCCGACGATGTGCCCGTTCTTGGGCTTATCGATGACGCCATCATGATTGAGCTGGTGGTGCGCGAGTTGAACCACCAACTCGAAGCGTACGATGAGTTCTGCGTCTTCCGCAGTTCAGAGGAACAGCTGCGCGGCAAGGACGTTTCGCGCGAGGAGTGGTTGAACGCCAAGCAAAAGCAACTGATCAAGCGCATGCGCGAGCGCCTGGGTCGGATCAATCGCAACGAGCGGGGCTCCAGCCGGTTGACCCGATTCTCTTTCCTGCGCTGAAGGCCTGCCTGGCGGAACCGCTTCACTCCTGATCGACAACATCAGTGCCGCGCAAGGTTCTCCCACTGCCTTGCAAATAAACACGGGGGGGGCAATTCTCTTATACCAGTTGGGGATCAGACAATTGATTCCGCGTTTATGGGGTTTTGTGTGGCACGGTGCCACTCAGCGCGTTCTCTAACTCCGGACTGGCACCCTCCGGACGCAGCAGGCCTTCCCATTTCGACACAACCGCCGTGGCGACGCTGTTGCCGATCACATTTGTGGCCGAACGGGCCATATCGAGAAAATGATCCACGCCCAGCAGCAGCAACAACCCGGCCTCCGGAATCTTGAACTGCGACAACGTGGCCGCAATCACCACCAGCGAGGCGCGCGGCACGCCGGCCATGCCCTTGGAGGTTACCATCAGGACCAGCAGCATCGTGATCTGCTGCCCGACCGACAGCTCGATTCCATAGGCCTGCGCAATGAACATAATGGCAAAAGTGCAGTACATCATGGAACCATCAAGATTGAATGAATAACCGAGCGGCAGCACGAACGATGCCACGCGGTTGCTACAACCGAAATGTTCCAGCTGTGCCAGCGTCTTTGGATAGGCCGCTTCACTCGATGCAGTGGCGAAGGCAAGCAAAGCGGGCTCGCGCACGGCGCGAAACAGCGCCGGAGCGCGGCGGCCTATAATGGCAGACGCCGCCAGGAACAACATCAGCCACAATATCAGGATCGCCAGGTAAAATTCGCCCATGAAGCGCCCATAGACGGCGAGCACATGGAATCCGCTCTTTGCGACCGCGGCCGTCACCGCCGCGAACACCGCGAGCGGCGCGAACCGCATCACCAGCATGGTGAGCTTCAGCATCACGTAGGATAACCCTTCCAGCGCATCCACCAGCACATTCGCCTTCTCGCCCACGCCGGCGCAGGCGACACCGAAAAACACCGCGAACACTACAATCTGCAGAATCTCGTTTCGCGCCATGCCGTCCACAATGCTGGTCGGCACCAGGTGCAGCACGAATTCCTGCAGGCTGAGCGCCGCCGGTTCTGCACCGCTGCTTGCACCGGCATCTGGAAGCGAGATGCCGATGTCGACGCCGGGCTGGAATAAATTGACCAGCACAAGCCCCAGCGACAGGGACACCAGCGAGGCCGCGACAAACCAGGCGAATGCCTTTAGGCCGATGCGCCCCACAGTGCTCACATCGCCCATCTTGGCGATACCGACCACCAGCGTAGCGAACACCAGCGGGGCGATTACCATCTTGATCAGACGCAGGAACAAGGTTGTGAAGAGCCCGAGAAACTCCGCGACGGTTGTGGTATCCCCGCCCCAACCATGCAGGGCTAAACCGGTCACCATGCCCCCCAGCAGACCAATAAATATCCACACCGTCAATTTGTTATCCGACAACATTGCGGCTCCGTCGTTACCGGAAGAAAAAGCGATGATTATGCCTGTGTAGGCGGCAAATTGCTTGAAGCAGCAAACACCTGGAACTATTTAAGGGGGTGTAACGGCGGAACAAAAGCCCTTGATGTAACCCGTGGAAAAAAACAGCCATATAATTCGTGCAATGTTGAGCCTGCTTCAGTACTATGCTCTTCCGATAACTGGCAACGAACCCAACCCTGAGCCAGTTTGTGAATCTCTTTTAACTTGTTGATTTATAAAAATTTAAATTGATACGAGGTTCGTCTGTGGCTACAGCGCCCGACACGCTTGCGCAATACTGGTCCTTCGGCATTTATCTTCTGGTGATAGCGGTACTGTGTGTCGCCATGCTCGGCCTCTCCTACTTTATCGGCCCCCGCAACCGGGGCCGTGCGGGCAAGGAACCCTTCGAATCCGGCATCGTCTCTGTGGGCAACGCCCGCCTCCGTCTCTCGTCGAAGTTCTACCTTGTTGCCATGTTCTTTGTCATTTTTGATGTGGAGGCTCTCTTCCTCTATGCCTGGGCCATCACGGTGCGCGAAAGTGGCTGGTCGGGCTTCATCGAAATTGCCATCTTTATTACTGTATTGCTGGCGGGCCTCGCTTACATCTGGAAGGTGGGAGCCCTTGACTGGGCGCCGGACAGTCGCCGTCGCAGGGCCAACGAACGCGCTCCTCATACCTGATCCGCTGTCACCCATACAAGACTCGAGAATTCCATGGACTACACCCTGACCCGCATAGACCCCGATGACACTGGTCACTATCCCAATAGCCAGAAATCTACGGTCCCGGACCCCATGGAGGATCAGGTACACAAGAATATTTTTCTCGGCAAGCTGGAGAACGTACTCCACGATACCGTCAACTGGGGGCGCAAGCATTCTCTGTGGCCCTACAACTTCGGGCTCTCCTGCTGCTATGTAGAAATGGCCACCAGCTTTACCACGCCTCACGATGTTGCCCGCTTTGGGGCAGAGGTCATTCGCGCCTCGCCGCGCCAGGCGGATCTGATTGTTATAGCCGGCACCTGCTTTATCAAGATGGCTCCCGTCGTACAACGCCTGTATGAACAGATGCTGGAGCCGAAATGGGTCATATCCATGGGAGCGTGCGCCAACTCCGGCGGCATGTACGACATATATTCCGTGGTACAGGGCGTGGATAAATTTTTGCCGGTGGATGTATACATCCCCGGTTGCCCGCCGCGTCCAGAAGCTTTCATACAGGGTTTGAATTTGCTGCAGGATGCTATAGCCCAGGAGCGTCGTCCCTTGTCCTGGGTAGTGGGTGAGCAAGGCGTTTATAAGGCCAACCTGCCTGCACAGCGGGATTTGAAGAAAGAAGAGCGTTGTGCCGTGCAGGTATTGCGTTCACCAGACCAAATTTAATGAGTCGAAAAACTATCTGCCGTGGCCACTGAAATCAACAATCCACAAGCACCAGAGTTGAACGCCAATTCACGACGCGGCGCTGAATATGAAGTGGTGCGCGAGTTGTATTCCCGCTTTGGCACAGAAACCTGTTGCTTCCAGCGCACCCGCGATGGCGTACCGACGGTATGGGTCCCGAGGGGAAAAATTCAGGAAGTATTGAGTTTCCTGAAGCAATTACCAAAGCCCTTCAGCATGCTCTACGATCTCTCCGCCATTGATGAACAGCTGCGCAATTACAGGCGCGGCCAGCCACCTGCAGAGTTCACTGTTTTCTATCATCTGCTCTCGCTGGAGCGAACTGACTTTACCTATGGCGGCGACGTTCGCATCAAAGTGGCGCTGCAAGCAAATGACCTGAACTTACCCTCTGCAACCAGCGTGTTTGCCAATGCCAACTGGTACGAACGGGAAGTATGGGACTTATTCGGCATCAACTTTGAAGGGCATCCTCACCTCACGCGCATTATGATGCCGCTTAGCTGGCAAGGGCACCCCCTGCGGAAAAGTTATCCCGCCAGAGCTACCGAGTTTGATCCGTTCTATCTGGATGCTGCAAAGCAGGATGCGGAGCAGGAATCCCTGCGCTTCAAACCCGAAGACTGGGGAATGGCACGCGGCACCGCCAATGAAGATTTCATGTTCCTTAACCTCGGACCCAACCACCCTTCAGCTCACGGCGCCTTCCGCATTGTGTTGCAACTGGACGGCGAAGAAATAATCGATTGCGTACCGGATATCGGCTACCACCACCGCGGCGCAGAGAAAATGGCGGAACGCCAGAGCTGGCACTCCTACATTCCATATACAGACCGCATCGATTATCTCGGCGGCGTGATGAACAACCTGCCCTATGTACTGGCAGTTGAACAACTGGCCGGCATCAAGGTCCCGGAACGGGTTGAAGTGATACGCGTCATGATGGCAGAGTTTTTCCGCATCACGTCACATCTATTGTTTTTGGGCACCTATATACAGGATGTCGGCGGGATGACGCCTATCTTCTATATGTTTACCGACAGGCAGAAAGTCTATGACGTGATAGAGGCCATCACTGGATTTCGCATGCACCCCGCCTGGTACCGCATTGGCGGTATTGCCCACGATCTGCCCAAAGGCTGGGAAAGATTGGTGCGTACAGTACTGGACTGGATGCCAAAACGGCTCAAGGAATATGAAAAGGCCGCCTTCCGTAATGGCATATTACGTGCACGCACCATCGGTGTAGCGAAATACAACAGCAAAGAAGCCATTGAATGGGGCGTTACCGGCCCCAGTCTGCGTGCTACCGGTGTGGATTACGACCTACGCAAGAAACGCCCCTACTCCGGATACGATCGTTTTGAGTTTGATGTGCCGCTCGCCGCCAATGGTGACGCCTACGATAGGGCCATGGTGCGCATTGAGGAAATACGCCAGAGCCTGCGCATCATTGAGCAGTGCCTGAAAAATATGCCGGCCGGGCCCTACAAGGCCGATCACCCCCTCACGTGCCCGCCACCCAAAGAACGCGCGTTGCAGGACATTGAAACCCTGATCACGCACTTCCTCGCGGTATCATGGGGGCCGGTGATGCCCGCGGGTGAAAGCAGCCAGATGATTGAAGCCACTAAAGGTATCAACAGTTACTACCTGATTTCAGATGCCAGCACCATGAGCTATCGCACACGCATCCGCACCCCCAGCTTCCCGCATCTGCAACAGATCCCCTCGGTGATTCGTGGATCCATGATCCCGGATTTGATCGCCTATTTGGCAAGTATTGACTTTGTGATGGCCGATGTCGACCGCTAAACCTGTACAACCCAGCAATCTCCTTGCTACTGACCGTAGCATGCGTTACTCCTTTCATGAGGAGGATAGGGAAGCTATTTTGCACAGTATTGGGCATTACGACGATCCGCGATCGGCATCCATTGATGCGCTGAAGATTGTGCAAAAACGCCACGGTTGGGTGCCGGATGAAGCGATCGCCGCCATCGGCGACATTCTGGGTATTTCTTCAGCAGATGTGGAAGGTGTGGCCACATTTTACAATTTGATTTTCCGCAAACCCGTGGGCCGACACGTCATTAAAGTCTGCGATAGCATTGGCTGTTTCCTGACCGGTTATGACGACCTTATTTCAGCGATCAAACAACATTTGAACATTGACTATGGTCACACAACACCGGATGGTCGTTTTACACTGTTACCCATTTGCTGTTTGGGGAATTGTGATAAAGGCCCTGCCATCATGATTGATGATGACACCCACGGCCCAGTGGCATGTACACAGGTCGCGACCTTGTTGGAAAAATATCGGTGATGCACCCATGATGAATGCTGCCATTTTGAAATCTGCTGACACTCATCCGCTCACCTGGCGCCTTGACCATCTCGGCAGTGCACCCCTGGATCTGAAAACCTACGAATCGCTGGAAGGTTTTGCGGGTTTACGCAAAGCTATCACGGAAATGAATCCACAGTCTGTGCAGGCACTGGTGAAAGATGCCAACCTGCGTGGTCGGGGCGGAGCCGGATTTCCCGCAGGGGTGAAATGGTCGCTGGTACCGATGGGAGAAGCGGCGCCCAGGGACAAGTATCTCATTTGCAATGCTGATGAAATGGAGCCCGGCACCTTCAAGGATCGTTTGTTGATGGAGCAGTTGCCTCATCAAATGATTGAATCGATGATATTGGTCGGTTACGCCCTGCAAGTGTCCAAGGCTTACATATTTTTGCGCGGCGAATACGTTGTCGCAGCGGAACGTTTGAATCGCGCGATAGCGGAAGCGAAAGCGGCAGGTTATCTGAGCGACAATATTCTCGGTTCCGGCTGGGGCATGGAATTGC
The DNA here is from genome assembly GCA_963762235.1 of uncultured Gammaproteobacteria bacterium. Taxonomy (GTDB): domain Bacteria; phylum Pseudomonadota; class Gammaproteobacteria; order Pseudomonadales; family Halieaceae; genus Marimicrobium. Next base: position 284,936 of record CAVXKH010000020.1, on the reverse strand, counting down.
ATGTACACACCGGTGCCGGCCGCTACATCTGCGGCGAAGAAACCGCGCTGATCAATTCTCTCGAAGGTCGCCGTGCCAACCCGCGCGCCAAACCCCCCTTTCCACAAATCGCCGGACTCTGGGGAAAGCCCACCGTCGTCAACAATGTTGAAACGCTTAACAATGTTCCCGCTATTGTGGTGCGCGGTGCTGAATGGTTTAAAGGTTTATCGCGCGGCAAGAGCGCAGATAGCGGCACCAAGTTGTACGGTGTGTCCGGTCGCGCCAAACGCACCGGCGTATGGGAATTGCCTATCGGCACGACTTGCCGGGAATTATTGTACGAACATGCCGGCGGCATGCAGGATGGCCTGGAATTGATGTGCTGGTTACCGGGCGGGGCTTCTACGGACTTTCTGCTGCCGCAACATCTGGATCTTGCCATGGATTACGACACCATAGGCAAAGCAGGCAGTCGTATGGGCACCGGGCTCATCATGGTGGTCGACAACAAACAAAATATTGTTTCCGTGGTACGCAATCTGGAGCAGTTTTTTGCACGGGAATCCTGCGGCTGGTGCACACCCTGCCGCGACGGTTTGCCCTGGTCAGTGAAGTTATTGCAGGCTATTGAGCGCGGCCAGGGTGAGGCAGGTGATATCGAAGTGCTGGAAGAAATGACCCACTTCCTCGGTCCCGGAAAGACATTTTGCCCGCATGCACCAGGTGCCATGGAGCCACTACAGAGCGCCTTGAAATTTTTCCGCAGTGAATTTGAGCGCGGTATCATGAAAACAGAAATCCAGAATGAGGATGGCCTGAAGGCGAGTTAACGATGGCAACCATTTATGTAGATAACAAACCTTTTGAAGTAGACGGCGCAGATAACTTGTTACGCGCCTGCCTGTCTCTGGGTCTGGATGTTCCGTATTTCTGCTGGCACCCGGCACTGGGCTCCGTTGGCGCCTGTCGCGCATGTGCGGTCAAACAGTACGCCAATGCGGATGATAAACGCGGCCGACTCGTGATGTCGTGCATGACACCATCCACGGACAATACCTATATATCGATCGACGACGGGGAAGCAAAAGCCTTCCGCAAATCCGTGCTGGAATGGCTCATGACCAACCATCCGCATGACTGCCCCGTATGTGAAGAGGGAGGCCACTGTCATTTGCAGGATATGACCGTCATGACCGGTCATAACAAACGCCGTTATCGCTTCAATAAGCGCACACACCAGAACCAGGATCTCGGCCCCTTCATCAATCATGAAATGAATCGCTGTATTGCCTGCTATCGCTGTGTACGTTATTACAATGATTATGCAGGCGGCAATGATCTTGGAGTATTCGGGGCCAATAATAATTTGTATTTTGGCCGCGAAAGGGATGGCGTCTTCGAAAGTGAATTCTCCGGCAACCTGATTGAAGTTTGCCCGACTGGAGTATTTACCGACAAAACACACTCGGAGCGCTATAATCGCAAGTGGGACATGCAGTTTTCTCCCAGTGTCTGCCAGCAGTGTAGTGTCGGTTGCAACACCAGTCCCGGCGAACGCTATGGAGAATTGCGTCGCATCGAAAACCGCTATCACGGGGAGATTAACCACTATTTTCTTTGTGATCGTGGACGATTTGGACACGGTTATGTGAATCGCAAGGATCAGGCCCGCGCCAGCCCTTTTTGCGAACCAGTACAACCACGAACAATACGGTACTGGAGATTCTCTCTGCAGACGAAGCGGTCAATAAGATTGGTTCGAGTTTACAGGTCAGCAATCTCCCAGGAGAGGGTGATCGGCATTGGTTCACCCCGTGCCAGCCTTGAAGCAAATTATGCTCTGCGCGACCTTGTAGGTGCACAGAATTTTTATTGTGGCATTGGCGAAGCGGAATTGAAGCTCATTCGCCAGGTGCTGGCCATCATGCAAAGTACCGCCGCTCGCACACCCGCATTGCGGGAAATGGAAAAAGCTGACGCGGTTTTTGTCCTCGGCGAAGATGTGACACAGACGGCGCCACGTATTGCCCTGGCGCTACGACAGGCCGTCAAGACGCTCTCTGTAAAAATGGCAGCAGATAATAAAATTCCTGATTGGCAAATCGCGGCTGTGCAACATATCGGCCAGCGCGACAAGAGTCCTCTGTTTGTTGCCAGCTTTTGTGCTACACGCCTCGATGATGTAGCGGAATCTACGCTCAATGGTGCGGCAGATGACATCGCCCGTTTAGGTTTTGCGGTGGCACACGCAATTGACAGCGATGCGCCCGCAGTCCCTGGTTTGTCGGAAGAATATTTGGCCGCAGCGCAACGTATTGCACAGGCCTTGCTAGCCGCACAAAAGCCGCTGGTCGTGTCTGGCACAGGTGCGGCATCGGAAGCTGTTCTGCAGGCCGCCGCCAATATAGCCGAAGCCTTACATAAAAAGGGCAAGACTCCATCACTGGCACTGTGCGTACCCGAGGTGAATAGTGTCGGCGTGGCTATGTTAGAGGCAGATTCCGCCGATGCGGGGTTGCGCGCGCTGGTAAATGGCAATGCCGACGCCCTGATCGTCGTCGAAAATGATCTCTACCGTCGTGCACCGGCCGAACTGGTAGACGGCGCGTTCAGCCACGTCTCCACCGTTGTCGTCATTGATCATCAGTCCACCGCTACCGCAGAAAAAGCCAGATACATTTTGCCCGCTGCCAGCTTTGCTGAGGGGGACGGCACCATGGTGAGCATGGAAGGGTCGCGCGCAACGTTACTTCCAGCTATACGATCCGGAATATTACGATCCCTCTTCCAATATCAAGGAAAGCTGGCGCTGGCTACATGCAGTGCACACTGCTATTGATCATCGAGCGGTGTCCTGGACACAATTTGATGAGATTACCCAAGAGTGTGCTGAACATATACCCTGGCTTGCACGCATAGCCGAAGCATCACCAAACGCCAGTTACCGCGTCAAGGGTTTGAAGATTGCCCGAGCGCCACGTCGCTACTCCGGTCGTACTGCAATGCGGGCAAATCTTTCTGTGCATGAACCTCGCGCCTCCCAGGATGAGGACAGTGCATTGACCTTCTCCATGGAAGGTTATGTGGGACCAAATGAGGATGCTTCATTTGTACCATTTGCGTGGGCGCCGGGCTGGAACTCGCCACAGGCCTGGACAAAATTCCAGGATGAGGTAGGCGGTCATCTGCGTGCAGGTGATGCCGGTGTGCGGCTTATTGAAGCCAATACGGGACCTACAGGCAACTATTTCAGCAAAATTCCTGCGGCATTCAGTGCCGCACAGGATTCCTGGCAAGCGGTACCCTTGCATCACATTTTCGGCAGTGATGAATTGTCCGCCCGTGCCGGCGCAACGGAAATGCTGCTTGAGCAGCCTTATGTGGGTTTGAGCCCTTCCGATGCAGAAAGACTCGGCGTGCGCGACGGGATCCTGATCAAAGTACACAATACGGGACTTACACTATCGCTTACTGTGCGCATCCTCGAGAAATTGCCCTCGGGTCTGGTGGGCATACCCGTAGGATTAACCGGCATGCCCTACTTGCCCTTCCATATGCCTGTGAAACTGAATGCAGGGACCAGCACATGAGTCTTGAGACCTATTTGCCCTCCTTTGTCACCCCGGATATTCTTTCAATCCTGGCGGCGATGCTTAAGGCCGTCGTGATTCTGGTTGTCACGCTGGTTTTTGCGGGCTTTCTCAGTTTTGTCGAGCGCCGCGTACTGGCGCTGTGGCAGGATCGCTATGGCCCCAATCGCGTTGGACCTTTTGGCATATTCCAGTTTGTTGCCGACGTCATCAAGTTGTTTTTTAAGGAAGACTGGACCCCGCCCTTTGCCGACAAGTTAACCTTCTGGTTGGCGCCAGTCATCGCCATGAGTGCCTTGTTGATCTCATTTGCTATCGTACCCATTACCCCGACCTGGGGTGTTAAGGATATGCATATCGGTATCCTGTTTTTCCTGGCAATGGCGGGGGTCTCGGTGTACGCCGTGTTATTTGCAGGCTGGTCAAGTAACAACAAATATTCGCTGCTGGGTGGAATGCGCTCTGCTGCACAGACGGTCAGTTATGAAGTGTTTATGGGGATATCCCTCATGGGCGTCGTTGCCCTGGCAGGCTCCTTCAACTTGCGTGATATCGTTGCCGCCCAACAACACGGCTGGTTTGTATTTCCCCAGTTCGTCGGGTTCCTGACATTCTTCATTGCAGGGGTCGCCGTGGCACACAGAACGCCTTTTGACTTGCCTGAGGCGGAATCTGAGTTGGCCGCCGGTTACCATACCGAATATTCCGGCATGAAATGGGTCATGTTTTTCATCAGTGAATACGTCGGCCTGGTGTTGATTTCCGCTCTCACGGTTACCCTGTTTTTTGGTGGATGGCATCCTCCTGCGGCCTTTGGCTATCAGTTATTCCCCGCCATCATGAACTACATTCCTGCTGTTATATGGTTCATGACCAAAACCTGCTTCTTTATCATGATTTTCATCTTGTTACGGGGCTCCCTGCCACGGCCTCGCTATGACCAGGTAATGGCCGCTGGCTGGAAAGTCTGCCTGCCCTTAACATTGTTCAATTTGATCATCACGGGCATCTGGATTCTTGTGTATGAACCAATCAGTGGAAGCTAATACGATGACTTCCAATTCATTTGTAAAGTCTCTTTCAACGCTGAAGTCGATCGTATGGGGCTCAGCAAGCCAGTTGCGCAGTATGTACCTGGTTTTTATGCATACCTTCCGCAAGCGCGACACGCTGCAATACCCGGAGGAAAAGGTTCCGGTACCGCCCCGTTATCGAGGCCGTATTGTACTGACCCGGGACCCGGATGGTGAAGAACGCTGCGTGGCCTGCAATCTCTGTGCTGTTTCATGCCCGGTCGGCTGCATATCATTGCAGAAGGCGGAAAGGGACGATGGTCGCTGGTATCCGGACTTCTTCCGTATCAATTTTTCCCGCTGTATTTTTTGTGGCATGTGTGAAGAAGCATGCCCCACGAACGCCATCCAACTGACACCGGATTTTGAAATGGCCGAATACGACAGGCAAAACCTGGTGTATGAAAAAGAACATCTGTTGATCGATGGTGTTGGCAAATACCATGATTACAATTTTTATCGCGTATCGGGTATGGCGATTGCGGGCAAGCCCAAGGGCTCTGCACAACATGAAGCCCAGCCTGTAGATGTACGCGGCCTGATGCCCTGAAAGGTAAAGAGATATGGCGATAGCGTTTTACTTGGCATCTCTCGTGGCTATTTTTGCCACCCTTCGTGTCATTACCAATACCAGCCCTATTCATGCCCTACTGTACATGGTCATTTCACTGCTGGCTGTTGCCATGATTTTTTTCTGCCTTGGTGCGCCGTTTGCCGGCGCCCTGGAAATCATCGTCTACGCCGGTGCCATCATGATTTTATTTGTCTTTGCCGTGATGATGTTAAACCTCGGCGAGGAAACCCGGGCGCAGGAAAAGCTTTGGCTTACACCGCGCATCTGGGTCGGCCCGGGGCTATTGGCGGCAGTTTTACTTGTCGAACTGGCCTGGGCTTTGTGGGCACAGAATACGGGCGGCGGTGGCCAGACTTTTGGTTCCGGCGTTATTGACGCCAAACAGGTCGGCGTATCACTGTTTGGATCCTATTTATTACTCGTGGAACTGGCTTCCATCCTGCTGCTTGCTGCGCTGATCGCGGCTTACCACCTGGGCAAGGAAGAATAGGCATTGAGGACATGATAAATCTTTTCGCAGAACAGATTCCGCTCGAACACGGCCTTATTGTTGCCGTAATTCTTTTCGCGCTTGGTTTCATCGGCATCATGGTACGTCGCAATATTTTATTCATGCTGATCAGTATTGAAGTCATGATGAACGCAGCTGCCATGGCCTTTGTGGTTGCGGGCAGCCGCTGGCTACAACCCGATGGCCAGATCATGTTCATTATGATTCTGACCCTGGCTGCCGCCGAGGCTTCTATCGGTCTGGCCATTGTATTGAGGATCTATCGCCAGTTTCATTCTCTTGACATTGATGCCGCAAGTGAGATGCGCGGATGAACTATTTATACCTCACCATTTTGTTTCCCCTGATTGGCTTTCTGCTGCTGGCCTTATCCCGCGGACGCTGGTCTGAAAATATGTCTGCCACCATTGGCGTTGGTTCAATTGCGCTGTCTTTCATAGTGGCAATTCTGGTAAGCAATGCCTTGTTACAGCAAACAACCCTGCAGGGCGTGTATGTACAAACGCTCTGGAACTGGCTGAATATTGGTAACTTTTCTCCCGTGGTTGCCTTACGCCTCGATGGTCTTTCACTCACTATGCTGGGTGTTGTCAGCGGTGTTGGTTTCCTGATTCATTTGTTTGCCTCCTGGTACATGCGCGGCGAAGAGGGTTATAGCCGCTTCTTTGCCTACATGAATCTTTTTGTTGCCAGTATGTTGTTGCTGGTACTGGCTGATGATCTGGTAATACTATTTTTTGGCTGGGAAGGCGTTGGCCTCTGCAGTTACTTGTTGATCGGCTTTTACTATCGCGTCCCCGCGAATGGTGCGGCTGCCATGAAGGCCTTTATCGTCACCCGGGTCGGTGACGTGCTGATGCTAATCGGACTATTCATCCTGTTTCAAGAGTTTGGCACCTTACACATTCAATCCCTGCTGGAGCTGGCACCTACCCACGACCACCGGGCTGCATTGCAACTGGCTGCCCTGATGCTTCTGGGTGGTGCCGTCGGAAAATCAGCACAGGTACCATTACAAACCTGGCTGGCCGATGCCATGGCAGGTCCCACACCGGTATCTGCATTGATTCATGCCGCCACCATGGTGACCGCAGGGGTGTATCTGATCGCTCGTACACATACCTTGTTTGAACTGTCCCCGGATGTCATGTATCTCGTGGGCGTGGTGGGCGCTGTCACCTTATTGATGGCGGGTTTCAGTGCCCTGGCGCAAACGGATATCAAACGGATTCTGGCCTACTCAACCATGAGCCAGATCGGCTATATGTTTTTGGCGTTGGGCGTTGGCGCCTTTGATGCCGCGATCTTTCATTTGATGACTCATGCTTTTTTTAAGGCCCTGCTATTTTTGTCAGCGGGGTCTGTCATTATAGCCACCCATCACGAGCAGGATATTTTCCGTATGGGCGGCTTGCGCAAGTCGCTCCCATTGGTGTATGTCTCCTTCCTGGTCGGCGGCGGAGCGCTCGCCGCACTGCCCTTTATCACCGCCGGCTTTTACAGTAAAGATGCGATATTGTGGCAGGACCTCGCTGCCGATAAGCCGGAATTTGTCATCGCCGGCCTGATAGGTGCCCTGCTTACATCGCTGTATATCTTCCGGCTCATCTTTATTGTTTTCCATGGCAAAGAACAGGTGCATGCGCATGCAGACCGCAGTGTCAGCCAGATTATTCCTCTCGTAGTGCTGGGTGTTCTATCCACCTTTGTCGGGGCATTGATTCATCCACCCCTGGCCGGGTTATTCCCGCTCTCCCCCGGCAGTAACCGGGAAGAAGGCAAACATCTCCTCGAGTTAATTTCTATTGCCATAGCCTGTAGCGGGGTCGTAATCGCCTACCTGTTATTTGCCGGTGATCGTCGGTTTATTGGCCGTATAGCGTCCAGCACGGTGGGACAATTTTTCACCAGCGTGTGGAAACAGGCCTGGGGCTTTGATCTGGCTGTATGACGCCCTGTTCGTCAAACCCTTTCCGCGCCGTCATCGCCAGGAATAAGCGGGACCTTGCCGATTATGTTGCAGAAATATTTATTCCGGGACTGCTTCATACACTGCGTATTCCCTTGGTGTCAGCACAAAATGGCCAGGTACGCTGGTACGTCGCAACCATGGCGCTGGGAGTGGTATCTCTTCTGGCATTCGTGCTGGTAACCTGAACTGCCCTTTGAGGATCGATAGACTTACATGATTCCAGATTCACTGTTTCTTCCTGCTTTGCTGGCACTGCCTGTGGTGGGAGGCTTCCTGTGCTGGCAAGGAGAGCGCATCAATCGCGGAACACCGCGCTGGATTGCTTTTTTCTCCATGCTCGGTGTATGTGTGCTCTCCCTGTATATGTGGTTGCAGGGAGACTATAGCTTGCAGGCAGATGGTGTCGAGACTGGCTGGCATTACGAGGTGCAGTGGCAGTGGATTCCAAGCCTGGGCATTACCTTTCACCTGGGCCTGGATGGTCTCTCTTTACTGCTGGTGATGCTCACCGGAAGCCTCGGTCTGGCAGCGGTGGTGTGTTCCTGGCGAGAGATCCAGCGACATGTGGGCTTTTTTTACCTGAACCTGCTGTGGAACCTGGGTGGCGTGCTGGGTATTTTCCTCGCCCTGGACCTGTTCCTGTTTTTCTTTTGCTGGGAACTGATGATCATTCCGATGTATTTTCTGATCGCCCTGTGGGGACATGCCGCTGAGCAGGAGGGCGGCAAGGAAGGCAGGGGACGCATTTATGCCGCCAATAAATTTTTCCTGTTTACCCAAACCAGCGGCTTGCTGCTGTTGCTTAGCATCCTGTCCCTGGTGTTCATGCACTACTTCAATACCGGCACCCTGAGTTTTAATTATGACACTCTGCTGCACAGTAGCGTCCCTATGGATCCCAAATGGGAAATGCTGGTGATGCTGGGATTCTTTGTTGCCTTCGCAGTCAAACTCCCCGTTGTGCCATTGCACTCCTGGCTACCGGATGCCCATGCACAGGCGCCCACGGCCGGCAGCGTGGATCTGGCGGGAATCCTGCTCAAGACTGCCGCCTATGGCTTACTGCGCTTTGCGTTACCGCTGTTCCCCCATGCCTCCCAACAATTCGCACCTGTTGCGATGACGCTGGGTGTGATTGGCATTTTTTATGGCGCCATTATGGCTTGTGCCCAGACCGATATTAAACGGCTGGTGGCCTACAGCAGCGTGTCCCACATGGGTTTTATCCTGATCGGTATTTATGCCGGTACACTGATCAGTTTGCAGGGTGTTGTGGTGCAAATGCTGGCGCACGGTATTTCCGCAGGTGCGCTATTTATTGTTTGCGGGGAAATGTATGAACGCCTGCACACTCGCGATCTTCGTAAAATGGGTGGCCTTTGGTCCCGCATGGCCTGGCTGCCCGCGATCAGTTTATTTTTTGCCGCAGCATCACTGGGCCTACCGGGTCTTGGAAACTTTGTGGGCGAGTTCCTGATTCTCCTGGGCTCCTACCCGAGCGCTCCCTGGCTGGTTGCTATCGCCAGCGTAGGATTGGTTCTGGCCGTCATCTATAGTCTATGGATGATACAAAAGGCATTTTATGGCATTCCCAGGGGGCACTCTGCTGCGGAAGCACCTGCCCTGCTGGCACTCACGCTTCGTGAGCGAAGTCTGTTGCTAACCCTGATGCTCGCCCTGCTGGCGCTGGGCGTATATCCACAACCGGTACTCACCCTCTCCGAAGGACCCATGCAGACAGTTCTTGATATTTATTCTTCGGTAGCGAGGTAGGCGAAATGCTCACAGAAGCACAACTCTTTGCCCTATCGCCACTGATTATTTTGAGTATCAGCGCCACGCTGTTGATGCTATTGATCGCTTTTTTCCGTCGCCATGGTATGAATGCAACCTTTGCCGTAATGGGCTTGAACGTGACCCTGCTGGCCACGTTAATGGTCTGGTCATGGGTCGTGAAAAATAAGCCCATAGCCATAACCGAACTACTACTGATCGACAGCTATACCTGCTTCTTCAGCGCCTTGATGATTATCACCACCCTGGCGTGCTGCACCATGGCTCACACTTACCTCAAGGAGTTTACCGATAATCGCGAGGAACTCTATTTGTTGCTGCTGTTGTCGTTGATAGGGGCTTTGGTATTGGTCAGCAGTAGCCACTTTGCCTCACTGTTTATCGGCCTGGAGCTATTGTCAGTGCCGCTATATGGTCTGGTCGCCTACCATCGAAAGCACACCCGCTCAATGGAGGCCGGCATTAAATATCTGGTGTTATCCGCGACAGGTTCAGCCCTGTTGTTGCTTGGTATGGCCCTGCTCTATGCGCAGTGTGGCACCCTTTCACTTCCGGCTATGGGCCAGCAACTGGCAAGTCAGGGTGACAATATGCATTACATGGTGCTGGCGGGGTTCACGCTGATCCTGATCGCGCTGGGCTTTAAATTGTCGCTGGTGCCATTCCATCTGTGGACGCCGGATGTGTATGAAGGTGCTCCGGCACCGGCCGCTGCCTTTCTTGCTACCGTTGCAAAAGTAGCCGTGGCCGCACTGTTACTACGATTGATTTCGTGGTTCCCGATCATCGCCAGTACTGCGCTTCAAAATATCCTTATCCTGTTGGCCGGGCTTTCCATGCTGGCGGGAAATCTACTCGCCATGCACCAAACCAACCTGAAGCGATTGCTGGCCTACTCTTCCATAAGCCATTTCGGCTACCTGCTGACAGGCCTGGCGGCACTGAATTTCGTATCGCTGCAGTCCAGTATGACTTATCTTTTTACTTACACGTTCGCCACACTGGCAGCCTTTGGCGTTCTGTCCGTTGTCTCCGTAACTCACAAAGTGGCCACTGAAGATGCGGACGGCCTGCAACACTATCGCGGCTTGTTCTGGAAACAGCCGTATCTGGCGGCGATTATGATGGTGTCGATGCTGTCTTTGGCGGGCATGCCGATGACGATAGGGTTTATCGGTAAGTTTTATGTGATCCTGGCCGCGATAAACTCCAGTTTGTGGTGGCTGTTGGCTATCCTGGTCATCAGCAGTGGCATCGGGCTTTACTACTATCTACGGGTGATCGTGACGCTGTTTCTGCATGCTCCGCGTATTGCCCGTTTGCGCATACCCTTTGACTGGGGTCGCAGCGCCTGCGGAGCCATGCTGATCATCACAGCGATATTGATTATGCTGCTGGGCGTTTACCCGCAGCCCATGCTGGACCTGGTTAGCCTGGGATCACTGTAGCCCGGATTGACCGGGCGCCAGCTGGAAGGCGATTAACCCGTTCGGCACGGTTGGCTACATTTTACCGCTATCGATAATCCGGGAACTGCGACGAGAAGAACTAGACGCTCTCTCTGTTCTCGCCGAGATATTTCGCCAGCAGTGCCTGGCTATGCTCGTCGAGGATTTGGGTCAGTCCGGTGGACAGTCTCGAAAGCCCCGAGTTGATAAACAATAAGGGAATTGCAATCCCCAGACCCAGTACCGTGGCAATCATTGCCTGTCCAATACCATGGGCCATCAATTTCGGGTCACTGGATCCGGAAGCAACGATCGCGTGGAAAGTCAGAATCATACCAATAACGGTACCAACCAACCCCAACAGGGGTCCAGCAGCCACGGCAAGCCGCAGGAATGACTGAAAACGCTCCAGCTTGGGGACTTCGCGCAGAACCGCCTCCGAAAGACGCAACTCCGCTACTTCGGCGTTCGCCGCCGGCTGGTCACCGCGAAACGCCAGGACCAGACGACCCAGAGGATTGCCCGAATCCGGGGAAGACAATTTGGCAAGCTGTGCCTTGACCGCTGTGCGGGTGACAAACAGATAGAGATACTGGAATATCGCCAGTATCACGCCCAGCAAGCCCACACCAACGATGACATAACCGACTACTTCACCATGCTGGATGCGCTCAAAAAAGTTCGGGCGTTCCACATAACGCGTGAGCAGTGCGCCACGTGAGGGATCGACCACAGCCCTTTGATAGCCCTCACCCGTTGCATTTTGCAGATCTTCCGCAGCACTACGGAACTCACCGCCCAACTGCCTGTCCAGCATGCTCAATGACTTTTTGCTCGGTATATAGCCGAGGTAGTTACCATCGGACACTGCGGTAAACGGTCCAACACGCACAACTTCCATCTCTTCAGTGGTGTCGTCCGGCTTCAGTACCTGCGTTTTAAATCGCACAACCTTGCCGGTTTCGACCATTTCGCGCTGCAATTCGAACCACATGCGTTCGAGCTCGACAATCGATGGCAAACTCTTGGCACCCGCCATGTCAACCAGGAATTTGGCGCGGTCGGTCATACCATCCTGCGCAGGATAATGCACGGTAAGCATTGACTGCTGCAATACGTTAGCCGCATCACCTGCAATTTGTCGCGTCACCCCAAACAGTTCACCGAGGTTCCCCTCATGCTGTTTGAGCAATACCCTCATCTCATCAAGGTGGGCCTGATTGCTATCAAAAGCCTTATTCAATTCATTGCCGCGCGCCTCCGCAGCATTGCGACGCGCCAACGCTTGTTGCGCCTGTTGTTCCTGCTTTTGCATCTCGCTGCGGAATGTCGCCTCACGATCCTGCGACAGCTTGGCTTCCGCATCACGCATTTGTCGGACCAGCTTATCCAGATCGCTGATCTGCACCGCCGCAAATGCACCGGCTGCCAACCACTGCGTGAGGAAGACTGAAATTATAGCTAGCGCAATTCGATGAAGGCTCATCACAACGGCACCTCCTGCGGCGCGGGTACGGGCACTATCACGAGGTCAGGTGCGCTTTCCTTGGTCGCAATCAGTATCGCATTTTCAATTGCCTTGTTGTATTCGTTGGCAACGACCCATTTCTTCTGCTGGGCGTCCCAATATCCTGACTCCTCGCCATCGGCAGTGCGGTACAGTAGCGATACACGACCAACACGCACAAAGTCCGCCTCCCGTCCATCAGTGAGCTTGCCCTTGTAGGAAACCATCGTCCTGCCGTAATCAAGTTCTATCTGATACGCCTCGAGCAAACGGCGGTAGCGTTCCGCATTCAATACGCGTTGTTTATCGGCTTTCGCTGCGCGTTCCTGTTCCGCAACCGATGCAGTTGCTTCATCCATAACCGGTGCACTTGCATCTTCCGCATTTGGAGCGTTTACGTCCTCATTCGATGCGCTATCTTTAGCCATCAGATCGCGTATGCGCGCTATGCGTTCCTGTCGAGAATCCGGACCTGCCTGTGTGGGATCCAAAAATGGCAGATCGTTGGCCAAAAATGTTTCCAAAGATTCAAACATTTTCTGTATCAATGAGGGGACCTGGGCAGCCGTTGCGTCAATCTCCGTCAGCTGCTTTTCTATATGTGCGACTTGCGCCTGCTGCGATTCGAGCTGTGCAGTCAACTGCTCGTTGTACCGTGCCAGGCTCTCGGATTCCGCCAGAATTTTCGCATAACGCGCCCCGGCACTTTGATCCTCAGCGCTAACAAGAGTTGTGCTCGTCAACAACACCGCACCCAGACCCCAAAATACCATGGATCGGAACTGTGTCTTATTTGATGCTAATCGCCACATGCTTCGTACTATCCTTTTGCGATCAACCCGCCTGAGCCTGAATGAGCTGCAGATACCCTTCGGCTGTCTTGCGTGATTTCTCCGACGACTTGGCCTTCTCGAACCATTGTTCCGCCTCAGTCAGCTTTTTCTGGTTGTATAGCGCAATGCCCAACATCAGCTGGGCGTTGCCCGCATCTTTCAAACCACCCTTTTTGATGCCCTTGCCAAGCGCCTCGGATGCACCTGCCCAATCGCTCCGCTGCACCTGAACTTCACCGAGGCGTACGAACAAATCACCATTGCCTGACGACTCTGCCGCACGGGTAAGGGGTTCGATCGATTTCTTGAATTCGCGCGCCGCGATCCAGCAATTGGCCTGTTTCTCATAGAGTTTCGAATCGGCCTTGAGAATGTTCTTGGCCATGCCCTCTTCCAAAACCTGCGCGCAGCGATACGGTATGTCGTTGAACAACAGCAGGTCGGCGAGGCGTTTTACGTCGCTATCGCTATTCAGCAGCCCGGCACCGTACGCCAACTGCATGATGGCGAGAGCCTCGGGATACTGCCCCAACTGGCCGTAAACCGAGGACAATTGCTGCCAATAGGTTTTCTTGTCCGGGGCCATATTAATCAACCGCTTCAACAGCGGCACGGCTTCTTTCCAATGCTCCTTCTGCAGGTGCAAAGCCAACACGAGTTGGATCCAGCTCTCCTGCGGCTTTTCCGCGAGGTCAACCGCCTTTTGCGCCGGCGCCAACGCCCGATCAAATAGCTCCTGCTGGTAATACGCTACCGCGAGCAGGTAATAGGCAGCTGAGTTGGGATTTTTCGCCGTAGCGAACCAGTCCTCCAGGGCAGCCGCACCTTCCTTCCACTTTTCCTCTGCCAAAAAGAGCTGGGCTATCTGGTACTTGGTCTGGGAGATCTCTTCGTCGTTCAGCCCGCCTGCCGTAATCGCGGCCTGCAGGTGGGTTCGCGCCGATGCATATTTGTCCTGGGAGTGATCGATTGTGGCAAGTATCTGCTCGACGCGGCTGCGCTCGTAAGGGCTCAGTCCATCCAACTTCAGTTTCGCAATGGCCGCAGATGCCGCGCTGTACTTCTCGGCGTTGAGCGCTTCAATCGCCTCTGTCAGGATTTTACCGGTAGCGGCATCGATGGAGTTGGCAGGCGGCTTTTTTTCTTCTTCCTTCTTCGCCGCATAGGACGGCACGATCACCGCCGTCAGCAGCAGGATTGCGAGTATCTTTACAAATCGCATGCCCTAGTTCTCCAACTGGAAGACGAGCTTGGTTTGGACGCCCTTGCGTTCAACCGCAACACCCTCTTCGACTTTGGGGTTATAACGCCAGCGAGCAATTGCCTTCAATGCGGCGTCGTTAAAAACTTCGTTGGATGAATCAACAACTTTCTCATCCTTGACCGTACCCGTTGCGGAAATTGTGAACTGCACGATAACCCAGCCCTGCAGGCCACGGCTCAAGGCACGCGGTGGATAATCAGGATTGATGCGCACCAATGGTACGATATCGCGGTCCGAACCGGCCGTCATTTTCATCTTTGACATAGCGCTTGACGCATCAACCGTAGGCGTCAACTGCGCTACATTGTTTTCCACACTGCCCTTGGCAAAATTCATCTGCGGCACTTCGGGTACTGGTGGTGGCTTATCCGGCTGCGGCTTTTCCTGCTGCTTTTTCTGCGCCTCGGTATCCTGCCGCATCCGGGTAAACTCAACCCGCGTGGCCTGCCGCATCTCGGCCACATCGACTGGAACGCTGACAAGACTCCACATAACCCAAAACAGCACCACCATGAATGCGGTGCCGAAAACAAACCCTATGGAATAACGAAGAATCACTGTTACCTCTCTCCTTCGTACCGCTTAGCCGCCAGCCGCGTCATGATCGGCGGCGATAGCAACATCCTTAATTCCACCCAGACGCACTTCATCCATCACCTTGGCCACGATCCCGGCACGTGATGCCTTATCGGCGAGGATAACCACGGTGTCGTCGGGACGCTCGATATGTAGTCGTTCGATCAGGGCCCGCAGTTCGCGAATGTCGACCGGATGACGATCCATCCAGATTTCGCCGTTTTCCCTGACGGCCACCATCAGGTTTCCCGAATCACGGTGCTCTGCGGTTGAGGCCTCAGGTTTGAATACTGTGACTCCCGCTTCCTTGATGAATGACGTGGTGATAATGAAGAAAATCAGCAAATTGATGGTGAAGTCCAGCATCGGTGCCAGATCGATACCGTGGTCTTCCTGCTCTGGCGTATGCTTTGATGCTCGCATGATCGAATCCTCGTACCAGAGCCCGTCAGTTCAACGTGCTGAACGTGATATTGTAGATGCCGCCCAGATGCACCTGGTCTACGACCTCAACCACGGTTCCGGTTGGTGCCTGCTCGTCGGCGAGAATCAGCACGCCACTATCGGGACTCACCGCGCTCATCCGTTCGACGTTGGCGCGCACCGCGCGCACATCGACGGCGCGGCCATCTATCCATATTTCACCGGTATTCAGCACCTGTACCTGGATACTCTCTTTGTCGTCTTTGTCCGGTTGCTCAAAGCTCGTTGGCCGGTTTATATCAAGCCCGGCTTCTTTGACAAACACCGCAGTGATGATAAAGAAGATAAGCAAGTTGATGACGAAGTCCAGCATGGGCGCGAGGTCAATGCCATGGGACGACTCATGATCACTTGCAGAACGGCGTCGATTGCGCATGGCTATAAACCAAACCTGTCAGCTAAAAGCTCGGTTTCCCGTGCCGTACGTGTGCGGAAGTAATGGACCGGGTACAAACCCGTGATACTGACGGCGAGACCGGTCATCGTACAGATCATCGCCTGCGACACACCACTGGCCATACTGCGGGCGTCGGCATTACCGCGCAGCGCCATCGAGTCAAATACTTCCAGCATGCCGGTGACAGTACCAATCAAGCCCAGCAGCGGAGACATGGGCACTAACACCTGCATGACCGGCATGCCAGCTGACATGGCCACATTGAGTTTGGAAATCATCGCCTGGCGAATCTGCCGGGCGCACCAGGAAGTGTGCTCGGAGCGCGCATCCCACTGTTGTTGAAGCTCCATGGACAGCTGCGGCAGCACGCGTCGAAAAAACCAATACCGCTCGGCAATAATCGTCCACAGTAAAATGCCGGCAGCGAAAATCAAGCCGACGAACGGGCCTCCGTCATCAACGAGTTCGAGAACTCCTCTGATTAAGGGGATTTGTTCAACCACGGCGTTGCTTCTCGATACTCTCAGCCAGCATGCCTACCGCCTGCTCATCCAGCGTCTGGGCCACGCCCTTGGAGATAGACGTCAGCAATGCATTGGCGAACAACAGCGGAATGGCGATGCCCAAACCCAGCACCGTCGCAATCATGGCCTGGCCAATACCGGTTGCCATCAGTTTCGGATCGCTGGAGCCAGACTCCGTGATGCTCTGGAATGTCAGGATCATACCAAGTACTGTTCCGATCAGTCCGAGCAACGGACCTGCAGCTACCCCCAGGCGCAGGAAGGCCTGAAAGCGGTCGAGCTTGGGCACTTCACGCAATACAGCTTCGGAAATTCGCAGTTCAGCTATATCCGCATCCTGCTCAATCAGGTTCGGGTCACCCTTGAAGGCCAGAAGCACGCGTCCAAGCGCGTTATCCGCTGTTGGCTTTTCAAGATTTTTGAGTTGGCGATTAACGCCCATACGCACACCCACCAGGTACACAAGCTGCACCAGAAACGCCAGCAGACCCAACGCACCCACGAAGAGGATGACATAGCCAATCTCTTCACCAAGCTCTATGCGCTTGCCCCAGCTGGGACGGTCGACGTACAGGGACAGCAACACACCGCGCGCCGAGTCAACCACAGCCTCAACGTAGCCACCATCGGCTGCCTGCAACCGCTGAACATAGGCCAAAAACTTCTCCGGCGGTTGTCGCGGGAACACGTTGAGTGCTTTCAGGCTGGGCACGTAGGACAGGAACTTGCCATCAGAGGTCGCCGTAAACGGGCCGATGCGGATCACTTCGGCCTCAACTGCCTCGCCACCCGGTTGTACCACCGTGGTCTTGTATTTTGCGACTGCGCCACTGGCGGTCATTTCGCGTTGAATCTCAAACCATACCCGCTCCAGTTCAGCCGGTGTCGGGGTGCCTTCCGACGCGGAGTATGTGCGCAGGAATTCATCGCGGTCCAGTTCGCCTGCCTTGGCGGGGAACTGGGTAGAGATCAAAGACTGCCGCAATATGGTGGCCGCATCTCCCGCTACCTGCCGGGAAACACCAAAAATTTCTGACAGGCCCAGCACCGTTGCCTTATCGCGCAGCGCCTTTTTGAGTTCATTGATTTTCAGTTCGTTGGCAGAGAATTTATCTGACAGGGTATTCGAGAGTTGTGCCAGCCCGTCACGCTTGGCCTGCGCTTCCTGCAGCATCTTCGCCTGCTGCTCCGCAGGTGCTGCATTAAAGTCAGTGGTGTTTTTCTGGTAGACCTGATCTTCATGGGCACGCACCGTGCGCACGGACTCCAGCAGATCATCCAGCGATGCAGCGCCAAACGCAACGGGCGCCATAACCGGCAGCACGATCAGCGCTGAGCCAAAAATGAGTTTACGTATTTTGCTCACGACCGCACCTCCTGAGGAGCCGGCACCGGAACCGTCAAGAGATCGGGCGCACCATTTTTCTTGGCCACACGACGAGCTTCGGCCACGGCATGGGCATAACTATTGTCAACTGTCCACTTCTTCTCCTCTGCATTCCAGTACCCGGTTTCCGACCCATCGAGGGTCTGGTACATCAGGGAAATGCGGCCCAAACGGACGAAATCGACGGTGCGTGCATCGGCTCCTTCGCCAATAAGGCCTTCATAGGCTTCCAGTGTGCGTCCATATTCGAGCTCGATCTGGTAGGCCTCGATAATTCGACGGTACTTCTCCGAGATGGAGACGTCTGCCTCTGTCATCAGAGTCTGCAGCGATGCCACACGCTTGGTGCGCTCTTCCAGCAGGAACGGTACATCCAGGGCAACAAACTGCTGCAGCGTGTCGACCATTTTCTGCATCAGCGGCTGCACTTCACGGTTAGTCGTCTCGATATCGAGCAGTTGCTTCTCGATCGACACGACCTGCGCCTCCTGCTCCTTGACCTGTTCGCCAAGCTGCTTGTTGTATTTCTCCATACTCTCGGCTTCGGCGAGCGACTGTGCATATTTGCTGGCCGCATCCTGCGTCTTGTCGAGAGTCTGGTTAATCCTGTCTTGCGACGCCGCTGCCGCCTTGTCAACACCGACCTGAGCCGTTGCCGCAGCTTCGATGGTCTGCGCCGATACCTGTATCGATAATCCGAGAGGTAACGCCGCAGCCAGCGATAATACGATAGATTTCACTATCCGAAAGTTAAAAGGGATCATGACAAAAAGCGCCTCCTAGTCAGTGAGATCCACGACCCTGCGCGGGTGCTGAGAAAATTGCAGCGCGAGAAGCGTGCCGCGAACCGCTGGCTGAAGCCACCGGCGACGCGGATGCTAACACCGCAAAGATTAATAAGTCGATTGCTTTGTCGCATTACGTACCAGATCTATCCTTTGCTTTGTCCATGCATCGGCGATGCACTGAACAGAACGTTATTGAGTACAAATCCACTGACTACTGAGGGACCTGGTTTCCTACGAATTTCTATCGCTGCACTGTCCCGAGAATTGCCTTATTTGTTGTTCAACAAAGCGAATGACCGCTGAAAGGCAGACCTTATTTTCCTCCTATCAAGTAGTGGAAAATCTGGTGTCGGCAGACCGAGCGGGCAAATCTAAACTATGTGGAACGGGTTTTCAATGAGCAGCCGCAGACATTTTCGGCTTTCAAGCCGATGTGTGTATTTAGGTTACACTTTATATGACAAGCGGTATTTCAAGGTAACAATCGTCCGCCAGACCAGCCCTGAACACTATTCATCAGCGCGCTCATAGCAGACAAAACTGTAATCATAATCATTGGGGGGCTGTGCAGCGTGGCGCTCCCGACTGACCTCCCGCCATTGGCTCCAGTCAATTGCCGGCAGTACCGCATCGCCCTCGACACTGGCGTGGACCTCAGTGAGGTAGAGGCGGTCTGCCTGGGGCAGGGCGGCCTGATAAATTTCGGCGCCGCCAATCACCACCACCTCCTGCGCACCATCGATCAGGGCGATGTGCTGCGCCAGCTCCAGCGCCGCCTCCAGGGAGGACACCACGTTAACCCCTTCAGCGTGGAACGCCGGATTGCGCGTGATCACGATATTGGTGCGCCCCGGCAGGGGCTTGCCGATGGACTCGAAGGTTTTGCGGCCCATGATGATGGGCTTGCCCATCGTGACACGCTTGAAATAGCGCAGATCCTCAGGCAGACGCCACGGCAGTGCGTTGTTCCTGCCGATCACGCCGTTTTCAGCGGCGGCGACAATAAGCGCCAGCCTGGTCAACCTGCAAAACCTGTGCTCACACTGCTACCGGAGCGGCAATATGGGCGTGCGGGGTGTAATCCAGCAATTCAAAATCTTCGAAGCGATACTCGTAGATGCTGTCGGGACGGCGCAGGATATTGAGTACGCGGCAGGGGCCGCGGCTCGCGGCGCAACTGCTGCCGCACCTGCTCCAGGTGATTGTTGTAGATGTGGGAGTCCCCGGTACAGATGATGATTTCCCCTGGCTCCAGATCACATTGCTGCGCCAGCATCAGGGTCAACAGCGCCAGGCTTGCCGTGTTATAGGGCAGGCCCAGAAAGGAATCGCTGGAGCGAATCATCAGCTGCGCGGACAGCCGTCGCTCCGCCACATAAAACTGGTACAGCAAATGGCAGGGCGGCAGCGCCATGCGCCCCGCCCGGACATTGTCCTGCGGACTCATGCGCTCATCGGGCAGGTACTCCACGTTCCAGGCGTGAAACAGTATGCGGCGGCTGTCCGGATTATTGCGCAGGCAATCGATCACATAATCGATCTGGTTGATAGTGCCGCCATCGCGGGTGGGCCAGGCCGTCCACTGGGCGCCATAGATGGGGCCCAGTTCTCCCTCCTCGGTGGCCCATTCGTCCCAGATAGATACGCCGTTCTCCTGCAGCCAGCGCGTATTGGTGTCGCCGCTGAGAAACCACAGCAGTTCGTTGGCAATACTCTTGAAATGCAGCTTCTTGGTGGTCAGCAGGGGAAACCCGTCAGCCAGGTTGTGACGGTACTGCCGCCCGAACACAGACAGGGTGCCGGTACCGGTGCGATCACCCTTGCGCACGCCGTGGTCGAGGATATCCTGCAGCAGCTCGAGATATTGCTTCATTCTGTCTTGTTTTCCCACGGCCAGCGGTGCCACCTTGCGGTAAGACGATACGATCAGGTAGAGCCCCAGCGCGATCATGGGCAGCGACAGCAACTGCCCCCGCGTCATCCATCCCAGCGCCTGGAAACCAATCTGCTGGTCGGGTTCGCGAAAGAACTCGGCAATAAAACGCAGACAACCATAACCGAGGGCAAATACGCCGGCAACTGACCAGGTAGGTCGCTCCCGCGAGGAAAACCACAACATGATGACAAACAGCAGCATGCCCTCCAGGGCAAACTGGTACAGCTGTGACGGATGCCGGGCCAGTTGCAGCGGATCGCGCGGAAAGACCATGGCCCAGGGCACATCAGTGGGTCGCCCCCACAATTCCTGGCCGATAAAGTTCCCCAGCCTGCCGAGCGCCAGGCCCACCGGCACCAATGGCGCCACAAAGTCCATCAGGGCACCAAACACTATGTTGTGGCGCCGGGCAAACAGGTACATGGCAAACAGCACGCCCAGGAAGCCGCCATGGAATGACATGCCCCCCTGCCAAACCCGCAACAACCAGGCGGGATCCTGTGCCAGTTTTTCCGCGCCGTAAAACACGGCATAACCAATCCTGCCACCGAGGACAACGCCAAGGGCGGCGTAGAAGATCAGGTCGTCAACCTGCTCCCGACGCACCACAGACCAGGGCCGCCGGGTGCGGCGTGCCGCCAGCCACCAGGCGAAAGCCAGTCCCGCCAGGTAAGTGAGACCGTACCAGTGGACCTTTAGCGGCCCCAGGGCAAGTGCGACCGGGTCTATTTCAGGATAGGGCAGCATGTGTGCATTTCAGTGAGTAGCCGTTGCAGGGGCTGGCGACTGGCGGCCAGCAAAAGTTACCGGAATGGAAAAACCGTATTATCATCCAGCGCGTGGCGATGCACAATTCTTTCCCCATGACCGCTGGTTGCACTTTATGTGTCTGTTGATTATTGCCCACCAAATGACACGCGAATATCCACTGCTGGTGGCGGCCAACCGGGACGAGTTCCACGCCAGACCCACCGCCGAGTCCGATTTTTGGGCCGCTTACCCCGAACTGCTGGCCGGCAAGGATCTGCAGCAGGGCGGCACCTGGATGGGCGTGACCCGCAGCGGGCGCTTTGCAGCAGTGACCAACTACCGCGACCCCTCGCGCACCACTGTGGCGCCCCGCTCCCGCGGGGAACTGCCGCTTAACTACCTGACCGGCGCACAGGATCCGGAAACCTTTCTCCGCGACGTTGCCAACAGGGCGCGGGACTATGCGGGATTCAACCTGCTGGCAGGAGATCGCCGCAGCCTGTGGTATTTCACCAACAGCGACGATGTGGAACCGCAGTGTCTGCCGCCAGGTATCTACGGACTGAGCAATGCCCGGCTCGACACGCCGTGGCCGAAAGTCGTACTGGGCAAAACGCGGCTGCAGGCACTGCTGCAGGCCGGCCCGATATCCCACAGTGCGCTGGCCACTGTCGTCACCGACCGGCGTCTGGCAGACCAGCGCACACTGAGCGGTCAGGGACTGGACGGCAGTATGGAGACCACACTGTCTGCCCAGTTCATCGTGACTGCAGCCTACGGCACGCGCTCCAGCACCACTGTGTGGACTGATGCCCATGACCGCGCCAGCTGGCGGGAGCAAAGCTTTAATGAACTGGGGGCATTGAGCGGGGTGCAGCAGCGAGAGTTCAGCCTGGGCGGGGCGTAACGCAGGTCCGCTGGCGGCTGGTCCAGCGCGCTGTCCGGCACGGGCTACTCCACCGGGGCGTGAATGAATTTTTCCATCCCGTGCGCGGCGAGAAACTGCTCCAGGCGTCGATTGATATCAAGCCCATAATCCATCGCCATTACCTCCGCGAGTAAATCGCGCGCCTCACTGAGTCGCAGATTGCGCAGCGCCTTCTTGACCCGGGGCAGGCTGGTCGCGTTCATCGACAGTACGTTGTAACCCATCGCCAGCAGCAGCACAGCACCACCGGGTTCTCCGGCCAACTCGCCGCAGATTCCAATGGGGATATCCTCTGCCCGGCTCGCCACTGCAACATCGTTCAGCGCCTGTAACACTGCCGGATGGAGGGAGTCATAGAGCCCTGCGACACGGGCATTGTTGCGATCCACCGCCAACAGGTACTGGGTCAGATCATTGCTGCCGACCGACAGGAAATCGACCCGTCTGGCCATGGCCCGGGCCTGGTAGACCGCCGCCGGAACCTCGACCATGACACCGATGGGTGGCAATTTCCCTGTTAAACCGTCCTGCAGGAGCTCGCGGTGACTGCGGTGGATCAACTCCAGCGCCTCGTCCAGCTCGGCTACATTGCACACCATGGGCAACATGATGCGCAGATTCCACAGACCTTCATTGGCCTTGAGCATGGCGCGGACCTGGGCCAGGAATATCTCCGGGTGATCAAGTGTCACACGAATGCCGCGCCAGCCCAGAAAAGGATTGTCTTCCTCGATGGGAAAATACGGCAGTGCCTTGTCGCCGCCGATATCCAGGGTCCGCATGGTCACGGGTTTTGGCGCAAAAGCCTCCAGCTGCTCGCGATAGATCTGCCGCTGCTCTTCCTCACTGGGGAAACGGTCCCGCAGCAGAAACGGCACCTCCGTACGGTACAGCCCGACGCCCTCCGCGCCCTGCTCCAGCGAGCGCGTCACATCGATCATCAAGCCCGTGTTGACCCACAGCGGCATGCGCTGGCCATCGAGCGTTACGCACGGCTCATCACGCAGCGATTCCAGATCCCGCGACAGCGCCCTGTCCTCGTCCAGCACCCGCTGGAAACGCTGCTTGATCTCGGGCAGGGGATTGAGATGCACGATACCGTTGTAACCGTCGATGATCAGCTCGCGGTCCTGCAACCTGGCATAGGGCAGGTCAACTGCGCCCATGACAGTGGGCACCCCCATGGCCCGGGCGAGAATGGCGACATGGGAGTTGCCCGAGCCGCGCACGGATATCAGGCCCACGAGCTTTTCGCGCGGAATCTCGCCCAGGGATGTCGCCGTCAACTCCTCACCCACCAGAATGGTCTGGTTCGGGTACACACGCACTTCCTGGTTCGCTGCCTGCAGGTAGGCAAGTACTCGCGTACCCAGATCCTTAACATCCACGGCGCGCTCTTTCAGGTAACTGTGCTCCATCCGCTCAAAATGGCGAATGTGCTCGATCATCACCTGGCTCAGCGCACCCTGCGCCCACTGCCCGGCCTTGATCAGGCCGACTACCTCCCTGCCGATGGTAGAGTCGTCCAGGATGCTGAGGTAGACATCAAACAGCGCGTGATCCTCGGGGCTCAGTTGTGCACCCAGATTGTCAGCGACCTGCTTAATGTCTTTTTGCACGCTGTGCAGGGCCTCCCGGAAAGCGCGTACCTCCTTGCGCCTGTCCTGCGCCGCGCGAGTCGGTACCGCGTAGAGATCCGCCCCCGGTGAAACCACCACGGCGATTCCTATCGCCACCCCCGGAGCACCGGGCACACCGGTGATCTTGGCGGGAGCGGCGCCGGTCAGTGCCTGCGAATCCAGTACACCGGTAACCTGGGCATGCGCAATAACACCTGCCAGCTGCGCGGACAGGGTCACCAGGAAGGCTTCATCGCTCTCATCGAAGCGGCGCCGCTGCGCCTGCTGCACCACCAGCACACCGAGCAGCTCCCGCTGGTGGATGATGGGCACACCCAAAAATGCGTGAAAGTGCTCCTCACCAATACCGGGAACGAAGCGAAAACTGGGGTGGTTTTCGGCGTCTTCCAGATTGACCGGCTCGCCCCGCTCCGCGACCAGGCCGACCAGGCCTTCCCCGGCGGCGAGGCTGGCCACTCCGACGAGTTCCTGATTGAGTCCCTCTGTGGCTCGAAATACATAGCGCCCGCTGGCCGGTTCGCGCATAAAAACACTGCACACCTGGGTATTCATGGCGTCGCGCACCCGGCGCACGATAATCTGCAGGGCCTCATTTACCCCGCTGGCTGCATTGACCTCCTGAACAATATTACGCAGGGTTTCGAGCATAGAGGCGCTTATCGACCCCCGAGTTTTTCGGTGTGGCGGCCCAGTGGCAGCGCCAGCTCTTTCATTGCCCTGCGGTACACCTCGCGCTTGAAGGAGATCACCTGATTCAGCGGATACCAGTAGCTTACCCACTGCCAGTGATCGAACTCCGGCTTGTCATTCAGGTCCAGCTGTACCGCCGCGTCGGGCTCCAGCAGGCGCAGCAAAAACCATTTCTGCTTCTGCCCGATACACAACGGCTTCTGGCCCTCGCGAATGAAACGCCGGGGCAGCCGGTAGCGCAGCCAGCCCTTGGTGGAACCCAACACTTCCACCGCGTCGCGCGCCAGACCCACTTCCTCGTGCAACTCGCGATACAGCGCCTGCTCCGGCGACTCCCCCGCGCTGATGCCGCCCTGCGGGAACTGCCAGGCGTCATGACCGCCGACCCGGCGGGCCCACAGCAGCTGGCCCTGGTCATTGGCCAGCATTATTCCCACGTTCGGCCGGAAACCGTCTGAATCGATCACGTTAAATGGCTACCTGTTATTAGAGAGGGTTATTGTTCCACAATTTGCGGGCCCAGAGAAATTTACTATAGCTGATGCTGCGGCTATGCTGGCCACCCGTTTTTTGAGGCACTGGCCGTGACACTGGCGATTTTCGACCTGGACAATACCCTGATCGGTGGCGACAGCGACCATCTGTGGAGTCAATTCGTGTGCGAGCAGCGGCTGGTGGACAGCGACGATTTCGGCCGGCGCAGTGAACAGTTCTATGCCGACTACCAGGCGGGCGTCCTGGATATCGACGCCTACCTGCGCCTCACACTCGGCACGCTGAAGGGACACCCGCTCGACCAGTTGCACGCCTGGCACCGCGCGTTCATGGACAGCAAGATCAAACCCATCATGCTACCCAAGGCCGCCGCTCTCATTGCCGACCACCGCCAGCGCGGGCACGAACTGCTGATCATCACCGCCACCAACCGCTTCATCACGGCGCCCATCGCCGCCGCACTGGGAGTGGAGGACCTGATAGCCTGTGAAGCGGAAATCGTGGACGGCCTCTACACGGGGGAGCCCAGCGGCATCCCGTCTTACCAGGCGGGCAAGGTGACTCGCCTGCATGCCTGGCTGGAAGGGTCGCGATATCAGCCTGGACGGCGCCTGGTTTTACAGCGACTCGCACAATGACCTGCCGCTGCTGGAGCTGGTGGACAATCCGGTGGCCGTTGATCCGGATGATACCTTGCGCGCCAGGGCGCTTGAGCTTGGCTGGCCGGTGATTTCGCTGCGTTGATGTTTGTCCTCCGGTGGCCGATTCGTAGTTCAGTGGTAGAGATGTGGTAGCGGAGTGGGCCCATGCGGGGGCGTGTGAGGCCATGGATGGCCGAACTCGAGCTGCCATGGACGGCGCTTTTGCGTCCCCCGGACGAGTCCACTTTGCTACCGCATCTCGGCGGGGGAAATGAACTTCAGAAAATCTACAACTTACGAGCAAACACCGCCTTCAGATACTCGGTCTCGGGAATCGCGGGATGAATTGGATGATCCGGCCCCTGCGCGCCCTGCTCCACCACACGAATCTGGCAGCCCGTGCGCACCGCAGCCTGTTGCATGGCGGCAATCAGTTCCGCGCGGGACAGGTGCATGGAGCAGGAGGCGGAAACTAGCAGTCCGCCGGGATGTAGCAACTGCAAGCCCAGTTCATTGATGCGGCGGTAGGCAGCGATGCCTTTCTTCAGGTCTTTCTTGCGCTGGATAAATGCGGGCGGGTCGAGAATCACCACGTCAAACCGGCTACCTTCGACGTGCATGGCAGCCATAAGTTTCGGGCGCGGAGCCGCGCCGGGTAGTGACGCGAGCGTCCACTGCATTCAATCGGGCGTTGGCCTCTACACCCTCCAGGGCCTGGGCCGAACTGTCCACGCAGCACACCTGCGTCGCGCCGAATGCCGCCGCCTGAATACCCCAGCCGCCGATATAGCTGTACACGTCCAGCACGCTTTTGCCTTTGACCCACGTCGCGAGGCGCGCCCGCGACATGCGGTGGTCGTAAAACCACCCGGTCTTCTGCCCGGTGTACACCGGCGCGAGGAACTGCACGCCATTTTCCTGCAGCGGCACCTGCTGCGGCACTTCGCCGTAAACGACTTCGCTCTCCGTGGCCAGGCCCTGCTCGCGCCGGCTGCGGCTGTCGGCCCGCAGCAGGATGCCGCGCGGCTGCAGGAGAGCGACCAGCGCCGCCAGCAGCGGCTCGCGGTAGCGCTCCAGTCCGCTCGTTGTTGAGCTGCATCACCAGCATATCGCCGAAGCGGTCGATGACGATGCCCGGGCAGGGTATCGCTGTCGCCGTACACCAGCCGGTAAAAGGGTTGGTCGAAGGCGGCCTCCCGGATAGCGAGCGCCGTCGCCAGTCGCGCCGTGAACAATTGCGCATCCAGCGCACGCTGCTCTCCCGGCGCGTACACCCTGGCGCAGATCAGGGAGTTGGGTTCCATGTAGGCGCTGCCGAGCAGGCGGTCGTTAGCGTTTCTGACAGCGACCAGATCACCTGCAGAAAACGAGCTCAGAGGAGAGCGCTCGCTATCCACTTCATTGGAATACACCCACAGGTGCCCGCCGCGCAGGCGGTGATCGGCGCCTTTGCGCAGGAAAAGATCGTTCACGGAGCGTTACTGAAAAGAGGGCTCAGCCTCTATTCGTCCTCGCATTGCTGCCGGTACTCCTCGGCAGTCAGCAGGTTGTCCAGATCACTGAGGTCCGATGGCTGCAGCTTATAGAACCAGCCCTCGTTGTAGGGATCGGTGTTGACCATCTCGGGGTTGTCTTCCAGCTGTGTATTGATATCAATCACTTCGCCGGCCAGCGGCGCATAGATATCGGACGCCGCCTTGACCGACTCGACCACGCCAGCCTCGTCCGCCACCGCCAGTATGGTACCCAACTCAGGCAACTCCACGAATACAACATCACCGAGGGCCTCCTGGGCATGCGCTGTGATGCCGACGGTCACCGTACCATCCTCCTCCACCCGCGCCCATTCGTGCGTACTGGCGTATTTGAGTTCAAGCGGCGTGTGGCTCATAGAATTTCCTCTAAAGGTAGATGCTCCGCGTATTTGGGGTCAGGGTAAAAACCTGCAGGTTTTTACCCTGACCCCAAATACCAACAGCGCAGTTGAGTTAGTCATTCTAACTGCCCGCCGGTGAAAAACAATGTCCGGCGCTGGCGCGGCGAAAATGACTGGTCACCCGAGTCCCATCGCGTGGCGCATGAGCTGTTGCTTGAGTGGCAGCAGTTGACCCACCCTGCGCATACCGGCATTGCGCAACCAGCGCAGGGGCAGCGACTGCTGCTCGAACAAACGCTTGAAGCCGTCCATGGCGGTCATCATCATCAGGTTCTCACCCTTGCGCCGACGCTGATAGCGGCGCAACAGCTCCAGCTGCCCGGCACTGACACCGAGGGCGTGTCCCGCCAAAATCTCCTCAGCCAAAACTGCCACATCCTGCAGGCCGAGATTAATGCCCTGGCCCGCCAGTGGATGAATAGTGTGGGCAGCATCCGCCACCAGGGCGACTCCCGGTTGCACATAGTCCACCGCGTGCCGCTGGCGCAAGGGATACGCGAAGCGCCTCGAACTACCCAGCACCGCGCCCAGTCGACCCTCGCAGGCGCGTTCCAGCGCGGCGCAAAAAGCCTCGTCCTCCAGTGCCAGCACGCCATCGGCCAGATGTTCCTGTATCGACCACACAATAGAACAGTAATGATGCCCGTCAGCGCCGGGCAGCGGCAGCAGCGCCAGCGGCCCGCTGGGCAGAAAGCGCTGCCAGGCCGTTTCTTCATGCGTATGTGCGACTTCCACGGTGGCAACGATGGCGCGATGGCCGTAATCCCACTCGCGGCTATGGAAGCCCATCATCTCCCTCACACGCGACATAGCGCCGTCGGCGGCCACCAGCAAATCCGCTTCCAGCGCCTCACCATCGTCGAGTTCCAGCAGCATGCAAGAGGAATCCGGCCGCGTGCAGGACAGCAGCGCAACCGGACTCAACAGACTGATATCGGCGGCGGCCCGGACCCTGCTCAACAGTGCGCTGACGATGGCGCGATTTTCCACGATGTGTCCCAGTGCCGGCGCATTGACCTCGGCCCGGTCGAACTCGATCTGCCCGGTACCCTCGGCATCCCACACCGTCATGTGGTGGTAAGAACAGTAGCGGTAGGCGGCGATCGCCTCCCACGCCCCCAGCTTTTCCAGAAATGCGCGCGAGCGCGGCGTCAATGCACTGACCCTGGGATCAAAGCTGTGCAAGTCGCAGGCCAGCGGCAAGGGGGGCGCGTCCAGCGCCTGCGCCTCGACCAGTGCAATGGACAAACCCGCGCCACTGAGGGCGACCGCCAGAGAGGCTCCGGCAATGCCCGCGCCAACAATCGCGATATCAAAATGCCGCGGGTCAGCCATTGCCCTGCCCCGGGCTGCCAACCACCCCCGCCGCGTAGCGCACAAATTCGCGCTTGAGACCCGGCATGATATCCAGTCCGGCCAACGCCAGGTCGCGACCCAGACCCAGCAGGGGATCAGTGTGCATAAAGAGCGCTGGCACGCGGTCACTGAATTGGATAGTTCGGTGCTGATCCTGCTGCTGCCGCCGCTGGTAGCGTTGCAACATGGCAAGATCCCCGGGCGCCAGGCCGGCGGCAATACCCTCGGCCAACACGTCACCCAGCGCAGCCACATCGCGCAACGCCAGGTTGTAACCCTGCCCTGCCACCGGGTGCAGCGCGTGGGCAGCATTACCCATGACTACCACGCCCTGGCGCACCTGTTCACTGGACTGCACCAGCGACAGGGGGTATTCGTGGCGCTCGCCGACCTGCAGCAACCGGCCCAGCCGATAACCGAAACGCTCCTGCAGGGTGACGCAGAAACTCCGCTGCGGGGCAGTCGCGCAAGTGCCGCGCGCGCGCGGGGGGCAGGGTCCACACCAGCGCGCTGCGGTGCTCGGCACCGGCGGCTGGCAGCAGAGGCAACAGCGCCAGAGGTCCCTCGTCGGTAAAGCGCTCATAAGCGCAGCCCCGATGCGGCTCTGCGAAGGCGACGTTCGCCACCACCGCGTGCTGCCGGTAGGGCTTCTCGTTAACCGCAACGCCCAGCTGCTCGCGCAGTCCGGAACCGGCGCCATCGGCAACCAGCAGCAGACCCGCGCTGATATTGGCGTCCAAGCCTTCCAATTGCAGGCTGACAGCCGCGCCCGCCGGCGTCGCGCTCAGCACTTTTGCGGGACTGCGCACCTCGACCCGACCCCTGCGGTGCAGCTGCTGAATGAGTACATTGCCCATCCAGGTGTTCTCCACCACATAGCCCAGGGCGGGCCAGTTGTGATCACTGGCGCGCAATAACGTGCTGCCGAAGTGCCCGCGACTGGATACGTGGATGCTCTCAATCGCACACAGCCATTGGCGCAAATCATCCCACACCTGCATCTGTTCATAGATCAGGCGCGAGCTGTAACTCAGCGCCGTGGAGCGCGCATCAAAAGCGGGATGGTAATCGGGCAGGCCGCCCTCAATCGGGGCGGGCATCGGGAAACTTTCCACCAACAGGATTGACGTGTGTGTTGGCAGCACAGCGCCCAGCTGCAGCGCCAGGCTAACTCCCACCATACCGCCACCGGCGATGACAATATCGAAATAATCAGACATAGCTCAAGCGGCCATCAACGCCTCTATCTCCTCCACGGTTTTCGGCACTCCCGAAGAAATGACCTCACAGCCCGCCTCGGTAACCACCACATCATCCTCTATTCGAATGCCCATACCGCGCCACTTTTTTGCCACTCTGGTATTGTCCGGCGCTATATAGAGACCGGGTTCCACGGTCATCACCATGCCGGGTTCGAGCACGCGCCATGCGTCGCCCACGCGATAATCGCCGACATCGTGCACATCCAGCCCCAGCCAGTGCCCCACCCGGTGCATATAGAAAGCGTGGTACGCTTTGCGCTTGATCAGGCCCGCGACACTGCCCTTGAGCAGGCCCAACTCCACCAGCCCCTCGGTAAATGCCCTGACGCTTGCGTCATGCGGCTGGTTCCAGTGATTGCCCGGCTTTACTTCTGCAATAGCGGCCAGCTGGGCTCTTAACACCAGTTCATACAGCGCGCGCTGCTCGGCACTGAAGCGGCCGTTAACAGGAAAGGTGCGGGTGACATCCGATGCGTAGTACTCCAGCTCACAGCCCGCATCAATTAATACCAGGTCGCCGTCGCGCATTTTGTCGCTGTTTTCAACATAGTGCATGACACACGCATTCTGGCCGCTGCCAACAATGCTGGGGTAGGCCGTGAAGCGGGCACCGGAAGTCACAAACTCGTGCTGTAACTCCGCTTCCAGCTGATATTCGTATAACCCTTCGCGGCAGGCCTGCATGGCGCGCCGGTGGGCCCGCGCTGTGATATCGGCGGCTCTGCGCAGCAAACGCAGCTCCGCCGCACTTTTGTATAAGCGCAATTCGTGCAGCATGTGATCCAGGTCGGTAAATTCTCCCGGCGGGACGGCGCCGGAGGATTCCTTGCCGCGGATCCTGTTCACCCAACCCATGATGCGGCGATCAAATTCCGTGCTGCGCCCCATGGAGTAGTAGACTCGATCCCTGCCTTCGAGCAGGCCGGGCAGAATGTCATCGATGTCGCCAATGGGAAAGGCGTCATCTGCGGCAAATTTTTCGCAGACACCCTCTGGTCCGACACGGCGGCCATGCCACAGCTCCCTGTCCGCATCCCGCTCCCGGCAAAACATCACGAACTGGCCGTGACGGCGTCCCGGCAACAACACCAGCACCGCGTCCGGCTCTGAAAATCCTGACAGGTAATAGAAATCACTGTCCTGGCGAAAAGGGTAGCCGGTGTCACGACTGCGCACCTGCTCGCGGGCCGAGGGGATGATCGCGATGCTATTGGGATCCATCACGGCCATGAGATTTTTTCGGCGGCGCGCAAACTCTGCTTTGCTGATACTCATGGTGTCACTCGCCAGTGCCGGCGCAGCCGCTGTTCAGGTGTTGCGGAGATTAGCATAGCTAGTGCAGGGGTCGCCCCGTTGCAGATGACAAATTCCGTTCCTGGGAAATCGCCGCGCTGTCCATGTAAACATTGACCACCGCCACGCGCAGATACTCCACCAACTCGATGTAGCTGTCCTCCGCGTCTTCCTCACTCTCGTCTGCAGCCGGCTCAGCCTGGGCCATGGCGGCGATATCCCTGAGTACCTCGCCCGCCTCCGGGGACAGCGCTCCGCCGCTCTTTTCCTGCGCAGCAGTCGCGTAGGCAAAGCCCGCCAGGAAGCCATCGCACCAGTTCGCCAGGGCCGCTGTGCGCAAAGCGATTTCCTCCTCTTCATCAGGCAACAGGGGGTGGAACGTAAACTCCTCGTCCTGCAACGCGGCGTCTGTCACGGTGTACAGTTGCATAATGCGGCTGGCCAGCTCTCCATGCAGCTCCAGGCCCAAGGCCTGGGCCAGGGCATCCAGGCCATACTCCGGCTGGGCCGGAGCCCCTGCGCCGAGCAGTCCACAGAGACATCCATGCAACTGGGAGGGTGATGCCAGCACACCCTGATCCAGCAGGTGATTGGCGAACTCATCGAAGTCGAACACACCGACTTCATCAGGTAAATCATCATACATCAGGTGTTCTCCCCGGGAGGTCGCGCCCTGTACCCTGTAGAGGCACTTCCACTGTTAACTGTAAAAGAGTTGACAGGCTATTGATATCTATGAATTTTGTGTCGTTGACCTCAGTGCCAAGCGCCACTATAGTAGGAATCCGATAATAACTGTCCCAGTATACCCGCATGGCCGATAACTCACTCAAAGAGCTGGAAAATAAGATCGACGAACTTATCTCGCTGTGCAAAGAGCTGAATCGAGAGAATCGTGCGCTAAAGGCGGAAGTTGCCGGCTGGCGCGATGAACGAAGAGACCTCATGGACAAGAATGAACTGGCCCGCTCCAAGGTTGAAGCCATGATTGATCGTCTGCGCACAATGGAGTAACACGCGTGAGTCCACCCAACACAGTGACCGTAAAAATCCTCGACAAGGACTACCAGGTGGCTTGCCCTGCAGAGCAGGAAGCCGAATTGGTAGTCTCTGCAAAATACCTGGACAAGCAGATGCGCGGCATTCGCAACTCAGGGAAAGTCATCGGGCTGGAGCGGATCGCGGTGATGGCCGCGCTCAATATCAGTTACGAATTGCTACAGGCCTCTGATCATGCTGACGCGGGCCAACCCGGCAGCGATTCCCTCAAGCGCCTCAACCGCAGGCTGGACGATGCCCTGCACGACCTGCGCCAACTCGAAATCGGCTGAGCCACAATAAATCACCCGCTTCAACAGCGCAATATGTGAACTGTAACCGAAGATTTCTGGGCTATACTCATCCTGGGTCCCTGGCGTATGCGCCAGACTTACAGTCCTCGAGCCGATATTATGTAACCGGGGGCTTCTCGTTTCTGTTGGTGTGCATGTCCGGTTTTGGCCGGAAAGCCTTTTACAGTGCAGAAGCCGCCACCTTGAATCGTCGGGTTCAAGGGCAGTTCTGTCAGCGGTACGCCGGGAATCCATTTTTTAGCTATGACAGACAACGCTCGCATAAAAACCCACCTGCGCAGCACCCTGCAACAGCGCCGCAGATCACTGAGTCCCTGCTGCACAACACGACGCCGCACTGGCCTTAACCCATTCCGTTGTCGACCTGCCCACCTGGGCGAGTGCCCGGCACATCGCCCTATACCTGGCGGCGGATGGGGAAATCGACACAAGACCGCTGGAGAAAATAGCGCGCGGCCTGGGTAAACAATTGTTTTTACCCGTCATCAACGACGACAACAGCCTCAGTTTTGCCCACTGGCGTGCTGATGACACGTTGTCGAACAACCGCTACAACATTCCCGAACCCTCCGGCACGGCCCCACGCTGCGCGGTAGCAAAGCTGGATATCATTTTTCTGCCGCTGGTGGGTTGGGACCTGCGCGGCGGCCGCCTGGGTATGGGAGGTGGATTCTACGATCGGACGCTGGCAGGCATTTCCGGTCCACTACTGGTGGGGCTGGCCCACGACAGCCAGCGCGTGGAGGAAGTCCCGCAGGAGAGCTGGGATATCCGGTTGGATTACGTTGCAACGGATGTCGCCCTGTACCGGCGCCAGGGGACCTACAGGGCCAGCCCAGGCGTGAATTACTGCGGGAGGATGACGCCGGCTTGTAACTCCGACACCGGGCCGGCGACCGAATCATTCGCAGCCAGGGGCAGGAGCAGTGTCAGCTAACACGCCCACAGCAAATGCCGCTGCCAACATCAGCACCAAATCAGGTTTACGCTTCACCAGGTTTCTCTCACTACGATAGGGGTACGGTTCCATGGTATCCGCCACCCACATGCCCACGTCCAGATACAGGATCAACTCAGTTTGTCGTCCTGAAATCGCGGGCGATCTTATACCAGCCCGGAGCAAAAGAAAACCCCTGCAGGCCGCGCAGTGACTGGGTTTCGCCCTCACTCCGACCGGTTGCCCAGATACAGCTGGTAGGCCCGATTATCGGTTTCCTCCCAGTAGCGGAAATTGATCCGATCCAGCACCTGTTCGAACTGCCTGCGTTCAGTTTTGCGCACCTGAATCCCGACGAAAATCCGGCCATAGGCGGCGCCGTGGTTGCGGTAGTGAAACATGGAAATATTCCAGCGCTGGCCCAGGCCCGATAAAAACTTGAGCAGGGCGCCGGGGCGCTCGGGAAACTCGACGCGATAAACCAGTTCGTCGCGCAACTGGAGCGGCGCATGCCCTCCGACCATATGGCGGATGTGCAGCTTGGCCACCTCA
This sequence comes from uncultured Gammaproteobacteria bacterium, assembly GCA_963762235.1. GTDB lineage: Bacteria > Pseudomonadota > Gammaproteobacteria > Pseudomonadales > Halieaceae > Marimicrobium. Next base: position 250,465 of record CAVXKH010000020.1, on the reverse strand, counting down.
TTGTCAGTCATGTCCTCAGTGGTGTAGCCGCGTTGGCGCAGCCCCGCGAGCAGGCCCGCCAGATCCTCGCCCCCGGGAACGACGGACAGGCCGACAAAGACCTGGGCGGATTTCGCATCCGCGTAGCGATAATTGAACTCGGTGATATTGCGCCGCCCGAGTGCGCTGCAAAATTGTTTAAAACTGCCGGGGCGTTCCGGCACGGTGACGCTGATTACCGCCTCCCGTTGCTCGCCAATCTCCGTGCGCTCGGAGATATAGCGCAAGCGGTCGAAATTGGTATTGGCCCCACTGACGATCGCCAGCAAGTCCTGTCCCTGCACGCCGGTGCGTTGCACATACTTTTTCAGGCCCGCCAGGGCCAGGGCGCCGGCGGGCTCGGCGATACTGCGGGTGTCTTCAAAAATATCCTTGATGGCCGCACACATTTCATCGGTAGTCACGGTGATAACTTCCGACACCGTCTTGCGGATGATGCGAAAGGGCTCCTTGCCCACCTGCGCCACGGCGCAGCCATCAGCGAACAGGCCCACCTCCGCCAGCGTGGCGCGCCGCCCGCGTGTCAACGCCAGTTGCAAACAGGCCGCATCCTCCGGCTCCACTCCGATGAGCCGCGTCCGGGGCCACACGTATTTCACATAGGCGGAGACACCTGCGAGCAGGCCACCGCCGCCGACCGGCACGAACAGGGCATCGAGGGGACTCTGGTGCTGGCGCACGATCTCCATGCCCACCGTGCCCTGCCCGGCGATCACATCCGGGTCATCAAAGGGATGCACATAGGTCAGGCCCTGCGCGTGCAACAATTCCTGCGCCTGCAGTGCGGCTTCATCGTAAGAGTCCCCATGCAGCACGACCCGCGCGCCAAGGCTGCGCACCGCATCCACCTTGATCAGCGGCGTGGTGCGCGGCATCACGATAGTGGCTTTCACGCGCAGTTTCTGCGCCGCCATGGCCACGCCCTGGGCATGGTTTCCCGCCGACGCGGCAATCACACCACGGCTGAGCTGCTCCTGGCTGAGACGGCTCATTTTGCAATACGCGCCGCGCAGCTTGAACGAAAACACCGGCTGCAAATCTTCCCGCTTCAGCCACACGCGGTTGTCCAGCCGCCGTGACATCAGGCTGGCTTCATGTATCGGGGTTTCCCGGGCAACGTCATAAACCCGCGCATCGAGAATTCGTTTGATATAGGACTGCGGCATGACGTGTTCGCTTCCAAAGACGGCGGGCGGGCACTCCATCTTAATGGAGCGGGCTGCGTTTTTCAGCCCAAACCGTAGCAGGCCATAACGGTTTTTTCGTGATCGCAGCGATGGGCTGCCCTATACTGCTACTCGCTTTACAACCGTATGCCCAAGGACACAGCATGACCCAGGACGAAATGAAACAGGCGGTGGCAGACGCGGCGCTGGCGTATATCCAGGCCCAGGCTGGAAAACGACACGGTACTGGGCATCGGCACCGGTTCCACCGCCAATCTCTTTATCGACGCCCTCGCCCGCATCAAGGGCCAGATCAATGCCACGGTGGCCAGCTCGGAGGCCTCAGCGCAGCGACTCAAAAGCCACGGCATTCCCGTGTATGAACTCAACACGGTCGACCAGGTGGACTTTTACGTGGACGGGGCCGACGAGAGCAATCGCGCCCTGCAGCTGATCAAGGGCGGCGGCGCGGCGCTGACCCGCGAAAAAATCGTGGCGGCGGTGGCGCGGGAATTTATTTGTATTGCCGATGACAGCAAGCTGGTACATACCCTGGGGAAATTTCCGCTGCCGGTGGAGGTTATTCCCATGGCGCGCAGTCACGTGGCCCGGGAACTGGTCAAGCTCGGCGGCGACCCGATCTACCGCGAGGGCGTGGTCACCGACAACGGCAATGTGATCCTGGACGTTTACAATTTTTCCATTCCCCAGCCGCTGGCGATGGAAGCGAAGATCAACAACATCACCGGCGTGGTGACCAATGGGCTGTTTGCGTTAAGGCCTGCGGATGTGCTTTTGCTGGGTACGCGTGAGGGAGTTAAGACGCTGTTTGCCGAGTAGGACTAGTAATTGCTATGTACGATCGGCTGTAGGGGCTGATCAGTGCGTAAGGGGTTATTCAGGGCCGTCCGAGGCCATGGATGGCCGAGGTCGAGCTGCCATGGACGGCGCTTTTGCGTGCCCTGAATAACCCGACCACATGACCTGCAGCGGATCGCAAAGCACTCAGCTAATCAAAAATCTTCCCCGGATTCATAATGCCCTGCGGATCAAACGCCTTCTTGATCTGCCGCATAATCGACACCTCAAGCTCAGAACGGGTGTAGTGCAGATAGTCCTTCTTCAGCAGTCCAACGCCATGCTCGGCAGAAATACTGCCGCCGTAGCGCTGCACGATATCGAACACCCACTTGCTCACCTCGCCACAGCGCTGCTGAAACTCCGCCATGGGTAAGTCGTCAGGCTTGAGCACATTCAGGTGCACATTGCCGTCACCGATGTGGCCGAACCAGATGATTTCGAACTCCGGGTAATTTGCATTGACCACCGCCTCCACTTCACCCAGGAAGGCGGGTATGCGGGAGATCACTGTGGAAATGTCGTTCTTATAAGGCGTCCAGCGCGAGATCGTTTCCGAAATATCCTCGCGCAGCCGCCACAGAGACCGCGCCTGGGCAATGTTCTGGCTGACCACGCCATCCAGCACCCAGCCCTGTTCGACACAATGCTCGAACAGGCCCATTGCCTGCTCGACGGTTTTTTCATCGCGCTGTTCGAATTCCAGCAGCGCATAAAATTCAGCCGGTGTCGCGAATGGCCGCTGCAAGTCCTGGTGCGCGATGACTTTTTGCAGGGCCAGTTCGGAGAAAAACTCGAAAGCGCTGAGTTCCATGGCGCCCTGATAGGTGCGCAGCACATGCATGATGCTCGCCATATCCGGCACACCCAGCACGAGCACGACAAGCTCCTGCGGCGGGCGCGACAGGCGCATGGTGGCCTCGACCACCACTCCCAACGTACCTTCGGCACCGATCACCAGTTGCCGCAGGTCATAGCCGGCATTGTTTTTCACCAGGCCGCGATTGAGATCGAGCAATTCACCGCTGCCGTTGACCAGTTTCAGGCCCGCCACCCAGTCGCGGGTCATACCGTGGCGGATGACCTTGATGCCACCGGCATTCGTGGAAATATTGCCGCCGATCTGGCTGGAGCCGCTCGATGCGAAATCCACCGGATAGAACAGGTTGCGCGCGGCAGCGTACTCCTGCAACTGCTGCGTCACCACCCCGGCGCCGCAGCGCACAGTGCGGTCAATCGGGTTGAAATCCTCCATGTAGTTGAGGCGGTCCAGGGCCAGCACCAGCTCGCCATTGCAGGCGACGGCCCCCGCACTGAGGCCAGTGCGGCCACCCGAGGGCACGATAGCCAGCCCCTCGCGTGCCGCCAGGCGTACAATCGCCTGCACCTGTTCGATGCTATGAGGCAGTAACACTGCTGCGGGGTTGGGTGTATGGACCCGGGTCCAGTCGCGGCCGTAGGCCTGCAAGGAATCGACGTCAGTCAGCACCCTGCCAGCCCCGACAATGTTCTCCAGTGCAGCTCAGGACATCAGTCGTCGATGGCAGTCACTTCAGGTTCCTCCGGTAATTTTCACAGGGCGCTGGTTCAGGGGGCGCGTATGGTACCATACGCGCCGTTTTTTACCGCGCCGGAGAGACTCGCCGGTCAGCCCCGCTCCCATCAGTGAAGGACCAGAAAATCATGGCGCAGCAGTCCCTGGAGAAAAGCAAAATCAAGTTCCTGCTGCTGGAGGGCGTCCATCCCTCGGCAGTGGAGACATTGCACAAATCCGGTTACAGCAATATCGAACAACACAAGAAAGCCTTGCCCACCGCAGAATTGAAGCACGCTATTGCCAATGCCCACTTTGTGGGGATTCGCTCCGCAACACAACTCACAGAGGAAATATTTGCTGCCGCCCAGAAACTCGTGGCGGTAGGCTGCTTTTGCATCGGCACCAACCAGGTGGATCTTGACGCCGCTACCCGCCGCGGCATCGCCGTGTTTAACGCGCCGTTTTCCAATACCCGCAGTGTGGCCGAACTGGTGCTGGCCGAAGCCATCCTGCTGCTGCGTGGCGTGGCCGCAAAGAACGCCGCTGCACACCGTGGCGAATGGCAGAAGACCGCCACCAACGCCTTCGAAATTCGCGGCAAAAAGCTCGGCATCATCGGCTACGGCAATATCGGCATGCAGCTGGGCGTGATCGCCGAGGGCCTGGGCATGCAGGTGCTGTTTTATGACATAACCAACAAATTACCGCTGGGCAACGCGCGGCAGGTGCCCAGTCTCAACCATCTTCTGGCCAGCTCCGATGTGGTAAGCCTGCACGTGCCTGAAAACCTTTCGACGCAAAACCTGATCGGCGCCGCGCAATTGGCAGCAGATGCCGCCGGGAAGCATCCTGATCAACGCCTCGCGCGGCACGGTGGTAGATATCGATGCGCTGGCCGCCGCGCTGGACAGCGGTGCCCTGGGTGGCGCCGGTATCGATGTATTTCCGGTGGAACCGCGTTCCAACGATGACGAGTTTGTCTCCCCCCTGCGCCGCTTCGACAACACCTTCCTCACCCCGCATATCGGTGGCAGCACCATTGAAGCCCAGGAAAATATCGGCATGGAAGTGGCGGAAAAACTGGCGCGCTACAGTGACAACGGCACCACTACCTCCTCGATCAACCTGCCTGCGGTGGCTCTGCCCGAACACGGGGGCAGCCACCGGCTGCTGCACATACACCGCAATGTGCCGGGCGTCATGAGCGCCATCAACAGCGTTTTTTCCGAAAATCGGATCAACATCTGTGCACAGTTCCTGCAGACCAACGATACGGTGGGCTATGTGGTGATAGACATCGACGCCGAGTACAGCGAGATCGCCCTCAAAAAACTGGCAGCGATCGAGGGGACCATTCGCAGCCGCGTTTTGTTCTAGCCTGGCGGCGCGTCTGCGCAGACGATGGCGAGAATTCTCCCCCACCAGAAATTTTTGGCGCATCCGTATTCGTTACTTTTTCGCTAATTGGAAAGTAACCGCATCAGCACCAACGATGTAACATTGATCCAGTATTTAGTTTAAGCCAGAAGAGCCTCTCACTTTGAATGAGGCCAGTGGGACACCAAACGCTTACCAAACTGGGCCGGGCTACAGGGAAGAGCCTTTTTTCTCGCGGTACTCACGAGATACGATGAGTCAGTAGCGCAAGTAGGGGCGAACATGCATAAAAAAGCGCCATTTCAGATCAGCACATTATCAGCAGCCATCGCTGCAGCCCTCATGTCCGGTTATACCACGGCACAGGAAACCGGGCTGGAGGAAGTGATCGTGACGGCCACGCGCCGCTCGGAATCGCTGCAGGACATCCCCATCAACATCACTGCATTGAGCAGCACAATAATCGAACGCGATCGCCTCACTGACCTGACCGATATCGCCCGCGTGGTACCCGGCATGACCGTGGTGGACCAGGGGCCGCGCAGCAGCAATACCCTCACCGTGCGCGGCCTGAATGTCAGCAATATCACCGCGACCGATGGCAGCAACGACGGCGGCGGCACTGTCGCCACCTACGTCGGCGAAATCCCGTTGTACGTCGATCTGAAATTGAATGACATGGAACGCGTGGAAGTGCTGATGGGCCCGCAGGGGACGCTCTACGGCGCCGGCACCATGGGCGGCGCGGTGCGCTATATCCCCAACCGGCCACAGGCGGACGCGCTCAGCGTGGAGGCGCGCGGCGACCTGTACTCGCTCAGCCATTCCGATGATGCCGGCTACGAGGGCGGCGGCACCGTCAATATTCCCATCATTCCCGATACCCTCGCGTTTCGCGCATCGGCGGACTATCTGGATGACCCCGGTTTTATCGATTACAACTACCTGGTGCGCCAGGCGGGTGTGTCCAATCCCCAGCCCGATTTCAGCAATCCGAACGACGTGAACGCCAACCTGAAAGGGAAGAAAGACGCCAATACTGAGCAAACCTGGTCGGGTCGGGCCGCGTTGCGTTACACGGGTGACATTCTGGACGGCACACTGTCCTACTATTACCAGGACCAGGATGTCGGCGCTCGCCAGATCAACCACCAGGACAGCTTTGGCACCGGCAAGTACGAATCGGCTCACCGCTTTCTGGAACCCAACACGCGCAAGAACGAGCTGTACGCACTGGAGTTGGTGGCGGACCTGGGGTTTGCCGCACTCACGTCAGCCACCGGCTATTCTGAATTTACTGAAGACGGCAACCGCGACCAGACTGATCTGTTGTTAACCTTCGAATACGGGTACGAATTGTTCCCCAGCTTCTCCGCTTACACCAGTGACCAGGCCGACGCAGATACCTTCACCCAGGAGTTGCGCCTGGTATCGACCAGTGATGGACCCTGGAACTGGATCGTCGGTGGTTTCTACAATGATTTCAACAATGACACCTTGAGCCAGGAGTTCACGCCGGGATACGACCAGTTTGCCGTCGATAATCTCGGCGGTGTGCAACTGCGCCCCGATGCACTGGAGTTTCAGCAGACGACAAAGGAAAGCCAGAAGGAAACCGCCGCGTTCGGTGAGTTGGGCTACCATATTACCGATGCGTGGCAGGTGACAGTGGGTATGCGCTGGTTCGAGTATGAGTACGAGGCTACCAACGGGCTCGCGCTGCCTTTATACGACACAGTATTTGATGGAGCGCCCCCGGATTCGATCAATATCAGCGGCGACTCCGGCAAGACGAAAGCCAATGATACGATTTACAAATTCAACACGTCCTACGATTTCACTGACGACATCATGAGCTACCTGACCATCAGTGAGGGCTACCGTCTGGGCGCATCGAATGCGATCACGCTGTGTCCCGTTCCGCTCGATGGCAATGTGCAGAATGTTTGCGCTCTCCCAGGTGAGGAATCGTACGAAACCGACACCAGCACCAACTATGAAATCGGCGTCCATTCCCAGTTTGGCGATTCACTGTTGTTGAATGGTGCGGTGTACTTCGTGCAGTGGGATGATCCGCAGTTGCAATCGGTTACCCAAAACGGCGACCTGCCAATCATAGCCAATGGTAAAGGCGCAGAAAGCACCGGCCTGGAAGTGTCCGCGCAGTACTTCATCCTGCCGAACTTTTCGGTCAGTGGCGCCTATGCCTACACCAATGCCGAGCTGACCGACGATGTGCAAGGACTTGTTCTGCGGCCCGCTGTCAGATCCCGAGTGCGCCGCCTATGATGGCGACCGGCTGCCCGGCACACCAGAGAACCAGCTCTACCTTGCGACACACTATGAGATGCCTTTGAGCGACGGTTCGCAGCTGGCGTTCGATTGGTCGATGTCCGCACAAAGCAACATCATCACCAAAGCGGGCAAGCGGGATTACGGTGAGAGCTTGCCGAGTTTCGCGCTGAACAATCTCTCCACTACCTGGTTCAAGGATGCCTGGGCGGTGTCACTGTATGCGGACAATGTCTTTGATATTTATGCCGAGACCGGCGTTCGTACTGACAGAAGTTATATCCGCGAGGTCGGGGATTTCGAACTGCGACGCTACTACCAGAACATGGTGCGCCCGCGACAGGTTGGCCTGAAATTTACTTATAGCTTTGACGGCTAGGGGCCACTCCAGCACAATTGCCGCCCACCACGGCGCCGCCCGGAAGGCGATCGAGGCTGGACAGCTGCAACAGGCACATGAGCACTGCCTGGCCATCCTCGCACTGGACCAGAACTTTGCTGATGCCTGGTTCCTGTGCGGCGTCATTGCCGCGCACAACGGCTTGCCGGAGAAAGCGGCTGACATTTTCCGCAAGGCAATCACGCTGGCGCCCGCCAAGGCGGAGTATCACGCAGAGCTGGGCAAACAGTTGATTGCCCTGCGTCAACCCCGTGAGGCGCTTGAAACCGCCACAACGGCGTTATCGCTGGCACCCCACGATCTGCCCACACTCAACACCCTGGGTACCGTGTTCAGTCACTGCGGTGAACACGAACAGGCGCTGGCCTGCTATAAACAGGCCGTACTCGGACTCGAGCACCGGGCGGAACGCGCCAATGGTTTGTCCCGGCGATGGCAGGCGGACCTCTATTTCAATATGGCGGCATCACTCCAGTTTGCAGGATATTTTGAGTCCGCCGAAGATGCCTACGAAAAAGCCATAGCATTACAGCCGCACATGTTCCGGGCGCATTCAGCCTTGTCGACGGTGCGGCACCAGACACCGGCAAGGAACCATATCAAGCGGCTGCAGCAACTCCGCGACCACATCAGCACTCCGCGCGAGCAACTGCACCTGGGTCACGCCATCGCCAAGGAGCAGGAAGACCTGGAACTGTGGCAGGAATCGCTGGCGAGCCTGGCCTGGGCCAAGCGGGCGCAGGCTGAACAGGTGGCCTATAGCGCCGCTGCAGACGCCGAACTGTTTGCCGGCATAAGAAAAATATTTACACAAGAGATGTTATCCCGCTCTGCAAGTGCCGCTGGCGGCTGCGACAACCGCGAGCCGATCTTTATTGTCGGGATGCCGCGCACCGGTACCACTCTGGTGGAACAGATTCTCGGCAGCCATTCCCAAGTCTATGCCGCCGGCGAACTGCTGAACTTTCCGCAGGCGGTGAAGCGCTCATCCGGTTCTGCATCGAAAGAAATACTGGATATCGAGACGCTGACACTTGCTGCTGGCATGGATATGGCGAAACTCGGCGCGGCCTATATAGACAGCACCCGACCGAGGACCGGCCATACGTCGCAATTCATCGACAAGCTGCCGCTTAACTTTATGTACCTGGGCCTTATCAAACTCGCGCTGCCTAACGCGAAACTGATCTGCCTGCGCCGCGACCCCATGGATACCTGCCTGAGTAATTACCGCCAGTTGTTTGGTGCAAACTTCAGATATTATCACTACAACTACGAGCTACTGGACTGTGGGCGCTATTACATTCAGTTCGATCGCCTGATGCGGCATTGGCACGAGGTGATGCCAGGAGCCGTCTTCGAGCTGCAGTACGAGGCGCTGGTGGCAAACCCGGAGCTGATAACCAGAGAGTTACTGGCTCATTGTGAATTGCCCTGGGAAGACCAGTGCCTGTCGTTCCATCAGCGCAAAAACAGTGTGGCCACCGCCAGTGCGGTACAAGTAAGACAGGACATTTATACGACTTCGGTGAATCGCTGGCAGCGTTACGGTGACGCCATGCAGCCGCTGTACGAGCTGCTCACATCAGCGGGGCTTTACTCCTGAATCACCGGAAAGTGCAATGCCGCATTGGTCCAGCCACTGTTCAACATGGAGCAGATATTCACGGCGGAAAGCAGCTGATTCATTCGCCAGCTGATGCCCTGCGCCACGCAAATACTTTACCTGGCTGGCGGGAAACAGCTTCTGGATGACACCGACGTTGTAGCGCCAGTCTACGGTTGCATCGGCGTCGCCCTGAATGACCAATGCCGGACCCACGCCGAGATCGCGCTGCTGCAGGTCACGCAGCCAGCGGCGCAGTGCACCCACCCAGCGCAACGGGATCCGGCGGCACTGCAGTGGATCCCGTTGCAGGAACGCCAGAAACTCCGGATCCGAAGAGTTACTGGAAAACCCGCGCGGCACACTGGTTACGAAACGCTGCGCCACGGCCTGTGCGAACCGCACCCGCAACCAGCGCGCGGGGCGTACCAGCGGGGCCAGTAACACAACTGCTGCGAAGGGCCAGTCATATTTTCCCGCGTAATCAACGCAGTGCTGCACCGCCGGTGCTCTGGGCCATGACCCACAGCGGCAGCGGCGGCAGGGTCACTGCGCCGAGCACGTCGTCGAATGGCGCGGCTGTAATCACCAAAATCGTCGATCACCGCAGGCTCGCCACTGGACAGGCCGTGTCCGGGCAGATCGAAGATGAGCACATTGCAGTTGCGCGACAGACCCCACTCAATCAGCTTGCCGAACAAACCCGTGTGGTCGAAATAGCCGTGCAGTAACAAGAGATTCGCGCTGGCGCCACGCTGGCGCCAGTGATGGACGGCGAGAGTAAAATTGCCCGAACGGACATGGCCAGCCAAATGCTCCACATGCGGCAGACGCGCCGCGAAATCGATGCCGTAGTCACGGCAAAATGCCTGTAGCTCCGGTGACGGTTTTGCCCCGTCACCAAAGGCGGAAGCTGCTGACGCAGTCGCTGCAACTGCTCCGGCGTCAACTGCCGCAATACTCGCTCAATTGACAGCGGGCGTAAGCGTTCCGGAATCATAGGCCGCTTGCATGTCTGCCAGGGAGCGCACCTTGATCTTGCCTGCATTGCCGGCTGTGCCAAACGCTTCATAGCGCGCTATGCAGATGTCCTTCATCGCGGTGATGGTCTGGGCCAGGTACTTGCGCGGATCAAACTCAGCGGGATTTTTCGCCATGAAGCGGCGTATCGCCCCGGTGGACGCCAGCCGCAGGTCGGTGTCGATATTGACCTTGCGCACGCCGTGGCGGATACCCTCCTGTACCTGCTCCACCGGCACACCGTAGGTTTCCGGGATCTTGCCGCCGAACTCATTGATAATCGCCAGCCACTCCTGCGGCACTGCGGATGAGCCGTGCATCACCAGATGGGTATGGGGAATGCGGGCGTGGATTTCCTTGATGCGATCGATGGCAAGTATGTCGCCGGTTGGCGGGCGCGTGAACTTGTAAGCGCCGTGGCTGGTACCACAGGCAATGGCCAGGGCGTCTACCTGGGTCGCCTTGACGAAGCGCGCCGCTTCCTCCGGGTCGGTGAGCATCTGCTCGTGGGTCAGCTTGCCTTCGGCGCCACTGCCATCCTCCTCTCCGGCCTCGCCCGTCTCCAGCGAACCCAGGCAACCCAGCTCACCCTCCACCGAGACGCCACAGGCGTGGGCAATCTCCACGGCGCGGCGCGTAACTGCCACGTTATAGTCGTAGTCCATGGGCGTTTTGCCATCTTCTCCCAGGGAGCCGTCCATCATCACCGAACTGAAACCCAGCTGGATGGAGCGCTGGCAAACCGCTACCGATACGCCATGGTCCTGGTGCACCACCACCGGAATATGCGGAAACTCATTGATCGCCGCTTCCATCATGGCGCGCAGGAAGGGCGCGCCGGCGTATTTGCGCGCGCCGGCGCTGGCCTGCATGATCACGGGAGAGTTGGTTGCATCCGCCGCTTCCATAATGGCGCGGGTCTGTTCCAGGTTATTAACATTGAAAGCCGGCACACCGTAGTTGTGTTCGGCGGCGTGATCCAGTAACTGACGCAAACTGATTAATGCCATGTGGGTAATCCTTTAACTTGTAACGTTTGAATTAGAGCCTATGTTACTCCGGTTTCCGGCCAGCGCGCTGCTCCAGCATCGCAACCGCCGGCAGTATCTTTCCTTCCACATACTCCAGGAAAGCGCCGCCGCCTGTAGAAATATAGGAAACCTTGTCCGCGATACCAAATTTGTCGATGGCGGCCAGTGTGTCGCCGCCGCCGGCCAGTGAAAACGCCGGGCTCTCTGCAATTGCCAGGGCCAGCGCCCTGGTACCCTCGGCAAACTGGTCGAACTCGAAAACGCCCACCGGACCATTCCAGAGAATCGTGCCGGCGCTTTTCAGAATGCGTGCTATCTGTGTTGCGGCCTCGGGACCGATGTCCAGGATCATGTCATCCTCGGCTACAGCAGCGGCCGGTTTGACACTGGCCGACGCGTCCTCGGCCAACGCCTTGCCCGTCACCACGTCAACGGGCAGCGGAATACTGGTTTTTTGCATCAGCTTGCGGGCCGTGGGAATGAGGTCGTGTTCGCACAGGGATTTGCCGACCGGGCTACCGCTGGCCGCCAGAAAGGTATTGGCAATGCCGCCGCCCACCACCAGTTGATCCACCTTGTCGCAAAGGGCCTCCAGTACTTCCAGCTTGGTCGAGACTTTCGAGCCGCCGACGATGGCCACCATGGGTCGGGCAGGGTTCGACAGCGCCTGCTTCAAGGCGCGCAACTCCTCCTCCAGCAGCGGCCCGGCACAGGCTACCGGCGCGTACTTCGCCACGCCATGGGTAGAGGCCTGGGCGCGGTGCGCGGTGCCGAATGCATCCATCACGAAAATATCGCACAGCGCCGCATAGGCGCGCGCCAGCGTCTCATCATCCGCATTTTCCCCCGGATTGAAGCGCACGTTTTCCAGCAGGGCCACCTCCCCGTCGGCCAGCTCCACGCCATCGCGCCACTGCGCTACCACGCTCACCGGCTGCCCCAGAAGCCCAGATAAATGCTGCGCGACTGGCGCGAGGGAGTACTGTTCATCGTACTCCCCCTCCACGGGCCGGCCCAGGTGCGACATGAGAATGACCTTCGCCCCCGCGGCCCGCGCCGCCTCGATCGTCGGCAACGCCGCACGGATGCGGGCATCGCTGGTCACCACGCCCTTCTTGACCGGCACATTGAGATCCTCGCGAATCAATACGCGTTTGCCGCGCAGATTCTGGTCCCGCATTAAATCCATTGGCAGTTCCATACGGCTATCTTCAACCCTCGCGTGACTATTACCGACTCCCGGGGTACCGGCTTATGACGCTCTATTCTAATCCTGCAATCCGCCCCAGTATTGCGCTACATCAAGCATGCGATTCGCGTAGCCCCACTCATTGTCAAACCAGGTAAGTACCTTTACCAGGCGGCTGCCGCTGACCCGGGTCTGGCTGGCATCCACAATACTGGAACGGGAGTCGTGATTAAAATCACAGGATGCCAGAAGCTCCTCGGTATAGCCAAGGACGCCGTCAAAGCGTGTCTGTGACGCCTCCCGCAGAATGCGATTGATCGCCACCACATCAGTGTCCCGACGCGTGTACACAGTAAGATCCAGCGCCGACACGTTGAGCGTCGGCACCCGCAGCGCCTGCGCGGTAAAGCGGCCCGCCATAGTCCGGCAGCAGCCGCTCAATCCCCTTGGCCAACGCTGTATCGACCGGAATAATGGACTGCGACGCCGCCCGCGTTTTGCGCAAATCCGTGTGGTGGTAGGCGTCCAGCACCGGCTGGTCGTTCATCGCCGAGTGAATCGTGGTGATAGTGCCGCACTCGATTCCAACGGCATCTTCCAGTGCCTTGATGACCGGGACGATGCCATTGGTGGAGCAGGATGCGTTGGAGACGATTCGATGCGCGGCGCGCAGGTCTGTGTGGTTGACGCCGTAGACCACGGTCTTATCCACATCGGCCTGGGCCGGCTGGGAAAACAGTACCTTACCCGCCCCCTGGTGCAGATGCTTTGCGGCGGTAGCGCGGTCGGAGAAGGCCCCGGTGCACTCCAGCACCATATCGACGCCTAGCTCTCCCCACGGCAAATCATCGATCCGGGAGTGATTCAACAGGACAATGGCATCACCATCTACCCGCAGTTCTTTGGCGTCCCCCTCCAGCGGTTGCGGGAAGCGCCCGTGGGTGGAGTCGTAGCGGGTCAAATGCAATACCGTGCCCGCGTCCGCCAACTCATTGATGGCTACAACCGCCAGCTCAGCGCGCAGCGGACTCTCGTAAAGCGCGCGCAGAATACTGCGCCCGATTCTGCCGTAACCATTGATCGCCAGACGCAACATCGCCATGCGCCTAGGGCAGTGCGTCTTCGACGACTGCAACCACATTCTCCGTCGTGAAGCCAAAATGTTGCATCAATTCTTCCGCCGGGGCGGACTCGCCGAAGGTGGTCATGCCAACCACGCGCCCGTCCAGTCCAACCCACTTGTACCAGTAATCCGCGTGCAGCGCCTCTACCGCCACGCGGGCCAGCACATCGCTGGGCAATACCGCCTCGCGATACGCCGCATCCTGCTGTTCGAACAACTCGGCACAGGGCATCGAAACCACGCGCACCTGTTTGCCCGAGGATGCCAGTTGCTGCGCCGCCGCCACCGCTAACTGAACTTCCGATCCCGTGGCAATAAGAATCGCATCGGGGGTGCCCGGAGCAATCCCTGAGCACATAGGCGCCGCGGACAATATTTGCAAGCTGCTGCTCATTGCGCGGCTGGTGGGCCAGCGTCTGGCGCGAAAAAACCAGTGACGAAGGGCCATCGCGGCGCTCGATTGCCGCCTTCCAGGCCACTGCGGACTCCACCGCGTCACAGGGTCGCCAGGTCTGCATGTTGGGCGTGGCGCGCAACGCCGTTAACTGCTCGACGGGCTGGTGCGTCGGGCCGTCTTCGCCGAGGCCGATGGAGTCGTGGGTGAAGACGAAGATGGATTGCTGCCGCATCAGCGCCGCCATGCGCACCGCATTGCGGGCGTACTCCATGAAGATCAGGAAGGTGGCGCCGTAGTTGATGAAGCCGCCGTGCAGGGCGATGCCATTCATGATCGCCCCCATGGCGAATTCGCGCACCCCGTAATAGATGTAGTTGCCGCTGGCGTCGGCGGCGCTAATGCCTTTCGAGCCACTCCAGAGCGTGAGATTGGAGCCCGCCAGGTCTGCGGAACCACCTAGCAACTCGGGCAGCATGCGGGCCATAGGCGTTGAGGCAATTCTGGGAGGCCTTGCGCGAGGCGATACTCGCGCCCTCCTGCTGGCAGCGGGCAATATAGGCTGCGGCCTGCTCCGGGAAATCTGCGGGCAATTCGCCCGCCAGGCGGCGCCGCAGTTGTGCCGCCAGTTGCGGATGCGCGGCGGCATAGGCCGCCATCGACTTATCCCATTCCTTTTGCCTGGCGGCACCGCGCTCCCGCGCATCCCAACCGGCATAAACGTCCGCAGGAATTTCGAACGGTCCGTACTCCCAGCCCAGCGCCCGGCGGGTCGCGGCCACCTCCTCTTCACCCAGCGGCGAGCCGTGACAGGACTCAGAGCCCTGCTTGTTCGGTGCCCCCTTGCCGATGATGGTCTTGCAGCAAATGAGGGTGGGCCGGTCCACTTGCCCGCGCGCAGTCTCGATCGCGGCTTTGACCGCCGCGGCGCTGTGACCATCCACGTCGCTGATGACCTGCCAGCCATAGGCGCGAAAACGCGCGGGCGTGTCATCGGTAAACCAGCCCGCCACCTCGCCGTCGATGGAGATACCGTTGTCGTCATAAAACGCGATCAGCTTGCCCAGCCCCAGTGTCCCGGCCAGGGAGCCGGCCTCGTGGGAAATGCCCTCCATCAGGCAGCCATCGCCAAGAAATACGTAGGTAAGATGGTCAACCACCGCGTGACCGGGCCGGTTGAACTGGGCCGCCAGGACTTTTTCCGCCAGGGCCATACCCACGGCGTTGGCCAGACCCTGGCCCAGCGGGCCGGTGGTGGTCTCCACGCCAGGGGTATGGCCGTATTCGGGATGACCCGGCGTCTTGCTGCGCATCTGGCGGAAATTCTGCAACTCCGCCAGCGGCAGGTCATAGCCGGACAGGTGCAGCAGCGAATACAGCAGCATGGAGCCGTGGCCATTGGATAACACGAACCGGTCGCGGCCAGGCCAGGCCGGGTTCGCCGGATTGTGGCGCAGATAATCGTTCCACAGCACCTCGGCGATATCTGCCATGCCCATGGGGGCGCCGGGATGCCCACTTTTAGCTTTCTGGACGGCGTCCATACTCAGGACGCGGATAGCATTGGCAAGTTTTATGCGTGGGGACGGCATCGAGTTCTCCAGGGCTGGATGGGGAGCTTGAAAACGGGCGGCCATTTTCGCGTAAGCGGGGGCTCACGGCAAACAAATAGGCAGATAATTTGGCCCAGTGTCGTCCGGATTTCATTGCTGTGACAAGTATCGCAAGGGTATATCAAAATATTTTGATATAGGTGCCTGGAGCCTGCTAGACTCGCCCGCCATGCTCTCGTCAACATACCGAAAAACGGGTGTCACATGATGCCGGACCAGCCGCAGCCAGAGCTGCGACTGGCCGCTCTCACCAACCTGTGCAAAGCCAGCGCCGATACCCTGCGCCTGCTGGTGCTGCGGGTATTGCGCAAGGATTCCTTCGGGGTATCCGAGCTGTGTACCATCTTCGACATCCGCCAGCCGGCCCTCAGCCACCACCTGAAAGTGCTGGCCAATGCCGGCCTGGTGGCCGCACGGCGCGAGGCCAATTCCATTTTCTACCGTCGCAGCGAGCTGGGACAACACCCTGATCTGGAAGCGCTGCAACACAGTATTTTCGACGCTGTGGATGAGATCGAGCTGCCTGCCGGACATCCAGGACCGGCTGGTGGCCCTGCACCGGCAGCGCGAGGAAAACTCCAGCAATTTTTTCCGCCTCAATGCCCATAAGTTCCACCAGCAGCAGGATCTGATCGCCAGCTATGCACAGTACGCGGATGTTGTCGCGCAGGTGCTGGCGGATGCGCCGCTGGAACGCCGCCGCACGGTGCTGGAAGTCGGGCCGGGCGATGGTTCCTTCCTGCTGGAACTGGCGCCCCTGTTTGAACGCGTGGTGGCGCTGGACAACGCGCCGGGCATGCTGGAACAGGCGCGGGAGAAGGCCGCCGCCGCCGGCGTTCACAATATCGACTTCATCCTCGACGATACTCGCAGCCGCGCAATTGCAGAGCCTGCAAGCTGATTGCGTCGTCATCAATATGGTGTTGCACCACACGCCGGCGCCGGGCGACGGTGCTGCGGGATGTGGCCGCGCTGCCTCGCGCCCGGTGGTGTGGTGCTGGTCACCGACCTGTGCAATCACGACCAGGGCTGGGCCCGGGAAAACTGCGGCGATCTGTGGCTGGGTTTCGATCCCCAGGAGCTGGCGCAGTGGGCAGCAGGCGGCGGGTCTGGATGAAATCGCCAGTGTGTATCTGGCGCAACGCAACGGTTTTCAGGTACAGGTGCGGCTGTTTGGCCGCCCCTGATTAATTTCAGTGATAAAGGAAAATACCATGAGCGAATACAAAGTGTTTACCTCCGAATCCGTGTCCGAAGGGCACCCGGACAAAATGGCCGACCAGATCTCCGATGCGGTTCTGGACTACTCTGGCACGGGACAAGGACGCGCGCGTCGCGGTCGAGACCCTGGTAAAAACGGGCATGGCCATCGTGGCGGGCGAGGTCACCACCTCGGCCAATATGGATCTTGAGGAGACCATTCGTCAAACCATTCTCGATATCGGCTACGACAGCTCGAAAGTGGGCTTTGACGGCGCGTCCTGCGCAGTGCTCAATGCCATCGGCAAACAGTCGCCGGGATATCGCCATGGGCGTGGATGAGAGCGACGACCACGAACAGGGCGCCGGCGACCAGGGCCTGATGTTTGGCTATGCCACCAACGAAACTGATGTGCTGATGCCAGCGCCGATCTACTACGCCCATCGCCTTTGCGAGCGTCAGGCGCAGCTGCGCAAGAACGGCACACTGCCGTGGTTGCGTCCCGACGCCAAGAGCCAGGTCACCCTGCGCTACGAAAACAACAAGCCCGTCGCCATCGACGCAGTGGTGCTGTCCACCCAGCATGATGAAAAGGTCAGCCAGAAAGAGATTCACAAGCAAATCCTGAAACACGTGATCAAGGACGTGCTGCCCGCCAGAGTGGTTGCACAAGGGCACCAAGTACCACATCAACCCTACCGGCCAGTTCATCATCGGCGGTCCCGTGGGTGACTGCGGCCTGACCGGGCGCAAGATCATCGTGGATACCTACGGCGGCATGGCCCGCCACGGCGGCGGCGCTTTCTCCGGCAAGGACCCCTCCAAGGTCGATCGCTCAGCCGCCTATGCGGGCCGCTACGTGGCGAAGAATATCGTCGCCGCAGGTCTGGCGGAGCGCTGTGAAATCCAGGTGTCCTACGCCATTGGTGTGGCCGAACCCACCTCCATTTCCATCGACACCTTCGGTACCGGCAAGCTTTCTGATGCTCGTATAGCAGAACTGGTACGCGAGCATTTTGACCTGCGTCCCAAGGGCCTGATTGCGATGTTGAAACTGAAACGTCCCATCTACCGCAAGACAGCGGCCTACGGGCACTTTGGGCGCGAGGATAAGGATTTTACCTGGGAGAAGACCGATAAAGCGGCGGCCTTGAAGAAGGCGCGCTAGGACAGGGCGACAAAAAATTCAACTGCAATAACCGGTCGTAGAAGACCTTGAGGAATTTGAAGATGAGCACAGCAGAAAAATTGAAGGCAAAAGAGGATTACAAAGTCGCGGATATCTCACTGGCCCAGTGGGGCCGCCGCGAACTGGAAATCGCTGAAAGCGAGATGCCGGCACTGATGGCGATGCGCGCCAAATACTGCGGCCAGCAAGCCGCTGACCGGCGCAAAAATTCTCGGCTGTATCCACATGACCATCCAGACCGGCGTGTTGATCGAGACGCTGATCCAGCTTGGCGCCGAAGTCCGCTGGTCCTCCTGTAACATCTTCTCCACCCAGGATCACGCCGCTGCCGCCATCGCCGCCGCGGGCATACCCGTGTATGCGTGGAAAGGCGAGACTGAAGAGGAGTACGACTGGTGTCTTGAACAGACCATTCTCAAGGATGGCATGCCCTGGGACGCCAACATGGTGCTGGACGACGGCGGCGACCTGACCTCCATGCTGCACGACAAGTATCCTGCCATGCTGGACAAGATACACGGCATTACTGAAGAGACCACCACCGGGGTGCACCGCCTGCTGGAGATGCTGGAACATGGCAAGTTGAAAGTTCCGGCTATCAACGTTAACGACTCCATCACCAAATCCAAGAATGACAACAAGTACGGCTGCCGCCACAGTCTCAACGACGCCATCAAACGCGGCACCGATCACCTGCTGGCCGGCAAAAAAGCGCTGGTCATCGGCTACGGTGACGTGGGCAAGGGCTCGGCCCAGTCGCTGCGCCAGGAAGGCATGATCGTAAAAATTTCCGAGATCGACCCCATCTGCGCCATGCAGGCCTGCATGGACGGCTATGAGGTGGTATCAGCCTTCAACAACGGCATCAACGATGGCAGCCCGGCGTGTATCAACCGCGACCTGCTGTCCACCATCGATCTGGTGGTGACTGCCACGGGCAACTATCAAGTGTGTGACTCGAACATGCTCAAGGCGCTGAAAAAAGGCTCCGTGGTGTGCAACATCGGTCACTTCGACAACGAGATCGACACGGCTTTCATGCGCCGCAACTGGGAGTGGGAAGAAGTCAAACCGCAAGTGCACAAGGTGTACCGCGACCAGGCCGCCAACGATTACCTGATCCTGCTGTCCGAAGGCCGCCTGGTGAACCTGGGCAATGCCACCGGCCACCCGTCGCGCATTATGGATGGTTCTTTCTCCAACCAGGTGCTGGCCCAGATCTATCTGTACGAGCGCAAGTTCGCCAACCTGGAACCCGAAATGAAGCCCTCCGCACTTGCAGTTGAAGTCCTGCCCAAAAAACTGGACGAGGAAGTGGCGGCCCACATGATCGGTGGTTTCGGGGCGGTGCTGACGCGCCTCACGCCCGAACAGGCCGATTACATCAAGGTCAATCCCGACGGACCCTACAAACCCGACAGCTACAAATACTAGGGAACTGCAACCAATGGCCGCGCGCAAACAGCGCATCAGCTGCGAGTTTTTCCCGCCCAAGACGGAGGCGGGAACCAACAAGTTGCTGACTGAGGTCACGCCTGCGCTAAATGCCCTGGATCCCGAGTTTTTCTCGGTGACCTACGGCGCAGGCGGCAGCACTCGCGACACCACCCTGGGGGTGGTGTCGGCCATCAGGGCGGCGGGCATTGATGTAGCGCCACATCTGAGCTTTGGCGGTGATGACGAGAATGCTGTAGCTGCGCTGCTCGAAACGTACCGCAGCCGGGGTATTAAACGCCTGGTGGCATTGCGCGGTGATATTCCCTCGGGCACGGGAGGTGCGGCCCAATTGGTTTATGCCAACCAGCTGGTGGCGTTTATCCGCGAACGCACGCGGCGAGCACTTCCACATCGAGGTCGCCGCCTACCCGGAGATACATCCGGAGGCGAAGAGCTATGACAGCGACATAGGCTTTCTCAAAGCCAAGCTCGATGCCGGAGCCAACAGCGCCATCACACAGTACTTCTTCAATGTGGAGTCGTACTTTTACTTTCTGGACCAGTGTACCGCTATCGGTATCGACAAACCGATCTACGCTGGCATCATGCCAATCGTCAATTTCGCCAACCTGCAGCGCTTCTCGCGTAATTGTGGCGCAGAGATTCCGCGCTGGATCTGCCAGCGCATGGAGGCCTATGGCGATGATCAGGACAGCATCGGCAAGTTCGGCATCGAAGTCGTCACCCAACTGTGCCAGACCCTGTTGGACAACGGCGCCCCCGGCATTCATTTCTACACCATGAACCAGGTCGAGCCGACACGAGAAATCTATACTAACCTGGGCCTGTAAACCCTGGGCGCGACGGCCATGCGCATAACACGTATTTACACTGCTCAAAAGCTGCACAGCAATGCCACGATTGTGCTCGAACCCGAACCCAGCCGGCATCTGGCGCGGGTCCTGCGCATGGGAGTGGGCGATAATCTGACCCTGTTTGATGGCAGAGGCGGCGAGTATCCCGCTGAAATTGCTGCGCTCGACAAGAAAAGTGTACAAGTAGTGACCGGCATCCAGCGGCACCGCGAATGCGAGTCCCCACTGGACATCCATCTGGGCATCGCCGTTTCGCGTGGTGAGCGTATGGACTGGATCATGCAGAAATCCACCGAACTGGGTATCACCGCCCTGACCCCGTTGTTGACAGCGCACTCCGGGGTTAAGTTAGCCGGTGATCGGGCCGACAAAAAAATCCTTCACTGGCAACAAATTGCCATCAGTGCCTGCGAACAATGCGGTCGCAATCAACTGCCGAAAATTTACCCCGTGCAGACGCTGGATTTTTGGCTGGGTTCTACAATAGCCGAGCGAAAATTCGTGTTGCACCATCGGGCCGAAAACGCCGGGACAGGCAATGCTCCCGGCAGCGTCGCCTTGCTGGTCGGACCCGAGGGCGGCCTGAGTGAGAGTGAAATCGGGGCGGCAGCGCAAGCCGGTTACACGGCCCTGCGCCTGGGTCCGCGAGTGCTGCGTACCGAGACCGCACCACTTGCGGCTATCGCCATACTGCAGGGCTGGTGGGGAGATATGAGGCCGGGATAAGCCGCCTACCGAGAACCCGGATCCTGTGCGCGCAGCCACCGGGCATGGGTCCATTCCAGGAAATGTCCAACAGCGTGGACTGTATGGTCAGTGCGCACTGAATGAAATATCTCGAAGGCATGCTGCGCCCCGGGCAGTTCTGCGTAGGCCACCGGCTGTTTCGACACGGCCTGCAGCGCCGATACAAAGACCCGCGCCTCCTCTACCCACACCAGTGAATCATGCGTGCCCTGTATCACAAACAGCGGGGGCGCATCTTCCGAGACATGACTGAGTGGTGATCCGGTATCCCACAGTTCGGGATTATCCTGCCGCGAACACTGCATCACCCGGTCAGCCAGCAAATCCTCCATCGACATCTTCGGCCGAATACCGTGGCGATCAAGAAAATCATACACGCCGTAGAACGGCACGCCGGCTTGCACGGTCGTATCAACGTGCTCAAAGCCAGGCTGCCACTCTGCGCGATTGGGCGTCAACGCTGCCAGCGAACTGAGATGACCTCCCGCGGAGCCGCCGGTGATCGCAATGAAATCCGGATTCCCGCCGTAATCCCTGATGTGCTCCCTGATCCACGCGATTGCTTTCTTCACATCGATAATATGCGCGGGAAATGCCGCCTTGGGACTCAGCCGATAATTGATCGCCACGCACAGCCAGCCACGCTGCGCCATGTGGTACATCAGTGGCAGGGCCTGTTGCTCCTTCTCCCCGATAATCCATGCGCCGCCGTGTACCTGTAACAGCACGGGGAATCCGCCCTCACGCGACTCATGGGGCTGATAGATATCCAGCAGATTGCGCTTGCCTGCTTCCCCGTAGGGAATATGTCTGTGCGTACGCACCCCGTCGCGCTTGAAATTAAAGGGCCTCAGCCAATGGCGCGTGAGGATATCATCACACAGCATGTGCTGCCGCTCGGAGGGTATGTCTGCTCTGTAATCCTCTCCCAGCGCGCGGCGCAGGGCAGGACGAAGGTGATGGGGCGTATCCATGGCCTGGCAGTGCAGGTAGACAAGGCCCAGCCAGGCCAGCGCGAAAATTCCCAGCGCGGTCTGGGCGAGCGGGTCGGACAGGACGCCAAGAAACGCGAATAAGGCTGTCAGGGCCACTTGCCACAACAGATGGATCAGCGCCAACTCGCCACACAACCAGGCGCTCAGGAAATAGACGGGCACCAGCCAGTACAAGCGCCGCGCCTGCACGATCGCCGTGAGGGTGCAATAGGCGCTCAACAGCGCCAGAAACAAGTAGATGCCTGCCAGACTCACGTTGTTCTCCTGGAATACGATTTGATCTCGGGTGTTCATTCTAAGCCACCAGACACCGCGGTGTCGCTATTCCTAAAAGACCCTGTACTTGCACCCGCGACCACCTTTGCGTAAGTTAGCAGGCCCTCAGGGTACGAGAGACAGCGCAATGACAGTCAAGCTGGGCGTGGTGATGGATCCCATCGCCGGAATCAACTACAAGAAAGACACCACACTGGCCATGCTGTGGGCGGCCCAGGCCCGCGACTGGCAACTTTTTTATATGGAACAAACTGACCTCTACCTTGAGCAGGGGGTAGCACGGGCGCGTATGGTACCGTTGACCGTCTTCCACGATGCGGACCGCTGGTTCCACCTCGGCGAACCCGCAGACAGAGCCCTCGATGAACTCAACGTGATCCTGATGCGCAAGGACCCGCCCTTCGATAACGAATACATCTATACGACCTATATTCTGGAAGCAGCCGAG
The DNA here is from genome assembly GCA_963762235.1 of uncultured Gammaproteobacteria bacterium. Taxonomy (GTDB): domain Bacteria; phylum Pseudomonadota; class Gammaproteobacteria; order Pseudomonadales; family Halieaceae; genus Marimicrobium. The sequence goes on along the minus strand of CAVXKH010000020.1, from coordinate 227,652 downwards.
CGTAAGGGAACCCTGATGGTGAACCGCTGCCAGGCCCTGCGCGACTGCAACGAAAAAGTATTCGCCACGCAGTTCCCCCAGTGTTGCCCTCCGGTGCTGGTCAGCGCCGACATGCAGCGCCTCAAGGCATTTCACCTGCAGCACGAAGACGCCATCTTCAAACCCCTTGACGGTATGGGTGGCAGCGCCATATTCCGGGTAAAGCCGGGCGACCCCAATGTCAGCGTCATTCTGGAGATGCTCACGCAGCACGGCCAGCAAACCATCATGGCGCAGAAGTTTATTCCCCAGATTGAGGACGGTGACAAACGCATACTGATGATCAACGGAGAGCCGGTACCCTACTGCCTGGCCCGCGTGCCCCTGGTGGGGGAGACCCGCGGCAACCTGGCTGCGGGCGGGACCGGCCGACCGCAACCGCTGACGGAGCGGGATCGTTGGATTGCCGCCCAGGTTGGGCCCAGTTTACGCGAGAGGGGCCTTTTGTTTGTGGGCATCGATGTGATCGGCGACTACCTCACCGAGATCAATGTCACCAGCCCCACCTGTATTCGGGAAATTGACGCGGGTTATGATCTGGACATTGGCAGCCAACTGATGGATTGTATCGAGGTGGAGTTGGGCAAAAGGCGGTAGTTAGTCCATGTACTACCTGGAAACAGGACATGACAAGCACACTCGATTTCGAAATGCCGTCCTCCTGGCGTTGGCGGTACACACCGTCCTGATTCTGGGAATCTCTTTTAACGCTGGCACAGCCAAACCGTACCAAACACCCCAGATTGAAGTCACCCTCGCCATTGCGCCCAGCGCCACAGCTCCCGAACTCGCCCGTCAAATCGCCCAGGCGAACCAGCAAGGCAGTGGGGATGAGGCCGAGATAAACCAGATCAGCAGTCGCAACAATCTGCAGACCAATACACCCTCTGTGCAGCAGGCCATGCAACAAATGCCGCAGAAGCAGGTCGCCCAGCAACGCAATACTGCGACCACTACCGCTACGGCCCGCCGCAGTGTGACAGCAGGCAAGATGGAGGCGGAGGAGAAGGAAAATCCTATGGAAGGAGTCAGCCCGGAAGTGGAGCAGCTCAATCTGCAGGCTGCCAGTCTGCCGGCAGAGCTGGATGACGAAACCAGAATCTCCGGCGACCAACCGCGCGTCAGGCGCCTGACCGCCGCCTCTGCAAAACAATCCGTGGATGCCGCCTACCTGTTGGATTGGCGCCGACGCCTGGAGGCGGTAGGCAACCAATATTACCCTGAAGCGTCTGTTCGCTACGGTATGTACGGTGACCTGCGCATGCTGGTCGTCATCCGCCAGGATGGCAGCCTGGAAGACATTCAGGTGCTGTCTTCGTCCGGTTATGCGGTCCTCGACGAAGCCGCTATCAAAATCGTGCGCATGGCGGCGCCCTACTCACCCTTTCCGGCGGAGTTGAAGGCCACTACAGACAAACTGGAAATCGTTCGTACGTGGCATTTTCAGGAAAACCAGCTAAGCTCACCATGAGAGTTGCTGAACTCGGCCGCTCGTGATTTTTTGCTATACCGAAGAGACAAATTCGTCCATGTCAGGAAAGTTCTCCGTCAATACTACGAAAAGTGGTGATTGCCTGCGCGATCATTTCCTGTTGGCAATGCCCCGCTTGGCGGAAGGGATTTTTTCGCAGAGCATCACGTACATTTGTGAGCACGGTGAAAGCGGTGCGATGGGCATCGTCATCAATCGGCCACTGGATCTGTCAGTCAGTGAAATTTTCGAACACCTGCAAATCAGTGCTCGACGCGATTTCTCCGCTGTGCCGGTCATGGCTGGCGGCCCGGTGAAAATGGACCACGGATTTGTGCTGCACCGCTACTGCGACAAAAACTGGGAATCGAGCCTGAAGGTAACCTCGGAGATCACTCTCACCACATCTCGCGATATTCTGCGCGCCATCGCCACCGACAACGGACCACGTGATCACCTGATTGCCCTGGGCTACGCCGGCTGGGCAGCCGGCCAGCTGGAACAGGAGCTCGCGGAAAATAGCTGGCTAACCTTGCCCGGCAGCGCTGATGTCATTTTCTCCACCCCCGCCGACCAGCGCCTGGGGGCTGCCGCGGCGCTACTGGGCATAGACATGAACCTGATTTCCGGGCAGGCGGGTCACGCCTGATTGCGCAATCCCACAAGAATTTTCCTGTGAAAAAACCCCGCCGCACTGTGATGGCATTCGATTTCGGCCTGCGCCAGATCGGTGTGGCAGTGGGGAACTGCCTTCTTGGAACATCCCAGCCGCTGGCTATCCTCAGGGCAAAAGATGGTGTGCCAGAATGGCGCGCACTGGAAAAACTGATTGATGAGTGGTGCCCCGACCTGCTTATTAGTGGGCGACCCCTTGAACATGGATGGCAGTGACAGCGAATCAGGTGCCCGGGCCGGGAAATTCGCGCGCCGCTTACACGGGCGGCTTGGCCTGGAGGTGGCGATGGTCGATGAGCGGCTCAGCAGCTTTGAAGCGAAGTACACCAGCCGCGAGCAAGGCCACCGCGGAGACTTCAAGCGGCAGCCAGTGGACAGCCTCGCCGCCGAGATTATCCTGCGCACATGGCTTACGGAGAATGCCGAGCCCTAGGCGGATATTCGGTTAGCGTCCGTGAAAGCGACCTTCATTATCGTAATCATCAAAAGCAAGTCCCAGCCCATCACCTGAGCCGAACTCACCCCTGTCGTGCATTTTGATTTGCAGGCGCACATCGTTCGCGGAATCGGCGAAGCGAAGGGCTTCCTCCCTGGCTATCAGTCCGTCCTTGTAAGCCTTCACCAGCGACTGGTCGAGGGTTTGCATGCCGAGTTCGGTTGACTTGGCCATCAAATCCTTGATCAGGTGCACTTCACCCTTGCGGATATAGTCCGCCACCAGCGGGGAGTTGAGCAAGACTTCGACCACAGGGGTACGCCCTTTACCATCCTTGCGTGGCAGCAGCTGCTGGGCAACCATGGCCTTCAGGTTCAGGGACAAGTCCATCCACACCTGGTTATGCAATTCGGCGGGGAAAAAGCTCTGTATCCTGTCCAGCGCCTGGTTGGCGTTGTTTGCGTGCAGTGTGCACAGGCAGAGGTGGCCGGTCTCGGCAAAGGTCAGCGCCTGCTGCATGGTTTCCGCCGCGCGCACCTCGCCAATCAATATGACATCGGGAGCCTGGCGCAGCGTGTTTTTCAGCGCTACGTCGAACGACTCAGTGTCCATGCCCACCTCACGCTGGGTAACAATGCAACCCGCGTGCTGGTGGATAAATTCAATAGGGTCCTCGATACTGATGATATGACCGCGACTATTCTGGTTGCGATATCCCACCATGGCCGCCAGCGATGTGGACTTTCCCGTGCCGGTAGCTCCCACAAAAATGACCAGGCCACGCTTGGTCATGGCCAGTTCCTTGATAATAGGAGGCAGGCCCAGCTCATCGATAGTAGGAATATCCGCCTGAATGCGGCGTACCACCAGACCACTTTTGCCCCGTTGTACAAACGCGCTGGCTCTAAAACGACCGAATTTTTCGGTAGTCATGGCGTAGTTGCATTCATGGTGTCGCTGGAAATCTTCCTTCTGGTCCGGTCGCATCGTCGACAAAACCAGCTCCCGGGACTCCTCGTCAGAAAGCGGGCGGCCGCTAATAGGATAAATCTGGCCATCTACCTTGATACTGGGCGGGGCGTCCGCAGTAATAAACCCGTCAGAAGCGCCTTCCTTCACCATCCGTTCCAGCAAGTCCTCAATTTTCATACTGACGCTCTCCCTGTGAGTTGCCACCAGGCCCGGAGGCCTAGAAGTTCTCCGGCATTCTGGCTTTTTCGCGCGCCACTTCGCGGGTGATGAGGCGCTTCGTTACAAGTTCCTCAAGACACTGGTCCATGGTTTGCATACCTACTGCGCTACCCGTCTGGATGGCGGAGTACATCTGCGCCACCTTGTCCTCCCTAATCAAGTTGCGTATAGCAGCGGTGCCGCGCATGATTTCGTGCGCCGCTATCCGTCCGCCAGTACTTCTCTTGAGCAGGGTTTGTGATACCACCGCTTGCAGTGATTCCGACAACATGGAGCGCACCATGGATTTTTCCGCCGCCGGGAAAACGTCGATTACACGGTCGATAGTTTTGGCAGCAGAGGTGGTGTGCAGTGTGCCAAACACCAGATGCCCGGTTTCTGCCGCCGTCAGCGCCAGACGGATAGTCTCCAGATCGCGCATCTCGCCCACCAGAATGATGTCGGGGTCTTCCCGCAATGCGGAGCGCAGGGCCTCAGAAAAACCCAGGGTATCGCGGTGCACCTCCCGCTGGTTTACGAGGCACTTCTTGCTCTCGTGTACAAATTCAATGGGATCCTCGATGGTGAGAACATGCTCGTATTTATTGTCGTTGATAAAGTCCACCATCGCTGCCAGGGTGGTGGACTTGCCCGACCCGGTTGGCCCGGTTACCAGCACCAGTCCGCGCGGCATCATGGATATATCGCGAAAAACCTGGCCCATGCCAAGGTCTTCCATGCTCAGCACCTTGGAGGGAATTGTACGAAATACGCCTGCCGCGCCCCTGTTCTGATTGAAAGCGTTGACACGGAAACGGGCAACGCCGGGCACCTCAAACGAAAAATCGGTTTCAAGGAATTCCTCGTAGTCCTTGCGCTGCTTGTCATTCATGATGTCATAGATAAGCTCATGGACCTGCTTGTGCTCCATCGGCGGCAGGTTAATACGGCGAATATCGCCGTCGACACGAATCATTGGCGGCAGGCCTGCCGACAGGTGCAGGTCAGACGCACCCTGCTTGGCACTGAAGGCCAGTAGTTCTGTTATATCCATTTGTCCACTCCCCCGTCGACAACGTCCGCCGACTGCCCCCTGGCCAGGTGTACTTCGTGGAGGCGAGCGGCCGCCACGTCAAATTATTCTCGTGTCGCCCAAGCCCCGAATCCGTTAACATTCGCGCCATGGACGAACTACTGCTTTCCGACAATATCGCAAAGCTGCTCCAAAGAGTAAGGCGCAGCGCACAAAAAAGCCAGTATCGCAATAGTGACATTCTTGTGGTTGCTGTTAGCAAGACCCGCCCTGCGCAGGATATCCGGGCAGCCCACGCCTGCGGGCTGATCAACTTCGGAGAGAGTTACCTGCAGGAAGCCCTGCAGAAGATAACCGAACTACAAGACCTGCCGCTGGTCTGGCACTTCGTAGGTCCTATCCAGTCCAACAAAACCGGTCCGATAGCTGAGCATTTCGATTGGGTACACAGTATCGATCGCGAAAAAATCGCACGGCGGCTCATGAGCAGCGGCCGCCGCACCTGCCGCCTTTACAGGTGTGTCTACAGGTCAATATCTCGGGGGAAGACAGCAAATCCGGCGTACGTGTCGAAGATCTGCCGCAGTTGGCGCGCGCAGTCCTTGCATTACCGCACCTGAAACTGCGAGGCCTGATGGCAATACCCGCCGCCAATGCTGACACTGGACAACAACGTGAGTCCTTCAGCCGGATGCGTGAGACGCTGGAGCATCTCAGGACGCTGGCCCCCGATATCGACACCCTGTCCATGGGGATGTCCGAAGACCTCGAGGCTGCCATCATCGAGGGCGCTACGATGGTCCGCGTGGGTTCGGCCATTTTCGGGCCTCGCAGCAGGTGATTTTGGTCTAGAGCGGCGTGTATACTGAGCGACGGTTTTTTCTCTGGTAAGCACATGGCAGTCGGATACGCGCATCCACCACACATCGCATTTGTCGGTGCCGGCAATATGGCCAGCAGTATTATCGGTGGCCTGATCGAGAGCGGCCATCCGGCTGACTGCATCAGTGCGGCGGACCCATTCCCCGCCAGCCTGGAACGTTTGCGCGAGATCGCCCCGGTTGCCGTTTACAGTGACAACGTCGCTGCAGTGAACGCCGCCGACATTATCATCCTGGCGGTAAAGCCGCAGGTAATGGGCGAGGCTACCGACAGTATCGCTGCAGTGGTGCGGGCCAACCGCGCTCTGGTGATATCGATCGCCGCAGGAGTGACCATCTCCAGCATGCAAGCCCGACTGGGGCCAGAGGCCGCCATCGTGCGCTGCATGCCCAATACCCCGGCACTGGTAGGCTGTAGCGCCAGTGGTCTGTTCGCTAATGACCAGACCTCGGCCCAGCAACGTGAGTTCGCGCAGCTCGTACTGTCCGCCGTGGGCATAACCTGCTGGGTAGACTCAGAAGCAGAGCTGGACGCCATTACCGCGCTGTCCGGAAGCGGCCCGGCCTATTTCTTCTTGTTTATTGAGGCAATGGTCAACGCTGGCGTTGAGTTGGGACTGGATGCGAAAACGGCGCACCAGCTCGCGCTGCAAACCAGTTTGGGTGCGTCGCGTATGGCAATCGAAAGTGACGTCGATCTGGTGGAATTGCGGCGCAGGGTTACCAGCCCCGGCGGCACTACCGAACGCGCCATACAGAGTTTTGAGCAGGACGGACTGCGCAAGGTCGTGACAAGAGCCATGCGCGCCGCTGCCGACCGGGCCGCTGAAATGGCGCGGGAAATGGGCTGAAAGGAGATGGACTCACAGTGAACGCCCTGAATGACATTCTGGTTTACCTGATACAGACCCTCCTCAGCCTGTTCCTGTTGGCTATGCTGTTGCGCTTTTTGCTGCAGCTGGTGCGCGCCGATTTTTACAATCCCATTTCCCAGTTTCTGGTAAAGGTGACCAACCCCCTGGTGTTGCCATTGCGTAAGGTGATCCCGGGCTATGCCGGCCTCGACCTTGCCTCGCTGCTACTGGCCGTACTGCTACAATTACTGGCGATAGCCGCCATTCTACTGCTCAGCGGCATTGGCATACCTTCTATTGCGCTATTGCTGGTCTGGTCTGTGCTGGGCGTTATCAGTCTGCTGGTAAACATTTATTTCTTTGCTCTACTGGCCATGATTATCCTCAGCTGGGTGGCTCCCGGCAGCAACAATCCGGCCATTTATTTGTTGCACCAGATCACCGAGCCGGTGATGGCGCCCCTGCGTAAACTATTGCCCCCAATGGGCGGCCTGGATTTCTCTCCCATACTGGTCTTTGTCCTGATTAACATTATCCAGATCGCCCTGCGTCATCTTGCCGATGGTGTAGGGCTGCACCCCGCACTGGTACTTGGTCTCTGACTCACTGCCCATGAACCAGTCTCTAAACAACCGCTCAGTTGGCCTTGTCCAACCACAGGTCGCCCACTTCGATAAACCCCTGAGCCTGACTTGCGGCCGTGAATTATCGGGTTATGAGCTGGTTTACGAAACCTATGGCGAGCTCAATGACCAGCGCACCAATGGCGTGCTGATCTGCCACGCCCTCAGCGGCAATCATCACGCCGCGGGCTACCACAGCCCGGATGACAAGAAGGCCGGCTGGTGGGACGAGTGCATCGGACCGGGCAAGCCGATCGACACCAACCGTTTTTTCGTTGTCTGCCTCAATAATCTTGGTGGTTGCCACGGCTCCACCGGACCCAGCTCCATCAATGCCGCAACTGGCAAACCGTGGGGGCCTGATTTCCCCCCCATGCGAGTCAGGGATTGGGTGCACAGTCAGGCCCGCCTGGCAGATTACCTTGGTATCGAGTGCTGGGCGGCGGTGATTGGCGGTAGCCTGGGCGGTATGCAGGCGATGCGCTGGTCCCTGGAATTCCCGCAGCGAATTCGACACTGTATCGTTATCGCCGCCGCGCTGAAACTCAGTGCCCAGAATCTGGCCTTCAACGAGGTAGCCCGCCAGGCCATTGAATCCGATCCGGAGTTTTTCGGTGGCCACTATCAGGAGCGCCACACAATACCTGCGCGGGGTCTGGCGCTGGCGCGTATGATTGGCCATATCACTTATCTGTCAGACGACGCCATGGCGAACAAATTCGGGCGCGATTTGCGCTCTGGAAGCCTGGGTCGAGGGGAAATGATCAACGCCGAATTCCAGGTGCAGAGTTACCTGCGCCACCAGGGCAGCCAGTTCTCGGGCAGCTTCGACGCCAATACCTATATCCTGATGACCAGGGCCCTGGACTATTTCGACCTGGCGCTGGAGTACGGCAATGACCCGGTCGCGGCCTTCCGCCATGCGCGCTGCAGCTTTCTGGTAATTTCGTTTTCCACCGACTGGCGCTTTGCTCCCGAACGCTCCCGGGAAATCGTCAACGCCCTGCTCGCAGCGGACCGCCCCGTCACCTATGCAGAAATCGAAGCGAATGAGGGCCACGATGCGTTCCTGATGCCGATTCCGCGCTACCTCGATGTATTTCGCGCCTACATGCTGCGCGTCGGGGACCAGGACTGATGCGCCTCGACCTGTCCCACATTCAGCGCTGGATCGCACCCGGCTCCCGGGTATTGGACCTGGGCTGTGGCGACGGCGTCTTTCTGGAGTTCCTGCGCGATCAGCGACAGGTGCGGGGCACAGGCCTGGAGATTGATCAGGACTACATCACCGCTGCCATCTCCCGCGGACTCAACGTCGTGGAACAGAATATGGACGAGGGCCTGGCCAACTTTCCCGACCAGAGTTTCGATACGGTGGTGCTGGCTCTGGCCCTGCAGGCGGTGAATTATCCGGACCGGGTTCTGGAAGAAATGCTGCGCATTGGCCGCGAGGGCATTGTTACCTTTCCCAATTTCGGCCACTGGCGGTGCCGCCTGATGCTGGGTATGCGGGGCCACATGCCGGTATCCAATTTCATGCCCTACACCTGGTACAACACACCCAATATCCACTTCTGCACCGTGAAGGATTTTGAGGACCTGTGCCGGAACAAGGGCATCCGCATACTGGCGAGGGATGTGGTGGGCAATACCAAACGCCAGCCGATGCTGTCTACCAAATGGCCCAACCTCTTCGCCACCACGGCGATTTACCACATTACCCGATAGCATGCGTCCAGTGGCCGTCATTCGTATTGCACTCTTCGCCCTGGCACTCCTTCCGGGTCTGGCCCTGGCACAACAGTCAGAGACTTTCGGGCCGTTTGAGCTGCATTACAGCGTGGTCAATACCACGTTTCTGGATCCGAAAATTGCCGCAACCTACGGTATCACCCGCGGCGAAAAACGCGCCATTCTCAATCTCGCGGTACGCGAGAATCTCACCACTGGCAGTGCAGCCCGTGCCATGGTCTTGCAGGGCCGCACCTGGGACCTGATACAAAACCAGACGCTGGAATTCAGGGAAATTCGCGAGGGCGAGGCGATTTACTACATCGCCGAATTCCCTTTTATCAATGAGGAATGGCGCTTCTTCGAGGTCGATTTTCGACCTGACGGAGCCGACCAGACCTACACCTTTCAATTCAAACACCAGCTGTATATCAACTGATGGCTGCGCCAGTGCAAAAACAGACCGTGGTACTGGCCAGCGGTAATGCCGGTAAATTGCGAGAACTGGGGGAGGTCCTGGCGCCGCTGGGCGTCACGCTGACGCCTCAGGCACACTTCAATGTGCCTGACGTAGAGGAAAACGGCCTGAGCTTTGTCGAGAATGCCATTATCAAAGCACGGGCTGCGGCCCGGCACACGGGTCTACCCGCTATCGCCGACGATTCCGGCCTGGAGGTGGACTACCTCAATGGCGCTCCCGGCATTTACTCGGCCCGCTATTCAGGGGCCGGCGATGAAGCCAACAATGCCCGCTTGTTGCAAGAACTCGGCGCCACACCCGAAGCGCTGCGCAGTGCTCGATTCCAATGCGTTCTGGTGTATATGCGCCATGGCCTGGATCGCTCGCCTCTGGTTTGCCAGGCCAGCTGGGAAGGATTTATTCTGTTCGAACCCAGGGGAGAACATGGCTTCGGCTATGACCCGCTGTTTTATGTTCCCGAGCACAACTGCAGCTCTGCACAACTTCCTGCCGCACTAAAAAATCGCATCAGTCACCGGGCAAAGGCCAGCGCGCTCCTGTTCGATGCCCTGCGCCAGCGCTGATGCGCCTTCCCCCGCTAGGCCTCTACATCCACCTGCCCTGGTGCGAGCGCAAGTGCCCCTACTGCGATTTTAATTCCCATGAGTCCAGCACTGTTCCCGAAGAAAACTATATCCGCGCACTGCTGCAGGATCTGCGCGATGACCTGCCACTGCTGCAGGAGCGCGAGGTAGAAACGCTATTTATCGGTGGCGGCACACCCAGTCTGTTTTCGGCCGGAGCCATTGGGACACTACTGCGCGAAATAGCGGAAATCGTCCCACTGTCCGCGACACTGGAAGCAACTATGGAGGCCAATCCCGGAAGCGCGGAGGCGGACAAGTTCTGCGCGTTTAAAGACGCGGGCATCACTCGGTTGTCACTCGGCATCCAAAGTTTCGACGATGCTCAGCTCCAGGGGCTGGGGCGAGTACACACCAGCGACCAGGCCCATGCCGCTATCGAATTCGCGCGCCGGGCTGGCTTCGAGAGTATTAACCTGGACCTGATGCACGGCCTGCCCGGGCAAACGTTGCGCAACGCCGAGACAGACCTGCTTAACGCCATAGCCTACGCGCCTTCACACCTGTCCTGGTACCAACTGACCATCGAACACAATACGGCGTTTCACAAGCGCCCTCCGCAACTGCCTGTTGAGGATGTACTGGCAGACATCCAGCAGTGCGGCGAGCATTTGCTGGCGGGAAGTGGCTACGCGCAGTACGAGGTATCTGCCTACAGCCAAAGCGGTTACCACTGCCGCCACAATGGCAATTACTGGTCGTTTGGAGATTATCTTGGCATCGGGGCGGGCGCCCACGGCAAGATCAGTTTTTTAGATGGTCGCATTCAACGCTTTGCCAAACGACGGCAACCACAAGAGTATATGGCAGCAGGGCCAGGAAGTTTTGTCGCCAGTACTCGAACGCTGGATCAGGCTGATATCCTCGGCGAGTTCATGCTGAACGCGCTGCGCCTGAATGACGGTTTTACCTTGCAGCAGTTTGTTGCACGTACAGGACTGAATTGCGCCCATCTGGAGCCACGCCTGGAATCACTTTGTCAGCGTGAGTTGCTGGTGCGCGATGGCGATACAATCAGAGCCACAGAGACTGGTCGACGTTTTCTCGATAATATTATTGCTGAGTTTTTCCCCGACTAACGAGAGAAGACCAGATCCCAAACGCCATGCCCAAGTCGTTCACCGCGCATCTCAAACTTGGTCAGTGGACGGTGTTCCGGACGGGGAGCGAACTGGCCCACACCAGATGTATTGGATAAATCCTCGGCGGCGCCAAGAACGTCCATCATCTGCCGGGCATAGTCTTCCCAGTCAGTGGCCAAATGCAGAATACCCCCTGGCTTCAGTTTGCTTATCAACTGCGCAACAAAAGGGGTCTGGATAAGGCGCCGTTTGTTATGGCGCTTCTTGTGCCAGGGGTCGGGGAAAAAGATCTGTACGCCGTCCAGGGAGGCATCGGGAATACAATCTCGCAGGACCTCCACGGCGTCGTGACAGTAGATTCGGATATTGTCCACACCGCGCTCTTGCATGCTGTGCAGCAATTTTCCCACCCCGGGTTTATGGACCTCAATCCCGATAAAGTTTGTTTCCGGCTTCGCTGCCGCCATGGCAACCAGCGACTGGCCCATACCAAAGCCGATTTCCAACACGAGAGGACCGCTGCGGCCAAATACTGCATCGTATGCCAGTTCACAGGCATCATACTCAAGGCCCCAACGCTGCCAGTGCTCTTCCAGAGCGTGCCTCTGCACCGGCGTCATGCGCCCAGTGCGCAGCACATAACTGCGAATGCGCCGACTCTTGTCGCGTTCAGTCATGGGAAGACTCGCCGTTACGCCAGAATCAGACCAGCAGTTTCCAGGAAGTTGCAGCCAGACAGGCCCATCCACCGATAAATGCCAGCCCACCTAGCGGGGTGATGGCCCCCAGCCAGCGCACGCCGGTGATACTCAAGATATAGAGACTGCCGCAGAAAACCAAAATGCCGAGGCTGAACAACCAGCCGCTGCTTTTGAGCATCGCAGTTTGCGGCTGGTTCAAGGCGATAACGCCCACCGCCAGCAATGCGAAACTGTGATAGAAATGATACTGGACAGCGGTTTCAAATATGCCCAGGGCGTATTCATCCAATTTTCCCTTGAGCGCATGTGCTCCAAAAGCACCCAGAACAACAGCCAGCATGCCGCTCAGAGAAGCCAGGGTAATAAATAATTTTGCCATCTTCAAATTGTACCCAGGAGGCGGCGAAACCGCCTCTATTTTGGGAAGGTTTACGCTGCGATGCTCACTCGCAACTTTTCCATGGCAGTCTGCTCGAGCTGCCTGATGCGCTCTGCGGAAACACTGTACTGTGCCGCCAACTCATGCAGTGTGGCCTTCCTTTCTGCCAACCAGCGCTGGGACAGAATATCGCGGCTGCGCTCATCCAGCTCGGCCAAGGCATGGTGAAGCTGCGCCTCGCTGCTGTCCTGCCAATCACTGGATTCAAGTAGCAGGGCGGGGTCCGCACTCTGGTCCTCCAGATAATACTGAGGGGCCTGCCAGGCATCGTCATCATCCGCATCAAGGGGCTGATCGTAACCGAGATCGCGACTGCTCAGGCGACCCTCCATACGCTGTACCTCACGGATATCGACTCCCAGATCATCCGCTATGGCCTGCGCCTCATCAGTGCTCAACCAGGATAGAGACTTTTTCGCGCTGCGCAGGTTGAAGAACAGTTTTCGTTGTGCCTTGGTTGTAGCGACCTTAACGATACGCCAGTTGCGCAGAATGAACTCGTGCATCTCGGCCTTGATCCAATGCACCGCGAAAGACACGAGACGCACGCCTTTTTCAGGATTGAAGCGCTTGACCGCCTTCATCAAGCCCACATTGCCCTCCTGTATCAAGTCTGCCTCTGGAAGACCATAACCTGAATAGCTTCGCGCAATGTGCACCACGAAGCGCAAATGCGACATCACGAGCTCACGCGCTGCCTGTAGATTTTCGTTGTAATAGAGATCTTCTGCCAACTCTCGTTCGCGCTCGACTGTCAGCACCGGAATGCTGCTTACCGTCTGCACATAGGCCGGCAGATTGGCTCCCGGAACCATCTGGTCAATGGGCTGTAAGCTTTTTACCATTTTTCCATCCTTCCTCTGTATTTCCTCAGTTAATTTTAGCACTCATTCGATTAGAGTGCTAATTTCAAATAAGTTCCCCGGGGTGTGAAGATATGCAGGATATTACTTTATAATCAATAGGTTATAAAATTTCTCGGCCATTCAAGCTGTACGAAACTAGCGGGGTTCAATGTGCACCAGATGGCGTGAGACCGCAAGCCAGGCTCCCGCCAAACCCAAAAGTCCGCCCAGAATCACCAGGTTTAGCGCCCCCATTACACCCAGCCCGCTCAGATGAAACGCGCTCTCATAGAGCAGCGCTAATTCGCTTATAGGTTCCTCCAGGAACCACAGTGCTGCCGACACCAGAAGTGCCGCCAGCACACCCCCGCCTACACCGTACCAAAGGCCGGTATACAAAAATGGCCGCCGCACGAAGCCGTTACTGCCGCCCACCAACTTGACGATGATGATCTCATCCCGGCGACTCTCGATGGCGAGTCGAATGGTGTTACCCAGAATCAGCAGGACACCGATCACCAGCATGCCCCCAACAGCCAATACCAGGCGTCGACTGAGTTCCATCAGACTGTTCAAACGCTGCAGCCACTCCATATCCAACACCGCCTCAGCCACATCAGAATTACCCTGTAGCTCCGCGCGCAGCGCCGACACGGCCTGCTCATCGAGGGTAGCCGCGGGGGTAACCAGGATCAGGTCCGGCAGGGGATTTTCCTCCAGGCTGGCTAGTACATCAGCAAACCCTGAAAGAGTGCGAAACTCCTGCAGAGCCTCTTCGCGGGAAATAAAGCGCGTTTCTTTGACATCCTTGCGCGCGCCCAGCTCTAATTCAAGCTGCTTCGCCCTGTCGACGGAAACCCCGTCCTGCAGAAAGAGAGATATCTGGGCCGGGCTGTCCCAACCAGCACTCACCTGGCTCACGTTATCCAGCGCCACGTTCAAACCAACCGGCAGGGCGAGGGCGATGCCGATGACCAGCCACGTCAGAAGACTTGAACCCGGATTGTCGAGCACCCGCAGCAGGCTATCTGCCGCCGAAAGCCGGTGGTGCTGCAACCAGGCCGTGAATTGGTCTCGCAGATCCGTGCGACTCAGGCTGGCACCCTCTTTGCGCCTGACCGAATTGCGTCGACCCATCACGGTGCAGCCCCGCTGACCAGGCATCCCTGCTGCAAGGTGATGATGCGGTGGTGCAGGCGGGAAATCAGAACCAGGTCGTGACTGGCAATCAAAACCGTGACGCCCACCTGATTAAACTCCTCGAACAGATCCATGATTTCCGCGGATAGGGCGGGGTCGAGGTTACCGGTAGGCTCATCTGCCAACAAAATCTTGGGCTTACCCACTACCGCCCTGGCGATGCCCACGCGCTGCTGTTCCCCTCCTGACAGTGTGACAGGCATGGCCCACTCGCGATCAAGCAAGCCCACTTTGTCCAGAGCAGCGCGCACTCGTCTGCCTATCTCGCGGTGGTCGTAGCCCGCTATGATCAGAGGCAGCGCGACATTGTCGAAGACCGGCCGGTCAAACAGCAGCTGATGATTTTGGAATACGACACCGATATTGCGGCGGTGCTGTGGTATTCCGCGGGAGCGCACTGCCGCCAGATTCTGGCCATCGACGGTAACCTGTCCGCGGCTGGGTCGATCCATGAGCATGATGAGACGCAACAACGTACTTTTGCCAGCTCCCGAATGGCCGGTGATGAAAACGAGCTCATCACGATTGATATGGACACTGATTTCACGCAGGGCGTCATGCCCTTCGCATAGCGTTTGCTGACGCGGTCAAAGGTGATCATGCAGCCGCGTCTTCCGGATCGAACAAGGCCTCAATAAACTGTTCTGCCTGAAAGGGGCGCAGGTCCTCGACGGCCTCACCCACTCCAATAAAACGGATCGGAAGTCCCAGTTTTTTTGCTATCGCAAAGATGATGCCGCCCTTGGCAGTGCCATCCAGTTTGGTCAGGGTTATCCCTGACACTCCGACCCACTGCTGGAAGTGCTCGGCCTGGGACAGCGCATTCTGCCCAGTACCAGCGTCCAGAACCAACATCACTTCATGCGGCGCCGAGGGGTCCAGTTTGCCCATCACCCGAACTACCTTTTTCAGCTCCTCCATCAGGTTGTCTTTGTTATGCAGGCGACCCGCGGTGTCCGCGATCAATATGTCCACCTTGCGGGCACGCGCCGCTTGCAACGCATCAAAAATGACGGATGCACTATCCGCGCCGGTGTGCTGGGCCACCACCGGCACTCCGTTACGTGCACCCCACACCTGAAGTTGCTCCACCGCGGCAGCCCGGAATGTATCACCAGCGGCCAGCATGACAGTACGCCCCGCATCCATATAGTGCTTTGCCAGTTTGCCAATAGTGGTCGTCTTACCAACTCCGTTAACACCTACCATGAGGATGACAAACGGCTGGTGGCCATGGACCTCTAGCGGCTTCTCACAGGGCCGCAGCAACGCCAGCAACTCCTCCTGCAGGGCTCCTTGCAATGCTTCCGGTCGCATCAGTTCCCTGCGGGAGACACGCTGGGTAAGCCGCTTGATGATTTCCGCGGCGGCTTCTACACCCACGTCCGCCAGCAGCAGACGGGACTCCAGTTCCTCGAAGAGCTCGGCATCAATCTCCTTGCGTCCGAGAAACAGATTGCCCAGACCCTGCACCAGATTGTCGCTGGTGCGCCCCAAACCCCGGCGCAGGCGCGACAGAAGGCCACGTTTTTGCTCTTGCTCAACAGCTTCAGCTATATCCTGTGCTGTGCGGACAGATGTATCGCTCTCCACTACGGCAGCGACAGTCTTTGGCTCTGCAGGTGTCGCCAGGACATCCACCGATTTTTTGCGTTTAAAAAATTTCATATGTGTCGTGCTAGAGTGTGTGCAATATGCGCGCCTGAGAAGGCGCCTATCGTACCACCCTTGGATAAAGCGAAGAAATGTCAGTATCTGGGAACCGTACCGGAAAGCAGAGCCAGGTGCGAATTATCGGGGGCCAGTGGCGCGGTCGTAAACTCACGTTTACCCCTGCGGACGGGTTGCGCCCCACTGGCGACCGGATCAGGGAAACTTTATTTAACTGGTTAGCTGCCTATGTTGCCGGGGCCCGCTGCGCAGACCTGTTCGCAGGGAGTGGTGCGCTGGGGCTGGAGGCACTTTCCAGGGGCGCTGGCCACTGTGATTTTGTAGACTGCTCAATCGCTGCTCTGGCCCAGCTGCAGCATCACCTGAGAATATTTGAAGCGCTTGGCAAAAGCGGTTGCCATTGTTGCTCAGCGCAGCAGTTTCTGGAAATGGCTATCGAGCCCTATGACATTGTCTTCATCGATCCGCCTTTCAAACTGCATCTGGCGGAGCCTGTCTGCGCAGCGTTAGCGCAGAGGCAGCTGTTGTGCGACGGGGCACTGGTCTATGTCGAGACGGCGGCGGAGCAAACGCCCATTATGCCGCCCGGCTGGAGCCTGCACCGGGAAAAAGTTTCCGGTGGGGTGGCCTATCGCTTATATAAAGTTAGTCGGGCTGAGGATCCGCGTTAACTGGCCCCCTTCTCGACCGGGTCGCATTGTCGCTCCGCGGCAAATTGTTTACCATCCGCTGTCCTGCCTTAACAACCGGCCATCACCATGAGAACTAACTGCGTAATCTATCCGGGTACCTTCGACCCGATTACCAATGGCCACGTGGATCTGGCCGAACGTGCCGCACGCCTGTTCGACCGAGTAGTCGTAGCCATTGCCCACAGTCAAAAAAAGACACCGTTATTTTCTCTGGAAGAACGCGTTTCACTTTGCGAAGTGGCGCTGGAGCACCTGGATAACGTCGAAGTAGTGGGTTTTAGCAACCTTTTGACGGACTTCGCCAGAAGCCAGAACGCCCGCTGCGTGTTACGCGGCCTGCGGGCGGTGGCGGATTTCGAGTACGAGTTTCAACTGGCTAATATGAACCGGGCTATATACCCCGAGTTTGAAAGTATCTTTCTCACCCCCTCGGAGCACCTGGCCTATATTTCTTCTTCACTGGTAAGAGAAATCGCCGCACTGAACGGGGATATCAGTCCCTTTGTGCCGGCTCAAGTTGCCGCAGCGTTGAAAAACCGATTTGCCAATAACTGAGGCAAGTGTCGGCTGATTCAGTAGCCCGTATCAGGACTCCGTCGCTTTTGCGGCCTGTTCTTTTGCGGCCTGTTCTTCTTTGAATCTGCGGTTAGCCTCTGTGTCCTTGCCGCTGTAGCCTGGCATGCGGCAACCCAGGCAACGCATAAAAGTCGTCTCCACCGGCCCGCCGATCAAAGTGCCCGCCGCCTCACTGGCATTGCCCGCCAACAGGGTGAACGGCAAGCTGACGAGCCATACGGCTGCGCCACCCACGGTCAGCACAGCACCGATGGGGCGCGCCACCAGTAAATCGCCTACCATGGCCCACTCGTTGGGACTCTCATCAATTGCCCCTACCTGGTGACCATGACCGTTGTACATTGTGGTACTGCCGTGACCTGCATCCTGGGCCCACAGCACCTGTGGCACCATCATACAACCCACAAACAAGGCAACCGTGGCCCGACGAGCACCTACTATTATTTTCATACTCACACTCCCGGGTTTTGTACCCGTTCCCCTTTTGCGACTAGTGTAGCCTGTTCAACGCTGGCAGGTCACGCAGTAGACGCTACTGCGCTGGCCGAGTCGCAGCTCCCGCAAGGAGGCCCCACAACACTTGCATGGCTGACCTGCACGACCGTATACAAGGAGCTGTTGTGCGAAGTATCCGGGCCTGCCATCACCGCCCACAAAATCCCGCAAGGTAGTTCCACCCTGTTCTATAGCAGAAGTAAGTACTTGCTTTATAACGTCGGCCAGGCGCCGGTAGCGCGCCAATGAAACTCGTCCGGCAGGGCGAGCCGGGTGAATTCCGGACAGGAACAGCGCTTCGTTAGCGTAAATATTACCAACACCAACAACCACTTTTCCATCCATGATGAAGTTCTTTATAGGGCCTTTCCGACCTCGGGAACGACGATACAGAAGCTGGCCATCAAATTCCGCCGAAAGGGGTTCGGGCCCCAGGTCCCGCAACAATGGGTGGACTTGCCCTGGCACCAACCAGAGAAAGCAACCGAAGCGCCGCGGATCGTGGTAACGCAAGCAACTCCCACCTTCCAGCAGAACGTCAATATGATCGTGGCGACCAGGGGCCACATCGGGATCGACCATGCGCAAGGAACCGGACATTCCCAGATGAACCAACAACGAGCCCGCCGCTGTGCGAAAAAGCAGGTATTTGGCACGACGCTCTACTGCCCATATGGCCTGTCCAGACAGCGCCAAGGGCAATTGGTCCGGCACTGGCCAGCGCAATCGCGGCTCGCGCACTATCACTTGCCTCACCACTCGACCAAGACAGTGCGGTTCGACGCCCCGGCGCGTGGTTTCAACTTCTGGCAATTCAGGCATGGCGGAATGATGTCTTTCTGGCGGGAGCTGGGCCCTGATACAAAAAACCCCGACTTTGGCCGGGGTCTTTTATTCTGCTGCCAAAGGACAGGCTGCTATTTGATTTTGCCTTCCTTATACATAACGTGCTTGCGTACTACTGGATCGTACTTTTTCATCTCGAGCTTGTCCGGCTTGGTGCGCTTGTTCTTGTCTGTGGTATAAAAGTGACCAGTACCAGCAGATGAATTCATTCTGATTTTATCTCTCATCGCAATTCTCCTTTAAACCTTTTCACCGCGAGCGCGAATATCGGCCAACACTTGTTCGATGCCCTTTTTGTCGATTATACGCATGCCTTTGCCTGATACGCGCAGGCTCACAAAGCGCTTCTCCGACTGCAACCAGAAACGATGCTGGTGCAGGTTGGGCAAAAAACGTCGACGGGTACGGTTCTTCGCGTGTGATACGTTGTTTCCCGTTACCGGACGTTTACCAGTAACCTGACAGACTCTAGTCATAATCCATGCTCTCCCAATAAGACGCGGGATTTCCAGTAAAAGTGCTTTGGTTTAGCGACCTAAATAAGACCCCGGCCGCGCGGAGCGCGACTTTATACCAGAACACCCCGGCCATAGCAAGCGCGAGAAGGCAGGCCCAACAGGCGTTTTATCGGCCTGTATCCACCCGCAATTAGATGCTTCTCTGGCCGCGTTAACGGCCTACATGAGGCCGTACGCCCCGGAATTCACATCACAACAGCCCTTGCTCCGCAAAGGAGTACTCACTGCCGCTGCCGACGATGATGTGATCCAGCACCCTGATATCCAGTAATGCCAGGGCTGAACACAGGCGTTCGGTAATCCTGCGATCGGCACTGCTGGGCTCTGCCACACCCGAAGGATGATTATGGGCGAAGATTACCGCCGCTGCACCATACTGCAGTGCCCTGACCGCCACCTCCCGCGGGTATACGGCTGCCCCGTCCAGTGTGCCGAAAAACAGGTCCTCACAGCGCTGCACCCGATGCTGGCTATCCAGGAATAGACAGGTGAATACCTCCCTGCTGCGACTTCCGAGGTGGCATTGCAGGAAGCGCCGCGTTTCGCTCGGGCTACTGAGCACATCACCCGCGGATATCCTCTGCAGAGCCTGGCGACACGCCAGCTCCATCGCCGCACGCAAACGGGCGTATTTTGCCGGACCGACGCCCGGACAAGCCAACAAACTGCCTTGCCCGGCCCGCATCAGCCCACTGATGCCGTCAAACTCCTTGAGCAAGGTCCGCGCCATATCCAGCGCACTGCAGTCCCGATAACCGGTGTGCAGCAACACGGCGAGTAGCTCTGCATCCGACAGTGCTATTGCGCCCCGCTCCAACAATTTATCCCGGGGCCCTTCGCCTTGCATCCAACGGGCAATACTCATAGCGCTCCTCCCTGAGCTACCTGCCTGCGCAGTGTCAAATACCGCGCCACAGTGGTATCTTTCCTGCTCAGCTATCTTCCCAGTTTGAGCGAGCAAATGGCACATCTTTTCAATCGCAATGTCCTGCTCGGCGTCAGTGGTGGTATAGCCGCCTACAAGTCAGCGGAGTTGATCAGACAACTGCAGGAGCGCGGTGCCGCTGTGCGCGTGATAATGACTCACGGTGCCCAGGAGTTCATCACCCCCCTGACGCTGCAGGCCCTTTCAGGTAATCCGGTGCACACTGAATTGCTGGATGAGCGCGCCGAACTGGGCATGGGACATATTGAGCTGGCACGCTGGGCCGATCTGCTGTTGATTGCTCCTGCCACGGCCGACCTGATCGCGCGATTGAGCGTTGGCCGGGCCGATGACCTGCTCACTACCGTAGCGCTGGCCACTGCCGCTCCGCTTATGCTGGCACCGGCCATGAACCAGCAGATGTGGAAGGATCCGGCCACCACCGCCAACATCGATACTCTGGTCAAAAGGGGCGCGCACATTGTGGGCCCTGCGGCAGGGCAACAAGCCTGCGGCGATGTCGGCCCGGGGCGTATGGAAGAGCCGACGGCTATTGCCAGTGCTGCGGCCAGTCTGTTTGAGACTGGTCAATTGGCCGGCAAACGCATCGTCATTACAGCCGGCCCGACCCGGGAAGCCCTGGACCCGGTGCGTTATATTTCCAATAACAGCTCCGGAAAAATGGGTTATGCGCTGGCGCGAGCGGCGGCGGACGCCGGCGCGATAACAACCCTGGTCAGTGGCCCGGTCAGTTTGACGCCACCCGAACACGTAAGGCTCTGCAGTGTGCAAAGCGCGCAACAAATGCTGGAGCAATGCCTTGAGCTGTTACCCGAATGCGACATTTTTATTGCCTGCGCCGCAGTGGCTGATTACCGTCCCGCAAATGTGGAGAGCCAGAAAATAAAAAAGGCTCCGCAGGAAATGAACCTGCAACTGGTGCGCACCCCGGATATCGTTGCTGCGGTGGCCGCGAGCGAACACCGGCCCTATACCGTTGGCTTCGCGGCGGAAACCAACAATCTTCTGGACTACGCCAGGGATAAAATGCAGCGCAAAGGTCTGGATATGATCATCGCCAACGATATTTCCGATCAGTCCATAGGTTTCAACAGTGATGACAATGCAGTCACTGTATTGTGGCGCGACGGGCAGCAGATTCTGGAGCGTGCGAACAAGAGTGTTATAGCGCGGCAAATCGTGAATTTGATTGCCCAACAAACCCAAAGAAACTGACTGAATGCTGAAGCTTAGAAGAAGTAAAAAAGACGTCTCCGAAGAAGATAGTAACGGGGAGGCCGTTACCCCTAGTCCCCAGGGAATCACCGCCAAAGGCAATGCCTTACGGAAAATTGGCGGTATGGCTCTGGTGCTCGTCCTGGTTCCCGTGCTGCTGGGATTTGCCTACCTGATCATGTTGCGTGAGCCGGCACTACAGGAGCAGCAGCTTGATCGAGTGGCATCGTCTTTTGCCTTGCAACAGGCGACTAATATCCACCGGCTGATCGCCCAGCTGAAAACCCGTGTTAAAAGTGCCGCCCTGTCACCCCTGGCCCTGTCCGCCATAGCAAGCAAATCCGAGGATGATATCGCGCTGGTAGAAAAAGCCATGCTGGATTACTTCCCGGAAGTGGTCAGCCTGAGAATCATCCCGATTGGCGAAATGGGCACTGCAGATTTTTCAGGGGGAAATCAAGGCCTGCGCAATCACATTGAGGTCGACCTTGTGCGGCGCACCAGCGAGGGGGATGAGACCGAACCCGAAGCATACAAATTTGAAGATAAATGGCTGACTTCGATGGCCGCCCGGGTAACCCACCCACGCATTGATGCGCATTGGGCGGTAATCCTCATAACGATAGACAACGAACAGATATCCACGCAACTGAAGTCCCTGGACAGCGCGAGTGGCAGATTTACGCTTGAGCAACTGTTTACCGCTGCCGGTGGCAAGGAACGTACAGATGTTATCGCCGCCAGCGGCAGCGCCACCGTTGGCGCCAATACGCGCTACGCCGATGTCCCCGAAACGCCCTGGCGTGTATCGTTCAGCCCCTCAGATGCACTCATAAGCACATTGAGTATCAACCAGGGACCCTTGTTAATTGTGCTGACACTAATCGTGCTAGCGGCGATCAGCTCCCTGTCCATCGTATTAGTACTTTTCCCCAAAAAGCTCCACGCGGAAGTCAATAAAGTGATTTCGGCAGCAGACCAGAAATCTGATCTTACCCTGGCGATTCCCGAGCTGGTCTCCATTGCCAAGCAATTGCGCCGCGCCACGCTGCGTGCCGTGCGTCAGAGCAATACGAAGTCCTGGGACATACCGAGAGCCGAGGCCAAAATTATCGAACCGCGGAGTTCGGATCTCACCAATCCCCTGTTCCAGTCTAAAAATATGCTGGATGACGACGAGTATCTGGACCTGGAGGTGGGCGCCCCGACAGACAACGCCACAGCCGGCAATGAAAAGGCCTTTCCCGAGCATATCTTTCGCGCCTACGATATCCGCGGCGACGCCCACACCGAGCTAACCGATGCTCTGGTGGCGAATATTGCCAGGGCGATTGGCACAATTGCTGGCGAGATGGGTGAACAAGTCCTGATCGTGGGGTGCGATGGCAGAACATCCAGCCCCCGTATTAAATCGGCCCTGATCAGTGCCATGCTGGAGACCGGCAGGGATGTAATCGATATTGGATTAGTGCCCACGCCGCTGCTCTATTACGCCACGCAGCATTTGAACTGCCGGTCCGGCATCATGATCACCGGCAGCCACAACCCGTCCGATCAAAATGGGCTGAAAATCGTTCTGAATCAACAGACCATCGCGGCAGGCGGCATTCAACAGGTTCGCGACCGGGTGATCGCCGGGAAATTCAGCACGGGCAACGGGCGCATGACCCGTGAAGATATCGCCCCCGCCTATATGGAGGAGGTGCTGCATGATATCGCGATCGCGGTACCCCTCAAGATTGTCATCGACGCGAGCAATGGCGCTACCAGCGACATCGCTCCCAAGTTGTTTGAAGAGCTCGGTTGCGAGGTGCAGCGACTGAACTGCCAGATAGACGGACGCTTTCCCGGCCATCCGCCCGATACCAGTAACGAGGCAAATCTCGCAGAGCTGGCCAGAATGGTGGTTGAAGTCAAGGCCGACTTCGGGGTGGCATTCGATGGCGATGGCGACCGTCTGGCCGTGGTCACGCCCACCGGACAGATTGTGCGCTCCGATGTGCTGCTGATGCTCTATGCGCAGGATGTGGTGTCACGCAACCCCGGCGCTGACGTGGTCTTCGATGTCAAGTGCAGCCGTCAACTGTCCAAACTGATCACCCGACACGGCGGACGTCCTGTGCTGTGGAAGACCGGACACGCTTTTATGAAGGAGAAGATGAAAGAAACCGGGGCGCTGCTGGGCGGCGAGTTCTCGGGTCACATGTTCTTCGGTGAGCGCTGGTACGGATTCGACGACGGCATGTATGCGGCGGGGCGCCTGGCGGAAATCCTCAGTACCCACGGGGAGAGCCTGGACGACGCCATCGCCAAATTCCCGGTTACCGTCAATACCCCTGAAATCATCATTCCGGTGGCGGATGACTACAAATTCGAGCTGGTAGAAAAAATCATCAGTAACGCGGACTTCTCTTCCGGCAAGGTCAACACCATTGATGGTATCAGGGTGGATTTCAGTAATGGCTGGGGACTGGTGCGCGCCTCCAATACGGGACCGGCACTCACAGCCCGCTTCGAGGCGGACACGCAGGAGAACCTCGAGATCATCCAGGACGAGTTCAGAGCCCAGATCGCGCTCATTGACCCGGAGATCAAACTCAATTTTTAACCACCTGGCCCTTTTGCGGGGCCAGGCTCAACAGTAGGCCAGGATATGTCACTTGATCGCGCGGAAGCCCTAAATATCGCCCAGGTTCTGACTGAGGCCTTGCCCTATATCCAGCGCTTCATCGGCAAAACCATCGTCGTCAAGTTTGGCGGTAACGCCATGGTGGACCCGCTGCTCCATGAGAGCTTCGCCAGGGACGTGGTACTAATGAAACTGGTGGGAATGAACCCGGTTGTCGTGCACGGTGGCGGACCACAGATCGGCGCCCTGCTGGCAAAGCTCAACATCCATACGGAATTTGTAGACGGGATGCGCGTCACCGATGCCCAGACGATGGATGTCGTGGAAATGGTATTGGGTGGCAGCGTCAACAAGGAAATTGTCTCGTCTATCAACCGCAATGGTGGCAAGGCTATTGGCGTAACCGGGAAGGACGGCCAGATGATTCGGGCACACAAGCTAACCGTCAGCCGTTACAGCCCCGAACTTGATGCGTCAGAAATAGTCGATATAGGACACGTGGGCGAGGTAGACCAGATTGATACCGAGGTGCTGCAGCTCATTCTTGGCAGCAACTTCATTCCGGTCATCGCCCCGATCGGTGTGGGCGAAGACGGCAGCACCTACAACATCAACGCTGATCTGGTAGCCGGAAAACTGGCCCAGGTCATGCAGGCGGAAAAATTGATGCTGCTGACCAATGTCGCCGGGCTACTGGACAAACAGGGACAGATTCTCACCGGGCTGACCACTGCGCAGGTAGACGGGCTGATTGCAGACGGCACGATCAGTGGCGGCATGCTACCAAAAATCCGCTGCGCCCTCGATGCGGTAAAATCCGGAGTTACCAGCGCCCACATCGTCGATGGTCGAGTGCCGCATGCGGTGTTGCTGGAGACCTTCACCGACGAGGGAATGGGCACCCTCATTACGAATAAGCGCTCCTAGCCGGAAAAAAACACTGGAAATCCACCCCCATTGTGCTCGGGCTTATTGCAGGCACGATGGGTAATCGCTAGCATTGGTTCAAACGCTATTTGATATGGAACGCCATGCCTCCGAGAAAATCCCAAAGGCGCCAGCAAATATTGGAAGCTCTGGCCCACATGCTGGAGGCCAGCCCCGGCAACCGCATCACCACCGCCGGCCTTGCCAAACAAGTGGGGGTCTCCGAGGCCGCCCTGTACCGGCACTTTCCCAGCAAGTCGAAGATGTTTGAGGGCCTCATCGAATTCATCGAAGACACGCTCTTCAGCCGCATCAACATCATCCTGGGAGAGGAACAAACGGCCGCACTGCGCTGCGAAAAAATGATCATGCTGTTGCTGGTCTTTACGGAACGCAACCCGGGCCTTACCCGCATCCTGACCGGTGACGCCCTGACCGGAGAGACCGAGCGTCTGCACCAGCGGGTAGCGCAATTGTTCGATCGCTTTGAAACCCAGCTAAAGCAGGTTATTCGGGAGGCAGAGCTGCGCGAGGGTTTGCGTCCGAGCATTCCGCTGCCCGCCGCCGCCAACCTGTTGATGGCTGCGGCCGAGGGCCGTATATCACAATATGTACGCAGCGGGTTCCAGCGCCGACCCACGGCAGAGTGGGCCAGGCAGTGGGAATTGTTGATGGGTGGATTCTTTCGCGATGCGATAACCCAGCCACTTCCCAGCCAGACCACCAGCTTCGTCAGTTAGGTGCGCGGCATCAGGGGCTCTTTTTCGGTGCGGTGCCCTTGGGACGCGAGGATCTGCCGCAGCTTGACCACGTCCTGCAACATTCTAAAACGCTCAATATCCGCCCGATAGGAGGCGTCCAGCGCCTCTATCTCCCGCTGCCGGTCCTGGATGTCACGTTCAGTGCTCTCAATTTCATTTTGCAGACTTTCAATCGTCCTGAGCCTTTCCACGTCCACGCTTATGCCAGCGCGCTCCGTGTCGGCCGCCTGCGACTGGTAGTTTTCCACCTTCTGCTTAAGGGAGTACCGGTTACTTCTGAGGATGCTCATCCTGATCTGCAGGTCTCCCAGGGCGCGACGCTGGGCATCTTCGATATCAGCCACGGTACTGTAACGCAGCATGAGGGATTCGTCCCACTTGCGCAGGCGCTCCTGCTCTGCCCTGGCCTCCTGCTCCCGTTTTTGCTCGGCATCCTTCGCCTTCATTTCCTCTGCGGTGAGTGCACGCGGCACCACTTTGATCACCATGCCCTTGTTATTGAGGACCTCATATCCGCCAGCTACCGAGTCCACCGGCACCTGATAATCCACCACCACGTTACCTTCAGCATTGCGATAGCGATAAAGCGGCTTGGCCTCAACCACAGAGGCAAGGCCAAGCAAAAGCGCCCATACAAAAACCCGTCGCATATGTATCGGCTCGAAAAATCATGTGCCCAATATAGAACCTGTATCAAATTGGTACAAGTTAGACCCCGTAACGTTCACGGTAGTGCCGCATAGCGCCCAGTGCACCCGGAGGCCCGTTAGCCTCGGCCTCCAGGTAGTCAATTATTTGGCCCATGCTGATAATGCTTAATACGGGCACCCCATGGGCCCGCTCCACCTCCTGCACGGCGGACAGGTCCCCCGCTCCGCGTTCCTGTCGATCGAGACCAATGACCACTCCTGCCAGTTCGGCACCGGCATCAATGATCATACCGATCACCTCACGGACTGCTGTCCCTGCAGTAATGACATCGTCGATCACTAATACCCGCCCCCGCAATGGCGCTCCCACCAGAATACCGCCCTCTCCATGGGTTTTAGCCTCCTTGCGGTTGTAGACGAAAGGCACATCCAGCCCGTGATGATCGGCCAGGGCAATGGCAGTGGCCGCCACCAGTGGAATGCCTTTGTAGGCCGGTCCCAGCAACACGTCAAAGCGCACACCCGAATTTACAATGCATTGTGCATAACAGCGGCCCAGCACAGCCAGTGCCCCACCACTTGAAAAGGCCCCGGCATTGAAGAAATAGGGGCTAACACGGCCTGACTTAAGGGTAAATTCGCCGAATTTCAATACATCGCATTTACGGGCCAGCTCAATAAACTCTGTTTGATAGCCTTGCATATCGATTTTAGATCCTTAAACGAGGCATTGTATTCCAACATTTACGCTATAGAATACCCGAATCCGGTTTTCACCACTTTCTAATAACAGGATTCGAGCTGTAAAGTCTCGCCACGGACACCATCGCAATCACCAATGGCGAGACAGCGAGGCTGTGACCTAAACGATCAGATATACGAACGTTCATGCGGAAGCGCGGCAGGATTTTAAGTCAACGCGAGATTCCCGCATCATATACGCTCTCATATCAAGGGGCCAGGAATGAGGATTATCAGCTTCAGCGCTGACGGCATTAAAAACGCCGCGCAAAAAGGATTTTTCGAGTGGCTGAATGAACAGGACG
The DNA here is from genome assembly GCA_963762235.1 of uncultured Gammaproteobacteria bacterium. Lineage (GTDB taxonomy): Bacteria > Pseudomonadota > Gammaproteobacteria > Pseudomonadales > Halieaceae > Marimicrobium. The sequence goes on along the minus strand of CAVXKH010000020.1, from coordinate 200,396 downwards.
CAGATTTTGTCTGCGTTCAGGATTTGCAGTGTTCGGAGTACGAACTACAGGACAAAATCTTTTTTCCTGCGGAGTACAACCCCTATTTTCTGGACAACGTCGACGGCAAAACCAATGGCGTCGCCATTTACTGCCGAAAAATGCCCAAGGCGATCATGACCGGACTGGGTTTCTCCAACTTTGATATGGAAGGTCGCTATATCCAGGCTGACTATGAGAATCTGAGCGTGGCCTGCCTCCTGGCCCCTCGCGCGGACCCCAATGACGCGGCGCAGCAGGCCCGCAAAAATGAGTTTTACACGCTCCTTGGTGGGCACCTGCAAAAAATCCGCAATAAACGCAGGGAGTTCATCATTTGCGGCAACTGGCAGATCGCCCATAGCGCCGCCGATGTGCAGGACTCCCAGAGTAACAGCACCACATCCGGCTTCCTGACCGAGGAGCGCCAGTGGATGAACGAATTGCTGGAATCGGGCTATGTCGATGCTTTCCGCGAAATTAGTTCGGACCAGGACGAGTTCAGCTGGTGGCCGGATGGCGAACGGGGCAAGAACGGGTGGCGCACCGACTTTCAAATAATATCCCAGGGTCTGAAGTACGCGGTGGACTACGGCGTAATTTACAAGATCAAGGAGTTCTCAACGCACGCGCCCGTTATTATGGACTACGATATCGAATTGTAGCCCTGGCTTTCCTGTGGTCAGGTGGCCAGCGCCGCTTTCTGCTGCGCGATTAACTGCTCTATCCCCTGCGCCGCCAAATCCAGCATGCCATTGAGTTCCGCACGCGCAAAGGGCGTCCGTTCCGCCGTACCCTGCACCTCGATGAACCCTCCGGATTCGCCCATGACGACATTCATATCGGTGTCCGCCGCGGAGTCCTCGGAATAATCCAGATCCAGCACCGGGGTGCCCTGATACATCCCCACCGAAACGGAGGCCACCATTTGCAGAAGAGGATCATCCATGATCAGTTTCTTGCGCTGTAAGTAATTAATGGCGTCTACCAGAGCAACACAGGCGCCGGTGATTGCCGCCGTGCGGGTGCCGCCGTCAGCCTGGATCACGTCACAATCCACCGTGATGGTATTCTCCCCAAGCCGCGAGAGATCCAGTACCGCCCGCAGGGAGCGGCCGATCAGGCGCTGAATCTCCAGGGTACGGCCGCCCTGTTTGCCGCGACTGGCCTCCCGGCCCATGCGAGTACCGGTGGAGCGCGGCAGCATGCCGTACTCGGCGGTCACCCAGCCCCGGCCCTCACCACGCATAAAGGACGGCACGCCCTTTTCCACCGAGGCTGTGCAAATCACCCTGGTATCGCCAAAGCAAACGAGCACCGAACCCTCGGCATGGCAGGTGTAATTGCGGGTGATGGCGATCTCGCGCAGTTGCTCGGCCGAGCGGCCACTGGGTCGTTGCATGCGGATGGTCCGTCCTGATTTTGAATCGCGCCAGTATACGCGAGCCAGAAGATCAAAGTCGCGAAATCGCAACGCGCGGCCTGACTTCGCTGGCTGCACCTCGCCGGCGACAACTGTATGCGCCATTCACAAGCTGCTACACTCGATCACACGCTGTATAACATGGGGTGTACTACCCGCAATGATTCAAAGCATGACCGCTTTTGCTCGCGAGAGCGTCACCACGGAGCAGGGTATCCTGACCGTGGAACTGCGCTCGGTTAACCACCGCTATCTTGACTGCAGCTTCAAACTGCCCGACGCACTGCGATCCCTTGAACCCCGTTTGCGCGAGAGGGCCGGTGCCGCCCTGGCACGCGGGAAACTGGACTGCATGCTGCGCCTGCAGGCGCACCCAACACAGGCCGGCGAACTGCAAATCGATACGGCGAAGCTGGACGCCTTACTGGCAGCTACCCGCAGTATCCAGGATCGTCTGGACAACGCAGCGCCGATCAGTCCACTGGACGTCCTGCAGTTTCCCGGCATCTACAGTTCCCGGGAAGAGTCTGAAGAACAATTGCAGAAGGAAGCCCTGTCACTGTTCAGCACAGCGCTGGATACCATGCAACAGAATCGCCAGCGGGAGGGAGAAACGCTGGCGACCCTGATACTGGACCGCCTCGCGCTGGTTGAATCGGAAATTAAGGCCACCCGCGATGTTCTGCCCCTGCTGATGCAGCAACAACGCCACCGCATCACTACCCGGATTACAGATCTGGGTGTAGACGTTGATCAGGGTCGCCTGGAGCAGGAACTGGTATACATGGCGCAAAGAGCCGATGTGGAAGAAGAACTGGACCGCCTGGACGCACATATCGGCGAAGTGCGACGCACGCTGAAAAAGGGCGGGCCGTGTGGCCGGCGACTGGACTTCCTCATGCAGGAGCTCAACCGGGAAGCCAACACCCTGTCCTCAAAATCGCAGTCGGCCAGCACGACCCAGAACGCGGTGGAGTTGAAAGTGTTGATAGAGCAGATGCGCGAACAGATACAAAATATCGAATAGCGGTCCCGCGCGCATCCACTGCAGCCGCAACAGGAATAGAACATGACAAGCACCGGAACACTTTACACCGTGTCCGCCCCGTCGGGGGCCGGCAAGACCAGCCTGGTCAACGCCCTGGTCAAGCGCTGTCAGGGCCTGCACGTATCCGTCTCCCATACCACCCGACCGATGCGACCCGGCGAGATCGACGGGGTCAATTACCACTTTGTCGCGGAGAAGGTCTTTCTCGCCATGCTGGAGCAGGCCGAGTTTCTGGAACACGCGCGGGTTTTCGGTAATCTTTACGGGACATCCGGCGTCTGGGTGGAACAACAGCTCAAACAGGGTCATGACATCATTCTGGAAATCGATTGGCAGGGAGCACAGCAGGTCAAGCGCCTGCTGCCCCAGACCCGGGCCATTTTCATTCTGCCGCCCTCGCGCGAGGCCCTGCAGCAACGGCTTAACCGCCGCGGACAGGATGATCCCGGCATCATCGAGAACGCGCATGAACGTCGCTGTGGAGGAAATGTCGCATTATGTCGAGAGCGACTATCTGGTGGTGAACAAGGACTTTGATCGGGCGCTGGATGAATTGCAGTCCATTGTAATCAGCCAGCGTCTGCTTACCTCCAGGCAGCAGGAAGTCCTGGCCGGGATGCTGCAGGACCTCCTGAATTAGTTTCAATTCCTCCTCGGCGCTACGCAGGGCGTTGTAGTGATTATTAGCGCTGGACGCACCCCCGGGGCATCGCGCTATAATTAAAGGTTCCTCCGGGACAGCTATCGCTGTCAGGCAGAGAGGGGCGTCGGCACCTCGTGGATGACGTTCCAGCTTTAGTAACCAGTGTCTGCACGGATTGTACCTTGCAGTGGCACACGCAAAATGGGAAGTACTGACTAATGGCACGTGTAACCGTTGAAGATTGTCTGGAAAATGTCGAAAACCGCTTCGAACTGGTCATGGTCGCCAGCAAACGCGCCCGACAATTGGCCACCGGCGGCAGAGACCCCATGGTGCAGGAAGAATCGGACAAACCCACTGTAATCGCCCTGCGTGAAATCGCCGAGGGCTTTATTACCAACGAGATTCTCCGCCGGGAGAGCGAAATGGAAGCTGAGGAAGAGTTGGCCGACGTGATGGATGCCAGCGAAGCACTGTAAGCTCCGCGGGCATCTCTGGCACAGGTCATAGATCGACGACATGCAGACCTTGGATGCCCTTAATACCACCCTGCGCAGTTACCTCAACCCCGAGCAGGCCAACCACGTCAATCGGGCCTACTTTTTCGCCGAGCAAGCACATTACGGACAGCGACGCCGCAGCGGCGAGCCCTATGTGACCCATCCCCTTGCCGTCGCCGGCATTCTCGCCGACATGCACATGGACCACCAGAGCCTGATGGCCGCCATGCTGCATGATGTCATTGAAGACACCGGCATCGAGAAGTCCGCCATTGGCGAACAGTTTGGCCCCACGGTGGCAGAGCTGGTGGACGGCGTGAGCAAATTGACGCAAATGGAATTCCAGTCCCTGGAAGAAAAGCAGGCGGAGAACTTCCAGAAAATGGCCCTGGCCATGGCGCAGGATATTCGCGTGATTCTGGTCAAGCTGGCCGACCGGCTGCACAACATGCGTACCCTCGGCGTGCTGAAATCCGCCAAGGCGCGCCGCATCGCCCGTGAAACGCTCGATATTTACTCCCCCATCGCCATGCGTCTTGGCATGAACAGCGTGCGCATGGAGTTTGAAGACCTGGGCTTCAGCACACTCTACCCGATGCGCGCCCGCCGTATCGACGCCGCCCTGCGCCAGGCCAGAGGCCACCGCAAGGAGCTGGTGGAGAAAGTTCGTCACCAGATTGAAGCCACCCTGGAACAGGAGGGCCACCAGATTTCCGTGGTGGGGCGCGAAAAGCACCTGTATAGCATCTACAAAAAAATGAAATCCAAACGGAAGTCTTTTTCCGAGATCATGGATATTTACGCCTTTCGCATCATCGTGGATTCCGTTGACACCTGTTATCGGGTGCTGGGCTGCATCCACAGCCTGTACAAGCCGGTGCCCGGGGAGTTCAAGGATTACATCGCCATTCCCAAGGCCAATGGCTACCAGTCCCTGCACACGGTGCTGATGGGTATGCACGGCGTCCCCATCGAGGTCCAGATTCGCACCCAGGAGATGGAGGACATGGCGAATAACGGTATCGCCGCCCACTGGCTATACAAGAGCGACGGCCAGACCACCAAGCGCAGCCACGCCCGCGCGCGAGAGTGGGTGCAGGGCTTACTGGAGATGCAGCAGCGGGCGGGCAATTCCCTGGAGTTTATCGAGAGCGTCAAAATTGACCTCTTCCCTGACGAGACCTATGTCTTCACACCCAAGGGCCGCATTCTTGAACTCCCCAAGCGCGCCACCGCCGTGGACTTTGCCTACGCCGTGCACACGGATGTGGGCAACAGCTGCGTGGCGTGCCGGATAAACCGGCGACTGGCGCCCCTGTCCGAGCCGCTGCAGAGCGGCCAGACGGTAGAAATACTGACGTCCTCCGGCGCACGCCCCAATCCCGCCTGGCTCGACTACGCGGTCACCGCCAAGGCGCGCTCCAATATCCACCATTTCCTCAAAAACCAGACCCGGGACGACTCGGTGGCACTGGGGCGCAGCCTGCTCGACAAAGGACTGACGGGCTTCGGCAGCAACCTGGAGAGCCTGCCCGAAGAAAAGCTCAGAGACTTTCTGGCGCAGCAGCGGTACGGAACATCTGGACGACCTGCTGGTGGATGTGGCGCGCGGCAATCGCCTGCCAGGGTTCACTGCACAGCAATTGCTCAGCGGCCTGGAGGGCGGCCAACCACAGCAGAGCGACGGCAGCGCCAGCCGGTCGCCATCTGCGGCACCGAGGGATTCATGGTCAGCTATGCACGCTGTTGCCATCCGATTCCCGGCGATTCGATTGAGGGCTACCTGAGTCTCGAAAAAGGCGTCGTGGTGCACCGCGCGCAGTGCAATAACCTGGTCGATATACGCGACCACAACGAACGCCGCATTGCATTGCGCTGGGATGAAGATGTGGAAGGCGAATACTCCGCGGAGCTGCGCGTCGAGGTCGAAAACCGCCGCGGCATGATCGCGGTCATTGCCACCCGCATCAATAGCATGGGCGTCAATATCGAGAAGATATCCACCGAGGACAAGGACTACCAGTTTACCTACGTCGACCTGGAGATGTTGGTACAGGGCCGGGTGCACCTGGCTCGCATCATGAAGCGCCTGCGCGCCATCAACCACGTGCGCAAAGTCATCAGGGTCAAGAACTAAAGATCCGGGGACGCCCCCGACCACTACCGGAGAACTACCTTGAGTAATCGCGCCATCATCTCGACACCGGATGCCCCCGCCGCCATCGGCCCCTATTCGCAGGCGGTCAAGGTCGGCAATACCGTCTGGTTGTCCGGCCAGATTCCGCTGGTACCGGGCACCACAGAACTGGTGGCCGGGGACATCACCGCGCAGGCCAACCAGGCCTTCAGGAACCTCGCCGCAGTGGCCGAAGCGGCCGGCGGAACTCTGGGGAATGCCGTCAAAATCAATATCTCCCTGACCGACCTGGCGCATTTCGGGGCGGTCAATGAAGTCATGGCGCGGTTCTTCAGTGAACCCTTTCCGGCGCGCGCCTGTGTGCAGGTCGCCGCCCTGCCCAGGGGTGCGCAAATCGAGATCGAGGCCATCCTGGCGCTTTAGCTGTAATCTTTCAGCAGTTTGTTCACTTGGGACACGACTCGAGAATCAACGCCGCGACAGTGATACTCCCTGCCCATGACCGCCATCGGCTCTGGCCGGGAAGGCCTTTTCGCCTGCTTCCCCGAAACTCACAATCGAAAAGGCCTTCCCGGCCAGAGCCTTGACCGTGTTGCGTGTATGAAACATCGGTCCGGTGATAGCACAGAAAGGGTTTGGGTGTCGGGTGTGCAATTCGTTGGCAAGTATCGGGGAGGCCGACGAATTGCACACCCGACACCCGAACCCACCAGAGCGAATGATCTGCCTTGAATCAACATGGCGGGATTTTTCGGGAACAACCTATTGAGAGATCACATTCTAGCCCCCGGCCAGCAGCGCCCGGTAACCACTTTTGTAATCGGGATAGTTCAGCTGGTAGCCGCTGTCGTGCAGGGCGCTGTTGCGACAGCGCTTGTGGCCCGCCGTGTTGTGCCGCGTCGGGTCATCGCCGGCAGCTGGCTGGCCTGACAGCTGCTCCTCCAACCCCATTTCCCCGGCCAACCAGGATTCCACCTCATAGCGCGGTGCCGGCAGGTCATCCACCCCGATATAAACCGGCAGCAGCGTCTTTCCCGCCTCAGCCAACCGCAACAGGTGGGCAAGAAAGCCCGCGCAATCGTCCCGATGGATGCGATTGGTGTAACTCTCAGGCGTCGGCGGACACAGCTCTCCGCGGCGAATGCGCGATAACAGGCGGCCGCCCGGAATGCCGTAGATACCGGCGAAACGCACCACACTGGCATTGTGTCCCGAGTCCAGCAACCGCCGCTCGGCGGCAATGATCTCCAGCGCCCAGGGATCGTCCGCAGCCAGCGCGCTGCCCTCATCCACCCAGCCGCCGTTTGCTTCGGCAAACACGCGGGTGCTGCTGGCCATCAGGATGTGGCGGGGCCGGTGCTGCCCGAGGCCAGCCAGCAAATTACCCATGGCTGTGCGAAAGCCGGCCTTGTACCCGCAATGGAGCGGTCCGCCGGGTTGAAGGTTGCCAGCACAAAATCCGGTCGCAGCGCGCCATGAAATCCAGGCTCCCCGGCTGCGTGTAGTTGGCCGCCTGGCCGGCAAATTTCGCCGGCAGTTTTGCGGGGTCGCGCCGCACTCCGGTCACGCTCCAGCCCTGCTCCAGCAATAGTAGGCCGGTGCGGATACCCACATCACCGCAGCCGACAATTAGCACCGAACTTGTCTTCATAAACGCATCACTCACTGGTTACACTAGGCACTACTTATACTACGCACTACGCTGGCAAGGCCGAGGCCCCATGACATTAACAGAACTGCGCTACCTTGTGGCCCTGTCTGAAACAGGCCACTTTCGCAAAGCGGCTGAGCAGTGCAACGTCAGCCAGCCCACGCTGAGCATTGCCATCAAGAAACTCGAGGAAGAGCTGGGCATCAGCCTGTTCGAACGCGCGCGCCACAAGGTGGCCACCACTCCTACCGGGGAGCGCATCGTGGAGCAGGCGCGCACGGTGCTGCGCGAAACGCAGAACCTGCGCCAGTTGGCGGAACTGGGCAAGGATCCGTTGGGCGCGATGCTCTCGGTGGGCGCCATTTATACCGTAGGGCCCTACCTGTTTCCGCGCCTGGTGAGCCGACTGCAACAACTGGCCCCGAAAATGCCTTTGTTTATCGAGGAAAACTACACCGCCAGCCTGCGCGGTAAATTGAGCAGCGGCGAGCTGGACGCTATTTTTGTGGCGCTGCCTTTTACTGAAACAGACGTGGTGACACGCACGCTGTATGAGGAACCGTTCGTGGTGCTGTTACCGCAGGACCACGCACTCGCCGGGCAAACGCAGATCGACTCCAGTGCACTGGCTGCGCATCGTGTGTTGCTGATGGGTGAGGGTCACTGCTTTCGCGACCAGGTGCTGGAAGCCTGCCCCGGCCTGCAACAGGCGCTGCGGGAGAGCCATGCGCAGGGCAATGCGGTGGTGGAGGGCAGTTCCCTGGAAACGCTCAAACACATGGTGGCCAGTGGCCTGGGCATCACGGTGCTGCCGCAGTCCGCAGCCAGGGAGGCCACCTATGGCGAACACACCCTGGCGGTGCGCCCGTTTGCGGACCCGGCTCCAAAGCGCAGCATCGCCCTGGCCTGGCGCGTGAGTTATCCGCGCACCGAGGCCATTGATATTCTCATCGACGCCCTGCGCCCGCAGTAAGCCGCCATGCACGGCATCGCCAATGTTTCGGTACGGGAGCTGCGCGGCGTAGGCCCCAAGCTGGCGAACACATTGGCCGATTACGGTGTACAGCGCGTGGAGGATCTGCTGTTCCACCTGCCCCTGCGCTACCAGGACCGCACCCGCGTCACTCCCATCGCCGCCGCCAGGGAAGGCGCTGACGTGGTGATCGAAGGAGACGTGCGCGCCGCCGATATCGTGTTCGGGCGCCGCCGCAGCCTGGTGGCGCGCATACAGGATGGCAGCGGCACGCTGACCCTGCGCTTTTTCCATTTTTCCGCCGCGCAGAAAAACAACCTGCAGCCCGGCACCCGCCTGCGCTGTTTCGGCCAGGTGCGCCGCGGCAGCAGCGGCCTGGAAATGTACCATCCGGAATACCGTCTCCTGCAGGACGAGGAGACTGCCGTGGAAGAGGCACTGACGCCGATCTACCCGACCACCGCCGGTATCGGCCAGAACCAGTGGCGCAAGCTGTGCGAACAGGCCCTCGCCCGCCTGCAGCGCGAGCAGGTCGAGGAACTGCTGCCGCCCAGCGACAAATATCCCTACGAGCTGACCCGCGCCCTGCACTACCTGCACACGCCGCCGCCGGACGCCTCCCTGGAATTGTTGCGCGAGGGCCGACACCCGGCGCAGTTGCGCCTGGCGCTGGAGGAACTGGTGGCACACAACCTGTCCCTGCACCGCCTGCGCGAGCGACAGCAGCAAGAGGGCGCGCCGTCCCTGCGGCACGATGCGCAGGCACTGGATTCGTTTCTTTCCAGCCTGCCCTTCACACCCACCGGTGCGCAGCTGCGCGTATTGCAGGAAATCGCCATTGATCTGGCCAAACCCGTGCCGATGATGCGCCTGGTGCAGGGTGATGTGGGCGCGGGGAAAACACTGATCGCAGCAGGCGCGGCGCTGCAGGCGATCGGTAACGGCTACCAGGTAGCGATCATGGCGCCGACCGAGATACTGGCGGAGCAGCACTGGCGCAGCTTCGGCCAGTGGTTTGAGCCGCTGGCTATCAGCATGGAGTGGTTGAGTGGCCGCAGCAAGGGCAGCAAGCGGGCCAACGCGCTGGCGCGTATTGCTTCCGGTGAGGCCAGCCTGGTCATCGGCACCCACGCCTTGTTCCAGGACGATGTCGCGTTTGCGCGGCTGGGCCTGGCCATCGTGGATGAGCAACACCGCTTCGGTGTGCACCAGCGCCTCGCCCTGACCCGCAAAACCGACCCCGCGCTGGGCCGGCCGCACCAGCTGGTCATGACGGCAACGCCCATCCCGCGCACACTGTCCATGGTGGCCTACGCCGACCTGGATTGTTCGATCATCGACGAATTGCCGCCGGGCCGGCTTGCGATCACGACCTTGCTTGTCGACAACAGCCGCCGCGACGAGGTCACCGCGCGAGTCGCGGCGGCCTGCGACGCCGGACGCCAGGCCTACTGGGTCTGCACGCTGATTGAAGAGAGCGATGTATTGCAGGCGCAGGCGGCGGAAGCGACCGCGGCAGAACTGCGCGTCGCACTGCCGCACCTGGCGATCGGGCTCATTCACGGGCGCCTGAAACCCGCGGAGAAAGAAGCGATGATGGCGGCGTTCAAGAGCGGCGAGCTGTCCCTGCTGGTGGCCACCACCGTGATCGAAGTCGGGGTAGACGTGCCCAATGCCAGCCTGATGATTATCGAAAATCCCGAGCGCCTGGGTCTGGCGCAACTGCACCAACTGCGCGGCAGGGTGGGCCGTGGCGCGCAGGCCAGCCACTGCGTGCTGCTCTACCAGACCCCGTTGTCGGCCAGCGGCAAGCAACGGCTGACCGTGCTGCGGGAAAGTTCGGACGGCTTTTATATCGCGGAGAAAGATCTGGAGCTGCGCGGCCCCGGCGAAGTACTCGGCACCCGGCAGACGGGCCTGATGGAATTTCGGATCGCGGAGCTGCCGACGCACAATCATTTGCTGGACGAGGTACAGGTTATCGCGAACACAATCCGGGAGGCACACCCGGAGCTGGCTGATCCGCTGATTCAGCGGTGGACCGGGTCAAGCCAGCAGTTTGCCAAGGTTTGAACGAGTTTCAGCATGCAACCAATTATGCTTGCGCCAACTCGAACAATGCCCGGGTAACACGCACCAATTCGACACGCCGCTCGGAGATCGCCATTACCTCGAAGCGAAAATCGCCGAACTGCAAAGTTTCACCAACCGTTGGGATCTTCCCATATTGCGCTAATAGCAGCCCCGACATGGTCACATAGTCGTCCGTGTTTCCGAATGCAATGTTGCCCAACGATTGCGCCAGCAGATGCAAATCCGCTGTGCCCTTCACCAACCAGCCATCGCCATCACGGACGATTTCGGGCGTCTCGTCCGCATCGGGAAACTCCCCGGCGATGGCTTCCAGAATATCCAGCGGGGTGACAAGTCCCTCGACCGAGCCATATTCGTCGACTACCAGAACCAGGCTGCCTTTGGCCTTGCGCAGCACGCCCAGCAGCTTCATCACGTCGGTCGTGTCAAGGACCACGATGGGCGGATGCTGCGCGGCGAACGCTTCCAGATCCACACCCCCGTCCAGCGCGGTAAGCAAATCCTTGGCCCGCACCACACCGACCACTTCGTCCAGCATACCCCGGCATACCGGAAAAAGGCTGTGCGGGGTTTCTAACAGTTGCGAACGGACGTCCGCCGCGGCACTTTCGCAGTTGATCCACGATATCTTCAAGCGTGGTGTCATGATCATCCGTATGGATCGTTGCCCGAGCGTCAACACACCAGAAATCATGAAGCGCTCTTCTTCACCGTATCCCGCCGTGGTGGATTCCTGCGCAAGACTCTCCGCCGTATCATCGACCGACTGTCGTCCACCCATCAGACCCAGGATGGTGTTTGCAGTCCGTTCCCGCAGCGGTAACCGGGCTTCCTTCCTGGCAAGATTGCGCCACGAAACCTGATTGAATGATTCGATGAGGATGGAGAATCCAATGGCGGCATACAAGTAACCTTTGGGTATGTGGTAGCCAAAGCCATCCGCCATCAGACTGAAGCCAATCATCAGCAGGAAACTCAGACACAGGAGGATCACGGTGGGATGCGCGTTGACAAACCGGGTTAGCGGCTTCGATGCGATGATCATCACACCCATCGCGATGACGACCGCCGCCATCATGACGCCCAATTGCTCCACCATCCCCACGGCGGTAATCACCGCATCCAGGGAGAAGACCGCATCGAGGATAATGATCTGCGCCACAACCATCCAAACACCGGCGTAGACAGGCCTTGCCCCGACCTGGTGCACCGTGCCTTCGAGACGCTCGTGGATCTCCATGGTGGCTTTAAACACCAGGAACAGGCCACCCAGTAGCAATATCAGATCACGCCCTGAAAAACTGAAGCCGCCGATCCAGAAAAGTGGTGTGGTCAACTTAATCATCCACGACATGGCGAGTAGCAGCACCAGTCGCATGACCAGCGCTAATGACAGTCCGATCAGTCGAGCGCGATCGCGTTGGTTGGGTGGCAGCTTGTCTGCCAGGATCGCGATGAACACCAGATTGTCGATACCCAGCACGATTTCGAGTATGACCAGCGTGAACAAGCCGATCCATATGGATGGGTCCATCAGGAATTCCATCGCATACTCCCGGGGCCTGGATCCGTGCCGGAATAAATCATTGTTTCACAAAGTGTCGCAAGTTTGCCTCTGGACTGTTGGCCGCGATTATAGAGCCACTGCATTTGAATCACAGCGTTACCTTGAAAATAGCTCCTGCCACCGCCGCTCCAGTTCCTCCGCACCGATAGCATTAAGCGTCTCGATATTCCGGTCGGGAATTCGCTCGGGATTGGCAAACTCCTCCAGTGCGCGACTCAACATATCTTCCCTTAGCAGATGGATCAGCGGATACGGCGCGCGGTTGCTGTAGTGGCTGGCAGCGTCCGGGGCCTCCCCCGCAAAGCGATACTGCGGATGAAAGCTGGCCAGTTGCACCACACCCTCGAGGCCCGCTTCCAGCAACAACTCCTGCGCGTCATCAAGGAACCATAAATAATCCGCGAAGTTTTGTAGTGCGCGGGGAAAGGCGAGCAGGGTGGTGGCGATCTCCTGCTCGGTGCTGCGCTGCAGCAGATCCAGTTCCTGCAGAAACGCACTGCGCATGGCCGCATTGTCGCTGGCCGCGCAGATCGCAATGCGCAGGTTGGGCGCGCCCAGCAGCGGGCGCGCAAAGGGGCACAGGTTCAGGCCGACGACAAAGTCGTCCAGCCACAATCGGATATGACGTTCAGCGTTCCCGGTCACCAGCAAGACCTGTGCAACCGGGACCGCATCAGGCCATGATGGCCGGCAACTCTTTCTGCAGTGTGGTTTTGTCTTTTATCGCTTCGCCGGTCAGCGCAAAGCCCAGCAGCTTGCCGCCACTGTCGCGGAACTGCGCCTTGACGTTATTGCCATCCACCTCGATGGCCCATTCGCCCGCCGTGCCCGGCGCTACCGGGGCGACCACCACCGGGCAGGCCGGCGTTTTAATGGTCACCGGCATGGCCGGGTAGCTGACCTCGGTGGGCTCGCCCGCCAGGGTTTTGCCCAGCGCTTTGGCCGCCGCCATCAATGGCGCGACGTACACCAGCACATGGCCGTTGACCTCGGCGCAATCGCCCATGGCGTAGACGTTGGGCGCACTGGTCTCCAGCAGACGGTTGGTGACCACGCCCCGGTTGGTGGCGATACCGCTGGCCTTGGCCAGCGCGGTGCGCGGGCGCACGCCGACAGCAGAAAGCACGATGTCGGCGCTGATGGTCTGGCCGTTGTTGAGACTGACAACGACGCCTTTCGCCGCTTTATTGACCGCGGTCACCAGCGGCCCGAAATGGAACGTCGCGCCCTTCGCTTCGAGTGCAGCCTGCACCGCTTTGCCGGCAGGTTCCGGCAACAGGGTGGGCAGGCAATAACCGAGCGGATCGACAACTTCCACCTCGAAGCCACCGTTGAGCAAATCATTGGTGTACTCGCAGCCGATCAGTCCGCCGCCGATGATGCATATTTTCTTCACCGCGTTCTTGGTCACCGCCGTACGGAAGTCCGCGTAATCCAGCAGGTCGTTGACGGAATACACCAGCGCCAGTCCGTCGCCTTCAATCGGGGGACGGATCACCTCGGCGCCTATCGCCAGCACCAGTTTGCCGTAGTGGATGGCGGTGTCGGCATCAGCAACCTTGATCAACTGGCGCGCGGTATCAATCTCGTTCACTTTTGTCATGGTCCACACACTGGCTTTGAGCTGTCCGGCCATATGGCCCGCATCGGACTGCGCCAGATCATCGGCCTCATGGCCCTTGGTGTAACCGGTGGACAGCATCGGCTTGGAATAGGAGCGGCCATCGTCGGAGGTGATCAGGATGAGCGGGGTCTCGCTGTCGTGCTTGCGAAATTCCTTGGCCAGGCCGTAGCCCGCCAGGCCGGTACCGAGAATAACCACCGGCGCATGGACCTTGTCGACCACGGGCTGCTCGTGGTGAGGCGCATCGTCAACCGGCTCCTCCTTCACCATCTCAAAGTCTTCCTTGCCCACGCCGCAATCGGGACACAGCCAGTCCTCGGGAACATTCTCCCATCTGGTGCCCGGCGCGATGCCATCGTCTGGCCAACCGGTTTTCTCGTCATAGACCAGGCCACAGACAATACATTCCCACTTACTCATACCAAGACTCGCTCTCTTGCAGTTACAGGTTATAGATTGGCCGAACACGACCCGGCAGGTGCCAGAACGGTTGACAAATTTCGAGACGAAACACTATAGAGTTGTACAATAATTGTGCAAGGAATTTCTCCCCCGGGCGGTCCGGGAATTTAGGCCTGTGGCTCTCTTGCCAGCGCACTCCCGATACAGCATTCTCGCCTCTCGAATCAAGGATGCCTGACCTTTGTCCCCTCCAATCCCCGTCCTGATGCCACAGGCGCGCAGGCGCATCGCAGCCGAGCCCCGCTGGCGACCCGTGGAACGCTACACCAGTGCCACGCTGGCGGCGGATGTGCGTGTCTGGTTAACGGACAACGGCTCGCTGACCGGGCAACTGGTGGCAAGTGGCAGGGGCGAGTTTCGCGTGCAGCGCCTGTACCAGGGCTGGGAGGTACCACTGCCCTCAGAGCGCAGGCTGCTGGCCCTGCCGCCCCGGCAACTGGCGCTGGTGCGCGAGGTGGCACTGTTGTTGGCGGGCGATGCCGTCGTGTTCGCGCGCAGTATCTTTCCGATCTCCAGCCTGGTGGGCAGCCTGGCCCATTTGCGACGCCTGCATAACGCCTCTCTCGGTGCCATCCTGTTCAAGCACCCGGGCATGCACCGCTACCCCTTTGAGCTGGCCCGCATGGCCGGCGACAGCGACTACCTGCCGCCAGCCCTGCACCAGGCCGGGCCCGCGTGGGGGCGCCGCTCCCGTTTTGAAATCGGCGGTAAAAAGCTGATGGTGAGCGAGGTCTTTCTACAGGCGTTCACCCCATGGCACGCGGCGCTGTCGGTGCACCGCACCCAGCGCGGCAAGGTCGGCGCTGCATTTCGGGCGCCAACCCAGTAAGCTGGGAAGCTCGCAATGCCGTGAAGGGTTCAATGGCACATTCCTTAAATACCGGTGCACTGCTGCAACTGATCCGCTTTGACCGGCCGATCGGCACCCTGCTGCTGCTGTGGCCGACCCTGTGGGCGCTGTGGCTGGCAGCGCAGGGTGTGCCGGACTACAAGCTGTTGGCGATTTTCGTGGCCGGCACCTTTCTCACGCGCTCCGCCGGTTGCATCGTTAACGACCTCGCCGACCGGAACCTGGACGGCGCAGTAGCACGCACCAGTGCGCGACCACTGGTCACCGGCGCGGTCACTGTGCGCGAGGCGCTGGCGCTGTTTGTGGCGCTGCTGCTGCTGGCTTTTATTCTGGTGCTGTTCACCAACGCACTGACCATCGAGTTGTCCATTGTTGCGGTCGCGCTGGCCTCCAGCTATCCCTTTATGAAACGCTACACTCACCTGCCGCAACTGGTGCTGGGCGCCGCGTTTTCCTGGGGCATCCCCATGGCCTTCGCCGCCCAGCGCGGCACACTGCCACCCGCGTTGTGGCTGGTGTATCTGGGCAACCTGTTATGGACCGTGGCCTACGACACGGCTTACGCGATGGTAGACCGTGAGGATGATCTCAGGATCGGCATCAAGTCCACCGCGATATTGTTCGGCCGGCACGAGCGCCTGATCATAGGCCTGTTGCAACTGGGCTGCCTGCTGAGTCTGTACCTGGCGGGGCTGGCTTTCGGACTGGGCCTCTACTACAACGCGGCCCTGCTGGTGGCCGCGATGCTGTTCGGCTACCAGCAGTACCTGATCCGCGAACGCAGGCCCGATGCCTGCTTCAGGGCCTTCCTGCACAACAACTGGGTGGGCATGGCGATATTCGCCGGTGTCGCACTTGACTATTTGACCGCCAATGCCTGAGTCGCCCATGCAACCCGCCATGCACACAGCAGAATTCACCGCTGAATTCCTCACCAGCCTGGACCGGATTGCTGCTGCGCAATGGAACGGTATCACCGGGACTGACTATCCCTTCCTGCGCCACGAGTTCCTGTACGGCCTTGAGAAAACGCAATGCACGACAGCCGAGACCGGTTGGCAGCCCTGCCATCTGCTGCTGCGGGTGGGCGGTGAGCTCGCGGCTGTTATGCCGCTGTACCTGAAGTCACACTCCTACGGCGAGTACGTCTTCGACTGGTCGTGGGCCGATGCCTGGCGACAGAGCGGTCTCGCCTATTACCCGAAGCTGCTTACCGCGATCCCTTTCACGCCCGCGACCGGACCGCGCCTGTGCATTGCGCCGGGCATGGACGAGGACCAGTGCCTGCACGCTGCGCTTGAAGCTATAAAAAAGCTGGCGGCCAAACGGCATATTTCTTCCTGGCACCTGTTATTTCCCGAAGAAGCCGTCAGCAAAAAGCTGCTGGCCGCCGGATTGCACCGCCGCGCCGCCACCCAGTTCCACTGGTTTAACGAGAACTTCAGTTCTTTCGAGGACTTTCTGGCCACCTTCAACAGCCGCAAGCGCAAAGCCCTGAACAAGGAGCGCAGGCGCGTCGCCGAACAGGGGCTGGTGCTGAAAACCCTGACCGGCAAAGACATCGGGACGCAGGAGTGGGAACAGTTCTACCGGTTCTACCAGCTGACCTATGCCAAGCGCAGTGGCCACGGCGGCTACCTGAGCCGCGAATTTTTTGTCGACACTGCGGCGGGCATGGGCGAGCAGGTGGTGATGGTGCTGGCCTACCTTGATACGCAGGCCGTGGCCGGCGCCCTGTATTTTCGCTCCAGCGATACGCTGTACGGGCGCTACTGGGGCTGCGAACAGGAGTATGACTGCCTGCACTTCGAAGCCTGCTACTACCAGGGCATCGAGTACTGCATCGCCAACAAGCTGGCGCGCTTCGACCCCGGCGCGCAGGGCGAACACAAAATCCAGCGCGGCTTTCGCCCCATCACCACCTGGTCGAATCACTGGATTGCCGATGTGCGCCTCGCCGCGGCGGTGGGCGATTTCACGCGCCGCGAAGAGCGCCACAACGAGGAGTACCGGCAGGCGGCAACACAGATGCTGCCGTTCAAGGACTGAACTTAGGGACTAATGGGCGGCTTGTCGCGGGTAAACACCAGTTCGCGGGCGCTGGACTGGGGCTTGTTGTAACGGTATCCATCTGTCTTGAATTTTTTCATGCCGTCCGGCTCGTTCAATTCGTGGTCGATGATAAATCGCGCCATTTGCCCGCGCGCCCGCTTGGCAAAAAAACTGATCACCTTGTATTGTTCGCCCTTCAGATCCTTGAATACCGGCGTCACCACGTCCGCATCCAGCGCCCGCGCTTGCACGGAGCGGAAATACTCGTTGGACGCCAGGTTCACCAGTACCTTTGTGCCGGACTTGCGCAGGTGGGTGTTGAGCGCCGCGGTAATCGAGTCGCCCCAAAACTCGTACAGATTCCTGCCGCCGCGATTGGCAAACGCCAGGCCCATCTCCAGACGATACGGCTGCATCAGATCCAGCGGTCGCAACAGGCCGTACAAACCGGAGAGAATGCACAAATGCTGTTGGGCAAAATTCAGTTGCGCTGCACTTAAGGTCTGTGCCTGCAGCCCGACATAGACATCGCCCTTGAAAGCCAGCAGCGACTGTTTGGCGTTATCCAGAGTGAAAGGCAGGCCCCAGTCCATGAAGCGCTGGTGATTGAGTTCCGCGATGTTGGCACTCACGCCCATCAATGCGCGGATATCATCAGGGCTGAGGGCGCGGGCGTCCTCCACCAGTTCGGCTGCGCGTGCCAGGAATTGCGGCTGCGTCGTTTTACGCGTGCCTGGCGGCGTCTCAAAATCCAGCGTTTTTGCCGGTGAAATGACTGTCAACACGTTGTCGCATCCTGGTACAGGAGTGGGGTAGGAATTTCTTTTCACCTCAGGGATCGGGCTATGATACTCTGCGACGCAATAATCAAAAAGACTTATCCACCATGCCTGTCCTGCACGCCTGCGTGCGTTTCATTGACGCGTATACCGACCGCTGCGGTCGACTGCTGGCATGGCTGATCCTTGGCATGGCCCTGCTCACCGCGCTGGTCGTGGTGCTGCGCTATGGCTTCAATATCGGCGCAATCCTGGCGCAGGAATCTGTGATTTACATGCACGGTACCGTGTTTCTGCTGGGCGCAGCCTATGCGCTCAAGACCGGCGCACATGTGCGCGTGGATATTTTCCACCGCAATTTCAGTGCGCGCGCGCAGGCCTGGGTCGACGCCCTCGGCGGGATCGTCTTCCTGCTGCCGCTGTGTGCCTTCATTCTCATCAGCAGTGAGGATTATGTCAGTGAGTCCTGGGCGATGCGCGAGACCTCCGCAGAACCCGGCGGCATACCGGCAGTATTCCTGCTCAAGAGCCTGATTCCACTGCTGGCCGTGAATCTTGCACTGCAGGGCGTGGCCGAGATATTGCGCAATGCCCTGCACCTGGTGGAAGGCGAACGCAAGTAATGGAATACCTCGGTCTCTACCTGTTCCTCGCGGTGTGCCTGCTGCTGATGCTGGGCTACCCGGTGGCGTTCACACTCGCCGGCACGGCGCTGGCGTTTGCCACCGGTGGCGTACTGGCAGGCGTGTTCGATATCGGCTTTTTGTCCGCGCTACCCGGTCGCATCTACGGCACCGTCAACAACACCTCCCTCATCGCGGTGCCGCTGTTCATCCTGATGGGCACTATCCTGGAAAAATCCCGCGTGGCGGAGGAATTGCTCGACAGTATGGCGCGCCTGATGGGCGGCTTGCGCGGTGGGCTGGGTATATCCGTCGTGGTGGTGGGGATGTTTCTCGCGGCGAGCACCGGCATCGTCGGCGCCACCGTGGTGACCATGGGGTTGATATCCCTGCCCAGCATGCTGCGCAGCGGCTACAGCCCCTCCCTCGCGGCCGGCACGATTTGCGCGACTGGCACCCTGGGACAAATTATTCCCCCGTCCATCGTGCTGGTGATGCTGGGCGACATTCTCTCCAACGCCTACCAGCGCGCGCAGCTCAACATGCACATTGCCAATCCCAAGACCATCTCCGTGGGCGACCTGTTCGTCGGTGCGCTGATTCCCGGGCTGGTGCTGGTGGGCATGTACATCCTCTACCTGTTTATCCAGGCCTGGCTGAAACCGGAGACAGCGCCGCCGAGCAAACTGGAGCCGATCAGCACCGGCGCCGTGCTGCGCGGACTGCTGCCGCCGCTGGCGCTGATCAGCATTGTGCTCGGCTCGATCCTGGCCGGCGCCGCCACACCCACCGAGGCAGCGGGGATCGGCGCGGTCGGCGCACTGTTGCTGGCACTGGCAAAGCGGCAGTTAAATTTCACGCGCCTCAGGGAGGCCGTGCAAAACACCCTGGAAGTGACCTGCATGGTGTTTATGATCCTGATCGGCGCGGCGGTGTTTTCCCTCGTGTTCCGGGGGTTTGGCGGTGAAGAGCTGATTCACACGTTTTTCAACGGGCTGCCCGGCGGCGCTGCCAGCGCCACGCTGGTGGTGATGGTGCTGATCTTCCTGCTCGGCTTTATTCTCGATTTCATCGAGATCATCTTTGTCGTCGTGCCCATCGTGGGCCCGATCCTGCTGGGCATGGGCCTGGATCCCGATCTGGCTGGGCATCATGATCGCGGTCAACCTGCAGACCTCCTTCCTCACCCCGCCGTTCGGTTTTGCGCTCTTTTACCTGCGCGGCGTTGCGCCCGAATCAGTGACCACCGGCGCTATCTACCGGGGCGTGGTTCCCTTTATACTTCTGCAGCTAACGCTGCTGGTGGCACTGTGGTTCTGGCCGCAGATGGCAACCTGGCTGCCCGCCGCGCTCAAGTAAGCCGGCGCAGTCCCAACCCCGCACTACTCATTCAACAACAGGCAACTGACATGAGCGATATCGATACCACGCCCCTGCCCCACGGCGACCTGGCCTTGCAGACGGTGGCCATGCCCAAGGACACCAATGCCAACGGCGATATTTTCGGCGGCTGGTTGTTGTCACAAATGGATATCGCCGGGATGATCACCGCCAGCGAAGTCGCCAATGGCCGGGTGGCCACAGTCGCGATCAACGGCATGGCGTTTCTCACGCCGGTCCACGTGGGCGCGGTGGTGTCCTGTTACTGCGATGTGCTGGAGATCGGGCCGCAGCTCCATTCGCATCATCGTGGAAGTGTGGATAGTCTCCCAGCAGGATCGCGAACCGATCAAGGTCACCGAAGGTGAGTTTGTGTATGTCGCCATCGATGAAAACGGCCGCACCCGCGCTATTCAACAATAGCAACTAGCCCGGCGATGGTCTGGAGCCAGTGGTCGAGCATCAACCGTCGCTAGAGTATGCCGGGACACCGCATCCAATCGAGGCCGCTAAACTGGCCGAATGTCTTGCCTGACCGTATACCACGCCGGCAGGCATGTGTTTTTGATAGGCGGGGGTTATGCCGCGCAGTGACATCGCCACAAGCACAAAGCACGGTAAAAGGAATAATGGCACCAAAAAGAACATCGCCAAACAGAAAATCAGATTAATCATTTGTTTTCCTCGTCTCCTTACCTGGGAAAATATGTCCTGCCACTGACACCGCGTGATATCAGGAAACGCTCGGTGCCTGACATCATTATCAGCGCCATTAACGTCATCTGTAAATCAACTAAAGATTAGGCGGGAGGGGTTCGTGCGCTTTTCTGGAACGGGGTTTTCGATCGTGCAGGGCACCCGTTGTTTGTTATTTTTGCGGGGAATCTTTCCTGAACTACCGATTACGCCCGCCGCTAAAACTCTTCGTCGCCCATCGCCTTGTCACGGGCATTGATGTAGGCCTGCTCTGAAATGTGGTGGTAGTTGCGCACACCCTTGTAGAACTTCGCGGTACGAGGCATACACCTTCGCCGCCATCGGGTCCGATGTCACCAGTTTCTGTATGGCCACCTGGGTGCCCTGCCACAGCGCGAGCAACACATCGTCGGGCAGGCGGCGCAACTGCACACCGTGTTCCTTGACCAGGCTTTGCAGGGCGGCGTTGTTGCGCGCGGTGTACTCATCCAGCATGTCCTGGTTCACCGCGCGGGCCGCGACTTTGACAATCGCCTGCAGGTCCGTCGGCAGCGCCTCCAGCGAATCCTTGTTGAACACAAACTCCAGAATGGAGCCGGGCTCATGCCAGCCCGGATAATAATAGTACTTGGCCACCTCCTGAAAACCGAAGGCCTGGTCATTGTACGGACCCACCCATTCCAGCGCGTCGATAACGCCGGTCTGCATCGAGGTGTAGAGCTCTCCGCCGGGGATCGTCACCGCCGTGCCTCCCGCTGCCGCAAACACCTCGCCAGCAAGGCCGGGGATGCGCATCTTGAGGCCCTTGAGATCCTCGACTGAATTGATTTCCCTGTTGAACCAGCCCGCCATCTGCACACCGGTGCTGCCACCGGCCATCGGCACCAGGTTGTAGGGCGCATACGCTTCCTGCCACAACTCCAGGCCGCCACCGTAATGCAGCCAGCCGTTCATTTCCTGGGCGTTCAGGCCAAAGGGCATGGCAGTGAAGAATACCGCTGCAGGAACTTTACCCTTCCAGTAGTACGCTGACCCGTGGCCGGCGTCCACCACGCCCTGCGATACCGCATCGAACACTTCCATGGCCGGCACGATTTCGCCGGCACCGTAGACATGTACCGTCAGTCGTCCGCCGCTCATTTCCTCGACGGTGCGCGCGAAATTTTCAGGTGCCATGCCCAGACCGGGAAAATTTTTGGGCCAGGTGGTCACCATCTTCCAGTGGAAATGTTCGCCGCTGGCAGCAGCCGATGGTTTGCTTTTGTCTGCCTGCCTCACGTTCGCCCGATCTGCCGCCCACAAACCCAGGGTCGCCACAAGGGCAGCTACCAGTAACAGTATAACCAGCGGCGTGTAGCGTTTTTCTGTGGCGGAGTCGCCCATGTTGGATGTCATGCGTAGATATTTCCTGTTACATCAGCTGCAGATTGGCGTATTGCAGCACCAGCCACTTACTGCCCTCGAAATCAAAATTGACTTCCACCCGCGCACTGGCACCGCGCCCCTCGAAGTTTAGCACGACGCCTTCGCCGAACACCTGATGATAGACGCGCTGCCCGAGTGACAGATCTGTTTCGGGCACCCGTGCCTGCGCAAGGCTGCTCACCGGCTGCGTGATGGTGCCGCGCAGGCGCACTTCCTGCAGCAACTGTGCAGGAATTTCCCGGACAAACCGCGAAGGCGTGTTGTAGGATTCACTGCCGTGCAGGCGGCGGCACTCGGCATAGGTGATAACCAGTTTTTCCTTGGCCCGCGTAATGCCCACATAGCACAGCCGGCGCTCCTCCTCGAGGCGTCCCGGCTCCTCCATGGACATGCGATGCGGGAACAGGTTTTCCTCCATCCCGGCCAGGAATACCAGCGGGAACTCCAGGCCCTTGGCGGAGTGCAGCGTCATCAATTGCACACTGTCCTCGTGCTCATCCGCCTGGGCATCACCGGCGTCCAGGGCGGCCCGGTCAAGAAATTGCTGTTGCGGTGACAGCTCGCCCTCCTCCGCGACGAACTGCTTGGCGGCGCTGACCAGCTCCTCCAGGTTTTCTACCCGCGCCTGGCCTTTTTCACCCTTCTCGTTTTTGTGGTAAAGGAACAGCCCGGATGCCCTGATCGCATGATCAACCAGTTCCTCCAGTGGCAGCTGCTCGGCACCGCAGTCCAACTCGTTGAGCAACACAACAAAACCCTCCAGTGCGCTGAGCGCCCTGGCCGGCAGCAACTTTTCCTGCAGCACCGCGGCAATCGCGCTCCACAGGGTAATGCCCCGTTCGCGGGCGCACTCACGCACCGTGTCCAGGGACTTGCTGCCAATGCCGCGCGGTGGCGTATTGATCACCCGCTCCAGCGCGGCATCATCGCCACGATTGAGCAGCAGGCGCAGATAGGCCAGGGCATTGCGAATTTCCAGGCGCTCATAGAAGCGCTGCCCGCCGTAGATACGGTACGGTATGGCACTGCGAATCAGCGCCTCCTCCAGCACCCTTGACTGCGCGTTGGACCGATACAGGATGGCCACCGAGGAGCGCGTGTTGCCTGCGATCAACCACTGCTCCGCCTGCTCGACGATATAGCGCGCTTCATCGTGTTCGTTATACCCGGCGTACAGGCTGATCGGCTCGCCCGACTCGCCGTCCGTCCACAGCTCCTTGCCCAGGCGTCCGAAATTGTGGGCGATAACGCCGTTGGCGGCCTGCAGGATGGTCTGGGTTGAGCGGTAATTCTGCTCCAGGCGAATGGTTCGGGTGCCGCTGAAGTCCTCGGTAAAGCGCTGGATGTTCTCGATCTTGGCGCCGCGCCAGCCGTAGATGGACTGGTCGTCGTCGCCCACGGCGACCACGGGAATCTGCGTGCCCGCCAGCACCCGCAACCACGCATACTGCACGGTATTGGTATCCTGGAACTCATCCACCAGTATCTGCCGAAAGCGGCCCTGATAGTGCTGCAACACCTGCGGACTTTTCAGCCACAGCTCGTGGGCGCGCAGCAGCAGTTCGGCAAAGTCCACCAGGCCGGCGCGGTCGCAGGCGACCTCATAGGCGCGATACACCTGCAACATGGTGCGGGCAAACAGATCGCCGGGCGGGGCATCGATATGCGCGCTGCGCAGCCCCTCATCTTTTTGCGCGTTGATGTACCACATGGCCTGCTTGGGTGGCCAGCGGGACTCATCCAGACCCAGGTCGCGGCACACGCGCTTGACCAGGCGCAGTTGATCGTCGCTGTCCAGTATCTGGAAATTCTGCGGCAGGCCGGCGTCCTGCCAGTGCGCCTTCAACAGGCGATGGGCGAGACCGTGAAACGTACCAACCCACATGCCGTGGGACGGGATGTGCAGCATCTCTTCGATGCGGCTGCGCATTTCCCGGGCCGCCTTGTTGGTAAAGGTTACCGCCAGAATCGACCAGGGCGAAAAATTCTCCGCCTTGATCAGCCACGCGATGCGGTGCACCAGAACCCGGGTCTTGCCGCTGCCGGCTCCGGCGAGCACCAGCATATTCTGGTTGTCTGCGGCGACAGCGTCGCGCTGTGCTTCGTTCAGGGGAGAGAGAATA
This sequence comes from uncultured Gammaproteobacteria bacterium, assembly GCA_963762235.1. GTDB lineage: Bacteria > Pseudomonadota > Gammaproteobacteria > Pseudomonadales > Halieaceae > Marimicrobium. The sequence goes on along the minus strand of CAVXKH010000020.1, from coordinate 176,328 downwards.
TCGGATACATCCATCGGCCTATTTTAACTACATTCGAGCCAGGTAACGTACCCTTTATTGCACCCGGCGCGGCAAGGAAATTACCGGACGGGTCTGTTATCATCGCAGCAGATTATTGCAATGCGCAGGTGCTGCTCCGCCATGACCAGAAATAACGACGATCACTCGGATGGGGAAGACGGGCTATTGCCCGGCTATGACGCCAATCCCATCGGTAAAAATCAGCGTCGCGAGCCGAGTTTTAGCCGCTTCGATAAAGATGACGAGGATGAGTACGAGGAGCCCGACCGGGATACCGATTACGCCTCGGGCTTCAGCGCAGACAGCGTGGATGAAGAGGAGGAATTTGAGGACGAGTTTCCCGATGAAGAAGAGAACGACCTCTTGCTCGAAGAAGAAGATGACCCTGACTACCAGCCCTCGTCCGTCTGGCGCGAGCCCGAGCAGTCCAGTTGCCGATGAGCCCGATGCCTGGCTGGAGAAAGAAGGCTACCTCGAGGAGGATGAGGACAGCGGCCAGAAATGGCCATTGGGCCTGATCGCTGTTGCCATCGTTGCCCTCGTGCTGTTGGCTCGCCGGAGGTTACGGCGTCATGCAGCAGCGTGCAGCCACCGAGGAAGAACTGCGCCAATTGCGCGCGGCACTGGCCACCAGCGCAAATCCCGAGGAGGCGAAGACCAGTCGGGAGGCGCTGCAAAATTTGCAACAGTCCTATGACAAACTGGCCGCCAATGCGGAGGCATTGACGCTGGAAAACCGCAGGCTCGCCGATACCGTGGCCGGTCTGCAGGCCCAACTGGGAGTCCAGCAGGCGGTGCTGACAAAAACGGTGCCGCTGCTGCCAATCAGGTCGAAGCCTGCCACCGCGGGAGAGACCAAATCACCTCAACCGGCCGCAGCCAGCCTGCCGCACCAGAAACCGCTTCACCAAAGCCCGCCGCAACCGAACCTGCAGTCGGCGCGGCCTAAACCTGCTGACCGCCCAATCTGCCGCAGGCGACGTCTTCCGGTCCCTGGTTTGTGAATTTCGGCTCCTATGCATCGCGCAATATGGCGGAATCGTGGGCAAGCAAGCTACATCCGGGTGCGGGCAAGGTTATCATTGCACCGAACGCTAAAGATGGCCAAACGCTTTATCGGCTCAGGGTGGTGGGGCTGTCCAGCAGAGAGCTCGGCTGAGGAGGTGGCGCGCAAACTGGAGGCGGAGTTACGCGTGTCCGAGTTGTGGGTTGGCAAGGAATAATGGCCCCGTAATACCAGTCCTGACTTGGCAGGAGCAGCCACTCCTGTTAATGTTTTTCCCCCCAAACACTCGAAAAAGATGAGGTAGTTATGATAAACGGTATCAAGCTCGCACTGGTCGGCCTGGCCCTGGGCAGCGCGGCGAGCATAGCTGGCGAATGTACGGCACCGAGTCTGCCGACCCTGCCCGATGGCGCTACCGCAACCATGGAGCAGATGCTGGCCGGGCAAAAAGCCGTCAAGGAATACCAGGCCGCTAACTCGGAGTACAGGGCGTGTCTGGATCCACAGGTCAGCGCTGCCGAAGTCGCTGCCGCCGGAGATTCGCCCAGTGAGGAAGCGCAGGCGACCCTCAAGAAACTCAACGATGACTACAACGGCTCGGTCTCCAAGGAAGAAGAGCTCGCGGTCAAGTTCAATGCCGCACTGAAAGCGACTACAAGACAGCGCACCCCGGCTAACGCCTGGACCGCCCGGGCGGTTTATCCTTTCCGGGCGGTTACTTCACTCACAGGTACAGCAGCTGTAAAAAGCCCAACGGGCTTTTGCTGTAGGCCACAGAAACCATATAGCCAGCAAGCAGTAGCGCCAGCAAACAGGCGCTCACTTTCGATTTTTTTCGATCGACCAAACCGTAATGCCACCATCCCCAACCCGATATAGCAACAACAGGGCGATTATTTTCGCACCGAGCCACGGCCGCGTCAGGGGTGACAAATGCAGGGCCAACAACAGTGCGAGTGCCGAACCGAGCAATAGCGTATCGATGACATGGGGCAATACTTTTGCCACCCGATGCTGCAGCAGAGGGTTGTCCACTGCCATCCAGTAACCGCGCAGAGCGAAGCCGGCGATGGACGCAAAGGCGCATGTTACATGAATTAACTTAAGAAATGCCGCCAGCGTCACTCCACCGTAACCGACTTGGCCAGGTTGCGCGGTTTATCGACATCCGTGCCTTTTTGCACAGCGACATGATACGACAGCAACTGCAGCGCCACCGTATAGACAATCGGCTTGATCACCTCGGGACAATGGGGCATGGCCAAAACCTGCACCCGGGGCTCGTTGGCAAAACCCGCCTCCCGGTCAGCGAAGACAAACAGTTCCCCGCCGCGCGAGCGCACTTCCTCCAGATTGGATTTCAGTTTCTCCAATAACTCATCATTGGGGGCAACAGCGACCACCGGCATATCATCGTCCACCAGGGCCAGCGGACCGTGTTTGAGTTCACCTGCGGGATACGCTTCAGCGTGAATATAGGAAATTTCCTTGAGCTTCAGCGCACCCTCCATCGCGATGGGGTACTGAATGCCGCGCCCCAGGAAAAGGGCGTGGTGTTTGGGTATGAACGCCTCGGACAGCTTCTGTATCGCCGGATTGAGCTCCAGTGTCTGGCGCACATACTGCGGCAGATTGCGCAGGGCTGCGATGATTTCCTGTTGTCGGCTGTCCGACATCCCGCGGCGTCGGCCCAGCACCAGCGTCAGCATCAGCAGCGCGACCAGCTGGGTGGTAAACGCCTTGGTGGAAGCAACCCCGATTTCAATGCCGGCGCGGGTTAAAAATACCAGATCGCATTCGCGCACCAGGGAGCTGTTGTCCACGTTTGCCACCACCAGGCTGCCAATAAACTCGCCCTCGGTCGCATTGCGCAGGGCCGCCAGTGTGTCTGCCGTTTCGCCCGACTGGGAAATAGCGACCAACAACGTGCCCTCGTGCTGCACGCGCTTGCGATAGCGGAACTCCGACGCCACTTCAACTTCACAACTAACGCCAGCGAGCTCCTCCATCCAATAGCGCGCCACCATACCGGCGTGGAAGCTGGTCCCGCAGGCGACAATCTGCACACTCTTTACCTTGTCGAACAGCGCTGTCGCGCCGCTGCCGAAGCTCTCCTCGATCTGTTGTACGTTGCTCGCTCCGGCGAAAGTCGCCTCCAGTGCCTCCGGCTGTTCAAAAATTTCCTTGATCATATAGTGATCAAAAGTGCCCATGTCGGCGGTTTCCAGCGCCTCCTTGATACGCGTGGTGGGGCGCTCAACGACGGTACCTTCAGCGTTATACACCTGCACACTGGACGGCGTGATCTGCACCAGATCGCCCTCTTCCAGATAGATAAAGCGATCTGTCACCTGCCGCAGGGCCATCTGGTCGGAGGCCAGGAAATTTTCCCCGATGCCCACACCGACGACCAGGGGGCTGCCCTTGCGCGCGCCAACCACCACATCTGGACTGTGGGTGTCTGTCACCGCCAGCGCATAAGCCCCTTCCAGGCGTGCCACCGTTTTTTGCATGGCTTGTAATAGCGACGTGCCGGTCTCGAGATTGCGATGCAGTAGATGAACGATAACCTCGGTGTCGGTGGCAGACGTCATTTCATAACCAGCCTGGATCAGCTCGGCCCGCAGCATCGCGTGATTCTCTATAATGCCGTTGTGAACCAGGGCAACGCGCCATCCCGAAGTATGGGGATGGGCGTTTACGCCGGAGGGCTCCCCGTGGGTCGCCCAACGCGTATGGGCAATTCCTGTACTGCCATAGTAAGGTTCCTGCTGCTGCGCCTGCTCCAGTTCTTTGACTTTGCCCTTACGCTTATGTATCTGCAGCTGTTGTTCGTCATTGATCAGCGCCATCCCGGCGGAGTCATAACCCCTGTATTCCAGACGCCGCAGCCCCTCCAGCAAGATTTCAGAAACTTCGCGCCGCGCGGCGGCGGCCACTATGCCACACATAATTAGTCCTTGCTGTCTCGCTTGACCGGACGACTCCAGCCCTGGATATTGCGCTGCTGCGCGCGGCTTACAGCCAGATCACCCTTGCCCACCGCTTTAGTAACCGTAGAGCCCGCGGCAATAAATCCCTGTTCCTCAATGTGCAATGGCGCCACCAGGGTGCTGTTGGAGCCCACGAATACACCACTGCCGATTTCGGTCTTGTGTTTATTGACCCCGTCGTAATTACAGGTGATGGTGCCCGCGCCAATATTCACGTCTGCACCCATCTCGCAATCTCCGATATAACTCAGGTGATTCACTTTACTGGCCACACCGATATTGGCGTTTTTGGTTTCCACAAAATTCCCGATACGGGCGCCTTCTGCCAACACCGTTCCGGGGCGCAGTCGGGCATACGGTCCGACACTGCATGCCTTGCCGATCACGGTTTCCTGCAAATGACTCATGGGGTGAATAACAGAACCATCGGCCACACTGACATCACACAGTACGCAATTGGCGCCAACGGAGACACCGTTTCCCAGGGTAACCACGCCTTCAAACACGACGTTGACATCAATGGAGACCTCTTCACCACAGGTGAGACTGCCACGGATATCCAGACGTGCTGCATCCGCAATATTCACTCCCTGGCGCATCAATTCCTCAGCCTGGCGACGCTGGTACTCGCGCTCCACCTGATTCAACTGCACGCGGTCATTGACCCCAAGAATTTCCAGTTCCGAGGCCGCGGTAAAGGAAGCCACTGTTTTCCCCTGCGCAACCGCCAGACTGATGATGTCGGGGAGGTAGTACTCTCCCTGCTGATTTTTATTGTCCACACGGGGCAGGTAGTCCTGAAAATCCCGGTGCGGTGCGGCCAGTACTCCCGTGTTTACTTCCCGGATCAGGCGCTGGCTGGCAGTCGCATCCTTCTCTTCCACCACGGCTACGAGTGCGCCTTTCTCGTCTCGAAGCACCCTGCCGTAGCCCTGCGGGTCTTGCAGCGTCGCGGTCAACAGGGCGGGGCCCTCCTGCGCCTGCCGCACCAGATGTTGCAGCGTGGACAGCTGGGTCAGGGGCACATCGCCGTACAGCACCAATACCACGGTGGCGCCGGATATGGCGGGTAGCGCCTGCATCACGGCATGACCGGTGCCCAGTTGCTGCGGCCTGTACCACCCAGTTGATGTTGTATTGCGCCAGGGCTTGCTGGACCTGCTCACTGCCGTGCCCAACGACCACATGAATGGCCGTCGGTTCAAGGGCCTGTGCTGTGCGTATCACATGCTCCAGCAGCGGTTTGCCGCCCACGGTATGCAATACCTTGGGCAGGCGGGATTTCATACGCGTTCCCTGGCCTGCGGCGAGGATCACGACTTCCAGTTTCATGGCAAAGGTTTTCCCTTCCTGTTCATTATTAGTGCTTACAACAGCAGGCAAAAGCAGTATCCCGCTTGGCATTATGCGCTGCGCCGCCGCCGACGCCAACCGCCTGGCTGTGAAGCGTTTAGCAACTGGCATAAAAAACCCCGGTCAATGCCGGGGCCTTTTTGCCAGACTGCCGCCCCGGCATCCGGCCTACCCGCGGCCCGCCCGGTTCTTCATCTTGCGCAGGGTCGCCAACTGCGCGGCGGCTTCTGCCAGTTGCGCCGATGCGCGTCCGTAATCGAAATCACCCGTCTGGTTGGCCAGTGCGTGCTCTGCCTCCTTGCGCGCCTCCTCAGCAGCGGCCTCATCGACATCGTCGGCGCGAATCGCTGTATCGGCAAGGATGGATACCACTCCCGGCTGCACTTCCAGAAAACCACCGGATACGTAAAAGATTTTCTCCTGTCCGTCCTGGGTCACGATGCGCACGGGGCCGGGCACCAGTGAAGTCAGCAGTGGCGCGTGACCATAGCTCACCCCCAGCTCACCCAACTCTCCGGTAGCCACCAGCATATCCACCAGACCGGAGAATATTTCCTCTTCCGCGCTAACGATGTCGCAATGAATAGTCATTGCCATACCTGTGCCTCTCTAATGCCTCGCTGCCTTACAACTTTTTGGCTTTCTCGACCGCTTCGTCGATACTGCCAACCATGTAAAACGCCTGCTCTGGCAGGTGATCGTACTGACCGGCAAGAATGCCCTGGAAACCCGCTATGGTTTCCTTCAGTGAAACATACTTGCCCGGTGAACCGGTAAACACTTCCGCAACATGGAAGGGCTGCGACAGGAAGCGCTCAATTTTGCGCGCTCGCGCCACGGTCTGCTTGTCTTCCTCGGACAACTCGTCCATACCAAGAATGGCGATAATGTCCTTCAGTTCCTTGTAGCGCTGCAATACGGTCTGCACGCCACGCGCCGTATCGTAATGTTCACTGCCAATCACCAGCGGGTCGAGCTGGCGCGAAGTGGAATCCAGCGGATCAACCGCAGGGTAAATCCCTTTCGCCGCGATATCACGGCTGAGGACCACGGTAGAGTCCAGGTGAGCAAAGGTGGTGGCGGGCGAGGGATCGGTCAGGTCGTCCGCTGGCACATAGACCGCCTGAATCGAAGTAATGGAACCAATCTTGGTGGAGGTAATGCGCTCCTGCAACACACCCATTTCCTCCGCCAGTGTCGGCTGGTAGCCCACCGCCGACGGCATACGGCCGAGCAGTGCAGATACCTCGGTACCCGCCAGGGTGTAGCGGTAGATGTTGTCGATAAACAGCAACACGTCGCGACCTTCGTCGCGGAATTTTTCGGCCATGGTCAGTCCGGTAAGTGCCACCCGCAGGCGGTTGCCCGGCGGCTCATTCATCTGCCCGTAAACCATCGCTACTTTAGAGTTACTGAGGGTTTCAACATCGACGACCTTGGACTCCTGCATCTCAAAATAAAAGTCGTTACCTTCGCGAGTCCGCTCACCGACACCGGCGAACACGGACAACCCGGAGTGTTCGGTGGCGATGTTGTTGATCAACTCCATCATATTGACGGTCTTGCCTACACCGGCTCCACCGAACAGTCCGACCTTGCCGCCCTTGGCGAAAGGACAGACCAGGTCAATGACCTTGATGCCCGTCTCCAGCAATTCATCGGATGCTGACAACTCCTCATAGGCGGGCGCCTTGCGGTGAATGGACGCGCGCTCCTTCTCACCGATGGGTCCGCGCTCATCGATAGGGTTGCCCAGCACATCCATAATACGACCCAGGGTTTCCAGGCCTACCGGCACCGATATCGGCTTCCCGGTATTCTCTACGGCCAGGCCGCGGCTGACTCCTTCGGACGCACCCATGGCGATCGTGCGCACCACGCCGTCACCCAACTGCTGCTGCACTTCAAGGGTCAGGTTCCTTTCGGTAACCATCAGTGCGTCATATACCTTGGGCACCAGATCGCGCGGGAACTCCACGTCGATAACCGCGCCAATAATTTGTACGATTCGTCCGCTGCTCATGTCCGGATCCTCTATCTCAAAGTTCAATTCTGTCTGGCTCGGCACGCCGCCAGCTGTGCGATCGTTTGAAGCCGTAACTTTACTCATACCACGCTAGCCCGGGCATTAGCCTATCGCCGCAGCACCACTGACGATTTCAGACAGCTCCTGGGTGATAGCCGCCTGCCGCGCCTTGTTGTAAATCAGCTGCAAGTCGTCGATCAGTTCGCCGGCATTCTCGGTGGCATTTTTCATCGCCAGCATCCGGGCGGCCTGCTCACAGGCGCCGTTTTCCACCACTGCCTGGTAAACCTGTGATTCGATGTAACGCGTCAACAAACGCTCCAGCAATTCTTTCGCGTCCGGTTCGTAGATATAGTCCCAGTGATGTTTCATCTCCTGGCTATCCTCGGCCTGCAGTGGCAGCAACTGTTCTACTGTCGGATCCTGTGTCATGGTATTGACGAACTGGTTGCTCACCAGGAACAAGCGATCAATACGACCTTCCTCATAGGCGTCCAGCATGGTTTTAACGCCGCCGATCAAATCGGCCAGTGCTGGTGTCTCGCCGATATCACGCACCGCTGAAGTGATATTGCCGCCGTAGCTGTTGAAAAAAGCCGCCGCCTTCGCCCCGATCAGGGACAGCTCGATCTCCACGCCCTGATCGGCCCATTCCTTCATCGACCGCACGGTGCGCTTGAACAAGTTGATGTTCAACCCGCCACACAGTCCACGATCGGTTGAAACTATCAGAAAACCAACCCGCTTGACCTCGCGTTGCTTCATATACAGGTGCTGGTATTCAGGTGCTGCATTGGCAATGTGGCCCACCACGGCACGCATCCTGCGAGCATACGGCTTGCCAAGGCGCATACGATCCTGCGCCTTGCGCATTTTGCTCGCCGCCACCATTTCCATGGCGCTGGTGATCTTTTGCGTACTGCGTATGCTGGAGATCTTGGTGCGAATTTCTTTTCCGGCTGCCATCTACTGGTCCTCGGTCTACCAGGTCTGGGTGGCTTTGAACTTCTCGATCGCCGCCCTGAAGGTGGCCTCGATCTCGTCGTTGTAGTCCCCGGTCTGGATAATACGACTCATCAACTCGCCGTGCTCTGCACGCATATACGACAATAGTGCTTGTTCAAAAGCACCGATCTTGTTGATCTCGATATCCTTGAGAAAGCCCTCGTTGGCGGCAAAGAGCATAACACCCATATCCGCCGTACTTTGTGGCGAGTACTGCTTCTGCTTCATCAGTTCGGTCACCCGTTCCCCGTGATCAAGCTGGGCGCGGGTGGCATCATCCAGATCCGAGGCGAACTGGGAGAAGGCCGCCAGTTCGCGATACTGGGCCAGTGCCGTACGAATGCCGCCGGATAATTTCTTCATGATCTTGGTCTGGGCGGCGCCGCCCACCCGGGAAACAGAGATACCCGCGTTCATCGCAGGACGCACGCCTGAGTTAAACATGTCTGCTTCCAGGAAGATCTGGCCATCGGTAATGGAGATCACGTTGGTCGGTACGAAAGCTGATACGTCCCCGGCCTGCGTTTCAATCACCGGCAGGGCCGTCAGCGAGCCGGTTTTGCCTTTTACTTCGCCCTTGGTGAAATTCTCAACGTAAGCCGCGTTGACTCGCGCCGCACGCTCCAACAAGCGCGAGTGCAAATAAAATACATCGCCGGGATAGGCTTCACGACCGGGTGGACGACGCAGCAACAAAGAGATCTGGCGATAGGCCCAGGCCTGCTTGGTCAGGTCATCATAGATGATCAGGGCGTCCTGGCCGCGGTCACGATAGTACTCGCCCATGGTACAGCCGGCAAAAGGCGCCAGATACTGCATGGCCGCAGGATCAGACGCGGTCGCAGCAACCACGATGGTGTGCTCCATGGCGCCGTGCTCTTCCAGCTTGCGTACCACGGCAGCGACAGAAGATGCCTTCTGGCCGATGGCCACATAGACACACTTAATACCGGAGCCTTTCTGGTTGATGATGGCATCAACCGCAATGGCCGTTTTACCAATCTGGCGATCACCGATAATCAGCTCGCGCTGGCCGCGTCCTATCGGCACCATGGCGTCAATGGCTTTCAAGCCGATTTGCACGGGCTGATCCACCGATTTACGTGCAATAACTCCCGGCGCTACTTTTTCCAGTGCATCGGTCAGGGCCGCATTGATCGGGCCTTTGCCGTCGATAGGGCTGCCCAGCGCGTCCACCACACGGCCCTGCAGCTCGGGACCCACGGGAACTTCCAGAATGCGACCAGTGCAGCGACAGGACTGGCCTTCAGCCACGCCTTTATAGTCGCCCAGAATTACCGCACCGACCGAGTCGCGCTCCAGGTTGAGCGCCAAACCGTAAATGCCGCCGTCAAATTCAATCATCTCGCCGTACATCACCTCGGCCAGGCCGTGGATACGGATAATGCCGTCGGTAACCGAAACCACGGTGCCCACGTTGCGGGCTTCCGAGCTGACATCGAGCTGGTCGATGCGGCGCTTGATAATCTCGCTAATCTCAGATGGATTCAGTTGCTGCATGCTCTGTTCCTCAATCCTGCGTCTTAAAGTCTAGGAATTTATTGCGGCGGCCAGCTTGTTCAGCCTGCCACGCACGGAGCCATCGATCACCAGATCACCGGCCCTGATTAATACGCCACCCAGCAGATTCCTGTCGGTGGTTGTGCGAACTTTCACCTCGCGTTCCAGTTTCCTGCCCAACACCTCGGCCAGTTTGTCCCGGGCCGCATCAGCCAGATCAAACGCGGAAATGACCTCTACATCCACGCTCTTTTCCTGATTGGCCTTGTATTGCGCGAACAGGGAATAGATTTCGGGCAATAGCGAAAGGCGTTTATTGGCAGCAAGTACCGCAATAAAATTGCGCGCCTGGTCACCGAGGGCGTCACCGCACACAGCACAGAGTATCCCGGCCTGTTTTTCAGCCGTCAGTGCAGGGTCGTTGAGTGCCGCTTGCAAGCCTTTATCGGCAGCAACCGCAGCCGCTGTCGCCAACTGCTCGGCCCACTGCGGCAGCTGCTTGCTGTCGCGGGCGTACTCGAATGCTGCCTTGGCATACGGTCGCGCTATTGTGCTCAATTCCGCCATGGGGTCCTCGCGTTACAACTCTGCAGCCAGTTTATCGACCAGCTCGGCGTGCGCCTTGTAGTCAATGCTGGCACCGAGAACCTTTTCAGCACCGGCCAACGCCAATGCCGCAACCTGGCCGCGCAGTAGCTCGCGCGCGCGATTGGATTCCTGCTCAATTTCAGCATGGGCAGCGGTCTTGACACGATCCGCCTCAACCACGGCAGCGCCTTTGGCCTCTTCAACCAGCTGGATACCGCGCTTGTTGGCGGCGTCTATAATGCCCGCTGCCTCCTGCCTGGCTTCCTTGAGGCGCTCTACCGCCTTTTCCTGGGCCAACTCAAGATCGTGGCTGGCGCGGTCGGCCGCAGCCAGACCGTCGGCAATCTTTTTCTCGCGCTCCGCCATGGCAGCCAGGATAGGCGGCCATACATACTTCATGCAGAACATGACAAAGCAGACGAAAGCGATCATCTGCCCGATAAGCGTAAGATTAATATTCACGCCGTGCTCCTCACAGATTACTGGGGGCCGCGCACAGGGCGGCCCTTTTCCCGTCGGTGGTTAAATTAACCGGCAACAACGAAGATCAGGTACATCGCAATACCAACACCGATAATGGGGATCGCGTCGACCAGGCCGGCGCCCAGAAAGAAAGTTACCTGCAGTTTCGGCGCCAGTTCAGGCTGGCGCGCGGAACCTTCAATGAGTTTGCCGCCCAACAGACCAACCCCGATCGCGGCACCCAGTCCACCCAGACCCATCATGAGGGCGGCAGCAATGTAGATTAATTCAGGCATTTTTTTCTCCTAACGTTAAAGTAAGCAAAGGGTAAAAGTTACTGTGAATCAGTGATCCTCATGGGCCATGCTGAGATACACGATCGTCAGCACCATAAAGATAAATGCTTGCAGGGTGATCACCAGAATATGGAAGATCGCCCAGGCGATTTGCAACAATCCGGCCGGAACCATCCACAACACGCCGGCGCTGAACAGCGCTGCAATCAGGATAAAGATCATCTCACCTGCGTACATGTTACCGAACAACCGCAGGCCCAGAGAGAACGGCTTGGCCAGCAAACCAACCACCTCCATAAACAAATTGACTGGGATGAACGCCCAGTGATTGAACGGGTTCATGGTCAGCTCCCGGACGAAGCCGAAGCCTTTGACCTTGATCGAGTAATACAGCATGAGAATAAAAATACCCAATGCCATGCCCATGGTGATGTTAGGGTCCGTCGACGGCACGATTTTCTGGTAATGCACGCCCGCCAGGCTCAACAGTGATGGAACCAGGTCCACCGGCAGCATATCCATCAGGTTCATCAGAAACACCCAGACAAAAATCGTCAGGGCCAGTGGCGCGACCATTTTGTTGTGTCCGTGGAAGGTGTCGCGCGACGGTGTTATCAACAAACTCCACGATCATTTCGACAGCATTGACCATCCCGCTGGGCACGCCCGACTGGGCTTTTTTGGCGACGCCGCGAAACAACCAGCAGAACACAATTCCAAGCGTGATTGACCAGAACATGGAGTCGACATGGATGGCAGTGAATCCCATTGCTGCAGCTTCTTCGCCACCGTGGGCCATCACCCAGGCACCACCATCAGCAACAATGCTGCCGTCTTCCCGCTCAAAACCTCCTGGCAACTTGCCATAGGTAAGATTGGTCAGGTGGTGAACGATGTATTCAGAAATAGTTTGGGTTGAGCCTGCCATCGATCAAAACACTCGCATCTATCTATTTCCGCTGGTCGTGTGTCAGCAACAACCAACTTCCTGTAATTTGTGTGATCAGCATCGCCAGGTAACCGACGAATACTGCCGGGCCGTCTATCGGCCGCATTACCGCAAACACCAGGCCAAACCCGGCGCAACTGAGTAAAAACTTCCCCACCTCGCCCGCGTAGCTGGACCGGGCTATTGCCTGGGCAGACCGCGCACCACGCCATCTGAATGCGAGCACCGCGAAATATGCCTGGGGCACAATGGCTATCAGGCCCCCACTGAGCACCGAGTAAGCAAACACTTTATCGAATGCCAGTAAAATCAGGCAGAGCGAAACCAGCAATGCCAGTTGAACCAGGGTGATTCGATGAACCGGAGGACGCGCTATTTCAGCACCCGGCAGCAGCGCCTCATGACTCCCCTCGTCCTTAACCACACGGGGTTCTTCCTCGATTCGGGCGGGCATTATAGGGGGATAACAGGGCTGGTTCAACCGACTTATCACGGGCGGGCGACCTAAAAGATCGTTGCTCGCAGCGCCCTATTTGATGTGGCTCAGAATACCGTCCAGCTCATCCAGGCTGTTGTAAGACAGCACCAGCTTGCCCCTGCCCTTGGCGCTGTGCTGGATCTGCACTGGAGCCCCGAGGCGTTGTGACAAATCATCCTGCAAATGGCGAATATTGGGATCAATGTGTTTTGTGGCAACAGGCAGCGTCTTTTTCGCCAACAGGTGGCGTACCAGCGCTTCGGTCTGGCGCACTGACAACCCCTTCGCCACCACGGTGCGTGCTGCCTGCGACTGGTTAGCGCCCTCCAGGCCCAGCAGCGCCCGGGCGTGGCCCATCTCCAGATCGCCGTGCTCCACCAGGCGTTGCACATCCTCCTGCAGGGTCATAAGGCGCAGCAGGTTTGCCACCGTGGAACGCGATTTGCCCACCGCCGTGGCCACTTCCTGCTGGGTGAGATCAAATTCACGCTGCAAACGCTGTAACGACACTGCTTCCTCTATCGGGTTGAGGTCTTCCCGCTGAATATTCTCGATCAGGGCCATGGCTATGGCGGCCTGGTCGGACACATCCCGAATAACCACCGGAATAACATCCAGGCCCGCCAACTGTGCCGCCCGCCAACGCCGCTCCCCCGCTATGATCTCGTAGCGTTGATCAGAGATTGGTCGCACCGATATGGGCTGAATCACGCCCTGCGCAATAATGCTGTCCGCAAGCTCGCGCAGGGATTCCGGCTCGATGTCTCGGCGCGGCTGGTACTTGCCACGCTGGATAAGATCCACTGGCAGCTCGCTACGCGAATTGGCCTCCCCGACTTGCGCTACGCCCGGGCTGGAATCGGTCGCTTCTGTACCAACAGAATGCATGGCATTACCGCCACCCAGCAAGGCATCCAGTCCTCGCCCTAAGCCCCTTTTCTTAACAGACATCAACGCTCTCCGTTACTTCAAGTCTCTGCACTTCAGGTCACGAGGGTCTGGTCAGGCTGCTGCGCGGCCTGCTGCTCTTCTCGCCGGATAATTTCTCCGGCCAGTGCCATGTAGGCCTTGGAACCGCGGGAATGTTTGTCGTAGTACATGGCGGGCACGCCATGGCTGGGCGCCTCCGCCAGGCGCACATTTCTCGGCACCACCGTACGATACACCTTGTCGCCAAAATGGGCTCGCAGCTGGGCTGACACATCGGTGGTCAGGCTGTTGCGCGGATCGTACATTGTGCGCAGTATGCCCTGTATCTGCAATTCGCTGTTTATTGTCTCGGCCACCCCCTCAATGGTGCGCACCAGCGCGGCGAGGCCTTCCAGGGCGAAGTACTCACACTGCATGGCAATAATCACGCCATTTGCGGCAACCAGGGCATTGATGGTCAGCATGTTCAGGGACGGAGGGCAATCGATCAATACATAATCATACTCGCTGGAGACTTCCGCGAGGGCCATGCGCAAGCGGCGCTCCCTGTAATCAACGCTCAGTAGCTCCACTTCAGCAGCAGTCAGGTCGCTATTGGCAGGCAGGACATCGTAGCCGCTTTCGCCGGTGGGCCGGATGACCAGTTGTAGCGGGGCCCGGTGGACCAGGACATCGTAGATGCTGCGTTCCACGTCGTATTTATCGATGCCACTGCCCATAGTGGCGTTACCCTGTGGGTCGAGGTCTACCAGCAGTACGCGCTGCTTCATGGCAGCGAGGGACGCGGCAAGGTTGACGCAGGTCGTGGTCTTGCCAACCCCGCCTTTCTGGTTCGCGATTGCGATAATTCTGGTCAATGCGGTGCCCCTGGCAATGTGTTGTTACGCTCGTCGCGAGCCCTGTTACAGCGCGATCTCCACGAGATGCCGCTGCTCGCCCAGGCCCGGTACGACGAGCGGATAAACTGTCATCTCCAGGCACTCCTGGCGCACGGCTTCCAATTCCTGCGCGGGATGCACGCCCTTCATGGCCAGTAGTCGGCCACCGGGAGCCAGGAGGTGGCGGCAACCATGCACCATATCCTGCAAAGAAGCAAAAGCCCTGGATAACACCGTGTCAAACGGTTCGGCGACATGGAAAGATTCCACCCGGGCATGATGGACGACCATATTATCCAAGCAAAGGGCAGTTTTCACCTGAAAAAGAAAGCGGGTCTTCTTGCCATTGCTGTCCAGCAGGTGGAACTCCCGCTCCGGAAACACCAGCGCCATGGGGACCCCGGGCAGACCGGCACCCGTGCCCACATCAAGAAAGCGCCGCCCTCTCAGATAGGGTGCAATGGCCAGGCTGTCCAGCAGGTGACGGGTCACCATTTGCGCCTCGTCGCGCACTGCAGTCAGGTTATAGGTCTGGTTCCACTTGGACAGCAGGGCCAGATAGTCAAGCAGCCGCTGCTGCTGGCGGGCATCGACCGACAGCTGCAGCGCAGCGCAGCCCAGCTGCAACTGTGAGCTGAGGCTCGGCACCAGCTCAGGCCAGCTTGCGTCGGGTGTCGGGGTCCTCCTGGTTCGGTGCCCCCGAGGACGCCGCGCTTTTTGAGGTAAACCAGTAGCAGTGCGATTGCGGCGGCAGTAACCCCGGGTATGCGCCCGGCACGGGCCAGCGTATCCGGGCGTGCGGCAATTAACTTCTGTTTCACCTCATTGGACAGCCCATCAACCGCGTTATAGTCCAGGCTGGCCGGCAGGGTAGTATTTTCATTGCGCCGCAACCGCGCAATATCTTCCTTCTGCCTGTCGATATAGCCGGCGTACTTGGCCTGTATTTCTACCTGCTCTGCAGCCTGCAGATCCGGGGTCGGCTCACCAACCAGCCCCGCGAGGTCCGCGTACTCCAGCTCCGGGCGTTTCAGGAGTTCTGCCAGTGAATACTCACGGGCCAGCGGGGTTTTCAGCTTGCCCGCCAACACATCGGCCTGCGGCGTATGCGGGTGAACCCAGCTGGTGGCCAGTCGCGCCGTTTCGCGCGCAATCGCCTCGCGCTTGCCTTCAAATCGTTGCCAGCGCACATCATCTACAAGGCCCATGGCCCGGCCCTGCTCGGTGAGGCGCAGGTCGGCATTGTCCTCGCGCAGCAACAAGCGGTACTCCGCGCGCGAGGTAAACATGCGATAGGGCTCCAGCGTGCCCATCGTGATCAGGTCGTCGACCAGCACGCCGATGTACGCCTCGTCGCGTCGCGGGCACCAGGGCTCCGCCCCGCGCACCGCAAGCGCCGCGTTCAGTCCCGCTAACAGACCCTGCGCAGCGGCCTCTTCATAGCCGGTAGTGCCGTTGATCTGCCCTGCAAAATACAGCCCCGGCAGCGCCTTGGTCTCCAGCGAGGCGTTGAGATCCCTGGGATCAAAGAAATCGTATTCGATAGCGTAGCCCGGCCTCGTGATGTGGGCGTTCTCAAAACCCTTGATGGAGCGGACCAGATCGATCTGCACATCAAATGGCAGGCTGGTGGAAATACCATTGGGGTACAGCTCCCTGGTGGTCAGGCCCTCCGGCTCGATAAAAATCTGGTGGGAATTCTTGTCGGCGAAGCGGTGGATCTTGTCCTCGATACTGGGGCAATAGCGTGGCCCCACCCCCTCAATCACCCCGGAATACAGGGGCGAGCGGTCCAGCCCGCCACGAATAATGTCGTGGGTATGTTCATTGGTGTACGTCACCCAGCAGCAGCGCTGCTCGGGGTGCTCGGCAGTGCTGCCCAGATACGACATGACCGGCTCGGGCTGGTCGCCCCACTGTTCTTCCAGATCGGTAAAATCGACAGTGCGGGCATCAATCCGCGGCGGCGTGCCCGTCTTCAGGCGCTCCACGCGGAACGGCAGTTCACGCAGGCGCTGGGCAAGGGCGATGGAGGGCGGATCCCCGGCGCGCCCCCCGGCACTGTTCTCGAGGCCGATATGGATTTTGCCACCCAGAAACGTGCCGCTGGTCAGCACCACCCGCGGTGCCCGAAAAACAAGCCCCATCTGGGTGATGGCGCCCGCGACCCGTCCATTCTCGATCAGCAGGTCGTCGACCGGCTGCTGGAATATGGACAAATTGGGCTGTGACTCCAGCATCTGGCGGATGGCATTCCGGTACAGCACCCGATCCGCCTGCGCCCTGGTCGCCCGCACCGCTGGCCCCTTGCGCCGGTTCAATACCCGAAACTGTATGCCGGCCCGGTCGGTGGCGCGGGCCATGGCTCCGCCCAGGGCATCCACTTCTTTCACCAGATGGCTTTTGCCAATACCGCCGATCGCCGGATTGCAGGACATCTGCCCCAGCGTATCGACGCTGTGGGTGAGCAGCAGCGTACGACAGCCCATGCGCGCGGCGGCCAGACAGGCCTCGGTGCCGGCATGGCCACCTCCGATCACGATCACTTCAAATTGTTGCTGATATTCCACTGCCGGCCTCATGTGCCAAGTGCACACCGTTTTGCGGGGGGAACGATTATACGTGGGCGCGGTCCGTTGTTCAAAATTTGTTCAGGACGAGACCGGACCTCGTTATCAGGCGGCGCGCAATCTGGTTTCACACCAGGCCAAAATTTCCGCCAGTACCTCGGCGCGCTCGGGTTCATTGAGGATCTCGTGATACAGGCCAGGATAAATTTTCAGGGTCTTGTCGCTGGAGCCGATATGCTCGTAGAGAAAACGCGAGCCCTCCGGGGCTGTCATCACGTCTGCCCCACCGTGCAGCAACAGCATGGGCAGCGAAATGCTCGCGGCGCCGGCCTGTATCGCGCTCATGCCAGCAAACAATTCGCGCAACATGCGCGCCGACATTTTTCCATGAAAAACCAGGGGATCCTCAATATACTTCCTGACTACCTCGGGGTCGCGACTGACGCCGTCCGCATTGAGCTTCAGCATGCCCAGTCGCGGCAGTCAGTAACGCCAGCAAGCGGAGCAACAACATTTGCACGAAACCGGGCTGCAGGTCTGTCTTTATAGCTGGGCCCGAGAGAATGCCGCCGACGAACTCGTGCTGGTGACCGTAACAGATAATTGCTGGTTATCAGGCCGCCCATGCTGTGTCCCAGGAGGAACATCGGCACGCCAGTGAATCGGGCCGCGAGCTGCCGGTGAAATATTGCCAGATCATACAAATAATCACCGAAGGAGTTCACGTGGCCGGGGTGACCCTCTGAATAGCCGTGCCCGTTATGATCCAGCGCTGCAACGCAAAGTTATGGCCGGTGAAAAACTGCGCCAGCGTCTGGTAGCGTGCGCTGTGTTCACCAGCCCCGTGTGCGACCAATAACACGGCCTTGGGAGCCGACTCCGGCTCCCACCACTGGAAATAGATTGAGCGTTCTCCGGCACCAGTAAACCTGCCGTCGCTGTGCTTCATCCACACTCCTTTAGTAAGCTGGTACGCTGCGTTGCCAGTTTAGCTGGTCACTTCACGGTCCGCTATTCCAGTTACCGACTGATGGCACTTTCTGCGCTATTCGTTCATATTATCCGCTCTCCCGGTCCATCTGGAATGTATATGTGGCGGTACTGAGCAACGAGCAAAAATATCGACTCGTGAAAATAATGAGCGAGCACATCCCGCATACAGCGCTACTGGGTATCCAGATAGTAGGTATTGACGGAGAGGAACTCACACTAAAACTGCCCTACCAGAAATCATTGGTAGGCGACCCCGAGGCCGGGACTCTGCATGGTGGCGCACTGACCGTATTACTGGACCAGACCCTGGGCATGTCCACAGTCTGCAGCGATCGCGTTGAACCATCCGTAACACCAACACTGGACTTGCGTATTGATCATCTGGGTGTAGCACCGCCCGGCATGGATATTTTTGCCTGTGCACATGTGTACAAGACAACCCGCAAGATTCTCTTTGTCGAAGGTTTCGCGTACTGTGAATCCAGAGACAAGCCCATAGCCAAAGCAACCGGTAGTTGGGTGCGGGTCGCGGACGTAGACCTCTCGTGGCTGTTAAGCGCGGCGCAGGGAGGTGCACAGCAGTGACCCTGGCCGATGTTATACAACAGGAACCCAGTGAGGATACCCTGCGACTGTGGTTGAAGAAGGTTCCCTATGCTGTGTTTCTCGGTATCAGGGCCGAACTGTACGAGGGTGAAATTCTGTTTATCCTCCCGGAGCATGAAAAGTTGATTGGCAACCCGTCACTGCCCGCGCTGCATGGCGGAGTGGTAGGTGCGTTTATGGAGCAGGCTGCAGCATTTCACCTGATCGCCAAAATGGACCAGGCCGGTGTTACCGAAAATCATAAATTTCTCTCTGGACTACCTGCGGCCAGCGCGCTTGTGTGATACCTACGCGCAATGCAAACTTACCCGCCAGGGTCGCTTTATTGCCAATGTCACTATCACCGCCTGGCAGGAACAGAGCCTTCAGCCCAACGCTATCGCCAGGGCCCATTTTTTAATACCTGAATCAGACTGAAAGGAGCAACACATGGCACGCTGGAAACGCAAGGAATTGGAACAGGCTTTCGATAAGTATCAGGCTGCCGCCCTCAAGGGCGCCCAGACCAAAGACTGGACAGACTGGGCAAACTGCTTTACCGAGGACGCCAGTTATTTCGAGCATCATTTCGGCCGATTCTGGGGGAGAGAAAACATTCAAAAATGGATCACCGCTACCATGAACAAATGGCCGGCGAGCGAAATGACCGCGTTTCCCATTACATGGTATTCAATCGATATGCACAAAGGCTGGATCATTTGCGAGGTCATGAATCGCATGGCTGACCTCGGCGACGGCAAGATTTATCAGGAACCCAACATTACTATCTTGCACTACGCTGGCAATGGGCTGTTCAAGTATGAGGAAGACGCCTATAACCCCCACAATATGGGCGTTACCATTGGTGCGTGGATTGAAGCCAAAAAAAAACTGGACGGTGACAAAAATAAATAGCGTCGCCCCTCAATGAGCGATCCCTCACCCATGCGCAATATCGTATTGCGTTTTGATATGCGCAGTAGCCCTGAATGCCCGGATACTCCTTCGGACCGCTACCGTGCCGCACTGGAAATGGCTATCTGGGCGGATCGCAACACTGTGGATGTAATCGGATTGTCCGAACATCACAATACTAGTGATGGCTTTTTATCTGCGCCTCTGCAACTGGCCGGCATGATGATCGCTGCAACTCAGCGTATTCGAATAAGTGTTAGCGCACTGCTGGTGCCACTGCATGACCCATTGCGCCTGGCCGAGGATATAGCCGTACTGGATATTGTAGCGGTGGACGCTTTACCGCTACCTGTGGTCTGGGTTATCGCGAGAATGAATACGAGTGTTTTGCGGTCGACTGGTTCAGACCGTGGACAGGTATTTGACGAGAAGCTTGAAATATTGGTACAGGCCCTTAAGGGCGAGGTCTTCGAATACAATGGCATCTCCATGCAGCTAAACCCCGCGCCTGTTTCCCCGCTTCATAGCCTGTTAACTGTCGGTGGCAACAGTAGAGCTGCCGCCCGTCGAGCAGCCCGCTTTGGCCTGTTTTTTTGCCCCGCCATCGATGACCCCGAGTTGGAAAAGAGCTATTTCGCAGCCTGTAAAGACCATAACTTTAAATTTGCGTTCATCATTTCTCCCCGGGCACCAGCTACGACCTTTATCAGCACAGACCCCGAGGCGTGTTGGAAGGAAATTGGAGACTATCTGATGTATGACGCAACGGCCTATGGCTCCTGGCGACATCCTAATCGACGCGCATACGCCGAATCCTTTGCCTCCACTGTTGAGGAACTCAAGCGAGAAGGAAAATACCGGGTACTAACTCCGGAACAGGCCTTACAGACAATCCAGGAAACAGGCTCATTGCATCTGGCGCCGCTAACCGGGGGTGTACCCCTGGAAATTGGTTGGCATAGCCTGCGGCTTTTTGAAGATCAAGTCCAACCCTATTTGTGATGTATATCCTGAATTGATGCATTGTTCTTTTTACCTTGCTGTTTATATAGATTGATAAATATATATGTATAGATAGATATATAAGGATTATTGTAGTTATAGTTATTAGGCCCGCCTCTCCCTGTGGAGAAGCTTTTATTTACAATTTGAAATCAATAGCTTTACTGCTATGAAAAGTCGCAGGAAAACTGTTGTATCAGGTGCGCGGAAACAGTGTTTAAGCAGTGTATTAAACGACCGTTTTTGTGGATGATTTTGGCGGTCTCCAGTGTGTTGTGGATGAGAATTGTTTTTGTACCTTGCCCATACAGAGATGGTAAGGGTTTTTTGCACAGCGTAACAAAATATCCCTAATGCAGGCGTAAGGTGGTGAAGAATGCCTTAATAAGTAGTGCACAGAGATCAAGTTATGTAGAACGTGTTAGTAACTTGTGTGATGCGCTGGAAAACTCGCTGAACTACTTGCCAATACAGAAACTCGAAAAAATACTGTCCCAGCAAGTTCATTACTGCTTACAGCACCGGTGATTTCGCCCAGGCTGTTTTGACAAAGACGTAAATCCTCTGCCAGCAATTCACCGGCACCTGCTTCAAGCAATTGTTGTTGTCCATTGAGCAAGAAATTTTTCGCGCATTCCAGAGAGCTGCAAGTGACGTCGTCGAGCACTGAAATTTCCTTCTCCGCCCTCGTTGTAGCCCATGCTGGTCTTCAGGTGTTGTTTGAGTAAATCCACGCCAGCGCCGGTTTTTGCCGACAAATGGACAACGGTCAAGTCACCGTGCTGGCATACTTCAGGATGGCGATTATTCAGGTCACATTTGTTGACCACAATGGTAACGGGTATTTCTCGCTGCGAGATGTTGGTTGTTCTCATACCACAGATCCAGCATACTCAGGCTCTACGCCAGGCAGGGTGTTGCCATCGATTACCAGCAGTACACGATCTGCTGATTCAATTTCAGCCCACGCCCGGCGTATCCCTTCCTGCTCAATCTCATCGTCGCTGTCGCGCAACCCTGCAGTGTCAACGATATGCAGGGGCATATCCATCGATTTGTATGTGCTCCCGCAGCACATCACGTGTAGTGCCTTCGATGGCTGTCACAATGGCGGTGTCCTGCCCGGACAAGGCGTTAAGCAGACTGGATTTTCCCGCATTGGGTTTGCCGGCAATCACCAGTTTCATACCCTCCTGTACCAAGCGGCCCTGTTTGGCTTCATCGGCCACTGCGTCAAACTGTTGGATAATAAACTCCAGCCGCTCCTGACCTGGCTGTTCTGGATGAAGTCAATTTCCTCCTCAGGAAAATCGATAGCTGCCTCAACGTACACACGCAATTGGGTTACCTGCGTTACCAGTGCTTCAATTTTTTGAGAAAAAACCCCTTGCAGGGAACGGCTGGCATTTAGTGCGGCTCGCTCAGTAGTGCTGTTGATAAGATCGGCAATCGCTTCAGCCTGAGTGAGGTCTATCTTGTCGTTGAGGTATGCACGCTGTGAAAATTCTCCAGGTTCGGCCTGGCGGGCACCCAGCTTACAGGTTTCGCGTAACAGGAGGTCCAGAATGATCGGACCGCCGTGGGCCTGCAGCTCGACGACATCTTCACCAGTGAAGGAGTTGGGACCGGGGAAAAACAGGCATATTCCGGAGTCCAGCGTGTGACCGATGCTGTCGTGGAAAGAACACAAGTGTGCATGGCGTGGCGCCAGTTGTATACCGGTGATTGAGGTACCGATTGTCAGGGCCCTGTCGCCAGACAGTCGGATTATTCCTATACCGCCCCTACCCGGAGCGGTGGCAATGGCGACGATGGTTTCCTGGTCCACGGTGTAAAACCCACCTACGCGAAAATTCTCAGCTGCGCGCTCAGGATTTGGCACTCGCTTTCTCAATCTGCCGGGTGATCACATATTGCTGGGCCATCGATAGCAAGTTGTTGACCACCCAGTACAGTACCAGTCCTGCCGGGAACCACAGGAAAAAGAATGTAAACATGACCGGCATCCACTGCATGATCTTGGCCTGCATGGGATCCGGCGGTGGGGGATTGAGCCTTTGCATGTAGTACATGCTCGCGCCCATCATCAGGGGCAGCACGAAATAGGGGTCCATGACCGATAAATCCTTGATCCACAGTATGAATGGTGCCTGTCGCAACTCGACACTCTCCATCAACATCCAGTACAGGCCCATGAAGACGGGCATTTGTACGAGGATAGGAAGGCAGCCACCCAGGGGATTGATCTTTTCTTTCTTATAGAGCTCCATCATGGCCTGGGACTGTTTCTGTTTGTCGTCGGCGTACTGTTCCCTGATGGCCGCCATTTTGGGCTGGACACGGCGCATGTTGGCCATGGATTTGTAGGAGGCGGCTGACAGCTTGAAGAAAGACGGCCTTGATCATGACCGTCAGCAGGATAATAGCGACACCCCAGTTCCCCACCAGCGCATGAATCTTGGTCAACAGCCAGAACAGTGGTTGGGCAACCCACCACAGGAAGCCGTAGTCGACGCTGAGATCCAGATAGGGTGAAATTTCCTTTAATCGATACTGGTCTTTGGGTCCGGCGTAAAATTTTGCACCCGTTTTGCCAGATTTACCGGGGTCCAAAACCAGCGCAGGACTGGTGAAACCGGCGATGTTGAAACCGCTCGGTGTCACCCGGCCGCTATAGGTATGAGTTTGTTCCGGGTTGGGAATCCACGCACTGAGGAAATAGTGCTGGATCAATGCGATCCAACCGCCCGGCAACTGGGCCTTGAAAGGCTCTTCGGCAAGCTTTTTGAAAGTGAACTTGGTAAAACGAGCGTCCGGCTGGGTGACGGCCACGCCCAGGAAGGGCTTCAGGCCCATGGAGTTGTTGGTTGCCGAGGGCGGTGGCCCGCTCTGGCGTTTGATCTGGCCGAACAGATTGGCTTGCCAGGGCTCCGCGCTGCGGTTCTCTACGAGGTAGTCGACATCTATCACATAGGAACCACGACGCAGTGTCAGACGTTTGGTGATTTTGACATCGGCATCGCCCTGCCAATGCAAATCTACAACAAGCGTTTCCTCTCCCTCGTTCATGACAAAGCGTGGAGCGGAGGCGATAAATTGCGCGCGCCCATTGTTATCTATCCCATTGGTGCCGATCAGCCCGCTTTGCGCAATATATATGAGCGCCTCATTATCCTCGAGCAAGACAAACGGCACCTTGGGATTATCCAGATGCGCCAGATATTTTGGCAGTGAGAGCTCAACAATATCGCCACCATTCAAATCTACGGCCAGCTGCAGTACATCCGTATATATTTGAACGATGCTACCTGCAGTTTGCTCCTCCGTGGTAGGTGCTTTGCTTACCGGGGCAGACCGTTCTGGCACCGGTACTGCAGGGATATCCTGCTCTGCAGGGACGGAAGAATTTGCAAGTGGCGCTGGCTGTGCGGGCAGCGCCCTGTCGGTGTTGGGCATCAGGCGCGAAGTTTCCTGCACGACCATCGCGGTTTTGGAGTCCTTGAAAGCGACCCACTGTGTGAGAAGCATGAACGAGAGTACAGCTATGGCGCCGATAAGCAGTGAGCGTTGCAAATCCATAATTGAATATCTGTGTCTTTAGTGTGGGTGCGAGCAGGGGGGCACGGGATCTTCTCCGCCCTCATGCCATGGATGGCATCGGCTTAAGCGCAGCAGGGCCAGATAGCTTCCTTTTAAAGCACCGTGGGCCGAGATCGCTTCCTGGGCATAAGTGGAACAACTGGGATAAAACCGGCAGTTATTGCCCATAAATGGGCTGAGGCAGGCTTTGTAGCAGGCGATCAAAATGATTAACAGGCGACGCATCAGGAGTCCTGGCTGGTGCTTGGTATGGCTTTGGCTGTGTGGCGAACCAGTTTCTGCCACTGCTGCAGCAATATAGAGGATAGAGCGGCATTATCCAACTCACCCAGGCCGCGCCTGGCCAAAAGCACAACGTCCATGGGCGGCTCACTGCTGGGCAAGGTACGGAAAATCTCCCGGGCTACACGCTTTATTCGATTGCGATGAACGGCTAACCGAACATTTTTTTTGGCTATCACTAAACCCAGGCGATGCTCGGGTCCATCGTTGATCTTTGCCAGTAACAACAAGTGCTGGTGTGAGGCTCGTACATCGGGACTGTCAAATACCCGGCTGTAATCTTTGGCATTGAGTAAGCGCTTTGCTTTGCCGAAACTGGAGTCCGTTTCCTGGCTGGCCAATCTGCTGCTCTATGCAGACAGACGCTTGCGACCTTTGGCGCGACGACGGTTTAATACTTGACGACCGCCCTTGGTGGCCATTCGTGAACGGAAACCGTGAGTGCGGGCGCGCTTCAGGACGCTGGGCTGAAATGTTCTTTTCATGACTGGTTCCAGATAAACAGAGAAGGCGGTGGACCATCAGACGCACATGGTATTGGCGTGACGTATCCTGGCCGGAAAAAAGGTGGGCTATTCTATGTAAATGCGCCATCTAATTCAATCTAAAGCGCAGTATTTTTATGTTATGTGGCGAATCGATTCTGGTATCAATTTCAATACACCCGGCCGCGTTTTTTTACGATGGGCGATTTTCCTAAAAGTGCTATAACGGCGGGTATTTAGGACATCAGCACACATCTTTTCACAAACATATATACAGGTTATCCACAGAACAATTTATTCACTGCCGGTCTTTATTGAATAGCTCAAAAATCAGGCAAAAATCGCCTAACATATTGAAAAATAATAACTATTTATTTTTTTCTTTTCCGCATTTAGATGTGGATAACTTTGCTATTCAGGGGTATTATGCACCGACCTGCCGGGCAACAAAGCCCCGCTAATAAAAAATAGGTATCATTAATTACTTTTTCGAGAGACTGGGTGTTTTACTCAGCTTTAAGGGGTTTTCTTTGCCTGAAGCAGTGTGGCAAAAATGTGTCGAGCGTTTGCGAGACGAATTGCCTTCGCAACAGTTCAATACATGGATTAGGCCCCTACAAGCCAGCTCCGAAGAGCATTTGCTCACTTTGTTTGCGCCAAACAGGTTTATCAAGGATTTTGTCGCGGATAAGTATGCTGAGCGAATATGTGAGCTTGTACGAGAATTACAGCCAGACATTTCTCTTGATATTGCCTTGGCGATTGGTGCTGTCAATGTCGCTAATATTGAGACAGCCGCTGCAACACTACGACCAGAGCAGTTGCCCCACAGACCATCGCGGTTTGACAATAATTCTATAAAGCCCGCGCTTTCGGATAGGACGGGGTCTTCCGTGTTGCCTGTGCCTGAGGACTTCTCAATCAGACCAGCACTGATGCAGCGTGATGTCTCCCGCCGGGTTGAAGTGGAGGGTTCGCTACTGCATCAGCACCGCCTGTTTGAGAACTATACCTTTGATAGTTTTGTTGAAGGTAAATCCAATCAACTGGCCCTGGCGGCCGCGCAACAGGTTGCCGAGAATCCGGGCAATTCGTATAACCCTTTGTTTTTATACGGGGGAGTTGGTCTAGGAAAAACCCATTTGATGCACGCAGTGGGCAATGCCCTGAAAGCACATAATCCAGAGGCAAAGGTAGTATATCTTCATTCAGAGCGCTTTGTTGCTGATATGGTAAAAGCGCTGCAGTTGAATGCGATTACAGACTTCAAGCGATATTATCGCTCCGTTGATGCGTTGCTTATTGACGACATACAGTTTTTTGCCAAGAAAGATCGTTCGCAGGAAGAGTTTTTTCACACCTTCAATGCCCTGCTTGAGGGTGGCCAGCAGATGATACTGACGTGCGACCGCTACCCCAAGGAAATCGACGGGTTGGAAGAGCGACTCAAATCCCGCTTTGGCTGGGGCCTCACTGTTGCGGTGGAGCCTCCGGAACTGGAGACACGGGTCGCGATCCTGATGAAAAAGGCGTCCGAGGTGCGCATCGATCTGCCGCCGGACGCTGCATTCTTTATTGCGCAACGCATACGCTCCAATGTCAGAGAACTCGAAGGGGCGCTGAAGAGAGTGATTGCAAGTGCCCGCTTTGTGGGTAGGGCGATCGATGTAGACCTGATCAAGGAAAGTCTCAAGGATTTGCTGGCTCTGCAGGATAGGCAGGTCAGTATGGATAATATCCAGCGAACGGCGGCGGAGTATTACAAGATCAAGATTGCGGACATGATGTCTCGCCGTCGTAGCCGCTCGGTAGCCAGGCCTCGCCAGATGGCAATGGCCTTGTCAAAAGAGTTGACCAATCACAGCCTGCCAGAAATTGGTGATAGTTTTGGGGGCAGAGATCACACGACAGTTCTTCATGCATGCCGTAAAATTAAGGAGCTTCGCGAAACGAACTCTGATATTCGGGAAGATTACAAGAACTTGTTAAGAACGCTTACGACCTGAACACATATAAATAAGTTTGATTTTTGTTTTTGGTAAAACAGAGAAGGGAAAACATCTTTATGAAGTTCAGTATTTCACGGGATAGCCTGGTCAAGTCTTTAAATCTCGTGGCGGGAGTAGTAGAGCGCCGCCAGACGTTACCCATCCTGGCCAATGTGTTGATCGCTCTGGAGCAGGATCGCCTGTCTTTGACAGGAACAGATCTGGAAGTAGAACTTGTAGGACGGGTCCAACTTGCATCTGCAGGCGATTCTGGTGAAGTTACAGTTCCTGCTCGAAAGCTGCTGGATATTTGCAAGTCTCTACCGGAAGGGAGTGCTATCGATTTTAGCGCCAAGGATAACAAGGTGTCGGTGAAGTCAGGCCGCAGCCGCTTTACGCTTTCCACGCTTCCCGCCAGGGAGTTTCCCAATGTCGAAGATAGTATTGGAACACACCAACTTACCCTCAGGCAGGGCCAGTTAAAGCGATTAATCGACCGTACCGGTTTTGCCATGGCGCAGCAGGATGTTCGCTATTATTTGAACGGTATGCTGTGGGAGCTCGATAGCAAGCAGGGGCTGCGAGTGGTTGCGACAGATGGCCATCGATTGGCCATGTGCACATTGCCAGAGAAAGTCAAGGTCAATGGTGAGGGCGGCACCCAGGTCATTCTTCCTCGCAAGGGAGTTTTGGAGCTGGCGCGTCTGCTGATGGATGATGATGCCGATATAGCAATCATTATCGGAAGCAACCACATTCGCGCAGTGACAGACGATTTTACATTTACCTCTAAACTGGTTGACGGCAAGTTTCCGGATTATCAACGAGTGCTGCCACGCTCCCCGGACAAAATTTTGTTAGGCTCCCGTCAGGAGTTGCGGCAGGCGTTTACTCGCACAGCAATCCTGTCAAACGAGAAGTATCGAGGGGTGCGCCTTAAGTTAACCAAGAATACCCTGAATATCGTTGCCAACAACCCCGAGCAGGAAGAAGCCGAGGAAACAGTTTCGGTGGAGTACTCAGGTGAGGCGCTGGAAATTGGATTTAACGTGAGCTATTTGTTGGACGTTCTGGCGGTGCTTAGTGGGGATCTGGTCAAATTATCCTTGGCTGACCCCAATAGCAGCGCACTGTTGGAAGAGAGCGAAGTGGGCGACTCCCTTTACGTTGTTATGCCCATGCGCCTTTAACAGAGCGTATTCTAATCGTACGCAGATTATCAATGGCTTTTTACAGGGCCTCGCCCAACATCCCGTACTAGCGTGGCACTCACCCAATTACAGATAAACCATGTGAGGAACCTGCTCAAGGTCAGGCTGCAGACTTTACAAAGGGTCAATGTCTTTTTCGGTTGTAATGGGAGCGGGAAAACCAGTGTATTGGAGTCGATACACTTATTGGGAATGGCGCGCTCTTTTCGCGGTAACAGCATTAAGTCGCTGATCACGCATGATGCGCACAGTTGCACTGTTTACGGGACAACCGCCCTACCCTCTTCTACTGCTGGAACGAGGTCCACTGCACTTGGGTTGCCTCTGGGTGTGCAGCGCAACCGTGTTGGTGAGGCTCAAATCAAGATCGGTGGCAAAGTAGTCCGAACCGTCGCCGAGTTGGCGGAGCAGTTACCCTTGCAAGTCATTACTGCGGATAGTTTTGGGTTATTGACGGGCGCCCCTGGTGCCAGGCGGCAGTATCTGGATTGGGGTGTGTTCCACGTGGAACAACAGTTTTTTGGGCAGTGGCAGCGATTTCAAAGGTGTATAAAACAACGCAATAACCTGTTGCGGCGTGGTAAAATATCTAACACAGGAGTTGGCGTTCTGGACACAGGATGTGGCGCAAACAGGCGCGGCAATCAACGAGTATAGAAAAGCCTATTTTAGGATTTTGTCGCCATGTTTTAAGGAGATAATGGCCAGGTTGGCGCCATCTTTAGACGCACTTGAGTTGCGGTTTCAGCAGGGATGGGACCGGCAGCTGAGCTACGGTGAAGCGTTGCAACACGGACTTTCCGCAGATTTGGAACAGGGCTATACCCATTCAGGCCCGCAGCGCGCGGATATCAGGGTTATGTCAGGCAGCCACTTGGCGGCAGAGACCTTGTCCAGGGGGCAACAGAAGCTGGTCGTTTGCGGCCTGAAGTTGGCACAGGGCCAGTTGATGGCCCAGCAGGGCCGAGGCACATGCACGTATCTGATTGATGACCTGCCCTCGGAATTAGACTACATGCATAGCGTGTTAGTTTGTGAGCTATTGGCTTCGATGGAGGCGCAGGTGTTTATCACAGCCATCGATCATCAGGATATTCGGTCCGTTTGGCCTGAAACCGGTGAATTAGCAATGTTCCACGTGGAACAGGGCGCCGTACGACACCTTCCCGGTTTGTAACGAGGGGGACTTATCAATCGTATCAAGAGTGAATGTCCATGAGCGAAAGTGAAAATCATTACGATTCAACGAGCATAAAGGTGCTGAAAGGGCTGGACGCAGTTCGCAAGCGGCCCGGCATGTATATCGGGGATACGGATGACGGGTCCGGCTTGCACCACATGGTATTTGAGCTGGTAGATAACTCGATTGATGAAGCCCTCGCCGGACACTGCCAGAAGATCAACATCGTCATTCACCCTGATGAATCGGTGTCTGTCAGTGATGATGGCAGGGGTATCCCTACTGAGATGCACGAGGAAGGAGTCTCGGCAGCCGAGGTCATTATGACGGTGCTCCATGCTGGAGGTAAGTTTGACGATAATACCTACAAGGTCTCCGGTGGATTGCATGGTGTTGGGGTGTCCGTCGTAAACGCCCTGTCGGAAAAACTGGTGTTGACAATTCGCAGGGAAGGCAAGATGTACGAACAGGTTTACCGTCATGGCGTGCCGGATGCACCTTTGGCGGAAATCGGTACTACCGAAACGACAGGCACTGCAGTGCGCTTTAAGCCCTCATCCGCCACATTCACCAATATTGCGTTCCATTTTGAGCAGTTGGCCAAGCGCCTGCGCGAACTCGCCTTTCTGAACTCCGGCGTGCGTATTTTATTGAAGGATGAGCGTAGCGGAAAGGAGGAGGCCTACCAATATGAAGGTGGTTTAAAGGCTTTTGTAAACTATCTGAACCTGAACAAAACGGCGGTAAACAAGCCTTTTTACTTTCAGGTTGATACTGAAGACGGTATTGGGGTTGAGGTGGCATTACAGTGGAATGATTCCTTTCAGGAAAATGTTTTTTGCTACACCAATAATATTCCGCAGCGCGATGGCGGCACCCATTTGCTTGGTTTCAGGGCCGCTCTGACGCGCAGCCTCAACACCTACATCGAGCGGGAGGGCCTGGCCAAAAAGGCGAAGGTCAATACCACGGGTGACGACGCGAGGGAGGGTCTGACGGCGGTTATCTCGGTTAAGGTGCCAGATCCCAAGTTCTCCTCACAGACCAAGGATAAACTTGTCTCCTCCGAGGTAAGGGTGGCTGTCGAACAGGCGATGAACGCGCAGTTTAATGACTATTTGATGGAAAATCCCAGCGAGGCCAGGGCCGTTGTCGGCAAGATGCTGGATGCGGCTCGGGCGCGGGAGGCCGCTCGCAAAGCCAGGGAGATGACCCGGCGCAAGGGCGCCCTGGATATCGCCGGGTTGCCCGGCAAACTGGCAGACTGCCAGGAGAAAGACCCGGCGTTGTCGGAGATCTACCTGGTGGAGGGTGACTCTGCCGGCGGCTCTGCAAAACAGGGCCGTAACCGCAAGTATCAGGCCATCCTTCCTCTCAAGGGAAAAATACTCAATGTCGAGAAAGCGCGTTTCGACAAGATGCTGGGATCGGCGGAAGTGGGCACAATAGTTACAGCCCTTGGTTGTGGTATAGGCAAAGACGAATTTAATGCAGACAAATTGCGCTACCACAGTATTATTATTATGACTGACGCGGACGTTGATGGGTCCCATATTAGAACCCTATTGCTGACTTTCTTCTTCCGGCAGATGCGAGAATTGATAGACCGTGGCCATATCTTTATCGCCCAGCCGCCGTTATACAAAATTGCCAAGGGAAAACAACATCAGTATTTGAAAGATGATGAGGCGCTTGATCAGTATTTGACGCAATCTGCGCTTGAAGGTGCGTCAATCTTCGTCAATCCAGATGCCCCCGCTATTTCGGGTAGTGGACTGGAGGAGTTAGTCAACCGCTATCGCTCGGTGGCGGCGACTATCGCTCGTCTGAGCAGGCTTTATGCGGAGAATGTGCTCTGGCAGATGGTCTATGGCATGTCGCTTACCCTGGAGCAAATGCTGGATGAGAAGGCTGTCAGGGCCTTTTGCGCACAATTGAGCGAACGTTTGCTTACAGTTGCGTCAAAGGGGAGTGTCTATACTGTTCGGGTGCGAAAGGATCAGGAGCGTCAGCTGTACTTTCCAGTGGTGAAATTGCTGTCTCATGGTGTTGATTCAGAAACCGAATACCATCACGAATTTTTTTCCTCGGGTGAATATCGTAGCCTGATCGCCCTGGGCGAAACCCTGAACAACTTGATCGACGATGACGGTTATTTCCAGCGCGGTGATAAAGTGCTGCAAACACGCAGCTTTGCCGATGGGTTGGAGTGGCTTATGATTGAAGCGCGCAAGGGCTATAGCATACAGCGCTACAAGGGCCTTGGGGAAATGAACCCGGAACAGCTGTGGGAAACCACCATGGATCCGGAAGTGCGCCGCATGCTCAAAGTCACGGTAGAGGACGCCATTGCCGCCGATCAGATATTCACTACATTAATGGGTGACCAAGTTGAACCACGGCGGGAATTTATCGAGCAGAATGCGCTGTCGGTGGCTAATCTGGATATCTGAGGCACTTCAGGGTCTAGCGAACATCACTCGGATTTTCAATCTGCGTTTATCGCCTTGATATCTGTGGGTCTGGCGACATGTTCCTCCAGCAGTTGGGGCCTGACTTCACGATCCGCGTCGCTCATCACTGATTCCAGACGATCATTTTCGATTTCCTCGTGGATCGGTTCCAGGGCAGCCATCTCCTTATTGGCTCTCGTGGAGAGTTGCTGGAAACGTTCGACTTTCCCGTGTAGGCCCTGCTTGCCCACCAGGCCCTTCACAGTATCGTTGTAGTGATTATTCGCGGTTTTTAAAGTACTGCCAAGTTTATGCAGCCGGTCCGCGACGAGGCATACCTGATTGTAAATATCCCCCGCTCTGCTGCTGATCTCTTTTGCCTCCTTGTTACTTTGTTCGATCATCCACAGGTTGGCGACCGTGCGTAGTATCGGCATGAGCGTGGTGTGGGAGACCATCACCACACCCTTGCTGTATCCGTAGTTAAACAGGCCCTTGTTGTGTTTCATCGCCTCAATGTAGGCTGGCTCAATGGGCATAAACATCAGTACGAAATCCGGGCTGCCAATTCCCGGTAGGTTGACGTAATCCTTGGAGGACAACTCGTCGATATGGTTACGCACCGCCTGGGCGTGGGCATTAAGTGCTGCTGTCCGTTCTTCATCGGTGTCGGCGGCGATGGCTCGATCGTAGTCGACCAGTGATACTTTGCTGTCGATGATCAGACTTTTGCTGTCGGGCAGCTTGATAACAAAGTCCGGTAGTTTGCGTTTGCCATCCTCGTCCCGGTATGTGGTTTGTGTTTCGTAGTGCTCCCCCGCCTGCAGTCCAGCCAGCTCCAGTGTCCGCTCCAGCTGCGCCTCGCCCCAGTTACCGGCGGCTTTCTTGTCACCCTTTAAGGCCACCGTTAAATTGCTGGCCTGGTTGTTCATTTCCAGCCCCACTTCCAACACTTTCTGGATTTCCTTCTCGAGCGCTGTATTGCCCCGGATCGACTCAGAGTGCACCTCGTTGACGCGGTTTTGGAACCCCGTGATCTGCTCCCGGAAAGGCTTTAACAGGGCCTCCAGCGATGCCTGGCTGGTCGAGGTGAAGCTCTTGCCCTTATCTTCAAAAATTCTGTTGGCGAGGTTCTCGAATTCCTTCTTGAGATTTTCCCGCGTTTCATTCAGCAGTTGTATTTGCTCCAGATGCCGGTCTTCGCGTTCCCGCTGCTGTGTTTGTAGTTGAGCGTGTTCTGTCTGTGCAGTGTTGAGGCGGCTGCTGAGTTCGGCCAATTCTACCTTCAACGCATGCAGCTCGGTCAATCTTGCTTGCAATTGCAGCTTGCCCTGTTCCAGCGCGACTGACTGACCACGCTGCTCTACCCGCGCCTCGGTAAGCTCCGCGTCCCGGATGCGCAACTGCTCGAAGGTGTTGATGAGCCTCCGTCGGCTGGTTATGCCGTGCCAGATGCTGATAATCAAGGCAGTTAAAACCGTCGCGGCCAGTGCGGTGGCGATAACTATCGAACTGTCGTTGGTCAGCATCATCCGGTATTCCCTGTCATTGGCCGTCAGTGTAAATCAAAGTGATTCCACCAAGGGCAATTATACTGGCGTGATAAGAGCGACCCGTCGTGTATCAGGGCATACTCAGAACGCCCGGAAGGGTTGAGAATGCCGTGCTACTTTCCTGTGGCCAGCAGCGAAATGTCGGCAACATCCAAAAAGAGATCCCGCAACTTATGTAGCAGGTTAAGGCGATTATTGCGCAGGGATTCATCATCCACGTTCACCATGACATTATCAAAAAAAGCATCCACAGGATCACGCAGGCCCGACAGGCACGTCAATGCCTCAGTGTACTCGTTGCGTTCAAGGTGTTTGTGGCAGATATCTGCAAGGGCTTCGAGGCACTCGGCAAGCGCCTTCTCCTGAGGCGCTACGAGTAAGTTGGCGCTTACACTATGGAAAGAGTGAGCACTATCCAACTTTGCCAGTATATTGGCAACACGCTTGTTAGCGGCAGCCAGGGCTTGGGCTTGGGGCAATTGTGAAAAGGCGTGCACGGCCTGCACCCGGCGATGAATATCCAGCGGGCGCGAGAGCCTTCTGGCGCTGACCGCCTTGAAAACTTCCGCTGGAATATTGTCCTCCTCGTACCAGGCGCGAAAGCGTTCGATCATATAGTCAAGCACCTGTTCCGCCGTACCCCCTGCAATGATGCCGGCTGGGTACTGCGATACGGCAAGTTCGAGACAGTCGCGCAAATCCAGGTCCAGATTTTTTTCCACCACGATACGCAATACCGCGAGCGATGCCCGGCGTAGGGCAAAGGGATCCTTCGAGCCGGTCGGTGGCTGGCCGATGCCGAATATGCCCACCAGCGTGTCCAGCCGGTCAGCCAGGCCCAGGGTGCAGGCGGTTGCTGTTTCCGGTAATCGGTCGCCGGCAAATTTTGGCCAGTACTGCTGTGCCAGAGCGGAGGCGACATCCGGTGCTTCGCCGTCGTGCTGAGCGTAATAGGAACCGGCGATACCCTGCATGTCTGAAAATTCGAGCACCATGTCGGTCACCAGATCCGCCTTGCTCAGTTTTGCAGCCCGTTGCGCGAGCTCAACTGGAGCGCCAACAAGGGGTGCGAGTGCGGCAGCCAACCTGCTGATGCGTCCGGTTTTGTCCAGCACGGTCCCCAGCTGTTGCTGAAAGACGATATTGCCCAGCGCCTGTACCCGCTCTGCAAGGGCAATCTTTTTGTCAGTTGCAAAGAAAAAGGCCGCATCCGACAGGCGTGGCCGGATGACGCGTTCATTGCCCGCGATAACCTGTTGCGGGTCGCTGCTTTCGATATTGGCAACAGTGATGAAGTGGGGTTTGAGGTTGCCCGCATTATCCACCACATGAAAATACTTCTGGTGTTCCTTCATGGACGAAATGAGCGCCTCCGGAGGCACCTGCAAGAAACGCTCTTCGAAGGAGCCCGTTAGCGCTACAGGCCACTCCACCAATCCAGTGACTTCATCGAGCAGTTCGGCATCGATGACCGCAGTAGCGCCGAGGGAGTTGGCTTGCGCCTCTACCTGCTGGCGAATGATTTGCTGGCGCTGTTCAAAGCTTGCTACCACTTTGGCATCGGCCAGCGCAGAGACATACTGCTCGGGACGGTCCAGCGCGATGAAGCCGCTGCTGTGAAACCGGTGGCCCTGCGTGGTATTGCCAGTGGCCAGGCCGAGAATGTCGCCGTGATCGCTGGCCTGGCCGAGCATGGCCACCACCCAGTGCACGGGTCTGACAAACTCTTCGCGGCTGGCACCCCAGCGCATGCGCCGTGGAATGGGCAGCCCCTGTATGCTGCTGCGGATAATGGAATTCAGGGCGTCCCGTGTGCTCGCGCCGGGGACCACACTGCGCAGGCCCAGTCGCAGCCCCTTGGGTGTATCGATGGTCTGTAGTTGTTCCGGTTCCACACCCTGCTTTTTGGCGAAACCGCTGGTCGCACTGGTCCAGTTCCCCGCTTCGTCCCGCGCGCGCTCCACCGGCGGCCCCAGTACTTCAACGCTTTTATCGGGGGCCTGCAGTTGTACCTCGAAGATGAGTACCGCCAGACGCCGCGGGGTGGCGAACCACTGCACCTGGCCATGGCCCAGCTCTCTTTGTTTAAGGCCGTCAACAATGCCATCGCGAAAGGCCAGCCCCAGAGATTTCAGTGCCTTGGGCGGCAATTCTTCCGTACCCAGTTCCACCAGCAGGGTTTCGGTTTGCATAATCTACTTTGCCTCCGCCTGCATTCGATCCAGGACTTCGTGCGCAGGGCCTCTGTCGCCAGCGGAAATCCCAGTGCCGCGCGCGCATTGAAGTAGGCTCTGGGCCACCGCGCGTGCCAGGGTCCGCACGCGCAGGATGAAGCGCTGGCGCTCGGTGACAGAAATGGCGTGACGGGCATCCAGCAGGTTAAATGTGTGGGATGCTTTCATGACCATTTCATAGGCGGGTAGCGGTAGATTTTTCTCTACCAGACGCAGCGCTTCATGTTCGCAGTAGTCAAATTGAGCGAACAGGTGTTTAACATCCGCCTCCTCGAAATTGTAGCGGGACATCTCCACTTCATTCTGGTGGAACACATCACCATAGGTCACCCTGCCTGCAGGCCCCTCGGACCACACCAGGTCGTAGATACTGTCAACGCCCTGCAGGTACATAGCGATACGCTCGATGCCATAGGTGATTTCACCAGCGACGGGATAGCACTCCAGTCCACCGGCCTGCTGGAAATAGGTAAACTGGGTGACTTCCATCCCATTTAACCAAACCTCCCAGCCAAGGCCCCATGCACCGAGAGTGGGCGACTCCCAGTTGTCTTCGACGAAACGGATGTCGTGGATAGTGGTATCAACACCCAGCGCCACCAGTGACTGCAGGTACAAGTCCTGAAAGTTGTCCGGGGAGGGCTTCATGATTACCTGGAACTGGTAGTAATGCTGCAATCGGTTGGGGTTTTCGCCGTAGCGGCCGTCAGTGGGTCGGCGGCACGGTTGCACATAGGCGGCGTTCCAGCTCTCCGGTCCCACCGCTCGCAGGAACGTGGCCGGGTGGAAAGTCCCCGCGCCAACCTCCATATCCAGGGGTTGCAGCACCACGCAGCCCTGGGCCGCCCAAAACTGTTGCAGTTTGAATATTAGCGCTTGAAACGTAAGGAAATCGTATTTGGTTTGTGCCACCGAGCCGCCCGTCAGGTCACTGCAAAAAGCCGACTATAATACAGGCTCTTTTGGCGGCATAATACGCACTTTCCCCGAAATTGAAATTCTTCCATGAATGCGGCGAGTCTGTCGCTGGTCAGTATCTGGCGACATCCCGCCTGCTTACGTTTGCCGGGATGCAATAGATTTTGATCCTTGGAGTTGCTCGTTGGACAGGAGGCACATGTTTTTCGGTAAAGTGATTGGCGGACTTATAGGACTTGCGGCCGGCAGTGTTCCCGGCCTTATCCTGGGAGTGTTCTTCGGCCACGCCTTCGACCGCGCCCTGACGAATGCCCTGCGCTTTGGGGCGCCGGAAAATATCGAACGCATCAAAAACAGCTTTTTTGAGACCACTTTCCTGTTATCGGGTTACCTGGCCAAGGTAGACGGCCATATTTCACAATCAGAGATCAACCACACCGAGCAGATCATTGCCCGGATGGGCCTGGGCGCAGACCAGCGGCAGCGGGCGATAGAGCTGTTTCGCCGCGGCGCCGCGGCTGATTTCAAAATGGAGCCGGTGATCGCCGCCTTTTTACAGACCTGCGGCCCGCGGCGGCCCATACAACAAACCCTGCTGCTGTTTTTAATATCCCTGGCCCAGGCGGACCAGGGTATGGCTCCTGCTGAGCATGCAGCTCTCGTGCGCATCGCCAGTGTGATGGGTATGGGCGCAGCGCAACTGGATCAACTGCTGCGCATGGCCCGTGCGCAGGAGCATTTTCAGGGACACGGCAGCCCAGCAGCATCGCGCGACACCAGCCTGGCTGATGCCTACACCGCACTGGGAGTGGATAGCGGTGTCAGCGACAAGGAATTGAAACGCGCTTATCGTCGGCTGATGAGTGAAAACCATCCCGACAAACTAATCTCGAAAGGTGTCCCCGAGGCAATGATAAAACTGGCTACCGCGCGTGCCCAGGAAATTCAGTCCGCGTATGAAATGATCAAAAAATCCCGACCAGCCATGCGTTGAAAAAATCGGGTGCGTCACTAGCAACTGAAAGTGCCGGCAATAGTGCGGTGCGACCAGATTGCGGGCAGCTATGGCGCTGTCTTACGTATCAGCGCGTAGAACATACCATCGGGTCCGCCGGTTGTCGGCAAAAGTTGACGCCCGCAGGTAGCGGTTTCCCCCCATGTCACGTTTGCGTTGCACAGCTCCGCGTTCCCCTGCTCGGCGAGAAAGCGTTGCACCACCTGGCTATTTTCCTCATCCAGAATCGAGCAGGTGGCATAGAGCAAAGTACCCCCCGTTTTTAGTAGTGGCCACAGGCCCCTGAGAATGCTCTGCTGTTGCGCCGCCAGTTGGGCAATATCGCTTTCGCGGCGCAGCAGCTTAACGTCCGGGTGGCGACGGATCACGCCAGTGGCCGAGCAGGGCGCGTCCACCAGAATACGATCAAAACTGGCTGGCCCCAACTGCTCCGGTGGATGCGCGGCATCCCCGGTTAACAGGGTGGCCTCCAGGTTCAGGCGCTGCAGGTTTTCCGACACCTTTTGCAGACGCAGGGCGTCGATATCCATGGCCACCAGTTCGGCCAGATGTGGTTGCAACTCCAGTATGTGGCAGGTCTTGCCTCCGGGGGCGGCGCAGGCATCCAGCACACGCTCTCCGGCACCCGCCTGCAGTAAGAGGGCCGCCATTTGGGCAGCCTCATCCTGCACGCTCACCGCACCTGCCGTGAATCCGGGGAGTTCCCATACATCGGTCGGATGGGCTAGCAGGATGGCGTGCGGACTGAGGTTTCCCGCTGTGGCCGCAATACCCTGGTTTAGCAGGGCGGCGAGATAGTCCGGTCTGGTGAGGCGGTGCTCGTTCACACGCAGGGTCATGGGGGGTTGCTGATTATTGGCTTCTATTATGGCGGCAGCGGCAGCCGGCCACTGTTGCGTTATCTTGTGGAATAACCAGGTCGGATGGCTGGCTGCCACAGCCGGCCCCAGTGCCTGTATTAGCTGCTCCCGCTCGCGCAAATAGCGTCGCAATACCGCATTGACAATCCCTTTCGCCCAGTGTTTTTTCAGTACCCGCGTGGCACCCACTGTTGCCCCGACGGCAGCATGGTCCGGCACCCGCATACTGTCCAATTGGTAGAGTCCGCACAACAATAGGCCCTGCAAGTCCCGGTCCTTGCCCCGCAGTGGTTTCTCCAGCAACTGCCCGAGAATAGCCTGCAGTCGCGGACTCTGGCGCAGGGTGCCGTAACACAGCTGTTGCAGCAGGCCCCGGTCCCGCTCGCTGACCTGGCTGAGCCTGCTCGGTAGCGCCTGGTTCAGGGAGTGGCCGTCGAGGACATCACCGATAACGCTGGCCGCAGCGGCCCGCACATCCAGGGTCATCAACTCGCTCACTCTGTGGGCAAGTCAAAGCGCTTGCCAGCAGCAAATTGCGCCTGATACGCGCGCGCGCTGAGCAGCTGTTTTACCGACAGTGCTTTACCTCCCTCGAGCTGCAACTCCTCGACGGCGAGCGCGCCCTCACCGCAGCTGACTACAACACTGTTCTCAGCCGCGCGCAGAATCGTTCCGGGCGATTCCAGCATGGTTTCGCAAAGCAGCGGCCTGGCCTGCCAGATCCTGACCCGTGCGCCGCCGAGCATGCTGAAACAGATCGGCGAGGGATTAAAGGCCCGGACTTTGCGATCCAGCGCCAGTGCACTACAACGCCAGTCTATCTGTGCTTCGGCGTTGAAAATTTTGTGCGCGTAATTGGCCTGTTCGTTATCCTGTGTCTGGCCGTGGCTCCGATAGGTTTCGATTTCTGCCAGCACCTGTAGCAGCAGAGGCGGACCCAAAAGTGCGAGCTCATCATGGAGGACGGCGGCATTGGTCGCAGGG
Organism: uncultured Gammaproteobacteria bacterium; assembly: GCA_963762235.1. Lineage (GTDB taxonomy): Bacteria > Pseudomonadota > Gammaproteobacteria > Pseudomonadales > Halieaceae > Marimicrobium. Next base: position 136,994 of record CAVXKH010000020.1, on the reverse strand, counting down.
CCTATCGGACAGCTGACAGAGGCCAGCATGGCCCCCGTATCCAGACCGGCATCCATCTGCATAATAGTAATGCCGGTAGTGGTATCTCCCGCCTCAATGGCGCGTTGTATGGGCGCCGCACCCCGCCAGCGCGGCAACAATGACGCGTGTACGTTGATACAGCCGAAGCGCGGGGTGTTGAGTACCGCCTGCGGCAGGATCAGCCCGTAAGCCACCACGACCATGACGTCGGCCCTCAAAGCGGCCAGCTGTAACTGCACCGCCGCATCCTTCAGTGACGCGGGTTGGTACACGGTCAGGCCGGCCTGTTCCGCCAGCTGCTTCACCGGACTGGCTTGCAGTTTCCGGCCTCTCCCCGCCGGCCTGTCTGGCTGTGTATAGACTGCCAGAAGTTGGTGTTCACTATCGATCAGGCTCTTTAGATGATAGGCAGCAAAGTCGGGGGTGCCGGCGAATATGACACGCAGCGGGTATCTTGACATACGTTTCAGGCGCGTTCGCGCTGGTCTTTTTCCAGCTTTTTGCGGATACGTTGACGCTTCAGGGGTGACAGGTAATCGACGAACAATTTACCGTTCAGGTGATCGATTTCGTGCTGCAGACAGACCGCCGCGAGACCCTCCAGCTCGCAGGTGAAAGGTTTGCCATCACGGCCCAGGGCCGAGACTACCACTCTCTGGGGACGACAAATGGTTTCATAGAATCCCGGCACAGACAGGCAGCCTTCATCGTATTCGCCTAGTTCCGGGTCCAGCACCGTGATCTGGGGATTAATAAATATCTGCGGTTGACGCTTATCATCGGAGATGTCCATGACCAGTAGCCGCTGGTGGACGTTTACCTGGGTTGCCGCAAGACCGATACCGGGTGCGGCGTACATGGTCTCAAGCATATCGTCGATCAGAGCACGAGTGGCATCAGTCACGATTGCAACCGGCTTTGCCTCGGTGCGCAGGCGTGTATCGGGGAATTCGAGTATTTCCAGTACTGCCATCGTATTGAATGCCCATCAGGTAGCCAGAAGTGGCTTAATTTGGCTGCGTGAATTAGTAACAATTTGGCTTGCCAGCTCTAAAGCGCCGCAGCAAACTGTAACCATTATACAGCTTGTGACTAAAGGGCGCCTAGCGCCGGGGTTCTGTGACATGCAAGCCCAGTGGGGCTCGCGCGTGCTGTGGCAAATTGGCGACGTCTTGCATCGACAGTTGGCAGCAGTGCAAGAACATTGCGCAATGCTGAAGGCGGCCGCGCAAGCTGCACACATTATTATGAATTGGCAAATAATAACCAGGCCATACAGGGACGCAAAAACATGAAAACAAGGTCACTATCGGTTTGCCTGCTGCTCCTGTCACTGCTTTTTAGCGGGTGGGCGCAAGCGGTGGTGGAGCTCAATGAGGATGTGCCGGAAACCTATATCGTCAAAAAGGGCGATACTCTCTGGGGCATCTCCGGGATGTACCTCAAAGAACCCTGGCTTTGGCCGGAGCTGTGGGATGCCAACCCACAGATCGACAATCCCCACCTGATCTACCCGGGTGACGAACTCCATCTGGTCTGGGTAGATGGTCGGCCCCGTCTGCGCCTGAATCGCGGTCGCGATGTCAAGCTGACACCCAATATGCGTGTGAGTCCTCTCGATCTTGCGATCCCGGTTATCCCCATGGACCAGATTGGCCCGTGGTTGGTGCGCAATCGGGTAATGGACGCCGAGGATATTAACAACTCGGCCTATATAGTGGCAGGTGATGAGAGGCGTTTGATCAGCGGACCGGGCGACAGGATTTTTGGTCGCGGTCCTTTCCCGGATGGCGAACGCGCCTACGGTATCTATCAGGTCGGCGAGAAATACCTCGATCCGGTGACCAATGAATTTCTGGGGTACCAGGTGAGGGATGTTGGCAGCGCCAAGTTACTGAGCAGTAACCGGGATGATGTTACCGAGCTGGAAATTACCCGTATCACCGAAGAGGTAAGAGACGGCGATCGCTTGCTGCCCCAGCAGGAGCGCGTGCTGGATTCAAGCTTCACCCCGAGGGCACCGGAACAGGAAATTGTCGGCGGCGTCATGATTGCAGTGGAGGGCGGCCTCACCCAGATTGGCAATCTGAGTATTGTAGTGATCAACAAGGGCAAGCGGGAGGGATTGCAAAATGGCGATGTTCTGGCCGTTTACCAGGCGGGAGAGCTTGTTTTCGACAAGATTGCGCAATCGAATGTGCGGTTACCCGATACGCGGGCAGGTCTGGCGATGATTTTTGAGTCGTACGAAAAAGTCAGCTATGCCATTATTCTCAGGACCACGCGACCACTCCGGGTTTTCGATTTGGTCAAAAACCCCTGATATATCGCATGGACTTGCACAATTTAATGGTCGCGGGGTTTACCACCCGGCGTTAACTCGACAAACATGACGTCAAGGATGATGTATGGATGTTGCGAGAGCTACGGCAGCAGTCCGGGTTGCCGGTGTAACAGCGTTGGCAATTGATGACGAGCGCTATCCTCCACTGCTCCGAGCGATTCACGACCCCCCTCCCCTATTGTATGTGCGTGGCGACCCGGCCTTGCTGCTGGAGGCGCATCTGGCAGTGGTGGGCAGTCGTCGCGCCAGTCCCGCAGGACTGCGCGTTGCGCAGGCGCTGAGTGGGCAACTGGCGAGTGCCGGATTACATATCTGTTCGGGCCTGGCGCTGGGAATTGACAGTGCTGCACATCAGGGCGCGCTTGAGGCCGGGGGCAAAAGTATCGCCGTCATGGCGACAGGAATAGATCGCATTTATCCGCAGCGCCATCAGGCGCTGGCGGCACAGCTGGCGGCAGCGGGCTGCCTGGTGACGGAGTTTCCACCCGGCACACCGCCACTGCGACAAAACTTCCCCAAACGCAACCGTATTATCAGCGGCCTCTCCCTGGGTGTACTGGTCATTGAGGCGGCGTTGCCCAGCGGTTCGCTGATAACCGCAGGAACGGCGCTGGAGCAGGGTCGGGAAGTGTTTGCCCTGCCCTGGTCCATGCTCCATGATGGCGGCAGGGGTTGCCTGCACCTGATCCGCGACGGAGCCAAGATGGTGCTGTCTGTGGACGATATTCTGGAAGAACTGGGCCCCCTGTACGCGCTGCAGCAGGGCCATGCGACTGCGATATCTCCCGGCAAGGGTGCGCCGCCGGACGGGTCGTCCTGGTTACTGACATTGGTAGGGTTTGAGGTCGTTGCTCTGGACGAACTGGTGCAGCTTAGCGCCCGGCCAGTGGCGCAGGTGCTGGGCGAGTTGTCCGCCCTTGAGCTGGCTGGTCAAGTGGCACGGACTGCGGGGGGCTATATTCGCTGCTAGCAGTACCGTGCTTGCCAAGTCATCGTTAGTTGGTTAGATTTCGCCCTTTTTTCCATCGCGGTGCAGTCGTTACCGCTGTAGTCACAGGAGATAATTGATGAGTGGGCCATTTGTAGCGATTGTGATGGGATCGGACTCAGACCTGCCCGTGATGGAGGCCAGCTTCGATGTCCTGCGCGCATTCGGGGTTTCCTTTGAGGCGCGAATTACCTCGGCCCACCGCACACCGGAAGCAACCAAAGCGTATGTACAGGACGCCGAGCACCGCGGTTGCGCAGTTTTCATCGCCGCTGCGGGAATGGCAGCCCATCTGGCAGGAGCGGTCGCCGCAGCAACGGTCAAGCCGGTCATCGGTGTGCCCATGAATGCCTCACTGGATGGGCTTGACGCGCTGTTGTCCACGGCGCAGATGCCAGCAGGGATTCCTGTGGCCACTGTTGCCATCGGCAAAGCCGGTGCCAAGAATGCGGCCTACCTGGCAGCGCAGATACTGTCGCTGGCTGATGCGCCACTGGCGCAACGCCTGCGCGAAGAGCGCGCAGCGAATGCCGAGGAGATCTACGCCAAGGACGCGGCACTGCAGGAAAAGTTGAAAGGCTGATTTTGCCCTCGTCTCCCAGCTTATTGCGCCTGCAGGCGGCGATCTGCGCCTTGCGCCGGGGCGGAGTGATTGCCTGCCCCACAGAGGCGGTGTGGGGGCTAAGCTGTGATCCGGATAATGAGGACGCCGTGGCGCACCTGCTCGCACTGAAAGGGAGGCCGGTGACCAAGGGCCTGATCCTGGTTGCTGCGACCCAGGGCCAGATAGACTTTTTATTGTCTGATCTCACCGAGCAACAGCGTCAAACCCTCTCCGCCACTTGGCCTGGTCCTGCCACCTGGCTACTGCCTCACCGGGACCGTGTACCCGGCTGGATTTGTGGCGAACATGCTACCGTGGCGGTTCGAGTAAGTGATCACCCGGTGGTCAGTGCTCTGTGCGCGGCCTGGGGTGGGCCGCTGGTTTCCACTTCGGCCAATCGGGCGGGCGCGCGCCCGGCCCTGGCGGCGTTTCAGGTGCGACGCTATTTTGGCGACGGTCTGGACTACCTGCTACCGGGTGAGCTCGGTGCGTCGGGGCGACCGACCAGCATTCGGGATTTGCTCAGCGGTCAAATTATACGGGACTAGTACAGTTACCGTTAGTGGGTGCGTATAATGCCCCCGACGAATCCCCCTAGGAACGCCGGGCATGCAGGTCGAGCAGGTTAAATCCTACCTATTGCAGCTGCAGGACAGCATATGTGAGGCCCTGGCATCGGAGGATGGTGAGGCCGCTTTTATCACCGATGAATGGCAACGCCCTGAAGGTGGTGGTGGCCGCAGTCGAGTGCTGGCTGATGGCGCTGTTTTTGAGAAGGCGGGCGTCAACTTTTCACATGTGCACGGTGCTCAGCTGCCCCCGTCAGCCAGCGCCTCGCGGCCAGAATTGGCAGGCTGTAGTTACGAAGCCCTGGGTGTGTCGCTGGTCATTCACCCGCAAAATCCCTACGTTCCCACCTCGCACGCCAATGTTCGCCTGTTTGTGGCCAACAAGCTTGGCGAGGAGCCCATCTGGTGGTTTGGGGGTGGTTATGACCTTACACCCTATTACGGTAATCAGCAGGACTGTATCAGTTGGCATCAAGTGGCGGCCGATGCTTGTGCGCCCTTTGGTGATGATGTCTATAGCCGCTTCAAGGCGTGGTGTGACGAGTATTTTTACCTCAAGCATCGCCAGGAACCACGCGGCATCGGTGGACTGTTTTTCGACGATCTGAACGAGTGGGATTTCGAAACCAGCTTCGCCTTTATGCGCGCGGTGGGCGACTCCTATATTCGCGCCTATCGCCCGATCGTGCAGCGTAATAAGAGCAGAACCTACGGTGAGCGCGAACGGCAGTTTCAGCTCTATCGGCGCGGTCGTTACGTGGAATTTAACCTGGTGTTCGATCGGGGCACTCTGTTCGGCCTGCAGTCGGGAGGGCGCACCGAGGCCATTCTGATGTCCCTGCCTCCCCTGGTGCGTTGGGAGTATAACTATTGTCCATTGCCGGGGTCTGCGGAGGAAGAGTTAACGCAGTTTTACCTTCGGGACCGCGACTGGTTATCCGAAGCTGAGCGCGGGAAGAGCAATACATGACCGAAAAAGACAGGTATGCCGTGTTTGGTAACCCCATCAAGCACAGTAAATCACCGCTCATTCACGCCATGTTTGCACAGCAGTGCTCGCAGCATATGCTGTATCGGGCGGTACGCGTCGAACTGGATGGCTTTGCACAAGCGGCCAGCAATTTTTTTAGCGGTGGTGGAGCGGGATTGAATGTCACAGTGCCATTCAAGCGCGAGGCTTTTGACTTCGCCGATCGTCTCAGTGAGCGTGCGTCCCGCGCGGGTGCCGTCAATACGCTCACCCGCGCACAGGACGGGTTAATCGAGGGCGACAACACCGATGGCATCGGACTGGTGCGGGATCTTATCGCCAATCTCGGTTGGGCCGTGCAGGGATTGCGGGTGTTGGTGGTTGGCGCAGGTGGTGCCGCACGCGGTGTATTGGAACCGCTGTTGCGGGAGCACCCGCAGGAACTTCTGGTGGTGAATCGAACCGGCGCGCGCGCGGCGCAACTGGCCATGGAATTTGCGGACCTTGGTCCCCTGGAAGGCGGCGCTTACGATTTGATTGGTGCTCGGCAGTTTGAGCTGGTTATCAACGCCACCAGTGCCGGTTTGTCGGGGGCCATGCTGGAACTGCCGGGTTCCCTGCTGACTGAGCGTAGTTGTTGCTACGACATGGTCTACGGTGCGGAGCCTACGCCTTTCATGCGCTGGTCGGCGCATCATGCTGCCTGGGCCGTGGCGGATGGCCTGGGCATGCTGGTAGAGCAGGCCGCAGAGTCTTTTTATATCTGGCGCAAGGAGCGCCCGGAAACCCGTCCGGTGATTGACGAATTGCGCGAGGCCATGGCTGCCGCCTGAGCCGACCTGTTAGGAGGTGGCTGACTCCAGCTCTGCAATGTGCTGATCCTTCAGTTTCACGTAGTTGTTGGCACTGTAGGTGAAGTAGGCCAGTTCCTTTGCACTCAGCTGCCGGACCTCGCGGGCAGGACTGCCTGCGTAGAGGTAGCCGCTGCGCAGGCGTTTTCCCGGCGTGACCAAAGCGCCGGCGGCAATCACCACGTCGTTCTCTACCACTGCGCCGTCCATTACTGTTGCAGACATACCCACCAGTACCCGATCGCCCACGGTACAGCCGTGCAGAACGGCATTGTGGCCGATGGTCACGTCGCAACCGATGTCCAGGGGCCAGCCCTCTGCATTGAAAGGTCCGGCGTGTGTGATATGCAACACACAGCCATCCTGTACGCTGGTCCTGGCGCCGACTCTGATACGGTGCATATCGCCGCGGATGGCAACCTGTGGCCAGACTGACACATCATCCTCAAGGGTGACCTCACCCAGTACCACGGCGCTGGGGTCGATCAGAACGCGTGCGCCGATATCGGGACTTTTGCCCTGGAAACTGCGCAGGCTGGTCCGGTTGTAGTGTCGCATGCGTATGAACTCGTGGCAGATTAGCCTGTTACAATAGCCAGCCTGATGCGGCATGGCCAGACCCAGGCCGTCAAGCGGAGAGCAAAACATGCAGAAAAACCCGCACCGCCGACGTTTCATCGCTGGGGCTGTGTGTCCCCGCTGTGCGCTGATGGACAAGATCGTGGTCGACCTGGACACTGACCAGCGACTGTGTGTGAGCTGCGGATTCAGTGAAGCTCGACCGGGGTTGCCTGCTTCCAGTCCGCTGGCAGCAGCGGCGCACAAACCGCCGGAACTGCCCACGCGAGTGAGTCGTGCCGCAGCGCGGCGGGTGGAGACCCCTGCCCAGGTGATCACACTTATCGACCCGGGCAGAGACCGCGACAAACCGGGGGATTAGGAGGCGAGGCGCAACCTGATTTTCTGGGCCGGCTCGGTCAGGTTCTCGGACGAGACCACCGGGCTAGCCGCCACTTGCGTGCCCGGCAGTGCGCGCACCTGCTCCCAGATGTGTTCCCGGTGCAGCAATTGCGCCGCGGTAAACTGGACCAGCTGCTCCAACCGGGTGGCGAACTCATCCCCCAGCAGATGATGCACTATGATATTTGCCTCAGTCATGTCCAGGGGCAACAGCGGTCGTTGTAAGTGCCTGATATGATGGTCATTTACTTCTTCCAACAAGCGGTGTGCAAGAAACGCCTCGTCCAGCAGGGCCTCCAGTCCGCCGTCGTGCGGCAGATCTCCGGGGGGCTGCAGGAAATAATCCTCGGCCAGATGTAAAAATGGCGCGGCATAGTCGAAGAAGCCCAGTCGCTTGCTCACAGCGGTGACCAGTCGCAGGCAGCTGGGTACGCTTTCCACGTAGCCGGTTATAAAAGTCATCAGTGCTGCCACCGGCTCCCGCTCGGGCAGCAGCAGTATGTGCTGTAACTGCGGCAGCTGCCGCTCAAGCCGCGCGCGCAGTTGATGGGTAGTGTGCTCGTGGCGGAGCGCGGCACGGATAGTTCCTCTGATATCTGATGGGGCCATAAGCGACCTGATGTCGAGGTGTAGATAGTAGAAGGGATGTCTACAGGCTAGTACATTTCCGCCGTTTCGCTAGGGCCGTGTTCCGGATGGTCGCTGTCCGTGTGGCGGCAGGTTGTGGGGGTTCTGCGGGAAAAATACCATAGCCCTACAAAGGCTGTAACATTGTAGGATTTGTGCCTTTTATCCGCTATAATTTCGGCGTTTTTGCAGGCGCGACAATTTGTCGCAGTGAAAACACGCATATCAACTGGCAAGTTGCAGTAGAAAGTGTCCTCGGGTCGCCGGTCCTTTTCTGGCGTTAATTCCGGGCGATTGCTATTTGCCCGGGGCATCGGGCAAGGGTCTGCAGCAGCGATTGATTGCCGGTCAGGGCATAACGGTTTTTATTACATGGAGACACGGGAAATGGGTTTTGAAGCGAAGCGGTTGTGCAAGCTCGCGCTTGGTCCTGTGCTGTTGCTGATGAGCGTCATCGCCATGGCAGCCGGCGGCGAGGCCAGCGAGTACAACATGGCCCCCGGGGTCACTGAGGTGGGTCATGAGGTATTTGACCTGCATATGATAATTCTGTGGATCTGCGTGGTGATCGGCGCCTTGGTATTTGGGGTGATGTTCTACTCCATCATCTACCACCGCAAATCGCGGGGTGTTACGCCGGCCACCTTCCACGAGAGCACCAGGGTGGAAATCGCATGGACAGTGGTGCCCTTTTTTATCCTGCTTGCCATTGCAATTCCCGCGACTACCACGCTACTGAACATCTACAATAATGACGACGCGGAACTGGATGTTGTCGTCACCGGCTACCAGTGGAAATGGAAGTACGAATACCTGAGCGAAAATGGCGAGAATGTGAGCTTTTTCAGTAACCTGCGTACACCCCAGACCGAGATTCATAACACTGCGGACAAAGGCGAGTTCTACTTGCTGGAAGTGGATGAGCCACTGGTTCTGCCCGTCGATACCAAGGTGCGCTTTCTGGTAACGGGTAATGACGTGATCCACTCCTGGTGGGTGCCGGCATTGGCAGTCAAGCGAGATGCCATTCCGGGCTTTATTAACGAGGTCTGGACCAAGGCGACCGAGATTGGAGTCTATCGTGGCCAATGTGCTGAGTTGTGCGGCAAGGGTCACGGGTTCATGCCCATCGTGGTCAATGTGGTCAGCAAGGAAGACTACGCGAAGTGGCTGGCCACCAAGCAGGCCGATGCGGCTGAAATCAAGAAACTGATGGCGCAGACCTTCACCCTGGACCAGCTGATGGAGCGCGGCAAGACGGTGTATGAAGTCAACTGCCTGGCCTGCCACGGCGCTGCGGGTGAAGGCGGCGTTGGTAAGCCCATTGCCGGAAGCAAAATTGCTACCGGTGACATCGCCACCCACCTTGGTATTGGCATCAACGGTAAGCCCGGCACCGCCATGCAGGCTTTTGGCAGCCAGTTGAACGACGTCGATCTGGCGGCTGTGATCACCTACCAGCGCAACGCATTCGGCAACAACATGGGCGACATGGTGCAGCCCATTGATGTGTATAACCGTAAAAAAGGCTAATTGGAGGAGTTAACGATGGGCGAACATCATCACCACGGCCCTGCCAAGGGCCTCAGCCGGTGGCTGTTTACCACCAACCATAAAGATATCGGGACCATGTATCTGTGGTTCTCGTTTGCCATGTTTATTCTGGGCGGCTCCTTCGCCATGGTTATTCGAGCCGAGCTGTTCCAGCCTGGGCTGCAGCTGGTGGAGCCCGAGTTTTTCAACCAGATGACCACCCTGCACGGCCTGATCATGGTGTTCGGGGCGATCATGCCCTCGTTCGTCGGTCTGGCGAACTGGCTGATCCCGATGATGATCGGGGCGCCGGATATGGCACTGCCGCGGATGAACAACTGGAGTTTCTGGATTTTGCCGCCGACTTTCCTGTTGTTGGCGTCTACCCTGTTCATGGAAGGCGGTGCGCCACAGGCCGGCTGGACATTCTACGCCCCGCTCTCCACCACGTATGCCGGACCATCGGTGACGTTTTTCATCTTCTCAGTCCATGTGCTGGGCCTGTCGTCGATCATGGGCTCCATCAATATCATCGCCACGGTGATGAATATGCGGGCTCCGGGCATGACCTACATGAAGATGCCCCTGTTCGTGTGGACCTGGCTGATCACCGCCTTCCTGCTGGTTGCAGTTATGCCGGTGTTGGCGGGCGCGGTGACCATGATGTTGATGGATGTCCACTTTGGCACCAGCTTCTTCTCTGCCGCAGGCGGCGGTGACCCGGTGTTGTTCCAGCACGTATTCTGGTTTTTCGGTCACCCGGAGGTCTACATCATCATCCTGCCGGCTTTCGGCGTGGTTTCGCAGATTATTCCGGCGTTTTCCCGCAAGCCGCTGTTCGGCTATGACTCCATGGTCTACGCCACGGCGTCCATCGCCTTCCTGTCGTTTATCGTGTGGGCGCACCACATGTACACGGTGGGCATGCCGGTTGCCGGCGAGTTGTTCTTTATGTACGCCACCATGCTTATCGCGGTCCCGACCGGGGTCAAGGTATTCAACTGGGTTTCCACCATGTGGCGCGGATCGCTTACTTTCGAGACGCCCATGCTGTTCTGTATCGGCTTCCTCATCCTGTTTACCATTGGGGGTTTTACCGGCCTGATGCTGTCCATTGCGCCCTCTGACTTCCAGTATCACGATTCCTATTTCGTGGTTGCCCACTTCCACTACGTGATGGTGGCGGGTGCGGTATTCAGCATGACGGCGGCCATTTATTTCTGGCTGCCCAAGTGGTGTGGCCGCATGTACAACGAGACCATGGGTAAAACCCACTTCTGGATTTCCTTTATCGGCTTTAACCTGACCTTTTTCCCGCAGCACTTCGTGGGGCTGGCAGGCATGCCGCGCCGTATCCCCGATTACGCCCTGCAGTTTGCTGACTTCAATATGATGTCCAGTATTGGCGCGTTCATCTACGGAGCCTCGCAGATCCTGTTCCTGTACAACGTCATCGCCACCATCGTGGCCGGCGACCCTGTGAGTGACAATAAAGTCTGGGAGGGCGCAGAAGGCCTGGAGTGGACCATTCCCACACCGGCACCCTACCACACCTTTGAAACACCGCCGAAAATCGACGCGGCACACGCGCACTCATAAGTTAACGACCTATGATTCGACTCAACGCCAACCCTACCATCGATACTGTCATCAAGTTGGTGACGGTCGCGGTGGTTATGTTTGCGTTTGTTTTCGTCGTCATGGTGCCGCTGTACAACGTGCTCTGTGATGCCCTGGGCATTAATGGCAAGACCGACGGACAGGCCTACACAGCGGTGCAGGCCGGTGTCGATGAAAGTCGCACCGTGACAGTCCAGTTTCTCGCCTCTAACAATGAAGGCATGCCCTGGGAGTTTGCGCCCACAAAAACGATGATGAAAGTGCACCCGGGCGCGGTGAATGACACGGTGTTTTTCGCGCGCAACACACAGCCGAAAGCGATGGTTGCCCAGGCGATACCCAGCATTTCGCCCTCCAGGGCGGTTCAGTATTTCCACAAGACAGAATGCTTTTGCTTCAGGCAGCAGCCGCTCGCAGGAGAGACCTCAGCGGAGTTGCCGCTGCAGTTTATTGTCGACCAGGATCTGCCGCGTGACATTGGGACCATTACCTTGTCCTACACACTTTTTGATGTAACGAAAATGGCGGCCGGCGTAGTGAGCCACTCGCTGAAGCGTGGGTCGGGGGACCTGCGCCATTTAAACGGAGAAACAACATGACAAACCAGACTTCCACAGCGTACGAAAAATATTACGTACCGGAAAAGAGCAAGATGGCGTTCTTCGCCACCATCGGCTTGATCCTGAGTATTATTGGCGCAGCGAAAGTCATGAATGACATGACGTTCGGTGACCCGAATGTGGCGACCAATTCCTGGACTATTTTACTTTGTGGGCTGTTTGTCTTTATCGGTACGCTGTTTGCCTGGTTTCGCACCACCATTAAGGAAAACATCGCCGGCATGAACAGTGCCCAGCTGAAGAAATCCTATGTGCTGGGTATGTTCTGGTTCATTTTTTCCGAAGTCATGTTTTTCTTTACGTTCTTCGGTGCGCTGTTCTTTGTGCGCGTACTCGTCGGCCCCTGGCTGGCGGGCGAAGGCGCGGGGGGCGGATGAATGAGATGTTGTGGCCGGGCTTTGAGTTTTCCTGGCCCGCGGTGCAGACTCCGCAGGAGGCCGTGGGTGGCGCTGCGTCGCAGCTTATTGCAAATAACGGATCCTTCACCAGTGCCCACACCAGCATGTCCTTCGCCGACGCCCATGTCTGGTGGAAGTGGCTGCCGCTGTGGAACACCATCATCCTGCTGTCATCCAGCTTTACCTGCCACATTGCCCATATGGGCATCCTCGATGGCAACCGGAAGAAATTCAACCTGTGGCTCGCCATCACCGTGCTGCTGGGTATGGCTTTCGTGACCCTGCAGGCAATGGAATACCATGAGGCCTATACCGAATTTGGCTTGACCCTGAACGCCGGCATTTATGGTTCCACCTTTTTTATGCTGACCGGCTTCCATGGCTTCCATGTGTTCATGGGTATGACCATGTTGCTGATCCAGTTACTGCGCTCGGTCGTGGGCAAGCAGTTCACGGCCACGGACCATTTCGGTTTTGAAGCGTCCAGCTGGTACTGGCACTTTGTGGACGTGGTGTGGGTGTTCCTGTTCCTGTTTGTGTATATTCTCTAGGGATTATTTCCAGAAGTGGATTCCTGGGTTGCCGGGGGCATTCGTTTGGCATCCCAGGGATTCAAATGACCTAACCGGCCGCTGGCCACACCGTAGATGATCAGGGCCATGAGCGCGGCCGCGATGGTGAGCCTGACACCCAGAGAGTGGAACGTGCGACGCTTCTCCTTGTCGCCCTGGTCCAGCATCAGGAAATAGAAACCGCTTCCCAGGCTGGCGACCAGCGCCAGCATCAATAGTACAATTGCAGTCTTTAACAATGGATATCTCCTTCAGTAGTCCGGTGCAGTATAAACCAGTCGCAACGCTTTGCCCTGGGGCCGGATAATGGCTGGTTTAAAGCCCGCGCTAAAGTTTGACCTCGAGTGGCGCATTACCCTTGTTACCCTGGTGATGGTTCCCCTGATGGTCAGTCTGGGTTTCTGGCAGTTGCAGCGAGCGCAGGAAAAAGCCCATCTGGCGGCTGCGTTTGAGGAGCGCCAGCAGCAGGCCCCCGCTCTGCTGTCTGCGCTCTGGGATACAAAGGCGGAGTCGTTAGCCTATATGCCGGTGCGCATGATAGGCAGTTTTTTGCCAGACAAGTACTTTCTTTTGGACAATCAGGTACGGCATGGCCAGGTCGGTTATGAAGTCCTGGGTATCCTGCAGTTAGCCGACGGCGGTGGTAGCGTGCTGGTCAATCGCGGATGGATAGCCGGTGATGCTGCCAGGCGGGCCCTGCCGGCGGTGCCGATTGTGACAGGTACAGTGGAAATCACGGGGCATGTTTATGTAGCGCCGGGAGCACCTTTCCTGCTGGCTGACCAACAACTGGATACCGCCTGGCCAAAGCGTATTCAGGCAGTAGAAATGAACAAACTTGGATCGGCAGTCGCCGCATTGCAGGGGGGCAAAGTGTTCCCCTTCCCTGTCCGCATTGATGCCGGCGAGCCGGGTGCTCTGCAAGTTGATTGGCTGGTGGTGAATATGAGCCCGCAAATGCACCAGGGCTATGCGGTGCAGTGGTTCGCGATGGCAGCTGCACTTTTTGTGTTTTACCTGCTGCGCAGTAGTAACCTGTGGCAGCTGATGACGGGTTCAGGAAGAGCAGGCAAGTAAATGGCAGACAAAAATCCCGCCACCAACAACCGTATGGTATTGCTGTTGATTGGCGGCATTCCGGTAATCATGATTCTGGCAGCCACCTGGTTGTGGTACTTCGTTGCGCACGGTGACCTTGACCTGATAGGTATGGTGGGCACGGCAAACCGGGGCTCGCTGGTGCAGCCGCCACGGCAGTTGGATGACCAGACCCTGCGTGACGAGTCGGGGTTGAGCATGAAGTTTGCCGATCTGGAGCCGCGCTGGGCGATGGTGATTCCCGCCGCAGGCGGACGTTGTGACGAGGCCTGCGAAAATACCCTCTATGTGACGCGCCAGATTCATGTCGCGATGGGCAAGGAGTACAACCGCCTGCGCCGCCTGTATATCAGCACAGACAGCGTCGCGAGCACACAACTGATGGTGCGGCAACTCAGCGATGGGCGTCCTGCTCCCGCCGCAGGAGAGTTTGCCCGGTATCTGGCTACCGAGCATAGCGGCCTGCAAGTTCTCGCGCTGTCCGCCGCCAGCTACGCTGCGCTGTTTCCCGAGCATGTGGCAGATTCGAGTACCTGGTACCTCGTGGATCCCGCAGGGTGGGTCATGATGTCCTACAATAGAGAGGTCCCGTATAAAGACGTGATTGCAGACCTTAAATTTCTCCTTAAGAACTCCGGTGGCTAGGGGCGTAATGGCAGACCTACAGCAGACAGGCGCGGCCAGCTGGCGCGATTACAAGGAGTTGACCAAACCCAACGTGGTTTTGCTGATGATTCTCACCTCAGCGATCGGCATGTTTATGGCAGTGCCGGGTATGGTGCCTCTGGATATCCTGGTACTGGGCAATCTGGGTATTGCGCTGTGCGCCGGCTCTGCCGCAGCGGTTAATCATCTGGTCGATCAGCGCGTGGACCAGAAAATGTCCCGCACCCACAATCGTCCCATCGCGCAGGGCCGGGTAAGCAACCTGCAGGCGGCCCTGTTCGCCACCGCGATGGGTGGGCTTGGCATGTATATCCTGATCGAGTGGATCAATCCACTGACGGCCTGGCTGACACTCGCCTCCCTGGTGGGCTATGCATTTGTGTACACCATGTTTCTCAAGCGCGCCACACCGCAAAATATAGTGATCGGTGGGTTAGCGGGCGCCATGCCTCCCCTGCTTGGCTGGACTGCGGTCACCGGTGAAATTCACGGTCATGCGCTGTTGCTGGTGCTGATTATCTTCGCCTGGACCCCTCCGCATTTCTGGGCCCTGGCGATTCATCGCCGTGAGGAGTACGCCCTGGTGGCAATACCAATGCTACCCGTCACGCACGGCGTGGCGTTCACCAAGCTGCATATTCTGCTCTACACCATCCTTATGTTCCTGATCACCCTGCTGCCCTTCGCCACGCATATGAGCGGGCCGTTATACCTGCTCGGTGCCGTGGTGCTGGGCGGCGGATTTCTGTATTGGGCGATTGAACTGATGCGGGACAAAAATCCGAACGCACCCATGGAGACTTTCAAGTACTCCATCATCTACCTGATGTCATTGTTTGTGATCATGCTCGTTGACCATTATGTATTTCCAGTGAGTACACTATGAGCCAGTCCCGCAACATCAAACTGACGGTCGTCGGCCTGCTGGTGTTTATCATCGTGGTTATCGCCGGGTTCGTACATCGAATTTCATTGCCGCGGGTGATGACCGAATCGGAAATGAAGATTAACGGCCTCTATTTGCTCGACACCCCGAGAAGCATCGGCGACTTTGAGCTGGTCGACCACCATGGAGCGCCCTTCAACCGGGCCCGGCTGGAAGGTAAGTGGAGCCTGGTGTTTTTTGGCTTCACCTATTGTCCGGACGTGTGCCCCACCACGATGACGTTCCTCAATGAGTTTATGGCCAGCCTGGAAGGTACCGAAGCCCAGGACACCCAGGTGGTAATGGTTACTGTCGATCCGGCCCGCGATACCGTGCAGCAACTGGCGGGCTATGTGCCCTTTTTCAATCCGGATTTTATAGGCGTGACCGGCGATTTTCTGGATATTCACCGCTTCGCCACTGCGCTTAACACACCCTTTCGCAAGGTAACAGGCGAGGGAGATAACTATCAGATCGATCATAGTGCCAATGTGGTACTAATAAACCCAAGAGGCGATTACCACGGATTTTTCAAGCCGCCCCTGGATCTGGCGAAGATGAAGACCACTTACCGTTCTGCCAGGTTTCTCTGGGAGCAATAGATTTTTAGTGCTCGTGAATAAATGCGAGTGCTTACTTACATACATATGAGTTGGCCAGTTTGCTCCGCGGGACGGCACCTAACATAGTGAGTTCTATTATGGATTCCAAATCTGCACCTCTGGTTCTGGTTGATGGCTCTTCCTACGTCTACCGGGCTTTCCACGCCCTCCCCATGCTGACCACTTCCAGTGGTCACAATACCGGCGCGGTGCGCGGTGTCATCAGTATGCTGCGACGCCTGCTGGCGGATTATCCGGACAGCCCGGTGGCGGTGGTGTTCGACGCCAAGGGCAAGACCTTCCGCGACGACATCTTTGCCGAGTACAAGGCGCATCGCCCGCCCATGCCGGATGAATTGCGTGAGCAGATCGAGCCGATTCATGAAATCGTCAAGGCGATGGGACTGCCGTTTATTTGTGAGCCGGGCGTGGAGGCAGACGACGTGATAGGCACGCTGGCGCGCCAGGCCAGTGAGCAGGGCAGACACGTGGTGATTTCCACCGGCGACAAGGACATGGCGCAGCTGGTCAATGGGCATACCACCCTGGTCAATACCATGACCGATTCGGTGATGGACGAGGCGGGTGTCGAGGCCAAATTCGGTGTACCGCCTTCTCTTATCATCGACCTGCTGGCACTCACGGGCGACAAGGCTGACAACATCCCCGGCGTGCCCGGAATCGGGGAGAAAACTGCCCTCGGCCTGCTGCAGGGGCTGGGTGGCCTGGATGCCATCTACGCCAATCTGGAAAAGGTGGCACAGTTGTCCTTTCGCGGCGCCAGGACGATGGCCGCGAAACTTGAGCAGGAGAAGGACAGCGCCTACCTGTCCTATCTGCTGGCGACCATCAAGACGGATGTACCCCTGGAGCTGGAGCCTCAGCAGCTTAAAAATGCACCCCCGGATCGGGAGGCCCTGGTTGACTGGTATACCCGACTGGAGTTTCGCTCCTGGCTGGACGAGCTTCTGGGTGAGCGCGAGACGCCGGTGTTGCGGGCCCATGCGCCGGCGGTCGCCTATGACATCGTGACCGAACAAGCCGCGTTGGACGCCTGGCTGAAGACGCTGGCGGCGGCAGAGTTGTTTGCCTTCGACACCGAAACCACCAGCCTCAACTACATGGAAGCGCGTATCGTCGGCGTCTCTTTTGCGGTGGAGCCGGGTGTGGCGGCCTATGTCCCGCTGGCGCACGACTATCTGGGCGCGCCGACACAGTTGCCGCGCGATGCGGTACTGGCTGCGCTGAAGCCGCTACTGGAGGATGAAAACCGCGCCAAAGTAGGCCAGAACCTGAAGTATGACGCCAGCGTGCTGGCCAATCACGGCATCACCCTGCGGGGTATCCGTTTCGATACCATGCTCGAATCCTATGTGCTGGACTCCACCGCGACGCGCCACGATATGGACAGCCTGGCGCTGAAATATCTCGGCCACAAGACCATCCATTTCGAGGATGTCGCGGGCAAGGGCGCCAAGCAATTGACGTTCAACCAGGTCAAGGTGGAGGAAGCCGGCCCGTATGCCGCAGAGGATGCCGATATCACCCTGCGCCTGCACCGGACGCTGTGGCCACAGCTGCAGGAACAGGGGCGTTTGCAGGAAGTGCTGACCCAAATAGAGGTGCCACTGGTGCCGGTGTTGTCGCGCATTGAACGTCAGGGCGCGTTGATTTCCAGGGAGTTGTTGGTACAGCACAGCGCTGAGTTGGGTCAGCGCCTGCAGGAATTGCAGGGGCAGGCCTATGAACTGGCCGGCGCGGAATTCAATCTGGGCTCGCCCAAGCAGTTGGGAGAAATCCTCTACGACAAGTTGCAATTGCCGGTGCTCAAGAAAACCCCCACGGGGGCACCCTCGACCGCCGAAGAAGTGTTGGTGGAACTGGCGCTGGATTATCCATTACCCAAGTTGCTGCTGGAGTATCGCAGTCTGAGCAAGCTCAAATCCACCTACACCGACAAACTGCCACAGATGGTTAATCCCGTCACCGGCCGGGTGCACACGTCCTACCACCAGGCGGTTGCGGCTACCGGCAGACTGTCCTCCTCCGATCCCAACCTGCAGAACATCCCCATCCGGACGGAGGAAGGCAGGCGTATCCGGCAGGCCTTTATCGCACCGAAGGGCTACCAGATCCTGGCAGCGGATTACTCGCAGATTGAGCTGCGCATCATGGCCCACCTGTCTTCCGACGCGGGTTTGCTCAGGGCGTTCAATGAGGGACGGGATGTGCACACGGCGACCGCCGCGGAAGTTTTTGAGGTCGCGCTCGAAGCGGTGTCCGGCGAGCAGCGCCGCAAGGCCAAGGCGATCAACTTCGGCCTGATCTACGGTATGTCGGCGTTCGGACTGGCCAGGCAATTGCACCTGGGCCGTAATGAGGCCCAGCAGTACATTGATCGCTACTTTGAGCGCTATCCCGGTGTGGCTGACTACATGGATCGCACCCGCGCCGTGGCCAGGGCGCAGGGCTATGTGGAAACCCTGTTCGGGCGGCGCCTCTATCTTCCGGAAATCAACGCGCGCAACAAGATGCGTGCGCAGGCGGCGGAGCGCACCGCGATCAACGCGCCGATGCAGGGCACGGCGGCGGATATCATCAAGAAGGCCATGCTGGCGGTGGATGCCTGGCTGCAGCAGGGCGAAGCTGACGCACGCATGATCATGCAGGTGCACGACGAGCTGGTGTTTGAAGTGGCAGCACATGAGGTTGAACCGGTGCGAGAACAGATCTGCCGCCTCATGTCTGGGGCCGCGCAGCTGTCGATTCCTCTGCTGGTCGAGGCGGGTGTTGGCAATAATTGGGATGAGGCTCACTAGTGGGCTGTGCGGCAAAGCAGGCGCCGCTGGGAACGACAGTTCTTATGTGGCTGGGCGAAACCTCTTCGAGCATCCACTTACGAATGCGGTGGAACTTTTTCCCGGTCGGCCAGTCTGAATTTTCGTAGCGAGAGCTACATCTCTAAGTGGCTTATATCCGTGAGCCAATGTAAGCAAGTCTCTTTCCCCAAGAGACCCTGAGTGCCCCGGTTGCCTCCGCTGGCGGTGACCGGGGATTTTTTGGTCGCAGGACCAGTACAGTGCACAAACACAGGTTGGGGATTCTATCGAGCTACTCGCCCTTCTCGTCCACGCTCGCACTTGCATGCGTCAACCAGATGTCCAGCACTGCAATCAACTCCTTGTGCCCGTCATGTTTCAGCGCGGAAAACAGCTGCACGCTGGCCAGGTCCGCATGGGGTTTCAGCTCTGCGCGCACCTGCAACAGCGTGGTCCCGGCCGCTCCCCGGCTTAATTTATCCGCCTTGGTCAGCAGGATGTGTACCGGCATGGACGCCTGCAGCGCCCAATCCAGCATCTGCCGGTCAAAGGGTTGCAGGGGGTGACGCACATCCATAAGCAAAATAAGCCCGCGCAGGCACTGGCGATTTTGCAGGTAATTTTCCAGCTGTTTGGTCCATTCCCGTTTTACCGCCAGAGGGACTTTCGCGAATCCATAGCCGGGCAGGTCCACCAGACGCTGGCTGTCGGACAGTTCGAAAAAATTGATCAACTGGGTTCGCCCCGGTGTCCTGGACGTTTTTGCGAGTTTCTTGTTGTTAGTTAAGCTATTGATCGCACTTGATTTTCCCGCGTTGGAGCGGCCAGCGAAAGCCACTTCCCACCCCGCATCGGGTGGGCATTGTGTCAGTTTCGCCGCACTGGTCAGAAACTTCGCGCCCCGATAATTGGGCGCCACAGTCACTGTGACTTGTTCGGAGTCGGTCATTGCGCGGGATTGCCTTTTTTGGTGTGGGTATCTCGTATATAATGCCACAGCTTTTTTCGTCTGTTATCAAATGCTTGTGTGGTTAGTTGGCTTCCTGATGATTTAGAGGTTTTCCCATGAAAAAGATTTTTGCGGCTATTTTGATGTGTTCCGCCGTTGGCGCCATGGCTGACGGTGCACCGGCACAGTACCAGAAATCCTGTTTTGCCTGTCATGGAACTGGCGCTGCCGGTGCGCCCATGGTGCACGATACGGCCGCCTGGAAACCTCGGCTGGCCCAGGGCATGCCCACATTGCTGCAGCATGTAAAAACCGGTTTTAATGCGATGCCGCCGACAGGCATGTGTGCGGATTGCACCGAGGCAGACTACACGGCGCTGATCGAGTTCATGTCAGGCCCGGCTCCGGCTCCGGCGAAGTGAACACATCCCCTCCCACGATTTATCTGGAATTGACATGAAAAAAGTAGCAATTTTGTTCGGCCTCACGCTTGGCTGGGCATCAAGCAGCTTTGCCGCCGACGCCAACCCCATCGGTGACGCCGCTGCCGGAAAAAGCAAGAGTGTCGCCTGTGGCGCCTGCCACGGCGCGGATGGCAACAGCGCCGCACCCTTTCCCAAGCTGGCCGGGCAGGGCGAGAAGTACCTGTTCAAGCAGATGCGAGATATCCGCGACGGTTTGCGCTCGGTGCCCGCAATGGTCGGGCAGCTCGATGGCAAGGCCGATCAGGACCTCGCTGATATCGCCGCCTATTTTTCCTCCCAGACGCGCTCGGGGGGCAAACCGATCCCGAAATGTTGGCTCTGGGTGCCAAGATCTATCGCAGCGGCGTAGCCGAGCGAAAGGTGACCGCCTGTATGGCTTGCCATTCACCCACTGGCCAGGGCAATGCGCCCGCTGGCTTTCCCGCGCTGGCGGGACAGCACGCGCAGTACGTTGCAGACCAGTTGCGCGCGTATCGCAAGGGCTACGAGGATCCTGCGGGTCGCGTCAACGATGGTGACGCACAAATCATGCGCACCACCGCTTTCGGTCTCAGCGACAAGGAAATTGAAGCGGTGTCCAGCTATGTGGCTGGCCTGAAGTAGAGAATAGAGCAGAAAAAGGTGGCATTTATGCCGCCTTTTTTTTCCGCGTAAGAACATCACGCTCCGGTCGCTGTCTTATCGTACATAAGGTTTATTGTGGAGAGAATCATGATCAAACAGTTGTTTTTGAGCTTGTCTTTGCTGGTATTCGGACTGGTCTGCGTGGCGGCGGACGACGCTGTGAAAACGTATGTCGAAGGGACTGACTATGACCTGATTACGCCGCCAGTGCGGGCCGTCGATCCAGGCAAAATCGAGGTGGCGGAATTTTTCTGGTACGGTTGCGGCCACTGTTACGCCTTCGAGCCGATTCTACAGGCGTGGGAGAAAACCATGCCGAAGGATGTGAGCTTCCGCCGCATTCCGGCGGTATGGCAGGAGAAAATGGAGCTACACGCCAAGGCGTATTACACCGCCGAGGCTCTGGGTGTGCTCGAGACCATGAACCCGGTGATTTTCCAGGCGATGAACGTCGATCGTAAACCCCTTGCGTCCCAGGCAGAAATCGCTGAGCTGTTTACCGCCCACGGTGTTACTGAAGCGGACTTCAACAAGGCGTTTAATTCATTCGGTGTGAGTAGTCAGGTGAAGCAGGCTGTCGCCATAGGTAAGGCCGCCCAACTGACCGGTACCCCGGCATTGATGGTGAATGGCAAATACCATGTGAGCGGGCGCAAGGCGGGTAGTCAGGCGGATATGCTCAAGGTCGTTGACTTCCTGATCGAGAAAGAGCGCGCAGCCAAGGGAGCGTAATGTTGGTAGTCGCGCCTGCTATCCAGGCAGGGCTATAGAACTCACATTCCGCTGGTATACGTTGCCAGCGATGTTTTTCCGCTGGCGCGGATTTGCCGGAAGGCCAGCGCATACTCTCTCAACATAGCCAGGCAATACGCCAGGCGATTCTCGAAATACTCCTGGGCGCTGGGTTTGTTTTGCGCCGGGTCATCGTTGAACACCGTATCGGCATAACGGATGATCAGGTGTTCGGGCAGGTAGCAGATACGGCTGTTCTTGTAGCTGCTCATACGCAGCTCGGCGACGGGGAAGGAGCCACCGTCGGCGGTTGATACGGTGACAATCAAGGCGGGTTTGTGGGCGAGCTCGCCCCCTGCGGTCCACATTAAAAAAAAGTTTTTCAAGCCGGCCGGCGCCATGCCGTGCCACTCGGGAGAAACGATGACAAATCCGTCACAGGACTTGAGTTGTTCGCTCAGTGGCGTGAGGATTTGCCGCCACTGTTCATCACCCTCCCAGATGCTTTCGTCCCACAAAGGCAGTGGATTACCGCCCAGGTCGTAGAGCCAGGTGTCATCACACAGGCCCTGCGATACTAGCGCGCTTTCGATGTAGCGCGCGATTTTGCCACTCTGTGAATGCGGCCGGTGACTGCCGCTGATGATACCGATCTTCATGTGCGATCCTTGGGTTGCAGTAAGCGGCCTAGATAACCAGCCATTCGGGAACGGGAAGGCCCTTGTTCTCGAGGAACACCGGGTTGAACAGTTTGCTCTGGTAGCGATTGCCGTAATCACACAGGATGGTGACGATGGTGTGCCCGGGGCCGAGGTGCTCGGCCAGGCGCACCGCACCGGCGATGTTGATACCGGCAGACCCGCCCAGACACAGGCCCTCATTTTTCAGTAAGTCAAAAATATAGGGCAGCGCCTCGTCATCGCTGATGCGAAAGGCGATATCGACCCGGGCGTGCGCCACATTATCGGTGATGTGATTGATACCCACCCCTTCGATGATCGAACTGCCTTCGCTGGCCTGCAGTTCGCCGCTGCTAAAATATTCGTACAGGGATGCTCCCGCCGGATCGGCCAGACCGATGGTCACTCCGGGGTTGTGTTCCTTGAGCGCCACTGACACGCCGGCAAGAGTGCCGCCGGTGCCCACGGCACAGATGAAACCGTCCACCTTGCCATCGGTCTGTTCCCAGATTTCCGCGCCCGTGGTCCGGCAGTGGATATCCATATTGGCGAGATTGTCGAACTGCCGCGCCCAGATGGCGCCGTGCTGCTCGCGTTTGGCAAATTTCTGCGCCAGGCGCTCGGCGGTGTGGATGTAGTGGTTGGGATCCTTATAGGAGGTGGCGCCCACCAGGTGCAGGTCCGCCCCCAGCAATTCGAGAGTGTCGATTTTTTCCTTGCTCTGGGTAATGGGCATCACCACGGTACTCTTGTAACCCATGGCGTTGGCCAGCAGCGTCAAACCGATACCGGTATTGCCCGCCGTGCCCTCGACAATGCGCCCGCCCGGCTGTAGTTCGCCGGATTGCTGTGCAGCGCGAATAATGCCCAGCGCCGTGCGATCCTTCACTGAGCCGCCGGGGTTAAGGAATTCCGCTTTGCCAAGAATTGTGCAGCCGGTTTTTTCCGATACCTGTCGCAGGTGCAGCAGGGGGGTATTGCCAATCAGCTGGGTAACGTCAGAGGCGGTGCGCACGTTGTAATCTCCGCAAAAATCCTCGCAGAGTATGCCACAGCGAGGCGACCGGGTCAGGGCCTCGTCGGAGACTTTGTCGGAGGGCGCCCGCGATACAGGACCACACTCAAGCAGCAGGGCGAAGAAGCGTAATCAGTCAACATGAAGTTGAGCATGGGCGCGGGCGTGTCCCCGAGATACGTGCCGACCAGCGCGGTAGCGGAGGCGGACAGGGACATCTGGATGAAACCCAGCAGTGCTGACGCGGTGCCGGCGATATGTGCGAAGGGTCGCAGCGCAACGGCCATGGCATTGGGCAGTACCAGTCCCATGCCGGTGGAGTAGAACATCATGGGCAGCACCAGCACGGTAATGCTGCGCGGTAGCAGCTGTGTCCCGAGCCACATGGTGCCGGCAGCTGTCGCTGCCAGTACAGCGCCAACCAGGACTGTCTGCTCCGAATCGTAGTTGCGACTCAACCTGGCGCTCAGCGCGCTGCCCAACATATAGCCGGCGACGGAAGTAAGGAAAATAAAGCCGAAGTAGTCCACGGGCACGCCGAGCATATCGATATACACAAAACTGGAGGACGACAGATAGGCCAGCAGGCCGGCGTAGACAAAGCCGCTGGCGAAAGTGGCAGTCATGAACATGGGGCTGCGCAACAGCTGGCCATAGTTGCGGGCGATGGCCACGGGGTGGAGGCTCTGGCGTTGGGGCAGCGATTCCGCCAGGAAAATGCGGATAAGTATGACCATTGCGGCGCCGTAGACCGCCAGAAAAACAAAAATACTGGGCCACGGCAGCCACAACATCAGGATGCCGCCCATCGTGGGGGCAACGGCCGGCGCCAGGGCCATCAACATTGCGATCAGGGACAACGCCCGGGCCGCCCGCGTGGGCCCGAACACGTCCCGGGCCACGGCGCGGGCCAGGGTGGGGCCCACGCAGGCACCCACGCCCTGGATAAAGCGGAATAACAACAGCTCCTCGATGGTGGTAGACAGGCTGCAGCCGATACAGGCCAGGACAAACAATACGGTGCCACCGAGCAAAATTGGCTTGCGGCCGAAGCGGTCTGCCAGGGGTCCGCAGGCCAGGTGGAACAGCGCAAAACCGGTGAGGTAGGTGCTGAGGGTCAGGTGCATGTGCCTGATGTCGGTGCCCAGGGCCGTCATCATCGTGGGCATGGCCGGCAGGTACACGTCAACACTCAGCGGGCCGAGCGCGACCAGCGCCGCCAGCAGGGCCAGCAGCCAGGGGGAATCAGGTTGCAACTGTCGGTGGGCCATGGGGCGGCGATGCTAGTCGAAGCGGGCGGCTAAAGCAAAGTCACCGCTGCAAAAGTGCAACTGTTGCCGAATTAATTTACATATACCTGCCCGACTGCCAGACTCTCGCTCTACCCAGAACAAACGAGGAGCAGGCAATGCCGGCATTTTACAAGGTCTGGGGCTACAAGGCCCTGTTATCGGTCAAGAAGCGTATCCTGATGACGCCCCAGCCGCGTCCGGTGGTTTATGTGGGCCACGACGCCGCGTTACAGCTGTGCGCGACCATCGCGCAGTTTGGGCATAAAAATGTACTGGTGGTGACAGACAGGCCATTGCTGGAGTTGGGTGTACTCAGCGGCATCCTTGAGACCTTGCAGAGGCACGGGGTAACAACCACGATCTATGACGGTGTATTGCCTGACCCCACGGTAAAGGTGGTCGACGATGGCATCGCGATGCTGCGCCAGAACTGCTGCGATGCCGTGTTGGCCTGCGGCGGCGGCTCTTCCATCGACGCCGCCAAGGTGATTGCACTGGCCGGTGCCAATGGCTTGAGCGCGCTGGAGTGTGTGGGCCTGAAAGTGGCAAAGCTGCCGGGTATCCCGTTTTATGCTGTGCCCACCACGGCAGGCACGGGTTCTGAAGTCACTTTGGCTGCGGTTATTTCCGATAACGTCAGCCACGAAAAACTGATCGTTGCCGATCCGCGAATCATTCCCACCGCCGCTGCGCTGGACCCGGAGATCATGCGCGGCCTGCCTCCGCACATCACCGCCGCCACCGGCATGGATGCACTGACGCATGCCATCGAATCCTACATCAACACCTGGGATACAGACGAATGCCTGCACTACGGGCGCGCGGCGACGCGACTGATACTGAACAATCTGCCATTAGCCTGTGCCAATGGCCAGAATCTGGCGGCCCGTGAGGCGATGGCGCTGGCTTCCTATTACGCGGGCCTCGCCTTCACCACCTGCCTGGTGGGTTATGTGCATGCGGTGTCGCATCAGTTGGGGCGCCTCTATGGCGTGCCCCACGGGCTGGGCAACGCCATGGTCCTGCCGCATGTGCTGGAACTATTAAAGGATGACGCCAAAACACGGCTGGCGGAGCTGGCCATCGACAACGCGCTGGGCGTTGCGGCCGAAGGGGAAGCGGCGCTGGCGCAAAAACTGATCGATCGCATCTGGGCGCTCAACGCCGAGATTGGCATTCCCAGAACCACCGACGTGATCCTGGAAAAAGATATTGGCAGCATCGTGGACGGCGCGCTCAAGGAGGGCTGCGGCTATCCGGTGCCGCGCTTTATCGAGCGGGAGGAGTGTGTGGCACTGGTGCGCAGTTTGCGCAGTTGATATATGACACAACACATGTTGCGCCAGTATCGCTTGCCATGTGTGTGCACTTAGGCTTTGCCGGGATAGTGTTAATCTCTATACTGGCAAAGGCCGCACGATACGGCACGTTCAATCTACGGAGTAGCGTATGTCACCCGGTGGCGAATTTCGACAGCGAACATGGTTTGTCATCGCAGCATATAACGAAGAATCAGTAATTCGTTCAGTTGTTATGGGGGTACGTTCAAAATACCCCAATGTTATCGTAGTTGATGATGGCTCTACTGACAGGACTGGTATCGAAGCGATAGCCGCTGGCGCAATACTGGTCACTCACCCGATCAATCTTGGCCAGGGAGCGGCGTTGCAGACGGGCATTACTTTTGCGTTACAGCAACAAGCACAATATATCGTAACGTTTGATGCAGACGGGCAACACAGTGTCGACGATGTAGATTCAATGCTTGATGCCATGGCGGTCCAAAACTGCGATGTTGTTCTCGGCAGCAGGTTTTGCGGCACTACAGAAAATTTGCCGCGCATGCGGTTGTTCATTCTCAAGGCGGCAATTCTTTTTACGCGGTTATCTACAGGTTTAAAGCTGACAGATACGCACAATGGCCTCAGGGTAATAAAGGCGGAGGCGGCAAGGCGCATAAATCTGCATCAAAATGGCATGGCCCATGCTTCAGAGTTTCTGGAACAAATCGCCAGGCTTCACATGAGCTATATCGAAGTCCCTGTTACTATTCGCTATACGGAGTATTCATTAAGAAAGGGACAAAGACTTTCAAACTCTCTGAACATACTCATGGATTTGTTTGTTGAAAGGTTTACCAAATGATGATTCAGCCTATAATAAGCTTGGTATTGCTAGCGATACTGTTCTTTACGCTGATTCAATCTCGCAGTGGCCGTATATTGCGCACCTCGATGACTCTTTCCGTGTTACTGGGCATAGTCTTTACCTGGATGCCGGTACTGTCGAACGAAATAGCGCATTACCTGGGAGTTGGTCGTGGCGCGGATTTGATTTTTTATATCTGGATTCTGATTTCCATGCTGGCACTGGTGGCACTTTACTTCAGCTTCAGTCGACAAAATAAGCAGATTACTGAGTTGGCCCGAGCCCTTGCGCTGCATGCCGCAGAAGCTAACCTCACACAGGAACCAAAAAAATGACTTCCGATATGACGATGACAAATGGACAGATTGGATCCATTGTTTTTGTAGTAAGTGCAATGGTGGTGGGACAGAT
This sequence comes from uncultured Gammaproteobacteria bacterium, assembly GCA_963762235.1. GTDB lineage: Bacteria > Pseudomonadota > Gammaproteobacteria > Pseudomonadales > Halieaceae > Marimicrobium. The sequence continues at coordinate 109,871 of CAVXKH010000020.1, read as the reverse complement.
TCTATTTAAAATGTCGGCGCAGTATTTGGTAGTCGAGAAGGGGCCTGTTAATCTTCTTTTGTCGCTTTTAACGTGGCAGTTCATTTTGGCCATGGTGTTTTATTCCACAGCGACTTTCCTGTGGGTGATTTTATTAAAATATGTACCTATCAGTCGCGCCTATCCTTTTGTTGCACTCTCATTTGTTCTGCTGCCCATTGCTTCCTATTTTCTCTTTGGCGACCCGCTTACCACCCGCTATTTTTCCGGGTTGGCCTTTTTTATGACCGGACTGTTCCTGATAGCGACAGCCTGAAAAGCGCAGCCCCGGTTTTTAAAAATTACCTGATAGCCGGGGCCTGGATTACTTTTCAAAATTCATCACGACCTTCCACCACAGCTTTGGCAACAGGGCGCGCCACAGATAGAGTAGTTTGGCTTCCTTGGGATAGATGATGTCCTGGTCCTTCCTGACGCCCTTCTCGATGGCGTCGATCATTTTCTCCGGATCAGCCAGGCGACCACTTTTCTTGGCTTCGATGATACTGCCGGGGGTGTCGGTGGCGATGGTCTGGTCGACCAGCGGTGTGTTCACCGCCGGGGGACAGACGAGGTGGACGCGCACACCGGAAGCGCGAATCTCATTCTGTAGCACCTCAATGTAGGCATTGACGGCGGCTTTGGTGGCGCAGTAGGCGCCCATCTTCGGCACCAGTGCGATGCCCGCGATAGAACCGAAGGCGATAATTCGACCCCGGTGCCGCTCCATCATGGCAGGCAGCACAGCCCGGACCATATAGGTGGTGCCGAAGTAGTTGATGCGAAACAATTTCTCCATGCCTTCATGGGTGTGGTCTACGAGCTTGTGGCTGGGCATCAGGGCGGCGGCATGCACCAGCAACTCGATGGGCCCCAGCTCGGCCGCCACCTGTGCGACTTTGCTCTCCACGTCCTGCAGGCTGGAAATGTCGCAGCGAAAGGCGGTGATGTTGTCCGACTCGGCCGCGGTGTCATGCAGCCCTTTTTCATTGACGTCAAAGATTGCCACCCTGGCGCCCTGTTTGGCCAGTCGCCGCGCTGTTATCTGACCCATACCGCTGGCACCGCCGGTTACAATGGCAACCTTGCCCGACATGTCTATCATAGCCACTCCACATTTTTATCTGATGATACAGGGGTGCACAGTCTGCGATTACCCGGCGCTTTGGGCAAGTCTCTGACTGGCCAAGAAAAGTGACAGTTTTTTCACAGTACGGTCGCGTCCGAGATATGGTCCAGGGGCAGCATGGTTCGGTGCACCACGCGTCGTAACTCGAAGCTCGAATGTACGCCGGTGACCCCCTCGATTCGGGTCAACTTGCCGAGCAGGAAGCGCTCATAGTATTCCATGTCCGGTACGACGACTTTTAGCAGGTAATCCGAGGGCTGGCCCGTTACTACCGAGCACTCCATCACCTCGGGGTAGCGGGCAACTTCTGCCTCAAAAGCCTCGAAGCGGTCCGGAGTATGGCGGTCCATGCTGATACCGATATAGGCGGTAAGTTTGAGTCCCAGCATGGCCTGGTTCAGCAGCGTGACATGGGCGCGGATAATGCCAGACTCTTCCAGCCGCTTGACCCGGCGGGAACAGGGTGTGGGCGACAGGCCTACAGCTTCCGCCAGCTCCAGGTTGCTGATGCGGGCATTCGCCTGCATGGCTTGCAGAATCCTGCGGTCGGTGCGATCGAGTTTCACAGCGTGTTCTCCCCAAAAGCGACAATTCAGCTTTTATTGATGCCGCAACTATATCACCAATAAAATGGCTTTTTGTAGATAAGTATCGCGCATATCAGGAAAAAGACCGCCATATTTGCAATCTCTCTCTCCTGCAAGCGTCCTATACTGTGCATCCGGCCATCCCTACAAGGACCACAGGTAAAACCCCATGAGCAGCTTTGACCATCGCAAGTACAAACCCTTCCAGCCCATTGCCATGCCGCATCGGCGCTGGCCCGACCGGGTGATCGAAAAGGCACCTCGCTGGTGCAGTGTCGACCTGCGCGATGGCAACCAGGCCCTGATTGAACCGATGACGGCGCGCCAGAAATCGCTGCTGTGGGACCAGTTGGTCAAGATCGGCTTCAAGGAGATCGAGGTGGGTTTTCCCTCCGCCTCCAGCCACGACTATGAGTTCGTGCGGCAGCTGATTGAACATGACAGGATTCCCGCCGATGTAACTATCCAGGTACTCACGCAGGCGCGGCCGGACCTGATCGAAAAGACCTTCAAGGCCCTCAAGGGCGCCCGTCGCGCAATAGTGCACGTGTACAACTCGACGTCCACGGTGCAGCGCGAACAGGTGTTTGGCCTGGATCGCAAGGGCATCGTTGATATCGCGGTGAAAGGTGCGGAACTGGTCAGGGATTGCGCCGCCAGATACCCGCAGACGGAGTGGATTTTTGAGTATTCACCGGAGAGTTTTACCGGCACCGAGCTGGATTTTGCCGTAGAGATTTGCGATGCGGTGACGGCGGTGTGGCAGCCGACACCTACGCATCCGGTCATCATCAACCTGCCCGCGACCGTAGAGATGAGTACGCCCAACGTCTACGCGGACCAGATCGAGTGGTTCTGCGATCATGTGGCCAATCGCGACAGCCTGTTGATCTCCCTGCACACGCATAACGACCGCGGCTGTGCCGTGGCCGCCGGTGAGTTGGGCGTGCTGGCCGGGGCCGACCGGGTAGAGGGCACCCTGATGGGTAACGGCGAACGCACCGGCAACATGGACATCATTACCATGGCGATGAATCTCTACAGTCAGGGCGTCAATCCGCAACTGCAGCTGGGCCACATGGACGAAATTCTCCAGACCACCAGGGAGTGCACGCAACTGCCGGTGCACCCGCGCCATCCCTACGCCGGCGAGTTGGTGTTTACCGCGTTCTCCGGTAGTCACCAGGACGCTATAAAAAAATGCCTCGCCAAGCGGGATGCCAGCGCGCCCTGGGAGGTGGCCTACCTGCCCATTGACCCGCAGGATATCGGTCGCTCTTATCAAGAGGTGATCCGCATCAACAGCCAGTCGGGCAAGGGCGGCATCGCCTTTGTGCTGCAGCGCGATTACGGCCTGGAATTACCGCGCTGGCTGCAGATTGATTTCAGCGCCCCGGTGCAGGCCTACGCCGAGCAACGTGAGACGGAGGTAGGCTCTGACGAGGTCTACCAGCTATTTCACGATACCTACCTTGCGGCCAGCGGTCGCTGGCAGCTCGGTGACTATCAGGTGAGCCGTGAGAACGGTGTGGACAGGCTGCAGGCGCAATTGCGGGACGGTCCGAGCGTACACACCCTGTCCGGTACAGGAAACGGTGTTGTGGCCTCCTTTGTCGATGCCATGCAAGGATTTACCGGAAAGCAGATTGTTCTGGTGGAGTACAACGAACACGCGCTGAGCCACAGCGCGGATGCCGAGGCGATTTGCTACATACAGCTCAATATTGACGGCGAGCGCTACTGTGGGGTCGGTCGCAGCCCCGATATTATCCAGGCTTCCCTGGATGGCATCCTGGGTGCGATCAACAAGGCTGCAGCGCGTGAGCATCACGCTGCAGCCTGATCTACTGCTCCAGCGGCATTTTGTGCGTATTGAGGGTGCCACAAGCGCTAGCGTAATGCTTATCTTCAGGTACTAGTAATGTTGCGATGGTGCAAGGTGTGGATGGTCGCCGCGCTGTTATCGATAAGCGCCTGTAGCGGTACATCCCTCGTTTACAACCGGCTGGACTTTCTTCTGCCGTGGTATGTGGGCGATTACGCAGAACTGAACCAGACACAGAAAACGTACCTGGATGAGCGGCTTGCGCCCTTCCTGGCCTGGCATCGCACCCAGGAGCTGCCCAATTATGTAAAGATTCTGGGGACTATTGAAAGCAGCCTGAACCAGCCGCTAACGCCAACGGCTGTCGCCGCCATTTTTGACGAGTTCGAAACGGCCTGGATCCGCCTGGAGGGCGCAGCACTGGACTGGCTGCTGGACCTCGGCGCCCGCCTCTCCGACGAACAGATCGCGGGTTTCCTCGATGTGTTGAAGCAGCGCCAGCAGGAATATGAAGAAGAATATCTTGCGCGCAGCGACGAGGAGTTTTATCAGGAAAGCTACGACAACCTGCTGGACAGTGTTCAGGATTACCTGGGCAACCTATCTGAACAACAGCGTGAAATGCTGCGCAACGGCAGTCGCCGCCTGCTCCGCTCCGACCACGCCTGGTTACAGGGACGTGCAGACTGGTTGCAACAACTCGCTGTGCTGTTGCAACGCCAACCGGGCTGGCAGGAGAAGATCAGGGCGCAGGTGGCGGCGCGCAATGACAATACCCCGCCCGCACACCGGCATGTTTACGAGCACAACATGGGGGTTATTTACGAGACTCTCGCGCAAGTGCTGAATGGCCGCAGCGACCGACAGGACCGCCACCTGCGCGATAAGCTGTCCGACCTGCAAAAAGACATTGTAACCCTGATTGCGCAGGGCAAGGCGCCCGCTCAGGCGTCTTCTGGTTAATCGAGCAAGGGTTCGTCAACCATAATCAGATCCCATATAACTCGGATGCATTGTGGTACAACAGATTCGCTTTATCGCCCTCACTCATGCCCTCGGTGACAACAGCCATCACCTCGCGTGAACGCGGATAAGTGCCGTCGCTGTGCGGGAAATCACTGGCCCACATCACGCGCCGAAGGTTCAGCCCATCTTTCACCTGCTTCACGCTGTAGTCATCCTGAAAGGTGACATAAATATTGTCATCAAAATACGTGCTCGGGGTCTTCTGTAATTTTTCGGTCGGCAGGTGAAAGCGATGGCGCTCGTAGGCGTGATCCATGCGGAACTTGAAATGTGGTACCCAGCCGCCATCGGATTCCACGCACACCACGCGAAGTGCCGGGTGGCGATCAAATACGCCGCCGAGAATCAGCATCAAAATGATGTTCTGCACGCCGCGCACCGTCACAATCTGGTGTACCAGTTTTGAACCGCGCACACGTTCGAGAATGCCGTCCTTCGTCGTCAGGATATGGAAACTCACGGGCATGCGAAGATCAACACATGCGCGCCAGAATTCATCATAACAGGCATGATCGTAGTCGTTTTCCTGCGGGTCGCCCGGCAACATCACGCCCCGAAAACCCTGCGCCTTCGCCTGCAGCAATTCCTGCAAGGCTTCTGAGGGTGAACGCATGGAAATCATCGGCATGCCGACCAGCCGCTGCGGGTTGGTGGCGCAAAACTCAGCCAGCCAGCGGTTGTACGCCGCAAAGCAGGCGGCCTTGTAATCCCAGTCCGGATGATTGCACAGCACCATGCCGAGGCTGGGATACAGCACTTCAGCGACAATGCTTTCCTCGTCCTGTATTTCCAGGCGGGCTTTCGGATCGTGACCTGCAGGGTGCAGCTGCTCCCACGTCACCGGCTTGCCAAAATCCTTCGGTTCGGGCCCTGCCGTGCAGATAAGGCCCATGGGTACCTTGATGCCAAGATCGGCAATCTGCAAGACCGCACCGCGCTTGTCGTCGTAAGACTGCCGCGGCCGCTTGTCTTTATACTTTGCGTCAATCTGGCGAAACAGCTCGATTTCGGAAATGTGGGAATCGGCAGAAATCGCTCTCATGAGTCCTCCCCTCGTATCACACTGTACAATGCCTGCAACTCATCACGAAAAGCTTCCAGACGCCTTGCACCAAACTGCCCGGCATAGTCATGCCAGACTTCATCAACAATCTCGCCGGAGTCTTTCAGCAAGGTCAAACCCTTGCGCGTAAACTGTATCACCTTGGCGCGACCATCGGTGTGGCTGTCGCGGCTGACGTAACCCAGCTTTTCCAACTCGTCAATGATCTTCCCCATGGCCTGTTTGCTGATCCCGGCACGGGCGGCAAGATCCGTGAGACGTGAGCCGTGAATATCCATGTGCACCAGCACCTTGGCATGCGCGCTTTGCAAGTGATGATTGCGCCGCCTGAGCCCGGCGCGAATGCGCTCGCGGAAATCCTCTGCTAAAAAAGCGAGCGGGTGCACGAGGCTTTTGCGGCGGGTGTGATGGCGTATGTCGCCTTTTGGCGTTCTGGCGCTGGCAGTCATGTGGCCGATAGTAAACCGCATTGACTAATTTAGTAACGGAGTTTACTATCTCCACAGTCACTCGTGCCGGAGGCCGTATGTTTTTTGGTTTTACTGAGGAGCAGGAGATGTTGCGCCAATCGGTGCGCCGCTTCATGGACCAACGCTGCCCGACGGGGAAGTGCGGAAACTGAAAGCCAGCGCGACGGGATACAGCGAGGAACTCTGGCAGGAAATGGCTCGCGCAGGCTGGCTCGGACTGACCGTGCCCGAAGCGGACGGCGGGCTCGGCCTGTCGTGGCTCGACCTCACGGTACTTCTTGAGGAAACCGGACGCGGCTTGTTTCCTTCCCCCTTCCTCAGCAATACGCTCGCCACCATCGCTATTCTCGAACTCGCCAACGATAGCCAGAAGCAGCGCCTGTTGCCGTCCCTGATATCCGGCAGGCAGAAGGCGACACTGGCCCTGTTCGAAGAAGCGTCGTCACTTTACAGCGATAGCCTGCAGCTGCGCGGTGAAGAGACCGCCACCGGCATCGTGCTGAATGGCCAAACAGAGCGCTGTACTCGATCCAGAAAGTGCTGATCACCTTGTCGTTGCGTTCCGCACACCGGACGGAGAGCTGGTCCTGGCCATCGTCGATGCGCGGGCTGCGGGCGTAACCACCAGGGCCTATCCGCTCATCGATGAAACCAAACGCATGGGCACGGCCACGTTCGCCAATGTCAGCCTGGCGGCCGCCGATGTCCTGTGTGCGGGGCCACGTGCCCTCGAAGCGCATCAACGTTTGATCGACCAGGGCGCGCTGGCACTGACTGCCGAGATCTCCGGCGCTATGGATGCCGCACTGCAGATCACCGTGAAGTACGCGAAGGACCGCATGCAGTTCGGACATCCGATCGGGCATTTCCAGGCGGTTAAGCATCCGTTCGCTGCAATCCAGGTGGACCTGGAGTCCTTTCACTCGTTCTCTACTACGGCGCCTATGCCCATGACCAGGGCAGGCCGGAATGCTCGCGCGTTGCCTCCTCGCGAAAGCCTACGCGACGGAAGCGTTGATCCGTGTCGGCACCGATGCTATCCAGATCCACGGCGCGACCGGCTACATGACGGAAGTCGATATCCATCTGTATTACCTGCGCTCAAAATGGGCTCGTCCGATCTATGGCGACGCTTCAGCGCATTATGAGCGCGCCTTCGGCACAAGCAGCGAAAACCTTGATGACGGGGAGGCTCGTTCAGGATCGAGCTCGATTTGACGGAAGAAGAAAACCAGTTCCGCGACGAAGTCCGCGCATTCCTGACGGAACACAATACGCCGGTAGAGGAGCGTGACGGCAGGATATTCAGGCATTGGTTGAAGGCGGTGCGCGAAAATCGTTATGTCGGCTTTTCATGGCCATAGGAATATGGCGGTTACGGCGGCACCATGATGCAACAGTTTATCCTGAAAGAGGAAATGTTGAACGCCAACGCGCAGATGCCGGGCACCGATTATACCGGGCTCGGCTGGGTCGGCCCTGCGGTGATCCAGTTCGGCACCGAGGAACAGAAGCAGCGCTTTTTGCCTCCGATCCTGGACAGCAAGACCGCGTGGTGTACCGGTTACTCCGAACCCGGCGTGGGCAGTGACCTCGCATCCTTGCAATGCAAGGCGGTGCTGGGTGAGCGACCCCGCAGCTGACCCTGCGGATGACCCTGTGGATGAGTACTACCTGGTCAACGGACAGAAAATCTGGACCTCACTGGCGCATATGGGTACGGATGTTTACTGCCGGGTGCGCACCGACTTCTCCGGGATAAGCATGAGGGCATAACCTGCCTATTGATACCGCTTTTACGCCGCGTATCCCAGTAAGGCCGCTCGAAGAGCTTTGCCGGCGATGACTTTGCGCATTTGTACAACGAAGTGTTTTTCACGGATGTGAAGGTGCCGGTAGCCAATCGCATAGGGCAGGAAGGCGACGGCTGGCAGATTATTTGTAGTGCGCTCCAGAATGAGCGCTCTGGCATCGCCGAGGTCAATCGCCATCATAAGGCGATGGACAGGCTTGTAAAGCTCGCGCGTAAATCCACCATCAATGGCAAACCGGCGCGGAGAATGACGAAATGCGCAGGCGCCTGTCAGCGTTCGATACGCGCATTGAAGCGTCACGGCTCAACGGGTTGCGCGCACTGACCAGGCAGGTAAAAGGCGAAGCCGGCGACAGCGAAGCCTCGCTCAATAAACTGCACAACTGCCACCTGCTGGTCAACATGGCGGACACGGCGATGGAGTTGCTCGGCGGCGCCAGTCCCTACGTGGGTGAGAGCGACGCATCCGTGGACGGCGGAAAATGGCAGATCGGTTCGCTCGGTTGGCCGACCACAGTCATCGGTGGCGGTACGCCGAACATCCAGCGCAACATTATCGCTGAGCGGATACTGGGTCTGCCGAAAGATTAGGTAACACTCATGCAGGTAGAAGGATTAGCACGCTTACGCGTTATCGATTTCAGCGGACTGGATGGCAGCAGATGCATCGCCGGCCACTACGCCAGCAAGATGCTGGTCGATGCGGGCGCGGAAGTGATCAAGATTGAACCGCCGGCAGGTGATCCCTTCCGGCACTGGTCATCGAGCGGCGCGGACGTGAGCCAGCAAGACAGCGCATTCTTTCGCTATTTGAACGCAGGCAAGAAATCCGTTGTTGGCAACATCACCGACGCGCACGTGCTGGCACTGATTGAAACTGCAGATCTGGTGATCGAAACCCTGTCGCCCAATTCACCGGAACTGGCGCAGTTTGACGGACTGGATCTGTGCGCGCGCTGGCCGCACCTCGTCGTGCTTTCTATTTCACCGTATGGCCGTTCAGGGACCCTGCGCCAGCAAAGCCGCCACTGAATTTACGCTACAGGCCGACTGCGGTCACTGTCAACCCGCGGACGTCGCGACCAGCCACCCGTGATGGCCGGTGGGAGGATCGTCGACTATGTCGGCGGCACCTTTGCGGCGGTTGCCGCGCTCGCTGCGGTGATGCGCGCACAGCAGTCGGGCTCGGGAAATGCCGCTGGCGAACACATCGATTTTTCATTGCTGGAAGTATTCAACATCGCCGGCACCTCCTATGCCGACATGATGTCGAGTCTGTGGGGACAGACCGGAGGTTCCCGGGCATGTTGCGCAACGTCGAAGTCCCTTCGATAGAACCGACGAAAGATGGTTGGGTAGGTTTCGCGACCAACTCTACCAGCAGTACAGCGACTTCCTGGTCATGATAGGTCGACCGGACCTGCTGGAGCAAAAAGATCTCGCCAACGCGCCGGGCCGATCCAAACGCATGCAGGAGTGGAATGCCATTGTCCATGCCTGGACGCGCGAAAACCACGGCGGAAGTTATTGATGTCGCTGCGTTATTGCGTATTCCGGTCGCGCCGGTCAATAACGGCAAAACGGTTCTCGAGCATGAGCAGTTGATTGCACGAAACGTATTTGTGGAAAACCCGAAAGCTCACGCCGGCACAAAATACTTTTTTACAACCGCGGCCGCCCTATTGATCGATGGCAAACACCGTTTGCGTTGCGGCCTGCACCGCGACTCGGCGAGCATCAACACGGCATATCGCACGAACAGGCGCCAGCGCAACGACAGACATACGCCGTTGTCCGCAGTGAAATCCCGAATTACCACTGCAGGGATTCGTGTGCTCGACGCCACCGCCTGGTGGGCCGGCCCCTCGGCGACACAAATGCTCGCGCACCTCGGCGCGGAAGTGATACACCTTGAAGCGATACAACGCCCCGACGGCTCGCGCATGATGGGCGGCATGCATGCACACCAGAACAGCCTGGTACGAATACAGCGCGATGTTTTTATCGGCGAATACCAACAAGCTCGGAATGACACTCAATCTCGACGACCCGAAAGGTGTCGCGATCGCCAAAGAATTCATCGGACACTGCGATGTGTTTGTCGAAAATTATTCGCCGCGCGTCATCGAAAAATTTGGCCTCGATTGGCAAACGGTTCACGCCATCAACCCGCGATGCATCATGGTGCGCATGCCGGCTTTTGGCCTGGATGGCCCGTGGAAAAACCATGTCGGCTTCGCACAAACCATGGAGCAGATTTCCGGCATGGCCTGGCTTACCGGTCATGTCGACGACCAGCCGCGCATACAGCGCGGCCTTGCGATCCGATGGCGGGTATGAACTCGGCTTTGCCGACGCTCGTCGCCTGAATGAACGAAACCAACGAACACGGGCTGCCTGATTGAATGCCCGATGGTGGAAGGCGCACTGAACGCCGCCGCCGAACAGATCGTCGAGTACAGCGCCTATGGCAATATCATGGAACGCAGGGCAATCGCTCACCCGATGCCGCGCCACAAGGGCTGTATGCCTGCGCGGGCCATGACAAAAAAAACGAGCAATGGCTCGCGCTCTCCATCGAAACCGACGCGCAATGGCACGCGCTGAAACAGCAGCTCGGCAACCCGGGGTGGGCGCAGACACCGGAATTCGATTCGCTGGCCGGACGCCAGCGCGAACACGATCGCCTCGACCGGGAACTGCAACGCTTTCTGGCGAACAAAGCGCTCGATCGCATTCTTGCCACCTGGCCGCAGGTCGGCATTCCGGTGGCGCCAGTGATCCCGAGCGTAAAAACGTCGAACCATCCGCAGTTCGTGGCGCGGCGGTTTTACCAGCCGCTCACACATCCCGTGGTCGGCACACACCTGCACGTCGGCGTCCCCTTTACCTTTGCGACACGCGCACGTGTTGGTTTGCCCTGGCTGAGAACCCCGGCACCCACCATGGGCCAGCACAACCGCGCGATCCTCGCCGAACGGCTCGGACTGGATGAAGCCGCCATTGCCACTCTCGAACAACACGAAGTCATCGGGAGCCGGTTGAAAGGGCTCTAGCCTCCGGGGAAGGGTGTATTTCTCCATTGCCGCAGCGCCGTCAGCCTAGTCCAGCATGGACAAATCCCGCACCGCGCCCTTGTCGGCGCTGGTCACCATCTCGCGTAGGCCCTCAGCGCCGCGCGAGACCTTGCGCGGGCGCACCTCCGCGGGCTTCCAGGCCTGTGTCGCCGCTGCGCTTCCATCGCCGCGCGGCGTCGCGCCAGCTCCGCGTCGCGACAGCGCGACGTTGATGCTGCGGTTCGGGATGTCGATCTCGATGAGGTCGCCGTTCTCCACCAGGCCGATGGCGCCGCCCGCGGCCGCTTCCGGCGAGACGTGGCCGATGGACAGGCCCGAGGTGCCGCCGGAGAAGCGGCCGTCGGTGAGCAGCGCGCAGGCCTTGCCCAGGCCCTTGGACTTCATGTAGCTGGTCGGGTACAGCATCTCCTGCATGCCGGGGCCGCCGCTCGGGCCCTTCGTAGCGGACGACCACCACGTCGCCGGCCACGACCTGGTCGGCGAGGATGTCGTCCACCGCCTCGTCCTGGCTTTCGCACACGTGCGCGGGGCCCTCGAATACCAGATGCTGTCGTCCACGCCGGCGGTCTTCACCACGCAGCCGTCCAGCGCGATGTTGCCGTACAGCACCGCCAGGCCGCCGTCCTTGCGAGTAGGCGTGTCGCCAGCGCGCGGATGCAGCCGTTCGCGCGGTCGGCGTCCAGGCTGGGCCAGCGCGTGGCCTGGCTGAAGGCGATCTGCGTGGGGATGCCGCGCGGGGCCGGCGCGGAAGAACTCTTCACCGCGTCGTCGTGGGTGCGCGTGATGTCCCACTGCTCCAGCGCGTCGCTCAGGGTCGTGCTGTGCACGGTGGGCACGTCGGTGTGCAGCAGGCCGGCGCGATCCAGTTCGCCCAGGATGGCCATGATGCCGCCGGCGCGGTGCACGTCCTCCATGTGGTACTTGGGCGTGCTGGGCGCCACCTTGCACAGCTGCGGCACCTTGCGCGACAGGCGGTCGATGTCGGTCATGGTGAAATCCAGCTCCGCCTCCTGCGCGGCGGCCAGCAGGTGCAGGATGGTGTTGGTCGAGCCGCCCATGGCGATGTCCAGCGTCATCGCGTTCTCGAACGCCTTGAAGCTGGCGATGCTGCGCGGCAGCACGGACGCGTCGTCCTGCTCGTAATAGCGCTTGCACAGTTCCACGATCAGGCGGCCGGCGCGCAGGAACAGCTGCTCGCGGTCGGCGTGGGTGGCCAGCACGGAGCCGTTGCCGGGCAGCGACAGGCCCAGCGCCTCGGTCAGGCAGTTCATCGAGTTGGCGGTGAACATGCCGGAGCAGGAGCCGCAGGTCGGGCAGGCGGAGCGCTCGTATTCCGCGACCTTCTCGTCGCTGACGCGCTGTCGTCGGCCGCGATCACCATGGCGTCGACCAGGTCCAGCTTGTTGCTCGGCACAGCTTGGTCTTGCCCGCCTCCATCGGCCCGCCGGAGACGAACACCACCGGGATGTTCAGGCGCATGCGCGGCCATCAGCATGCCGGGCGTGATCTTGTCGCAGTTGGAGATGCACACCATGCGCGTCGGCGCAGTGCGCGTTGACCATGTACTCCACCGAGTCGGCGATGATGTCGCGCGAGGGCAGCGAATACAGCATGCCGTCGTGGCCCATGGCGATGCCGTCGTCCACCGCGATGGTGTTGAACTCCTTGGCCACGCCGCCGGCCGCCTCGATCTCGCGCGCCACCAGCTGGCCCAGGTCCTTCAGGTGCACGTGGCCGGGCACGAACTGGGTGAAGGAGTTGGCCACGGCGATGATGGGCTTGCCGAAGTCGCCGTCCTTCATGCCGGTGGCGCGCCACAGGGCGCGGGCGCCGGCCATGTTGCGGCCGGCGGTGGAGGTTTTGGAGCGATAGTCAGGCATGTTGTGTACCCTTTGCGGGGCCGGCTGGCGCTTAGCCCTGAGTCAATATTCGGGCAGGCAGGATAGCAAATATCCGAGAAAGTTTAACCAGTGCCCATGGCGAAGCGAACGAAAATGAACCGCAAATGAAAGGATCTACCGTGATTCCAGCAACCCCGATGGCGGTTGCTCGACCAATTCATCTACAGCATTGGTATTGCGGCAAGCCACTTTCCCCTTCAACGCATTTATTCGGCCTATAATGTATTTACCGGTGATATCAGGGGATGCAACTTCAAACCTATCGACATGCCCCGCTCGCCTTACACAGAAAAGGACAAAGCACCCATGCCGGCAGCGCCCTCGCAGGTGGTCTTTGCCACCGGCTACCCGTGCCGTCCCAAGCTGATTGGCTCTTCCGTAATGACAAGACACGTTTTCCTGAATGTCATTCTTCTGCTGAGTTTGCTGTTTGCGCCCACCATTGGCGCGGATGCGCAGTACCGAACCAGCGGTGCGCGCCGTCCTGTTCTACTCACCCACCTGCCCTCATTGTGAATATGTCATCAGCCAAACCATGCCACCGCTGATACAACAATATGGGGATCAATTGCAGATCATTGGCATAAATGTCTCCGGACAACAAGGTTCAATGCTTTTCCTTGCCGCCCTGGCCAAATTCAGAGCCGCAGGAAAGCGGCGTTCCGTTTCTGGTGGTTGGGGAGCAATACCTGACAGGTTCCGGTGATATCCCCAGAAAGTTGCCCGGCTTGGTCGAAACCTACCTGGCGCAGGGCGGGTGGATTTGCCCGACATTCCCGGACTGAGGGAGGCGATGGCGGCGGCAGAAACTGCCGCACAAGGAACGGCGCCGTCAGTGTTTGCGTTTCCCGAAACCCCGGTGGAATTGACCTGGCAACAGAAATTTGCGCAGGACCCGGCAGGCAATGTGCTGTCTGTCATTGTGCTGATCGGAATGATTGGCGCTGTGCTCTTTACCCTGTTTCGGTTTGAACAACAAAAAGCAGGTAAAGATAAAGGCAAATGGCCATCGCTGATTCCCGTACTCTGCGTGGTTGGTTCTGGCGTGGCGGGCTACCTGGCTTATGTTGAAGTGGTACAGGTTGCGGCGGTTTGCGGTCCTGTGGGTGACTGCAATACAGTCCAGCAGAGCGAGTATGCCCGCCTGTTTGGAATCCTTCCCGCCGGCGTGATGGGACTGGCTGGCTATGTGGCGATTTTTCTCGCATGGCTGGTTGCACGTTTTGCTAAAGACAAAATTGCGGACTTCGCTGCATTGTCCTTATTTGCCATGGCCGTCAGTGGCACGTTGTTTTCCATCTACCTCACCTTCCTTGAACCCTTTGTCATTGGCGCCACCTGTGCCTGGTGCCTGACGTCGGCTGTATTAATCACCGTGCTGATGCTGTTGGTCTCTGCAGCCGGCAAAAGTTGCCTTTGCCAGTTTGGGATGTGTTACGCACTCTTCGTGACCGGATGAACGATCAGAAGAGTATGGAGTGAATTACAAGAGCGATAAATCGATCCGCAGGACCGGTTTACGGCTCCCGGTGATTTCGATGCTTAATGTGTGAGGCATTTGGGAGTTGGGCTATGTGTGACATTATCCTCGGAAAAGACATCGAGGCCCGAAAAACTGCTCCACGGACGAGCGCGGTTGGTCCGTCACAATTTACTGAGGTACACTGCCCTGTCTCGCTTGCCCGGAGTCCTTCCCATCATGTCAGACCTCCGACGGAGCATTGACTGTCACCACGCCCACGAGCTGCCGGCTCGCCCTGATCGCTGTTGCGATTGCCTGCTGGCAATGAAATTGATGACCTGCCTGGCGACGTATCGGTGATCCACAACTGCGCGACGTCAACCGGGATGTCCGCGGCGACCGGGGTTTCGGGAAGCGTCGTGCGGTGGAGCGTAAATCTGGTAGAGTCTGCGTGATGGAAATAACCCTTAAAGCCCTCGGGCTCACCAAGCGCTACCAGACCGGCGACGTCGTGGTGGAGGCGCTGCGCGGCGTAGACATGGAGCTCTTCCGGGGCGAACTGGTCGTGCTGCTCGGACCCTCGGGCTCGGGGAAGTCCACGCTGCTGAACATCCTGGGCGGGCTCGACGTGCCGACCGCCGGTAGCGTCCCTTCCGCGATCACGATCTGACGACCGCGGACGAGCGCTCGCGCACGCGCTACCGGCGCGAGCATGTCGGCTTCGTGTTCCAGTTCTACAACCTGGTTCCCAGCCTCACGGCGCGCGAGAACGTCGCGCTGGTAACCGAGATCGCCGCGGACCCGATGACGCCCGCCGAAGCACTGGCGCTGGTGGGGCTCGAGGACCGCATGGACCACTTCCCGGCGCAGCTCTCCGGCGGCGAACAGCAGCGCGTGGCGATCGCGCGCGCGATCGCCAAGCGCCCGGAGATCCTGCTCTGCGACGAGCCCACGGGCGCACTCGACAGCGACACCGGGATCCTCGTGCTGGAGGCCATCGACCAGGTCAATCGCGAACTTGGGACCACCACTGCCGTTATCACGCACAACACTGTGGTCGCGGACATCGCCGACCGCGTGCTGCGAATCGCCGACGGCCGCATCGTTTCAAGCAAATCGGTCGCCGTGCGGCGTTCCCCGCGGGAACTCGCGTGGTAGTCATGCGTGCGCTCGATCGCAAGGTGCTGCGCGATCTCGCACGCATGCGCGGGCAAGTCCTGGCGGTCGCGCTGGTGATCGCCTCCGGCGTGGCAGTGCTGGTCATGTCGTTGTCCACGCTGGACGCGCTGCGCGAGACGACCCGAGCCTATTACGAACGCTACCGCTTCGCACAGGTGTTCGCCGCGCTCGAGCGCGCGCCCGAGCACGGTCGCGGACCGCATCGCGGCCATCGAGCGGCGTCAGCACGGTCGAAACCCGTATCGTGCGCTACGCGACGCTCGACATCGCGGGTTTTGCCGAACCGGTGATGGGCCAGTTCGTGTCGCTGCCCGCACGCGGCGAGCCGCTGCTCAACCGGCTTGCGCTGCGCGAGGGACGCGGTGTCGCGCCGGGCGTTTCCGACGAGGTCGTGCTGAACGAACCCTTCGCGCAGGCCCACGGCCTGCGGCCGGGCGACGAGCTGGCAGCCATCCTGAACGGCAATCGCCGCGTCCTGCGTATCGTCGGCATCGCGCTATCGCCGGAGTTCATCTACAGCCTCGGGCCGGGAGCGCTGATGCCCGACGACCGGCGCTTCGGTGTGCTGTGGATGAACCGCGACACGCTGGCGGCGGCCTTCGATCTCAAGGAATCCTTCAATAACGTGACGCTGGAGCTCGCGCGCGGCGTCGATCCCGATCCGGTGATCCAGCAGCTCGACCGGGTCCTCGAGCGCTACGGCGGCGTCGGTGCTATCGCCCGCGCCGACCAGCTCTCGAACTGGTTTGTGATGAACGAGATCGAGCAGCTGGCGACCATTGCGCGGGTGCTGCCGACGATCTTCCTGCTGGTCTCGGCCTTCCTGACCAACATGGTCCTGGGGCGCCTGATCGCGACCGAGCGCCCGCACATCGGCTTGCTCAAGGCCTTCGGCTACAGCGATGGGGAGGTCGCTCTGCACTACGCGAAGCTGGTGCTCTGCATCGCTGCCGTGGGAGCGGCGCTCGGATTCGCGCTCGGCAGCTGGTTCGGCCGCATCAATACCGTGCAATACGCCGAGGTATTCCGCTTTCCGCTGCTCGTATACCGCCCGAGTGCGAGCGCCTTCGCGATCGCGGCGGGCCTGAGCGCGGTGGCGGCGCTCGCCGGCGCCGCCGCCGTGGTGCGCCGCGCTGCGGCCCTGCCCCCGGCGCAGGCGATGCAGCCGCCCGCGCCGCCGCGTGTTTCGCCGTGGCCGACTCGCGTCGTCGCGCGTCGTCCTGTGGCTGGACCAGCCGACACGCATCATCCTGCGCAACATCGTCCGCTGGCCGCACCGTTCCGCGCTGACGGTTCTGGGCGTAGCCGCGTCAGTGGGACTGCTGGTGATGTCGCTGCAGTGGCGCGACTGCATCGATTACCTGGCGCAGAGCTATTTCTTCGACGCCCAGCGGCAACACCTGATGATCGGCCTTGCGCAACCGCAGTCGAGCACGGTCGTGCGCGACGTCGAGCACATGCGCGGCGTGCTGGCGGCGGAACCGATGCGCATCGTGCGCGCCGATTTCACCAACGGGACGCGCCGGCACCGCGGCAGCCTGAGCGGCATCGCCGGGCAGGCGAACCTGCAGCCGATCTTCGACGACGTACGCGGGCGCGTCGTCGAGCCAGTGCGGGAGGGCCTCGTGCTGAGCACGGCGCTCGCCGACAAGCTTGGGGTGGCAGTGGGCGACTCCGTCTGGGTAAAGGTGCTCGAGGGGCGGCGTCCCGAAGTGCGGCTGCCGGTCGCGGACCTGGTAGAGACGTACATCGCCATGCCGGCCTACATCCACCTCGATACGCTCAATGCGCTGCTCAAGGATCGCCCGCGCGCGGAGTACCTCAACGTCCTCGTCGACCGCAAGCACGAGGAGCGAGCTCTACCGCGAACTCAAGGATTTGCCCATGGTATCGGCGGTCATGCTGCGCCAGGCGGCGATCGATTCGTTCTACGCCACGATCGCCGAGCACCTTATGGTGTTCATCTCGATGTTCGCCATGCTCGCCTGTGCGCTCGGCTTCGGGGTGGCGTACAACAGCACGCGCGTCGCGCTGTCGGAGCGCGGGCGCGAACTGGCGACGCTGCGCGTGCTCGGATTCACCGTTGGGGAAACCTCGTATATCCTGCTCGGCGAGGTTGCGCTGCTGATCGCGGTCGCGCTGCCGCTCGGGTGCCTGCTGGGCCGCTGGCTGACAGTGCTGATGGCGTCAATGTTCGACACCGAATTGTTCCGCGTGCCACTGATCATCGAGCCGTCCACTTACGGTTACGCTGTCCTGATCGCCGTCGCAGCGGCCGCCTGTTCGGTGGCGCTGGTCGGAGCTCGGGTCCGTCACCTCGATCTCATCGAAGTGCTCAAGACAAGGGAGTAGTTATGCAGGCCTGGCAGAAGCGCTTGTTGTTATGGACGCCAGTCACCGCGGCGCTGGCGATCGGTCTCGTGTTCGCGCTGGCACCGCGGCCAGTCGCGGTGGACCTGCTCTCGCTCGCGCCGGGGTCCATGGCGGAAACGCTGGACGAGGAGGGTGAGGCGCGGCTGCATGACGTCTTCGGCCTGTCGGCACCCGTCACGGGGCAGCTGCGGCGGGTCGAGGTGCACGTGGGCGATGCGGTGGAGGCCAACCAGACGGTGCTGGCGCAGATCGAGCCTATCGACCCGGCCTTCCTCGACCTGCGCAGCGAGGCGCAGGCGCAGGCAGCCATCCGCGCGGCGGAATCCGCGCTGCAGCTGGCCGATGCGGAGGTGGAGCAGGCACGCGCGGAGTACGAGTTCGCGGTAGCCGAGCGCCGCCGCGCGCGGGAGCTGGTGACGCACGGCACGATATCGGTGCGAGATTCCGACTCTGCCGAGCGCGCCTACCGCAGCAGCGCCGCTGCGCTCGCGACGGCGCAGGCAGGCCAGCAGGTGCGCAAATTCGAGCTGGAACGTGCGCGAGCCCAGCTGCTATCGCCCTCGCAACGGCAGGCGCGCGCCGGCGAATGCGATTGCCTGCGCCTCGTGGCGCCGGTCAGTGGACAGGTGCTGCGCATCGTGGACGCCAGCGAGCGGGTGGTTAACGCCGGCGAGCTGCTGCTCGAGATCGGCAATCCCGCGGACCTCGAGATCGTCGTCGACTTCCTGTCCACCGACGCGGTACAGATAGAGCCGGGCCAGCGCGTCATTATCGAGCGCTGGGGCCGCGGCACCCCGCTCGAGGGCCGGGTGCGGCGCGTCGAGCCCTACGGCTTCACGAAGGTGTCTGCGCTCGGTGTCGAGGAGCAGCGCGTCAACGTGATCATCGATTTCACCAGTCCCTTCGAACAATGGCAGCGGCTGGGGCACGGCTACCAGGTCGAGGCCCGGGTGGTGCTGTGGGAGGCGGACGGCGTGCTCTCGGTGCCGCTGACGGCGCTGTTCCGTGATGGCGATGCCTGGTCGGTATTCGTGGAGGAGGGCGGCCGCGCCGCCGTGCGCCACGTCGAGGTGGGCCACCGCAACGGGATCCGACGCCGAGATCCGGGCGGCCTGGTGGCCGGTGAGAGGGTCGTCCTGCACCCGAGCGACCGGGTCGCGCAGGGAGTGCGGATCGCCGCGCGCTGATAGCGGCAGGGTCTGGCAACTATCGCTGGCGCGAGCTGTTTTCGATGAGGATCAGACGCCGCAAACGGCTTCTGGATGACCGCCCACCCTCGACGCCCCATAATACTCCGTATAGTTATCAAGACCTCTCTGTTGCGCATGCGGCAGCGGCTGCAGGGTAAACGTTGATGGGAAAGGCACTTTGCTGCGCTAGCCCGGTGAGCTTGTCGCAGTTCACGTCGCGGGGAATCAGGGCCTGCACGTTGCTGCCTTATTCCCGCGTCGGCCTCGGGTCGGCCGGATCGCCCCAGCCGTAGGCGAGGGCAACCGTACCGTGGGCCAACTTCTCCGAAGCCTCCACCACGGCCTTGCGCCACGTCGAGGTGGGCCATCGCAACGGGATCCGCGCCGAGATCCGGGCGGGCCTGGTGGCCGGTGAGCGGGTCGTCCTGCACCCGAGCGACCGCGTAGCGCAGGGAGTGCGGATCGCGGCGCGCTGATGAGCGGCAGGGTTTGGCAACTATCGCTGGCGCGAGCTGTTTTCGATGAGGATCAGACGCCGCAAACGGCTTCTGGATGACCGCCCACCCTCGACGCCCCAATAATACTCCGTATAGTTATCAAGACCTCTCTATTGCGCATGCGGCAGTGGCTGCAGGGTAAACGTTGATGGGAAAGGCACTTTGCTGCGCTAGCCCGGTGAGCTTGTCGAAGTTCACGTCGCGGGGAATCAGGGCCTGCACGTTGCTGCCCTTCTCCCGCGTCGGCCTCGGGTCGGCCGGATCGCCCCAGCCGTGGGCGAGGGCAACCGTACCGGGGGCCAACTTCTCCGAAGCCTCCACCACGGCCTCTATCCGGCCGTGCCCGCTGTCAATCGTGACCAGATCGGTGTCCCGCAGGTTTAGTTGCTCCATGTCGCGGGGGTTCATCAGCGCCGGGTTATAGCTGCGCCTCCGCCGCAGACTGGGAAGGTTGTTTCCGGTGGTGCAATACACCTCTGGCATGCGGTAGGTAATCAGCCGAAAACCAAATTGCTCGCCCTCGCGGTAGGCGCCATTGGCAAGTACCGGCTCGGCCAGCACCTCCGCCAGTTCCGCGATGACCTCGGGATGGCCCGCGGCCAGCCGTCGATCCGCATGACCAAGCATGTCGGGGATCACGCCGCCCACCTGCGGCACGCCACAGTCGAACACGGCACCGCTGGGCGAGGCGGCTTTCACCTGCTGCAGGGGAATGCGCGCGGCGGGACTGAGGCCGGCAATCACCTGGTCGGCGGTCGGCATTGCGTCTGCTTCGATTCCCGGCAATGTAAAGCCCGTGCCCATGACTTGGCCGAGGCGCCAGAAGAACTCCCACTCCTCGATCACATCGTCCTGCGCCTCGACCATCGCCTGCGTGTACTGGCTGAAGGAAAAGGGGAAGTAGGCATCCGACAGCATCGGGGTGTCGACGCGCTCGAAGGGATGCTTGGCCGCGATCACATAATGCGCATGCTTCGCCGTCGCCGACAGGAACAGGTCGTTGACCACCAGCAGTTCGAGTGCACCTAGCGCCTTTAGCGTATTGTTGGTGTCGCTGAACACCAGCGCGGGATTCCCGCCATTGACGATCAGCGCCTTGATCTGCCCCTTGCCGGGCGTGAGGATCTCGTCTGCCAATGTGTTGGTCGCCATTTCCTGATAGCCAAAGAGCCCTGTAATGCCCTGGATGTCGCGCACCCTGGCGCGCTGTTCCGTGCGCAGCGCAACCGGCAGCGGCTGGTTGCCGGAAGTGGGAAGCTCAGGACCCAGCGTGCCCGCGATACGCGTCATTCCGCCAGCCCGGTCGAACCGGCCGCAAATCGCGTTGAGCGTCTGTACCAACTGAGTGGTCAGGTTCTGGTGACGCGCCATGTGCAAGCCGGTGCCGGATAACGCCGCGCCACTGGCGGCAGTGGCAAAAGTGCGCGCGGCCTCGACGATATCGGCGGCCGGGCACGTGGTGCGCCGCTGAGTGTAGTCGAGGGTGAAGGGCTGCACCGCCGCGTGTAGCGCATCGAAGCCGCTGACATAGTCGGCGACGTACTGCGCGTTGTACCACTTGTTCTCAATGATTTCGCGGATGATGCAGGCCAGCAGGCTGGCGTCCTCGCCCGGCTTCACTTGCAGGTGTACGTGCGCCTTCTCCGCCACGTCGCAACGGCGCGGGTCGATGACCACCAGCTTGAGGCCGCGATTGAGCGCTTTCTTCAGGCGGGTGGAGGGGTTTGACTGCGGCATGGACCAGAGATGCGACACCACCGGGTTGGTCGCCACGAACATCGCGCTGTCGGCGCGGTCGATGTCGAAGACGCTCAGCGGCAACGGCCCGCCAAACAGGCGGTCGAACGCAATGATGAGCGAGGGCGAGTCGATCGTAAGAGAAGTGTACAGTCGCGGCGAGCCAAAGGCCTGCAGCCACTTTGCCACATACCAGGGCCCGCCGGCGGCGGTGCGGTGGCCACCGCAGCCCACGTAGACCGCCACCGCTTCCGGGCCGTGTTCCGCCACGATGCGCTTGAGCTTCGCGCCAATTTCCGCCGTCGCTTGCAGGGTGTCGATGTCTGCAAAGCGCCCATCCACGCGTTTGAGTGAGCGGCGCAGCCGGTCCGGGTGGTTGATACGCTCCGCTTCGGCGCGGCCCTTGGGACAAGTGTAGCCCTCGGACACCGGGTTATCGTGGTCGCCACGCACGGCAACCACGCGATTGTCCTGCACATCCACTTCCAGTCCGCAGAACACATGGCAGAATCGGCAGAATGTCTTTTTCGTTTCCAGCATGGCTGTCTTCCTGTTGGTCTGGCGGGTCAGTGCGCCGCAGCCCGGTGCTTGCGATGATGTCTCATGGCTTCAGCAGGCGCCTGCGCGGGTCGTTGGGATGAATCCATTCGTCGCCGATGACCTGTGCCACTCGCAGTTCCGGCGGAATGTTCTCGATGCCAATCAAGCGGTCGGCTGCCTGGTTCCAGTGGTAGATGCGCGCCTCCTGGTAGCTCAGCGGCACGCCCTGGAAGCCGTATGACTGCATCGACAATTGTATTTTTTCGCCGAACTGTGTGTCCTCCTTGAGCACGGCGCAGAGTTCGGCGCCGTTGTCTTCTGTCCACAGGTCGGGGCGCAGCCCCTCCTTCCAGGCGGGAGCCAGGGTCCACGTCTCCATGCGGCACTTGTCGATGCCGTTGGGCCAGAACAGCAGCGGCGGTATAACGTACTGGCTGAGCGGAACCACCCAGTTGGGGAAGACCCCGTACGACTGCGTGCAGGTGCGGCCTATCTCGCCGACAGTATCGATTTGCGCGATATCCGGCGACACCGGCATGATCTCTATCGTCTGCTTTCCCGTTGGCATGGGCGCCACCATCCTGCCGTGGCCGTTGGGATAGAGCGTGTTCACATTGCGCCGGTCATCCAGCACCGGCGCGACCGTTGTCGCGTGAATGCTGCGCACATGGTAGACCTCGGTGTTGGCCTCCATCGCGATCTTCCAGTTACATTTTAGGTCAAACACATGGCGCGCAGCCAACCGGCAATTGTCGAACTGAAACTCCTCCCACTCGGCAGCAATCGGGCCCAGCCAGTCCGTCAGCGTAGGCGCGTCCGTATCGAAGTTGACGAAGATGAGGTTGCCGAACCGTTCGCAGCGGATGGATTTCAGTCCTCTTTGCGACAGGTCCAGGCTGTGAAAATCCTCGGCATCCCGGATGGCCACGAGTTCGCCGTCGCGGTTGTAGCTCCAGCCATGGTACGGACAGGTAAAACGCCTTCGGTTGCCACGAGCTTCAGTCACGACGGGCGCACCGCGATGACTGCAGGTGTTGTAAAACGCGGCAATCTCATCGTGATCGCCGTGGACCAGAACGACCGGCTGACCGGCGTGATCCCACAACAGGAAATCGCCCTGCGCGGGAAGCTCGTCGATATGGGCGGCCAGCAGCCAGCTCCTGCGCCACAGGTGCTGGCGTTCCAGCGCAAAAAAGCGTGGATCGGTATAGCGTCCCGCCGGGATATCCGGCAACGCAGGAAATCCTGCCGGTGGCGCGGTACGGTTGGCCTCGTATTCCATGAGTTCGCGCAGGGTTGCGATCTCCTGTGGGCTCATCGGCATGTGTGTCTTCTCCCTGGAGCTTGCGTGGTGTCTGCTACCTGCAATGACCGACCCCCTGTCGTTATACGCCCAATACTATAATGGCGAGTGCGCTGATCTGCATGCACTTCTACCCAAGAGCCACCACCAACGAACGTATGAGCCTGAGGAGAATCCGTTCGGGAAGTGCAAGGACCATGCCGGCAACAAGGCGAGCGTAGCGTTTGGCCGCCGCCCCGACCCGAGCTCTCCGCCGCGCTGCGCGACGAACTGCTGCTGTCGCTGCGGCGCTGGACCGTCGACGGATCCGTGCCGCTGAGCCACGAGTTCCTGCGCAGCGGGACCGCCACGCCCGCGACGGTGAGGCACAGGGTTACCTGGCCGAGCGCGGCTTCCAGCTGCACGACCTGTTCCACGTGCTGACCGGCTACGACACCAGCCCGCTGGGCGAGGTGGGGGTCGTCAGCTTCACCGCCGCGCAGACGCTGTCGCCCTACCCCACGTTCATCATGACCACGCGACCGCTGCAGATGGCTCTCTACGAGCCCGAGCTGCTGCCCTTCGTCATGGACACCGTGGTCGAGGGGTGGACCCGCGGTCGCAAGGCCGACAAGCTCGTCGGCATCCGCTGGGAGGACCACTGGGCCGAGTCCCTCCACGAGCTGCGCCAGCGCCACGGGCTCCTCGCCGCCTGAACGGTGTCACCCGCAGCCTCGTCAACGGGTTACTCGTCAGCTGGACAGCGTGGAAAGGACGGAACAGACCCCGGTGGAGGCTGTCCCGTAATCACACTGCGAGCGAGTGCGTTATTTCAGGCCCATGCAGTTGGCGTAGTAGGTCACCGTAGCGGGCCAGTCGGAGAAGACACCGAGGACTTTCACCTGCCTGGCCAGCACGTCCAGCGCCTTATACATGTCGCTGTCCTTGCTGATTGCCTTGCCCTGCGGGTCGAACTGGTAATACCACCCCCCCTTGGCGGCGCCCTGGCGCAGGTCGGCGCGTTCGAAGGTCCAGGTGATGATGTCCAGGCCGGCCGCTTTGATGTCCAGAGCGTACTGCGAGGGAAGCACCTCTCCGGCGTTGTTCACCGCCAGCAACGCCCATATGGGAGGGGCGAAGATACTCACGCCCTGCTCCTTTAGCGCCTGCAACTCCGCTAGCGAGAGTCGCCGTATTGTCTTATTCACAGTCTAGTCAATGTCATCCAGATAAACTTCCTGCTTCCCTAAGTCCTCCTCTTTCTCAATCCAGTACATCACATCTTCCTTGTTGAAAGACTGCACCCAGTCATCCTCTGTATTTACACCCTCCTTCTTTTAATTCTTCTATTAATTCCTTCTCATATTCCTCCTCTTTTCCAAATACTTCATCAACTCTTTCCTCTTATTTTTCTCTCTTTATCTCCTTCTTTTTTTTTACACCTATTTTCTTTTTTCTTTTCTATTCTCTCTCTTTTTTTCTTCTCTTTTTCTCTCCCTTTTTTCTTTTCTTTTCTCCACTTTTCCTTTCCTCCCATATAACCCTTTACCATAACAGCGACCCGACTCCCCCGAGCTGCACGACCTGTTCCACGTGCTGACCGGCTACGACACCAGCCCGCTGGGCGAGGTTGGGGTCGTCAGCTTCACCGCCGCGCAGACGCTGTCGCCCTACCCCACGTTCATCATGACCACGCGACCGCTGCAGATGGCCCTCTACGAGCCCGAGCTGCTGCCCTTCGTCATGGACACCGTGGTGGAGGGGAGGACCCGCGGTCGCAAGGCTGACAAGCTCGTCGGCATCCGCTGGGAGGACCACTGGGCCGAGCCCCTCCACGAGCTGCGCCAGCGCCACGGGCTTCTCACCGCATGCGTGACTGCAGCAGGGCCAGCTGCATGACTGAACCGACCACTGCCCGACGCTATCGGCTTCGTGCTCTCGTTGCTGGCGCGCGCAGACTGCAAAACCCTACAGCGCCTTAAAGAACACCTTGGAGTTGCGCTGCAAATTGTAGAGCGACTTTTTCTTGCCCGGCAGCGCATCCCGCGAGGCCTCGACAAAGCCCTGCTCGATAAACCAGTGCGCCGTCTGGGTGGTGAGGACGAACACCCGGTCCAGGCCCTGGCGGCGGGCCTCCTGCTCCATGGTTTGCAGCAAACGCTGCCCGCGCTTGCCGCCCCGGTAGTCCGGGTGCGAGACAATGCAGGCCACCTCGCCACAGCCGTCGTCGGGAAAAGGGTACAGCGCCGCACAGGCGATGATCCGGCCATCGCGCACCAGCAGACGAAACTGGCTGATTTCCGTCTCCAGCAATTCACGGGAGCGCTTCAGCAGCACACCCTGCTGTTCCAGTGGTTCGATCAGCTCGAGGATCCCGCCCACATCGTCGATGTTCGCTTCCCGCAGCAGCTCGTACTCGTCATTGGCCACCAGCGTGCCGCAGCCGTCGTGGGTGAACAGTTCCTGCAACAGGGCGCAGTCGTCTTCGTAGCTGATAATATGGCAGCGCGACACCCCGGCCAGACAGGCGCGTCTGGCGGTTTGCAGCAGCGAGGCCTGTTCCGCATCCGTGGTAGTCAGTCCGCTGATTTCGCCCACCGCGCACTGCCGGATCAATTCGCCGTTCCCGTTGAAGACGCCTTCGGAGCTGCCAAACAACACCAGCTTGTCAGCGCCAATGGCAGCGGCGCAGTGTACCGCGATGTCCTCCAGCGCCAGGTTGAAAATCTCGCCGGTGGGCGAATACCCCAGTGGTGACAGCAACACGATGGAGCCATCCGCCAGTTGCTGGTGTATGCCGGTGGTGTCGATGCGCCGCACCATGCCGGTGTGGTGGAAGTCCACGCCATCGACCACCCCGATGGGCCGGGCGGTAATGAAATTACCCGAGCACACGCGCATCCGCGAGCCCTGCATGGGTGAGTTGGGCAAACCCATGGACAGCAGTGCCTCGATCTGCGCGCGCAGCGAGCCGGCGGCGTCCTTGACGTGTTCCAGGGCGGCGTTGTCCGTAACGCGCATGCCGTCGTGGAACACGCTGTCCAGTCCCGCCCGCGCCAGGCGCTGGTCGATCTGGCTGCGCGAGCCGTGAATCAGCACCAGGCGTACGCCGAGACTGTTCAGCAGGGCGATATCGTGGATGATGTGGGGAAACGTTTCGTGTTGCGCCACGGCATCCCCCAGCATCAGCACAAAGGTCTTGCCCCGGTGTGCGTTGATGTAGGGTGCGGTGTTTCTCAACCAGCGTATGTGGGCCCGCGCCGACGTTGTCACGTTATCATCCAAGCTATTGATAAATAGAAAGTTATTAAGGGTACCGAAAGCCGCACGGATTACCTAATGGCAATATTGCACAGTGTTTACAGGCAGTAGTGGCGGATGCACTGCTGCAGTAGCCCGATACAGGGCTGAATCTGGTCCAGTTCCAGGTACTCATCAGGTTGGTGGGCGCGGTCGATGGAGGCTGGGCACAGCTTGTATCAGGAGCTAGTACATGTACCATCAATGATCTGGCGCCCGCACTATGAAGGCGCCAGGATTGCACAGCTGACATGTTTATTTGATGCCCTTCTATTTGACTAGATAGAGTCCAAGTCAAAAATTGCAGCCGAAGTGAGTTCCTTATCTGCTGAGAAAATCAGGGTCTTGCAATCGAGAATTCAAAGGGTACGATAGAACAGTTTTTTGACCCGATTGGCCCCGGTGTTGTAGCTCACTGGTCTTTCACTTCGATTTGGAGATCGATTCTCTTGCGCACGCTTTTTCTGCCGACCTCGTTTCTGATCCTGATGGCGCTGGCGCCCACTGCGTTCGCTTATATTGGGCCCGGGGCCGGAATCAGCGTCATCAGTTCGCTGGCCGGTCTTTTGGCGACAATATTATTAGCAGTCGCTGCGATTTTATTGTGGCCATTCCGACGTGCGTGGAAAAAAATGCGTGCGCGCAAGGAATTGGTAGGCGGCGAGGACGGTGATCTTGAAGCCGAGCTGGAGCAAAAGCCTCTTGAAACAACGGTGGTCGATAAGGGCAATGCAACTTGATACGTTGCTGTTACTGCCTGATTCTGCTTGTAGCGTTATACGGTTGTAGTCATGACGAAAATGTTAGTCCGACGTCGCGCGGTCGTACTATTTTATTAGGATTCGATGGCATGGACCCGCAGTTGGCTGCCCAATGGATGGCTGCCGGGAAGATGCCAAATTTCTCTCGACTGGCCAAGCGCGGTCAGTTCGCGCCTTTAGCAACCACGATTCCCGCGCAATCACCTGTAGCATGGTCGAGTTTTGCCACTGGACTCAATCCCGGAGGGCATGGAATTTACGATTTTCTGCGCCGGGACCCACAAAATTATGTTCCAAATTTCTCGGTATCTGAAACAATTTTTTCAAATTCGACTCTGGATGTGTTTGGATGGCGAATCCCCCTGGAGGACGCAACAATACGCAACCGCCGTGTGGGTAAGCCTTTCTGGATGCAGTTAGAAGAGCAAGGCGATTCTTCCACGGTGCTTCGAGTTCCGGTTACGTTTCCGCCGGATGACGTTGACCACATGATTGCGGGCATGGGGGTGCCGGATCTGTTGGGTAGTCAGGGTACCTATACGCTGTACAGCACACGCCCGATAGCCGGCGGCAATAGCGCCCGGGTTGTGTTAATGAAAGCTCAGGCCGATGGACATATAGAAACCACTTTGTCCGGCCCTCCGCACCCCTTAACTGCGGCAGCCGAGCCGCTTGAGATTCCAATCCACTTTGATCCAACTGATCTCGGGATTCGGGCTAGCATAAATGGCACTGAGGTTAACCTCAAAGTTGGAGATTGGTCGGACTGGGTCAATGTATCGTTTGATCTGTTCGGGGTGATCAAAGTAAAGGGGCTGGTCAGGTTATATCTAATACAGGGCTACCCGCGCCCTAAAGTTTATGTATCGCCAATTCAGATTGATCCACACAATCCAGTTGTACCACTTTCTTCGCCTGCCAGTTATGCCGGCGAGCTGGCGGATCGCATAGGAATGTTTCATACCATTGGCATGCCTGAGGAGACCTGGTCATTAAATAACGGAGATTTGCCGGATGAGGCGTTTCTTGAAATGGTCAAAACAACGTTTGCTGAGAGTGAGGCCATGTTGTTTGACGCGATGCAAAATAATGACAGCGATCTTATTGTCAGTGTTTTTGTTCAGACAGATCGCGTCAGTCACATGTTTTATCGGGGCATTGATTCCAAGCATCCATTGTATGAGGAAACAGATGCCACTGGGCGCGATGCCATAGCCTGGAGTTATCGAGAGGCTGATCGTATTTTGGGTAAAGTTATGGAAAAAATGGGAACTGAGGATCGACTGATCGTGCTCAGTGATCATGGATTCGCGCCCTATCGTTGGTCTGTTCATTTAAATCGGTGGTTGCTGGATAACGGGTATTTGACATTAAGGGAGGGGAGTTCAGAGTCCGATATCGGGTTTGCTGATGTTGATTGGTCAAAAACCCGTGCCTATGCCGTGGGCTTAAACAGTCTTTATCTAAATATAAAAGGCCGGGAAGCAGAAGGCATTGTAGAGGGTAATGCGGTCGCCGACCTGAAACGGGAAATTTCGCAAAAGCTACTTATATTCCTTGATGAGCAACAACAGTCAGTAGTGAAAGTTGTCTATGACAGTGAAAAAATCTACGCGGGCAACGCCAATCAGGATGCGCCTGATCTGATCGTGGGTTACCAGCCCGGATATCGTGCGTCGTGGCAAACCACGCTGGGTGCTGTTCCGTCCGTTTTGATTGAGGCGAATTATAGCAAGTGGAGTGGTGATCATTGCATCGCTTCTGATGAAGTGCCGGGGGTGCTATTCACGTCATTTAAACTGGAGCACCCGATTACATCGATACAACAAGTTGCTGAATTCATATTGAATGACAGGCGAGGCGTCGAAACTCCGCAGTGAAGCTGACATTGCAGGCTCATGACTCGGGCGCGGACCAGCGTGTTCCAAAAGGCCTTTATTGGCAAAGCCTGTTTTTTTCACGGACAAAAGCGGTCTGGAAGTGGTTGGCTGATGTTGAATCTGCGGTACTGGCAGACGAAATTAAACAGCAGTCAATCAAGGCTCCGATTTATGTCTGCGGCCTGGCCCGGTCAGGAACGACAATCATTACTGAGATGCTCAATGAACATGCGCAGTTGACTAGCCATCGCTATAGCGATTTCCCGAATATTTATACCCCCTATTGGCGAAACTGGCTTCTGCAGCGCAGCCGTTTTGCCAGTGCAACCGCCGTGACCAGGGCCCACCAGGACCGTATTCTGGTGACCCGGGATAGCGCGGAAGCGGTAGAAGAACTGTTATGGATGTATTTTTTCCCCAACATACACGATCCCGAGTTGGACCAGCGACTGGACTCAAAGACCGAGAACCAAGCTTTCGAGCGATTTTACCGCCAACATATCGCAAAATTATTACTTGTTCGCGAAAAGCGACGTTACCTGGCCAAAGGAAACTATAATATTGGCCGTATTGGTTACATCAATAAGTTATTTCCGGATGCGCGTTTCATTGTCCCAATACGCCACCCAATAGGGCATATCGTGTCACTCTACAAACAACACAATTTGTTTCTACAGTTACAACAGCAGGAAAAGCGCACTGCACGGCAGCTTGCGATGAGCGGTCATTTCGAGTTCGGGCCCCAGCGACGTTGCCCAAATTTTGGGGATTCTACTGCAAGTGACAAAATCGCGTCATATTGGTCACAAGGGGCAGAACTACAGGGCTGGGCGCTGCTCTGGCGGCAGGTTTATACTCAGGTCAAGCATTACCTTGGTGATCCGCAGATGAAGGAACAGATCAAGTGGCTGCGCTACGAGGACTTATGCAGCCAATCCGAAAGTACAATTGATGCCATTCTTGATCATTGTAATCTGCCCGGCGAGTCCTTCACCGGTGCTCGCGAGCACTACCAGTCAAAATTAAGGGCACCGGATTATTACCAATACGAGATTAGCGAGGATGTATTGGAAGAAATCTGGGATATTGTGTCACCTGTCGCGGAGTGGTTTGGGTATGCAAGGCGAGTATAAGTAAGGTAGTTATGGGCATTCTTGATCTTCCAGCGCCGGTTTTTTATTTTCTTGATAACACGTTCGACTTTCTGCCTGACTTTGTACGCCTCGCATTTTGGAGTGTCTTGGCTGGAGCGCTCAGTATGGCTCTTTATGCATTGATTTCGCCGCAAGCCAGAATTGCGGGAGTGAAAGTGGCATTACGTGAAGCGCAAGGGTTGCTTGCCGCGAGCGATGAGTCCTTCGCTGAGCTGAAGCTATTGGTGCAAAGAACATTATCACTGGCCTTTAAGCATCTGATGCTGGTATTTGTCCCAGCACTGGTGTCGTCCCTACCCCTCATT
This sequence comes from uncultured Gammaproteobacteria bacterium, assembly GCA_963762235.1. Taxonomy (GTDB): domain Bacteria; phylum Pseudomonadota; class Gammaproteobacteria; order Pseudomonadales; family Halieaceae; genus Marimicrobium. Next base: position 79,302 of record CAVXKH010000020.1, on the reverse strand, counting down.
TGCATACTGGTCTGGGCATCCAGCCAGTTTGGCTACCAGTTCCCGATGCCGGGTGAAACCATCAGCCTCAGCGTGCAACCCACATCGGCGGTGCCAAAATTGAACTGGCTGTTGGATTTGGCTGGTCCCGATTACGTTAGTCCGGAATACACTGGCTCTGTGTGGACAGTTGTCTGGCCCGCCGAGGACCACAGCCTCACGATTAGCGACGCGGAGGGTAATCAACTGATCAGCATCCCGCCCCCGTTTGCGGTACCGCAAATCCACAAGCGGCTATGGTGGAATAGCTTGTTGGGCAATCCCCTCGGATACCTGCCGCAAACTGGTCCTGTGGATTCGGTCGCACTGGATTTGCCGGCAAGACACTATCTACCGATAGGTCCTGGCTGGTTGCGGGGTTGGCTGGCATTGTTCTTCATAGCCGCAACTCTCAGCGCGTTAACAATCAAAGGGTTTTTCAGAATCCATTAAATGCATTCAGCGGACCCATACGCTGCGAAGATCTACGGTAGGGCCAGGCAGGCGACTAACTTAATCTGTCTTTGCGTCCGTCGTCACCGGCTTCTGCGCCTTCCAGGTATCCGATGGCTTGCAAGCGCTGGAGTTGTTTCGCGGTGAACGACACTGGCTTCAACTGTAAATCCCTTTTACTTTGCACATAGTCCAGAAACAAGCCATCAAAGAGTAGTACCAGGCCGTCATTGGGCTCAGAACGTAGTTCGTTGGGATCCTTGCCTAGTTCGTAGTAATCGTATTGATCCGAAACCATATACCAGATCGATTTGTTCATACCTTGCAGCGCAGCCATTTGTTGCTCGCCCCTAACAATGCCAGAGGCATACACTACCCGATCAAGCGCCTTCTTCGACGGCTTCAGGTAATCATCCAGGTATTGCCCTGGCCACTTTGCGGGTAGAAAATCGATATTGAGCCAACGCGCTACTGTTGGCGCTATGTCAACCAAACTGACCAGCTCATCCATGACCGCGCCTTCATACCCTGGACGCCAGGCGATTAACGGCACATGCAGCAGTTCCTGATACATGCTGTGGCCGTGACCTAAAAATCCAGTTCGCGAGTCCTTATTGGCTTTTGCAATCCTCTCATCATTATCATGGTCGCCAAACCTTTCGCCGTGATCAGAAAATACAACCACTGCGGTGTCATCCAACAACCCGTCTGCTTTCATTTCTGCCAGCCCCGTGGCTATCGCATTTCGCAGGGTACTGACGGCAGAGGCGTAAACCAGGTATCTCTTGCAGAGCAGTGACCGTTCATCCTCGCAGGCATGCGGTGGTGCAACGCGCAGGAACAACGCACGCTCCTCCGGGGAAAACCTTGCGATGCGCGCATCCAGCTCGGCCTCCGGTTCCTTATGCCATTCGTGTGCTTCCATAAAATGGAGGTAATAAAAGAAAGGAGCATCATTCGGCTTTTCGGCGAACGCTTCTTTCATTTTGGCAAATCCACGCCCTGCACCCTCCTCTCCAAGACTTATCGTCTTCTGGAAACCCCGAATCAGTCCCACTTGATTGTTCGAGCCATTAGTCCATGGCGAGGCCGAGATCGTCGCTGTGTCAAAACCTTTTGCTACAGCGGCCTCGACCAGCAAAGGAACATCTTCATACAGTGCTGTGGGCAGCTGCGTTGGCATCAATTCCGTAACTCTATTCTCGACCTTCATGCTGGGCAGTTGACCGGCACCATGCCCGTACTGCCACAAGCCACTAAACACTGATGCGACAGCAGGCACTGTCCACGAAGAGGTAGAAGTTGCCCGCGTGAACGCCAGAGCATGGTCTTGCCATGCTTTAAATGCATCCGGGCTGGATTCGCCCAAGCCAAAAAACACATCTGCCCGAACCGCATCCATACATATCACAAGCAAATTCCTGGGGGATTTTTCAGGTGGAGAACTTCCGCCAGACACCTGCGGTTCTTTCGTACAGGCACCCAGAAGGGTACATGCCGCCAAAAATCCGCAAAGCAGGTTAGTACGACTCAACTTTATTCTCCAAGCCATAGTGGCAGCCTGCCAGCCAAATCGCCGGACCAGTTTTTCCTGATGTTCACCATTAAAGGATGTACTGTCAATAATGGCTGCCGGATGTGACTCTTCAAAAAGGTAACGATATGAGAAAGTTCGGCGTCAAGTATAGGAAACACAAACGGGGCGCAGCAGCCAGAAAACTAGGCCATGAGCACGACGACGAGCGGTACGCCAAGTTTCATCCAAGCTATTGATAAATAGAAAGTTATTAAGGGTACCGAAAGCCGCACGGATTACCTAATGGCAATATTGCACAGTGTTCACAGGCAGTAGTGGCGGATGCACTGCTGCAGTAGCGCGATACAGGGCTGAATCTGGTCCAGTTCCAGGTATTCATCGGGCTGGTGGGCGCGGTCGATGGAGCCCGGCCCCATCACGATAGTTTCCATGCCCAGCTGCTGCAGGAAGGGCGCTTCCGTGGCGAAGGCGACGGCCTCGGCGCTGTGGCCGGTCAGCGTTTCAGCCAACTGCACGAGTTCGCTCTGTGCGGCTTGTTCGAACGGCCCGATATCATCCATCAGCGAGCGCAGCTCGATATCCAGGTCGTGTTGTCCGGCCAGGATTTTCATACGCTGCTCGATTTCAGCGCGCACGCGTGGCGTTGTCGCCGCCGGGCGTCATGCGCAGGTCAAAATGCAGCTCGGCCTGGCCGCAGATGCGATTGGGGCTGTCGCCGCCGTGGATGCACCCCAGGTTGAGGGTGGGAAAGGCGACATTGAAAAAGTCGTTGCTGTAGCGCGCCGCCAGTTCCCTGCGGTAGGCCAGCAAATCCCCGATCACCGCATGCATGCCTTCCAGCGCACTGTTGCCCAGCTCCGGATTGGAGGAGTGGCCGGCGCGCCCGGTCACCCGCACCGCCTCCATCATCATGCCCTTGTGCATGCGCACCGGCACCAGCGAGGTGGGCTCGCCGATGATCGCCGCGCGGCCCCGGGGCCGTCCGGCCGCCGCCAGCTGCCGGGCGCCCTGCATCGAGCTTTCCTCATCGGCCGTGGCCAACAGGATCAGCGGTTGCTTGAGTGAGGCAGCGGTGAAAGCACTGGCGGCGGCCATGGCCAGTGGAAAGAAGCCCTTCATGTCGGCGCTGCCCAGGCCGTACAGCCGGTTGTCGCGCTCGGTCAGTCCCAACGGATCGCTGTGCCAGCGCCCCTCGTCGAAGGGCACGGTATCCGTGTGGCCCGCCAGCACCAGGCCGCCTGGCCCACTGCCCAGCGTGGCGATCAGGTTGGCCTTGTCGCCGTGCGGCGTGACCGCCTGAATCTCCACCTGAAATCCCATGTCCGCCAGCCAGCCGGCCAACAGGTCGATCACGGCGCGGTTGCCCTGGTCCCAGCGGGGATCAGTGGAGCTGATCGAGGATGTGCCCACCAGCTGCCGGAGTTGCTCGAGGAGGCGTTTCTGGGACTGGGGCATCGGGGCTCCGGGTTGTCGGGTCCGCAGGGGCGGGCGGCAAAGTGCTGCGGCCAGTCTAGACAACTGCGTACCCGCCGCCAAGGACTGAATCCGCAACGCTGGAAGCAAGGGACGTGCAACGGAGTTTGAAGGGCGTTGTGTTAGCATGAGTTGACTTGAAATCGTTTTTCCCCAAGCGGGTCCGCAGTGACAATGACAAGCAAGTTTGGCGAGCAATTAATGGAGCACCGCCTGAGCCTCTCAACTCTGGTTCAGGATCTGAATGCCGACGGTTATCTGGCGGATGCAGATCTGGTCCGCATCGGTCTTTCCTCCAAAATTAAAGTACATCCCCTGGTATTCCTGGCGGAGCAGCAGATACCCGATGCAGCTGCTGCCGGAAAATACCTGACTATGGAGCGCCTTCTGGCGTGGTTGGGTAACCGGGTCGGCCAGGGAGTTTATCGCATAGATCCGCTGAAAATTAATGTCACGGCGGTGGCCGATGTCATGTCCCGGGCATTTGCCGAGCGGCATCGCATCCTGGCGGTGGAGGTAAATGACAAAGAGGTCGTCATTGCCAGCGCAGAACCCTATATTAGCTCCTGGGAAAGCAATCTGGAGCACGTCTTGCGCAAGCCCATACGGCGCGTACTGGCGGACCCGCGGGAGATAGCCCGGCATACAAGTGAGTTCTACAGCATGGCGGGTTCGGTGCGTGGCGCCCGCATCACCGAGCGACCGGGCGGCCCCGTCAGCATGGGCAATCTGGAGCAGATGCTTGAGCTGGGCTCAATGAATGAGCCCGATGCCAACGACCAGCATATTGTAAAAATTGTCGACTGGCTGCTGCAGTACGCCTTTGAACAGCGCGCCAGTGATATTCACATTGAGCCGCGCCGCGAGGTGGGCAGTGTCCGCTTTCGCATCGATGGCGTGCTGCACACCGTCTACGAGTTACCGGCGCAGGTCTGCGCTGCTGTCAGCAGTCGCATCAAGATTCTCGGCCGCATGGATGTGGCCGAAAAACGCAGACCCCAGGACGGTCGGCTTAAAACCCGCACACCGAACGGCAATGAGGTGGAGTTGCGCCTGGCCACGCTGCCCACGGCGTTTGGTGAAAAACTGGTCATGCGCATTTTCGACCCCGATGTCCTGCAGCGCAGTTTCGAGCAGTTGGGTCTGGCGGATGCAGACCTGCAGCACTGGCACGACATGACTTCCAGTGGCCACGGCATCGTGCTGGTGACGGGACCCACCGGCTCGGGCAAAACCACGACGCTGTATTCCACGCTGCGCCAGTTGGCGACGCCGGAGGTCAACGTCTGCACTATCGAGGATCCGATCGAGATGGTGGAAGGCGCCTTTAACCAGATGCAGGTGAACCACGGCATAAACCTGAATTTTTCCGCAGGGGTGCGCGCCCTGATGCGGCAGGACCCCGACATCATCATGGTGGGAGAGATTCGCGATCTGGAAACCGCCAATATGGCTATACAGGCAGCATTGACCGGCCATCTGGTGCTCTCCACGCTGCACACGAATGATTCCCCCTCGTCCGTCTCCCGCCTGCTGGAGTTGGGTGTCGCCGGCCTACCTGATCAGGGCCACCGTGCGGGGCATCATGTCCCAGCGTCTGGTGCGCATTTTGTGCCCGCACTGCAAGGACTATGGAGAACTGGATCTTGATGCCTGGCAACAGCTGACCCAGCCCTGGGAGTTGGAACCGCCGGAGCGGATCGCGCGCCCCGTGGGTTGCTCACAATGTCGCGAAACCGGCTACGTGGGGCGCCAGGGAATTTATGAAGTGTTGGTGAATAGCCGCGCGGTGCAGGCGCAGATCAGGCCACAACTGAATACCTCCAGAATTCGCGAAATTGCCATGGGCGAGGGTATGCGCACCCTGCGTCTCAGTGGCGCTGCCCGGGTGGCGCGGGGCGAGACGACCATTGAGGAAGTCATGCGTGTCGCGCCACAGATGGATGCCTGAATCCTGATCATTGGGGGAGAGTCGTCGTGAACCTGCACACCGCAGACCTGCCGGAAGTACTGGCCTGTGAGGCCCGGCGCGTTTGGCAGCATATTCTGGAGCGTGTCGGCGATGTGTTCGCGGGCGAGCTGAGCGCAGCGTTCGCGGACGGACCCGCAGCGGCGCAACTGCCGCGCGTGCTGGCCTGTAGTCCGTTTGTCGCAGACCTGCTGCAGCGCCAGCCGCAGCTACTGCTGGATCTGGTGTCCTCTGGCCAGTTGCAGCAATCCCTGCCGGAAACCGAATTTCGCGCTGAACTGCACCGTCTTTTGTCCAGCGACGGGGCGGAGTTGTCCCCGTTGCTGCGGCGCTACCGGGCGCGGCATATGCTGCGCATTGTGTGGCGCGACTTCTGCCGTCTGGCCGACACTCTGGAAACCGTGCGCGACACCTCACTACTGGCGGAAGCGGCTATCGCCGAGACGGTGGATTTTTCCCAGGCTGATCTGCAGCGACGTTTCGGTGTGCCGAGGGGACGCCACAGTGGCGCAGCGCAGCAGTTGATTGTGCTGGCCATGGGCAAGCTGGGTGCGCGTGAGCTCAATGTTTCCTCCGATATCGATCTGATATTTGCCTACCCGGAAGCCGGGCAGACCGACAGTGAAGAGCGGCCTGTCAGCAACGAGGAATTTTTTACCAGGGTGGGGCAGGCGGTGATCAATGCCCTGGGACAGGTCACGGCGGATGGGTTTGTCTTTCGCGTGGACATGCGCCTGCGTCCCTACGGTGAAAGCGGCGCCCTGGTGCACAATTTCGCCGCGCTTGAAGACTATTACCAGCAGCAGGGACGGGACTGGGAGCGCTATGCCCTGATCAAGGCCCGGCCCGTTACGGGAGACCCGCAACGGGCGCAGGAGTTGATGGCGGCACTGCGCCCCTTTGTCTATCGCCGCTATGTGGATTTCGGGGTGATAGAGAGCCTGCGCGGCATGAAGCAGATGATCAACACCGAGGTGCGCCGCAGGGGGCTGCAGGACAATGTGAAGCTGGGTCACGGCGGTATTCGGGAGGTGGAGTTTATCGCCCAGTGCTTCCAGTTGATTCGCGGCGGGCGCGATCTCGGCCTGCAGCAGCGGGAACTGCTGTCGGTACTGGCCGAATGCGTTGCGCTGGGTTGCCTGCCGCAAGCGGCGGCGACCGAGCTGCGCGCCGCCTACCTGTTTTTGCGCGACAGCGAGCACGCGATCCAGGGCTATCAGGACAAGCAGAGCCAGGACCTGCCGCAGGCGGATTTGCCGCGCGCGGCTATGGCTACGGTCATGGGCTATGCCAGCTGGGAAAGCTTTGTGACTGCCCTGGACGGGCATCGGCAGGTGGTTGCCAGGCACTTCAAGGAATTGATCGCCGCTCCGGAGGAAGACGACCCGACGGCCGCTGAAGAGGACCGGACCCTGTGGGGCGAGGCTCTCTGTGAGGAATCTCTCGCCGCTGTCGGATATAAGCGGCCACAGGAGACGCTGCAGGCCCTGCAGGCGCTGCAGCACAGTCCCCGGGTGATGACACTGCAGGCCCAGGGCCGCGAGCGCCTGCAGCAGTTCATGCCGCAGTTGCTGCGCGCCTGTGCCGAGGGTGCCGATCCGGACCTGGCCGTGCACCGGGTGCTGCCGCTGGTGGCGGCGGTGGTGCGGCGCAGCGCCTATCTGGTGTTGCTGCTGGAAAACCCCCCGGCCCTGGCTGAACTGGTAGCCCTGTGTGGCGCCAGTCCCTGGATCTCCGAACAACTGGCGCACAACCCGGTACTGCTCGATGAACTGCTGGACCGGGCCAGCCTGTACGTGGCGCCGGACAAGGAGCTGTTGCGCTCCGAGCTGCGCCAGCAGGTGGCCCGCCTGGCGGTCGATGACCTGGAAGCCCAGATGGATGCCCTGCGCTACTTCAAGGCCTCGCACGTGCTGCGGGTCGCCGCCAGCGAGTTGGTCGGTCGCCTGCCGCTGATGCAGGTCAGCGACAAATTGACCTGGATCGCCGAGGTGATACTGGAACAGGTGCTGGCCGTCGCCTGGGCCGACCTGACCAATAAATACGGGCAGCCCCGGCGCAATGGCGGAGGCCTCGGTTTTGCGGTATTTGGCTATGGCAAGCTGGGCGGTCTCGAACTGGGTTATGGCTCGGACCTTGATCTGGTGTTTATTTATGACGCTGCCGCAGGCGGGGCAACCGACGGTGAGCGCAGCATAGACAACGCGGTGTTTTACACCCGTCTTGGCCAGCGCATGATCCACATCATGGAGGCGCGCATGGCCATGGGCCAGTTGTACGAGGTGGATATGCGCCTGCGACCCTCCGGGGAATCGGGCATGCTGGTCAGTACGGTGCAGGGATTTCGCAGTTATCAGCAGGACTCTGCCTGGACCTGGGAGCACCAGGCGCTGGTGCGGGCGCGCTTTGTCGCAGGTGACCCAGAGGTGGCAGCCCTGGTGAATGAGTTGCGTATCGAGATTCTGCGCAAGCCCCGCGATGAGGCCGCTCTGGCGCGCGAAGTGCAGGCGATGCGCGAAAAAATGCGCAAGCATTTACTCGCAGGGGAGCGACCTGAAGAAGGGGAATTTCACCTAAAACAGGGTACGGGAGGTATCGTCGATATAGAATTTATGGTGCAATACGCGGTCTTGGCGTGGTCCCATCGCGTGCCGGAACTGGCGCGCTGGTCCGATAATGTACGCATTCTCGAGACTCTTGGCCGGGAAGGCTTGTTCGAGCGGCAGGAGTGTGAAGCGCTGACACAAGCCTATCTGGCCTATCGCTGTGCTGCCCACCAACTCTCCCTGCAGCAACAACCGGGCATTGCCCCGGCTGGCAGCTTTGTGGCAGAGCGAGCTGCCGTCAGCGCCAAGTGGCAGCAATTATTTGCGCCTTACACCAATGACACTGCGGATGAATAAACAGGAGTGATGTGATGAGTTTCGCCGATCGTGATGGACTGATCTGGATGGATGGCGAGATGGTGCCCTGGCGCGACGCCAAGGTGCATGTGCTGACGCACTCCCTGCACTACGGCATGGGCGTGTTTGAAGGCGTGCGGGCGTACAAGACGCCGAATAAGGGCACCTGCATATTCCGGCTGCAGGACCACACCGACCGCCTGTTCCGCTCGGCGCATATCATGGGAATGAACATGCCTTTCGATAAGGCGACCCTGAACCAGGCGCAAAAGGATGTGGTGCGGCTGAACGGTCTGGAGGAAGGCTACCTGCGCCCCCTGTGCTTTCTGGGTTCCGAAGGCATGGGACTGCGCGCGGATAACCTGCGCACGCACGTGGTCGTAGCCGCCTGGGAGTGGCCCTCGTATATGGATCCCGAAGCCCGCGACCGCGGCATCAAGGTGCGCACTTCGTCCTACACCCGCCATCACGTAAACATTTCCATGTGCAAGGCCAAGGCCACCGGCAATTACATCAATTCCCTGCTGGCCCTGCGCGAAGCCATTGAGAGTGGTGCGGAGGAGGCCTTGCTGCTCGATAACGAGGGCTATGTCGCAGAGGGCAGCGGGGAAAATGTTTTTATGATCCGCGACAACAAAATCTATACGCCGGAGCTGACATCGTGTCTGGAGGGCATTACCCGGGATGCAATCTTTGTACTGGCGGCCGAGCTGGGCTACGAGATACACGAGAAGCGCATAACCCGGGATGAAGTCTACGTCGCCGATGAGGCATTTTTTACCGGGACTGCCGCCGAAGTCGTTCCCATCCGCATGCTGGATGGGCGCACCATAGGCAGCGGTCGTCGCGGCCCCCTGACGGAAAAGCTGCAGTCCATGTATTTTGATTCGGTGCGCGGCAATCGCAGCCAGAACAGCCAGTGGCTGGAGCCCGTGGCCTGATTTCGGATGACCTGTCGCCGATATGTGGCGACAGGGTGCGCAGTGTCCGCGTGCTGAACAGGCCACTGGTCTCGGCACTGGAGTAAATATGCGCATTGCCTTCCTGTTGTATCGATATTTTCCCCATGCTGGGATGCAGCGTGACTTGCAGCGCCTGGTGGAAGAGTTCAGGCAGCGCGGCCACCACTGTCGGGTTTACTGTATCTCCTGGCAGGGCGCGGCGCCGGAAGGCGTGGATGTGCATCGGGTGCGCGCCGCAGCTTTGCGCAGTCACCGGCGTAACCAGCGTTTCCTCGACGAGGTGCGCGCCGACCTGGAAAAGGATCCGGTGGAGTGTGTCGTTGGCTTTAACAAGATGCCGGGCCTGGATGTCTATTTTGCCGCCGACCCCTGTTACCTGGACACAACTTTACGGGAACGCGGCCGCTGCTATCGGCGCAGCGCACACTTTCGCCATTCGGCCGATTGGGAGCGCGCTGTTTTTGGACCCGGCAGCGACACGCAGATTCTGCTGTTGTCCGAGGCTCAGCGGGACGTATACCAACAGCACTATCACACGCCGTCCCAACGTCTGCATCTGTTGCCGCCGGGTGTGGCTCCCGACAGGCGAGCGCCGGCAGACGCGCCCGAGCGTCGCAAAGCGGTGCGCGCAAGTTTCGGTCTTCAGTCACAGGAATTGACCCTGCTGTTCATGGCATCGCGATTTATCACCAAAGGCCTGGATCGGGTGATTGCCACCCTCGCCCATGTGCGCGAGGCACAGCCCAGTGTGAAGTCGCGCTTGCTGGTAGTGGGGCAGGACAGGCCCCGGCATTTCCAGCGTCTGGCCAGGCGTCTGGGTGTCGCCGACGGGGTTGAATTTCTGGGTGGTCGGGATGATGTCGCCGACCTGATGCTGGGCGCTGACCTGCTTGTGCACCCGGCCCGGAACGAAGTCGCTGGCATAGTGCTGCTCGAGGCGCTTGCAGCGGGATTGCCAGTGGTATGCACCGATATCTGCGGTTACGCGCATCACGTGAAGGCCGCGCGGGCAGGCATACTGCTTCCCTCGCCCTTTTCCCAGGAGCAACTGGACCGCGCGGTGCTGCGCTATATCGACGGCATTTTTCGCGCCGAGTGCCGCGCTAGCGCATTGCAATATGCGCGCTTGACCGATCTGTATTCTATGCCCCGCGTGGCAGCGGACCTGATAGAGAAACTGCTCAGCCAAAAAGGTGAGACTGTCGCTGGTTGACGCCCTGATGCGGCGCGCACTGGTCCAGTAAGCCTGGCCGCGCTGCCTGCCGGCGCTTACAGTTGACCCTTGTCATGCAGCCGTCGCAGCGCCCGGCGATAGGCCTCCGCCGCCAGTATTTTCGCTTCCATCGCGGACAGGTCGCGCATCTGCCGCCGCCAGGCACGGAAAAAGCGCATACGATCCGTGCGACTCAGGACACCGGGTGCCAGCATGTTCAGTTGCATCAGGTCGCGCAGCAGCATCCTTCCCGGCACAGGGGTTTTCCTTGCGTTGCGTTCATTGTTGATAAGGGTAAAGCGAAATTGCTCCTGCTGCAGTGCTGCCAGCACATTGCCCGGCTGCAGGTCACCGTGGATAATCCCGGTGGCGTGCACTCGCCCGATAAACGTTCCCAGCGCGTGCAGCAGTTGGCGTCGCTGGCGCAGCGGTTCCCCGGTTCTTGCCACAAGCGCGTCACGCAGCCAGTAGTCAATACCTTTGGCGGGCACTGCCATGGTGAACAGATACTCGCCGCCGCCGGGAAGCTCTCCCCAAAGAATAGTCTCAGGCGCATCGATACCCGCCAGCAACAGGGCCTCGCTATTCAGGCGGGCGCGCGTGGCGCGACTGCCCCTGGCCAGCGCCTGCAGTGTTTCCGCCGGACTGCGCGGCAGGAACTGCTGGAAATAAATCCCGAGTTCCCGATGCACGGCGAGCCGCGAGGACGCAGAACTGCGCAACGGCTCCCAGCGATCCGGCAGGTAGTCCTCCGCCAGTTGCACCGCCCAGAGGTGTAACTGTTCAGTGTCGAATTCAGTGCTAATTTCGGCGCACCTGTGGCAGTTACTGAAGGGATTATTCTACGCCGCGCGGGGGCGTCAGTCTCTACGGTCCAGCGCGCGGGCCCATGTGGTCACAGACTGGACGTAGGGTTATTATGGCTGCCAAAATATTTACCGCCCGCGCAGTGCTCCTTCATGTGGCCATCACATAGGGCTTGCTGTTCACGGTATACAGGCAGAGGCTGGGACGTGAAACAAAAAGTATTGGTGGTCGGCGCCGGCGGGCAGCTGGGGCAGGAATTGCAGCGCACAGTGCCAGCGGATATGGAGTGTGTGCCCATGACACGCGCGCAATTGGATATCGCCGATGCCATGAACGTCGCCACATGTCTCGCTGCCATGGCACCGCAACTGGTGGTAAACGCTGCCGCGTATACCGCAGTGGATAAAGCGGAGTCTGAGCCAGGGGCGGCCCATCGCGGCAATGCCGAGGGCCCGGGCATGCTCGCACAGGCCTGTGCGCAACAGGGCGTCAGGTTGATTCATATTTCCACCGACTTCGTGTTTGATGGAGCCGCATCCCAACCCTATCGGCCAGAGGCGGCTACCGCTCCGCTGGGCGAGTACGGGCGCAGCAAGCGCGCCGGGGAATTGGCGGTACAGAGCGCGCAACCGGAGGCGCTGATCCTGCGCACCGGGTGGGTGTATTCAAGTTTTGGCAACAATTTTGTCAAGACCATGTTGCGCCTGATGGGTGAGCGGGACGAACTGGCGGTGGTGACCGACCAGGTGGGAACGCCAACCTGGGCGCACGGTTTGGCCGAGGCGGTCTGGGCCGCAGCTGAGCGGCCACAGCTGAGCGGTATCTATCACTGGAGTGATGCCGGCGTGTGCAGTTGGTATGACTTTGCTGTCGCGATCTGTGAGGAAGCGCTCGCACTCGGTCTGCTGGCCAGGCCCGTGAAGATTCGGCCCATTCCTGCGGCGGACTATCCCACGCCGGCCCGGCGTCCCGCCTATAGTGTGTTGGATAAGACCAGCAGCTGGCGCGACTTTGCGCTGGAGGGCGTCCACTGGCGTCAACAATTGCGTGCTATGCTCGCGGATTTCAAGGAGCTGGCGGATGGCTAAAACCCTGTTGGTAACCGGGGCGGCCGGTTTTATCGGTGCCAACTTCGTGCACTACTGGATGGCGCATCACCCCGAAGATAAAGTGGTGGCCTATGACGCCCTGACCTACGCGGGCAATCGAGCCAACCTGGACGCGCTACGCGATAACAGCAATTTCAGTTTTGTGCATGCCAACATCTGTGACTATGACCGGGTGTTGCACACGCTGCGCGAGTATAACGTTGCTACCGTGGTGCATTTTGCCGCCGAGAGCCATGTGGATCGCTCGATCACCGGTCCGGATGCGTTTATCGAAACCAATGTCGTGGGCACGCACACGCTGTTAAAGGCTGCGCGCGAAGTCTGGTTGTCAGGGGGCACAGCCACAGCCGCACCGCTTTCACCATGTGTCAACGGACGAGGTGTATGGCTCGCTCAGCGCGGATGCGCCCGGTTTTCACGAACAGCAGAAATATGAGCCGAACTCGCCCTATTCAGCCAGCAAGGCGGCGTCGGATCATCTCGTGCGGGCCTACCATCACACCTACGGTTTGCAGGTAAGCACCAGCAACTGTTCCAACAACTACGGCCCTTTTCATTTCCCGGAAAAACTGATTCCGCTGTGCCTGACCAATATCCTGCGCGGACGGCCCCTGCCGGTTTACGGCGACGGTAGTAACATCCGCGACTGGCTGTATGTGGAGGACCACTGTCGCGGTATCGAGTTGGTATTGCAGCGCGGCGAGGTCGGGGAGACCTATAACATCGGCGGCAACAATGAGTGGAACAACCTGGATATCGTGCACTTGCTGTGTGACCAGATGGATGCGCGCTTCGCCGCCGACCCGTCGCTGGCAGGGCGCTTCCCCGGCGCGCCGGGTGCCGCTGGCGGCAGCGCGCGCGATCTGATTACCTTTGTAAAGGACCGGGCCGGGCACGACTGGCGCTACGCGATCGATGCCGGCAAGATCAGCCGCGAGTTGGGCTATAAACCCCGTGAGAGTTTCGAAACGGGCTTGCAGCGCACGCTGGACTGGTATCTGGCCAACGAGCAGTGGTGGAAGCCGCTGCTGAGCGCGTGATCGCGTTGCGGGATCAACCGGGCATGCACTCCGTTCATTCAGCTATCGGTTTCGCCGGATACTGACGTTTCAGTTCGTTCGTGCTAACGGCTCCGGCCGGGAAGGCCTTTTCACCTGCTTCCCCTGTGCGGGCCACCCGATACTCGCATGCGAAAAGGCCTTCCCGGCCGGAGCCTTGGGCTTGTTTTCCGCATGGAACATCGGTCTAAGTGAAAGCACGGATCAAGGGTTCGGGTGTCGGGTGTGCAATTCGTCGGCGAGTATCGGGGAAGCCGGCGATTTGCACACCCGACGCCCGAGCCCGTCACCCGAACGATCCGCCTCGAATCCACACGACAGGATATTGCCGTGAACATACCAGCGCAGGGTTACACAGCCAGCAAGTCCTCAGGCGTTCAGTCGAAGAGCGGAATCTCATCCCAGCTTAGACCCTCAGCATCCTTGGCAGACAACTGCGGCGTCTCGCCCGCCGGCACCGGCCACTCGATGCCCACGGTAGGATCGTTCCACGCCAGGGTTTGTTCACTGGCCGGATGGTAAATGTCCGTGCACTTGTAGAGAAAGTCGGCGTAGTCGGAAGTGACATAGAAGCCGTGGGCAAATCCCGGCGGTACCCACAACATGCGCTGATTCTCGGCGCTGAGGCTTACTCCATACCACTGTCCCAGCGTCGGGGAGCTGCGGCGCAGGTCCACCGCCACATCGAACACGGCGCCTGCGGTCACCCGCACCAGTTTGCCCTGGGTGTGTTCCATCTGGAAATGCAGGCCGCGCAGGATGCCGCGCGCCGACCGGCTGTGGTTGTCCTGCACAAAGTTGAGATCGAATCCCGCCGCGCGAAACGTCTCCCGGTTCCAGGTTTCCATGAAAAAACCACGCTGGTCGCCGAAGACCCTGGGCTCCAGCAGGTACACATCCCGCAGCGGCGTTTCTATAAACTTCATGCGAACACCACCCCGTCATCTTTGAGCAGGTTTCTCAGGTAGAGCCCATAGCCGCTTTTTTCCAGCGGCCTGGCCAGCGCCAGTAATTGTTCGGCGCTGATGTACCCCTTGCGGAAGGCCACCTCCTCGGGACAGGCAATTTTAAGACCCTGGCGCTCCTCGACCACACGGATAAAATTGGCGGCATCCAGCAGGGAGTTGTGAGTTCCGGTATCGAGCCAGGCGGTGCCGCGGCTCATCACTTCCACGCGCAGGTCGCCGCGCTCCAGATAGACCTTATTGATATCCGTGATCTCCAGTTCGCCGCGATGGGAGGGGCGCACGGCCTTGGCGATATCGACGACATCGTTGTCGTAGAAGTACAGGCCGGTGACCGCGTAATGTGAGCGCGGATGGGCGGGCTTCTCCTCAATGTCCCGGGCCACGCCATGTTCGTCGAAGCTGACCACGCCGTAGCGCTCCGGGTCCTGCACATAGTAGGCGAAGACCGAGGCCCCGCTGTCGCGGCTGGCGGCACTCGTGAGTTTCTGGGAAAAGCCTCCGCCGTAGAAGATATTGTCACCCAGCACCAGGCTGGCGGGAGAGTTGCCGATAAAATCCTCCCCCAGAATGAAGGCCTGCGCCAGTCCGTCCGGACTCGGTTGAACGGTGTAACAAATGTTGATACCCCAGCTGGAGCCGTCCCCGAGTAAGTCGCTGAAGGCGCTCTGGTCGCGCGGCGTGGTAATTACCAGGATATCGCGGATGCCGGCCAGCATCAGGGTGGCCAGCGGGTAGTAGATCATGGGTTTGTCGTAGATCGGCATCAGCTGCTTGCTGACGGTGCTGGTCAGGGGATGCAGGCGGGTACCTGACCCGCCCGCGAGAATGAGGCCTTTGTAGGCTTTGGCTGTCATGGGGTAATTTCCTGGCCGCAAAACGGGTGATTATAGCGGCATAAACGCAGCACTGGCGACCGGGTAAGGATCCCGCACTTTACTACGGGAATTCTAAGGGGTGGATTTTTGACCAGTAGCTGATTAAAATCTAGCCCCTTTTGTTTGGGGTTTTTGGATCATCCGTGCGAGATGGCGTGCAGATGGCCCACAAAGCCGGCGTTATAACCCCGCGTATCACCATTTTTTCGGACCTATCAGAGGAAGCCATTATCCGGCATCTCGGTACAGTGCAGACAAAACCAGGGCCAATGTCCGGTGCGCCCAGTGGCCCTGTGCCCACAGCGACCCCGGAACGTCCCTTGCGTATCGCCCTGCTCGGTTATCGCAGCCAGCCCCATGGCGGCGGGCAGGGCGTTTATATGCGCTACCTGAGCAAGGCACTGGTCGACGCCGGTCACACCGTCGATGTTATTTCCGGCCCACCCTATCCTCACCTGGATCCCAGGGTGCGCCTGATCGAGTTGCCCAGCCTGGATTTGTTTGAAAATGGGCTGCGGTCCCTGCGCCCCCGTCACCTGAAGTCGCTGAGCAATATTATTGAGTGGCTGACCCAGCTGACCGGCGGTTTCGGCGAGCCCCACACGTTCGGGCGACGGGCCGTGAAATATTTGCGCCGCCACGGCCACAATTACGACCTGATTCACGATAACCAGAGCCTGAGCTATGGCATGGTGCAAATCCAGAAAATGGGCCTGCCTCTGGTCACGACCGTGCATCATCCCATTACCAGCGATTTGCGTATTGCCCTCAGTGCGGCACGCAGCTGGCAGGAGCGGTTATTGATCCGGCGCTGGCACTCTTTTCTGACCATGCAGAAAAAAGTGATCAGGCAGTTGCGCAATATCGTCACCGTATCCGATTGCTCCCGCCAGGACATTGCGCGGGATTTCGGCTTGCAGCCTGCGGGCATCAGCGTGGCGCACAACGGCATCGATATCGATGTGTTCAAGCCTGTGCCGGGGGTGCCGCGCAACCCGCTGCGGTTGATGGCTACCTGTTCCGCAGATGCGCCGCTCAAGGGCCTGCGCTATCTGTTGCACGCTTATGCGCGCCTGTTGGAGCGTTATCCGGATCTGGAGTTGCTGCTGGTCAGCAAGCCCAATCCAGGCGGCAAGACCGAACAACTCGTGCGCAGCCTGGGTCTTGCTGACAAAGTACAGTTCGTCAACGGGATCAGCACCGAGCAGATGGTGCGGTATTACGCCGAGGCGGCGATCGCGGTAGTGCCCTCGGTGTATGAAGGTTTCGGCCTGCCCGCGGGTGAAGCCATGGCCTGCGGTGTGCCGGTGGTGTCCACTGATGGCGGCGCGCTGCCCGAAGTGGTGGGCGATGCCGGTGTCATTGTCCCGGCTAAAAATGTCGATGCACTGGTGGCGGCGATTGACGCTCTGCTGCAGAATCCGCAGGCTCGCGCCGAACTCGGGGCGCGTGGTAAACAGCGTATTGAGAGGCATTTTTGCTGGCACGTCTGTGCCAGGCAAATGACCGATTACTACCGACAGGTGCTGGCGTATGAAAACGGTTGATTTCAGCCGCCTGCCGCTGGCGACTGGCGATATCGTGCTGGATCTGGGCTGCGGCCAGGGACGCCACGTTATCTCGGCCTACGTTGAGGCGAATGTGCATTCGGTGGGAGTGGATCTGTCGCTGGACGATCTGAAAATAACCCGGGAGCGATTTGTCGACTTCGCCGAGCCGGACAATGAGGCCAAGGCGTTCGGCCTGTCTTCCGCCAGCGCCCTGAACCTGCCCTTTGCTGACAATACGTTTGACAAGGTTATTTGCAGCGAGGTGCTGGAGCATATCCCGGATTACCGCGGCGCCCTGCGCGAGATAGAACGTGTACTCAAGCCGGGAGGTCTGTTCTGTGCCAGTGTGCCGCGCCGCTGGCCGGAAAAAATTTGCTGGGCCTTGAGTGAAGGCTACTACAAGGTCCCGGGTGGACACTTGCGTATCTTCCGTAGCAGTGAGCTGCGCAGGGAAATTGAATTTTTAGGGTTTAAACATTACTACCGCCATTGGGCGCATGCCTTGCATGTGCCCTTCTGGTGGTTGAAGTGCCTGTTCTGGCAAAGCCAGGACACCAACTGGCTGGTGCGGCAGTACCACCGCATGCTGGTTTGGGACCTGATGAAGAATCCGGCATTGACCCGGATACTGGAGAAGAGCATGAACCCGATTATGGGCAAGAGTG
This sequence comes from uncultured Gammaproteobacteria bacterium, assembly GCA_963762235.1. Classification (GTDB taxonomy): domain Bacteria; phylum Pseudomonadota; class Gammaproteobacteria; order Pseudomonadales; family Halieaceae; genus Marimicrobium. Next base: position 61,742 of record CAVXKH010000020.1, on the reverse strand, counting down.
TAGTGATGTATTTTCGCAAGGAGGCGACATTGTGAGTGGCCTATACCTGAGCCGGGGACTATTTCCCGAGGAGTTCCTGCGCCCGACCGTGCAGTTTATTCTGGATTGCCAACGCGACAGTGGCGAGATTCCCTGGTTCGAGGGTGGGTATACCGATCCCTGGGATCATGTGGAATCCGCGATGGGTCTGTCGATTGGCGGCGAGCTGGATGCGGCTCGTCGCGCCTACGAGTGGCTGGCTGGCCTGCAACTGGAAGACGGCAGTTGGTGGGCCTCCTATCGCGGGCAGGAAATTGATAACGCCCATCGGCGCGAATCCAATTTTGTCGCCTACATCGCAACCGGCGTCTGGCACCACTACCTGATCAGCGCTGATAGGCACTTCCTGCACACGCTGTGGCCCACGGTCGACAAAGCCATCGGCTTCGTGTTGTCCCTGCAATCCGAGCACGGGGAAATCGACTGGGCGGTGGATGGCTCCGGCAAACCCCTGGGCGATGCCCTGGTGACGGGCTGCAGTTCCATATTCAAGAGTCTGGAATGTGCCCACAATATTGCTGTGACGCTGGGCGAAGATCGCGCGCATTGGTCGACCGCGCGCAATCGCCTGGGCAAGGCCCTGCGTCAGAAACCGGAGCGTTTTGATCGCACCTGGGAAAGTAAATCGCGCTACTCCATGGACTGGTTTTATCCGGTGCTGGCCGGTGTGTACACCGGCGCCGGCGCCCGCCTGCGGCTGGCATCCCGCTGGGATGAATTCGTGGAGGACAAACTGGGCTGTCGCTGCGAGAAGCAGCAGCCCTGGGTAACCATTGCGGAAACCTGTGAACTGGTCATGGCATTGCTGGCCGCAGGGGATCACGCCCGCGCGGTAGAGGTGTACAGTTGGCTGCAGCAGTGGCGCACCAGCGATGGCTCCTACTGGACGGGCTACCAGCTGGTTGAAGACCTGTTGTGGCCGGACGAAAAACCCACCTGGACTGCTGGTGCCATTCTGCTGGCGGCCGATGCCCTCACCCGACACACCGCCGCCTCCGGGGTGTTCTGTAGCGTGCAGTTGTTGGACGCGCCAGCGGATTCACGCGAGCGTCTCATTTTGGTGGATTAACAGGGTCGTTGCTGCCTGCTACAGGCGCCGCAACAAGCCCAGGCTATTGACCTGGCCCAGGTCCGCGAACAGCCCGGACGCCAGCGCCATGCGATAGACCGCGTAAGGCGCCTGGCCCCCGGCGTGGGCATCATCGAACAAATCGTGTATCGCCAGCACACCGGCACGCATCAGGTGCGGCATCCAGCAGCGGTAGTCGGTGAGCGCGGCGTCCAGGCTGTGCCCGCCATCGATGAAGACCATCGCCAACGGTGTTCGCCAGTGCCTGGCGGCGGCGTCTGAGCCGGCCACGACCGGCACCACCACCTCATCCAGACCCGCCCGGTGAATATTGCGACGAAACTCCCTGAAGGTATCCATGACGCCGGCGCCGGCGTCGTACAACTCGGGGTCGTGGAAAAATTCCCCGCGCTGGTGTTCTTCCGAACCGCGGTGGTGATCGAGGGCAAATACCGTGCTGTTGTTGACGCGGCAGGCCAGTCCCAGGTAGATGGTGGACTTACCGCAGTAGCTGCCGATTTCCAGCACCGGCCCCGCCGCACTGGCCTGCAGTGCCTGCCGGTACAGCGCCTGTGCTTCATCATCCGCCAGAAAACCCTTGATCTGGTCGATGTCGGCGGGCAGGTCGGGGATCATATCTGGCGACTCTAGCGGGCGACGATACCGTCTTCAGGGTGTTTTCTACTTGGGACTGGTAACCGAAGTGGCTGTTGGCGCCGTTGGCGGCACGAGGAAGGAGTCCAGCCTGATAACGTCTCCGGGGCTGAGTAATCCGGCCTGTTCTTTCAGGCGCATCATATGGAGAATGTAATCGTAGCGGCTATTGGCGTAATCCCGCTCGGCCTGGAACAGGAGATTCTGGGCGTTGAGCACATCGACCACGTTGCGGGTGCCCACTTCGTAACCTGCCTGAGTTGCATCCAGCGAACCTTTGGTGGACACGATACTCTGCTTGCGCGCGGCAATGCGGGACACATCGCTTACCACTGTCATATGCAGGGAGCGGGTATCAGTTACCGTATTGCGTGTCAGGTTGATGAGCTGCTCACTGGCTGCGTTGTATTCCTGGGCCGCACGGCGTCGATTGGCGCTGATCGCGCCGCCGCTGTACAGTGGCACGCTGAGCGTGACCCGGAACAGGCTTTCGTCGTAGGTGCTGTCCGGTTGGCCGGCGAAGCCGGTATCGGGTTGGGTGTCGAGGGAGCCCTCGACACTGTAGTCAGAGTATTGGTATTCGCCGTTTACTTTCGGGGCGTGCTCCATCTTGTTCGCCTTGGCGGTCTGGCGCGCCGCCTCCTCTTTGTATCTGGACGCCTGCAGCTGGAAGTTATTGGCCAAGGCAAAGTCCACCCACGCAGCGCGATCCACCGGATCTGGCGGGAGGATATTAAACTCTGCCGTGAGGACATTGAGGTTGCTTTGGGGTTGTCCGGTCAGTATCGAGAGCCGCTCCAGGGCCACGGACACATTGTTCTCATCGACAATGCGGGTGACCTGGGACAGGTCCCGGGCCGCCTGGGCTTCATACACGTCAGTGATGGCAATCAGGCCTACTTCGAAACGCTGCTGGGTCTGTTCCAACTGGCGTTCGAACGCGCGCTCCTGGGCTTGGGAGGCTGCCAGGTTATCCTGGGCGCGCAGTACCAGCAGGTAGGCTTCGACGACCCGGACAATCAGGTTTTGCTGGTTGGCGGCAAAGGTGGCTTCCGCCTCCTTGGTGACTTCCTTGCCGGATTGAAAGCCGAACCAGGCCGACAGGTCGAACAGGGGCTGCTTGAGTGAAATAAAGTAGCCATCCGTATCGATATTCTGGTTCTGGCTGTAAGGGGCAATGACAATACCGGTCGCGTTAAAAATCGGGCCCAGGGCATCGGTGTTGCCATCCGAATGTTCGTAGGAGTAGGCGGTGGCCACCTTGGGCAGCAGCGCCGAACGGCTCAGGTTTTCGGTTTCCCGTCTGGCCAGGTAGACGGCTTCTTCCGCCTTCAACTGGGCGTCGTTTTCCAGTGCCAGCTCGTAAATGTCGCGCAGGGAGTCCGCCTGTAAACTGGCACAGGCGAAATAAAGCGCCAGCGACGAGAGTGCGACAACCAGAATTTTCATGCAATAACCCCCCACAGCAGTTGTAGCCCTTTTATAGTGCAGCAGTTTAGCAGCCTCTCGCGTTCGCTGCATACATGGAAACCGCAATGAATGGGTGCAGTTACTGGTATTTTGTGCCATCTTAGACGGCGGGCCAGCGGCTAATCATGCGCGGTATTTGTCGCCAGCACGCAAGGTTTGTGGTGGACTTTAAATAACAGAAACCCTGGAACTGGTTGTGCAGAAGCTGACGAGAAAGCCATTTAGAGTTGATTTGACCGCGCTGCATGCGGTTTGTGATGCCAACTATGCCCGCCTGTTGCGCCTGTTTCCGGATTATGAGAACTGCAATGCGCGGGATCTTCTGGTGGGCTCCGCGAAGGTGCGCCTGACCGTAGTGGAGCGCTGCCGCTATACCACGATTTTCCATGTGCACCAGCAGCGTGCCGAATCCCGCTGGCTGGGCCTGTTGCGCGTGGAGGTGCGCGCCTATCACGATGTCCGCATGCTGGAGGTAGGCGTGTTCCAGTCCCATCGCCAGATGGCGGCGCGCTACCAGTACCCCAATGAACAGATGTTTGCGCAGGATGAAAAGTACCAGCAGAACCGCTTTCTGGCGGATTGGCTGGAGCACTGCCTGCTGAATGGGCGCGCCGACCTGAACGTCGGTACGCCCATGACGGACCTCTGATCCGGTTAGTCGCGCCAGGTCCCCGATGCCCCAATCCCGACACGCCATTCAATCTGTCGACGCCCGGCACGATGTTGTCCGGGTGGTGCAGTTAACCGACACCCACCTCTGTCATTGCTCCGGTGGCACTCTGCTGGGAATGGATACCGACCACTCCCTGCAGGCCGTTATCGACCTGGTGAAAAAAGAGCGTCCGGTTCTGGATCTGCTGCTGGGTACCGGCGATCTGGCCGACGGCGGTGCCGGGCCGGCCTATGAGCGACTGCAACAGTATTTCGACCAGTTGACCAGCGACAACTACTGGCTGCCGGGCAATCACGACAGTCGGGCGAAGATGGAGGCTGCCGCCAGCAGCGACATGCGCCTGTGCAGGGAAATTCGCGCCGGTTGTTGGCAGATACTGTTACTGGATTCGCAGGTGCACGGACAGGTCGGGGGCGGCCTGGGCGCAGCGGAACTGGAATTCCTGGAGCGCGCATTGCAGATCGCGCTGCAGCAGGGCCTGCATACCCTGGTGTGCCTGCATCACCAGCCGGTCGTCATCGGCTGTGACTGGCTGGATCAGCAAATGGTGTCCGACGCGGATGCGTTCTTTGCTGTGCTGGATCGGTATCCCGGCGTCAGGGCGGTGCTGTGGGGTCACGTCCACCAGGAGATCGACCGGCTGCGCCGCGGCGTGCGCCTGCTGGCATCGCCCTCGACCTGTGTGCAGTTCGCGGCGGGCAGCGCGAAGTTCAAAGCCGATGACCAGCCGCCGGGCTATCGCTGGCTGGACCTGCACAGCGACGGGCGCATTGAAACCGCTGTCTCCAGGGTCCGGGATGTACACTTCGTGGTGGAGCTGGACTCAGGAGGTTACTTATAGCTCGCCTTGCGTGAGGCGCGCTGTACAATGTGTCCCTTACCTATTTTTCCTGCAACAGTTGAAAAGCCATAGCAATGAGTCAGTACACCGCCGAAGATATTGAAGTCCTTACCGGACTGGAGCCGGTGCGCAAACGCCCCGGCATGTATACCGATACCACCCGCCCCAATCATCTGGCCCAGGAGGTCATCGACAACAGCGTCGATGAGGCCCTGGCCGGCCACGCCAGCGAGATCGATGTCAGCCTGAACAAGGATGGCTCGGTGACCGTGACCGACAATGGCCGCGGCATGCCGGTCGACATGCATCCGGGCCAGGGCAAGCCCGGTGTTGAGGTGATCCTCAGCACGCTGCACGCGGGCGGCAAGTTCTCCGACAAGAATTACCAGTTCAGCGGCGGTTTGCACGGCGTCGGTGTGTCCGTGGTCAATGCGCTGTCCAGCGCGCTGGAGGTGTTGATCCGCCGCGACGGCAACGTCTATCGCATGACCTTCGCCGGTGGTGACAAGAAAACCGATCTGGAAATTGTCGATACCTGCGGCAAGCGCAACACCGGCACCACGGTAACCTTCACGCCCGACGCCAAATATTTCGATTCGGTGGTGTTCTCCGTTTCGCGGCTGCGTCATGTGCTGCGCGCCAAGGCCGTGCTGTGCCCCCGCCTGCGGGTCAAGTTCACGGATGAGAAAAAGGGCGAGACGGAGGAGTGGTATTACGAGGCCGGGCTGACTGACTACCTCGCGGATGCGACCATCGATTTTCCGGTGATTCCCGAAACGCCTTTCGTGGGCAGCTTCAGCGGCAGCAACTCGGCAGTGGACTGGGCCGTGCAGTGGCTGCCGGAGGGCGGCGAAGTCGTTGCCGAGTCCTACGTCAACCTGATTCCCACCATCCAGGGCGGCACGCACGTCAACGGCATGCGCACCGGCCTGCTGGATGCCATGCGCGAATTCTGTGAGCTGCGCAGCCTGCTGCCGCGCGGCATCAAGCTCGCGCCGGATGATATCTGGGATCGCTGCTGTTATGTGTTGTCATCCAAGCTGGGCGACCCGCAGTTCTCCGGCCAGACCAAGGAGCGGCTGTCGTCCCGCGAGGCCGCCGCGTTTGTGTCCGGCGTGGTCAAGGACAGCTTCAGCCTGTGGCTGAATCAGCACACCGAGGAAGCGGAAAAGCTGGCGGAGATGTGCATCGGCAATGCGCAGAACCGCCTGCGTCTGGCGAAACAGGTGACCCGCAAGAAGATCACCTCCGGCCCCGCGCTGCCCGGCAAGCTGGCGGATTGCTCGGGCGAGGACCCGACGCGCGGCGAACTGTTCCTGGTAGAGGGCGATTCCGCCGGCGGCTCCGCCAAGCAGGCGCGCAGTCGCGAGTTCCAGGCCATCCTGCCGCTGCGCGGCAAGATCCTGAACACCTGGGAAGTCGACTCGCAGGAGATTCTCGCCTCGCAGGAAGTGCACAATATTTCCATCGCGCTGGGGGTTGACCCGGCCAGCGATGATCTCTCCGGCCTGCGCTACCACAAGGTCTGCATTCTGGCGGACGCGGATTCCGACGGCCTGCACATCGCCACGCTGATCTGCGCCCTGTTTGTGCGCCACTTCCGGCCGCTGGTAACGGCCGGCCACGTTTATGTCGCCATGCCGCCGCTGTACCGCATCGACGTGGGCAAGGAAGTGTTCTACGCCCTCGATGAAGCGGAAAAGCAGGGCGTGCTGGATCGCATCGAGGCCGAAAATAAAAAGGGCAAGGTCAACGTGCAGCGCTTCAAGGGACTCGGCGAGATGAACCCGTTGCAACTCCGCGAGACCACCATGGACCCCGATACCCGGCGCCTGGTGCGTCTGGTAATAGGCGCCGGTGACGGCACCAACGAAATGCTGGATATGCTGCTGGCGAAAAAACGCGCGCCGGATCGCAAGTCCTGGCTGGAGGAGAAGGGGGATCTGGCTGAGGTGATTCTTTGAGGAGCCGGAATTTTTTACCGCAAGGTATCAATGATGGAAAATGACGGCACACTGATGGCATTCGCACAGATCGCTGCGACGTTTGTGGGTTTTGCGGCGTTGGTTTCAGTGCTCAATCGTGATCGTCTGGGCGACTCGACTGTGCTCACGCTTTACCGCCTAAGAGTTGTGGTCCTCGCCAGCCTAGTCCTTATTTTCGGAGCGATTACCCCGGTTGTTTTGGAGCAATATCAATTACCTGATACAACGGTTTGGCGTACCGCCAGTGTTTTGGTGCTTTTGATAAATATCGCAGCCATTGCCGCGAATCTTAGTTGGGTCCGTCACCTCGACCACTCCAAGGAACGTTTCTCCAGTCTGGTGCTGAGCATCCTGGCGATATTTACAGTGGGCCCTTTGCTGTTAATGGTATTTGGCCAGTTCCCTGAGTACGCTCCAGGTCTCTTCTTCACGTTTATGGTTTTCGCTCTGGCGCAGGCGGCATTTTCCTTTGTTCTGCTGCTGGACACGTTGCTTAGGGGTGAGTTTGGAGCTTGAGAGATCAGGAAACGTAATTTGGGGTCGGAGTATAGGTCCCTGGCTGTTTTCCGCCGTCGGTGTGCGCAAGCTTTAAAGGCCTTGCTCCGACAACTGCGCCGCCAGGAACGCGTCGATCTCCCGCCAACCCTTAACGCGCGGATTGACGTCAATGGTGTTGTGGCCGGCGCCCGGCTGGCTCCAGTGCAGCAGTTTTCCCCGGTGCGCCGCCGTCAGTGGCAGCGCGAACTGTTCTGGCACGATGGTATCGTCACTCCCCGTAACAATCACCATGGGCCCATCGAAGTTCGTGAGCAGGTCGAGGGTGTCGAACCGGTCCCGCAGCAGCAGCGACACCGGCAGGAACGGCATGTGGTGTTGCGCGACTGCGCCCAGAGAGGCAAACGGCGTCACCAGTAGTAACCCGGCGACGGCGCCCGGGCGCGCGGCCGCCACATGCGCGGCGACTCCACTGCCCAGCGACTCGCCGAGCAACAGCACTCGGCCGGGCCGCTGTGCCTGTAGCAGGTCCATGGCCTGCAGGGCCGCATCGCGCAGGGTCTGCTCCGAAGGCTTCCCGGGGCGAGGCCCGTAGCCGGGGTATTCCAGCACATACACTTCCCACGGGCCGGAATCGCGCAGGCCGCGGAACAGCTCGGGGTAATAGTGCCTGTCGAGAGCCTGGCCGGCATTCCCGTGCATGACCAGCACGCGCCGGGCCGCGCCGGGCGCGCCGTGATGCCACCCCAGCCATTGGCCACCGGCGTCCCGCCAGGCACTGCCGCCGAGGCGCTCCACGCTGGCCAGCGCCGCTTCGAGGCTCTGCGTCTGCGGGTAATAGATGAATGAGCGCTGCTTCAGGGTGTAGATCAGGACCAACGCCAGGTAGGCGAGCATTGCGATGCCGACAAATTTAATCACACGCATCCCCACTCCAGTTCGTGTCAGTCCGGCTGGCTTGCACCTTGCAGCATACAACATGCGAGCACGGAATTTTCCCTGGTTCTGCCTTTGGATCCGTTGCTTTGGGGTGAGTCTGGAGACTGGGAAATCAGCGCGTCTACCCCCGTGGGACAACAGGCGCGGTTGACCAGGGCATCGCCACTTCGAGTTCCGCCGCAGTGCGCAACAGCAGATCCTCGCGATGCGCTGCCGCCACCAATTGCACGCCGATCGGCAAGCCGCTGGGGTCCACGTGTACGGGCAGGGAAATGGCAGGCTGCCCCGTAATGTTGAAATTGGCAACAAAGGGCACGATCTGCGAGGAGCGAATCAGGCCCGCCAGCGCATTGTTGTCATCATGAAATTGTCCCAGCGGCGGCGGTGGCTCAGGCAAGGTGGGCGTGAGCAACAGATCGAAGCCTTCAGCGGACCAGAAGCTCGCCATCTCGCGCGTCCCCCGGTGAAAGAACTCTATAGCGTTAAAATAGGCGAGGCCGGTCACTGCGCGACCCGGCTCGGCAATGAGCCAGGTGCCGGGCTCGACATCGGCCTCGGTCAGCGGACGGCCAATCATGGCGCCTGCCCGATCGAGCTCAGCAGCGGTCCACACACCGTAGGCGGTCATGAAGTGCGCCATGGTATTTTCAAAGAACGCCGGCGAATTCCAGACCGAGGGGCGGGCTTCCTCGACGTGATGGCCCAGCGACTCCAGGTGGCGGGCGGTTGCACGTACTGCGGTCGCGCACTCGGGTGACGTGACGCACGACGCGTCGCCGGACACGAGCGTGAAGCCTATGCGCAGCCGTGGGCCGGGCGCGGACAACTCCTGCGGGTAGGGCCGCAGCGGAAGTGGTGCAGTGTAGGGATCGCCCGGCATTTCGCCCTGTATGGCCTGCAATACTGTGGCGCAGTCGCGCACGGTGCGGGTCAGGGCCATGCGCGCGACGAGTCCACCCCAGGCCTCGCCCGCTTCGGGCCCCAGCGAGTGCCGGCCACGCGTGGGCTTGAGCCCCACGAGGCCGCATGCGGAGGCCGGTATGCGAATGGAGCCTCCGCCATCGCCGGCATGGGCCATCGGTACGAAACCTGCGGCCACTGCCGCCGCTGACCCACCGCTGGAGCCACCCGTCGAGTGCCCGAGGTTCCACGGGTTGCGGGTTGGACCCTTCGCCAGCGGCTCGGTAGTGGGCATCAGGCCGAACTCCGGGGTATTGGTGCGGCCCAGGATCACCAGTCCGGCCTGGCGGAACCGGGTAGTGAGGTGACTGTCGGTGGGCGCAACATAACCGGCCTGCGCCAATGCGCGATTGCCCGCGTGATAGGGATCGCCGGCCGAATAACCGTCGAGGTCTTTCAACAGGAAAGGCACGCCGCGGAAGGGGCCATCGGGTAGTACTCCCCGCGCTTCCGCCCGTGCTTTTTCAAAACGCGGATGAATCACGGCGTTGAGGGCGGGGTTCCCCCGCTCAATGCGGGCAATGGCTGCGTCGACCAACTCCAGGGGGGAGACTTCGCCACTGCGCACCAGGGCGGCTTGTGCCGTGGCATCAAGCAATGCAAACTCGTCTATAGGTGGCTGGTCAGCGTTCATATTAATCCCCGGCATGTCGACTGGTGTTGTCTGCAAGATATCAGAAAATGGGACAGACAATGGGGACAGATTCATTTAATCCTATTTGACAGCAGATAACCCGATGCAGGGGACGGCGAGTCTTCCACTCTCGATCCTGATCCATGTTACGCTATTCGAATTCGAGGCACACAAACCCATGAAACTACTCATTCGTAACCTTTCCCGTAGCACTACCGAAGAAGAATTAAGGGCTCTGTTTGAAGCGTACGGCACCGTACAATCCTGTGATCTGGTGTCCGACAAAATCACCGGAGCATCCAAGGGCTTTGCCTTTGTGGAGATGCCGCACTCAGGCGACGCCAAGGCCGCGATGAAAAAATTGAATAACCTGAATCTCGACAATAACAAGATTCGCGTTAAGAAAGCGGAAGACAAAAAGGCCTAGCACTGATGTCGAAATCCACGCCGTAAGAGGCGCCCCTGACCCAGAGTGTCTTGATGTATTGAACGTATGAGTAGTGAACAAGCGAACAATCCACTGCATGGCCTGACCCTGGAGAGTGTCGTAACCAGGCTGGTGGATCACTACGGTTGGGATGGAATGGCCGAGAGAATCGGCACAAATTGTTTCAAGAATGATCCGTCAATAAAATCGTCGCTGACGTTTTTGCGCAAAACGCAATGGGCCAGAGATAAGGTCGAGCATTTGTATATCGCAACATTTGTGAAACCATCCCCCTGGAGAAAATAATTCCGTCCACGATTTCTGGAGCCGCCTTGAACTACTGGATTTTCAAATCCGAACCGGATGCATTTGGTATCGACCACCTCGCCGCCGCGAAGAAGCAAACGGCGCGCTGGGATGGCATTCGCAATTACCAGGCGCGCAACAACCTGCGCGATCTGGTCAAAAAAAACGATCTGGTGTTGTTCTACCATTCCAGCTGCAAGGACATCGGTATGGCTGGCATGATGGAAGTAGTGAAGGCCGCCTACCCCGACCCGGCGCAGTTTGATCCGGACAGCAAGTATTACGATGCGAAATCAGGCAAGAATGATCCGCGCTGGTACTGTGTGGATGTGCGCCTGGTGGAGAAATTCCCACAAGTGGTACCGACAAAAGTACTGAAGGCCGATCCACGCACAGCAGAACTCAGCATCTTCAAGCAGGGTCGCCTTTCCATTGCGCCGGTTAGCGCGGCGCAATGGCAGGCCGTGCAGAGACTGCGTGTTGATGGACCTGTTTGAAACTTGCGCAGCGCAAGTCCTGCCGGTCCCCGATGCCGAACTGGTGCTCTGGCAACATGTTGATTTTGGCGACGAGCATGAGCTTCTCATGCACCTGTTGGAAGAGACACCCTGGCGGCATGAGCCGGTGACCGTCTGGGGCAAGACTCATATGCAACCCCGGCTGGTCGCCTGGTACGGCGATGAAGCGCTGTCCTACTCCTATTCGGGTATATCCATGAGTGCCCTGCCATGGACAGCTGCGTTGCTGTGTATAAAAGATAAAGTCGAAACGCTTTGCCAGATCGCCTTTAACAGCGTTCTGGTGAACTACTACCGGGACCATCGGGATGGTATGGGGATGCATAGCGACGATGAGCCGGAGTTGGGCCCGGCCCCCATTATCGCGTCAGTAACCTTCGGTGCTCCGCGCACTTTTGTGCTGAAGCACCGCTATCGCAAGGATCTGGCAAACGTAAAACTGCTACTGCCGTCGGGCAGCGTGCTGCTGATGAAAGGCAATACCCAGAGATACTGGAAGCACGGGCTACCCAAACAGACGACGCCGTGCGGGCCAAGAATTAATCTCACGTTCAGAAGAGTTCTGGATGCAAATACAATATAGTCTGTCCGCATGGAACTAGAATTTCTGCTTCTTCTATTAGGAGGCGTGTTCATCATCGCCGTGCTGTATTCGGCAGTGGGCCATGCTGGCGCGTCGGGCTATATCGCGGTCATGTCGTTGCTGAGCCTAGCACCTGCGGTTATCAAGCCCAGCGCACTGGCTCTCAATATCCTGGTGGCTTCGATTGCCACATGGCAGTTTGTGCGCGCTGGCTACTTTTCGTGGCGGCTGTTCTGGCCGTTCGCACTGCTCGCAGTACCCCTTGCCTTTATCGGTGGCTATGTTGCGCTGCCTGACTACGGTTTCAAATTCCTGGTGGGGCTGGTGCTGTTGTATTCCGCGATACGACTGGTATTCGAGTCAAAGCGTGAGACACCAACAACTCCGCCGCCTTTACCGGCCGCTCTTGCCGCCGGCGCGGTAATTGGTTTGCTGTCAGGCCTTACCGGCACGGGCGGTGGTATCTTTCTCACGCCGCTACTGTTGTTCATGGGTTGGGCGCCACCCAAGACCGCCGCTGCAGTGTCTGCCCTGTTCATCCTGCTCAATTCAACGGCCGGTTTGCTGGGCACCTTGTCGAGCGCGCCGTCCATGCCGCCGTTTCTGCTACCGCTACTGCTGGCTGCAGGCCTTGGCGGTTTGGTCGGTTCACATTTCGGTAGCCGCAAGCTCCACTCCCACGGCATTAAGCGCGTCCTCGCCGTCGTCCTGTTCATTGCAGGCACCAAGTTGCTCCTTACCTGATCCAGTAGAAGGGTTCAGGGTTAAATTCTTCTGGCTATCCACTCGTTCCCGCGCTAAACACAGCGTAAACAGGGATTGAATTTGTGCTGTTATGACTCCAGACTGGCAAGGAGATGACGTCTGGGAGGATAGCAGTCATGCCAGGATTCTGGGTACGCGTTCTAATCAGTGCCTGCGGTTTGTTACTTGCAGCACAGTTACTGGATGGACTTCACTTCAGCGGCCCGTTCGCGCTGTTTTTTGCAGCGCTCGCGCTGGGGCTGGTCAACGCCGTGGTGCGCCCGGTGCTGTTGTTGCTCACCCTGCCCATTACTGTGCTGACGCTGGGCCTGTTTTTACTCGTGCTCAATGGGGCGATGCTGGGCCTCGCCGCCCTGTTGGTGCCGGGGTTTGTCATTGACGGCTTCTGGGCCGCCCTGTTCGGCGCCATCATCGTCGGCCTTACAGGTATGGCGGCCAGTTGGTTCATCGGGCCGAAGGGGCGCGTGGAAATCCTGGTGGTGCGACGCTGAGCTTTTTCTTACACAACATGAAGCAACAACGGTTCTGGATACTCGCCTGCACATTCACCATGCTCGATGCAGCCGCTGTCGCTGAACCTTTCGATCAGCAACAGGAATTGCACGGCATTTCCTTCCACGTCAGCAGCCCGAACAAGGCCGCTGGAAATACTGTGCGTATCGCTCCGGCGGGACTGAAAATTGACAACTCGGCGTTCGATGTGGACACCACGGGCGTGGTATTAGGCGTCGAGGTGGCAGACATCAATGCGGATTACTCGCCGGAAGTCTACATTTATGTGCGCGAGCCGGGGCCGCAACAGCGCATGTCGCTGGTCGCCTTCAGCGCCAACAATAAGAAGTCACTCAGCATGATTTACCTGCCTCCCCTGAGCGCGACAGAGGGAGCGGAAAAAGGCTATTGCGGCAACGACGACATGGCCGTGGTGGAGGGAGTTTTCCTGCACCGCTTTCCGCTGTGCAATGTGGGCGATGAAGACGCCATCTCTGGTGGAAGAACGCGACAACTCCAGTACAAGCTCACTCCTGGCGAGGCCGGCTGGCATCTCAAACTCGACAAAATGCTGGACTATTGAACATGCAAAAACCAGGCTTTGGGTTGCCTGCCGTTGACTGAATTGTCGATGGAAGCCTCCTGAATTTCCCCAACTTAGAGGTGCTATGTATGAACCGCCAAATTCTCCTCATCACGCTTGCTGCTCTTTCTGCCCCAGTGTTTGCTGAACAAGTCACGCCAGGCAATATGGCGGCTTACTGTCGAGGCATGGCTGCCAGCGATTTTGGCACCAAGCCAGCCTATATCAAGACCGGAAAACTGAAGAACAATAAGGATGGAAGCTACACCATCAGCGGAACCTATGATGACAAAGACCCTTTCACCTGTACTTACGCAAAAAATGGCGAGTACACGGGCATGACGCGTGGTGACGGCAAATCTGCCGGAAAACCCGCAGCGCCGGCGCCAGCTGCTGCGGCTGCCCCGGCTGCCGGACCGTCGGAAGCAGCTATCAACGCCTGTAACATGTTCATGAAAAATGAGAAAGGGCATGTTGAGGGATTCAACGACCTCGGTAACGGTTTTTTCAGCGTCACGCTCAAGTACAAATCAGGCTATAAGCACTGTGAAGTATCCAATGAGCCCCGAGTCGACAAGTTCGAGGACTTGTAATGCCCGGGAGTTCTTAAAGTACGGATTTACGCGAGTTTACATTGCCTCGTCCAAAAACTCCGGGTCACAATTTCCCGGGCTGACCGGGTTGCACCGGGCAATACCGTCACCTGGCAGCCTTACCTGATAGTCGCTGAAGTCCGGGTTGGGCACCGGATAATCCGTGCTGATAAACTGCGCGCCGCTGTTGAGCGCCGCGTCGCGTTGCGTGGTGTCGCCGCTGCGCGCCTGCACGGTATCGGCATCGGCGCGGGTGCGCACCATGTAGCCCTGTTTAACCAGGGCCTCTATGTCTCCGGGATTGGCCAGCGGGTCATTACGTTTCATAAACGCCGCTTCCGGTGTGCCGGCGGGCGAGTCGGTAAACAGCACTCGTCCCTGGAGTGAGGGGTGCCCTGCTATATAGTTATCCCGGGTGTCGTCGGTATTATCCAGCGCGAACATAATCTTGCCGCGCGCCTCGGACAAGCGCGGCCAGCCCTGGGTGAGAACGGCCAACTCCAGCGTAAGGAAGCTGCCGCGCACGTCGTCGGGTACTATCAGTTGCTCCCTGGGAAACACACTGCGAATTTCCATGTCAATACGATCCAGCGCTGCCGCGCCAAACTCCAGCGGCACGGCAAAATCCAATTTTAGCGGGTCGGGAATCACATCATCCTTCGCTTCCACCAGAACAGTGATTGGCAGGTGATTCGGATGGGCGTCAGACCAGGTTTTGATTTCTCGCAGGCAGCTGACAAAGGTATAGCAGGTCGTCTCATAATCGATGTCCTGCACATGCAATACCTTCAGGCCCGGTTCGTCCAGCTCGGGAATGCCGGATGCCGCGTCCTCCCCAAACAGCGTGCGCACCGGATGGTTGGCATAGAGGCCGCCCTGTGGATCGTCGAATACATCGAGCTCAATCTGCCGGATACCCTGCGTGTCAAACTGCTCCTGCAGCGGTATATGGGTATATTCCAGAGTCGGCGCGACATCAGGAATAAAAGCCAATAGCAATTCGAAGACATCGGCACGCGTCTGCTTATGGTAACTGTTGTGGGTGCCCAGATACTGGACCTGGTTCATTAAAATATCGTCGCCGGCCACATCCGGAGGGGCATCGGAGGAGCTGCCGCAGCCCCCGAGTACCGGCAATAGCATGGCGGATAGCACCAGGGGGATGGCATATCGACTTGCGGGGTAAAGTATTGCCATGGCTAAGGCCTCTTTTATTGTGTATTACGTCAGATGCAAAGGAGCATTTATACATTTTTTGAGGCTTTATGAAAGCGCTGGCCAACAGCACCTCTAAAGCGTCCGGCTAATTTGACCGAGGCAGATGACAGTGCTCGCGACTTGCACAGTTTGCTATACAATGTCCTGGTACAAGAAAATAAATACACCGGCAGCGATCGCTGACCAATATGGGAGCAAGTCCATGAACAGCCTGCAAAAAGTCAAACACCTGGTACTGGTCGCGTTTCTGCTGGCGCCCTGCGCTGCGGCCTGGGCCGATTGGGAGCTGGACAACACCAAATCGGCGGTTAACTTCGTCTCCATCAAGAATGACAGTGTTGGCGAAGTGCACAGCTTTGCTTCGCTGGTCGGTTTTATCGGCGCCGCCGGCAATGTCCAGATGACGATTAACCTGGACAGCGTGGAGACCCTGGTGGCGGTCCGCAACGAGCGCATGCGCGAGCTGCTGTTTGAGACCGTCAAGTTTCCGTCCGCACAGTTAACTGCACAGGTTGCTCCAGCGGTGCTCGCAGAGGCAGCCAAGGGCGGTGTCGTCACAGCAGAGCTGCCCGTGACCCTGTCACTGCACGGCAAGGACAAGACGCTGACCGTCTCTGTCGTCGTCGTGGGTGAAGGTGATGGCAGCCTGCGCGTGTTCACCGCCCGCCCGGTGCTGGTCAACGCCGCAGATTTTGGCCTGGAAAGCGGTGTTGCCGCGCTACAGCAAGTGGCCGGACTGCGCGCCATCAGCAATGCCGTCCCGGTTACCCTGCAACTGCTGTTTGTGCAGGCCAGGTAACGCGAGAGCATATCGTTGGCAGTTGAACACCGGCAATTACAGGCGAATGGCATAGAGCTGCACCTGGCGTGCCAGGGTCGCGGCCCGCTGGTAGTGATGTGCCATGGTTATCCCGGGCTGTGGTACAGCTGGCGCCACCAGATGCAGGCGCTGGCCGACAACGGCTACCGTGCGGTCGCCCTGGACATGCGCGGTTACGGTGGCAGTTCCAGGCCGCTGCACAGTTCCGCATACGGTTTTGACAAGCTGAGCGGCGATGTACTGGCGGTGCTGGATCATTTCGGCCAGGAGCATGCCGTGCTGTTCGGGCATGACTTCGGCGCTAACCTGGCCTGGCACATGGGGATTTACTACCCGGATCGGATTCGCGCTATTGCGCCGCTGTGCGTGCCCTACGATATGGAACTGGCGGGCGGCAGCGATGAACTGCCCTCACGGTTGTTCGCCGCGATTGCCGCGCAGCATTTTTTCCACATGCACTATTACCAGGCAGTGGGTGTTGCCGAGCGCCACTGCAGCGGCCGCGAGCGCGAGTTCCTGACCAAACTGTTCTGGGCGCTTTCAGCAGACGGGGAGCTGCTCAACTGGGAAAATTTCCCGATGGCAGGCACGCACTACATCGATGTGCTGGCCGCGCCGCCGCAGGCGCTGCCGTGGTCGTGGTTGTCCGTTGCAGATATGGATTATTACGTTGAGCAGTATCTCAGGGCGGGGCCGGAGCTGGCGTTTATTGGCGGCGCCAATTCCTATCGCGTGATGGATCACAACTGGCAGCTGCAGCGTGCAAACGCCCACGCCGAGGTGACTGTGCCCACGCTGTTCGTCGGCGGTGCGCAGGACCCCGTCATCAAGCTGGCCGGGGACGCCCCGTTTGCCACCATGCGGGAGAAGGTGCGAGACCTGCGCGGTCTGGAGTTGTTACCCGGTGCGGGACACTTTATCCAGCAGGAACGCCCCGACCTGCTCAATCCGCTGCTACTGCAGTTCCTGCGCGGTCTCTAGGGAGTTCCCCCGGACAGGCTCTGGACCAGCTGCTGGTAGGCGCGATTACCCGGCGCGATTTGTGTCAGGGTCCGGGCATAGCCGAGGGCTTTATCACGCTGACCCAGCTCCGCGCTGTAATTGGCCAGGGCAAGCAATACCTCCTCGCTCTGCGGCACGCTGCGCAGCAGCGCCTGTAACTGCACAATGGCCTCGTCCGGATGTCCGAGGTCGTGCAGGGCGATGCCATACACGAAGCGGTGGCGGGTGCCTTCAGTTTCCAGTGCCGCGGCCTGCTGCAAATACTTCAAAGCGGTGTCGGGTTGCCCGCTGCGGGTTTCCAGCAGGCCCAGCGCGTGCAGCGTCGGGCCGTTTTTGGGGTCGACTGCCAGCGCCTTGAGCAACAACTGGCGCGCCTCGTGCATCCCTGGACAGGCCGCGCAACAGGTCCGCCAGATTCAGATAGGCGGGTATCAGCTGCGGATTGAGAGTGAGCGCCTCCCGATAGGCTGCTTCCGCCGCTTTCGCGTCTCCGCGTGTGATATAAAAAATACCCAGTTGCAGTTGCACCCCGGGCATATCGGCATCCTGCTGCAGGATGCTGACGTACTCGTCGAACAGCACGCGCAGTTTTGCGGCCTGCTCGGGTGTCACCTGGTCCAGCGGCACCCCGGCCAGCGACGCGGCAACTTCAGTGCGCACAGCGGTTACCGGATCATCGATCAAATGCTCGAGTAACTGCAGGCGCTGCTGCAGCGGCAGGAAGTCCAGGGCGCGCACCGTACTGACGCGCAGCAGGGGATCGTCGTCGTACAATAACTGGGTGGCGGATTGCAGGGCGTCGCGCCCGCCGACCTGCCCCAGTGCCTCCATGGCGGTGGCGCGCCAGATGGGGGCGGTACTGGTGTCGCCGGCGAGCTGCGCGAGTTGCGGCACTGCGCGGATATCGCCCTGTGCGATGCGCTGGAATGCGCGCGCCGGGTGATTGCCGGTATCGCGAAACTGTACGCCCCACTGCCGCAATGCCTCCAGCGCCCAGGGCGCATCCTTGTCCTGGTGACACTTGTTACAGGCGTTGGGCGTAGCCATCACCATGCTCAGGTCGGGACGCGGAATGCGCATACTGTGGTCATGGCGCACGTCCACGCCCATGTAGGTCGTCTGTGGCATGTGGCAGTTGGCGCACTGCGCGCCGCTTGAGCCATCCTTGTGGTGGTGATGCTGCCGCGGTGTCGTAATGCGCCGCCTCGTGGCACTGGGCGCACACGCCATTGCCCGGCGCGCGCAGCTTGCAGGCTGTGGGGCTCGTGGCAATTGCTGCACACCACGCCGGCCTGGTGCATTTTGCTCTGCACAAAGGAGCCGTATTCATAAACCTCGTCGCGAATCTGGCCATCCGGGTAATACAGCGGCGATTGCGGCAGCGCCAGACGATGGGTGTCCAGCAGTGGTGCGCCGTAGTGGTAATCGCCCAGCGTGCCACGGCGTGAGTGACAGCGACCGCAGCTGTCTATCTGCGCGTTGGATTGCAGCGGTGTTGTACGCCTGGCGATGTGGGCATCTGCGGGAAAAGCCCATTGCCCGCGTTGTGCGAGGGCAGTGGGAAAGCCGCCGTTCGTCGCATCCTTGAGTTTCCCTTCTTTAGCCAGCGCCTGATGCTGTTCGCCGGGACCGTGGCAGGCCTCGCAGCCCACGTTCAACTCGGCGAATTTTGTGGCAAAGGAGCGGGAGTCCGCCTGGTAATTTTTTTGCAGGTTGGTGCTGTGGCACTCGGCGCAACTGGTGTTCCAGTTCTGGTAGGTGCCAGTCCAGTGCAGTGGATCCTTGTAATCGATCTTTTCATCGGGATACAGGTGATACCAGCGCTGCCCGCCTTCAGCTGCGGGGCGCGCATCCCAGGCGATACTCAGGGCCTGTAGTCGACCGCGGGACAGCGGCAGCAGGTATTGTTGCAGCGGATCTACACCGAATACGTAGGCGACTTCAAAGTCCTGCAGCTTGCCGTCCTCTCCATCCGTGTTGACCATGAACTTGTCACCACGGCGAAAGAAGTGCGTGGTAATACCGTTGTAGGTGAAGCTGGCGTTGTCGAAGTTGCCCAGCACAGTAGCGGGGCTGGGCAACTGCATGGCGAGATCGTGGTGCGAGCCGCGCCACAGCGCGTGTTCTTCGGTATGGCAGTTCTGACAGGCGGCGGAGCCGGTGAAAGCGTTGGCGGCGCTGCAGCACAGCAACAACGCAACAAAAAAAAGTCTTGGGAGCAGCACGTCGAAGATGGCCGTATTTCTATTGGAGGGCACACATTACCAGCCCTGTCGCTGTATGGACAGCATCCGACACGCTACCTATTATGGAGCGCGGCGGCGGCAGACGCGGGCGTGAGAGCATGGAGCGAGCGAAGGCGGACAGGTAATGAAACTGGGCATATTGAAAACCGATGCGGTACGGCCCGAGTGGGTGCCCGAGTTCGGTGAGTATCCGGACATGTTCATCGCGCTGCTGGGGCAGGCGGACCCCGAGCTGGAGTACGCCGTGTACGATGTCGAGCTCGGGCAGTACCCGGTGGATATCGATGAGGTTGATGCCTACTTAATCACCGGCAGCAAATCCGGTGTGTACGAGGACAAACCCTGGATAGCTGAGCTCATGGCGTTTGTGCGTGAGCTGCATCGCAGGCGCAAGAAGCTGGTGGGCATTTGTTTTGGCCACCAGCTGGTGGCCCAGGCCCTGGGCGGGAAAACCGAGAAGTCTCCCAGGGGCTGGGGCGTGGGCCTGCACACGCACCGCTTCACCACTGCGCCCTACTGGCATGATCAGGAAGACATGGACCTGGATATTCTGGTCAGCCACCAGGATCAGGTAGTGGCAGTGCCAGAGCAGGCACAGGTGCTGGCGGCCAGCGAATTTTGCGCGAACGCCGTGTGCCAGATCGGCGATCATATCCTGACTTTTCAGGGCCACCCGGAATTTGTGCCCGGCTATGCGCGCGAGATCATGGCCTACAGGCGGGAACTTATTGGTGAGGAAGTTTACGCGGCCGGCATGGCTTCACTTGGCAAAGTCCACGAAGGTCAGCGTGTGGCGCGCTGGATTCTCAATTTCCTGCGCGCTCAATTTTAATGATTCAGATTTGACCGCACAATCCAAGGTTCATTGTAGATTGACCACCCGGGTCCAACGTGACCCGACGATAGGGTTTTGTACAGCATGAAAAAATTTTTCCTGGGTATCATATCGATTGTCGTGGCATTTACTTTCCTCGCTGTGGGCGGAGAAATTGCGATCCGGCTAGTGCACTTCTACACAGGCCATATCAGCAATCAAAAAAACCTTACAACAATTGTCCTGGATGATGAGTTTGGATGGCTTCCCGCACCACACTACCGATATGTTGGAGAACTAACAGATGCAGGTGGAAAAAGTTATGCAGCAGATATTCAATCAGATGCTGCCGGTTTTAGAATGTATGGAAATCCGCATGAAAAACATAGGAAGAAGGTGCTGTTTTTAGGCGATTCCTTTACGCATGCAGTGCGTGTATCGAACGATAAGACCTATTACGCACTACTTCAAAAAGCGCTGGATATAGAGGTTTTTGCCCTCGCCGCAGAAGGCTATGGCACCTTGCAAGAGTATATGATGCTGGATAAATTCGTCGATGAGATACAGCCGGACCTCGTAGTTTTACAACTGTGCAACAATGACCTTATCAATAATTCCTATGACCTGGAATTGGTAAGCGGATCGAATAACAACGGATTGCGACGGCCCTACTTCAAGAACAATGAAATCATGTATAGAACGCCCTCCAACTTTGCAGCCATTCGCGAGTTCGCCGCCAACTATTCGCATTTCCTGTATTTTATTATTTCAAGGATAGATATCGTGAACGCAAATCCTGCAGATCCGTCGGAAGCTATTATTAGAAAAGCGGGAATGGGCTACCCACTATTTGCGGATTCGGTTGAAACCACAGACCAGCTGTTAAAAAAAATCAGGGAACGTATTCCGGCAAGCACACCTGTATTGGCTTTCGATAACGACGGTGCTGTTCCATATTATGACGAACTCAGGAGGATATCGGAAAAAAATGGAATTCAATTTATTGCCAGTCCCGCAAAAGCCCTGGCGGACGCCGATCGTCAAGGGATTATTGTAAGAGAGCGGGATAATGCGCATTGGAATAATACAGGGCCATCAAATTGTAGCGGATGCCCTGCAACCTTACCTTGCACAAAATTTGTAATTCAGCGGCAACCTGAATGCGCCTCTCATCAGGGAACTGGTCCAGTTCCTTTTGGCGCCGGCAGCCGACTTTCTCCGGCAGCTCGTTACACTAATCTTTCGTTTATTGCGCAATTGTAAAATCGAACCTACTATCCAAGCACTGCGACGATGTGCATGGTTCACCCCATTCCGGGCAGTTCTAAAAACAAACCCGGCCGTTCGGCGCAATCCCTGACAAGATGTTCAAATGAACTGCAATAATAGGAAGGTAGTTATGACTACGCATAAAGACACAGCGATTTACCTGACCCTGGCAAGTGCATTACTGGTACTGGGCTCGACCCAGGTGCAGGCTCAAATCGGCAATACGGCCTATGGCAACAACGCACTTACGTTCAATGTTGGGGATTTTAACTCGGCTTTTGGCGATCTTGCGCTGTATTCCAACACCACTGGCGAAAGCAATACGGCTATCGGCGACACTGCGATGTATTACAACATCTCCGGCAACCGCAACACGGCCATTGGCAGAGAGGCGCTCTATTACAACACCAGCGGTATTAGCAACACGGCCATTGGCCTGGGTTCGCTCGCTTTCAACACCATCGGCTTCTTCAACACGGCTACCGGCAATGGTTCACTCAATTCCAATACCTCGGGTTACTACAACACCGCCAATGGGTCTCAAGCGCTCTTCTACAACACCACCGGCAAATGGAACACGGCCATCGGCTCTTTTTCACTCACTGCCAACACCACCGGCAAATTGAACACGGCCAGCGGCTATAACTCGCTCCTTTCCAACACCACCGGCTATTCCAACGTGGCGACGGGCAATGGCGCGTTGAATTCCAACACCACTGGTTACTCCAACACGGCCAGTGGCTCGCTGTCGCTCTTCTCCAATACTACCGGGGTTTTTAACACGGCCAGTGGCAATGCGTCGCTCTACTCGAACACCACCGGTGAGGGCAACTCGGCCAGTGGTAACTTTTCGCTCTACTCCAACACCACCGGTGGCGACAATACGGCCAGTGGTAATTCGTCGCTCTATTCCAACACCAGTGGCTACGACAACACGGCCAGCGGCGCCAAATCGCTTTACTCCAACACCACCGGTTACTCCAACACGGCCAGTGGCGATGCAGCGCTCACTTCAAACACCACGGGTAACGAGAACACCGCCAGTGGCAATTCGGCGCTCTATTCCAACACCAGCGGCAACGACAACACGGCCAGTGGCAATGCATCGCTCTATTCCAACACCACCGGTAGCGACAACACAGCCAGTGGCACCTCTTCGCTCTATTCAAATACCACAGGCTACCGCTGAATCACCGCTGTGGGTTCCAAGCCTGCTGCATGTTATAGCAACGACCACTGCCAGGGCGAACTGCCATTAGTAATGCAACTGGGACTCAGCTGGGCGATGTATTCGCAACACCACGGGCAGCAGGCAACAATGCGCAGGGCGATTCTGCTTTGTTCAATAATACGACCGGTATTAACAATGCAGCGGTGGGCAGGCAGACGCTCTTTTCTCTCACCACGGGTTCGGGCAACACGGCCATAGGCTCATCGGCGGGAGCAAATAACGTAAGTGGCAGTGGTAATGTCTTCATCGGAAGGAATGCAGGTTTCGCCGAAACGGGCAGTAACAAACTGTATATCGCCAACAATGCAATTACGCCGCTGCTGTATGGCGTGTTCAGCACACCTTTGCGGGTAGTAAGCTGGGTGTGGGCATAGGTACGGTCGCTGCGGGTGACACTATCAATGTCTGGAACGGCGCACACCTCACCGTTGGCGGCGTATGGACTAACGCATCGTCGCGCGAACTCAAGGATAATATCCAGGCCCTGAGCGCCGAGGATGCAAATAAGGCACTGGCGGGCTTGTCGCCTGTGCGCTACGTTTACAAGAACTCCGGCGATGAAGAGTATATGGGCTTTATCGCAGAGGACGTGCCTGACCTGGTTGCCATGAATGACCGCAAGTCGCTGTCCCCGATGGATATTGTGGCGGTGTTGACGACGGTGACGAAGGAACAGGCAGCGAAAATGACAAAAAAGATGTTGAGATTGCTGCCTTGCGCGATGCGCTCAACCAGCAAGACGATCGCATGCTGCAGATGGAAATGGCCCTGGCGGAATTACAGCGCCATCAAACGGATGCGGTTCAGGTCAGCTCATCGAACTGATCCACAAGACGTTCCAATGAACTCCGATAACAGGAAGACAGTTATGACTACGAAGAAAGAAACAGTAATTTACCTCTCCCTGGCAATTGCCCTGGGACTGGGTTCCACCCAGATGCAGGCCCAGACCGGTGACGATGCCAATATGGCAAATACTGAAGCCCAGGTAGAGGCCACGCAGGAAGAAGATATAGCCGTGATAGAAGAGCATCAGGCCGAGGTGGTAGTCGAGCAAGAGGAGCTTGAAACCCAGATGGCTGAGCAACAAGCGGTGCAGGCAGAGGAGATTGTGGCAGAGCAGCAAGAGGAACAGGCGGCTCACGACACAGAAATAACGGATGAGTTAGCAGGTCACAAAGCTGAGGTTGCGGCATACCTGAAATCCCAGAATCTACCTGCGCCTAAGTAAAGACACTTGCTGCAGGCGCGACGTTTTCCTCCACGCGGCCATCCTCAATACACAGTACCCGGTCCGCCAGTGCAAGACTGGCGGGGCGATGGGTAATCAGGATCACAGTCTTGTGGGCCAGCAGGTCAGAGCAATCGGCGATGAACGCCAGTTCGCCAGCGGGGTCAAACATCGCGGTGGCTTCATCCAGAATCAGGATGGGAGGGTCGCGCAACAGGGTTCTGGCCAGTGACAGGCGCTGTCGCTGGCCGCCGGACAGGCGAATGCCTTCATCGCCAATCACTGTGTCGTAGCCCTGCGGCAGCGCCTCGATGAAGTCATGGGCGCAGGCCAATCGCGCTGCATTCACCAGCGCACTGCGTGTTGCGCCCACGCATCCATAAGCGATGTTATCGGCTACACTGCCATTGACCAGCAGCACGCGCTGCGCCACCAGGCCGACGCAGGCGCGGACACTGGACAGCGTTGCAGTAGCAATGTCGATGCCGTCGAACAGGATGCGCCCATGCGCGGGCTGCGCAAAGCGCATGAGAAGATGTGCCAGTGTCGACTTGCCCGCGCCATTGCGACCGGTAAGCGCAATAGTTTCACCCGCCGCAATGCTCAGGTTCAAATTTGTAAATAATGGCGCGCGGCCGGGATAGCCGAATGCAAGGCCTTCCAGGCGGATGTCACCCTTGATGCCGCTGAGGGTCAGATGGCCGCTGTCTGCTGGCTCCGCTTGATGATTGAGAAAAGCGATGATGCGTTCCGAGGCGCCCCGCACGGTTTGTACCCTGCCATAGGTATTGGCCAACGTTGCCAGCGGCGACATCATCAACATGGCGTACAGCAGAATCGTAACCAGATCAGCCGCGGTCAGCCGGTCAGTTTCAATCAGCGACGTGCCCACGGCGACCACCACGACCAGCGCAGCACTGCCCAATAGCGAACTGGCCGGCGACAGCGCCGACTGAATTTTCAGCTGGCGTCGCGAGGTGTCCAGCAGATGGCTGTTGGCCTGTTCAAAATGACGTTGCTCCACGGCCTCCCGGGTAAACGCCTTGATCACCGGGAGCAGGCGCAGATTTTCCTCCATCACGGAGTACATCTGTGCATTGGCATCTACCCAGGCGCGCGCCAGCGGGCGCAGGTAACGACCAACAATTTTCATGCCGAGAAAGTACAGGGGCAAAAAAACCAGGGCCAGAATCGCTACGGACGGGTTCAGCCAGCCCAGGGCCAGCCCGGCACCAAAAAAAGTGAGTAGCGCCGGCAACAGGTGCACCACGGTATCGGTCACAAAGGAGCTGATGGCGTTGGCGTCGGTATAGAGGATGGACAGGGTATCTCCGCGCCGGTTCAGGTGATGGTAGCCCAGCGGCAGTGCCTGCATGTGCTCATACAGACGGTTGCGCAAATCCGCCGTCATACGCTCGCCGGTGTAGCCGATGCGGTACTGGGTGAAGAAATCCAGTACGGCGCGTACGCTCATCAAGCCGAACCAGAGAAACAGGAAGTGCAGCGGCGGTGTAGTAGCGGCGCTGCCGGCAAGCAGGCTCGCGGTCAGCTTGCCAGCCAGCCAGGGGCCGGCCAGTGACAGCAAGCTGCCCAGCAGCAGCAGGAGCACGATGGCCGACAGAATGTTGCGGTGCGGCGTGATGTGGGCCAGCACCTCTCGAAATCCTACTGGCTGTAATTTGCGCTGATCCATGAAGCCTTCAGGTTTCTTCCATTCAAGCAGCCTGCAGCGTACACAAGATGGCCGCTCGTGTACCAGCAGTGTATTCTTCCCATGGCAACCACATAAAGCCCCTGGCAGCCCAGAATGGTTTCACGCATCAGAAAATTCATTTTGCTTGGTCCCGGCAGGCAATTAATGCTGCTGCAGATATGGCTGCTGCTGGCATGGGCGCGGCTGCAGCTGTTGCGCAAGGGATTTTCGCACTTTACAGCGGATCTTACGCTGCACCGTACCATCCCGGCCATGGCCTGTATTTCTAACGAGCAGCTTGAGCAGGCAATAGAACTGGGTCGTCTGGTGGCGATTGCGGCACGTTACACGCCCTGGCAGAGCCGCTGCCTGACCCAGGTGCTGGTGTTGCAGAAGCTGCTCGGACAGCGGCAGATACCGGGATATTTCAGTCTGGGTGTGCGCAAAGCCGGTGGCGAGGAAGAGGAACCCTTCAATGCTCACGCCTGGCTGCAGTGTGGGGACACGATCGTCAATGGCGCTGCGCCGGAGGGCACATTCACCACGCTATCAACCTTCAGCTGGGGTTGTGCGAGGCCTGAATATCTACCAGCTGCCGGTATTGGCCATGGAGGCCCATGGCTCCTGCGGGGGCAGCGACTCGCCGGCTTGCAGCAACTCGATCGAGATGCCGTCGGGCGAGCGGATAAACGCCATATGGCCGTCGCGCGGCGGGCGATTGATCACCACGCCCTTGTCCAGCAGGCGCTGGCACAGCGCGTAGATGTTGTCGACGCGGTAGGCCAGGTGGCCGAAATTGCGGCCGCCGTCGTAATCCTGCGTATCCCAGTTCCAGGTGATTTCCAGCAGCGGGCTCTGGCGTTGCTCGGCACGCGTCGACATCATCCGCCGCCGCCAGAAATACCAGGGTAAATCGCCCGGCCTCGCTGGCGTGGCGACGGACCTCAACCAGGCCCAGCTTGTTGCAGTAAAAATCCAGGGTTTCATCCAGGTCCCGTGCGCGTACCATGGTGTGCAGGTATTTCATGTGCGCGCCCGCGCCGCTGCCTGCTTGCCCGCCATGCGGCCGGAGAAGGACGCGTCACCCACCGACATGCCGCTGCTGTAGCCCTCGGCGCGGCGCACCACGCCGCAGGCGGTGCGGCCCGCCGCATACAGGCCGGGAATGACCTCGCGCTGCGGGATTGACCACCTCGCCGGTGGGCAGGGTGTCCAGCCCGCCCAGGGTGAAATAGGGCAGGAAGGCGCCGCGCCCGGGCGTGATGTCCAGCGCCACCAGCGGCGCTTCCAGCGGTTCCAGCCACTCGGCGGCCTTGTGGCACTGCGTGTCCTCGCCGTTGACACAGTCCTCGTTGTACAGCCTGATGGTCTGTTGCAGGGTGCCCGCGCGCAGCCCCAGTTCCTCCTCCAGTTCCTGCACCGTCTCGCCGGTGCCGGCCACCTTGGCGCCGAGGTAGTTGACCCGTTCATAGTCGCCGTACTGCTCGACCGTGAGAATGAAGTAGATACGCGTCGACTGCTGGCGCAGGGCAAAGGCGCCGAGGCGGCCGTGGTAGACATCCTCGTTGATGAAGCGCTGGCCCTGGTCGTTGATCACAATGCCTTTGGTCATGCTGGCCGGCGGGTAATAGGGCAGGCTGATGAAGCCCTCGTGCATGTTGATCGCGGCGGCGCCCACCGCCATGCCCATCAGGATGCCGGTGCCGGTGTCGCCGGGATTGCCGATCGGTGCGTTACCGGCGGTGAGCATCGGTGCGTACTTGCGGATCATCTCCTCGTTCATGACGAAACCGCCGGCGCACAGGATGACGCCCTGGCGGGCGCGCACATTGAGTTCCTGCTGGTTCTGGCGCACCACCAGGCCCACCACCGCATCGTCGTCATCCACGATCAGGGTCAGGGCGCGCGTCTCGTACTCGACGGTGATCGCCGGGCGTTTTTCCACGTTCTCAGTCACGATCTTCATAAACAGCGGGCCGCCGTTATCGCCCTCAACGTACAGATTGTGGCCGCGCGGGCAGGGTTTGGCCTGCTGCGCAAAGGGGTAGGCCTTCTCGCTGCCGGTGTAGAGCAGGCCGTCATCGGTCAGGCACATGATGGCCCGCTCCTTGTGGAAGCTGTCCTTGAACGGCACGCCGATATCGACCAGCCACTGAAAATGCGCCTTGCTGTTTTCACAGTAGTTGCGGATCTTGGCCTCGTCCGCCTGCGGGTCCGGCGCACATCATCATGTAGGTGAACATGTCCTCGGTGCTGTCTTCAAAGCCGCAGGCCTGCTGCACGCGGGTGCCGCCACTGCCACCCATATAGATTTCTGCGCTGGACATGGCGGTGGAACCGCCGCTGGCGCTGGCCAGCTCGAAAATAATGACCTGGGAGCCCGCATCCGCCGCCTCGATGGCCGCACAGCCGCCGGCGCCGCCGAAACCGACGATCGCCACATCGGTGTCGCGGTCCCAGTGCGCCACGTCGCGTGCCTTGCGTGTTTGCGATGGATTTGTCCTGGCTTTGTCCGACATTTTTGATACCTCGATAACGGGGCGCTGTCAGGCGCCCGTGCCCTGTGTTTCTGGGGATTAGGGATTAAATCGGTTTCACAACCCGCTGACAATGATGGCGGGGGCCGCCCGGGTTAACAATTTGTACACGCCGCCCCTTTCTTGCCCGCCTCGCCTGCACTGGCGATTTAGCTGTCACAAGCAGTCACTGCGCTGGCATTGGAGGGCCGCTGGGGTACAATCCCCGGCTTTTGCCAGAGGCAGAGACTTCCCATGTGGTTCAAGAATGTCCGCGCGTATCGCCTGACCAAGCCGTTCGACCTCTCCCCGGAACAACTGGGACAAAAACTCGCCGGACGCGGCTTTGTGCCCTGCGCCAAATCCCAGGCCGTGTCTGCGGGCTGGGTGCCGCCGCTGGGCGGGGAGTCCGCAGAACTGGTGCATGCCGCCGCTGGCCGGTTGCTGCTCAAAATGAAGCGGGAGGAGAAACTGTTGCCGTCCACCGTGGTGCGCGAGCAACTGGAGGAGAAGGTCGCGGCGATCGAATCCGCGCAGGGGCGCAAGGTCTATCGCAAGGAACGGCTCAACCTGAAGGATGAAATCGTGCAGGACTGCCTGCCCCGGGCGTTCAGCCGCTCGACTCATGTGTACGCCTACATCGATGTCAAGGCGAACTGGATTTTCGTCGATGCGGCGAGCGCCGCCGCGCGCCGAGGAACTGCTCAACCTGCTGCGCGAAGGCATCGGCAGTTTTCCGCTGCTGCTGCCGCAGGTCAATAACGCCCCGACGGCGGTGATGACGGCCTGG
Source organism: uncultured Gammaproteobacteria bacterium (assembly GCA_963762235.1). Classification (GTDB taxonomy): domain Bacteria; phylum Pseudomonadota; class Gammaproteobacteria; order Pseudomonadales; family Halieaceae; genus Marimicrobium. The sequence goes on along the minus strand of CAVXKH010000020.1, from coordinate 32,886 downwards.
CTGCTGCACCGCAGCCTGCCCGATGATTTTGAACTGGGACAGGAGTGCGAATTGCGCGAGCCCGGCGAGGAGGGCGGCGTGGTGCGCTGTCGCGGCGTTGATTTGTTGAGTGAAGAAGTGGAAACTCACCTGCACGCGGGCAAGCAGGTCGCCCGTCTGGCACTGGGCTGGGATGAGCGTCTTTCCCTGCTGCTGGCGGAAGATCTGTGTTTGCGGCGACTCAGGTTCGCGGACGAGCTGATGAAAGAGAACGAAGACATCCCCGAAGCGGACCAGGCGGCCCGGCTGGACGCCGACTTCGCCCTTATGGCGGATGCGATAACGGGCCTGCAGCAGCGTATCCTGGCGCTGTTCGGCGGCGAGGTGGAATAACCGCCGCCCATGTCCGCGCGCCCCGACACCAACGACTATCGCGCGCTATTCCTTAGCCCCACCCCGATGATGGACATGCGCGCCCCGGCAGAGTTTGCGCGCGGCGCCTTTCCGTCCGCCCTGAGCCTGCCGCTGATGAGCGACGCAGAGCGCGCACAGGTGGGTATCTGCTACAAACAGCAGGGTCAGGACGCGGCCATCTCGTTGGGACACCAACTGGTCAGCGGCGACTTGAAGGCCCGGCGCCTGGCGCAGTGGGCGGACTTCGCCCGGCAGCTATCCCCAGGGCTACCTGTACTGTTTTCGCGGCGGCCTGCGCTCGCAAACCGTGCAGCGCTGGTTGCGCGAGGCGGGCATCGACTATCCCCTGGTCACCGGTGGCTACAAGGCCATGCGGCGTTTTCTGCTGGAAGAGCTGCAACGCTCGCTGGACAGCGCCTCGTTTGTGCTGATCAGTGGCAAGACCGGTACCGGCAAGACGCGGGTGATTGCGCACCTGACGCGCGGTGTCGACCTGGAGGGACTGGCCAATCACCGGGGTTCCAGCTTTGGCCAGATGCCCACGCCACAGCCCAGCCAGATCGATTTTGAGAACGGCCTCAGCATCGCCCTGCTGCGATTACTGGCAAAAGGTACGGGGCATATCTTCCTGGAGGACGAGGGGCGGCTCATCGGCTGTCTCGCCCTGCCGGAGGCACTGCGCGAGAAGATGATCGTTGCGCCCATGCTGGTGGTGGAGCAGAGCTTTGAAGACCGCATCGATGTCGTCATCGAGGACTACGTGGTGGATCTGGGCCGCCGCTACCTGGAACTGTACGGGGAGGATGGCGCGCGTTTGCACAGCGAAAAACTGCAGGGCGATCTGGCCAGGATACGCAAGCGCCTCGGAGGACTGCAATACCAGCAGGTCAGCGACATGATGGCCGCGGCTTTTGTGCGCCAGTGGCAGCATCGGGACTTGTCGGGTCATCGGCAATGGATCGCGCTGCTGCTGGAAAAATACTACGACCCCATGTATGAATTCCAGCTGTCCAAACGCACGGGCGAGCAGTTGTTTTGCGGTGACCGCCAGGCCGTTGTCGCCTGGGCACAGCAGGACCACTAGGGTGCAGGCCGCCACTGAATTGCGCCGCGACCTGGTACTGGTGGGCGGTGGTCACAGCCATGTGCTGGCCCTGCGCATGCTGGCCATGCAGCCCATAGAGGGCCTGCGCATCACGCTGGTATCGCCGGACAGCCACACACCGTACTCCGGCATGCTGCCCGGCCTGATCGCGGGCCACTACAGTTTCGAGCAGACGCATATCGACCTGGCGCGTCTGTGCCAGTGGGCGGGGGTGCGTTTTATTGCTGCTGAAGTCACTGCGCTTGACCCACTCGCCCGGTGCCTGTCCCTGGCGGGGCGGCCCCCGATTCAATACGACCTGGTGAGTATCGACATCGGCTCGCAGCCGGAGCTTGATTCGGTGCCCGGCGCCAGGGCGTATGCCACGCCGGTAAAACCGGTGGCCGGCTTGTGGCAGCGCTGGCAGGAATTGCACGGCCGCGTCATTGCGCGTGAAGGTGCGGAGGCATTTCGCATCGCGGTGGTGGGTGGCGGCGCCGGGAGTGTCGAGTTGGCCCTGGCGATGTCACACCGTCTGCGGGGTCAGCGGGTGGAGATGGATTTGTGGTGCGCCGCCCCCGTCATATTGCAGACCTATAACGCCCGGGCCCGCCGCGCGGTGCTGGCGGCGCTGCACTCCCAGGATATTCGAGTACATGCAAGCGCCCGGGTAGCGGCAGTTGAGGCCGCTTGCCTGGTGCTGGCCGATGGCGCACGCGCCGCATATGACGAACTGTTCTGGTGTACCGGTGCGGCGGCGGCGCCCTGGATCGCCGCCAGCGGGTTGGCTACGGATCAAGCATGGCTTTCTCGCGGTGCGCGATACCTTGCAGGCGCTGCACGATGACAGCGTATTTGGCGCCGGCGATATCGCCACCCAGGTCAATCATCCGCGGCCCAAGGCCGGCGTGTACGCCGTGCGCCAGGGCCCGGTGCTGGCGTACAACCTGCGCGCCGCGCTGCTGGAACAACCGCTGCGACAACATCGGCCGCAGCAGCGTTTTCTCTCCCTGCTTTCGCTGGGCGACAAACAGGCGACGGCGGATAAAGGACTCTTCAGCGCCACTGGTCGCTGGGTCTGGCGCTGGAAGGATAGAATTGATCGGGCATTCATGGCGCGCTTCGCGGATTTGCCCGCCAGTATGTCGCTCGCCACCGGGGATAGACTGCCGGAACTGGACGGTATTTCGCAGCAGGCGGTCTGCGGCGGCTGTGGTGCCAAGGTGGGTGCCGACGCTTTATCCAGCGCCCTGGCGCAGCTAGGCAAAGATTTTCCGCAGCACTGCGTCGGCGGGAGTGATGATGCGGCGGCCGTCCCCGCACCGGCTGGCGCGACGGTGGTGCAGAGCCTGGATGTGCTGCGCCAGATGGTATCCGATCCCTGGCAGATGGGGCGCATTGCCGCCAATCACGCGCTCAGTGATCTCTACGCCTGCGGTGCCCGGCCCGTCTCCGCGCTGGCTGCGGTCACCCTGCCCTATGCCAGTGCGCCGCTGCTGCAGCGTGAACTGGAACAACTGCTGGCCGGCGCCCTGCACGAATTCGCCGCGGTGGATTGTCAGTTGAGCGGTGGCCACAGTATGCAGGGCCCGGAGCTGAATATCGGTTTTATGGTCAACGGTGTGCCCCTGTCGCGCGACGGAAAGTTGTTGGGCAAAACAGGAGCGGCCCCCGGTGACCAACTGGTGCTGACCAAGCCCCTGGGTACCGGCGCCCTGTTTGCCGCCCATATGCAGCTGGCTGCGGACGGGCGTGATGTAAGCGCGGCACTCTCATCAATGCTGCAGGGCAATGGTATTGCGGCGGAGTTAGCCCTTGCTCACGGCGCTACAGCCTGTACCGATATCACCGGTTTCGGCCTGCTCGGGCATCTGCTCGAAATGCTGGGGGGCGCGCTGGGCGCAACTCTGGAGTCGGCACAATTGCCGGTGCTCCCTGGCGCTATCGAGCAGATTCGCGCGGGCATTGTGAGCACCGGGCACGCGGCCAATGTACGCAGCGCCGGGCGATTTTTGCAGGCTGGGCCGTCTCCTGACGAGGCGCGTGTGCAGATGTTGTTCGATCCGCAGACCAGCGGTGGACTGTTGATTGCGCTGCCTGCCGCGCGGGCAGCGATGCTGTGCCATGCCCTGCATGCAGAAGGTTACGTTGAGGCCCGCATAATCGGGCATGTGGTGGCGTTAACCTCCGGCAACACGTGTCCGGTCCAGCTTCGCTAATGCCGCGTTTTACCCCGGATCCTGTGCCGGCATTCGCCTAACAGCACCAGCCCGCCGACAATTAAATGATAATTTCTTGAAGACTTGCCGTCAGTCCTCATCCCAGTAACGGGTCATTTCAATAAAGAGGAAAGAGGCGGTCCAGGTGATCAGTACAAAACCTGTCAGGGCTTCGAGCCCGATCAGGAACCGCAGGTCGCCGTGGGGTTCAATATCGCCGATGCCTAACGTCGTATAGGTGGTGAAAGAAAAATATGCGCAGTTCATCAAGGAGCCGTCGAAGTTCCCTTCGAGGCGGCCCCAACCCTCAGTTTGGTTCATGAAATAGAAGGCGATTGCAAAAACCCACACCTCCGCGGCGTGGGCTGCAAGGGCCACGAACACCCCGAGCACGATGCGAAAGCGGTGCCGTATTTTCAGTCTGGGCAGCAGCAGGGTAATTCTATGCAGAAACTCGTAGTGCATCAGCACAGCCAGCCCGACGACGAACATATTGACTGCAATAACGGCGATCACTGGTAGGGTGCTCCTGCCCTGTAGTGGCGCGGCCACTTTAACCTTTTTTGTCGCCCCGGTAAAAAATTCCGATGCCAGCCGCCGGTTGATCTTGTGTCATTGTTCTATGAACAGTGAATCCAGCACGCCAAAGCCACTGTGCACGCCTCCCTCGGTGACCTGCGGCAGTTTCGACCGCACCAGATAGCCGATATGGCCGGGCCGCTGAGCGTCAGTATCCAGGGCTGCGCTGCCCAGGTGTGCGCTGAACAGACCGATCTCGCTGACCAGTCGCTGTGCAGTCCGGGCGCGACCGTCCCGAACGAGCAGGGTGTCCTTGTCACGGCCCGCAGGATGCAGGCGCTGCATCAGGGTCCAGGCAGCGTAGTCCGCCTCGCCCAGGCTATCCAGCCGGTGGAGAATGTCCTGGTCAAACAGGCAGTGCCCGCCGCCTTCCCCCTGGTTCTTCAGTACCCATGCACTGAGGTTGCCCTCATCGCGCAGCCGTGTTGCGGAGTCGCCGTTGACACTGCGCATGGGCGCAAAAACGGATTGCAGTGCGCTGCGCTCGTCGCGGTCAAAGCCCAGGCGCTGTAACAGACCCCCGTCATCGCCTGCCAGCTGTAGTTGCATGCGCTTGCTGGTGGCCAACTGCTGTGCGATGGTTGCGTTCATCGCAACCCGGTGGCGCTCCATGAACATGCGTGTTGCCAGCAGCGCATCGCAGCAGCGCCGGGTATCAAGATCCGTCGCGATGTAATCCTGGAACTGGTATCCGGCGCGCAGATAGACCACATGCAGGGTGCCGCAGCCCTCCAGTTGCAGGCTCTGGTTGGGACCGCTGGATAATTGCTCGTGCAACTGGCGAAACGTGCGCCGGTGCGTCTGCAGGCCGAGGCAGCGCAGCTGGTTTTCCAGCAGGCGCTGGTCAAACAGGTTATCCTCGTTGTCCTGTACCACCATCAGAAAATTGAGTGGTGCCCCATCGCCCAGTTCCCCGGCAATACTCCCGGCGGCATAGGCAATCGCGCGCGCCATGTTGGCTGTTGCAGGGTTGGGGTGCAGAACCCCGGGAGCAGCAGTGTGCAAGCGCGCAAACTCCGTGGGCCAGCGCTGCTGCAGGTACTCATGTAGAGACCCCATGCGCTCCCCGAAGGGCGCCATGCCGGCGGCGATGCTGTTACATTCGACCAGTCGTGGACCCATGTGGGCGTCGACCATGAAGTCACTGCGCTGCAACAGCAGAGGCGCGCGCAGTACCTCGCCGGGCTGGTTGTGCAGTGCGCGGTGCGTGGACAGCATTTCCGCAAAAAACGGATCTGCAAAAGCCAGTGCCGCATGCACATCCTGTATCAACTGGTCGTCCTCGGCCAGTGCCTGCGTCAGCCGACCCAGCAACGGGGCGGTCAACTCCAGTTGTGCAAGCACTGCGGCAGGAATCGGGCAGGGCGTAAAACTGAAGGGCACGTGGCGGGTTTTACCGGGGCCGTCCAGGAAGCACAGGCTCAGCTGCAGTGCCTGCGCAACCGCATCGTCGATAATGGCATTGCTGATCAGGTCGGGCATTGCAACAAGAAAAGATTGGCCTTGATTAAAAAGAGAGGATTGCATGACTATCGACCATTCACGATTCGACAGCAACTGGAACTTGCACCTTTGGCCGGGACTGTCAGGAGAAAGAAATACAGTACCGCAATCTTTGTCTGCTATGCCGTGCTAATAGCATTCGTTTCGTTGCAACCAGGCGTGGGATCCTCGATGGGACCCTACGATAAAGCGGCACACTTCCTTACGTATGGCGATTTTCGCGGCACTGGCGCACCGTTTGAATCTGTCGGGCAGACGGTATGTCTTTGTGTGTATTGCCATTGTGGCCTATAGCGGATTCCTGGAGATCGCGCAGTCGTTCGTGCCTGGCAGGTACATGTCCGTTCTTGATCTTTTGGCTAATACGCTCGGTGTCGTGCTCTCGGCGCTACTCCTGTTCAAATTGCAAAATTTTCCGAAGCAGCAATGATAGTAGGTACTAATGCGCTGCCCGCAGGCGGAGGCGGAAGACTCCAGCGCGTCCTGATGTGGGCCGGTCTGGCAATCGGTCGAGCATCCCTCCACTGTATGCGCTAGAATTCCCTCTGACTTGTGCCTTTTTTCATGGTGGTGGCCTATGCGACGTATACGCGGCTTTATCGATCTGGCATTTGACGTGGTGGATGAGACCAATAATCTCGTCGAGCAGACACATGATGAGGTGGTGGCGCGTACGGTGCGTCGTTTTGCACCCGTAGAGCCGCTGCAATCAGTGGCAACAGTGGTTACCGTCATCCAGGGTGTGATTGCAGCCACGGTGTTTAAATCCATTCGAGGGATTAACGGCGCTGCGCGCCGCTCTGTCAATGCGCTGGCGGGTGTTGTCGAGTCTGGGCTAGGACAGCCGCTGGCATCGGATAAATACGAGCTCGCCACGCCGATGCAATCGTCCGCCGTCGGCAGCGTCAATTGGTGTGTCGATTATCTGCAGGCATCGCTCAATGGCTTTTGGGGTGATTATCTGAGCGGACGAAAGAATGCCCTTGCTGAGGACATGACGCTGCGCACCAACGGGCGCGCGCTGCCGATTAACGAGGCAGCGTTATCTGCAGCGTTTCCCAACGCAACCGGCAAGGTCTGTGTGCTGGTGCATGGTCTGGCATCGACAGAATGGTTGTGGACATTTTCCTCCGCCGCCTACTATGAGGGCGATACCGCAACAAGCTTTGGCTCACGGCTGCATGACGACCTCGGGTTTACCCCGGTGTACATCCGCTACAATACCGGCCTGCATATCTCTGACAATGGCAGACAATTGGCAGAGCTGATCAGCGAGCTGCTGGATTCCTACCCGGTACCCATAGAAGAGATTGCACTGGTTGGTCACAGCATGGGTGGTCTGGTGGCGCGTAGCGCTGCCAGTTATGCGGCAGAACACAATCTTCCCTGGGTAGCGCATCTCCGGCATGTGGCCTGTGTGGGTGCGCCCAACCTCGGGGCACCGCTGGAAAAACTGGTGCATCTACTCACCGGGGTATTGCGCAAAGTTGATGCCGCTGGCGCGCAGGTTCCCGCACGGGTTCTCAACAGCCGCAGCGCCGGCGTGAAGGATTTGCGCTACGGCTATACGGTTGACGAGGAATGGCTGGGCAAGGACCCGGATGCCGTGTTCGCCAACGCCCGGCTGGACATACCGTTGATCGACGGGGTGGGATACTATTTTTTCGCCGCCACCATTTCAAAAGATACAAAACACCCGGTGGGCAGGTTGCTGGGCGACCTGCTGGTGCGTTTGCCCAGTGCTGCCGGCAAGACGCGGGATAAGGCCCGCCGCATTCCCTTTTCCAGTGGCAGGGTATTCCGCGGTATGAGCCATATCCACATCGTGAACCATCCTGATGTTTATGCTGCGCTGAGGGATTTTTTTGACACCGAAAAATGAGTTACCAGCAGGGCGGTGTATGCTCAGCCAGAATCCCTTGCGCCGGTTCAACCAGACAGGGCATTGACCCCATAAATACACCACGCTTACAACTGGCCCGGAGAATTCCGCGCTTTGCGTTCCCCGTCCTCGCGATGGCAATGCTATCGTGCAGCGTCGTTGAGCCGGAACGGGAGCTGGCGCCACTATCGGTCACGGTTCGCGAAGACAAAAGCTTCAACCAGTTGTTCCAGCGCTGCGGCCCGGGCTGGACGGGCGGCGACTCCACTTACTCCACTGCGCTATCGCCCACGCAGGTGCTGTGGTTGTTTTCCGATACCTTTATCGGGCCGGTTAGCCGCGAGGGCAAACGCAACCCGGATGGCGAACTGTTTGTGCAGGGCAATACCCTGGTGCTGCAGGACACAAACAGTGGCGCACTGACCACGCTCCTGCGCAAAAGCGTGGGCAACAGGGAGGCGACCCAAAGCCTGCCCACGTATACCGGGTCTCCCTATGATGACAGTCACTGCCCGGGCGAAAACGATATCCAGAAAAGCGATGCACGGGCCATGTTCCAGCCACCGCAATGCCCATCCGCCCATCACTGCTATTACTGGGGTGGTGCCCTGGTGGTGGACAACGGGCAGCTGACCACCTTCCTGCAACTGATGGAACAAACAGGTGATGGCGTCTTCGATTTTGCCTGGCGCAACAGCGCGATTGCCACGCTGCCGCTGGAGAAACTGGACACTGCCGAACCTGCCTACATCAATGTGCCCGCTAATGGCGTGAGCTATGGCGGGGCCATTATCAGCGCCGCGGACAACTACACCTACATTTACGGTATGCGCGAAGAGCCTGCCGGCAACACCATTTGCACCGGACACTGCATACATATTGCACGCGCACCCAAACATAAACTGGCGCAGCCCGCAGAATGGCGCTACTGGGGAGAAGTATCCAGCAATCCGGCACACTATGGCTGGACAGCACAAGCAGAAGACTCCGTACCCATGGCCGGTAATACAGGCCTGTCCGCAGCGCCCCAAACACAGGATCAGCTGGGCGCAACCAGAGTAAGCCAGTGTGGCGCGCTGCCCGAGTGCTATGTGATCATCGCCCATCAGTACACTGGCGGCGCATCCGCAAACATCCTTGCCTGGTACGCCGCGCAACCGCAGGGCCCGTGGACAGGCCCGGTGTTTGTCTACCAGACACCGGAATACAATCAGGCCGGGCAGTTATTTACTTACAACGCCAAGGTTCATCCTGAATTCACCAACGAGGAAGGCCTGCTGGTGTCCTATGATGTGAACAGCCTGGCGCCTGCTACTGATCCCTTGAGCGCCCTGGTTACAGCGGACAGTTATCGGCCAAGGTTTATACGGGTGCAGTTGCATTGGGGCGAGATGGAAAAGCCATAATCGCATCGCAGTTACTAGCCCAATTCGATTGCTTTAACCGCGGCATATACTTTCTCATTTTCCGGTGTGGCGACACCCACCCGCTTGCCCAGGCGAATAATCTCGCCACTCAGGTAGTCAATCTCCGTCGCCTTACCTTTGGCCAGATCCTGCGCCATGGAAGACCTTGCCGTTGGATCCATATCCGTCATTTTTTTCGCGAGCGTCAAATAGATCCAGTTCGGTAAACTCACCATTAGGGGTAATAGATGAGGCGGCAGTGGTGTGATTTTTGCCGGTGCAATTCCTGCTGCTCTCAATACGGCCAACCCCTCGCGCATACAGGCCGCCCAGCGCAAACGAAACGCGCGATTTGCGAGATTCTGCTGCAGAGGCAAACCTGAAAGAGCATTTAGCGGATTGATGAGATTCAGTAGCAGTTTCGACCACAGGATGGCATCGATAAGTTCACTTTCTTTCACCGCGCAGTTAGCCTGTTGAAAAATGGGTACGAGAGAGGGCGCACATTGTTCCAGATAAATTTCACCGCGTGTTGTCAATCGAAACACGGCAGGCGAGTTGTCGGGCACAGCGCGCTCTATTACGTTAAAGGTAACCATGCCGCCATGCACCGGGTTATCAGGAAAGGCAGCTTTTAACGCGGCCGTGTTCGATACGCCGTTTTGCAATGTAAGCAACACAGTGCCCGGATTAATATGTGGCTTGATCGTCTGGCTCAGTGTTGCAGTGACCAGACTTTTCGCTGTGATGATAAGCAGATCGGCATTCTCGCAACAATGCGGGTCAGTCGTGAAGTAAAGTTCTTTCGGTAAAAAGCTATCTTGCGAGGGTCGGTCTGGAGAGTGATCAGGGTATTCGAGCAGCAGGCCATTTTGGTTCACAGCATCCACGATGCGCGCGCTGCCCAGGAAAGCAACGGAAAAGCCCGCCCTATGCAACTGCACGCCCAGGTAACTGCCGATCGCACCAGCTCCGGCAATGACAATGCGTGTTTTGGTGATGCTATCTATGGAGGCGGCCTTGCGAGTATGGCGGTCGGTGCCGGTTCACGCAGTTTCGTGACGTGCGGATAAAGTGTCTGCAGAACGTCCCATGTTATCGCGCTGAGCAGCGGTAACAACAGGTCTTCGATGCGCCGCTCGGTGTCCGGCGCGAGCGGACCGGTGCCGCGAGTGTCCCAGATTGCACGCAGTCTCCCGCGCTGTGCCGCGACAGCCTCAGGCACGGTCTGCAGCCAGCGAGGGTGTTCCCGTTTGAGCACGGACTTGCCGCGACCGCGTCCGGCATGCGCGATGATCAGGTAGCACATGACAATGCGCACCACCAGCGCATCCAGCGCGTTCGCGTCCCATTCGACCCAGGAAGCTGCGGTACCGGCCACGCGATTGTAACCGAAGGCCGCAGCCTTCCCGCCAAACGCGCCGGCGATGCCGCCTATAATCATGCCGCCGCCGAGACTCAGTCCGCCTGTTGCGATGTCGGCCGCCAGGCCGCTGAGCATGCCGGTTAACACAGCGCTCAGCAGGGTGACTTTGTTCTCTGATATGCCCTTTTTAGGATGATAGATGTGGCCCAGCTCGCCGGCGATATCGTTTTCTACCGTGGCGTCCAAACGATACATCTACCGCTGAGCTACGCCGGAACACGGGGGGTCTATAGCAAGGCCGGTCGGGGGCGGCAAGGGGCAAATGCGGGGAAAATCGGCGCGGGGTCAGGTCAGGCGGCGAAAGCGGCGTCGCGGGTGCAGGGCCGGATGCGGCCGTGACCAGGTTTCTGGACGCCAGATCAATGAGATGCGCGAGGACGTTGCGTGCGGCGGCGGGCAGCAGATGGCGCGGGAGTGTCGGTGTAGATCGCGCGCGGTGAGGCCGGCAGCGTCGGCCGGGCCGTCGGCCAGGGCGGCCAGGATCTGCGGCCTCGCGCGCGCGGCGGTGGGCGATCAGTTCGGCAGACGCGCGTGCGGGGTCGTCGACCGGGGCGCCGTGGCCGGGCAGGAAGCGCTGCCAGGGCCGTCTCCGCCAGCCGGTGCAGCGACGGCCATGTAGGCGCGCCATGTCGCCATCGGGCGGCGAGACGATGCGGGTGGACCAGCCCATCACATGGTCGCCGGAGAAGAGCAGCGTCGCCCCAGGCAAGGCAGAGGTGGCCGCCAAGATGGCCGGGCGTGTGGAGCGCCGCCAGCGCCCAGTCCGGGCCGCGACAGGTGTCGCCGTCGCGCAGGCGCAGGTCGGGGGCGAAGGCCGGCGTCCAGCCCTTCGCCGCCGGCCGGCAGCTGCGCGGCAAGGCGGCCATCGCGGGCTGCGTCCCGTCGCGCGCGGTGCCGAAGGCCAGGACCGGCGCCCCGGTCGCGGCGGCAAGGCGCGGGGCGAGGGCGGAATGGTCGCGGTGGGCATGGGTCACGACGATGTGGCTGACGCGCTCGCCGGGGCCGAGCGCCGCCAGGATCGCGGCCAGGTGCGCGTCGGGTCGTCCGGGCCGGGGTCGATCACGGCCACGTCGCGCCGCGCCCGACGATCCAGGTGTTGGTGCCCGTCCCGGTCAGGGGCGAGGGGTTCGGGCGCCAGGACGCAGGCGGCCGGTCGGCCGGATCAACGGGTCATCGGTCATGCGCCTTTCCTTAGCCGGGCCGCGGCGGCTAGGCTCTGCCGGCGATGTCGGTTCGCTCAACGATCCTTCTGCCGCGGGGCCTTTACGGGCGCGCGGCGCTGATCCTGATCGTGCCGATCGTGACGATCCAGCTTGTCGTGTCGACCGCCTTCATCCAGCGCCATTTCGAAGGCGTCACGCGGCAGATGACGCAAGGCGTGGCGATCGAGCTGCAGCTTCCTGCTGGACGAGATCGAGGCAGCGGCTCGCCGGAAGCGGCGACGGCGCGGGTCGATCGCCGCTGGCGCGGGCGCTGGAGATCGACGCTGACGTTCCGCCGGCCGACGCGCCGATGCTCCGACGACGGATCGCGCGTGGTATCGATCTGTCGGGCCGGCACGTGATCGACGACGCTGCGCGAGGGGCTGCCGGACCTGGTCGCGGTCGATCTGACCGGCGCGAGACCGGATGGTGCAGCTGCTGCTTCGACAGCCGGCTCGGGCCGGTGCAGGCCGAGGTCCGCCGGCGGCGGATGTCGGCGTCCAACCCGCACCAGCTTCTGGTGCTGATGATCTTCACCTCGATCCTGATGACGGTGATCGCCTATGTCTTCCTGCGCAACCAGTTGCGCCCGATCAAGCGAGCTGGCCGAGGCGGCCGAGGAGTTCGGCAAGGGCCGCTCGGTGCCCTACCGGCCGCGCGGCGCGCTGGAGGTGCGGGCGGCGGGGCGGGCGTTTCTCGACATGCGCGCGCGGATCGAGCGGCAGATCGAGCAGCGCACGCTGATGCTGTCGGGCGTCAGCCATGATCTGCGCACGCCGCTGACCCGGCTGCGGCTGGGCCTGTCGCTGATGCCCGAGGATGCCGAGGTCGCGCGCGCTGCAGGCGCGATGTGGCCGCACATGGAGCGGATGGTGGACGAATTCCTGGCCTTTGCGCGCGGCGACGCGATGGAGGGGCCGGTGCCGACCGATGCCGTGGCGCTGGTGCCGGGCGTGGTCGAGAACGCGCCGGCGCAGGGCGTGCGGCTGGTCGGCGGTCGAGGGCGAGGCCGAGCCGGTCGAGATGCGGCCCGCAGGCGGTGGCGCGGGCGGTGGAGAACCTGGTCGGCAATGCGCGTGCGCTATGGCAACGCGGGTCGAGGTGCGGCTGGTCGTTCAGGACCGCAGCCTGCGGATCATGGTCGAGGATGACGGGCCGGGCATTCCCGACCGACCGGCGGGACGAGGCGATGCGCCCCTTTACCCGGCTGGACGCCGCGCGCGATCCGAACCGCGGCGGCGGGGTGGGTCTGGGGCTGTCGATCGCCGCCGACATCGCGCGCAGCCATGGCGGCGCGCTTGCGGCTGTCGCAAAGCGACGCGCTTGGGCGGGCTGCGGGCGGATCTGGTGATCGCGCGGTAGCGGCTTACTTCGAGGCGCCGACGACGATGATCCAGTGCAGCTTGTTGTCCGGGGCCGGGCTGACGGCGATGCCGATCCCCACTTCGCGCGCCTTGCGCAAGCAGGATGTTGTCCTGTGCTTGCGGCGAGTTCATCCACCATTCCACCGCCCGTGCGCCCGTGGCAAAGCCGCGCCCGGTGTTTTCGGCCGCGGTGCGGAAGCGCGTAGCCGACGCTTGCGCAGGCGGGTCTTCAGCGTGCCGCCGTCCGAGGAGACGTGGCTGATCGACTTGCGCTTGGCATTGTCGCAGGCGTGGCCCTGCGCGGCCTTGTCCAGCTTGGCCGACAAGCGTCAGCGCGGACAGCCCGCGCGCCTTGCGTTCGGCGTTCAGGTGCGCCAGCAGTTCCGCCTGCATGGCGTTGGCGTTCGAGGAATCGTACAGCGCCTGGACGGCAGCGCCAAGGCAAAGCAGGCCGATGCGGCAAGAGCCGCAAGGCGTCAGGCGCTGGAACATGGCATTTCCCCGTTAAGGCGCCATTCACCAATCCCAGGCAGTTGGGCTGAAATCGGGCAGAATGTGGCACAAATGGTGAAATACGCGAGAATTGTCGGCGATTGCACTCGGACGCGAGTGCGGCCGAGTTGGCACGGGCTGCGGCGGAATCCCGCGCAAACGTGACTTTCCTAAGCCGGCGTTCAGCCGGGAAAGATGGCGGTGCAACGGGCAGGGCGGGACGATGCTGGACGGGTTGATGCGCGGGGTGATCGATGCCCCCTTGAACGCGGGGCGGGCGCTGGCTGGCGGCGCGCGGGGCCTCGGCCAATGCGGTGACGCTGGCCGGGCTGGCGCTTGGGCTGGCGGCGGCGGCGATGGTGGCGGTTGGCTGGTCCGGGCTCGGCGTGGCGCTGGTCGCTTCTGGCCAGCCGGCTGGCGGACGGGCTGGACGGCGCGGTGGCGCGGGCGCGGGGCAAGACGGATTTCGGCGGCTATCTCGACATCGTCTGCGACTTTGCCTTTTACGGCGCGATTCCGCTGGCCTTCGTGCTGCGCGATCCCGGCGGCGAACGGCGTGGCGGGGGCGTTCCTGCTGTTCAGCTTCTACGTCAACGCGCGCGACCTTCCTGGGCTATGCGATCCTGGCCGAGAAGCGGGGGATGGAGACGCGCAGCCGGGGCGAGAAGTCGCTGTATTTCACCGCCGGGCTGATGGAGGGGACCGAGACGATCCTGTTTCTTCTGCTGCTGGTGCTGTGGCCTGTGGTCTTTGCGCCGCTGGCCTGGGTGTTCGGCGGCCTGTGCCTGGTGACGGCGGTGGCGCGGGTCCTGCTGGCCGGCGGACCTTTCGGTTAGCGCCATCACCGCTTCGCGAAACCGGAAGAAGCCGTGGGTGGCATGCGGCCAGGCCTGCCGGTCGTGGTCGCGCAGGACGCGGGCGAGCGGGATGCCGCGGTCAGCGGCCAGCCGGGACAGGTCGTCCAGCGGCCGAGCTGACGGGGCCGGTCGGGGCATAGGGTGTGACGATCTGCGACGATGCCCTCGCGTCCGGCCAGGTCGAGGAGTGCCGGGCAGGTCCGTCCGGCCAAAGCGCGGGGCGTCCGGGGCGTGCAGCGCGGGTCAGCGCGTCGGCGATGGCGTCTGGCGGTGAAGCGGTGGACCGGCTCGGCCACGGCCAGGGGCGAGCGGCCGCGACATCGGTCAGGACCGCGACGGCGCGGGGGCGAAGGCCCTGATCAATGCAGGATTTCGGGGCAGAGGTCCTCTTCGGTGACCAGAAGAAGGGTGGGGGCGGTCGGGTCCAGACGTGTCGCCCTGCGGTGCAGGCGCGGGGCGGGAGGCGGCGCGAGCGGCAAGGGCGGGGCGTCCTGGCGCCAGGCCTTCGGGCCGGAAGCGGCCATGCGGTGTTCCTTGCGATGTTGTCGGCCCGTCGCGAGATAGGTCTTGCCCGGCGTCTGCAGTCCCGCCGACCCACCGCCAGCTGACAGCGTGTTCGACGCCGGGTCGCCGTCCAGCAGATGGCGCAGGAAGAAATCCGCCCCCAGTTCCCAAGGCAGGCGCAGCGTGAAGATCCAGATCGAGGCGAACCACATCCGCGCGTGGTTGTGCAGGTAGCCGGTCGCGACCAGTTCCTGCGCCCAGTGGTCGAAGCCGTCGATCCCGGTGTCGCCCAGGCAGGCGGCCTCCCATGCGCGGCGCAGGCCCGGCTTCGGTCTGCAAGCCGGTTCAGCGCGGCGCTGCAGGCCCTGCCGGTAGGCGGCCCAGATCGCCGGGCCGCAGCTCCAGCCAGCCCTTCCAGTAGGTGCGCCACAGACCTCCTGCACAGGAATTTCTCGGCAGCCTCGAGGATGGGCGCGCCCGGACGGCCTCGATCACCTCGGCCTCGGTCAGCAGCCGGTGCCGCAGCCAGGGCGACAGGCGCGAGACATGCGGGTGCCCGGGCAGATCAATGTTGCGCCGCGCTGCATAATCGCCGCCCGGCGCGGGGCAGGAAGGCGTGCAAGCCGTGCCAGGCCTGCCGCGCGTGTCGGGACGAATTCGCTCTGCACATCGGCGCCTGTCCCGTCTCAAGGCGGCCGGCAGCTAGTCGTAGGGCGCAACGGCCTTCAACGCCCGGATATCTGGGGGGCCGCCCCTTGCAGCCCCCGGCCGCGCCACTAAGACTCTGGCAACACTCCGGCGAGTATTCCTCGCGATCAGATCCAGAGGCAGGCACGACGATGAGCGATCCCGATCGACCCTACATGAACACGCTCGTGCCCATGGTGGTCGAACAGACCAGCCGGGGCGAACGGGCCTATGACATCTTCTCGCCGCCTGCTGAAGGAGCGGATCATCTTCCTTGCCGGCCCGGTGCATGACGGCATGTCAGTCGCTGATCTGCGCGCAGCTTCTGTTCCTTGAATCGGAAAACCCGTCCAAGGAAATCTCGATGTACATCAACAGCCCCGGCGGCGTGGTGACCATCGGGTCTGTCGATCTACGACACGATGCAGTACATCAAGCCGAAGGTTTCGACGCTGGTGATCGGGCAGGCGGCCTCGATGGGGTCGCTGCTGCTGACCGCCGGGCGAAAAGGGCATGCGCTTCTGCTGCCCAACAGCCGCGTCATGGTTCACCAGCCCTCGGGCGGCTATCAGGGCCAGGCGACCGACATCATGATCCACGCGCGCGAGACGCAGAAGCTGAAGGCCGGCTGAACGAGATCTACGTCAACCACACCGGCAACGCCTATGAAACGGTCGAAGCCGCGCTGGAGCGGGACAACTTCATGTCCGCCGAAGATGCCAAGGCCTGGGGCCTGATCGACGAAATCCTGGAAAGCCGTGGCAAGGCCGACGACACGTCGAAGTGAACGCCGATGCCCTGCGGCCGTCCGGCCACGGGGGATGATTTGACATTGTGAAGGCGCGGGGCTCTGGCCTAAACTTTCGCAGTTAGCGGGCACGGCGGCCATCGGCGGGGCGTCCGCTGGACAGAGGATGACGGATGGCGAACAATTCCGGCAGCGACAGCAAGAACACGCTTTACTGCTCGTTCTGCGGCAAGAGCCAGCATGAGGTGCGCAAGCTGATCGCAGGCCCGACCGTGTTCATCTGCGACGAATGCGTCGAGCTGTGCATGGACATCATCCGCGAGGAAACCAAGACCACCGGGTCTGAAATCCTCCGACGGCGTGCCGACCCCGCGCGAGATCTGCAAGGTGCTGGACGACTATGTGATCGGCCAGATCCATGCCAAGCGCGTGCTGTCGGTGGCGGTGCACAACCACTACAAGCGGCTGAACCATTCGTCGAAGACCGATATCGAGCTGTCGAAGTCGAACATCCTGCTGATCGGCCCGACCGGCTGCGGCAAGACGCTGCTGGCGCAGACGCTGGCGCGCATCCTGGACGTGCCCTTCACGATGGCCGATGCCACCACGCTGACCGAAGCCGGCTATGTCGGCGAGGATGTCGAGAACATCATCCTCAAGCTGCTGCAGGCCAGCGAATACAACGTCGAACGCGCGCAGCGCGGCATCGTCTATATCGACGAGGTCGACAAGATCACCCGCAAGTCCGACAACCCCTCGATCACCCGCGACGTGTCGGGCGAGGGCGTGCAGCAGGCGCTTCTGAAGATCATGGAAGGCACCGTTGCCTCCGTGCCGCCGCAGGGCGGGCCGCAAGCATCCGCAGCAGGAATTCCTGCAGGTCGACACGACGAACATCCTGTTCATCTGCGGCGGCGCCTTTGCGGGTCTGGAAAAGATCATCGCGCAGCGCAACAAGGGCTCGGGCATCGGCTTTGGCGCCGATGTGAAGGACCCCGACGAACGCGGCGTGGGCGAGCTGTTCAAGGAACTGGAGCCGGAAGACCTGCTGAAATTCGGCCTGATCCCGGAATTCGTCGGCCGTCTGCCGGTGATCGCCACGCTGACCGACCTGGACGAGGCGGCGCTGGTCACCATCCTGACCGAGCCGAAGAACGCGCTGGTCAAGCAATACCAGCGCCTGTTCGAGATCGAGGGCGTGAAGCTGACCTTCACCGCCGATGCGCTGGTCGCCATCGCCAAGCGCGCGATCAAGCGCAAGACCGGCGCGCGCGGCCTGCGGTCGATCATGGAGGATATCCTGCTGGACACCATGTTCGAACTGCCGGGCATGGACGGCGTCGAAGAGGTCGTGGTGAAGGACGAGGCGGTGAACAGTCGGCGCGAAGCCGCTGCTGGTCTACACCGAGACCGAAGAAGAAAGAGGCCGGTCGACGGGCTGACGCGCCTTGCCGTGCAGTGCAGATCAGGGCGGGCCATCGGCCCGCCTTTTTCATTTGGCGACCGGCGTCCTGCGATCCGCGCGGCAGCTTGGCCCTAGACCTTGCCCGCCGCTTCCGCCATATCAGGGCAAACGAACCGGAGGCCACGCGATGTACTTCCTGAAACGCCTGCTGACCTGGTGGAACAGCCAGACGCTCGGCACCCAGATCTTCACCGCGCGCAAGGGCGTCAAGGTGGGCGAGGATGAGCAGGGCAACGTCTTTTACCAGACCGCGGACGGCAAGCGCCGCTGGGTGATCTTCAACGGCGAGATGGAGGCGACGCCGCGTGACGCCCGACTGGCATGGCTGGCTGCACCACACCTGGGACAAGCCGCCGACCGAGGCGCCGCTGAAGCACAAGGCCTGGGAAAAGCCGCATCAGGAAAACCTGACCGGCACCGACGCCGCCTATGCGCCGCCCGGGTCGATCCGCCGCGCCGAACCCGTCGCGCGGCGCGACTACGAGGCGTGGCAGCCCGAGTAATGGCCGAGAACGCGCAGAAGTCCTGGCAGGGGCGGCGGTTCTGGCCGCGGCCCTCGGCTTTCGTGGTCTATGCCGGCGCAGGGCACCGGGCTTGACCGCGAGCGCCGGACAGCTATCCGCTGACCGCCAGCTTCCGGTCGGTCGAGGGGATCACGGTCGGCACCGATGTGCGGCTGGCCGGGGTCAAGGTCGGCACCGTCACCGATCTGACGCTGAACCCGCAGACCTTCTTTGCCGATGCGACGATCTCGGTGCGCAACGACGTGCTGCTGCCCGACGACAGCGCCGATCCTGATCTCGTCCGAAGGGCTTCTGGGCGGCAACTTCGTCGAACTGCATGCCCGGCGGCTCGCTGGACAACCTGGAGCCGGGCGGCGAGATCGAGGATACGCAGGGCGCGGTCAGCCTGATCACGCTGCTGATGAAGTTCGTCGGCGGCGGCGGCGCGGACAGGCCCGCCGACGGACGCCGGCACCATGATCCGCGCTGGCCTTGCTGCTGGCGCTGCTGCTGGCCGGCCCGGCCGCCGCGCAGGAGGTCGCCGAAGCGCCGGGCGGCGTGCTGCGCTGGCTGGACAAGCTGACCGGCGAGACCGGCGATGTCGACCTGTCGCGCGGGCAGAGCGGCCAAGTCGGGCGGCTGACGATCCAGCTGGACGACTGCCGCTATCCGGTCGGCCAACCCGGCCTCGAACGCCTATGCGCATCTGACGATCATCGAGGACGCTGACGCCGAGCCGGTGTTTTCCGGCTGGATGATGCGCCTCCAGCCCGGCGCTGTCGGCGCTGGACCATCCGCGCTATGACGTCTGGGTGCTGCCTGCGCTGCCGAAGCACCGACATACGGGCGGTCGAGGGCGAATAGCCCGGCGGGTCGAAGCTGGCCGGGCGCGGCAAGCGCCTGCGGCCAGCCGCCGGTGATACTCGGCCCGGGTGATCTCCATCCGCGCCCAGGCTGGCCAGATGCGGCGTCAGGAACTGCGTGTCGAACAGCGTGAACCCGCCCGGCGCGCAGCCGGTGCACCAGCATAGGCCAGCGCCACCTTCGACGCATCGGTGCGGCGCGAGAACATGCTTTCGCCGAAGAACGCCGCGCCCAGCGCCACGCCGTAGACCCCGCCGACCAGCGTCGTCGCCCTCCCAGACCTCGAGCGACTGTGGGCAAAGCCCGCGTCGTGCAGCTCCCGATAAAGCTGCAGGATCGGCGCGTTGATCCAGGTTTCCGGCCGGTCGGCGCAGGCCGACCACGACCTCGGAAAGCCGTGTTCGTTCGAATCGTCATAAGTCCAGTCGCCGCAATGCGTCGCGCAAGGAGCGCGAGATGTGGAACCCGTCCAGCGGCAGGATGCCCGCGCCGGCGCGGATCGACCCAGTGGATCTCGGTGTCGTCGCGGCCTTCGGCCATCGGAAAGATGCCCATCGCATAGGCGCGCAGCAGCATCTCCGGGGTCAGCGGTCGGGCCGCCGTCATGCGAAAGGTGCGAGCCCGAACTTGCGCGGGCCGCCCCTGTCAGGCGCCTCGGTCGTTCAGGCGAACTGCGTCGCCAGCCATTTTTCCAGCCAGTGGATGTTGTAGTCGCCGTTCTGGATGTCGGGCTCGGCCAGCAGCGCATGGAACAGCGGCACCGTGGTGTCGATCGCCGTCGATGATCAGTTCGCCCAAGGCGCGCTGCAGGCGCGCCAGCGCCTCGGGCCGGTCGCGGCCATGCACGATCAGCTTGCCGATCAGGCTGTCGTAATAGGGCGGGATCGAATAGCCGCCGTAGAGCGCGCGAATCCATCCGCACGCCAAGCCCGCCGGGCGCGTGGAACATGCTGCACCTTGCCGGGGCAGGGCGCGAAGTTCGGGCAGCTTTTCGGCGTTGATCCGCACCTCGATGGCGTGGCCGTTGATCTCCAGCTCGTCCTGCGTGAACGACATCGGCATGCCCGGCCGCAACGCGGATCTGCTCGCGCACGAGGTCGACGCCGAAGATCGCTTCGGTGACCGGATGTTCGACCTGCAGGCGGGTGTTCATCTCGATGAAGTAGAACTCGCCGTCCTCGTACAGGAACTCGATCGTGCCCGCGCCGATGTAGTTGATCTTGGCCACGGCATCGGCGCAGACCTTGCCGATCTCGCGCGCGCATGCTCGGGGTGATGGCCGGGCCGGGGGCTTCCTCGAAGCACCTTCTGGTGGCGGCGCTGCAGGCGAACAGTCGCGCTCGCCCAGATGCACCGCGTTGCCCTTGCCGTCGCCGAACACCTGAATCTCGATATGGCGCGGGCTTTTGCAGGTATTTCTCGATATAGACTTCGTCATTGCCGAAGGCGGCCTTGGCCTCGGACCGCGCGGTGCGGAAGGCCATCTCCAGCTCTGTCGGCGTTGCGCGCCACCTTCATGCCGCGCCCGCCGCCGCCCGCCGTGGCCTTGATGATGACCGGAAAGCCGATCGCCTGCGGCGACGCCGATCGCCGTCTCGAAATCCGGCACGCCGCCGTCCGACCCCGGCACCACCGGAATCCCCAGCGCCTTGGCGGTTTCCTTGGCGGTGATCTTGTCGCCCATGATGCGGATATGTTCCGCCGAGGGGCCGATGAAGGTGATGCCGTGGTCTTCCAGCGCCTGCGCGAAGGCGGCGTTTTCGGACAGGAAGCCATAGCCCGGATGCACCGCCTGCGCGCCCGGTGATCTCGCAGGCCGAGATGATCGCGGCCTTGTTCAGATAGCTTTCCGACGAGGGCGCCGGGCCGATGCAGACGCTTTCGTCGGCCATCCGCACATGCATCGCATCGGCATCGGCGGTGGAATGCACGGCGACCGAGTTGATCCCCATCTCGCGGCAGGCGCGGATCACGCGCAGCGCAATCTCGCCGCGGTTGGCGATCAGGATCTTGTCGAACATCGGCATGCCGCCTCACTCGATGATCATCAGGGGCGCGCCGTATTCGACCGGGCTGCCATCCTCGACCAGGATGCGCTTGACCATGCCCGCGCGCGGGCGCGGGGATGTGGTTCATCGTCTTCATCGCCTCGATGATCAGCACGGTCTGCCCCTCGGTCACCGTGCGCGCCGACCGTCACGAAGGGCGCGGCGCCCGGTTCGGCCGACAGATAGACCGTGCCCACCATGGGCGAGGTCACGGCGCCCGGATGCTGCGCCGGGTCTTCCACGCGCAGGCGCCGCGGCCGCCGCCGGGGCCGGCGCCGCGGCAGGCGCGGCATGGCTCACCGGCGCCGGCGCCGCGACCTGCGTCGTCACGATGTTCGCCTGCTTGACCACCCGCACTTCCAGGCTGTCATCCTCGCCGTATTCGCGCTTCACCGACAGTTCGGTCAGGTCGTTCTTGTTCAGAAGCTCGGCCAGCGCCTGAGATGAAGGCCACGTCGGCGTCGGTGGATTGTTTGCTCATGCCGTCCTCTCGGGAGTTTCTTGTTCTGGCCGTTCGCGGGCCCGCAGGGCAGGGCCGGTCCGCGATGGTTCCCGTGCTTATACGCGAGGGCCGCGGGGGTGAAAAGCGCCAGATGCAGCGCATTCGCACGGACCGGCTGCCCAATATCCGGGCAGCATCGCGCCGCATGCCGACGGCCGCGCCCGCCGAAATTTTACCGTTTGATAAAAAATCGACCTGTGCCAGCCTTTCGCTCAAACGCAAAGCCATGGGAGGTGCCAGCCTATGTCCAACAGCCCGCTGACGCCCGGCGTCGTGCCGGGCCGCCTGCCCGCCGACCGCCTATGCCGCGAACTTCGCCGACCAGGAGCCGCCGCTTCGACCGGCACGAGGCGCGGGTGGCGGCCGACCGCTGCTACTTCTGCCATGATGCGCCCTGCATCACGGCCTGCCCCACCTCCATCGACATTCCGCTGTTCATCCGCCAGATCGCCACCGGCACGCCCGAGGCGGCGGCCAAGACGATCTGGGACCAGAACATCCTCGGCGGCATGTGCGCCCGCGTCTGCCCGACCGAGACGCTGTGCGAAGAGGCCTGCGTGCGCGAGGCGGCCGAGGGCAAGCCGGTCGAGATCGGCCGCCTGCAGCGCTATGCCACCGACACGCTGATGGCCAAGGGCGTGCATCCCTTCACCCGCGCCGCGCCACCGGCAAGCGCGTCGCCGTCGTCGGGGCCGGGCCCGCGGGCCTGGCCTGCGCGCACCGGCTGGCGATGCACGGCCATGACGTGATGCTGTTCGACGCGCGGCCCAAGGTCGGGCGGGCTGAACGAATACGGCATCGCCACCTACAAGACGCCCGGCGACTTCGCGCAGGCCGAGGTGGACTGGCTGCTGCAGATCGGCGGCATCACGGTCGAGACCGGCGCGGCGCTTGGCCGCGACCTGACGCTGGACGCGCTCTGCAGGCCGACTATGACGCGGTGTTCCTCGGCATCGGCCTTGCCGGCGTCAACGCCCTGCGCGCCGAGGGCGAAGACCAGCGCCGACGTCCGCGACGCGGTCGATTTCATCGCCGACCTGCGCCAGACGCCGGACAAGTCCACCCTGCCGGTCGGGCCGCGATGTGGTGGTGATCGGCGGCGGCATGACGGCGGTCGATGCCGCCGTGCAGTCGCAAGCTGCTGGGCGCCGAGAACGTCACCATCGTCTACCGCCGCGGGCAGGAGAAGATGAGCGCCTCGGGCTACGAACAGGACCATGCGACGTCGCAAGGGCGTGCGGATCGTCACCAACGCGGCCCCGGTGCGCGTGCTCGGCAACGGCACGGTCGAGGCGGTGGAGTTCGCCTATACCGTCGAGACGGCCCGGACGGCCTGAAGCTCGCGGACGAGACCTTCACCCTGAAGGCCGATCAGGTGTTCAAGGCCATCGGCCAGACGCTCGACGGCGCGCCGCAGGGCCTGGCGCTGGCCGGGCGGCAAGATCGCCGTCACCGGGCCGGGCGCACCTCGCTGCCCGGCGTCTGGGCGGGCGGCGACTGCGCGGCGGGCGGCGAGGACCTGACCGTCACCGCCGTGGCCGAAGGCCGCGACGCCGCCGAGGACATCCACGCCACGCTGGCGGCGACGGCATGACGGCCTCGGCTTGCAGCACGCCGGCTTCCCGCTAGGCACGCGGTAGCGGCGCACCGGGGACGGCGCATGGATGCGTGCATCGACAGCGTGATCGCCTTCATCGGCGCGCACCAGCGCCTGGGCCTTCTGGATCGCGCTGGTCTTTGCCTTTGCCGAGAACCTCGGCCTTCCTCTCGATCGTCGATTCCCTCGACCGCGATCCTCGTGGGCGTCGGCGCGCTGGTGGCGACGGGCGAGCTGCGCTTTCTGCCGATCTTCCTCGGGGCGTCGCATCGGGGCGATCATCGGGTCGACCTTCTCGTGGTTCCTCGGGCTGGCGCTACGGCGACCGCGATCCTGCGGATCTGGCCGCTGCGCGACCACCCCGAACTGGTGCAGACGCGGCAACGCCGACCTTCGGCGAACTGGGGGCCGCTGGCCATCATCATCGGGCATTTCTTCGGCCCGCTGCGCCCGGTGGTCTTCCTGCTGTGCGGCATGGCGCTGCATGCCGTTCCGGCAAGTTCCAGCTCGTGCAACGTCGTCGGCTGCCATCGCCTGGGCCTATCTCGTCCCGAAATTCGGCGAGGTCGGCGGCCATGCTCATCGGCTGGATCTGGAACCTCTTCACCGGCAGCTGACCGCTCCCTTCGCATCATCCGCCGATCCGCGCCAGCGGCAGCGTCCGGCTGCCCGCCCGCCATCCGCTTTAGGAGGATACCATGGCAGACCTGCGCTCCGACTTTCGTCGGCATCAAGTCCCCCAACCCGTTCTGGCTGGCCTCGGCCCCGCCGACCGACAAGGAATACAACGTCGCGCCGCGCCTTCGAGGCGGGCTGGGGCGGGGTGGTCTGGAAGACGCTGGGCTCGGAAGGCCCGCCCATCGTCAACGTCAACGGCCCGCGCTATGGCGCGATCTGGGGCGCGGACCGCCGCCTTCTGGGGCTGAACAACATCGAACTGATCACCGACCGCCCGCTGGAGGTGAACCTGCGCGAGATCAAGCAGGTCAAGCGCGACTGGCGCGACCGGGCGCATGGTCATCAGCCTGATGGTGCCCTGCGACGAGGAATAGCTGGAAGGACATCCTGGCCCGGATCGAGGATACCGAGGCCGACGGGGTGGAACTGAACTTCGGCTGCCCGCATGGCATGGCCGAACGCGGCATGGGCTCCGCCGTGGGGCAGGTGCCGGAATACATCGAGATGGTGACGCGCTGGGTCAAGCAGTACAGCCGCATGCCCTGCATCGTGAAGCTGACGCCCAACGTCACCTCGATCCTGCCGCCCGCCGAGGCGGCGCATCGCGGCGGGGCGGATGCGGTCTCGCTGATCAACACGGTCAAATCGATCACCAACGTCGATCTCGACCACTTCTCGCCCTTCCCGATGATCGACGGCAAGGGCAGCCACGGCGGCTATTGCGGCCCGGCGGTCAAGCCCATCGCGCTGAACATGGTGGCCGAGATCGCCCGCAACCACGAAACGCGCGGCCTGCCGATTCAGCGGCATCGGCGGCGTCACGACCTGGCGCGACGCGGCCGAGTTCATGGCGCTGGGCGCGGGCAACGTGCAGGTCTGCACGGCGGCCATGACCTATGGCTTCAAGATCGTGCAGGAGATGATCTCGGGCCTGTCGCAGTATCTGGACGAAAAGGAGATGGCGCTGTCCGACCTGGTCGGCCGCGCGGTGCCGAACTTCGTCGAATGGCAGGACCTGAACCTGAACTACGTCACCAAGGCCCGGATCGACCAGGACGCCTGCATCAAGTGCGGCCGCTGCTATGCCGCCTGCGAGGATACCAGCCACCAGGCCATCGCCATGAAGCCGGGCCGGGTGTTCGAGGTGATGGACGACGAATGCGTGGCCTGCAACCTCTGCGTCAACGTCTGCCCGGTGGACAACTGCATCACCATGGTGGAACTGCCGCAAGGGCGCGGTCGACCCGCGCACCGGGCGCAAGGTGGCCGACTACGCCAACTGGACGACGCATCCGAACAACCCGAGCGTGAAGGCGGCGGAATGAACTTTGCAGTGTAAGCCCAAGAATTTTCGGCGAAAATTCTTGGGAAGGCCCGCTCAGCAAATGATCTGCGATCCGACCCTGATTGCAGATCACGATGAACTGGCCGCCGCATTCCACCAGATGAAAGCCGCGCCGGCGGACTTCACCGATGAAGGCCGCGCGGCCAACTCTCGCGCTCTACATCGCGGACCGAGCGGCGAACAACGCCTACCACGGCTGACGGCCTTGGCCGAGAACATCTCGTCAAGCCAGGGGGTGGAATGGATGGGGACCGGGACCTGCAGCATGCGACAAGCCTTGCGAAGCAAGGTTAACCCTTGGTGAACGCGCGCTGATCTCCCAAGAATTTTCGACGAAAATTCTGGACGGCGGTCAGGGCAGCGGCAGCGGACTGATCCCGGCGGCGATGCTGGCCTTGATGTAGGCCGTCGCGCGCGGCTTCGGCGGCGGGCGGCGCTGGTTTCGGGTGTCAGGTCGCGCCGTCAGCAAGCTGCGCATCGCCGACCGGGGCCGCGCCGTTGAGCGGCACCGCGTCCGCCAGTGTCGGAGCTGGAGACCGGACGCAGCGCGCGCCGGCCTGCACGTTGCCTGGCGTGCCGCGGCATCCGCCGTCGCGGGTGCCGGTGCAGTCCGCCACCGGCAGCGGCGCGCGGATGCTGGTGATCATGCCCATCTCTCGCCCTCCTGTCCTCATGCGCGACCTCGGCCAGATCTTAACGCAAAAGCAACGTCTTATCAGCCATGATGTTGCCTAAGACTTTACCGGATCCGGCGTCAGCAAGACGGGTGAAACAGCGTGTCCAGAAACCGTCCCGCCTCGGCAAAGGGGTCGTGCCCGGGCCCAGAACCGCCCGCACCTGCACGTCGAAATCGGCATAATGCTGGGTCAGCGCCCAGATCGAAAAGATCAGATGCACCGGATCGACCCGGGCAATCCGGCCCTCGTCCATCCAGCCGGGTCAGCACCCGCCTTTTCCGTCACCAGCGCCGCAGATCGCCTTCGATCGCCTCGCGCATCCGGGGCGCGCCTTGCAGGATCTCATTGGCGAAAAGCCGGCTTTCGCGCGGGATAGTCGCGCGCCAGGTCCAGCTTGCGGCGGACATAGCCCAGGATCTCGGCCAACGGGTCTCCCGCGGGGTCCATCGCGCGCAAGGGATCAAGCCAGGTGTCCAGAAGCCCGGTCAGAAGCGCCTGTGTGCACCTCCTCCTTCGACGGGAAGTAGTACAGAAGGTTCGGCTTCGACAGGCCCGCCACTTCGGCGATCTGGTCCAGCGTCGCCCCGCGAAAGCCATGCAGCGAAAACACCTCCAGCGCCGCGTCCAGGATCACCTCGCGGTTCTTCTGCTGGATGCGCGATCGGGGGCGCGGTGTCGATCGAAATGGACATGCGGGACCGGGAAATTTCCTGGACGGACGCTTGGATGACGCGCAGGTCGCAGGGCCAGGGTCAAACCCTTCGCCCAGGACCAGGTTTCGCCGCGCGATCGGCAGAAATGCCAATGGGTCTGGTCACGCAGGGCCGGGCAGCTGAAGGCCGCCAGCAAGCGCCAGGATCCCTCGCACGACCAGCTTGTGATCCTCGACCTGCGGCAGGCCCGAGACCGTGGCCACCGCCACCACGCCACGCCCGCACCCGGATCGGCACCGCCCCGCCGTGGTCGGCATATTCTGCCGGGACAGCCCATGCCGGGCCAGCGTCTCGCCCTTGGCGCGGTTCCGCGCGCCGACCAGCAGCGAGGGCAGCTGGAACATCAGCGCCGTGTTCGACTTGCGCCGCGCCCAGAGGTCGTTCAGCGGGGCCGAGCCGGGCAGGCCGGCGTGAAACAGCGTCCGGTCCGCCGTGCGGATGTCGATCACCACCGGCAGGCTCTTCGGCCAGGGCAAGGTCGACCAGGATCTGCCCCAGCCGCAGGCCGCGGTCTCGTCGAAGCTGGGCAGGACCAGGCCGGCGTCTTCGGCTTCAAGCTCGGCGGTGTCCATCATGCTCCCCTCAGATCGCCCCGATGCCGCGCAGGATCATGTCCTTGACGCTGGCCTTGGCCGTCGTGCCATTGCCGGTCGGTCAGCGGCTGGCCCGCCGTTCAGGGTCTGCGATCTGGTGGCCGAAATCGGCGTAGTGCTGGGTGGTGGCCCAGAGCATGTAGAGCAGATGGCGCGGGTCGATCGGCGCCATCTTGCCCTCGTCGATCCAGCGCTGGATCACCGCGATGCGGCCATCGGTCCAGTCGCGCAGCGTGGTTTCCAGATAATCCTGGATCACCGGCGCGCCGTGCATCACCTCGGACGCCCAGACCTTGGACCCGTGCGGGATGGCGGCGCGCAGATGTCCATCTTGGCGTCGATATAGGCGCCGATGCCTTCGACGGGGCCGGGGGCGTCGTCGAAGCTTGCGGCCGCGTCCAGCCAGATCTCGAAGATCTGCTGCACCACGCGGCGGTAGAGGTCTTCCTTGGTGGCGAAGTAGTAATGCAGGTTGGCCTTGGGCAGGCCCGCCATATCGGCGATCAGCTGCATCGTGGCCCCGCCGAACCCGGCCTCGGCAAAGACCTTTTCGGCGGCCTCCAGGATCAGCGCGTTCGTTCTCGCGCCGGATATCCGTGCGACGGCCGGGCTTGAGGCGGGAAATCTGGGCGTCGTCGGGCATGCGGCTCGTCAGATTTTCGTTGACCGGTTGGTCAGGTTGTGGTGCGCTTCACCTTGACCATACGGTCAGGAAACGAGTCGTCGGCAAGGGGCAGCATGGCCCCGCCGCGACAGGGAGAGCGATGCAGATGCCAGCAGCCGGGGAAAACCTGCGGATCAACTGCGCGCGGCTGTGGGACAGCCTGATGGAGATGGCGCAGATCGGCCCCGGCGTGGCGGGCGGCAACAACCGCCAGACGCTGACCGATGCCGACGCCGAGGGCCGCCACCTGTTCCAGTCGCTGGTGCGAGGCGGCGGGCATGACCATGGGCGTCGACACCATGGGCACCATGTTCGCCACGCGGGCGGGCGACGGACCCCGATGCGCTGCCGGTCTACATGGGCTCGCATCTGGACACCCAGCCGACGGGCGGCAAGTATGACGGCGTGCTGGGCGTTCTGGGCGCGCTGGAGGTGGTGCGCACGATGAACGACCTGGGCATCCAGACCAGGCATCCGATCGTGGTGACGAACTGGACGAACGAGGAAGGCGCGCGGTTTGCGCCCGCCATGCTGGCCTCGGGCGTCTTTGCGGGCATCCACACGCGAGGACTATGCCAATGGCCGCACGCGACCCGGAGGGCAAGGTCTTCGGCGACGAACTGGCGCGGATCGGCTGGGTCGGGCGACGAGACGGTCGGCGCGCGCAAGATGCATGCGATGCTGGAGCTGCACATCGAGCAGGGGCCGATCCTGGAGGCCGAGGGCAAGGAGATCGGCGTCGTCACCCACGGGCAGGGCCTGTGGTGGCTGGAGATCACGCTGACCGGGCAAGGACGCGCATACCGGCTCGACGCCGATGAACATGCGGGTGAATGCGGGCCTGGGCATGGCGCGGATCACCGAGCGCGTGCACCAGATCGCGATGAGCGCACCAGCCGAACGCCGTGGGCGCGGTGGGGCAGGTGAAGGTCTTCCCGAACTCGCGCAACGTGATCCCGGGCAAGGTGGTGTTCACGGTCGATATCCGCGTCGCCCGAGCAGGGCAAGCTGGACGCTGATGCGGGCCGAGGTGGAGCGCGCGGCGCCATGCGGTGGCGGCGGAACTGGGGCTGGGCTGCGCGATCGAGGCCGGTCGGGCATTTCGACCCGGTGACCTTCGATCCGGGGCTGGTGAAGATCGTGCGCGGCGGCGGCGGAGCGGCTGGGCTATTCCCACATGGATATCGTGTCGCGGCGCCGGCCACGACGCCTGCTGGATCAACCGCGTGGCGCCGACGGTGATGATCATGTGCCCCTGCGTGGGCGGGCTGTAGCCACAACGAGGCCGAGGAGATCTCGCCCGGAATGGGCGGCGGCGGGGACGGATGTGCTGCTCCACGCGGTGCTGGAGACGGCGGGGGTGGTGGGGTGAGCCGAGCGCCGGGGGGCTGCTGCCCCCGGACCCCCGAGGATATTTGGTCGCACAAGATGAAAGCCTGACAGGGAGTCGGATATGATGAGCCATGAGCACAGTCATCAAGAACGGCACCATCGTCACCGCCGACCTGACCTACAAGGCCGATGTGCGGATCGAGGGCGGCATGATCATCCGAGATCGGGCCGAACCTTGATGGGCGACGAGATGCTGGATGCCACCGGCTGCTATGTGATGCCCGGCGGGATCGACCCGCATACGCATCTGGAGATGCCGTTCATGGGCACCTATTCGGCCGATGATTTCGAGAGCGGCACGCGGGCGGCGCTGTCGGGCGGCACCACGATGGTGGTGGACTTCGTCCTGCCGGGGCAGGGGCAGGGGCTGATGGATGCGGCGCAGATGTGGCACAACAAGTCGGGCCGGGCGACCTGCGACTATTCCTACCACATGGCGATCACCTGGTGGGGCGAGAAGGTGTGGGACGGACATGGAGGATGCGGTGAAGGCCGGCATCACCTCCTTCAAGCACTTCATGGCCTACAAGGGCGCGCTGATGGTGAACGACGACGAGATGTTCGCCAGTCTTCCGCCGGGTGGGCGACCTGGGCGGCGCTGGCGCTGGTCCATGCCGAGAACGGCGATGTGGTGGCGGAACTGACGGCGAAGCTGCTGGCCGAGGGCAACACCGGGCCCGAGGCGCATGCCTATTCGCCGCCCGCCGCAGGTGGAGGGCGAGGCGACCAACCGCGCGATCATGATCGCCGACATGGCGGGGGTGCCGCTCTATGTCGTGCATACCTCCTGCGAGGAGGCGCATGAGGCGATCCGCCGGGCGCGGCAGCAGGGCAAGCGGGTCTGGGGCGAGCCGCTGATCCAGCACCTGACGCTGGACGAGAGCGAATATTTCCACCCCGACTGGGACCATGCCGCGCGGCGCGTGATGTCGCCCGCCGTTCCGCGACAAGCAGCATCAGGACAGCCTGTGGGCGGGGCTGCAGTCGGGCTCGCTGTCGGTGGTGGCGACGGACCATTGCGCCTTCACCACCGACGCAGAAGCGGTTCGGCGTGGGCAACTTCACCAAGATCCCGAACGGCACCGGGGGGCTGGAGGACCGGATGCCGATGCTGTGGACCCATGGCGTGGCGACGGGGCGGCTGACGCTGAATGAATTCGTGGCGGTGACCTCGACCAATATCGCCAAGATCCTGAACTGCTATCCGAAGAAGGGCGCGGTTCTGGTGGGGGCGGATGCCGATCTGGTGGTGCTGGGACCCGGAGAAGAGCAAGACGATCACGGCGGCCAAGCAGCAATCGGCCATCGACTACAACGTGTTCGAGGGGCACGAGGTGAAGGGCCTGCCGCGCTTCACCCTGACGCGCGGGCATGTGGCGATCCACGACGGCGAGGTGCGGACGCAGGAAGGCCACGGCAAGTTCGTGGCGCGCGAGGCGCGGCCGGCGGTGAACCGGGCGCTGAGCCAGTGGAAGGACCTGACCGCGCCGCGCCCGGTGGTGCGGACGGGCATTCCGGCGACGGGGGTGTGAGGATGGCGTTCAGGTCAGGCGCGCCCTGTTCGTGCGGTCGTCGTCATCGGCGTCGGTTCGGGCGGGGTCGAAGGCGATGCGACGGGGACGTCGAAGAAATCCTCTTCCAGGTCCTCGGGCGATCGGGCGCGAAGGCGAGTGTCGTCTGCATGGCGTGGTCCTGCCTTTGCGGCCAGGTGGGACGTGGAGGTGTGAGCGCGTGCGACAGGGATGCGACTCGGGCAGTGAACCGGGCTTGTGAAGCGCGGCAGCATGGCGCGGCGACGGCGGGGTGGCATGAAGGACACGTCGGGCGCAGAGGCCAGCCGGTGATCGAGGCGCGAGGGCGCTGAACCTGGTGTTCCAGACCGGCGGACGGGCCGGTGCAGGCGCTGAAGGACGTGAACCTGACCGTCGGCAAGGGCGAGTTCGTCAGCTTCATCGGGCCGTCGGGCTGCGGCAAGACCACGTTCCTGCGCGCCATTGCGGCGCTGGAGACACCCGACGGGCGGCACGCTGACGGTCAACGGCATGACGCCGGATGAGGCGCGGCAGGCAGCGGGCCTATGGCTATGTGTTTCAGGCGGCGGGGCTGTATCCGTGGCGGACGATTGCGGGGAACATCCGGCTGCCGCTGGAGATCATGGGGTTTTCCAAGGCCGAGCAGGACGGCGCGTGTCGAGCGGGTGCTGGAACTGGTGGAGCTGACGGGGTTCGGCAAGAAGTTCCCCTGGCAGCTTTCGGGCGGGATGCAGCAGCGGGCCACCATCGCGCGGGCGCTGGCGTTTGATGCCGATATCCTGCTGATGGACGAACCCTTCGGCGCGCTGGATGAAATCGTGCGCGACCGGCTGAACGAAGAGGTGCTGAAGCTGTGGGCGCGCACCGGGAAAGACCATCGGTTTTGTGACCCATTCGATCCCCGAGGCGGTCTATCTGTCGACCAAGATCGTGGTGATGTCCCCGCGTCCGGGGCGGATCACCGATGTGATCGACAGCCCCTGCCGAAGGAACGGCCGCTGGATATCCGCGACAGCCGGGAGTTCATCGAGATCGCCCACCGGGTGCGCGAGGGGCTGCGGGCGGGGCATTCCGATGAGATCTGAGCGGTATGCGTCGTATCTGTGTTCTTTGCGTCGTGGCATACAGCACGCGCGGGGACGCCGATGAGCGGGCGCTGGTGGTCTGGCTTGCGGGCGCGATGGCGGTGTTCGTGGCGGCCAATGCGGTGCTGCAAGACCTATGCGGCGAACGGGCAGGTTGCCGGTGCTGGTCGGGGCGCTGGCGCTGTTCTGCCTTGGCAACTTGATGATGGTGCGGCTGATGCGGCGAAAGCGGGCTGGGGCTGGCGATTG
Source organism: uncultured Gammaproteobacteria bacterium (assembly GCA_963762235.1). Classification (GTDB taxonomy): domain Bacteria; phylum Pseudomonadota; class Gammaproteobacteria; order Pseudomonadales; family Halieaceae; genus Marimicrobium. The sequence goes on along the minus strand of CAVXKH010000020.1, from coordinate 633 downwards.
CGCTGTCAGCGCATCGTGCAGCTGGTGGCTGATCGCGGTCATGGCGATGGTCGTCTTTGGCGAGCGGCCGACGGCGCTGCAGATGGCCGGGATGGTCCTTGGGGTGGTGGCGGTGGCGATGATCGCCTGGCCGACGGGGGCGAAGGGATGAGGCACGAGGCAATCCGGACGGCGTGGTTCACCGACGCGCGAAGCCGGTGCGCTTTTCGAGGCGTTGTCGCAGCACTCCTCAGTAATCGTGCTCTATTTGGCTTTGCTGTATGCTCTGGCAGTAGTTGGTGCAGTCCTAAGTCTTAGTTGGGTTGACCAGGTCCCCACCTTTTTGACGCTTCCTGTGTGGGCTTGGCCTGGGTTCTGGCGGACAGAGATCAGCGCTCAATATACTTTCCAATTCTCGCCGGGATTATCGCGATCTGGTACGCGGCCGCAGTCTGGATGAACTCCACCTGGGTCTATGACCAGGCCGAACGGGCAGGGACCACGGTCGCGTTTGGCGACATGGTCGCGCAGACCATGGCGCAGGACCGCCCCTGTTGCCGCCGCCGCATCAGGTGGCGGGAGAGTTGTGGAAGGGCTTTTTCGGGCAGGCGATCACCTCGAAACGCAGTCTGGTCTACCATGGGTTCGTAACGT
>CAVXKH010000019.1:0-232286 GCA_963762235.1 uncultured Gammaproteobacteria bacterium | reverse complement strand
AGTCCCGTCCGCTCCGCCATTTAGAAATACGCTAGAAAATTTCCCGCAACACAAGCAAGCCTCCTTCTGTTCGGCCCGTTTTTTTTCGACGCTATTGTCCTGCACCGGTGCAATTGCAGCGCCTGATGGCCAGTCATGCCGTTTTTAGGCCGATCACGTTGCCACTGAAGAAAACAATTGTGCGAATAATTAATACAGTCCGTCCTGATTGTTTTATTTTTTGATTCGAGTAGTATCTTGCGACCGGCCAGAGCGGCACCACAACCAAATAGTATAGAGAGGGAAGTATGGATCTGAATCTGAAGGGTAAGAATGCGGTAATTGTCGGTGGCGCCAGGGGCATTGGTCGAGCGACGGCCGAGCTTTTGGCCGCTGAGGGGGCAAATGTGGCGATCTGTGCGCGGAGCCAGGACTCCGTCAACGAAGCGGTTGCGTCCTTGTCCAAGAAAGGGGTCAAGGCAACCGGCGCCGCGCTGGATGTCACAGACGCCGACGCGTATCGGGCGTGGGTGGTTGCGGCCGGTACGGAGCTTGGCGGCATCGACATCTTTATCGGCATGGCCAGCGCCGGTGGCGGTGTAATGGACGAAAGCGGTTGGCGTGCCAATCTGGAGACCGATATTTTCGGAACGACTCGTGGCGTCGAGGCGGCTATGCCGTTCCTGAAGAAGTCGAAGGCCGGCGCCATCATTTTGATGAGTTCCACGGCAGCCGTTGAGACTTTCCTGATGCCGCAGCCCTACAATGCACTGAAGGCCGCCCTGATTACCTGGGGTGCCCAGTTGAGCCAGTCATTGGCCGCCGATGGTATCCGCGTAAACACGGTTTCTCCCGGTCCAACCTATTTTGAAGGGGGTGCCTGGAGCATGATCAAAACCCACGCAGCGCAGATTTTCGAAAGCACGGTTGCTTCTTCTCCCGCAGGTCGCCTCGGCACGCCCGAGGAGGTTGCCAATGCCGTTGTATTTCTGGCCAGCCCGGCTGCGGGATTCATTACGGGTGCTAACCTCGTAGTGGACGGTGGGTTTACCAAGCGGGTGCAATTTTAGGAGTTGTCCCACGCGGCATCAAAGTCGCTTTTTCTGCCGATTTCGGTAGTCAGCTGATTGCGCTCGAGGTGGACTGTTCCACTTTCTGCGGACAGTTTAGTTAAGCGTAACTCCTTTTGCTCGTCACAACCCAGGTTGACCTCGTCGCCTGGGATTGTGCGCGCTTGCTGCACATTTATCGAAGACGTTCGTCATTGTGGCCATCAGTGATAAGATGGCGCGCGCCGATAACAATGCTCGCAATAAAAATAAGGAGGCTGTTTGATCATGTCATCTTCCCAACCTGATGTGCTACCCGACTACAGCGCAATCGCGCTGACACGAAAAGGCCGTCTGCTGACGATTACGCTTAACCAGCCTGATACGCTCAATGCGGTCAATCCGACCATGCACGCGGAGTTGGCAGAAGTGTTTGTGTTTGCGGCCAAAGACCCATACTCCGATGTCGTCGTCCTGACCGGCGCGGGCAGGGCATTTTCAGCCGGTGGCGATGTGAAAAACGTTTCCGACAAACCTGTCGATCCGGACCGGATCGACGATGAACTGCGTCTCGCCAAGCGTATTGTCTTTGCAATGCTGGATCTGGATAAACCCCTGATCTGCCGTCTCAACGGGCATGCGATTGGGCTTGGCGCAACGCTGGCATTGTTTTGCGATGTCATTTTCGCCGCGGACACAGCCAAAATCGGCGATCCCCATGTCGCGGTGGGCCTTGTGGCAGGAGACGGCGGCGCCGTGATCTGGCCACAGCGAATCGGTTTCAGTCTTGCCAAGGAGTACCTGCTGACTGGCGAACTGCTCACTGCGGCAAAGGCGAAAGAAATCGGGCTGATCAATCATTGCCTGCCATTGGAGGAACTGGACAGCGCGGTCGAGGTATTCTGTGATCGCCTGCTTAAAGGGGCCACCAATGCCATACGTTGGACGAAAGTGCTTATCAACCTGGAATTGAAGCGCATCGCGACCGCCACCATGGACGCGGGGATAGCCTACGAAGGGATTACAGTGCGCTCTGCTGATCACCGCGAGGCTATTAGGGCCTTGCAAGAGAAGCGCAAGCCAATTTTTGGACGTAGCGCGACTGGGCAGTCCGATGTGCCGGATGCTTAAGTAGCGCTGCAGCCACGGTTGGCGTTAATACGCTGTTGAATATACTACTGATACAGTGGCAGTAGTCTGAATGGAGGACAAGGCATGAAATCTCTTGTGTCGACCAGTCTTTTACTCGTGTTGTTGGCTGGTAGTAACGCAGTACTGGCCGACAGGAATAGCCATATCGGTTCCGTCAGCTATGGCTACAGCGGCTATTACTACCCGCCGCATCGCAGTGGGTATTACCCCCCGCCCTATTACGGGTACTCCCACCACCACAACTCCTACAACGGTGCGGCGTACGCCCTCGGCGGACTGGTGGTCGGATCGTTGTTGAGCAACGCATATCTGCAGAACCGCGTGGTGCAACCGGTATATGTTGAACAAACGTATCAGGTTCCGGCTCGTGTAGTTGTGGTGCAGCAACCGGTTGTGCAGCAGGGACGCCGGTTGCTCAGGGATATCAATGGCCACTGCTACGAGCGAATCACCGACGTCGCTGGCAATGAACTTCTCACCGAGTTGTCGCCGTCGGTGTGTAACTGGTAGTAACACTGCGGCGCTGTCCGCGGACTTTCACTCAGCTTGAATCAGGTCTCCCAGCGATGCCATTTTCAACATATTACCCAGTGCGGGAGTAGCTCCCGAAAACTGGCACTGTTTGTTGGCGTTTGCCGCGAGCCGCACGCAATCGAGCATAAAGACCAGCACGGCACTGTTGAAGTCACTGAGTCCCGACAGGTCAACTCTAAAAGTCCCTGGCAATCCGGCAATGCAGGCTTCCAGCATGGGTGCCATCCGCGCCGCCGTGGTGAAATCCAGCATTCCATCAACGCGCAGGCGGTCGTCTACAATCACCAGTGACAACTGTCCTGGCTCATTCATTCTCATGGCCGTCCATGATCTGCGGCCAATGTTTGATGACATCACTCACGCTGCCCTTGTAGAGGTCCAGGGCCGCTTCAAACTGGGCGCGATAGCTCTGCCCCATGTTGATCCCATCGACAATAACATTCTGGATCTTCCAGCCCTGATCGCCCTGAAAGTTGAGCGTATACTGCAGTTCATAATGCTTGTTTTGCGTGTCAATGACCTGTTGCGTTACCGAAGCGCGATCACCGCTGCCGAGCAATTCGGATGACTTTACTGCGAACGTGCTGCCCGCATAGTTGTAGAAGACTTTTCCATAACCCTTGATCAGCGTGTTGTGTAGCACGTCCCGGAAAGCGGGCAGGTTGGCCCGCGCCGCCGCACGCTCCCCCTCCGGCAGACTTTCCACATAGCGCTTGCTTGCCACGTGGCCCATAACCCCTCGGGCAAAAGTGTCAAAATCGACGATAGGACTGAGTGTTGTGTCAATCTGCCGGTAATACCGATCAGGGTCCTTATCGAAATATGCGGAGGCATCATTGACGATGATATTGATCTTGTCGGCGGTATTGGTGACCATGAGCTCGGCATCCTTCGCCGTAGACGCAGCGATGGCAGCAGACGACAGTAGAAACGATGTAACCAGTGCTAGAATTGATACTTTCACTCTATTCTCCAGTTTGCGGTAAGCCGGCATGGCCAACCTGATGTACTTTGGGCAGCGGACGTCCAACAGGGTTCGACGTCTAATCCTTCGCGGCCAGATTGGTGACCAGTTTGCCAATCATGTCTTCAAAGATCATGGAAGACTGGGTGTCGGTAATTTCTGAACCGGCCTGCAGCAGTTCATCGGCCGAACCCGGATAGATGGCAACATACTTCTCTCCCAGCACGCCGGACGTCTGGATGACAGCCGTGCTGTCACTGGACAGGTAGTTCACATCCTGGTCGATTTTCATGTCCACCTTTGCCTTCATGCTGGCCGGAACAATTTCAATACGCTCAACGCGGCCTATGGTCACTCCGGCGAGACTCACCTTGGCTTTGTCGGTAAGGCCTGCTGCATTGGTGAAATACGCCGCCACATCATACCCGGCCTGGTTCTGGCTGAAACCACGGGCACTGACCTGTAATGCGAGAAACGCCACTGCGGCCATCCCGGCCAACATCAGTAAACCCACCGAAATTTCGATAAATTTTTGTTGCATACCAATTAGTCTCCAAACATCAATGCGGTAAGAATAAAATCGAGTGCCAGAACAGACAGGGACGCGATAACGACAGAGCGAGTTGTGCTGCGATTGATACCCTCGGTATTGGGCGCAGCGGTATAGCCCTCATACAGGGCCACCCAGGTTATGACAAAACCAAATACCAGAGCCTTGATCATCCCGTTTACGACATCTTCGCGAAAGTCGACCACCTGCTGCATATTAGCCCAGAAGGAACCGCTGTCGATGCCAAGCAGTTCGGTGCTGACTACCCAGGCGGAGATAATGGCAATAGCATTGAAAATTTGCGCCAGTATAGGCATGGATATAAGCCCGGCAAGGAATCGCGGCCGCAGCACATGGGCCAGCGGATCCACGCCCATCATCTCCAGTGCTGACAGCTGTTCGGTCGCTTTCATAAACCCCAGCTCTGCCGTAATGGCTGATCCCGCCCTGCCCGCAAACAACAGGCCGGCAACCACCGGTCCCAGTTCCCTGAGCAGTGTCAGTGATACCAACTGCCCCAGGGCTTCTACAGCGCCAAACCGGCTGAGCACCGTATGGCCCTGCAGGGCGAGCACCATACCGATGAACAGGCCCGACAGCATAACGATCAAAGCGGAGTTTACGCCAATGAAATAAAGCTGGGTGACCAGGCGTCTAAACTCACGTGACATTCGATCAGGTGGCGCGGTCAACACCATCCATAGCAAAAGGGCCGATTCCCCGAGGGATTGCGTAAACGCAATACCCATCCGGCCAAGTTTGGCTATTTGCTGCATAGGGCGCCTCTGTCGATATCCAGATCAAGCCAGTACTCGGGTCCCGGATACTGAAACGGTATGGGGCCGTCTGCCTGTCCCGCAACAAACTGGTGTACCAGGGGATTCGCCGTATCTTGCAACTGCTCCGGCGTTCCACTGGCGACAATTTTGCCTTCGGAGATGATGTAGATGAGGTCCGAAATCAGGGTGGTTTCGTGAATGTCGTGGGAAACTACCACGCTGCTGATGCCCAGGACTTTATTGACCTGCGCGATCAATTCGCACAGGACGCCCATGGAAATCGGGTCCTGACCGGCAAAGGGTTCATCATACAGAATAATTTCCGGGTCGAGCACGATGGCGCGGGCCAGGGCCACCCGCCGAGCCATCCCCCCGGAGAGTTCATTCGGCATCAGTGCCCGGGCGCCGCGCAGGCCAACCATATGCAAACGAATAAGCACCAGGTCGCGAATATGGCGCTCCGAAAGGCGCGTGTGTTCGCGCAACGGAAACGCGACGTTATCAAATACGTTCAGGTCACTGAACAGGGCGCCATTTTGGAAAAGAACACCGATACGCTTGCGTAAGCTCAGGATTTCAGCAGATGACAGTTTACCCACTTGTTGGCCAAACAAGGTGACTTCTCCAGCACTGGGTCGCAGTTGCCGGCCCAGCAGGCGCAGTAATGTGGTTTTGCCGCAGCCGCTGGGACCCATTATGGCAGTGACCTTGCCCTCAGGGATCTCCAGTGAAAGATCCGTAAAAATACTTCGATCCCCGCGCTTTAATGACACCCGGTCAAAACTGGCGATGCTACTCATGGTTTTGCTCACGTTAACTCACATTGGGTGGCCGGGAGATTCTACCTTATGAAAGGGAAATCGGCAGCAATTAGACTATCGATTGGCTATAAGTTTCGTCGTCGATCGAAGTGGTACCAGCGGCAGAGGCTAACGAATAACCTGCGCGCCGACGCGGGTACTGCGGTATGTGTACTGCGGCATGGTGACAAGCTGCTGTGTTTTGGTATGCTGGACGGCATGCTCGGATGCGTTTCCTCTTTAGCTGCCGGGCGAGTAATCTCGAGTGGGCAATGACAGCAAGCACGGACCGGGACATGGCTGATACCCCTGACTCAGCGTTCCGGCGCGGGACCTTCACTCTCTGGCCAGGTAATGGGAATCCCCGCACATGACAGGACATACTCCCGTGTACCCGATCTGGTTAAATCGACTGGTCTTCCCCTTTCGCTATGGCAAGCTGGCTGCCGGTACGCTGATTTTTATTGTCATGTGGGTGCTTTTAATCCTGTGCAGCCGCGGTGGCGAAATCGGTTTTTTCGCAGAACTGTTCTTTGCTGCAATGTGTGCATACCTGGTGCCGGTATTCAGTCTTATTTTAGCGCGCTCGGTCGCGACCTTTGACGGGATTGAGGGCACGCTTGATGCCAGTGCAGAAGAACGTGCCCGGTGGCGCAAGGAACTGACCCACCGCTCCCTACGCTGGTTTGCGGCAATCAGCACATTTGCCCTGATCATGGGAGTGGCAAATCATCATACTGGCGCATCCGCAGCAGGGGCGGGGATTGGTCGAAGATATTTTTTCGGGCAACGGCAAGTATATGACGTATCTGGTTACCCTGCTGATCTGGCTAACGATGACAACCGCGATCGGTGCGCTGATCGGTAACGCCCAATTGTTTGGTCAGCTGGGCAGCCGTATGCGCATCGACCTGCTGCACAGCCCAGCCCCCCTGGCAGTGGCGCAGGTGGCGATCATGTCCACCCTGTCCGTGATCGGTGCCCAGATACTGTTTGTCTTCCTGATCTTCGATTCGGGCGTGGGTTGGCTGGACATCCTGCCGGGATTCCTGACCACAATGCTGCCCGTGCTGATCCTGTTCCTGCTGCCTGTTTGGCCGCTGCACCGTCGCTTGCAGCACGCCAGGCGCGCAGAGCTTACTTTGATCAATCACCAGCTGGAGCGCGTGTGTCCGCAGCGGGGCAACTTTACTTAATGACGCACAGAGCCTTGATGCGGTCAATCGGCTCTTGCTGTATCGGCGTGAAGTTCAGCAAGTGTCGGAGTGGCCGTTTGATATGCCGGCATTAACGCGTTTGGTCCTGTATCTGATTCTACCGCCCCTGACCTGGGTAGCAGCGGCCCTGATTGAAAATATGGTGGATAAACTGCTGTAATCGTAGTTGTATCAGAGATGTATCAATAATTTAGCAACCCAGAATTCGGCATATGAAAAAGAAAACAACTGGCACTCACCAGAACTCGCCCTCCCGAAGCGCTGTAAAGGATACGCCCCAGGATTGCGCACCGGCCTATCGTCTGGCGTTCGCGGACCACGATTTCCTGCTCCGCGATGAACTCCGTTCAGAGCGTCTGCAGCTGGAGTTTCTCAAGCCCGAGCTGGTGCAGCTGGACGAGGGCATCAATTCCACGGTAGTAATTTTTGGTAGCGCCCGTATCCCGGATCCGGCGACTGCAGCGACGAGAGCGGCACAGGCCCAGGAACTGGCCGATGCTCAACCTGACAGCGAGCAGTTACAACGCGCTCTGGCGATAGCGCGCAAGATCCAGACTAACAGTGTCTACTACCATGAGGCGCGCAAGCTGGGCGAAATGATCACGCGGGATACGCTGCAATCCGGTCCCTGCGATATGGTGGTAATTACCGGCGGTGGTCCCGGCATCATGGAGGCAGCCAATCGCGGCGCCATGGACGCCGGTGGTAAAAGCATCGGGCTTAACATACAGCTGCCCATGGAGCAGCGCCCGAACCCCTACATTACGCCGGAGTTGTGCTTTCAGTTTCACTATTTTGCCATCCGGAAAATGCACTTCCTGAAGCGTGCCAGGGCACTGGTAGCGTGTCCTGGGGGCTTTGGTACACTGGATGAACTGTTTGAGACCCTCACCCTGATCCAGACGGGCAAGATAGCACCGCTGCCCGTGTTGCTGATGGGCAGCCAGTACTGGCAGCGGATTATCAATTTCGATGCCCTGGTGGAAGAGGGCGCCATCAGTCAGCAGGACCTGCAGATATTCCGCTACGTCGACAATGCCGAAGAGGCATGGACTACGATCAGGGCATTCTACGGTATGTAGAACGCGGCGCGGGGTTGGGAACTAGAGAGCTGAAGTGCAGTTTGGGCAGCGTGTCGCCTTGATCGCAATTGTGCTCATGCAGAAGGGGCACTCTTTGGTAGTGTCCTCTGCGGCCACCGGCTTTTCAATCTGCAATTTATTCAAGCTCTTGATGAGCAGAAAGACCGCAAACGCAACGATGAGAAAACTGATAACCGAATTGATAAAGAGCCCGTAACTGATGATGACGGCGCCGGCCTCCTGTGCCGATGCCAGCGTGGAGTAGGGGCCGGCCGTAGCGCCTTCCTTGAGCGTGACAAACAGGTCGGAAAAATCCACACCGCCGAGCAACAGCCCGATAGGCGGCATGATGACATCAGCCACGAGGCTTTTGACGATCGTCCCGAATGCTCCGCCGATGATGATACCCACCGCCATATCAACGACATTGCCGCGCATCGCGAACTGTTTGAATTCCTGTAACATAATGCTGACCTCGGGCTAACGATTTGCTGGGAGACAAACAAGTAGAGTGTGTTTAGCATTATCCAGCATGGTAACAATGTCAATCATGCCCTTGGCCTGGGAAAAAAAGCAAGGTGCCTGTCGCGAACCATTTGTTTCCTATTATCCTGGTGTGACCGCGTTTCATTCCTACTCCAGTGCGCCACTCTCGCGCAGTTTGTGCAGCTGGTCGGCACCATATCCAAGAGCGTTCATGAGTATGTCGTCTGTCTGTTCCCCGAGCAGCGGAGAGGGTCGCTCAAAGGAGGAGCTTGCTGCACTCAGGCGAAAGCCATTGCGTTCGTAAATTGACTCACCGGTTACAGGGCGATCGAGATGGACAAAATGTTCCCGGAGTTGCAGTTGCGGGTCGCGCAGCAGCAGATCTTCAAAATCAGCGACGGGAACCGCTTCTATCCCGGCGTACTGCAATTGCTTTGCGAGGTCGTCGGCGTTTCTATAGCGAGTAACCTCGCTGACCAGCCTCTCGACATCGTCCTGTGCCGCCAGCCGGCTATCAAAGTCCGGGATAGCGGTGCGGGTCGACGCCGAGAATCGTTGCCAGATGCAGCCATTCATGGTCATTCCAGCAGGCGATTGCGATCCAGCGATCATTGCCCTGACAGGGAAATACCCCATGCGGTGCGGCGCGCACGGAGCGATTGCCGCTGCGTGCGCTGCAGTGGCCGGTGCTGGCGAATTCCAGCAGCCAGGGACTTAAGCTGTACACGCCAGCTTCCACCTGGGAGATATCCAGATGCAGTCCGCGACCGGTACGCCGTCGATAAAGTAGGCCCGCCGCTAGAGCGCTGGCGGCAAAACGCGGTGCCAGTGAGTCGGTGATAGTGCCATAGGGTCCAATCGGCTCCCTGTCGGGCCAACCGGTGAGGAAATTGAAACCCGACAGGGCCGCGCCCTGGCCGCCAAAGCCTGGATAGTCCTTGTGCGGACCTGTTTGTCCATTGAGGCAGGTGGACAGCATCAGCAGGTCGGGCTTTTCCCTTGCCATCTGTTCGTAGTCCAGGCCGTAGGATTTCATGGCTTTGGGCGCAAAGTTTTCCAGTACCGCATCCGCCCAGTGTATGAGCTGCCTGGCGATCTCCTTGCCTGCGGGATTGCGCAGGTTGATGGTGATGCTTTGTTTGCCGACATTGAGGGCGTCAAATAATGTTGAGCCCTCAAGACCCTGTGGACTGCCCGCGGCCATCACGCGCAGGAAATCGGGATGACTGCGCGACTCGACTTTGACAACGGTAGCACCGTGCTCACTAAAATAGCGGCTGGCGATAGGCCCCGCGGCTCCGGAGCCGAATTCCACCAGTTTCAGTCCCTGCCAGGCACCGGGGACTGCGCTCGGGCTGCTTTCCTTGGTATGGCAGGCGTCTTTTCGTGCGGGCCACACCGGCCATGGCCCCTCATTGAGTTCGGGTGCCGGGCGGGGTAGGGCGATGTTAACCGGTTTGTTCTGCGGATCTCGTGCGATAAAGAACCGCGCGGGAAAAAGTTCGATGTCTCCAACGGGAGCAAACATGTTTCTTGCGAGCAACTGCGCGCTGGCAAGTATTTCAGCAGCCGAATTGGCCGGTGCCAGCATCAGGTTGTCTGACACGGCAAGCGCATACAGTTCGGTCATGGTGTGGCGCGCGAAATAGGCTGCAAGCGGCCCCTCAATCGCGTGCAGTTCCTCACTGTCGAGCGTACGGGGGTTGAAGCGCGACCAGTCCCGCTCGCGCCACGCAGGAGTCAGTAGATTCTCCTGCGCCAGCTGTTCCTGCAGTATCGCGAAATTGCGCATACGGGAGGGCCCACCGCGTAAACCAAAGGAGATAAATCCGTCTTTGCAGGGCCAGATTTCCCGTGTTTTCCCCAGGGCAGCGCCCTGTCGCAGGCCCCTATTGCCGGTTTTGGGAAACTGTCCGGCACCGCCCATATTGGCGATCATGACCGCTTCCTGCATGGACAGGTCAATGACCTGAGGCCGCCCCGATGCCAGCGCAGTGAGTATGGCGAAGACGCCTTCAGCGCTGGCGTGTGCGTACGCTGCCGGTTCACTGCAGCGCAAGGGTGCGCGATCGGGAAAGCCCGTGGCGAAGAGATTGCCGCTGGCGGCCATAATACCCAGGTCGCTGGCCCGCCAGTTGGCCCGCGGTCCATCCAGACCGAATGGTGTCGCTTGCAGCCAGACAGCCTGTGGTGCGCGCGTCAAGGGGAATTCCAGCGCGCCGTTGCATCCGGGTGTTTCGATGATCACATCCGCAGCGCGCAGCAGCGCGTCGACGCGGGTGTCAGAGGGATCGTATTCAATACTGGTTTTGCCGGCATTCCAGGCCAGAAAACGCAGGCTACAACGGCTGCCTTTCTCCAGAGGTGCTGCCTGGCGCAGCGGATCTCCGCCACTGGGTTCGAGCTTTACCACATCCGCGCCCATGTCCGCGAGAACCCGCCCGGTCATAGCCAGTGGCTCGCCCGCAAGGTCCAGAACTCTTAAACCCTGCAGCAACCTGGAGTCCAATTCCTGCCCTTCTAACATTGGATTTTTCTGGAACGATCCATAACCTGCCCAGCTGGTTAATCAGGCGCCTTGCCCGCTATTTTTTTGTTAGCGTCGACCATGTCCTTGCTTGAGGCGCCGGTCTCTTCGTTGTTGCCGACTGTGGTCGCTTCTTCTTTGGGGCAGGGAAACGCTGTTCGAAATGCATTCAGTATCAGGCTGGCGGCGCTTTCCTCCAGTGTCTCCGGCTTGACTGTTTTCAAATAACTCACCGCAATCTCCATCAGTTGGGTTCGGTTCTGGCCCGGAGGGATGCAGGCCAGCGGGATTCCCTGCTGTGGAATACCTGCCAGGTCAGCTACGCCTTGCACGTAGTAATCGCATCTGAGCTGGCTGACTACCTCATCAGTTGCCGCACAATAGGGGAGTAGATCGGCACCGCTACTATGTGGGTGTGGCTGTACATAAGTGTTTGCTGCATTGGGTGGCCCAGCCCATGCAAGGGCAGAGAGCAGCGACGCGAGGATTAAAGCGGAAAGTCTTGTCATCAATGTTTCCCGATTGCTAGGCACAGAGTCACCAAGGCCTTGTCTATTTGGGTCCGATAGGTCTTTGAGCGTTTCTCAATGCAGTTGTACAGGATGGCAAAGTAGCGCAGGGCTGCAGTGCTGTCCACTGATAGCGATTTGGCGTGCTTATGGCAGGGAGGCAGTAAGCTCAACGCGACCTGTTTTCTCTACTTTTCTCCACTATTTTATTGACCGTGACGGGACTCAGGGAACTAAATGGTCATGAGCCTGGCGCGTGAGCCACAGCTGTTTCGCTCTGTGGTGGTGACCGATCCGCCTGCGAGAAAAGGGGAGGTTAATATGTTCAGTTTTATCCGGATTCTGGTGTTATGCACAGTAGCGGGATTTCTGCTGGCCACGGTCTTTATGACCCCGGGAGGAGCCACAGCGGGAGCCGTAAAAGGACTTCTGGTGGGCATGTTAATAGCATGGGGTGAGAGGAAGTCAAAACGCAAGGAAGCCGTAGTTAGCTACGTAAGGCACTAGATACAGGTATTTATTGTAGGTGATGTAACGGGGCTTTGTCGGCAACCCGCCTGACGCTGAAATAAAGTTGCCATGGCGCACTGCCACATTCGGCCCTCAACCTCCTGGCTTCACGGTGGCAACACGCACCGCCGCTGCCCGCACTGAATCTGTTGCTTCGATGCCGGATTGATCGGATTATTTTTTTCGTGCCCGTCGACCACGAATGTAGCCAAGACATGCAAGTCCCAAGCCCAGCAGGCCCAGCGTGGCGGGCGCGTCTACATCAGCCGGCGGCGGTGGACCCGGAGGCGGTGGCGGAGGCGGCGGTGGTGGCGGACCGGGAGGCGGAGGTGGTCGGTGGAGGTGGCGGCGGTGGTGGACCGGGAGGTGGCGGTGGTCCTGGCGGTGGTCACAGGAGGCGGAGGCGGCGGCCTACACGCTCAGGCACGGGCTGAAATCGATGTTCAAACAGTCTTTGTCGCCAATGACTGGCGGCGGGTAGGCGGCGGCAGTGGCGGCATGGCGGTGGAGGCGGCGGCAGTGGCGGCCCCGGCGGCGGTGGCGGCGGTGGAGGCGGTGGTGGCGGTGGAGGCGGTGGTGGAGGCGGAAGCCCGTTCGCATCGTTAATCAATTGTATCCATTCGGCGGGCATGCCCGAGAGGAGGGTATTGCCGAGACTGGGATCGTCCCACACCTTGTCATTTATGATTTCATAGGCGGTGGCACGACTGATCCAGCCAACGCAAACAAATGCGGCGACCAGTCGCGTAGCTTTATTCGGAATATTTACCATCGGCATTGAATCTGTTTAACACCACGCCCCAGTTTTGCGCCAATTGCCCATAGCGCCACAACCTATTGACAAGGTCTGACGAGAAGGGCTGTTGCGGCGCCACCTCGTCAATGTTACGCAAAATTCATACCAACGTAAACTATAGTTTATAGATCAAGCAATTAAACTAATCCCACAAAAAATTTATGGATAAAAGTGTCAAAAAATCCGACGAAAGCTGACAAATTTTGTAAGTTTTACGGACAGGAGCCCGCCCGAATCAATTAATGGCCCACGGCACCTGCATGAACGAGATACTCGCCGTAATTGACGCCGATCGATTTCCACGGCCTCATCCCGCAGTCGGGCCAGTGCCTGTTCAATCAATTTGCTTGATTGTATTTTCTGGTTGCCGGTAAAACTCAGGTCGCTTTCGGCAAACAGCAGGATCTTTCTGGGAAGTTTGTAAGTGGCGAGTTTTTCCTGCAGGAACGCCAGTATGTCCGCTTCCTGCAGCGTGTGTCCTTCCATGGCGACGGCGCACAACACGATGACTTCACCCAGGCTGGGGTGGGGAGCCCCAAAGGGAATGCCGATGCGCATATTGGGGAAGCTGAGCAGGGCCTCTTCGATTTCCAGTGGCGATACATTGGCGCCGCCGGTTTTGATGATGTTGGACAAGCGGCCCTTCCAGTGCAGATAGCCCGCCGCGTCGAGATGGCCGCCATCCTGGCTGTGATAATAACCTTCGGCATCGAAGGTGGCTTCCGGTTCGACCTTGTAATAGCCGCGCATCAGTGTCAGTCCCTTTACCGCGATCTCGCCCTCCTCGCCCACCTGCAAGCGGAGCACCGGCTGCTTGTCGAGTATACGCACGCTCATGCCGGGCAGCGGCTTGCCGGCGGTGCCGCGACGCAGGCTTACAGGCGCATCCGTCGGGCAGGTTGGACGGCCAGGTGAAGGTTTCCGTCATGCCGAAGGAGCCCTGGGTGCCCCATACATCCTGCGCGGGATCGATGTCCGGTTGCAGGCGACAGACTTCCTTGTCGATGTGGGAAAATCCAGCGTCGCGTACAGCGGGTGTTCGGCCATGGCCTTGGCCTGGTGCGGCCAGCACTGGGTAGCGTTGGCCCGCTCATCCACCAGACATTGCAGGGCGGCGCCCGGTTCAAAGGTTTCCTGCAGGACCAGTGTCGCGCCTGCTGCCATCGTGGCCCCCAGCGCCATGCAAATTCCCGCGGACCAGAAGAACGGATAGGTTGTCCACACCCGGTCGGTGGTCGACAGGCGCAAATCGTCGGCGAAACGCCAACTCTGGATCACTGCGGCGCGCTGCATGTGCAGCACGCCCTTGGGTCTAGCACGTGGTGCCGGAGGTATAGATGATCAGGCTCTCATCGGCGGGAAACACCTCCGCGATCATGGCGTCGAGCAGGTCATCGGGAAAGTCGTTGCCCCGCTGCAAGAAACGCGTCCCAGGCCTGCACCTTGCCGTGCGCTTGATGCAACCCCAGTGCCACTACCTGGCGCAGCTGTGGCGTTTTCGCGCTGTGCAGCGGGCCAGCATCGGTGCACTGCAGCTCCGGCAGCATGCGCAGCAGTTCGTCGAGAAAATCGTGCTTCAGCAGTGTGCGCTGGAACAACAACAGCGCGCTGTCGCCGTGGCGCAATATATATTCGCGCTCGTCGGGTGTGGCGAAGGTGTTCACCGGAACCATGACCGCACCCAGCATGGCGATGGCAAATGAGGCTACGGCGAACTCGGGGCGATTGGCCATATGCACGGCAACGCGCATGCCCTTGGCCACGCCGCTGGCGGCCAGTGCTTTGGCGAGGCGACGTGCATCCACCTGTATCTCCCGGCGAGCTGATATCACGCCCTTCAAAGCGAATGGCGCAGCGATCCCCGTGGCGCGCCACCACATCCTCCAGAAACGCCGGCCAGGTGAGGCGCGAAGTATCCGGCTGCAGTCGCAAGCTGCGGATCGTTGGTCACTTCACGGGTCGCTCCGCCCGGGGTAATGCGCCGGTAGGCAGGCGCACTTCCGCGCCTCCGGTGGCCAGCATGCGTCGTTCTGGTTGGTCATGCGTACCTGCACGACGGCCAGCGGCTGGCCGGTCATCGGGTCCTCGCGCACGGAGCTGACTTCGCCATTCAGGATGGTGAGATCGCCGGTCATAGCGGGCGTGCGATAGGAAAACTTGCTGTGGATGACGTCGCTCCAGACGCCGCCCCAGTTGCCGATGTAGTCCAGTATCCATGCGCCCATCGACGCGCCGTAGCCATAGGCTCGGGGCAGGCCGATCAATTGGGCGTACTCCGGTTGCACATGACCGCGCGAGGGTCCGTGATAGAGTCCATCCAGGTGGGTCGGGTCGATGGCGCCCTTGTCAAAATCCCGGGTCATCTCCGGCAACCAACCCGCATCGTACAGGGAGGAGGGCAAACCATTGGGACGAAACGTGTGCCAGATGGTAAACGGATAGGCGCGCCACTCGGTGGTAAAGCTGGCTATGGAGTGCGGGCCGATCAGGCGCTCGGGTAATTGTTCACCGGCCTGCACATGCAGCTTGCGCTTATTCTGTTCGGCCTGCACGCGCTCGAAGTACGCCATCTTCTTGCGCTCAATCTCCATCAGTTGCTCCTCGGTCCACGTGGGATCATTTTCCTCGCTGAACTGCGCGCGCTTGCGCGCCTGCTCCGGCCAGGTAGCGGATGGAGGTTGAGCGTTGCTTGCAGATGAATTGGCCGCGCTGGTTGACATACTCCGTGTCGCCGCGCGAGAACATGGTAGGGCCGGCAAATCCGGTCTGCGATACCTTGTAATCAAACAGCATGCGCGAGCGGGTAATCTTGTCGCCGGGGCGAATGCGCGGCCCGTAGAACCACCACTCATCGCCACCAAACAGCATGTGGGTGCCAGGAATATTGCCCTGTATAGCCGGTGCAGCGCCGTGGCTGTCATCCGTGCACACGGCGAAGGACTGCGGCGCCACCAGTTCGCCAAACCGGCTGTCCGCCGCCTCCGCTACAGTTTCGTCGAAGTACAGCGGATTGCAGTTTTGCATGCCCTGGGCCCAGCGCCGGATATCGTTGGGAGCTACCGGGTCCTTCATCTGTCCGCCGCCAAGCGGCACGCCTACCCAGATATCCACCGGGCCGGTATCGAGTTGGACTGTATCCTGATCGGTATCTTTCATTAAGGTTCTCCGGTAGGGGGAGCGCTGGACGCCCCGCAGTGTTAATCAGTTGCTCTGGCGATTTAGCTCGTAGTCACCGGCGTCGTCGAGGCGTGCATTCCAGCCCGGATACACCACGATGGTGGTAAAGTCTTCCTCGATGATTGCCGGGCCGGCTATACAATGTCCGGGTGCAAGGTCCGCGCCGCGATAAATATCGGTGGCGCAAAAACCCTGGCCGAGATTGGCGCGCCGCTGTTTTGCGGGCGCCGCAGTGCGCTGCGGCGCAGTGAACCCGCCGCTGAAATGGGGTTTGGGTATCTCGGTGGAGGCGACCAGGCGGACGCCCGTAATTTCCGGCGCCTCGCCCTACCCGTGCGTGACCGTACTGCGCAAAATGCAACTGATGAAAACGCTCGATCATTTGCTGGCGATCAGCTCGTCTCCCGCAAATGACAAATCCAGGGCGCCGTGCACTGCTGCGGCGTCAACCGTCAGTGACCAGTTTTGTCCCGGGTAGCGCAAATTCAGCTGGTAGCGGCAATGCATGTCCCGCCTGTCGAAACCGGCTTGCAACAGGAAGTGCTCGGCGCGCTGATCCAATTCCTGCCACAACTGGCGCAGGTGATGGATGTCGGCCTTCGTGCCCGCCACGATGTAGGAGCGCTCCTCGTCGATACACGGTTGCGCCGCCAGTGCGCCGGCGGCGGAAAATCCCGGTGAGGTCCGCGGTACCAGGACTCGCTTGTATTCCCAGTTCCTGCGCCTGTATTGCCGCGAAGACCGGGCCGTTGCCGCCATAGGCGAGCAGGGTGAGCTCCCGGGGATTGCTGCCTTTTTCTGCTGTAAGGCGTCGCACGGCCTGCGTCATATTGGCATTGACCACGCGCCAGCAGTCGAACGCGGCTTCCTCGATACTGCACTGCATCGGGCCTGCTACGTGTTCCTGCAATGCCTCATCCACACCCGTAGCGCACCAGCCGGAAACTGCCGCCGGCGAAATCCGAATCAGTCGGACAACAGTCCCAGCACCAGGATCGCGTCAGTGACTGTCGGTAGTGTGCCGCCGCGGCCATAACAGACGGGCCCAGGCGCGGCACCGGCGCTCGCCGGGCCGACCTGCAGTGTGCCGGACGCGGCACTGCAAATGGAGCCGCCACCCGCGCCGAGTGTTTCGACCTGCACCATGGGTACTGCGACCAGATAGCGATGGTGCCAGTTCCAGCCGGATTGCGCCGGTGCCTGCCCGTTGCGAATCACCGAGACGTCGTAGCTGGTGCCGCCCATATCGACGCACAACAATTCCGTTGCGCCCTTGGCCGCTGCCGATGGCCGCACTGCCGATCACGCCGCCGGCGGGGCCGGAGGAGAGCACACGAATCGGGCTGCCGGCAAGGTATTCCTGTGTCATCACGCCACCATTGGATTGCATGAGTAACAGTTGGCGACTGTAGCCGGATTCCTTGAGGCGCTCGCACAGGCGATTAATGTACTGGCTGACCCGTGGTCCGACATAGCCATTGACCGCAGTGGTGCTGATACGCTCGAACTCCGGTGATTTGGGCAACACCTGGTGCGACAGCGAAATGTAGGCATCCGGCATTTCCTCCGCGGACCAGTTGTGCCAGACGCAATTCATGCACCGGATTGGCGAAACAAAACAGGGTACAGATCGCAACCGATTCCACGCCCTGTTTGGCCAGGCGGCGAATCGCCGCGCGCGCGGCGTCTTCGTCCAGCGGCGTATGGATGGAGCCGTCAAAGCGAATCCGCTCCGGTATACCCAGGCGACGGCGGCGCGGAATGATCGGCACAGGCGGCGCCAGGCGCACGTCCCAGATGTCTTCCTTGTAGCCCCGGCGCAATTCCAGTTCGTCGCGAAAGCCTGCAGTGGTTAGCAGTCCGGTGCAGGCGCCGTTCATTTCGATCAGTGTATTGTCCGCTACTGTGGTGCCGTGGACGATGGCCTCGACCGCGCCCAGCAGTTGCGCCAGGTTCTTGCCTTCCAACTCGGCCAGGCGTTCAAGGCCCTGAATCACACCAAGTGAGCGGTCCTGCGGTGTGCTCAGATTCTTGTGCAGGATCAGTTCCTGCCCCTTCAACATGGCGAAGTCGGTAAACGTGCCGCCAATATCAATGCCGATGCGGTAGTTCATCGCGCGCGATCCCAGGCTGTTTGCCGCCAGTCGCTGCGCGGCGCAAGTCCTCAGTCTTGCCCTGATCAACTGCCAGATCAAAATTCTCGATGCGAACCGGTAAGGACCACGCCGTAGCGCTCACGCGCCGCCTCGAGGCTGACGTACTCGTCGAGAACATCTTCTTTAACGGCAAACGGGTCACGCAGCAGGGGACTTTCAAAGCCGGCCCCACCGCCATACTGGTAACGGGTGATCGCCCCGGCCGGCAGTTGCGCATTGAGGGCATTCTCGACTTCGAACTCCTGCTCCGTGCCCACCAGGAAGCGGTTGCTGTAGGGTCCGGCATCATCGCCACCATTCAGTCCGCGCAGCGGGTGCTTGCGCGAGACCATCCAGGTCATCGCGGACACCGGCTCCAGTACCTGCTTGATGTTGCAGGTGCCGGGCTGGCCGCGCCAGCGGCCTGCGCCACCGGTGTCGGTGGTCATTTCGCGGCTGAGATTGAGCACCGGAAAGCGGCTCTCGGCGTCCTCGGCGGTAGCCAGTATGAGATTGCCCAATCCGGCGCACATGGAACCCCAGCCGTCCAGCCCCTGGGTCGCCGATGCATCCGAGGCGCGCACATCCACGCCCTGATCCATCCACATCTCACCGCGTTCATTAAATCCGATGACCGCGTTGGGCATGCCCAGCTTGTAGACCTGCGGCGCACAGCGTTGTGGCAGGATTGGCGACAGGGCGATGCAAATTGCTTCGCCGACTTCCACTGCCGGGTGAAAGGCGCCAAGTGCGGCGGGCTTGTTTGGCGGTGGTTGCAGGATCGAGCCCTCGGGAATCACCATGTCTACCGCGTAGAAAAGCCCTTCATTCTTGTTGATGCCCGGATCGACCATGGAAGCCAGCTGCGCAATAGCGTAGCCGCGCGTATTGGCAAAGGTGTTCCAGACATTCACCAATTCAGGGCGGGCGTCACTGCCGGTCATATCCACTGTAAGTTGATCGCCGGCGATGCGACAGGTGACCCGGACGTGCACATCGGGGTTGCCTGCAGTGTCCTGGTCGATCCATACGTCTGCCGGGTAGTCCCCGTCCGGCCATTGCGCCACGGTTTGTCGAAAGCGTTGTGCAGTCTGGTCAATGTTGAAATTCACGGCAGCCTTTATGCTGTCCACGCCATAGCGCTTGAGCAACGACTGGAGTGAGAGCACGCCGGCCTGTACCGCGCTGATCATGGCGGCAATATCACCGGCAAAGGAGGGGAAGCGATTGTTGCGAATCAGCAGGGCGATCACGTCGCGCCGGGGAGTGCCGCGATGCACCAGTTTCAACACGGGAATCCCCAGGCCTTCGCCAAAAATGTCGGTACTGTCTACCGAGAAGCCCCCCGGATCCTTGCCGCCGGTATCGCCCTGGTGCGCCTGCAGTGCCTGGATAAGCACCAGATCGCCGCGCTCGTCGAACACGGGTGCGTAGACGGTGTAGTCGGGCAGGTGGCCGCCACCGTAATCGGGATCGTTGCCGACGAACACATCGCCCGGCCCCCAGTCATCCTGCTGGTAGTTTTCCAGTCCCCAGCGTACCGCAAGCGGAGACACAAACAATAACTGCGGTATCCCCACCGAGATTCCTGCCAGTCGACCATTGGCGTCGATGATGCTCGCATTGCGTTCGTTGGACTGGTTGATGATAGCGGAGGAGGCGGCACGCCCGAGATGCGTGGCCACTTCGAAGCAGATAGTTTCGAAGGCGCCGTTGACAATGCTGGCGGTGACCGAATCGACCGTAACAGCGGTGTGCAGCGCAGGTCGCCTGGCGACCAGACGGCGATTTAATTCAAATGACACGATAGCTCACCTCGTAGTGGCAGACCCGATGGTGTCCCGCCGCGGCGCAGGCCACAGTCCCCGCTCCTGCAGTGGCGCGGGGATTTATGCAAGACAGGCACCTTGCAAAAAGTTTATTACACGGCAGGCGTCTGCAACAGCGCTTGCGAGCAAGTATTTCAGCGGCCTATTTTGACGATGGTGTGGCCTGTCATGCCACCCGTCCACAGTTTGCCCAGCGCTTCCGGAACCTGTTTCAGTGTTATTTGGGTATTGAGTCTGTGCGATGCTGTCGAGTTTGGCGCAGCGCGCCAGTTGCTTCCACGCTGCCTGTTTTTCGGACAGCGGAATGTCCACTGAATCCACACCGAGCAAATTGACGCCGCGCAGGATGAATGGCAGCACCGTCGCTTCAAACACAGGAGATTGCACCAGACCGCAACAGGCCACACTGCCGCCGGCTTTCAGCGATTTAATGACATTGCCCAGAGTGTCGCCGCCCACAACATCGATGGCACCGGCAAATCGCTCCTTCAGCATCGGGCGCTTGTTCGGTTCGGCAAATTCCGACCGGTCAATCACCTCGCGCGCACCGATGGCTTTCAGCAGGTCTGCCTGTTCGGCCTTGCCGGAACTGGCGACTACCTCATAGCCCGCATTGGCCAGCAGTGCCACGGCTATACTGCCGACACCTCCGGTGGCGCCGGTTACCAGCACCTGTCCTTTATCCGGGGTGACCCCCATGCGTTGCAGTTTGTTGATACACAATTGGGCAGTGAGGCCGGCGGTGCCGAACAACATACTGTGCCTGGCGTTAAGTCCCCTGGGGCAGGGCAGTACCCAGGACGCCGGCACCCGGATGTACTGGGCCAGGCCCCCGGCGGTATTCATCCCCAGGTCGTAGCCTGTCACGAGCACCTTGTCGCCCGGCTTGAAATGGATGCTGGTACTCTCCTCTACCTGTCCTGCAGCATCGATGCCACCCTGGTGGGGAAATTCGCGTGTAACGCCCTTATTGCCGTGGGCCGACATGGCGTCCTTGAAGTTAAGCGAGGAATATTGAACCCTGACCAAGACTTCGTTCGCGGGAAGGTCGGCAGTGTCGCGCTGCACAATCGAGCGCTGGAAGCTGCCATCGTCTTTTGGCTGAATATAAAGTGCTTTATAAGTGGTCATTGGTTTCTCTCCCTGACTGGTTATTGATGCATCCTGCCCGGTGTTTGCGGCACCGTGGTTCGGATGCGCTGTGTTAGTTTTGTGGCACCTGCTGTATCCAGCGCGGCAGTGTTACTTCATCATTCAGTCGTTCAAAAACAACCCGGACTGCGCAGCCGATCTCGATATCCTCGTAGGCAATCGCATTGATCGGCGCGCCCGCCTCGGGCACCAGGTTGCCAATCAGGCGTATGCTCGGGTCTTCCTCCAGTGCCACGACAATGGCGTTGTAGGGGGCCAGCAGCGTGAAGTCCAGCATCAGCGGCGCGTGCGGCGCGATCACCGACCAGATGGTGCCCCGCCCGGAAACTTCTGTCCATACCGCTTTATCCCGCGGCGACCAGGGATTGATCGGCCGCGGTGGGAAAATCAGGCGCCCGCTCACCGGGCATTGCTGCAGGCGCAGCACCCCCTCCCGGCAGCCGCGCCAGAACGGCTCGTTGCTTTCATCGATGTTGGGCAGCAGGGCGCTATCGGTCATGGTGTGGGCTCCTGTGCTAGCGCCGTAAAATCAACGCGCCGGTAGGCACGCCTTCGCCGGCGGTTACCAGACAGGTGGCGGCGCCCCGCACCTGGTTGCGGGCGGTACCGCGCATCTGCCGCACGCCCTCGGTGATCAGGTTGAAGCCGTGCACGTACGCTTCCGAGAGGCCGCCGCCGGATGTGTTGACGGGCAGGTCGCCGTCAAGTTCGAGATTGCCATTTTCAGTGAACGCCGCGCCCTCACCGCGGGCGCAAAAGCCGTAGCCTTCCAGGGACAGGGGCACGAGTGGGGTGAAGGCATCGTAAATCTGGGCAACATCAATGTCCCTCGCCTGGATATCAGACTGCCGGTAGAGTTGGCGCGCGGTGACCCAGCTCGGCCCCTGCAGGGGGTCGTCGCAAAAAAAGTTCTGCATGGTCTGGTGCTGGCTGTGGAAGCCCTGGGCCCAGGCGTGAATAAAAACCGTCGGCTGTTTACAGTCCCGTGCATGCTCGGCGCTGACGATGACAGCGGCCAGCGCGCCATCAGTTTCCAGGCAGTTATCAAACAGGCACAGCGGCCGGGAGATCCAGCGGGATGTCATATAGTCTTCCCGGCTCATTTTTTTCTCCGTACATCTGGGCATCGGGATTATTGTTGGCGTATTTACGTTGTGCCAGCGCTACGTTGGCAAGGTGATCCCGGGTGGCGCCGAATTCGTGCATGTAGCGGTGCGCCAGCAGCGCGATTTCATCCACCGGGCGCAGTACGCCAAATGGCCGGGTGTAATTGACGGCGAGTTCCTCCTGCAGCGAGGAACTGGTTTTGGACCAGGGCCTGCGCACCGCCCCGGAGGCGCGCTTGCGGGAGCGCCAGGCCACGCCGACCCGGCACTGGCCAGTGGCTACCGCCATGGCCAGATGACCAATGACGCCGGGACCTGCACCCCCGCCATATCCCACCTGGCCGAAATAGGTGATATCGCCCAGTCCAAGGTTGCGCGCGAGTTCGACTTCCGAATTCGATTCCTGCGTGTAGGAGGCGAGCCCGTCCACCTCGGAGCGGTCAATTCCCGCGTCATCCAGCGCATTCAACACGGCAGTGCAGGCAAGTTCCAGTTCCGATTCGGGCAACTTCTTGCCAAATGCTGTTTGGCCGATGCCGGCTATCGCGGTTTTATCCTTGATCATTGCGCCTCGATTCCCGACAGGTAGGCAACCAGGCGGCGCTTGTCGACCTTGCCACTGTCGGTAAAGGGGATGTCCTCCCTGGTGCAGAAAAATAATTTGCCCGGCACCTTGTAGGATGACAGTTCCTGTTTGAGTCGCTGGCGCAGTGTCACTGCATCAAGCGTCTGCCCCGCGTTGAGAATCACCGCCGCGACAACCTCCTGTCCGCGGTCAGGGTGCGGCAGTCCCACCACATAGGAGCACTGTATCTCGGGTTGTTCATCGATCGCGATCTCCACTTCCCGCGGCGCCACATTGGCCCCCGCGGTTTTGATCAGGTCGCCCAGGCGGGCCTTGAAGAACAGGAAGCCGTCCTCATTCAGGTGGCCGCTGTCGCCACTGTGGTAGAAGCCGTCGGCATCAAAGCAGTCCTCTCTGGCAATCTTGTAAAGGCCCTGCATCACATTGTAGCCGCGAATACAGACTTCGCCATCGCTACCCGTCGGCAAACTCGCGCCGCTGTCGGGGTCGACAATCTTGTGCTCCACTCCCTCCAGCGCCCGACCGAAGGAACCGCGCATGTGCTCTGGCAGGTCGATATCCATTCGGTCGATGCTATGCGGACCGCAGGTCTCGGTCATGCCCAGTGCATTGGAACGCAGCTCGGGGTCGGCGGGTCGGGCGCTGGGCGGGAGCAGGGGATAGATATTGCCGCCGCGAATCGAGGACAGGTCGCGTGCAGCGCGACTGGGATGGTTAGCCAGCGCCGTGCCGTAATGCGGCCAGCCGGTAACGAGAGTGGCGCGCTCGCGTTCGATCAACTGCAGTGTTTTTTCCGGATTGAACACTTCTTCGCAAAGCAGGGTGCAGCCCCGGTGCATGGCGCAGTGCAGCGTGAACACCAGTCCGCCGACCCAGAAGAACGGCATGGGCGAAAAAATACGGTCACTGGTCTGGATATCACGCCAGTGATTGAGATTGTAGGAGTGGCGTATCACGCTGCCCTGGGTATGCATGGCGCCTTTGGGGTCGGCAGTGCTGCCAGAGCTGTATACGATGGTCAACAGATCGGCCGGACAGACGCAATCCTCCACGGCTTGCAGATAATCCTCGTCAATCAACTCGGCCGCATCGAGCAGCTGTTGCTGGCTGCAACTCCAGGGACAACTGGATTCGCCCCAGACGTATACCTGGCGCAGGAAAGGGAAATCGCGCAGCCACAGGGGCTTGCTGGAGTCGGCGCGGTGCGGCTGCTCCAGCAACTGCGGAATACAGGTCTCCAGGCGCTCCAGGTAATCGTTGTGCAGTAGTTTGTCCGCTGTCAGCAGCACCTGGATGTCAGCGTGATACAGGACGAAGGCGAGTTCCTTGGGTTTGTAGAAAGTATTGATGGGGATAATGATGGCGCCAATCCGCGCCGCCGCCAGCCAGGCCACCACGAAGTCGGGGCTGTTGGGCATGAGAAGCCCAAGCCGGCTGCCCTTGCTGATGCCGCTGGCGAGCATGCCGCGGGCCAGACGCGCCGACTGCGAGACGGCTTCGCCATAGGTCAGTCGTTGCCCCTCGTACACGATCAGGTCCCTGGACGCGTAGCGCTGCTGCAGGGAGCGCAGGAAAACCGGAGTGCACGGCTCGAAATCCGGAAAGGGCATGCCTGTTAGCCTCGTGCTATGAGGCGGACCAATTTACCAGACAGTTGGCATATATAACAGCATGGCAGCGGAGTTCAGGCTCGCGCCCCAAGAACTCCTGTTAATAATCAAGCCAATTGTCCTATAATCAAATGTCACTGCTACACCGACTTGAGAACAGGTTCGACTGATGCCAAAAATTGTGGATCACGATGAGAGACGCGAGCGCATCGTTGAGATTGTGGCGCAGATGCTGGCAACCGTCGGCGCGGAGAAAACCACTATCCGCGAGATCGCGCGCCAATCCGGTTACTCCCGTGGTTTTATTGAGCACTACTTCCACAATAAGGAAGAATTGATAACCAAGACGATTCGCTGGATCAATGAGCGGTCGCTGGCCAGGGCGGATGCGGCACTGGAAGGTAAGACCGGGCTGGCCGCACTCAAGGTGTTCAGTCAATTGAGCCTGCCCCTGACCCCGCAGGTGCGCGACGAATGGAAAATCAGGATGCAGTTCTGGGGCATGGCGGCGGTGTCCGATGAGCACCGGCGGGAGCAGTCCAAGCGCATGCACGTATCGGAAAAAATTCTGATGGGGTATCTGCAGGAGGCGCAGGCGAACGGGGAGTTGGAGCCGGGCATTGATTTGCTGCCGCTGGCGCATAGCCTGCTGCACCGACTCTACGGCCTGGGCTGTAACGCCATCCTGCGCCCCGCCTACTTTACCCGCCAGCGGCAACTACAGGCGCTGGATTACATCATGGCCGAGTTTGTTAAAGCACGCTGAGAGTTCGCACATGTCAGGGCGCACGGGATAGTCAATGGCAGCCGGGGCACAGGAAGCCAACACTGACCAGGCGGTAATGCCGTATGGCGCTGTGCTGACCGCGCTGGCCAGCGTAGCGCCTGGATGAGGTGGCGCTGGTCTGTGATGGAGCCGGGGGCAGCGTGCAGCTGACGCGCGCTGCACTGGACGCCTGGGCCAATCGACTCGCTCGCGCCTATGCGGCGTTGGGCCTGGGCTACGGCGACTTCGCCACAATTGCGCTGCCCAATGGCCCGGAATTCTTTGCTGCCTGTCTCGCCATCTGGAAACTTGGTGCGGTGCCTAATCCTGTGTCGCATCGATTGCCGCCGCCGGAGCGGGCGGCGATCATCGCTCGCGCCAATCCCGTGCTGGTGATCGGCGTGGCAGAGGGGAGCTACGCGGGGCGCTGTTGCATCCCGGCCAACCTGGCGGTGGACGCCTACTCGCCGGATCCGTTAACCGCACAAACCTCACCCCATGAACGCGCGATGACTTCCGGCGGCAGCACCGGCCTGCCCAAGCTCATTGTCGCCGCCAATCCCGCTGTCTACGACCCGCAGCGCGCGTCCGCGTTATTCAAGGGTCGCCACGCAGTGCTGGTGCCCGGCCCGCTGTACCACGGCGCGCCCTTCAGTGCCGCCTTTGGTGGTCTGTTTGCCGGTTGCAAGGTGGTGGTGATGGAGCGCTTTGAGGCACAGCGGTGTCTCGAACTGATCGAAAGCCATCGTGTTGATCGCATGACTGTAGTACCGACCATGATGCAGCGCATCTGGCGTCTGCCCACCCGGCAGCGGGAGAGGGCGGACGTGTCCTCCCTCGAATTTGTACTCACTGGCAGCGCACCCTGTCCGGCGTGGTTGATGCGCGCGTGGATCGAGTGGCTGGGCGCCGAGGTGATGCACGAGGCATTCGGACCCAGTGAGCGCTCCGGTGGCACATTTATCAGCGGCACCGAGTGGCTGGCGCATCCGGGTTCGGTCGGCAAACCCTCTGCCGGGGCGCGGCTCAAGATTCTTGACGATAATGGCCGCGAACTGCCGCCGGGTGAGATGGGCGAAATCTATGTGTTGCCGCCGGGCGGCCCGGGCTCCACGTACCGCTATGTCGGAGCGAGTGCCCGGCTGACTGCGGACGGCTGGGAATCCTTCGGTGATATGGGTTATTTCGACAGCGACGGCTACCTGTACCTCGGTGACCGGCGCAGCGACATGGTGTTGTGCGGGGGCAGGAATATCTACCCGGCAGAGGTGGAGGCGGCGATTGATGCCCTGTCCGGCGTGCGCTCCAGTGCTGTTATCGGCCTGCCGGATGATGACCTCGGTCAGCGATTGCACGCGATTGTCGATGTGGGAGCCGATGGCAGCGACCTCGACGAAGCGCAGATAAAGCAACACCTCATCGAGCGACTGGTGCACTATAAAATTCCCACGAGTATTGAAATTGTGACGACCCTGCTGCGTGATGATGCCGGCAAGATGCGGCGTTCCGCACTGCGTGAGGCGCGCCTGCCATGCTGATCACGGACGTGCAAATTGCCGGCCTGCCCCGACTCGTCGATGTGCGCTGTGACGCGGGACGTATTACGGAGGTCGGCCCGTCCCTGCGCCGCCGGGCGCAGGAAACGCTGCTCGCCGGAGCCGGCGCGGCGCTGCTGCCCGGTTTGCATGATCACCACATCCATCTGTACGCGCTGGCGGCGCTTTGCGAATCAGTGCAATGCGGCCCGCCCGATGTCTCAAACCGCGCGCAACTGGCACGGGCGCTGCGCGCGGATCACGCTACCGGTTGGCTGCGTGGCGTGGGTTACCATGAATCGGTGGCGGGTGATCTGGACCGGCGGCAACTGGATCGCATACGCAGCGACCGTCCGCTGAAGATACAGCACCGCAGTGGCATACTGTGGATCGTGAATTCACTGGCGGCACAGCTGCTGTCGCTTGAGGACCATGTGGGCCTGCCCGGCATCGAACTGGATGCATCAGGCAGGCCCAGCGGTCGCTTGTTCCGGCTCGACGGCTGGATGCGGGAGCAACTGGCGCAGGCAGGGCCGGTGAGCATGCCACCGCTGGCTGGTGTGTCGCGGCTGCTGGCGAGCTTCGGCGTCACTGGCGTCACTGACGCCACTCCGGACTACGACCGCTTTGCCATGGCGCATTTTGCCAGCGCCGCGGCATCCGGCGAGTTGCTGCAGGCGCTGCGGGTGATGGGAAATCAGGCACTGCCCGAAGCCGGCTGTGCGCAGGTGCAGCGCGCAGAGCGCAAGGTCATGCTGGACGAGAACAACCTGCCGGATTGGGACAGTCTGCACGCGATATTTGACGCCGCGCACCGCCAGGGCAGGGCCGTCGCGGTGCACTGCGTGACACCGGCGGAACTGGTTCTGACCCTGTCGGTGCTGCGCGCGGTGGGAACGCATCCGGGCGATCGTATCGAGCACGCCTCGCTTGTACCCCACGATTTCCTGCCGCTGCTGCGCGAAGTGGGGGTGAGCGTGGTTACCCAGCCGGGATTTATTCACGAGCGCGGTGACCAATACCTTTCTGCAGTTGCCGCTGCTGAGCACGGCGACCTGTACCGCTGCCATACCCTGCTGGAGCAGAACATTCCACTGGCCGGAAGTACCGACGCCCCCTACGGCAACCCCGATCCCTGGGCGGCGATGCGTGCGGCGGTGGACCGTCGCAGTCGCGCTGGCGTCGTGCTGGGTCAGGATGAACGGCTCAGTCCGGAGCAGGCGCTGGCGCTTTTCACCGGTGCTGCCGATGCTCCCGGCGGTGCCAGCCGCAAGGTTGCGGTGGGCGAAGTGGCAGACCTGTGCCTGCTCCACTGCACGTGGCAGGAAGCACGCTTGCGTCTGTGCAGCGCGGACGTCAGGGCGACCCTGCGGGCTGGCACACTCATCTATCAGCAGAAGCAGCAGGTAAAGCCGCGGAGGCAGGATGCAGCAGTCGTCGCGTAAAGACGGTGATTTCGGGCCTGCGGCGGGTTTGAGTCCGCTGCTCACGGTCGCCGATATTGTCACCTTGTGTGCGACGCCCTGGGGACTGGAAGCCTATTCGCCGTTGCTGGAACACCATTACCTGTTGCTGGACGTTGCGGGCGTCGCGGATGGGGCAGACTGTAAGCAGTTGGCCGCAGTGGCAGAGCGGCTGCGCCTGTTGCCCTGTCCGGTGCTTGCGGTGGGCACAGTGGCAGCGCCATTTTTGCTCAGGGGTATTGATGTCATCGTCGCCAGTGTGCAGGAGGCCGCGGGCCTTGTCAGAAATATCAACGAGCATCCAATGGCGGCCATGACGCTGGTGCAATTGCTGCGCCACAATGAGGATGTCACGCCCGAGCAGGGCCTGTTCGCCGAGTCTCTCGCTTACGCCAGCCTGCAAGGTGGTGCGGAGTTTGCTCAGGTAATCAAGTCAGCCAGGCAACCCCTGCTTGTGGAACAGGATGCAGCGAGTGCGGTGCGGGTTGAACGCATTGCCGATGAACTGCACATCACCCTGAATCGCCCCGCAGCGCGCAACGCTTACTCCACAGCAATGCGCGACGGCTTGTATGAAGCCCTGCAACTATTGAAAATGGATCACGGCCTGAGCAGGGCGGTGATCAGAGGCGCGGGCAGCTGTTTCTGTACCGGCGGTGATCCTGCGGAATTTGGCACAGTACCTGATACGTCGACGGCCCATGCGATTCGTTCCAGTCGCAGCGTGGGACAGCTTCTGCTGCAGCTGGGAGCGCAACTGGAATTCCGGCTGCACCGCGCCTGTATCGGCTCCGGCATTGAATTGCCGGCCTTCGCAGCGCGCGTTGTGGCGGACAAGAATACCTATATACAGTTGCCGGAGATCAAATGGGGACTACTGCCCGGCGCCGGCGGCACGGTGAGCATCATGCGACGGATCGGCCGTCATCGCACGGCCTACCTGGCATTGTCTGCGCGCAGGATCAGCGCTGCCAGGGCCCTGCAATGGGGACTGATAGATGCGATCATCTGATGCGGGAAGACTATCTCGCACGCAACATAAAGCAACGGAGAGTGAAGTATGAGTCAGTATAAACCGGGTGTACGCCTGCGCAGTGCAGTATGCACAACAGAAGTGGTAGTGATTGCCGCGCCAGCGGGCGGCATTGCGCTCACTTGTGGTGGCGCATCCCTGTTGGGCGAGGGTGAAACTGCAGGCGCGAGCGTGGCGCTGGATGATGCTGCCGCGCAGGGCACGCAATTGGGCAAGCGTTATACCAATGAGAGCGGCAGTCTGGAACTATTGTGCGTAAAGCCCGGAGCAGGATCACTGGCAGCAGAGGGTGTTGCCCTTGCGATCAAAGGCGCCAAGCCGTTGCCGTCCTCTGATTGAAAGCAGGTTTAATGCAGAAATTATAACGACATAAGACACTGACCATGAATTTGATGATGCTGTTGGAAATGGCCGCCCAGGGTTTCGGGGAGCGCGTGGCTTTCGTGAACGGAGAGGAATCGCTGACCTATCAGCAGTTGTTCGACGCTGCAGGGCAGGCCGCAACACACTTGCGCAACAGTGACTGTGAGCATGTGGCGATGCTGGATGTCAGTAGCCTGGCACTGCCGATAGCACTGTTCGCCAGTGCCTGGGCGGGCAAGCCCTTTGTGCCGATCAATTATCGGCTGGCGGATGTCGAAGTGGATGCACTGCTGCAGCGTATCCAGCCTACCTTGCTGATCTCAGACCATGCGCGTATCGCATCTTTATCGGGCGCTGCTGCCGTTGCGCCACGGGAGCGGCGCGAGTTTGTCGAGTTGGCCCGCATGGAGTATGCGACAGTGGCAACGGACTGGGCGATGGAACCCGAGGACATTGCGGTACTGCTGTTTACCAGCGGCACCACCGGCGCGCCCAAGGCGGCCGTGTTGCGCCATCGACACCTGGTGTCCTACATGTTTTCCGCCGTTGAGTTTGGCGCGGCGACGGCAGAGGATGTTGCCCTCGTAGCGGTGCCGCCGTATCACATCGCGGGTGTGATCTCGGTCATCAGCTCGATCTATGCCGGTCGGCGCGTGATACAGCTGCCCAATTTCAATGCGCGGGACTGGCTCGAACTTGCCAGGCGCGAAAAAGTAACGACTGCTTTCGTGGTGCCCACCATGCTGGCCCAGATCGTGCGCGAACTCGACGGGCTGTCCAGTGCAGAGCTGCCACATCTCGCGGCCTTGTCCTACGGTGGCGGCAAGATGCCTGGACCTGTCATCGAGCGGGCGATGGCGCTGTTTGAACACACCCAGTTCACGCAGGCCTATGGCCTCACGGAAACCAGTTCAACGATTTGCGTACTGTTGCCCGAGGATCATCGCACGGCCACGGCGAGTGATAAACCTGAAGTGCGGCGTCGCCTGACGTCGGTGGGGCGTGCGCTGCCAGGTGTGGAACTGCAGATTCGCGATAACGAAGGCAAGGTGTTAGCGCCCGGCGAGCGCGGCGAGATTTATGTGCGTGGCGAACAGGTATCCGGTGAATATGTCGGGCGCGGCAGCATGCTCGATGCACAGGGTTGGTTTCCGACGCGGGACGCCGGAGAAATGGATGAGGAGGGTTTTCTTTTCCTGGAAGGGCGTGCGGACGATGTGATTGTGCGCGGCGCGGAGAACATGTCGCCGGGGGAAATTGAGGATGTGTTAGTGCGCCATCCGGCAGTTGCGGAAGCAGGTGTTGTGGGTGTGCCTGATGAGCACTGGGGAGAGGCGGTCGCTGCTGTCATCGTGTTAAAACCGGGGAGCAACGTGAGCGCTGAGGAGTTGCAGGACTGGGTGAAACGGTATTTGCGGTCTTCGCGCGTGCCGCAGCTGATCCGCTTTGCCACCGAATTGCCGTACAACGACACGGGGAAGTTGCTGCGCCGCACCCTGCGACTTGATCTGGCCGAGGCCATACTGCCTAAAGTATAGATATTTGAACTATATTGGAGCGCGAACGATTGGTCGCGGGTGTCCGCGGCACCTGGCACGGCGTGGTGATGCCGGTCAGGGTGTTACCGCGGGATTTACGCCAAAAAAATATTATGAATAGATTCAACATACTACTAGACAAATGTGATAATTCACGAGAGTATTAAGTACAAGAATTAACCAAGCGCGTCGTAAACGTCTGAAATCAATAAGTCGAATCAGCAATTACGGGGGGAACACGACTTGAAAAACCTGATAATAACTAAGCTTGTACTGGTGCTCCTGCTGTGCGGCAGTTTCGCACAGGCCCAAACCCTCAAGGGTTCAGCGGCCTCCATCGATAAACAGTATCGCGCAGCTCGCGCCTATGGCTATGCCTTCGTAAACACTGCGCGCGAGGTACAGCCGAACGTCAACTCCCGTCAACTGGTCCGGGTAAGCCCCGATCGGTACCTGGAAATGCACGATGTCTCCTATCCCTATGCGGTATCGGGGACCAAACTGTTTTTGAGTCGTCTGAGTGCGCAGTATTATTCCGCGTGCGGCGAGAAGCTGACGGTAACCAGTCTGTTAAGGCCCAGGGACCGCCAGCCTGCCAACGCCGTCGCCCACTCCGTGCATCCAACTGGCATGGCCGCCGACCTGAGAATTCCATCCGAGCGAAAATGCGAAGTGTGGCTTGAGCGTACACTGCTTTCCCTGGAGAGGCAGAATGTTGTGGATGTCACTCGCGAGCACTACCCGCCCCATTTTCATGTTGCTGTGTTTGCCAGGAACGCTGAAACCACAGTGGCAGACAATACCGGCTCCAGTCAGGAGTCTGCGGTCGCAGACATAGGGAACGTAGTTGCAGACGTAGCGGCCACTGCAAATTCCAGTGAGTCCGCGATTCCAGAAGTGGTCGCCAGTGCTGATCCCGGTGAGTCTGCGGTTCCAAAAGCAGTTACCCGTACAAAGGCTCAGGCCAGCAAGGCGCCGTCTACTGTTTCCAGAAAAGGCTATGTGGTGCGCAAGGGCGATACACTCTCGGAGATCGCTGACAGAACGGGCGTTCGCGTGTCGCAGTTGCGTATGGCCAACCGCTTGCGAGGCAACCTGATCAGTGCAGGCCAGACGCTGCACATACCGACCACTGCAAAAGTGGCGAGCGCCGCCAGTAAAAACAATGTTGTTGCTGTGAACGAATTCACTCACCGTGTGAATCGTGGCGATACGCTTTGGACTATCGCTAATCGTTATGGCACCAGCGTGCAGCAATTGCGCAGGGTAAACAGCAAGGCCAGCGATTCTCTGCAGGTAGGCCAGGTGTTGAAGATTTCCAGGGGTTAGCATAATAGAACTCCTTTCCGGTTAGTCCACGCACGCTATCCTGCTACGAGAGGGTACAGGAGTGAGCCAGCAGCGTGCGGCAGTGACGATTTCAATTCTTGAGGCGTGGCATAAGCGGGCAGCAATTTTTGTTGCGAGCCTTGCCGTAAGCTCGTGTGTCTGGGTAGTTCCCGTGTCGGTTACATCAACCGGATTGGTAGCGGGTGCAGTCGATGAAGATACAGGAATCTCCAGCGATGGACGCTATATCGCCTTTACCAGTGAAGCTGCTCTAGTGCCTTCCGACACAAATTCTCTCGCCGATGTTTACCGCTATGACGCGCTAAAAAAGTCTGTTTTGCTGCTCTCCGCAACGTCAACTGGAACGGGTGGAAATGCGGCATCGAAGGAACCGTCGATTTCTGCGGATGGCACCAGGGTCGCATTCGCTTCAGCGGCAACAGACCTCGGCACGCCATCCAATGGGAAATTTCAGATACTGGTTAGAGACGTTCTTGCAGGCACAACGACTGCTGCATCGGTCACGGCCAGCTTGCCGATAAGTGCAGGTGATGCCGACAGCAGTGCGCCAGCGCTTTCTGCAGACGGCTCCATGGTGGCATTCGCAACTGAAGCAAGCAATCTCTCTTCCGGCGATACAAATGGCGTAAGCGATATTTTTTCCTTCGACATAGGCAATAAAAAGTTGATGCCTCCAATTGTGGGATTGGCAGGCGCGACTCCGAACGGCCCCTCCACAGAGCCCAGTATCAACGCCGATGGCTCAGTGATCGCGTTCACTTCACGAGCATCAAATCTGGTCAGCGGTGACGGCAACGGTTTCGCTGATGTTTTTACGGTCAGCAGTGCTGGCATCATCAAGCGCATATCCGCTGGTGTCCTTGGCGAAGGAAACGGGCCTTCACGACAACCGTCTATCGCGTCTAAAGCCAACGTTGTCAGTTTCTCGTCAGAAGCCAGCAACCTTGTCCGTGATGACAGCAATGGAGTATCCGACATCTTCGTTCATGTGCCGGGCCTGGAAAACCGTCGGATTTCACCAATGTCAGGGTCCGGGTTTGCCGAGCCTTCAACTGCGCCGTCGATCAGTTCGGATGGAAATCGGCTCGCATTCCTGACTGGCGGACCCAATATCGGTCAGCCACCGGGGACAATTGCAGTTGTCGCAGACCTGATTGCTGACAGTATTTACGCGCTATCGGCACCTGCCTCGCTGACATTATCCAAACCTGCCAAACCTGCGACACACGCATCCATCAGTGCCGACGGCGACTATGTGAGTTTCAATTCGATCGCGCCATTTAGTGTCTCTGACAGAAACAATGTGTCCGATGTCTACACCAAATTCTCCTATCTCACCAGGGTTTGGCCCTGGGCGCTGTCTCCCGGAAGGGTCAAAGCGGGTACCGTGAGCAAGGTGACCATTTCCGGCGACGATTTTCGTGTCTCAGGCGTGGCACCAACTATTTCGGCGCAGGGCGCCAGTGCAATTACCTTCAGCGATGTCCGGGTAGTTGATGCACGAACCATAACTGCCACAATGTCCGTTCCTGCATCGGTGGCCAACAACAATTACCGGCTGTGGATAAAAACTCCAGGCGGAGGTCCCGGCGACGCCAGTGGCTCCACACAGAGTTGTGCCTGTTTAACCGTCGCTGCTGCGGACCCCGCCGCAGATCTCGTTGATATGGCATCTTCTCTTGGTCTCCCCGGTGCCGATGGTGGCTCCGCGGGTCTCCTTGTCGATGACCTGAATGATGACGGCTTCGAAGACATACTCTTCATGCGGCATGAGCCGACGCCGGAGTTATTGTTCCTCGGTAACGGACACACCCTTACCAGAACAGCAGTCATGTCGTTAGCTGATAGACACGAGTGTGACAGCGCTGATGTCAACAATGATGGGCGCACTGATCTGTATTGCGCCGTTGGTGCCTGGAAGGGCTCTGGTGAAGGCCGCAATAATCTTTGGATACAGCGGGCGGACGGAAGCTATGTCGATGAGGCTGCAAATTGGGGAGTTACCGATCCCTATGGCCGGGGTCGCGATGTGGCGTTCCTGCACGCTAATAAGGACGCACTACCCGACCTGTTCGTCAGCAATTGGGGTCCGCGCACCGACAACCATGTTTCTGCGAACAGGCTGTTCCTTAACAGTAAAGGACAATCCTTTTCTCCTGCCCCGGAGTATGGTGTTGACGGCGAGCTGCCCAGCCTGTGTGCTCTTAGCGCCGACTTTGATAATGACGGTGACGACGACTTGCTCGTTTGTGGCATCGACCACGTTCGTATGTATGCGAACCAGAATGGCGCTGGGTTCCTGGATGTTTCCGCTGCCAATGGTTTCACACAGGTTATGCAGGACGCCAGTTTCGCCGACATTGATGGCGATGGGGATCTCGACATTGCCTTCGCGACGTCAACAAGCTTTGAGATCCATCGCCTCAATAAAGGCATCGATGACGGCGTGGTTTTCTCCCGGAAAGTCCAGAGCGGAAAATCGGTTGCATTCGGAGATATCAACGGCGATGGCAAGCCGGATGCATATTTTGTGCAGCGGGGATGCCGGACGGACAGTGAGCAGAATTTACCGGACATCGTCGCGGTCAATGCAGGTGCAACGTTTAGTGTCCTGAATCCACCCGAAATGTCCCGTGGCTGTGGTGACGCCGTTAGTCCATTTGATCTTGAGGGCGACGGCACCGATGGTTTTCTCGTCGGTAACGGGCGTGACCGTCCGGGTCCTCTACAATACCTCGTACTGCCGAAGAAACTGGATCATTAGCGAGTTCCTCAGGAAGGTTCATAATGCAGGCAAACGCATAACGCTTTTCCGCATCAATCCAGATCGCTGGCGCTGTGGCGCTCAATGGCGCGCTCTTCCTCTGGCCCCCAGGCCCTGTTGACGCGCTGGCCGCGCTTGACGGCGGGTCGTGCCGCTATCTCTGTTGCCCATCTGGCAACGTTGGTATACGAGGCCACGTCCAGAAATTCCTGCGCCTGGTAGAGATTTCCGGTAACCAGTACGCCATACCAGGCGAAGTTTGCCATATCGGCGATGTTGTAATGGTCGCCGCACAGGAACCGGCGCTCGGCAAGATTGCGATTTAACACATCGAGCTGGCGTTTCACTTCCATCGCGTAGCGATTGATCGGGTATTCCCACTTTTCGGGTGCGTAAGCATAGAAGTGCCCGAAGCCGCCGCCCAGGAAGGGTGCGCTGCCCATATTCCAGAACAGCCACGACAGGCATTCGGCGCGTTGTGAAGGTTCTGTGGGAAGGAATGCGCCGAACTTCTCTGCCAGGTAAAACAGTATGGCACCTGACTCAAACACCCGGGTTGGAGGGCTCGTGCTGTGGTCAACCAGTGCCGGAATCTTGGAATTGGGATTGGCCGCGACAAAACCACTGCCGAACTGATCGCCCTGGCCGATGTTGATCAGCCAGGCATCGTACTCTGCGCCGCTCTTTCCCAATGCCAGCAGCTCTTCCAGCAAGATGGTTACTTTCACGCCATTGGGCGTGGCCAGCGAATACAGTTGCAGCGCATGTTTGCCGACGGGCAATTCCTTGTCGTGCGTGGCGCCGGCAACCGGGCGATTGATGTTGGCAAATTTACCGCCGCTCTCTGTGTCCCAGGTCCACACTTTGGGGGGTTCGTAGACTGTAGTGTCCTTCATGGTGCGGTCTCGAGTTGTGCCGTTCAGGTAAATAAATCAGCCTCCATCTTGCAATGCCAATGAGCTTTAGATAAAGCCGTACAGCTTCCCCGCATTCTCACAGAAGATCTTGCGCTTCTTGCCCTCATCCAGACCGTGCGCCATGGAGTTGATCAGGTGATGGGAGTTGGGCCAGTCGGTGATGTGGTGCGGGAAGTCGCTGCACCACATCATGGTGTCCACACCCACCGCATCGCAATTCTGTATACCGAACTGGTCGCTGACCACGCCTACCTTGCAGTTGCGCAGGTAGTAGTCGCTGGGCAGCATGGACAGGTTGACGCCGGTCCAGTAGCGGTTGCGGCGATAGCGGTCATCCAGTTCCTGCTTGAAAAACGGCACCCAGCCGGCGCCGACTTCACCGCCGACAATGGTGAGTCCGGGGAAGCGCTCGAATACGCCGTTAAAGATAAATTCCGCAAACAGCACCGGCATGCGGCTCATGGTGGTGGAGAAGGCGACCAGTTGCGGCACGCCGCCTTTTTGCGCCACTTTCTGGGTTTTGACGGTGGGGGGCGTCAGGCCGATGTGAATATGGATCGGCATGGCCAGTTCCTCGGCTACCGCCCAGAACTTGTCGTCCACGGCCGAGAGAATGGCCTCGCCGCTGGGCCAGGTCGCCAGTCCCACGCCCTTGGCCCCGGCTTCTTTGGCACGCCTGAGCTCCATGACTGAATCGTCTATGCCGGTGGCGGGCATCTGGAAGATGGCTCCGAGGCGTTCGGGTTTGTGCGCGCAGAAATCCGTAATGAAATTGTTATAGGCCTGCATGCCGGCCAGGGAAAATTCCTTCTCCTGTCCCATGAAATAAATCATGGTGCGCTGCGGGGGAAAGAACACCGCCGCGTCCACGCGGTCCTCGTCCATCAACTCCAGGCGGGCGGCCGGCTCGTAGATGCCGCGGTGCATATCCTCGTATTTCACCCCGGTCCATTTCAGGGTCTTGGGTGTCTTGTTCATGGCCGCGACCAGCCCCAGCGATTCCACGGCCTCGCCCAGTAGCCAGGCGTCCCCGCCATCCTTGTCCTTGACCAGCCTTGGGGCGACGTCCTGGTATTTTTTGGGCAGGTACTTTTCCCACAGGTCCGGGGGTTCGATCACATGCTGATCGCAGTCGATCGTTCTGTAGTTCATGGTGTCCTCCTGCTTGCCGGTTGCGCGCTGCTGTAGCGTGTCGTCAGTTCAGATAAATATAACCTTTAAAAAGACATCTGTCATGTCAAAGCAGTGCCGGGTGTTTGCCGCGATTATTGTGTGGGTTTCAGGGTCGATGTGCGGGCCAGCAGGCTCGCTTTGTCTGCCATATCCAGCACCACATCGCCAAACAGCGCCATCTTCGGGTTGTCCGCGCCGCCCTGCACATAGCGGGCGTAACCGGCCTCGAGCACGCAGGCCATCTTGAAGCGCGCCAGCACGATGTAATAGTCCATCGCGTCCACCGGCAGGCCGCTGGTGCTCGCGTAACGGTGCATCAATTCATCGCGCGAGGGCATGCCGCTGTAGTCGACATAGCCGGTGTTGCGCTCCTCACCCGGATCGGGCCAGGTCATCAGTATCCACGCCAGGTCCAGCAGTGGGTCGCCGATGGTGGCCATCTCCCAATCGACTATGGCAGCGAGCCTGGCCTCACGGCCGTGGTGAAACATCACATTGGCGAACTGGTAATCGCCGTGGATGATGCCGGGCTTGAAATGCTGCGGCGTGTGTTTGCGCAACCACTGCCCGGCTTCTGCCAGGCCGGGCAGCTCCCGAAACTGTATTTTGGCCAGGTGCGCCAGCCAGCGATCCACCTGGCGCTCGAGAAACCCCTCCGGCTTGCCAAAGCCTTCCAGTCCCGCCGCACGCCAGTCGACCTGGCTGAGGCGGGCAATCGCATCCACCAGTTCATTCGCCATTCCCGCGCGCAGTTGTGGATCGCGATCGAACGGCGGTGGCAGCTGCCCCATCGGGGTCCAGCCGTCGATGTGCCCCATGATGTAAAAGCAGGACCCGAGTACGGAGGTGTCGTCGCAGACCGCGATGCCCTGCGGGTGCGGGACATCGGTGTCGTTTAATGCAGCGATCACGCGGTACTCGCGCAACATGATCTCGTTGCGTCCTTTGGGTACCTTCGCCGGTGGTTTGCGCAGCGCCATGTGGGTGTCGCCGCGTCGCAGTTCAAAGATCTCGTTGGAGGCGCCGCCGCTGATATAGCGTGCGGATAGGGGCGCGCCAGCGCCGGGTAGTCCTTGTGCGTCCATCCATTGTGCAAGGGCGGGCACGTCAATCTGTGGCTCCTGTGCTGCGCTCGCTGCGGGTTGTTCGTGCATTACAGGTTGCCCACGGTATCGTCGAGGTAGTGCGCGAACTTCAGGCGTGCGGCGTCAATTTTTGCCGGTAGCCACTCACTGGGCCACAGTGGATCAGGTGATGCTGTGTGCTCGCGCAGCACCTGCTTGGCGACAGTGACCCGATGTACTTCACTGGGTCCATCCATCACGCCCATCATCGGCACGGTCATCCACAGACCGGCCAGCGGTGTCTCGTTGGAGCAGCCGAGGGCGCCGTGTACCTGCACGGCGCGGCGCACGATATCGTGCAGCACTTCCGCCGCCTGCACCTTCACTGCAGAAATGTAGACGCGGGACTTATGGCGGTCGCCCTTGTCACACCACCAGGCGGCGTACAGCACCAGCAGGCGAAATTGCTCCAACTGGATAAAGGAGTCGGCGATGTAGTTCTGCACGGTTTGCTTGTGGGCCAGCAGGCTGCCCTGCGTGTAGCGGCTCAGGGCGCGTTCGCACAGCATATCCAGGGCAGCCTTGCAGTAGGCGACGGTGCGCATGGCGTGATGGATGCGCCCGCCACCAAGTCGTTTCTGCGCCAGTTCAAAGGCCTTGCCGGGTTCGCCCAGCACTGCGTCAGCGGGCAGGCGCACATTGTTGTAGCGCACCCAGCCGTGACTGCCAGGCTCATCCAGGCTCTCGTGCATCAGGCCGACATTGCGCAGTATCTCAATGCCTGGTGTGTCGCGCGGTACCAGGAACATGGTCGCTCCCTGGTGCACCGGCACAGCTGTATCGGTAATTGCCATGACGATCAGGAATTCCGCGAAGTCAGCGTGCGAGGAAAAATATTTTTCACCGTTGATCACCCACTCATTGCCCTCGCGCCACGCGCGACAGGTGAATTGGCCCGGATCGGAGCCTGCCTGCGGTTCCGTCATCGAGTAACAGGAGGTGATGTCGCCATCGAGCAGCGGTTGCAGATAGCGCGCTTTCTGCGCTTGCGTGCCGTAGTGGGCGATGATTTCGGCGTTGCCGGTGTCCGGCGCCTGGGTGCCAAACACGCGCGAGGCCCAGGTGCTGCGGCCCAGGATCTCATTCATCAGGGCCAGTTTGACCTGGCCATAGCCCTGGCCGCCGAGGTCCGGGGTGAGGTGGCAGGCCCAAAGGCCGCGTTTCCTGACTTCTTCCTGCAGCGGCTTGATCAGGGCACAGGTGGTTTTGTTATGCACGTC
Organism: uncultured Gammaproteobacteria bacterium; assembly: GCA_963762235.1. Lineage (GTDB taxonomy): Bacteria > Pseudomonadota > Gammaproteobacteria > Pseudomonadales > Halieaceae > Marimicrobium. The sequence goes on along the minus strand of CAVXKH010000019.1, from coordinate 192,511 downwards.
AAAGGGATCGGTCGGCTTGCGCCAGACCAGGCCGATGGGCTCTATCTCCTCGCGCACGAAGGCATCCATCCAGTCCAGTTGCTGTTGAAACTCCGGGTCGGTCTCAAAATCCCATGCCATGTGCCGTTCCTTCTTATTGCTCAACCAGTTGGCGTCACGACACGGTTACGGCTCACCAGAACACGCCAAAAAGCGTACGTCCATGTACAGGCTCGGGTGGCGACGTCCTGTCGCCACACGGTTCCGGTGAGCCGTACCCGTCTCATGCTCGCACGGTACGATCAGCCCCCCAGTCCCAACAGCTGCCGGGACACCACGCTGCGCATGATTTCCGAGGTGCCGCCGCCAATCGTTTCCGTGATGCTCTGGCGCCACACCAGTTCCGGCTGGGCGCCGCTGACCAGCGCTTCCGGTCCGCCGAGATCCAGCACCGCGCGGGCAATATCCTGGCAGGTGGTGGTGTGAATGATTTTGTTCATGGCGGCATCGACCGTGGCGTTGCGACCCTTCACCATCGCCTCCAGCACTTTCGAGCCCGAGTATTTCAGTCTCCATCACCCGTACCGTGAGCTCTGCCATGCGCTGGCGCACCACAGCATCTGCACCCAGACCATTGGCGTTAAGCCATGCCACCATGTCGTCCAGGTCGCGGCGCACGCGACCGGGTGGAAACTGGATATGGCGCTCGTCAGCCAGCGCTTCGCCAATAATCGGCCAAGCGCTGTTTTCCTCGCCGACGCGCTGGGCCAGCGGCACTGCCACCTGGTCAAAATACACCTCGTTCAACTGGTCGCCATCCAGCGTGGGAAGAGGGGAGACGGTGACGCCAGTCGCCTGTTTATCGCAGATGAAGAGGCTGAGGCCGCGCCCGCGACTATCCTGGCTGCCGGTGCGCGCCAGTACCCACAGGTAATCCATGTCCTGGGCATAGGACTGCCAGCACTTCTGGCCGTTGAGCAGGTAGTGGCTCCCGCTGGAGTTCTTGTCAGCGCGTACGCGCAGGCTGGCCAGGTCCGAGCCCGCCTCGGGCTCCGAGTAGCACAGTGAAAAGTGAATCTCGCCCGCGCGAATTCGCGGCAGCCAGGTCTCCTGCTGCTGCGGCGAACCGTAACGGATCAGCGTCTGCGCGACGATGCCGGAGGCCAGCGGATTGCGCGCGGCTCCTGCGTAGGCGACCTCATTCCACAGGATAAATTCATACACCGGCCCTTTGGCCAGTCCACCGAATCTGCCTGGCCAGCTCAGCGCCAGCCAGTTTTTCTCCGCCATGGCGCGAGAACAGCGCGCGCACCGCGGGCCATTTGTGGCCCTGGCAGTAAAAGCCGTCGAGATCGCGGTAGTCCTGCAGGAACTCGCGCACTTCGGCCTGGAAGTCCAATTCATCGCTGGAAAATTGTGTATTCACGCTGGGCGGCTACTTCTTCGCATGCGGGTCGGGGTTCCACACCGGGTCGCGTTTTTCTGCGAAGGCTTTAGGCCCCTCCTCGAAGTCCGGGTGTGTCCAGTGCGAGCGCAACAGCTGCCAACCGGCCTCCAGCGCTTCTTCATAGCCCTGCTCCAGCGCGCCCCAGATCGCGCGCTTGGACAGCGCCATGGCCTGCGGCGAATTCTTCAGCATCTGCGTCGCCATGTCCTGCGCCAGTGCGCGCGCCTCCTCCGGTGTCTCCACCAGTTCATCCACCAGCCCCAACTGGTGGGCGCGCTCGCTGGACAGGCGATAGCTGTTGCCCATCAGCGTCATGCGCAGGGCGGTGCCCAGCGGCAGGCGTTTGGCCAGGCCGATATTTTCAATCGCGCCCACCATACCCGACGTTGACATGGGAGTCGATAAACTTTGCGTTGCGCGAGGCGATCACAATATCCGCGTCCACCACGAAGTGATGCCCGCCGCCCACGCAGGTGCCGTTGACCACGCAGATGACCGGTTTCCACACATCGTTCTGGTAGGGCGACCAGAACACCGCCTCGCGCAGGGGTTTGTCGACGAACACTTCATCGGCGGCGGCATCACTGTCGGCTTCCGCTACGTCAAAGCCGGTGCAGAAGTGGCGCTCTCCCGCGGCGGTGATCACCGCCACGCGCACGTCGGGATTGTCGCGCACATCGCTCCAGATCGCCCGGAACATGGCCTGCATGGCCGGCGCAAGCGAATTGCCGCGCGCGCTGCGATCAATAGTGATGGTGGCGATGCCGCTGTTTTTTTCGTAGCGCACGCCGTCCATGGGTTGGTTTACATCGATTGCCGTCATACCGTCACACTCCCAAACCTGCCGCAGCGAGCAGTAAATCCTGTGTCCCCGTCCCGGCCGGAGGCGCGGATGCCAGTTGCCGGATGCGGCGGGAGATGTGAAAGGCCGGACCGTCCAGTGTGATGCCGATACCGGCAAACACCTGGTGGCACACATAGGCGGTGTTGAGGCTGGCGCGCCGCGCTGACATCACCGCGCCTGCGGCGAGGCGCCGGGCTTCATGCAGCTCGCCGGTGCCGGCACTGTCAAAGCTGCAGGCTGCAGCGCGCGCCAGGGTTTGTGCAGCGGTCAAGCTGATTGCGCAATCCGCCAGCGGATGTGTCACGGCCTGGAATTCCCCCAGCGTTTTACCGAACTGTTTGCGCGTCGCCGCATATGCGCTGGCCTCCCGGAGCAGTCGCCAGGCCGCGGCTAGCGAGGTAAGCGGCGGTGGAGATATTGCCGATGATGAAGCCGCGGTTCGCGCCGGGCAGCGTCCTGTCGATTTTTAGCATGGCGCGACCCCAGGTTTCACCGCCCAGTGTCGACACCGTCTCCATATGATCCGGTGCATGGGCAGCTGACAGATGTCAGTCGGCGTCAACGATCAGGAACAGGTCTGCTTCCGTGCCCCAGGGCAGCAGCGTACTGCCGGTACTGCTCAATGACACCAGCGCATGACCGTCGATTAAACCGGTGGCCTCATGCGGCGTCGCAGCACCTGGATCGCGAGATAGGTCGCGGCGATCGGTCCGGGAAACAGGTGATGGCCCAGTGTCTCGGAGATCGCGCATACTTCCAGCGCACCGCCGGCCTCGCGATTACCCGGAGCGGCCGGGGCGAACGCGCCCAGTTCTGCCAACTGACGCCAGAGTTCGCGCGGCAACGGTTGTCCCGACTGTCGGGCGCATGCGGCCACGTCCTGTTGTGTGCAAAAGCGATCGATAGCGGCGCGGAATCGCCTCCTGCTCCTCGCTAAAACTGCAAGATCCAGGCCGGCAGCCATCAGGCGCGCCTGCCCCAGCGGGCCTCGACCAGCGCACGGCGCGCGCCGCCGACGCCGCCCAGCTCCTGGCGCAGGGCCAGCAGGCGCATACTCCACACGTGCAGGTCGAATTCGCAGGTGAAGCCGATAGCGCCGGACATCTGGTGCGTTTCGGTGAACACCTGGTCGGCGGCGTGCAGGGCGAAGGCCGCTGCCGCCGCGACCGCCTCCGCCTGTGCGCCGTGATACGCCGCTTCACGCGCCAGCCAGCGGCTCGCTTCAACCTGTATGGCGCACAGGGACAGGCGGTGCTGGATCGCCTGGAAAGAACCGATGGTGCGGCCGAACTGGCGGCGCTGTTTCAGGTACGCCACCGTGTGCTGCAACGCGGCGTCCATCGTGCCCACGGCTTCCACCGCCAGCGCCAGTCGCCACCAGTTGGTCATGGCCTGCACGCGCCTGTGGCCCAAGCGTCTCGCCGGCAGTACTCAGATCGAAAAAACGGTTGGCTTCGGCCAGGCGTCCCATCGGATAACCGAAACTGCTGCGCACCGGTTCCATCTCACCGGCGGTCAGGGGGATCACATGCACTTCGCCAATGCCCAGCACCAGCAGCGTTTTGGCGTGGGCGGCAAAACGCAGCGGCACCCGCCTGGCCAGGTCGTCCAGCGTGCACAGCGCAATCGGACCCGCGATAGCAGCGCTTGCACACAGCCGGTGCCACCAGCAGTTGCGCGGCGCTGGCCACGACACCGCCGGCGCGGGCGATGGCCTCAACGATCAGCGCCGCCTCCAGTCCCGCCGGGCCGTCCGCCGTGGCGAGGTCGCGTGGCGATCGTGCTGAAGCCCGCCGCCTCCAGCAGCTGGTGCAGCAGTGTCGTCATACAGGCCCTGCCGGTTCAGCTCGATGGCACGGGCGGCGCCGGCGTGTTGCGCCAGCAGGCGATCAATCGCTTCTAGTAATGGCCTGCTGATCTTCATTCAATTCGAAATTCATGGGCTCGGCCCTCAGTCCTTGGGCAGATCAAGGAAGCGGGAGGCAATCAGGTTGAGCTGCACTTCGGTCGCGCCCACCGCGATACCGGCGGTCATGGCCAGCCGGAAATTGGTGTCCGCGAAGGAGGCGTACTCCAGGGACTCGGGTCCGCAAATTTCCAGCGCCAGTCGGCCGATAGCGTTGTCGCAGGTGGTGCTCAGCACGCGGGCGAGTTGGGTGTCTGCCGTCGGCGGCCTATCCTTCGCGCGAATATCGATGACTTTATAGACCAGCACGCGGGCCGCCTCGCACAGGGCGCGGGCCTCGCCGAGCCGGTCCACGATAATGGGATCGTCCAGCATGCCGCGCTCGGCGGCGATGTCGGCGAGCTTGTCCAGCGTGACGGCGGCGCGGGCATAGCGGGCCGCGCCGATTCGCTCAAATTGCAGCGCATAGTTCACCACGTCCCAGCCGTTATTCTCGGGGCCGAGCAGGACCGAGGTCGGGCACGGTCACGTCGGTGAAAAATACCTCGTGGAAATACCGTTCACCCACGACGGACGGAATCTCGCGCACAACAATGCCCGGGGTGTCCATCGGCACCAGCAGAACGGAGATGCCGCGGTGGCGGCTGCTCTGCGGGTCGGTGCGCACCAGCAGAAAAATAAAGTCGGCGTGATTGCAGTAGGAGGTCCAGATCTTGGAGCCGTTGATAATGTAGTGATCATTGATCTTCTCTGCGCGGGTGCGCAGTGCGGCGAGATCACTGCCGGCCTCCGGCTCGGAAAAGCCCTGGCACCACAGCACCTGGCCGGACGGAAATTTTCGGCAGGTGCAAGGCGTTTCTGGTCCTCGCTGCCATAGGTCATGATGGCTGGCCCGATCCAGTTCACATTCATGTACTGGGAGCCGCGCGGTTCGCCGATGGCCCACATTTCCTCCCCGACGATGGAGTGACGCCAGGGTTCGCAATCGCGGCCGCCGTATTCAGCTGGGCCAGTGTTGGGTCAGCCAGCCTTTCTCCGCCATGCGGCCGCAGAAGGTGCGGCTGAAGGCGGCCTGGGAGTCGCCGCCGGGGCCGTGTTGCGACATCTCCTCCCAGTTATCGGGAAGTTCCTGCTGCAAAAACGCCCTGATATCGCTGCGATGCTGGATATCGTCCTGTGACCAGTCAAATTCCAAAGCGGTCCTCCCGAAGCTGTCAACGTGGCTGTTTTAGTGCTGTACCAGGTTCTGCATTTTTTCCTTCGGAGTGTGGTCTGGCGCGGAGCAGGGCGCATTATTCTTACAATGCCTTGCCAAGCAGAGAATGGCAGAAATATACTGACTAAACAAGTCAGGTGCCTGACAAAAATGCTATGACTGTGTACGCTCTGCTGCACAACGATAATAAGGAGTTATTGGTGATAAAAAACCTGTTCAATTATGAGGGCAAGCGCGTGATCATTACCGGGGCGAGCTCCGGCATGGGCGAGGCCACAGCTCACCTGGTGCACAGCATGGGCGCTGAGGTCGTTGCTGTCGATGTGCAGCCCCCGCGCTACGACTTTGCCCGCTACCTCAAGGTGGATCTGCGCGACCCTGCCGCCATCGAGCATGGCCGTCGAAGAGCTGACGAAATCGCGTGTGCACAACCTGTTTTACTGCGCCGGTCTGCCCGGTGGCAAGTTCCCGGCGGTGGACGTGGTGACGGTGAACTTTATCAGCCAGCGCCACATGATCAATCTGCTGGTCCCGCACATGCAACGCGGCGATGCCATTGCCAGTGTGTCCTCAGGTGCAGGCATGGGCTACTCTTTCTTTGGTAAGCAGTTACAGCCATTCATGGAGATCACGGATTTTGACCAGGCCAGGACCTGGGTGAGCGAGCATGAGAAGGAGGCCTGGTTCGAACCCTATTCCTTCTCGAAAATGTGCAGCATTGTGTTCACGCTGCGCGCGGGCGGTACCATCACCACGACTACCGGAGTGCGGGTCAATTGTATCGCCCCCGGGCCCACCGATACCGCTATGATGCCCGCCTTTGTCGAGCAGACCGGCGCAGCTTTCTTTGAGCGCTATCCCAAACCCATTGGCCGCAACTCAACCGCCGAGGAACAGGCCTGGCCGCTGGCCTTTTTGAACAGCGATGCCGCCAGCTATATCAGTGGCGAAAATCTCTATACCGATGGCGGCGCCTGTTCCGGGGTATTGAACGGCTCCATTGACGCCGCCGCCATGATGCCTGATCCACAATAACGACCCGGAGTCTGTGTGAGCAAACCTGTGAAGCGCCCACTGCCGCTGCTGACCGATGCCAATCGCTTTTTCTGGACGTCCGGTGCGGATGGCAGGCTGCGTTTTCTGCGTTGCAGCGCGTGCCGCAACTATATCCACCCTCCCGCACCCGTGTGCGATAAGTGTCTTTCGATGGAACTGGAGGTGGTGGCAGTCTCCGGGCGCGCCACGCTCGCGGCCGTCACCGTGAATCACCAGATGTGGATTCCCACCATCGAACCACCCTATGTGGTCGGTATCGTGGAGATCGAGGAGCAGGCCAGTGTGCGGCTCACTACCAATATTGTTGATTGCGCGGAAGCCGACCTGGCAATCGGTATGGCCCTTGAAGTGGAATTCGAGGAAAACGAGGACGTGTTCCTGCCCATGTTCCGGCCAGCGGTCGCTGCCGCAATAGCGCTGGTGGAGGAGCACCAGTGACAAAGTTCGAATACAGCTCCGCCGTCACGGGTATGGGTATGTCCGAAATCGGTCGACGGCTGATGCGCGACCCGATGGCGCTCACCGTGGATGCATCGCTGGCCGCTATCGCGGATGCCGGTTTGACGCGGGACGATATCGATGGAGTGTGTACCTACCCCGGCATGGTCCCCGGTGCCGGGGGCTTCAGTGGCGCCGGTGCCCACGACCTGATCGACACCCTGCGTCTAAAACCCAACTGGCACAACAGTGGGCTGGAGCAAGCTGGTCAATTGGGGTCTGATCGTGGCCGCCATGATGGCGGTGGCGACCGGCCTTTGTCGCCATGTGCTGTGTTTTCGCACCGTGTGGGAGGCGACCTATGTGCAACTGCAGCGCACCGGGCAGATACGCTATTCCGGCGGCGGCGGGCGCCTGTCCGGTGGTATGGAGTGGCGTATTCCCTACGGGGCAGCGTCTGCTGCCAACTGGATCGCCATGTACTGTAGCCGTTATATGCACGAATACGGCCTGACCCGGGAGCAGTTGGGACAGATCGCCGTCAACGGCAGAAAGAACGCCGCCCTGACCCCTTACGCCGTGTACAAGGACCCGATGACCATCGAGGATTATCTCAACGCGCGCATGGTCTCCACGCCGCTGGGCCTGTATGACTGCGATGTGCCCTGCGACGCCTCGGTGGCTTTTATCATCTCGCACAAGGATACCGTCAAGGACTGTCGCCGTGGACGCGGCGTCGGCTTCGAGGCAGTGGGCACTGCCAATACCGAACGCGTGTCCTGGGACCAGGGCGACCTGCGCTACCTGACCGGCATCGACGGTCCCGCCAAAATGCTGTGGTCGCGCACCGACCTGCGCCAGAAGGATATCGACATGGTGCAGCTCTACGACGGTTTCAGCTTTAACGCGCTGTGCTGGCTGGAGAAGTTGGGTTTTTGCGCGGAAGGGGAGGCGGGTGCCTTCCTCGAGGGCGGCCAGCGCATTGCGCGCGATGGTGAACTGCCGCTGAATACCAACGGCGGACAGCTCTCAGCAGGCCGCCTGCACGGCTATGGTTTCCTGCACGAGGCCTGCGTGCAATTGCTGGGCGAGGCCGGGGCGCGCCAGGTGCCGAATAACCCGCAAACCGCCATCGCGACCTCTGGCGGCGGCGTCCCCGGCAGCGCCCTGCTGCTGACGGCGTCCTAGCCACCGATCACGCTGCCGCATGTTTGACTATGCTGCCCATGGCTTGCTCGAATCGTCAGTCAAACTCGATCTGCCGGGGGCCGACGCACAGACCATTGGTGCGCTACTGGACCGTCAGTTGCGCCTTGATCCTGCCAGGCTCGCGCTGGTGGGTCGCAGCGCGCGCTACAGTTATGGCGAGTTGGATCAGCAGGTCGCCAGGGCCACTGCCGTTTTTCATGCGCACGGCATTCGACAGTATGATCGCATAGCGGCCTGCCTGCCCAACGATGTGGATATCATTATTGCGCTGCTGGCCTGCGCGCGCCTCGGTGCAATCTGGGTGGGGGTCAACCGACCGCTCGCCGCTCCTGAAAAAGTATTTATCCTGCGAGACAGCGGTGCCAGCCTTTACCTGACTGATCCACAGGGTTTCGACGAGATTGAACCGCAGCGACAGAACCTGCCTGCGCTTGCAGCATGTGTTATGCGTTGACGCTACTGCATCGCCCACTGCCTGGCATGGACTCCTGTCGTCAGTTGCGCCTGAGCGCTGTCCCGTTGTGGCGGTGGACCCTTTCGAGCCCGCGGCAATTGCCTACACCAGCGGCACCACGGGTCGCCCCAAGGGTGCGGTGCACAGCCACCACAATATCCTGCTGCCCGGCGCCATCCAGGCGCATAAAGGCAGCTTCGGACCGGATTGTCCGCAGGGCGTCATGCTGCCGCTGACGATTCTGAACCTGATGGTGCTGGCGCCCATGACGGCCTTCCAGGCCGGCAGTTGCTGCGTGTGCATGGACAGCGTCAAACCCGAGGAGATTGCCCGCTGGGTGCGCGAGGAGCGGGTCGGGCACTTTGCCTCGGTGCCGACCGTTATCCAGGATTTGCTGACCTCCCCACTGGTGCGGCCCGAGGATCTGGCCACTCTCGGCCATCCCGATATTGGCGGCGCGGGCATCGCGCAGGAGTGCCAGCGACTGTACCTTGAGCGCTTCGGGCGCAGGATGACCGTAGCCTACGGCATGACCGAGGCGCCGACTATTGTCGCGCGCACTGACGCCGACAGCGAGCCACAGGAGGAGTTGTGCGGCAGGGCGGTGGAGCAGGTGCAAATCCTGGTGGTCGATGACAACGACCAGCCGCTGCCGCAGGGCGAGACCGGCGAGATCTGCGTGAAGCCAGCGGCAGCAGGACCCTATGCCAATGTGTATACGACCATGCTGGGCTACTGGAACCGGCCCGAGGCCACGGCGGCGGCGCTGCGCGGCGGTATGTACCACACCGGGGACATCGGCTATCTGGATGAGCGCGGACAGCTCTTCATTCGCGGCCGCCAGAACGACCTGATTATTCGCGGCGGGGCCAATGTCTATCCCGCCGAGGTGGAACGGGTGCTGGCCGCTCATACTGCGGTAGCCGGTGTCGCGGTGCTTGGCGTCGCGGACGAACGGCTGGGTCAAAGGGTGGCGGCGGTTATTGAATTGAGCGAGAATGCCAGCGCGATGGATAAGATCGCGCTGGTGGCGCAACTGCAATCCCACTGCCGCGAACAGCTGGCCCGCTACAAGGTGCCGGAGCAGATCCGTTTCGTCGACAGGCTGCCGCGCAATGCCATGAACAAGATCGTCAAGCCGCAGCTGCTGCACTTGTTTTGAGAGTCTTCACTATCAGAAGCAGGAGAGTTTTATGGCCTGGATCAGCAGCGCCACTGAGCGCAATTCGACCATCCGTCTGTTACCGGATATCGCCACCGGCTTTGAAGCGCTCTACCGGTCATTGTGGACGCAGCCGCATTTGCCTGCGCAGATCCTGGAGTTATGTCGCCTGCGGCTGGCACAGCTGCACCAATGTACTGTGGAATTGCAGCGGCATGACTGCGAACTCCCCGCAGAACAGCGTACAAACCTCGCCCACTGGAACACGCACAGCAGCTTTTCCAGCGCAGAGCGCGCCTGTCTGGCGTTCACCGAAGTCTACGCCATGGATGCGCAGGCGCTGACCGATGAACACGCTGCTGCGATCAAGTCACACTTCGGCGATGCCGGCCTGGTGCTGTTGGTGGAAGCACTGGGTATCCTCGACGGCATGACCCGGCTCAGCCTGCTGTGGCAACTGCCTGCCAATACTGCCCAACAGGCCGTTTGAGGAATATCACTATGGCTGGCCGACCGCGCGCGACCAATTCCAACAAGCCCACCGGCAATATGATCAGGGACTCTGCCCTCGGCCTTGTGCCCGAGACATTGGACTTTTACATGGCGCTCAACCGGAAGATATGGGAGAGCGGACCGCTCAGCCCGGCCGAGATTGAAATTGCCCGGCTGCGCAATGCGCGCAAGGTGAACTGTGTGTTCTGCAAGAGCGTGCGCTACGACATCGCCCGCGCAGATGGACTCAGCGAGGACCGGGTCGCCATGATCGAGGATAACTACAGGGACAGTGCACTGAGTGAGCGCGAGAAATTGATCCTGGCCTTTACCGATCAATTCCTGAATGACCCGGCCGGGCTCAGCGCGTCGCTCAAGGCAGAGCTGCTGGCGAAGTTCAGTCCGCAGGAACTGGTACACCTGTCCATGGTGGTAGCCCATTTCAGCGGCTTCTCGCGCTGCGCTGTAGCCCTGGGGGGAATGCCGGAATCCCTGCCCATTATGGCGATATCACTGCCGCAGTAGGCGTTCCTTTGGTGTCCGGTTCTGGAGTAAGCTGTGGCGCCCAACAATCCTCGCGGTATACAAGCGCTCGCGACATCAAGCGATGTATGATTCGGTTCGATCCTGGCATCGGGTAACAATGCTATGACAACGGGAAGACACTCACAGATGAGCAGCGGGATGCCCTGTGGCCGGTTGCTATTGTGCAGGCTATTTTTCCTCGTTCTGTTGCCGCTTACAGGTATCCCGGCCTGTAATGATTCCGATCAGCCTGAAAACCCCATCCCGCCAGTCGCGCAAGGGCTGGCTAGCGCACCGAATTTTCTGTTTATCATTTCCGATGACCAGTCATGGATTCATACGTCCAGGGCCGGTTATGAGTTGGTGAAGACCCCCAATTTTGACAAGATCGCCAATGAGGGACTTTATTTTAAAAATGCCTTCGCCTCCGCTCCCTCGTGCACGCCCTCGCGCGCTGCGATTCTGGCGGGACAGGATTTTTGGCGTCTCCAGTCCGCCGGCTTACTGTGGGGGGCCTATGCAGACATCATGATCAGTTACCAGGATATCCTGCGCAATGCCGGTTATGCAGTGGGGTATACCGGTAAAGGCTGGGGGCCCGGCGCCATTCTCGATAATGCAGTGAAGCCGACAGGGGATGATTACAATAAATTCAGGCGTCCAAAAACCGTTGCATTGGAACCTTTTGACCTCGTTGCCAATTTTGACGATTTTCTCCAGGCTAAAGCCAAGGACCAGCCATTCTCCTTCTGGGTGGGCGCATTTGAACCGCATCGGCCTTTTGACAATAACGTTCCCAATCGCTTTACCGAGGAGAATAAGGCTACCCTGATTCCACCGTTCCTGCCGCCCACCAGTACCGTGCAAAATGAATTATCCAGTTACCTGAGTGAGATCGAGTATTTCGACAGGGATATCGGCGCAATAATTCAACTGCTGAAAGACAGAGACCTGTTTGACAATACGATTATCGTTGTCACCTCGGATAACGGCATGGAATTCAGTCGGGCCAAGCCCACGCTCTATGAGTATGGTGTGCGAATTCCGCTGGCCATCTATTGGAGTAAAATGCCGAAGCCGTCACGCACGATAGACGATTTTGTTTCGCTGATCGATATTGCGCCCACTTTTTTGGCGGCGGCCGGCGTTGACATTCCGCAGGTCATGACTGGAAAAAGTCTTTTACCGATACTTGATGCCACTGCCGATGGTCAGGTAGACCCAACAAGAGACGCCGCATATGTCGGTTATGAACGCCATGCCGGAGGCATTCGGGAAGGTAACCTCACCTATCCAAGCCGCGCCATCTACACCAGTGATTTTACCTACATAAGGAATTACTTCCCCGAGCGCTGGCCTGTCGGCGATCCGCCGGGCTATGTCGAGTCCATTCCCTGGTTGCTACAGGACCCTGTCACCCATCAATTTCTCGAACCGTATTTTTCTCTGGTCACCGCCAAACGCCCGGCAGAGGAGCTGTACGATTTACGCGCTGATCCCTACCAGTTAAAAGATGTCATTGATGATCCCAATTACAGTGCGACATTATCCGAGCTGCGCGCCCGACTGACGGAATACCTTGTGCAGACCAGGGATCCGGTGCAGTTGTCGGGTAAGGATGTTTTTTCGCAATACAAGTACTATGGTGACCGCTAGCGATTGCTGCTTCCGCCCGTGGCAGCAAGCCGGATAGCCTGATAGTCTGATTGGTCAATAGCATAAGGGAGGAATTTCGATGCACAGAATTCGATTGATAATGGCAGCCCTTGTCGCGACCTCCGTGTTGGCGTTCGCGGGCCTGGCGCAAGCTGCTGATCCTCTGCCCTCCTGGAATGATGGGGCATCCCGGCAGTCCATCATCGATTTCGTGACGAAGGTAACGCAAGAAGGTTCGCCGGAGTACGTGCCGCCCGCAGAGCGAATAGCCACGTTTGATAACGATGGCACGTTGTGGGCGGAGCAGCCGATGTATTTTCAGCTCTTCTTTGCCATTGACCGCGTGCAGGCGCTTGCTGCACAGCATCCGGAATGGAAAAGCAAGGAACCCTTCGCATCACTGCTCAGGGGTGATGTCAAAGGCGCGCTCGCCGGTGGCGAGCATGCCATGCTGGAAATTGTCATGGCGACGCACGCAGGTATGACCACTGACGAGTTCGAGGTCATAGTGAGGGATTGGATAGCCAAGGCGAAGCACCCTGTCACCGGGCGTCCCTATACCGGGATGGTGTATCAGCCCATGCTGGAGCTACTCGCTTACCTGCGGACCAACGGCTTCAAGACCTTCATTGTTTCCGGCGGCGGTATAGAGTTTATGCGGCCATGGGCAGAGGCGGTCTACGGTGTACCGCCGGAGCAGGTAGTCGGCAGTAGTATCAAGACCTCCTTCGAATTGCGCGATGGCAAGCCCGTGCTGGTGCGTCTGCCCGAGCTCGATTTTCTGGATGATAAAAGCGGCAAGCCTATTGGCATCAATACGCATATCGGTCGCCGTCCTATTGCCGCTTTCGGCAACTCCGATGGCGACCTGCAAATGCTGCAATACACGACGGGTGGGCCGGGCACACGTTTTGGCCTGCTCGTGCACCACACCGATGCCGCGCGTGAGTGGGCCTATGACCGGCAATCCAGCATTGGTCATCTCGACGCAGCTCTCGATGCAGCGCCGGCCAACAAATGGACCGTGGTCGACATGAAGAAGGATTGGAAAGTAATTTACCCGCCCGGGCAACATTGAAACAGGAGGAAAGGAACATGCCAGCAATGCGCTTTAACCATATGGAACTGACACTGCCTCCCGGCACACTCGTCCGCGACCGGGAGGACATTGTCGCCTTCTATAGCGAGGTGTTTGGTTTTACCGCCATCGACGTCCCGTTGTTTGATAGCACCGGCTTGCTGCTGGGCACTGATACGGAAATCAGCCAGTTCCTGCTGCTGATGGAGCAGGACAAGCACCTGCACTCGCCGGGCTACGATCATCTGGGCTTCCTGTATGAAACACGCGCAGAAGTGGATGACAAGTTGGCCAGATGCAAGGAGTGGCAGAAAAAGGATGATCGCGTGCGCCTCAAGGAATATGACGATCTCATTATCAGTCCCACCACTACCCACGCCTTCTATGTGCAGTATCTGCTGCCGATCTGGTTCGATATACAGGTCGTGGAGTACGACAGCGGCACAGCGCCGCAGAAGAACTGGGTCTATCGTTGAGCAGGGTAGGAAACAGCATGTCTGTCTGCGCACCACAACAGCGCTGGCAGCTTTAGGATAGTCAGGATGCGTATAGCGATTATTGGGGCCGGTCCCGCAGGAATTGCAGCGGGCCATGAATTACTCAGGCAGGGTTTTTCCGAGTTCACGATTTTTGACGCACTGGATGCGCCCGGCGGCACGTGGCGGCTGCACTCCTATCCGGGGCTGGCCTGCGATGTCTGGGCGCACTCCTATTCATTTTCCTACGCGCCCAATCCGGACTGGAGCGCCAGCTTTGTCGGTTTCGCCGAGATTCAGGCGTATCTGGCGGACTGCGCCACGCGTTTCGGCCTGGACCCCCACCTGCAACTGAACACTCGCATCACAAGGGCGCAATACGCACAACCGGGTCACTGGAGGCTCGAGTCAGACACCGGGCCGCTGGGAGAGTTCGACATCCTGATCAATGCCATGGGCAACCAGCACACGCCGCTGTATCCCAATGTGGAGGGCATGGAGAGTTTCAAGGGGGACAGTTGGCATGCCACCTGCTGGAACCACACTGTGGATCTCCAGGGTAAGCGGGTTGTTGTGGTAGGTTCCGCTGCCAGCGCTGTGCAGATTGTGCCCGAGATAGCGAAGAAAGCAGGCCACCTCACGGTATTACAGCGCTCCGCCAACTGGATCATGCCACGGCGGCGCAAGGCGTACAGTGCAGCACAGCGCTGGCGCTATCGCCACTTCCCGACGCTGATCAAATTCACGCGCTGGGTGCAGCGCCTGATGATGGGACAGGTGGCGTATGCCGTCACCCTCGGCCACAAGCGCATGAGCCAGTTCGAGACCATGGTGGAGAAGTTTATCAACCGCAGTATCGATGATCCCGCGCTGCGCAAGGTATTGCTGCCGGACACGCGCTACGGCTGTAAGCGCGGGCTGGTGTCCGACGATTTTTATCCGGCACTGAATCGTGACAACGTAGAGCTGGTGGCCGAGGGTCTGGCCAGAGTGACTCCCACCGGCATCGTGACCAGCGGCGGGCGTGAGATTGCTGCGGATGTCATTATCTATTGCACGGGCTACAAGATTCTCGACTACGACCGGTTTGATGTCACCGGCAGGGACAGCCGGAATCTGGGCGCCGTGATGGGTGATGAGCCGCGTTCGCACAAGGGTATAGCTGTCCCCGGCTTTCCCAACTTCTTCCTTGCCGTCGGTCCCAACGGGCTGGTGCTGAATGTGTCCTACTTCGTGACGGCCGAGCGCAATATAGAGACGATTGTCAACCTGCTGTCAGACCTGCGCAGGTCCGGGAAGCAATCCATCGAGGTCAAACGGGAGGCGTTTGTGAACTACAACAACACGATGGACGAGAGGTTTGCACGCTACAGCTGGGGCGCACCTGACTGTCACAGCTATTACACCAACGCGTCCGGTCACGCATCATTCCTTTTTCCAGGCACCTTCCACGAGTATCAGAAATTGCATGAGGAGGTGGGTCTGCACGAGTACAATGTGGCCTGACAGCTCTTTTGGGTATTGTGCCGCAGGCATTAATTTGACACAATGTCAAAAAATGATATAGCAGGTAAGTGTCGGCAGTGGCAGGAGTCGGGAAATGGGTGATATTCGTTACGATGGCCGTGTCGCGGTAATCACCGGCGCCGGGGGTGGGCTGGGTCGCAGTTACGCACTCTATCTCGCGGCGCGCGGCGCGAAAATCGTGGTCAACGACCTGGGCGGTACCACGGACGGGCAGGGCAATGACAGCAAAGCCGCGGATGCCGTGGTCGCCGAAATCCTGGCACTGGGCGGTGAGGCGGTCGCCAACTATGCTTCCGTGTCCTCCGCGCAGGGCGGTGAACAGATAATCCAGACCGCGCTGGATACCTTTGGCACGGTCGATATAGTGATCAATAACGCCGGTATCCTGCGCGATGCCTCGCTGGTGAAAATGTCCGCGGACAATTTCGATGCCCTGATTGATGTGCACCTGAAGGGTGCCTTTTATGTCACGCAGCCCGCCTTTCGGGTGATGAAAGACAAAGGCTACGGGCGTATCGTCTACACCGCGTCGGGAGCCGGGGTGTTCGGCAACTTCGGCCAGGCCAATTACGCGGCCGCCAAGATGGGCCTGGTCGGCCTGTCCAGCGTCACGGCCATTGAGGGTGCCAAGTACAATATCAAGTCCAACGTTATCACGCCGATAGCCAGGACCCGCTTGACCGAGGGTGTGATGGGCGCGACCGGTGACATGTTTGCACCGGAGTTTATTGCTCCCATGGTGGCTTATCTGGTCTCTGAGGACTGTGCCTACACCCATGAGATATTCAATGTCGGCGCCGGTCGTTACTCGCGGATTTTTATTGCCTCGGCCCCCGGCTGGAATGCGCCCGCGGGCACCACCCCTTCGGTGGAAGACATCCGCGAACACCTTGCAGTCATCACCAGTACTGAAGGCTACAAGATTCCTGTGAGTGCGTCCGATGCCTGATCTGCAGTCTGCGCTGACAGGCCTGGAGTGCGGCGCTGTATGACGCAAAAAGCCGATCAAGGACAAAGCCGGGCGCAACCTGGGCAGCCGCGCGCAAAAAACGCGGCAGCGGTTTCTGGATGCCACCGCCAAATTGTTGACCGAGCGCAGTATCCTGGATATCTCGGTGACGGAAATCGCCAGGGAAGTGGACAGTGTCTCCAGCCTGTTCTACCACTATTTCAAGGATGTGGAGGACGTCGCCCAGCAACTGGCGCGTGAAGCGTCCGCCGAGGTTCCGGCCATGGTGGCGTTGATCGACGGTAGTTGGGAAGGGGACGAAGGCCTGCAGCGCGCCCTGGCGCTGGCGGCGGCCTATCTGGAACACTGGGAGCGCAATCACGGTGTGCTGCTGCTGCGCAACCAGGCGGCAGACCGTGGCGATAAGGCGTTTCTTAAACTGCGCAAGCAGGCGCTGGAGCCGCTGATCGACAAGCTCACGGAATTGATCAGCGAATCCCAGCGACAGGGTCGTGTAGCAGCGGACCTGCACCCCTACCTCGCTGCGTCGGCGCTGGTCTCCATTCTGGAAAAATTGTCGGCGTATGCGCAAAGCCTGCGCCACTTTAACGCCGACCGCGAAGACCTGGTGCACACCTGCGCACGCATGATCAATACGACGGTGACCGGACGCTAGGCAATTTTTGTAATTACATGTTAAGAGGAGGTTATTGCATCATGGGTGTATTGGACGGTAAGGCAGCGGTAGTCACCGGCGCCGGTCGCGGCATCGGCAAGGGTCACGCGCTGCAGTTGGCCAAAGCCGGCGCCAGCGTGGTGGTCAACGATATCGATAGTGATGTGGCAGCGGAAGTGGTCGCTGAAATTACGGCACTGGGCGGCAAGGCGATTGGCAATACCGGCAATGTCGGCGACAAGGCCGGTGCCGACAGTATTGTCGCCGCCTGTGTCGAGGCGTTTGGCAAGATCGACATCATGATGGCCAACGCCGGTATCGCCCGGGATCGCACCTTCCTGAAAATGACCGAGGAGGATTTCGACTCGGTGATGAATATCCACGTCAAGGGCACGTTCCTCTGTCACCAGGCCGCCGCGCTGCACATGAAGGAGCAGGGTACGGGGGGCTGCCTGGTGTCGACGGTCTCCGCCGCCCACTTTGGCAACTTCGGCCAGGTCAACTACGCGGGCGCCAAGGGTGCTATCGCGTCCATGACCTACACCATGGCCATGGAACTGGCCCGCTACGGTATCCGCGCCAATGCCATTTCGCCCTCCGGGCACCACGCGTATGTCCGATACCTACGTCGGCCCCGACGGCAAGAAGCACCCCATGCCGTTTATCGATCCCGAGCTGAATGGACCGGTACTGGTGTACCTGTGCAGTGATGAAGGCAACTATATCTCCGGACAGATTTTCGGCACCGGCGGTGAGCGTATCGCACTGCTGAGCCAACCCAAGTACGGCCACACCCTGTTTATGCCCGGTGGCTGGACGCTGGAGGAGGTGCAGAAAAATTTCAAAAGCAACCTGGGCAACAGGCTCGAACCGCTGGGGATCACCAAACCGCCTTATCCGTTTGCCGGTGGCATTTATCCACCACAGGAGAAGTAGCGCGTCGTTGACGCGCCGGTTTGAGGCTTGAGAAGGAGGGTAGTGCTATGGCTCAACAATCGGTAGGCATCGTCGCCTACGGCAGTTACATCCCCGCTACGCGCCTGCCGCTGGCCATGATCCACGGCGGCAGGGCGAAGGAGGGTGGCCCTGAAAAAGCCGTGGCGGGGTTTGATGAAGACGCTATTACCATGGCCGTGGCAGCCGCTGCCGACTGCCTTGCCGGTGTGGAGCGACACACGGTGGACGGGGTGTATTTCGCCACCACGACTTCGCCCTTTTCGCGAGAAGCAGGCGGCGGCGTTTATCGCCAGGGCGCTGGATTTACGCAGCAATATTGCCACCAACGATTTTACCGGCACCTTGCGGGCCGGAGCGGGCGCCCTGCTGGCGGCGATCCATGCGGTACAGGCCGATCCGGAAAAGCTGATTCTGGTGGTCGCCGCCGATGCGCGCCTGGCGGCACCGCGTTCCGCCCTGGAAATGAATATGGGAGATGCGGCCGCTGCGTTCCTGATCGGATCAGCCAACGTGTTGGCCGCTATTGGCGACTCCTACGCGCACGCTGATGAAATCTACGATGTGTGGCGCGCTGAGCACGACGATTACCTGCGCTCCTGGGAAGACCGTTTCAACGTCATGCACGGCTACACGGACAATCTACTGGCTGCCTGTCGCGGACTGTACGCCAGGACAGGCACCGCCGCCGCTGACTATAGCCGGGCGGTTCTGGGCGGACCGGATGGCAGGAGCCTGGTCGATGCCGGGAAAAAAGCGGGCTTTGCCCGCGGACAGAATCCAGGATGCCCTGTTTGGCAAGGTGGGCAATTGCGGCGCCGCCTTCACACCACTGCTGTTGGTCGCGGCGCTGGAAACAGCACAGGCGGGCGACACATTGCTCGCGGCGTTTTACGGCGACGGCGCAGAGGTGTTGTCGGTAGACGTGTTGGCGTCCGGCTTCACGCCCCGGCACAGTATTGCCTGGTACCTCGCGCGGGGCAGGGCCCTGCGCTCCTATGACAGCTACCTGAAGTCGCGCCACCTGGATGCCACAGAACACGACCGGCGCGGCGGCGAGGGTGTTCCCGCCACCATTCACTACCGGGAGCGGGACTCCGATATCAGCTTTCTCGGGCAGCGCTGTACGCAGTGCGGCACGCTGCACTTTCCCGCCTGTCGTGTCTGCTACAGCTGCTATGCCAAAGACCAGTTCGAGGCCGAGCGCCTGTCTGACAAACAGGGCAGGGTCATGAGCTACAGCTTTGATTACTTTTTTCCCAGCCCTGAGCCGCCGGTCATTGTTGGCGTGTGCGAGGTGGAGAACGGCGCACGGGTCTACCTGCAGATGACCGATGCGACGACCGACATGTTGCGCTGTGACCTGCCGGTCGAATTTGTGTTCAGGAAAATCCACGATGCGGGCAACAAGCCCAACTATTTCTGGAAAAGCCGCCCTGTTGCGGATACGCAGGCAGTGCCAAAGCGGAGGTGGCGGCGTGAGCAACGGGCATCCGGGACAAGGTTGCGATAGTCGGTGTGGGCTGCTGCAAGTTCGGCGAGAACTGGCACCAGAGCCCCGAGGATATGATTGTCGAGGCGGCTTATGAAGCCTATGCCGATGCCGGACTTGAAGATCCGCAGGCACAGATTGACGCGGTGTTCTGCGGTTCGGTCTATCCCTCGCGCGGGACGGCGGAAGTCGCGGAATCCCTGAAACTGTTCGACCGCCCGGTGTCACTGGTACAGAACTACTGCGCCACCGGCACCGATGCCTTTCGCTACGGCGTGGCGGCGGTCGCCGCCGGGATGCATGACACGGTGCTGGTGGTGGGCTATGACAAGCCCAAGGACCGGGGCGTGTCGGGCCCCAGCATTCATATGAACACGGCGCGCGGCTTGCCGATGACGCCCGCCGGCTGGTTTTCCCTGTGTTGCGCGCGCTATTTTGAGACTTACGGTGCCGGGCGCGAGGACCTGGCGCGCATTGCGGTGAAGAATCACCACAACGGCACGCTTGGCGCCCAAGTCCATGCTGAAGAAAGAGATCACCGTGGATGACGTCATGAACGCACGCATGATCTCCTGGCCGTTCACGCTGTACGATTGTGCGGCGCAGTCTGACGGCGCTGCGGCGGCGATCATCACGCGCAGCAGTCTGGCAAAAAATTATCGCGACGATCCGGTGTATGTGAAAGGCGTGAGCATCGCCCTGTCCGCCAATCCGCAGTCCGACCCGACCTTCGATTTTCTCGCCTGGAAGCCCACGCTGGCCGCAGCCAGGGATGTGTACAAGCAGGCGGGTATCACCAATCCCATGCAGCAGATTCACCTCGCGCAGGTGCACGACTGTTTCACCATGACGGAACTGCTGACCTATGAGGACCTGGGTTTTATTGCCAAGGGCTCCGCCAGCGAACACATCACCAATGGCACTTTTGAACTGCACGGCGAGCTGCCCGTGAATACCGATGGCGGTCTCAAGACGTTCGGCCATCCTACGGGCGCCACCGGCGTGCGCATGATCTATGAAAACGTATTGCAGCTGCAGGGCAGGGCCGGAGCGCGCCAGGTCAAAGGCGCGACGATGGCCCTCAGTCACAACCTGGGCGGCGCACCGCAGACCTGCGGGCTGGCCATCCTGGGTATCGAGTAGGGCGCACACAAGGAAAACACGCTGTATGTACGAGCAGATCGAATACGAGGTGACGGAAAATATTGCGACGGTCTTTCTCAATCGGCCGGCGAAGAAAAACGCCTACACGCCGCACATGGGCATGGAAATCGTCGCCGCCATGGAAGCAGCGATGGCTGACGACGACGTGCGCGTGGTCATTCTCACCGGGCGCGGCGATGCGTTTTGCGGCGGTGTGGACCTTGAATTCCTGCGCGCCCACATGGCCGGTGAGGACACCGGCCCGGGGCCGAAACTGGGTGAAGAGCATCTGGTCAACGGCTGGCCGCTGGACCTGGTCGCCTACCCCAAGCCGGTGATTGCGGCGATCAATGGCGCGGCCTATGGCGTCGGTGTCACCATGACGCTGGGTTGCGACGTGCGCTATGCCGCGGCCGGCGCCACGCTGGGACTGAATTTCACCACGCTGGGTGTGCTGCCCGGGCTGGGCAGTACCCATCATCTGCCGCAACTGGTGGGCGTGGGCAAGGCCATGGAACTGGTGCTCAGTGGCGCGAAAATTTCTGCTGAGGAGGCCTGCGCGATCGGCCTGGTGCAGCGGCTGTGCGCGCCGGGTGAGGTGTACAACGAGGCGAGAAACCTGGCGCTGGCCATGGCGAAAGTGAAGCCTGCAGTGCTGGCCGCGGCCAAAAAAGCCCTGCGCCTGGGCACGACGTCCTCCCTGCAGGAAGCCATCGCCACCGAAAAATCCCTCAGCCGTGACATCCGCAACGTGCGGCCCGACAGGCCATGAAGCTCGCATTCTCCGCACAGGACGAGGCGTTTCGGGAGGAACTGCTCCACTTTCTGGAGCAGCACTGCCCGCCGCAGGCGCGCGCCACCCGCGATATGATCGGTTCCGATGACGTCGATGCCAACGGCGTCATGGTGATCCCGCAGTGGGCCAGGGAATGGCAGGCGACCCTGTTTGACCACGGCTGGATGGTGCCGTCCTATCCAAGGGAACTCGGTGGCCGTGACGCGACCCCGACCCAGACCTTGCTGTACCTGGAGGCATTGGCGCAGCGCGGCATCTGCCGCTCGCTGCACTTCGGGGGTTATGCCATTGTGGCGCCGTCGCTGCTGGAGTTTGGCAACGCGCAGCAGCAGGCGCTCGTTCCTGCGGCCCTTCGCGGCGACACCGTGTGGTGCATTGGCATGTCGGAACCGGGCGCCGGCTCGGACCTCGCCGCGCTGGCGACGCGCGCAGACGACAAGGGCGATCACTTTGTGGTCAACGGGCAAAAGGTCTGGACCAGTTACGCCATGGTCGCCGTCAAAATGTTTTTGTTACGTCCGCACCGACCGGGACGCGCCGAAACACCGCGGCATTTCCCTGTTGATCATTGATATGCGATTCACCGGGAGTCGAGGTGCGTCCACTGCGGCACATCACCGGCCAGGCGGAATTCGCCGAGGTGTTTTTCAATGATGTGAAAGTGCCCCGCGAAAACCTGGTGGGTGAGTTGCACGGCGGCTGGCGGATCACCATGGGCGCGCTGGCGCACGAGCGCGGCGGACTGTGGGTAGAGGGCGTGGCGGGGTGCCTGCGCGCGGTTGATGACATCATCACCATGATCAAGCGGCTGGGTTTGCAGCATGACGCCGAGTATTACGGGCAGGGTCGCCAGACTGTATTCCCAGTCCCGCAGCTTGCGCGCGATGGGCTGGAAGGGATTCGCGTCCTTTGCCCAGGGCAGTCTGGCGCCGGAACATTTCTACATGAAGGTCGCCATGGCGGAGTTGCAGCAAACGCTCTATGAACTGGGCATGGATTTACAGGGCGCGGGCCTGGCGGTCACCGATCGGGCGGTCGCCCAGGAAGGCGGTCGCTGGCAGGCGGCATTTTTCAATGCACTGGCGGCCACCATCGGTGGTGGTACCTCGGAGATCCAGCGCAATGTTATCGCGCAGCAGGTACTGGGCCTGCCCCGGGCGTGAGGCGCAACTGACGTGGACTTTTCCCTGACCGAAGAGCAGCGCATTATCCAGCACACCGCGCGGGGACTGCTGGCCAGGGAGTGCCCGTTGGCGCTGGTCAGGTCGGCCTGGGAAAATCCCGGGGCGGCGCAGCCACTGTGGCAGGATCATCTGCATGACTGGCTGGTGTTGGCAGAACAGCCGCTGGCAGATACCACGCTGTTCATGCAGGAGTATGGCCGTGCGCTGGTGCCCGGCGTGTTTTTTTCCTCGCTGTTGGCCGCCTATGCTGCCAGCACGGTGGGTCATATGTTGTCCGGTGCGGCAACGGTGGCGGTGGCGGCATCCGACGGTTACTGGACGCCCAACGAGGAGGCGACCAAACATTTCGTGCCATCTGCCGGGCAGGTGGAACACGTGGTGGTAGTCAGTGGCTCGCCACAGGCCCCGCGCGTTGCCATCGTAGCCGCCGCGCAGCTTGCCGTGACGGAAGTGGAGCACATGGATCGCCTGCGCCCTCAGTACCGCGTGGACGTGAAGGATACAGACAGGGGCGATGACATCAGTGCGCAGGCCTGGCAACAGGTGGTGCGCCGCGCGCTGGTGACGGCTGCGGCAGAACTGGTCGGGGTGGGGCGCTACCTGCTGGACAGCGCGGTGGAGTATGCGAAGCAGCGACAGCAGTTTGGCCGACCCATCGGCTCCTTCCAGGGCTTGCAGTGGCAGCTGGTGGATTCTGCGCTGGAGCTGGAAAGAGCGGCAGCTGCGGTGTCCTGGGCCGCCATGTGCGTGGATGCCGGTGTAGCGGACGCGCCCCATGCCGTCCACAGCGCCAAGCTGGAGGCGGGCAGTGCGGCCCGGCGCTGCGCCCGCACCAGTCTGCAGGTGCACGGCGGCATCGGCTATACCTGGGAGCATGGACTGCATTACTGGTTGCGGCGTGCCTATGCCGGGGATGCCTTTATGGGGCCTTCGGATTATCACGCGCGCTGTCTCGCCGCGTTGTTATTCGCGGCTTGACTAACACCGCGTTGCGGGAGCCGGGATGTGGAAGACGAAAGGTAAAATATCGTTGCGGTATAAACAGAAATCAAACGTTGAGGAGGAAGGAAAATGAATTTACAGGACTTTATCGGCAAACCCACGGGGGCGGGTACCATTCATGTGGAGCGCGGCTCCGTCAGTCGCTTCGCGCATGCAGTGACGGATGCCAATCCGGTGTATCACGACCTCAGGGCAGCGCAGGCAGCGGGTTTTGACGCGCCACCTGTACCGCCCACCTGGACGTTTTCCTCGGGGTTTCTCGGCACCTGGCCCGAGGACCAGCCAGCGGACCCCACCGGTGGCGAAGGCAGCCCGATGATGAAAATCATGAGCGAACTGATGAAAAATGGCGGCCTCGTGCTGCACGGCGAGCAGGAGTTTCGCTATCACCAGAGCGTGCAATGCGGCGATGTCCTGCACTGGTCAGGCAAGATCACCGATATCTACACCAAGGAATCCAAGGGCAAGGTGATGACATTTATCGTGATGGAAAACGTCTTTTCGAACGCGGCCGGCGAGCCCGTGGTCACCGAGATATTCAATTTAATCCACCGTGGCGCCTGAGCCAGCGGAACTGAACAGGAGAGAACTGTCATGACTAACAACACGCCAAAATTGCAGTACAACGCTATATCCGCCGGTGACGAAGCCCCGGTCGTCAGCCACCAACTGACGCGCACCGATCTCGTGAGATACGCCGGCGCTTCCGGGGATTTCAACCCGATGCACACCGATGAAGTGGCGGCAAAAGAGGCCGGCCTGCCCAGCGTGTTCGGCCACGGCATGTTTTCCATGGGGCTGCTGGGCCGCGCCGTGACGGACTGGGCCGGCGTTGGCAACCTCAAGGTTTATGGTGTGCGTTTCACCAAGCAGACATGGCCCGGTGAAACCCTCAGTACGCGGATCGTGGTCAGTGGCAAGGAGGAGACCGCCGAGGGCAAGATCATCATCGCGGAGCTGGCCCTGCTGAACCAGAATGGCGAAGTGAAACTGAGCGGCACGACCCGCGTACTGGCAGCGTAAGCACAGGGAGAAAGACAATGGCGAATTTTGGCAAGGTGTTTGTCATCGGTGTTGGTATGACTGACTTCAAGCGCTGTGAAACGGGTATCAAGGAGCTTGCGCAAGCCGCGGCTACTGCTGCTCTCAAGGACGCGAACATTCAGTACGACAGTATCGAACAGGCTTACTGCGGTTATATCAGCGGTATGAGTACGCTGGGGCAGCAGTCGCTGTACGGTATCGGCATGACGGGGATTCCCGTGTTCAACGTGCACAACAACTGTTCTACCGGTTCCACGGCTCTGTACCTTGCCTATAATGCGGTAAGGGCGGGTTTGAACGACTGTGTGCTGGCGCTGGGCTTTGAAAAAATGCAGAAAGGCGCGCTGGAGAACCAGCTGCCCGGGCTGGAGGAGATTGCCAGGGACACGGCAAAGGAAAAGAAAGCGCCGATTGCCGCCCGCCTGTTTGGCGACGCAGGGCGCGACCATATGCAAAAGTACGGCACGAAGGCCGAGACCTTTGCCAAAATCGCCGTCAAGAACCATCTGCACTCGGTGAATAACCCGCGCTCACAGTACCAGGAAGCGTGCACCCTGCAGGAAGTGCTGGCGTCGCGCATGATCCACGACCCACTGACCCTGCTGCAGGCCTGTCCCACCAGTGACGGTGCTGCCGCTGCCGTTGTCGTGTCAGAGGAGTGGCTGCGCAAGCACCCGCACCCCGGCGCAGTAGAAATCGCCGCCATGGCGCTGACCACTGATCGTATGGAAGATTACAGCCGCGGCCCGATAGGCAGCGTTGGTATCGGGATGTGTGAGCGCGCCGCACAGGAGGTCTACGAGCTGTCCGGTATCGGCCCGGAGGACGTGCAGGTTATCGAACTGCACGATTGTTTCAGCACCGCTGAACTGATCGCCTACGAAGGCCTCGGTCTGTGCGGTGTGGGAGAGGGCGAGCGACTGGTCGAGGACGGTGCCTGCACCTACGGCGGCAACTGGGTGGTCAACCCGTCGGGCGGCTTGTTGTCCAAGGGCCATCCCATCGGCGCTACCGGACTGGCGCAGTGTGCGGAACTGGTCTGGCAACTGCGCGGACAGGCGCAGAAGCGGCAGGTGGATAATGTCCAGGCGGCGCTGCAGCACAACCTCGGCCTCGGCGGCGCCTGTGTGGTGGCGATGTACAGGAATGCCTGAACACATCCCCTGCGCGCGCCGCGCTATCGACCTGCGCGCATCCGGTCGCAGTGTGGTGGCGTGGCTGGAGGATGATTTTCACCATTTTGGTATTGAGCTGCGCCACGACGGTGAGAAGGTCATCGCGGTCGATGGGCAGGCGGCCCGTTTTCCGCGGGATACCTGTCCCGGCGCCGTGGGTATGTTGCAGGAAGTGGTGGGTATGCCGCTGGATAAACGCGCTACGGCGCTGGGCCGGTACACGAATATGCGCATGCACTGCACCCATCTCTATGATCTGCTGGGTCTGGCGATTGCCCATGCGGCCGCTGGCCGGGAGCATCGGCGCTACGAAGCCATGGTGCCGGATCGCGCGCCGCTGGACCCTGCGCATCCGGACAGCCGCGTCGGTGGACGCACTGCGCCTAAGTTGTATCGCGATGGGGATCTGGTGATGAGTTGGGAGGTGGAGGGCAACCTGATCACGGGGCCTGCGCAGTACGCTGGTATTTCCATGGGGCGAGGTTTTCGGGAGTGGACGGAAACCCTGGAGATAGATCAGGCCGAAGCCGCCCATGTGTTGCGGCGTGCAGCACTCATCGCGCTGGGACGATTGATTGACCTACAGGCACTGCCTCCCGAAGGCGTGAAGGAGTCGGCAGGTGTTTGCCACAGCTTCCAGCCAGAAGTGGTCGACACTCCAGTCGCATGCTAGCCACGACCAGGGACTATTCCGATAATCCGCAGGGCCTGCTGCTTAACATCGATTGATCGCAATCGGGTGGGCCCGCAAAGCGCGGGGCTCGAAAATCCCTCATCGTACCCTTCCCGACAAGCCCGTCCAACTTGCTGCCTCTTCACCGTCGACAATGGAGGTTTAATTTTGTGGAAAGCGGACGTAAAAATAGCCAGTTCTGAAGCATAGGTTTAGTCGCATAACACCTCAGACTGTGTGAAAACTAGAGTTCGACAAAAAGACCTGACAATTTTCCAAAATATCGCGCACGAGAGTCGCCTCAAACTGGATATTCGCCGCAAAATGTTAAAAGCAAGCGGTTCTCCGCGCGATCAAAAAATTCAGACCGGAGTTTTCACACAGTCTGACCTCATTGAGGACATCCGACACCTGTCCGTATTCTTTAAAAACCACCCGCAGAATTACTGGGGAATCTGAAAATTTCGTGCGAAATTAGTTGAATACTACAATATCTCGGAAACGTCAGTAAAAAATATAGTTGACTCGGCTTCGCTATTATCCATCGCAACGGCTCCTTCGGGCCCCGTCTTTTCTTCAGCACATTCCCTGCATTCAGCAGACGTTTTCCCAAAAAAATGCGATTTCGTCAGCATTGACCACCATACTTTTTGGAATAACTTTGCTGTAAGCGCCAATTCGTTGATATGCGTCAATAGAGCGAAGAAAACAGCTTCAACTAATCTTTAGTTGATATCCAACAATGTTTACAAATGCGACCCTTTTAACGGGTCTTGTCAGTGTAGCGAGATTACATTACTTAACTTTTTCAGCACATTATGTATGTGCGTCAAGATGCAATGGAGTGCATACCATCAATCTGATTATTGATAGTTCGTCTTTTATTTCCGGTGCTGTTAGTTCTATTGCCAAAAAGGGCAATTTTTGTAAAGGTAATTCGCTTTATCATCCAGTACAAAATAACTATAAGTATCAGCGCAAAAAACCTGGATGGCACAAAGAGACGGCGGTCGGGAAATCGCCTTGGAGACTGCCATTCAGAAATGTAGTATTGCTCCTGCTTCCTGTGGTGCTGCTTACTGGTTGTCCGACCCATGCCAAGAAGGTACTGGTGATTGGTGATTCCATCAGCTACGCAACCTCGGGGCAACTTTCAATGGAAGGTGATAAGGTCGAGGAGATTTCTACTTCAAATCGCATGGTATTTATGACCCTTGCCTCGCCTGGTATGGGTGCGTATGCGACTAAGGATGATGGGAGTGAATACTGGAATCCCCTGTTGTCCAATGTGATTGATAACGGTGAGTTCGATGCCATTGTAGTTCAGCTAGGAACCAATGACTGCGTTCATGTTATATCCAACCCAGGCGACTACCTTCCCTATATCAACCACATTGTTGATGGTATCAGGGCGGCGGATTCGAGTGTTCCTATCCTGTGGCTAACCATGCAGGAAGTCCCCGGTTATATAGGCTGCTCGGACATTATTAACAATGACCTGGTTGCCAGCGGAGTACAGACACTGCCCTATGGGCAATGGGCTACAGCGCGTCCAGAATGTTTTGCCGATGGGATTCATCCAAGGGATACGTGGCGCAATGATGTTGCTACGGGTGGTACAGGAAAAACAGCACCAGCAGGATACTGCAATGGCAAGAAGGTATATGCATCATGGTTAAAGGTCCAGCTTGATACTTTCTTTGGGCCAACGGTTAACTAGGTAATTCCAGGAAGCAACTCAAACCAGAGTGTATAGTAATAGAGTGCATTATGGCGACGGTTGGCAACCCTACAAACCTTACGACGGTTGTTCTGTAGTCTTTTAGGGGATAACACATAATGTTCATTTTAATTACTGCGGCATGTTCTTTACTTACGTAGAACATGTATCCGATGAATTCTCTAACTCTTAGGGCCGGTTGTAGGCGAAGACGGTAATTCCCGCTTCAGACGTGGCTATGGCCGCACTTGGGTAGGATAACGGACGTAGCTAAGGTCGTCCTGGGACTGCTTCAGAAAGGGCGCAAAAACCTCGGAAGGGACATCAGATTCCTGTCAGAATTCTTTGAAGACACCAACAAAAACGCCAGTAGATTGATCTACATCCCATGTCATTATTAGTTTGTACTGTATCTTGCCTGACTAATTGGTTATGGAATCTGGCGGGATAAAGATAATGTCTGAGGTGATTAGTAGGCTATTCGTTGTATTAGCTTGTGCTGGCTGGATGGGTTGCGCTCGCGCCGACCTTATAGGCAGCGATGACATTGTTTCCGTTGATGGTCGGGAATGGGCACAGGTCGATTTGTTCATTAACCAGTCGTGGAACGATATGTCTGCCAAGTGCCCATTTGGCGGTATGCGCGCAGGAGAATTTACGTTTGCAAGTGGCACGTGGGAGTTACCGGATGGATGTGGGCTGGTGTCGAGGACGTTAATGCGCTGTTTAATGTATACCTTTCAGCGGCAGGGGTAACAGGAACTGATCTCATGTCGGGTTACGATTACTACGCAAAGTGGGGTAAACCTTTCGTTAACGAAGATTTTTTCGCGCCCGGCGCGTTCCGCATTACCAATTCATATCCCCAGGGTAGATACACCAGTGGCCTTACGTCCGAAGCAGATTTTAGCGTAGCAACCGCGCAACAAATGGATGAAGATTACGATGAGGTCTGGGTATATTCCATACCCTACACGGCAGCAGTTCCCATCCAGATGACGCCTACTCCGACGTTGGAGCGTTTCTTGACCGCGATGCCACTACACTCGTCCCCGTCCCCAACACCATTTTACTGCTGGCTTTGGGGTCTGCTGCTCTAGGCTACCATTGCCGTATGCGTAAGGTGCACAGCTAACGCCGCTGTAGTACATCTCAACCAGCGCATCATTCAGATAAACATCAAGTGCAGCGGCTCTTTGGGGAGCCGTTTGCTTTTGCTCATAAAGCCGATGAATTCTCTCTACCGCTTAGGTCCCTCGTAGGCGGAAGCGGCAGTAGCCTGGTCAAGCCTACCAGTGACCGCTCGTGAGTAGCGTAGCGGTCGTAGCATAGCGGGTTTTTGAAGGTTGATTTTGGTCTCCAAACAAAACTCTTTGCGGACTAAATTTAAGGTGGCGAGAGTGTCTGTTTAGCGGGACAAATGCTGACACTGGTATTGTTGTGTTCAAATATTCATTTTCACACTGCATTAGTCAGCCCGGTAGATGATCAATACGCCCAGGAAACAATTATTGATTATGTGATGACATATTATTAATTCATTTTCGTTATCTTGTGGCTAGGTCTAGTCTTAGTCGTGCCAGCTATTTATTTACTGGTAAATGCAATACCTGCTTTATAGCAAAAAGGGCAAACCCACCGAAAGGTGGGGACGCAAAGCAACCGGCCTAAGGGATTAACTCCTATGGCAGCGGGGTTACCGGAAATATACTGAGGAACGATTATGAGAAAGCAAATTATAGCAATATCAACTGTTGTATTATTGGGAACTGCGGGCGCTGCTCTGGCCGATGGCCAGAAGGTGAGCATCTGCCACAATGGTTCCACCTATAATTCAACAACCAAGGAATCTGATCCCATTTCTTTTGAAATTACCATTGCCGGAAAACAACGCGCAAAGGCAGTGGAGAAGCATGTTGCAAATCATGGTGATTTGGAGACGTACGAGATTCTTGGCACCGGGGAAGAATGTGAACTTCAGAGTGACGGCGAGACTGTAGTATGTGATGAAGTTACGCTTTGCGGCGCTTTAACTCCTGCGTAAGCTGGCCAACACAAAGCACCTAGCCAGGGCCCCGCTAGAAATGGCGGGGCTTTGTATTTTAAGGGCAGCTAAAAATGGATTGGTCAGTCCTTCACATTAGAGTCCTAAACTAGGTGCGGGGGTAGCCCCCTCGGGTCAGCAACGGCTGCTATCCAGTCGAAAGCGGTAACAGCGAAGCTGTCCAGGCACCGCTTCCCATCAGCAACAAACACCTCATTAAGGACATCCAACTGCTGATATCAGGATGAAATCTTTGACGTTTATAGGTATTCGTTTTCGGATTATCAGTGAAGGGCAGTTACAATGGATGCGCTCAGACAGGCGCTACGTATCTAGAAAAGGGTAAGCAAGATTGTTGGTTATAAGTGGGTAGCACGGTTCATTCCGGGCTTGGATCTCCCAGCCTGCGGATTCAATCGGTCAACGCAACACTTTAATCTCTACCTACAGAGACGGAGTGCTGCAGATGAAACGAAGACCTCGTATTAACTACACAGAAGCCCAAAGGGCCTTGATGTGGGACCGCTGGCAGCAGGGCGAGTCGATGCATGACATCGCCAGGCTGTTTGATCGGAGCCATCCTGCCATACAGCGGATACTGACACTCAATGGCGGATTCCGCCCCCGTGAGCAAAAGCGATCACCTCTTGCCCTGACACTGGCGGAGCGGGAAGCCATCTCCAGGGGTCTGGCAACCCGACTATCTATGCGCACCATTGCGGCCCAGCTTGGCCGGTCTCCCTCGACGGTAAGCCGGGAAATTCAACGCAATGACGGGTATGCTTCCTACCGGGCCAGTGCTGCCGAGAATGCCGCATGGCAGCGGGCTTTGCGGCCCAAGGCGTGCAAGCTGGCAAGTCGACCTCAACTTGTAAAAGCGATCACCGATAAATTGCAGCAGCAGTGGTCACCCGAGCAGATAGCAGGTTGGCTGAAGCGGCGATACCCGGACGACGAGCGTTATCACGTGTCACACGAAACCCTCTACAAGAGTTTATTCATCCAGGCGCGTGGCGTGCTAAAAAAAGAGCTTCTAGCGTGTCTGCGCACTGAGCGAAGCCTGAGGCGACCAAGAAAGCACGCTTCGATGAAGGGGCAAGGGCTTGGCAAGATCGTCGACGCCATCCCAATCAGCGAGAGGCCGCCATCAGTTGAAGATCGCGCTGTCCCGGGGCACTGGGAAGGCGACTTAATCATCGGCTCCAATAACAGCCAGATAGCGACCCTGGTGGAACGTCAGACTCGCTATGTCATGCTGGTAAAGGTCGACAAGAAAGACTCGACAACAGTGATTGAGGCACTGATCAAGCAGTCACAAAAACTGCCCGCCGAATTGTACAAATCGCTCACTTGGGATCGTGGCTCTGAAATGCATGAGCATAAGAGGTTCACTTTAGCGACAGATATTCAGGTTTACTTCTGCGATCCCAAAAGCCCGTGGCAGCGCGGCTCGAACGAAAACACGAATCGCCTGCTGAGACAGTACTTCCCAAAAGGAACTGATCTATCGGTTCACTCCCAACGGGAGCTGGATCGAGTAGCCAGACAGCTAAATGAGCGCCCGAGGAAAACCTTGGAATACGAAACACCAGCTGATAGGTTTAGCCAGTGTGTTGCGTTGACGGGTTGAATCCACAAGCCGAAAGCGGTAACAGCGAAGCTGTCCAGGCACCGCTTCCATCAGCAACAAACACCTCATTAAGGACATCCAACTGCTGATATCGGGATGAAATCTTTGACGTTTATAGGTATTCGTTTCCGGATTATCAGTGAAGGGCAGTTACAATGGATGCGCTCAGGCAGGCGCTACGTACCTAGAAAAGGGTAAGCAAGATTGTTGGTTATAAGTGGGTAGCACGGTTCATTCCGGGCTTGGATCTCCCAGCCCGAACTCTGCAGAGATCGCACGGATTTCAACCAATTCTTCATCGTGGACATGACCATCTGCCTGCGCTATGGCATAGAGCGCATCGATAAGTATTTTTTTACGTTCAGCATCAAAGGTGCTGTGTAGATTCTGGTTGCTTAGTTCGGACTGGGCGCGCTTTTGCATCATGGAAATATCCATGATGAAATTTACTTCGCCGTCCTGAAGATGAGCAACTTCCTTCAGGATGCGGCGCATCTCGGTGCGCTCCTCTTCACTGACTTCGTTGTCGGCATAGGCAACCCGCGCCAATGCGAATGCGAAGGTCGCAAGGTAGCTGGCGGAGTTGGGGTCGTGCTTTTCCAACAGGTTGAGCATGCGACTGGTTCCCTCTGAGACAGCTTCTGTGAGTGACCTCATATGACCGTCTTCCAGGTGGAGAATACGATCAGCCACGTCAAGGATACGGTTGTCGTGAGTTACCAGCACCACCGCAGCGCCGTCTTCACGGGCCAGTTCCTGGACCAGTTCCACAACGTCCCGGCCTGACTGCTTGTCAAGTGAGGCGGTAGGTTCGTCGGCCAGGATAACGCGTGGGCGATTTACGAGCGCCCTGGCTATACCGGCGCGCTGTTTCTGCCCGCCGGACAATTCACCAGGGTACTTGTTAATGTGATCGCCAAGGCCAACCCGCTCCAGTACCTCTCTTATGCGCTGCTTGCTTTCGCTGCGTTTAATCTTCGACAGTTGCAGGGCCATGCGTACGTTCTGGCTGATGGTCAGGCTGTCGAGCAGGTTGTGCGCCTGGAAGATGTAGCCGATCTGGCGTCGAACCTTGATCTGCGTTTGTTCCCTGGCGTTATTCAACTCCTGTCCCAACACCTTCACGCTGCCCTGTTGAGCCGAGCGAAGGGCACCCATCAAGGTCAGCAATGTCGTTTTTCCGGAACCCGATGGCCCGGTCAGGATAATTATCTCCCCGGCTTGAATGTTGGTGTTAATGTTGAAAAGAATCTGTTTCTGCCGGATTCCCTTGCCGTAGGAGTAGGACACATCATTCAGCTCAATAGGTGTTTCCCCGGCCATCAAAACACCTCCGCCGGGTCAATGCCGCGTAGCTTGCGCAATGTAAGCAGACCCGAGCCGGCACACATCGCCACCGTCAGGATGAATATTTGCAGGGCACTTTCCGTGCTCATTTCCAGCGGTAGTCGGGTCGCCCCCGCAGCTTGCTCAAACAATAATATGGACAGCCCAAGCCCCGGCAAAAAGCCGAGGATAGCCAGAATGATCGCCTGCTGCAGTACCACGTTTCGCAGATAACCCTGAGTGTAACCCATCGCTTTCAATGTAGCGTACTCCGGCATGTGGTCCTGTACATCAGCGAACAGAATTTGGTAGACGATGATGAGTCCGACGATCACCCCGATGATGGCACCAAAGGCAAAGATGTAGCCAATCGGGGTAGTGTTGTTCCAGTATTCTGTTTCCAGATCCTTGAACTGCTGCCGTGTCAGTACCAGTACGTCCAATGGAATATGACTGCGAATGCGCGCCTGCACTTCCTGTGGGTCTTGACCGGGGTCGAGGTGGATCAGGCCGATGGTTATCGCTGATTTTTTGTCTTTGGGAAACATGCGCAGGAAGTTGAGGTCGGAGGTAATAATGCCGCCGTCTAGCCCGAAGGACGTGCCTATCGCATACAGGCTCGTAACGGTCACCTCCCGGTCATTCACTTCTGTGCTTACAGACTTTCTCTTTTCCATCAGGTCTTCCACAGGGCCGTATTCAGCCCTGCCCAATCGGTCAAAAATAATTTGGTCAGGGATCTTTATCTCATCGTGAGCCTGTGGCGTGAGTATCCTGGAGAACCCACGCTCAGACGGATCAAAACCCAAGACAAAAATACTCCTGCTGCGGGAGCGGTCCAACGGGTTGCGCCAGCTGGCAAGGCGAGAATAAATCGGGGTAACAGCGCTGACGCCCTGAATACCCAGTGCCTGGTAGAGCCGGTTCCGGGGAAATTCCTTGGCGGAGATCAGGTATTCGGTTTTGGGGCTGACCATCACCAGATCGTAATCCAGGCCGCTATGGTAGCGCACCGCGCTTACGAATAATGCCTCGCGAAACTCCAACTGCACGAAGATCAGGATAACGGCAAAGGTGATGCCCAGTATTGCAGATAACAGGCGCAGCTTCTGGTGCTTCAGTTGCAGCCAGCCCAGGGGAAGAGAGTCGAACATTAAATATGTATCTCCACCTCGACCTGCATATTGGTGTACGCGGCAACCGCTGCACTGTCGTCAAGGAGAATGTACACCTCGACTACCCTGGCGTCGGTCCTGGCGATGGGGTCGGTTCCCAGCATATCCAACCTGCCAACCTTGGGTGATACCCGTTCTACGGTGCCGCTCAATGCCTTATCGATGGCCACTGCCTTGATAGTGGCGACCTGGCCCTTCTTAACAAGACTGATATCGGTTTCGTAGACTTCGGCGACCACATACATACGATCTGTCTGGCCCAGGTCCATGATGCCCTCGGTGCCCACGCGCTCACCGGGATCGGCGTGTATTTCCAGTACCTGGGCCCGCACAGGTGCCCGGACAATCGCCAATTCGAGCCTCGCTTCTGCGGCAGCAAGATCCGCCTTGGCGATATCGAGAGCCATTGTGGCGTGGTCCAGATTGACTTTGCTGGTAGCGAAGGTAAGCGACAGGCCTTTCTGTCGGGCCAATTCACTTTTTGCATTGGTGTATATGGCGTTGAGTCGCGCGACTTCGGCCTGGCGCAGGCTATGACTGTCCAGATAGGCGATTATCTGCTCTTTCTCGACCCAGTCACCCACCTTGACGAGGAGGGACTTAATGACTGAGCCCGCGCCGCTGCCTGAGGGTCCGGCGATCTGGATGATGCCATTATGGGGTTCAATACGCCCAAGACAGGAAACGGCCCGGTCTGCTGCCAGACATAGTGGCTGGTAGGTGATCAACAGCAGGGCGATGAATGCCTTGATAATTCGTCTCACGGCGGGGTCCTTGTTATATTTTGAAAAATTGGAACTTAGATTTAATGCCTTCAAACTAGGATTTAATTTCGGAGAGAGTTTCGTTTATTTCTTTTAGCTGATCTTCATGCTTACTAAGGCTAAGGTTGCTTAATATTTCTTGCAACAAATGGCGAATAGCCAAAAAACCAAGCACCAATATAAATCCAATACCCCATAAGCCTTCCATAACTTATCGTCTGTTCGCGTTATTGGTTCTTTGATTTGTGTATCAACAATAGAACCAAGACTATCACAGCTGCCAAATAAAGGGGGCAGACTTCAATGGCACTTACTTAACAAAAAGCCTTTGCGGGAACATAGGGGTCAGAGCCATTAAATATTTTAAACTTTCAGGTTTGAGACACTGGCTTTGCACACGCTGGGCCTTCCTCTGCTGGGCTGCCCGACCTTAAGCCACCGCACAGCCTCAATCTCAATCCGAATACATCAGAGCTGGCCCATGGGGCCGGCGAACTCTCTCTAACGCTAAGGGCCGCACTTAGGCGATTGATGGAGTTTCGCCTTCAGACATGGCTATGACCGTTCCTGGGTAGGATTGCGGTCGTGGGATAGCGAGTTTTTGAAGGTTGATTTTCGACTCTAAACATCTCGGAAGGACGTAGATCACATATTCTGGACATACTTAATTCATCTAATCTTTCGTTGATTGAAAAACGATTTGAACCTAACGACAATGCAGGGGCGTTGGCAAGGAACGCTGCCCTTTTTTTATCTCGGCGAAAAAATCCCTTGCCACTTGTCAGAAGGCGAAATCAAGCATTGCGCTCATTTTAAAGTGCCCACTAAATCGGGGCAAAACCAGGGGTTTAGTCAGAATTAATGTCGATAGTAAGAGGTTCGAAAAAATTTACCCATGTACTGGCTGCATTTTTTTACGCTGGATGGATCGGCAGTGCCACCGCTTACAACATCAAAAATGACATAGTAGACAACGATTCTCTCCTCTCGGACCTACCCGCCGATGTGCTCCAATTAAATAACGGCTCGAATACAGCCCGCTCCGTGCATCCTGAACATCCCGTGCTTCCTGAGCATCCTGTGCATCCTGAACATCCCGTGCTTCCTGTGCATCCTGAACATCCCGTGCATCCTGAACATCCCGTGCTTCCTGAGCATCCTGAGCATCCTGAGCATCCTGAGCATCCCGTGCCGCCTCCACCAGCGGCTGACGTAAGCTCGCCCGCCACTCTGGGCCTTCTGTGTGTGGGACTTGTATGTCTTGGATACAGCCGCCGAAGACAGACGCAAATAAACTAAGCTCTCCAAACCCGCACAGACC
Source organism: uncultured Gammaproteobacteria bacterium (assembly GCA_963762235.1). Lineage (GTDB taxonomy): Bacteria > Pseudomonadota > Gammaproteobacteria > Pseudomonadales > Halieaceae > Marimicrobium. The sequence goes on along the minus strand of CAVXKH010000019.1, from coordinate 155,978 downwards.
CAACGCTTCCAGCCGGTGAGATAGTCATCACGCGCAGCGACTCCTTCGGGGGCCGTTTAGTTTTTCTCATAAGGCCGATGAATTTTCCCTAATACTTAGGACCGCTCGTAGGCGAACAGGAAATTTCGCTCCTACTACTCACCTCCGACCGCTATGCAGCACAAAGCGGAAATAGGCGTGACGGCGATTGGCAGCCAGTTTACTTCCCTGAACACCTCTGAAGAGACCCTTCTGACTAACGGAATTAGCTATTTTCTTTTCTGTTTCGCTTCTTCATCCAGTTGTTTCTGCTTTCTGGATCGATTGTCAGCCTCATCGTCCTTGTATCTTTTCTGTTTCGCTTCTTCATCCAGTTGTTTTTGCTTTCTGGATCGATTGTCAGCTTCATCGTCATTAGTACTGACGCCGTTGTAGAAATCATCGTCGTCAGTTTCCTCGTGTTCGGAACTGGCTGGCGAGACGGAACGGTTTTGGGGTGTAGTGGGTGCTTCGGGTGATGGCGGTGTCTTGGGGGTTACAGCTACCGAGTCAGCGGGGTTGGTTGGTGGCACCTTGACCGCTTCAGCCCCTTGAGAGGGCTTGTCACTATAGAGTGTATTGCCTTGGGCATCCTTGCTTTCATAGATCTCCGCGCTTGCAGTACTGCTTAACGTCATGCCAATGATGCAGGGCAAAAGAACTTTCGAAATACGCATTACAAACGCCCTCTTCAAGGAATCATCTTTAGATATTAGCCTTTGTCTGCTTGCTGTGCACGTCTCGTTTTCCCATCGTTGCTAGTCCATTCCACCCCCCCCCTTTATCGTCCATCACAACAAACCATATAGCCATCAAGCGCAGCGGCTCCTTCGGGAGCCGTTGTCTTTTGCTCATAAAGCCTATGAGTTCTCTCTAACGCTTAGGCCCGGAGTTAGGCGATTAGAGAAGTTCGCCTCCTCTGCTCACCAACGTCCGCTATCGGTGACAACGACCCGCGCGATGTTCAGTTCAGTGCCTGCAGGGTATCAGCCAGTATAGCCATGCCGTCGTCGAGCAGGGCGTCGCTGGCGGTCAGCGGCACCAGGATGCGGATGACGTTGCCGTACACCCCGCACGACAGCAGGATCAGCCCGCGCTTCGCGGCCTCGGCGACGATGGCCTTGGCCAGGTCGGCGTCGGGTTGGTGCACGTCGCCGGCCTTGAAGATCTCGATGGCCACCATGGCGCCCAGGCCGCGCACGTCGCCAATGGCACTTGTGGCTTGCGGCCAGCGCTTGCAGCGCGGCCATCAGGCGCTCGCCCACCGCGCGGCTGCGCTCGAGCAGCTTCTCCTTCGTCAAACACGTCGAGCACCGCCAGCGCCGCGGCGCAGCCCAGCGGGCTGCCGGCATAGGTGCCACCCAGCCCACCGGGCTCCGGCGCGTCCATGATTTCGGCCCGGCCGACCACGGCCGAAATCGGGAAACCGCCGGCCATGCTACTTGGCCATCGTCATCATGTCGGCGGCCACGCCGTATTGCTCCATGGCGAAGAATTTGCCGGTGCGGCCGGCGCCGGTCTGGACCTCGTCGGCGATGAGCAGGATGCCGTGCTGATCGCACAGCTTGCGCAGGCGCTGCATGAAGTCCGGCGGCGCCACGTAGAAACCGCCCTCGCCCTGCACCGGCTCGATGATGATGGCGGCCACGCTGCGAGGGTTCGATGTCGTACTTGAAGATGTGCTCGATGGAGGCGAGGCGCGTCGTCGACGCTCACGCCGTGCAGCGCATTGCGGGAAGGGCGCATGGTAGATCTCGCCCGGGAAGGGCCCGAAGCCCATCTTGTAGGGCGCCACCTTGCCGGTCAGCGCCATGCCCATCATGGTGCGGCCGTGGTAGCCGCCGGTGAAGGCGATGACGCCGGGGCGCTTGGTGTAGGCGCGGGCGATCTTGATCGCGTTCTCCACCGCTTCGGCGCCGGTGGTCAGAAACATCGTCTTCTTGGCGAAATCACCGGGCGCCAGCTTGTTGAGCCGCTCGGCCAGTTCGATGTAGGGCTCGTAGGCCATCACCTGGAAACAGGTGTGCGTGTAGCAGCTCGAGCTGCGCCTTCACCGCGGCGATCACGTCCGGGTGGCGGTGACCGGTGTTGAGCACGGCGATGCCGCCGGCGAAGTCGATGTAGCGCTTGCCTTCCACGTCCCAGACTTCGGCGTTTTCGGCGCGCGCGGCAAAGATGGCGTGCGCGTTGCCCACGCCGCGCGCCACGGCGGCGTTGCGCCGGGCCATCAGGTGGGCGTTGGTCTTGGAGGCCAGGTCGGGTTGGGCGTCGCGTTCCATAGTTACGATCCTCTCGTGTCGGCTAGACATCGTGCCACAGCGCGGGCGCAATGATTGCAAGGCGTCTGCCTGTCCGACAATACTACCGCGCTACGGGCGCATCCAAGAGCCCGGGTGGAGCAGGGATGAAGTATAGGAAGTATAAACGGTGTGTGTCGAGCAGATTGTCTGCCTGGTGAGTATTGCACTCTCGCAAAATGTTTACCGATCTTCCTGAAATCGTGTTCGTATCCTTCGCAGGTGATCCAAAATCCGATCAGTTGTCGATCACCTTTAGGCCCTTGCCACGCCTGGCCGGAATGACCTCACCACGCCAGCGGTGGTTGGGAAGATGGTGCCGGCGGCGTTATTGTGCCGCCACCGGTCTATTTCAGGAAAATCCAGGCAGTGTTGGACATCTATCAGCGAGACAAATGTTTGAGCACGCGGTCCGTGTGGGCGAGTACCTGCAACAGCGACTGCGTGATTTGGAAGTACACCCACTCGTGGGCGAGGTGAGGGGTAATGGCATAGCACTCTGTCCGCCTTTGATTATCAGTCGCACACCGATCGATGAGCTTCTGGGCAAACTCGCCAGCGCGCTGGACGCAACGCTCGACTATGCGAATGCGCAGCGCTTACTGGCCGCATGAACCAGGATTTTAAGCCAGTCAAACTGGCCTGAGCAAATTAATGCTTGATCATGATATGGCGGATAGCCGTGTAGTCCTCCAGCCCGTACATCGACATATCCTTGCCGTAACCGGAGAGTTTCATGCCGCCATGTGGCATTTCAGTGGCCAGCATGAAATGGGTGTTGATCCAGGTGCAACCGTACTGCAAGCGGGCGGCCAGTCGATGGGCGCGGCCGATATCGGCAGTCCACACCGAGGAGGCCAGCCCATAGTCAGAGTCGTTCGCCCAGGCCAGGCCCTGCGCTTCATCGGCAAACGGGGTGACCGAGACCACCGGGCCGAACACCTCGCTGCGCACGATTTCATCGGACTGGCGAGCGCCTGCCAATACCGTGGGTTGAAAGAAAAAGCCTGGAACGTCAACGTTGCGGCCACCGGTCACCACCTCGACATGCGCCTGGCTACTGGCGCGCTCGACAAAGCCGGCGACGCGCTCGCGGTGTTGCTGCGTAATCAGTGGTCCCAGCTCCGTGGCAGGATCATCCTGCAAGCCGTACTGGATGCTGCCGACAGCAGCGCTCAGTTCGGCCACGAATTTCTCGTAGATGCCCTGCTGTGCGTAGATGCGCGAGGCGGCAGTGCAATCCTGCCCGGCATTGTAGAAGCCAAAGGTACGGATGCCCGCGACTGCAGCTTCGATGTCCGCATCGTTAAACACCAGTACCGGCGCCTTGCCGCCCAGTTCCATGTGCATGCGCTTCACCGAAGCCGCAGTACTGGAAATGATGTTGGCGCCGGTGGCCACCGAGCCGGTCAGGGAGACCATGCGCACTTTCGGGTGCGTGACCAGCGGGCTGCCGACGCTGGCGCCGCGACCAAAAATTATATTGACCACGCCGGCCGGGAAAATTTCAGCGACATACTCCGCGAGCTTCAATGCCGTCAGCGGCGTTTGCTCCGACGGCTTGAGCACCACGGTGTTGCCCGCGGCCAGCGCCGGGCCCAACTTCCAGGCGGCCATCATCAATGGGTAGTTCCAGGGCGCGATGGAGGCCACCACGCCAATCGGGTCGCGCCGGATCATAGACGTGTGCCCGGGCAGGTATTCCCCGGCGGCAGAACCCTGCAGGCAGCGGCTGGCGCCGGCAAAGAAACGAAACACATCGGCAATGGCCGGGATTTCGTCGTTCAGCGCAAGGCCGAAGGGTTTGCCGCAGTTGTCCGATTCGAGCCGGGCCAGCTCCTCGGCGTTGGCCTCAATCTTGTCGGCCAGGCGCAGCAGCAACATGGCGCGATCTTTTACCGGCAGTTGTGACCAGTTATCGAAGGCGGCCGCGGCGGCGTTCACGGCCGCGTCCACCTGGGCGTGGCTGGCCTCATTGATATGCAGCAGCGCCACCCCCCTGGAGGGATTGAGTACGGCCTGGCTGGCGCCTTCACCGGCAACCAGTTGCCCGTTGATCAGTAGTTTGGTTTGCATGGCATCATCCTCTGTGTAGGCTGCGACTGGTGTTGTGCGGGCACTGGCATACGCTATTTTCCACTTCCGGCGATACCTTCACCACCCCTGGTCAGGTAATAGGCACCGAGAATCGGCAGCATGGTCACCAGCATGACCAGCATGGCTACCACGTTGGTGACCGGGACATCCCGTGGCTTGCTGAGCTGATTGAGCAGCCACAGCGGCAGCGTGCGCTCGTGCCCGGCGGTGAACGTCGTCACGATGATCTCATCAAAGGACAGCGCAAACGCCAGCATACCGCCGGCCAGCAGGGCTGACGCGAGACTCGGCAGGATGATGAAGCGGAAGGTCTGCCAGCCATCGGCGCCGAGATCCATGCTCGCTTCCAGTTGACTGCGCGAGGTGCTGCGAAAGCGCGCGATGACGTTGTTGTGGACCATGACGACGCAAAATGTGGCGTGGCCTATGATGATGGTAAGCATCCCCGGTTCGATGCCCAGTGTCTTGAACGTCGCTAACAGGGCGAGGCCGGTGATGATACCAGGCAGCGCAATCGGGATGATTAACAACAGCGAAATGCTTTGCTTGCCAAAGAAGTCGCGGCCGTACAGCGCCGCCGCCGTAAGCGTGCCCAGGACCAGGGCAATCAGCGTGGCGACACCGGCAATTTGCAGCGACAGCTTGATCGATTCCAGCACATCGGCGCGACCGAAGGTGACGCCCAGCCACTCCAGCGTAAAACCGCGTGGCGGGAAACTGAACGCGGCATCCTCGGTATTGAACGCATAAATGAAAATAATAAGGATCGGAAAGTGCAGGAATGCCAGGCCGCCCCATGCCGCCGCTTTCAGGCCCCAGCTGGCGCGTTCAGAGTGCATCGAATGCTCCCAGGCGCTTGACCAGGGACAGGTAGATGACGATCAACACGATCGGCACCAGCGTGAAGGCGGCGGCCATGGGCAGATTGCCGATGGCGCCTTGCTGGGCATAGACCATGCTGCCAATGAAGTAGCCCGGCGGCCCGATCAGCTGTGGCACGATAAAATCGCCGAGGGTCAGCGAAAAGGTGAAGATCGAGCCAGCGGCGATGCCCGGAATCGACAGTGGCAGAATGACCTGCATGAAGGTTTGGCGCGGCGTCGCGCCAAGATCGGCCGAGGCCTGCAGCAGGGACGGCGGCAGGCGCTCGATCGCGGCCTGGATCGGCAAAATCATGAACGGCAGCCAGATGTAGACGAACACCAGGAAGCGGCCCAGGTGCGAGGTGGACAGGGTATTGCCGCCCACGCCGGGCACGCCAAGGATAAATGTGAGTACAGGGGTCAGGCCCAACTGGTCGACGAACCATGGGATAACCCCGCCCTTGGTCAGCATCAGCGTCCAGGCGTAGGCCTTGACGATGTAACTGGCCCACATTGGCATGATCACCGCGATGTAGAAAAACGCCTTGGTCTTGCCGCTGGTATAGCGTGCCATGTAGTAGGCAATGGGAAAGGCCAGCAGCGCGCTGCCCAGCGTGACCGCAATTGCCATGTTTAGCGTGCGCAGGATAATGTCGTAGTTGGTTGGATCAAACAGCGCCCGGAGGTTGGCCAGGGTCAGCTCCGTCGAGACCGTCATGCTGAAGTCATCAAACGTGTAAAAGCTGTTCCACAGTAGCGTCAGCAGCGAGCCCAGGTAGATCGCGCCAAACCACAGCAGGGGCGGTATCAGCAGCAGCGCAAGGTAGAGGTTGGGACGTCGGTACAGTACATCGGAAAAGCGCCCTAAAACGCCGTTGCTACGCTGCGGTGTCGAGTTGACCGATGTCGCCATTCACGGCTCCTCGCGCAGTGCCACCATGGCAGCGCGTGGCCAACGGGCGCTGACGCGCTGGCCGGTTTGGCAGGGTGCGTGGCCTGGCTGCCATTGGTCATTGGCCTGGCTGACGGTAAAGTTCTGGCCGCTGTCCAGGCGGATTTCGTATCGGGTAGAGGCGCCCTGGTACTGGATATCGTGCAGCAGTCCACACGCTTCCACTTCATCACTGGCGAGGGCTGTGCCATCGCCCAGGCGCGCATGTTCAGGGCGGATCGCGTACAAGCCGTTGGCACTGCCGAGCTGCCGCGCCAGTGCGTCGCGCAGGATGTTGGCAGTGCCGACAAATTCCGCGACGAATGCCGTGGCCGGCCGCATGTACAGGTTGTGCGGCGTATCGACCTGCTGAATGCGGCCCGCGTTGAATACCGCCACGCGGTCTGACATGGACAAGGCCTCACCCTGGTCGTGGGTCACGAAAATAAACGTGATGCCGAGCTGGCGCTGGAGCTTTTTCAGTTCGCTCTGCATCTGCTCGCGCAGTTTAAGGTCCAGCGCGCCCAGTGGTTCATCCAGCAGCAGAACCCGCGGCCGGTTGATCAGTGCACGGGCCAGCGCCACACGCTGGCGTTGGCCGCCGGACAGCTGCGCCGGCTTGCGCATGCCGTAGCCGCCCAGCGCCACCATCTGCAGTGCCTCCTCGGCGCTGGCCAGTCGGCTGGCTTTAGCCACACCCTTGACCATCAGCCCATAGGCCACGTTGTCAAGCACGTTCATGTGCGGGAAGAGCGCGTAGTCCTGGAAGACAGTGTTGACGTCGCGCTGGTAGGGCGGCAGGCCACTGGCTTCTTTGCCATGAATCCGGATGCTGCCGGTATCGGGTTGCTCGAACCCGGCGATCAGGCGCAGGCAGGTAGTTTTGCCCGAGCCGGAAGGCCCGAGCATGGAGAAAAATTCGCCATCATTGATGTCAATAGACACCCGGTCGACGGCTTTAACATCGCCGTAGACGCGGGACACCTCGGTGAATTGAATAGCAATAGTCATAGCTTGCGAGCTTCCGGCACGCGGGACGACTGCCTACCGCGGTAAACGTCGGGTGAGCGAGGAAGACTCATTCACCCGACAGACCACAATACAGTCCGACAGGTTTACCTGCCGCCAATGATGGCGATGTAATCCTGCGTCCAGCGGCTGTAGGGTACAAACTTGCCACCCTCGGATTCGGGCGTTTTCCAGAAGGCAATTTCGCCAAAGTTATCAAAGCCGTTGGTTTTGCAGCCCTCATCGCCCAGCAGCGCGTTGCCCTTGCACGCAGCCGGCACCGCTGGCACCGAGCCGAACCAGGCAGATACATCGCCCTGGACCTTGGGCTCCAGCGACCAGTTCATCCACTGATAGGCGCAGTTTGGATGCTTCGCATCAGCGTGCAACATGGTGGTGTCGGCCCAGCCGGTGGCGCCTTCTTTGGGCACCACGGAACTGATCGGCTGTTTCTCAGCCTGCAGGGAATTGACCTGGTACTTCCAGGAACTGGAGGCGACCACGCCTTCATTCTTGAAGTCACTCATCTGTACCGTGGCGTCATGCCAATACCGATGTATCAGCGCATGCTGCTTGCGCAACAGGTCGAGGACCGCGGCATACTGGGTCTCATTCAGTTGGTAGGGATCGGTAATGCCCAGTTCGGGTTTGGTCGATTTCAGGTACAGGGCTGCATCGGCAATGTAGATGGGGCCGTCGTAAGCCTGCACGCGGCCTTTATTGCTCTTGCCGTCGGGCAGGGTCTGTTCCTCAAACACGACATTCCAGCTGGTCGGCGCAGTTTTAAACGTCGTCGTGTTGTACGCCAGTATATTGGGACCCCACTGGTAAGGGGTGCCGTAGTACTGGCCGCCAACCTTGAACCAGGCGCCGTTCTGCAGGCGCTCGTCCACATTCTTCCAATTGGGAATCAGGTCAATATTGACAGGCTGCACCCGTTTGCCAGCGATAAGACGCAGCGACGCGTCACCGGAGGCGGTTACCAGGTCGTAGCCGCCCTTGGCCATCAGGCTAACCATTTCATCAGAGGTGGCGGCAGTTTTGACGTTCACTTTGCAGCTGGTCTGTTTTTCGAATGGCGTGACCCAATCGTAATTCTTATCGGATTCGCCACGCTCCAGGTAGCCCGGCCAGGCGATGATGTCGAGTTGACCCTCACCTGGGCCGATAGCCTTTGGCAGTTCCGCGGCTTGCACGCTAGTTGCGGTGAGCACGGTGGTGACGACTACGCTCAGGAGGCTTGGTATGCGCGTTGACATGGTTAATCCCTCTTAGTGAAACCGATGTTTGTGATTGCAACTGACGAAATGAAGCATGTTTCGCTCGTTGCGATTACTGCCGGATTTTTCGCTACAAAGCGGCATGAGGTGACACGCCACGCCGTGATTCGACCGCCAGTCGCTGGCCAGTCTCTCACTTTAACCCGAAGTATAGGAAGTATAATCGGTGTGTGTCGAGCAGATTTTCTGCCTGGTGAGCGTGGCACTCGCGCGAAACGTTTACCGATCTTCCTGAAATCGTGTTCGTATAGGACCCGCGGCGGTGATCATTCAATTCAAATTCGTTCATTCCTGCTCGATAGCACGCAACAGACCGTGCCATGCGGTTTTCAGCGGCATCCTTGCTGATTTAGCGTTGTGGTTGTCGATTCGCTTCCCGCGAAAAGAAGCAACGTGCCTGGTGGGGCTCGGGCAGGTGGTACCAGCAGCGGGACGGCAGGGATGTCCTGTTCTTTCTGGCGCAGGAAATTCAGGATTCGATCGATCGTCCCCGGGTCCTCGATGCAGCGGTTCGGCGTTCTGACGATGCCTCGGACCGATCAACCTCAAGGGAAAATGCCCGCGACAATTTTCAGGCGTGTTCACGCGCTGATACCCGAGTCCGCAGGATAAGCCCTCAGCGTTTGGGCAACTCCGGCTTGCCCAGTGCATTCGGTAATCCCAGCAGGCGCCGGGCGACGATGCTCTTGGCGACATCCGCACCCGCCGCGGCCACCTTGCCGTGTCCCGCCATCAGGCCTTCCTCCACCATATAGCCATCCAGCCCGGCGTGTTCGCCGTGGGCCACAAAACCGAACGGACCCATGATGTCCTGCGCGACCTGGCAGACCTCGTCCTGCATACAGGAGCCCCAGGCCTTGTTCATGCCGGCCTCGGCGGAGGGCACCCGCTCCGCGGCGATACAGATGCACAGGCGTTCCAGCATATTGCCGACATCCACCCTGGCGGCCAGGCGGGCAACCTTGCGCCGCGCCACCGGGTCGTCGTGCAGCGGACGCTCGCCGTCAAACTCCGCCTGCTTCAGGTAATCCAGTACCGTATTGAAGCGCCGGTTGTGCTGCGCGGCGGCAATGATGGCGAAGCGTTCGTAATCGAGCGCCTGCATAAGGTAGTAAAAGCCCTTGTTCTCCTCGCCGACCAGCCGGTTCTTGGGCACCCTGACCCTGTCGAAGAACAGCACATTGGTGCGCTCGGCGGTGGTGCTGCCCACGCACCACATGGGCGTCATGGTAATTCCCGGCGAGTCTGTGTCCACGATGAGAATACTGATGCCCTGGTGCTTGGGCGCGTCCGGGTCGGTGCGCACCGCCATCCAGTGCCAGCGGGCAAAATGCGCGGACGTGATAAAAATCTTGTTGCCGGTCACTTCATAGTGGTCGCCCTTGTCCACCGCACGGGTCTGCAGATTGCCGATATCCGTGCCGGCACTGGGTTCCGTGTAGGTGATTGACCACTGGCCTTCGTTGTTGAATATCTTGGGCAGAAACTCCCGCTTCATCTCCTCGCTGGCTTCATGCAGGATGGTGTTGGCGATAGTGCCGACATTCTTGCCGACGGTGGGTGCGTTGACGCGTTCCAACTCGGTGTTCAGGATAAACTGGGCGAGGGGAAAGGGCTTGGGTGAGCCGCCGTACTCCTCGGGGAATCCCATGCCGAGCCATCCCTTCCTGGCCAGCTTGTCGACAAAGGCCACGCGCGCCGGGGTGTTGACGAACATGCTGCCCCTGACGTCATCAGTGAGCTCCTGCGCCAGAAACTCGCGGACTTCCTGCCGAAATGCGTCCTCTTCGGGACTCCAGTCGAGGTTCATGGTGTTCTCCCTTGCGTCAGCGCCTCATCTTATCGTAAGGCATGCGTCATGTGAAGGCGCTACAGGCCATTGCCGGATCATTATAAGGTGAGTGTCTTGAATAAATGCAGTCACCGTACCATACTGTAAAAATTAAACTCCCCAACGGTTTCCAGCTGTAACGCTGCAGATTTTTCCTGAGGAACGATGCGAATATGATCAGTAGCGAAGAGAATCGCCCGGTAACAGGGGAGCAGGAATTTGGACGAATTCCCGACTATGTCACGCCGGCGAATCGCAAAAGAATCCTCGAACTGTCCAGGCCGAATGAAAAGGAAATCTCCCAGGTGGAGTGCAGTGAGTACCTGATACGGCACTGGCTGGAAACTGTCGAGGATGCGAACCCGCTTTACAACGACCGGGAGTACGCCAGAAGCCGTGGCTTCAAGGACATCATCGCGCAGCCTGGCATGAACATCTGCACGCTGGTGATGCCCTACCGCTGGCCGATGGCGGAGTTTCACAAAACGCGCCAGCTGCTGCACTTCGAGGTGAAGGAGTTGCTGGAGCTGCCGGTGGGCATTCTCGCCAACTACGAGACGTTCTTTTATCGCCCGGTGGAGATCGGGGATCGCCTCAGTACCACGGGTCGCCTGGTGGAGATTTCCGATTTCAAACGCACCCGCCTCGGTGAAGGCTATTTCACCAAACTTGAAACAAGCTATTTCAATCAGCGCGATGAACTGGTCAGCCGCGCGCACACCAACCTGTTTTCCTATGGTGGACAGGTTCGCGCCGGGCAACAGGGCGAGATCGATGCGGCGAAGGCGTCCGAAGCGGCGCAGAAGCGCGCCAAACCCAGCACCATAGATGATCAGGCTCCCATGGAGCCGCCTGCAGGAAACTGGCTCAAGGGCGGTTGGCACAACGGCACCGAGGAAATGCTGGAGTCCTGGCGCACCGGTTGGCAGGGACAGCAGCCAGCGGATACACGGTGGGACGATGTGAAGGTTGGTGATAGCCTGCCACCGCTGCTGATGCCCATCACCGTAACCCGCTGTGTGTTTCATGGCCTCGGCGAGTCGTGACTTCGCTCCCCAGCACCACAACACCTGGTACTGCCACAACAAGAGTCGCACCCGCGAGATGTTCCTGGGTACGCATTTCAATCTGGGTATGCTGTCCCGTTTTATGACGGACTACGGCGGTCCGCTCAGTACGGTCAGGCGCATCCAGTTGCAGATGAAGCGCACTATTGGCGCGGGAGAGGACTACATGATGAGTGGCGTCATCACCCAGAAGTGGGAGGAGGGCGGCGAGAAGTTGGTTGATATGGATATCAGTATCGACACCGAACTGGGCCCCGCCTACAGCTGCAGCGGCACGCTGGCGCTTCCCTAGCGTAATCGCAGCAGGTTGTTCATTCGCGGTATCGGCTCCGGCCGGGAAGGCCTTTCATCTGCCTGCTTCGGCGGGAAGGCCTTTTCGCCGTTACTCGCATACGAAAAGGCCTTCCCGACCGGATCCTTGATCCTGTTACCTGCATGGAATATTAGTCTGAGTGATAGCACGGAACGAGGGTTCGGGTGTCAGGTGTGCAATTCGTTCGCGAGTATCGGGGAAGCGGGCGAATTGCACACCTGACGGCCGAACCCGCCAGCCCGAATGTCTGCCTCGAATCAACATGACAGACATTAACTGTGAACAACCTGGCGCCCTGATTACAAGGTCGATATGGTGCTCTCAAGACTTTTGATCTCATCTTCCTGATAGCCGATCTCCCGCAAAATATCCGCTGTGTCCGCGCCGGTCTTCGGCGCCTGCCTGCGAATCGTCCCGGGTGTTTTGGAAAGTTTATAGATCATGCCAACCTGGTCTGCAAAGCCCTGGCCAATGTCCTTTCCTGCGAGTATCGCGCCACGCTCCCGGTGGTGCCTGTCCGCCATAACCTCGTCGAGGGACAACACGGGCGTGACACAGGTGTCCTCGAACATCAGCAGTTTCACCCACTCGTCGCGGTCGCGGGTCAGGAAGATTTCCCGCAGGGTTTCCTTTTGTGCTTCAGCCTCGTGTTCGGTCTCCGGGTATTGCCGGTCGGCAAACTCGGGAACGCCGATAAGCTCACACAGCCTTTTCCAGAACCAGGGTTCGAAGGTGCCCAGCGACACGCTTTTGCCGTCCGCACACTCGTAAATATTGTAAAAGGCGTATTTCCCGCTGAGCGTGGTTTCGCCGCGCTGCGGCGATTCACCGGATTCGTGCACCTCATTGAGTTGCAGCAACATCATATTCAGCAGTGTGTCGACCATGGCAAAGTCCACGTACTGTCCCTCACCGGTGCGCTCCTTGTGAAACAGGGCGATCATGATACTCAGGGCCGCGCTGATGCCACCGGCATCGTCCGCGATGGCATTGCCCGGAATCTTTGGCGGGCCGTTCTTGTCGCCGGTCATATGGGGAATGCCGGCCAGGGACTGGTAGTTGAGGTCGTGCGCCGCCACCTGGCTATAGGGCCCTTCCTGTCCGAGTCCGGACAGTGACACACAGATGATATCCGGTTTGAGTTTGCTCAGGGATTCGTAGTCCATGCCCAGCTTGGCGGCGACGCCGGGACGAAAGCCCTCAACGACCACGTCGACCTGCTGCACCAGTTTTTCGAACACCTGCCGCCCCTCCGGTTTCTTGAGGTTCAGGCGCATGCTGCGTGTATTGCGCCGCAGTACATCGGGCATGGTCAGCTCGATGCCGCCGCGGCTGGGCGGCTCAACCTTGATGATGTCGGCGCCGAAGTCGCCCAGTATTTGCGCGGCGTGCGGGCCGGGCCCGAGACGCGCCAGGTCCAGGATTCTTACACCGTCCAGTGGAAGTTTTGCCATTGCGTTACTCTCGTAATGATTGTTGTCGATTGTGTTTGCAGTGATTCAGGGCTGCCAGCGCTCGCCCGTTCTCGCCCAGGGGTTGTCGTCGGCATCGCGCGGGCAGCGCGACCCGCGCACTGAAGCGGGTTTTTACCTGTTCGTCGACCGACAACAGAATAACAAGATTGACCCAGCTAGCAGGATTGTTCATCAGTCTCGGTGCTTTCCACTTTGCCCGAAAAGACCATCGTGTCGCCCGGGCAAATGGAGTCGCCCATGCGAAACTTGTAGCGACCGATGCGCGCTTTGGGTCCCGCCCAGTCGGTGATGAAGCGCTCCAGCCAGGCCGCCTGGTTGGGAGTGTTCATGAAAATGTCGCGCGTACCGTTGCGCTGCTGGGCGAAGTCCCGGTCGTGGTGCATCGGCCGCCAGTCCCGGCTTGCCATGGCGCCGAGTACTATGGAAGTGGTCGTCACCTCGTGGACCAGTGGCGGCAGTTGGTCGCCGGCGCGGATCTGGTTGATGGTCAGGCTGGTGTAGTGTGCAGTCGACATTGCCCGGTTCCTGTAATCCTGCTAGGCCGTGCGGTCGCTGCGGTAGCCAAAGCCCGTCATGGTCTCGGTTCCGACCCAGACATCGTCCTGGTTGCGACACACGGCATCGATAACCCAGAACCGGCCCTTACCCAATTTCGTGGTTTTCACCTCGCTGAGTGAACGCAGCGTTTCAGTGCAGTGGATACGGTCGCCCGGCCGGACCGGTGCGCCAAAGACCACCTCACTGTCGGTGGCGACAGCCTCGGGCAGGGCGAGAATTTCCTTGAGGTCGAAATGCGTTTGCCAGGGCAGCGGGATGGTGTCGCGTCCGGGCATCCAGTAGTGGGGTCGAAACCAGGCGGAGAGCAGGGTCAGGGGGGCAGTGGGCCCGCCGGTAAGTTGCTCGGCGAGTTGCTCGTCCCAGTAAATGGGATTACCGTTTTGCACTGCGGCACACGCCGTCCAGAAATAACCCCGCTCTACGTCGAATTCACCCACTACCTCGTGGCGGTTCCGGTCCAGCCAGGACTGGGCCTCATACAGGCCGATGGTGAAATCCTCTTCAAGGGACATACACGTTATCCAGAGTTCTGTATGCGCGCAATCACCATGGAATGCGGCCTGTTCAGGTCAGCACCACAGGCTCGCGGTCAATGATTTCCTCGGCGATCACATCTTCCCAGTATTCCGTGCCGCCCAGTGCGAGCTGGTACTGTTTGCCACGGCGCAGGTACAGCGTGGTGTCCTGTTCCTCCATGTAGCCCATGCCGCCGAATATCTGCGAGCTGACATCCATGACATGCCCGACGGTCTCCGCTGAGAACGCCTTGGCCTTGGCCACATAACCGCGGGCATGGCGTCCCTTGTCGATCTGGAACGCGCTGAACAGGGTCAGCATGTCCGCGCCGTACAATTCCATGATCATCTGGGCGAGGTAGCCCTGGATAGTCTGCATTTGCCCGATCGGGCGCCCGAACTGCACGCGCTCGCTGGCGTACCGGGTGGCGTAGCCGTGCATTTCAAAACCGGCGCCGTTGGTGTAGCCGCAGAAGGCGATCACCGCCTTGTGCAGGGAGGGCTCCAGCGCGGCCCAGCCCTTGTTGGCCTTGCCCAGCATGGCGGAGGCGGGCACCTCGACGTCGTTGAAATCAACCTGGTAGTGGCGATCCCGCGACATGGTGGGCATCAGTTTGGTGCTGATGCCCGGGCTATTGCGATCCACCAGGAACAGGGTGAGGCCGGATTGGGAGTTGGCTTTTCCGGTGCGCGCCACGACCAGCAGCGTATCCGCGCCGTCGGCGAATTCCACAAAGAGTTTGGTGCCGTTCAGGACAAAGCCGTCACTGCTTTTTTGCGCCTGTAACTTGATGTGCTCCGGCCTGAAGAAGCGTGAGTATTCCTGGTAGGCAAACGCATAGATTTTCTCGCCCGCCACAATCTGCGGCAATAATTCGGCCTTCTGGCTGCGTGAGCCGGCCTGCGCAATCAGGTCAGCGGCCAGTACGCTGGTGAACAGGAAGGGGCTGGGGCAGATATGGCGCCCCATTTCCCGTATCAGCACCACCGTGTCGAGCAGGCTCATACCCATGCCGCCGAACTTTTCCGGAACCAGCATCCCCAGCCAGCCCATATCGGCAAACTGGCGCCACATGTCGGGGCAGAAGCCCAGCGTGGATTCCTTCTCCATCCGGCGCACAAACTCGAAGCTGCAGTGGTTATCCATGAACTTGCTGGCGATGTCCTGCAGCTGCGTTTGTTCCTCGGTCAGTTTGATATCCACGTGCGGACTCCTTGAAATATGGTTAATTCGGGCTCGCGCTCAGCGGGGCGCGCCTAGCGCTGTGGCAGTTCCGGTTTGCCCAGGGCATTGGGCAGGCCCAGCAGGCGGCGCGCGATAATGGATTTGGAGGTATCGACACCGCCGGCCGCCACCCGCGCGTGCCCGGCCATCAGGTATTCGTCGGCCAGGCCGCCGCCAAAGGGGGAGTGTTCGCCGCCCCAGAGACCGCCGAACGGGCCCATCAGGTCCAGGGCCAGTTGCGCAAACTCATCCCCGATGGTGGCTCCCCAGGCCTTGTTCATGGCCGCCTCGACGGCGGGAACTTCATACTGGGCCTTGCAGATCGCCATGCGCTCCAGCATGGTGCCCACTTCGATACGCGCCGCCATGCGCGCCAGCGCGCGTCGGGTGTAAGGGTCTTTGCGCGGGACGTTCGCCGTTGAAGTCGGCTTCCTTGTACCAGTTCACGATTTTGTTGAAGCGGCGCACGCGGGAGGCAAACGACAGGATGGCGAAACGCTCGTAATCCAGCGCCTGCATCATGTAGTAAAAGCCCTTGTTGAGCTCGCCCACCAGGCGCGACTTCGGGATTTTCATCTGGTCAAAGAAGACCTGGTTGGTGCGGTGCGTGGTGCCTTCCCTGCCGATGGTATCCATGCGCGAAAGACGGATGCCGGGCGTGTCATGATCCACGATAAAGATGCTGATCCCCTTGTGCTTGGGGGCATCCGGGTCGGTGCGCAGGGCCATCCAGTGCCAGCGGCAAAAATGCGCGGAGGTGATGTAGTGCTTCATGCCGGTGACCTCGAAGTGATCACCCTTGTCGATGGCGCGACATTGCATGGACCCCAGGTCAGTTCCCGCATTGGGCTCGGTATAGGTTATCGCCCACTGTCCCTCATTGCGAAAAATTTTGGGCAGGAACTCCATTTTCATGTCTTCACTGGCCACGTGAAAAATCGTGCTGGCTATGGTGCCCACGTTCTTGCCGATGATCGGAGCCCCGCTGCGATCGAGTTCCGCGTTGAGAATAAATTGCGCCAGGGGAAAGGGATTGGGTGAGCCGCCATACTTTTCCGGGAATCCCATGCCCAGCCAGCCCAGCCTGGCCATCTTGGTGACGAATTCCACGCGGGCCGGAGTGTCGATAAAGATGCTGCCCTTCACCTCATCCGTCATTTCCCTGCGAATGAACTGGCGAACCTCTTCACGAAACGCGATTTCCTCGGGGCTCCAGTCAAAATCCACGCGCTACTCCTCGGGGTGTCAGTTTATACAAGGCATCTGTCTTGCGATGATAGTATAAGCGATTGGCCAGTGAGAAGTCCTTTTGCTGCGGATTGGGGAATTTCCCGGGGTCTCGGGACCGGCGGTGGCGGTGTACTGCATTGACTGCCCGTGCATCTTGTGGGCGACCCTACTTTTTCCCCCAGGTATAGAGCTGGGTTACAGTGTAATTCCATACGGCACCTACCAGGATGCCGGCCAGTGCAGCGGGTAGCCAACTGGTTCGGTGCTCAAACAAGTAGGTGGCAATCCCGATATTGGCCACGCCCCCGATGCTGCATGCCAATACAAAGCTGAGCAATCCGCGGAACCAGCCCCAGCCTTTCAGTTGGCGGTCCCGATAGGTTAACGCATTGTTCAGGGCAAAGTTAAAAATCATCGAAATTCCGGTTGCGAGCGTTTGGGCGAGTGCAAAATCCAGACCCATTGCCTTGTGCGAGACTGACAGCACAGTAAGGTGAACGAAAACGCCCAGCCCTCCGATAAAGGCAAAGGCCAGGAAGCGAACCGGCACATAACGGCCGACTAACTTGTCTGCCAAAAGCATGCCGTATTCCCAGACGACCGTATTATCGAGTTTGCTTTGTCCGTGCATGCGCTCGTGAAAGTGGTAGGGTATCTCGACGATGCGAAGGGGAGTGGAGACGCTTGCGAGTAAATCCAGAAGTATTTTGAATCCCATGCCAGATAGATTGCGTACACAGCCGTCCAGCACATTCCGGCGCAGCATAAAGAAACCGCTCATTGGATCCGAAACGGCTTGCTTCAACACCATGCGGCTCATGCGGGTTGCTAACAGACTGATGGTTTTGCGTGATGCAGTCCACTCGCCTGTGCTGCCGCCCTGCATATAGCGGGATCCAATGACTAAATCCGCCCCTTGTTCAATTTTTTCCAGCATGGCAGGTAGGACCGACACATCATGCTGCAGGTCTGCATCCATGATCGCGATGACCGGGGCAGATGAGCCCATCATGCCTTCGATACAGGCTGATGCCAGCCCGCGTCGGCCAATGCGCTGCAGGCAACGCACGCGAGAATCGGTGCGGCCCATTTCGCGGACCAGTGCCGCTGTGGCATCAGGGGAGTCATCGTCCACAATGATGGCTTCCCAGCCGTCTGATCCCAATGCCTGCTCCAGAGCGCGCAACAATTCCGGGATATTTTCAGCTTCGTTAAAAGTGGGAATGATAACGGACAGGCGCAGCGATGAGATGCTCATAAATAGCAACCAATGTGCCTATGGCCAAAGTACCTGAAGGTGAAAAACGGATGAATCATTCGATGGTCCAATGCTCTGCAAAAGTGTTATTAAATTGCTCGTGCGATCGCTGCGGCCACTTTGAGCCGCAGGTCGCAAATACGGAGTCGATCAGACCCTTGCCCGAGTCGTGCGCAACAACCGCAATATGATGACTGCCGCTGAGGCGGTCGCAGACGTGCCTGGCATCTTCTGGCTGGGAAATTCCAACCATCCGCGAACGCGCATCCGCAATCCCCAAAATGCGCTCCAGGTATACACGATACATATTTCTGTTCGGTCCCCATGGGTACAGGAAAAGGGTTGCTTCATCGCTGCCGCGTACGGCTGACAACGTCATGGCACGGAAATCATCATTTTTTGGTGCTGGTGTCAATTGTATCGAGGGTATGGTCAAGGTGGCCAAAATTACTGCCGCGCCGGTAATCAGCCAGCGCCCATGAAGCTGAGCGAATACCATCGCCATCATAACCGCGACGAACGGCAACACAAAAATGTAATACCGGGGATTGGCCATTCCCGCCTTTGCCGACACCACACCCGCAACGCCAATATAGAGAAGCGTCAGTACGCCGAGTGCGCCCACATTGATAGCGCTGCGGGCTGGCCACAGGGCCTGGCCCTTGCGCCACCGGAACAGCAGCAGGCCCAGCAATACAATAGTGGTGAATGCCAGCCAATAGGTGTGCATGGCCAGGGGCGCGTCATGCAGAGTGTTCAAAAAATAGTCTTTCGCACTCTTGTGGGCGTACGCCACGCCCCCGCTGGAGGTGAACAGAATCGTGTGCGCGTTCAGTGCCACCCAAAAGAGAAACACGCCGCCCAGCGCCAGTAGCCGAAGCAATGCCTTGCCGGACCGTTGCTGCACGGCCATCCATGCATCCGGTATCAATAGCAGGACTACCAGGACGGCGGCGTTGTAATGGGAATAGCAGGCCAGGGCAAACAGGGCAATCTCTACCCACCCGGGCGGGCTCCAGCAGCGCCAGCCATTGCGCCAGCGCAGCATCCAGAGCAGGCCCGCCATGCCGAGCGTCGATACGCCGACACTATAGGCGCGTCCCTCCTGTGCATAGAGGATCAAAAAGGGATAGAGCGTGAGAAGAAACACACTCCACAGGAGTACCCGGCGCACTGCGGGATCTTGCTGCCGCCAGGCGAATCCGGCATACCACAGCAACAAAACGCACGAGCGACTACTGCTGGTAGCCGTGCCGCGAACTCTGTGGTCCCCAGCCAGGTTACCGTGATCTTTTCAAGTAGGTCATTGAGCGGCGGACTTTGCTCGGCCGCCTTGGCGGTCAAATAGGTGTCGCCGTCGCCAATCTGCAACACGCTGATCCGGCGGTACAGGGGCTGCCCTTCCTCGGGAAGAAATGGGTAGTATTTTGCTATCGCCAGCGTAAACAGTTCGTCCGCCCAAAGACTTTTTTCGTCCAGGTGATGCAACCTTAGACCCACGCCAAACGCGACCAATACGCCCAGCAGGCCCGCCAGCCATCGCCTCCGTAATGACAATCGTAACCTCCCTGTATCCCAGGCTGTACGTCTTGATCCAGCATGGAATTCTACCTTCTTTACAGTGGGGTTGTATTGAAAAAATTGGGCGCAAAAAACCGGATTTGCTACTCTGTTGTAACACTTGACCATGCTGCACAACTGCTATTGCGGACCTATATATCTTGCCCGGGCTCGTGTACTTCCTGCATTTCGCCAACGTGGTAGGGCAGCAGCACACAGGAACAAACGCTTGTAGTAAGATGGGGACCCCGCAAACCAACAACTGAGGCCAGCCCCGTTGCATAACGCGTGCAGTTTGATGACCACTCTGTTCATTGCTGCTCTTCTGCAGGGTTGTGCCTCCAGCCAGCAACAGGCGCAGAATGACCTGGGCGAGGGAGTCTGCCCTGCCTTTATTGTCGATCCCGGCGAGCGTGCCCAGTCCGGGCGGGAGCGCTATGGCGAGGCGGCCACTGAGGCCGGCCTGGCCAGCTACCGCGATCGGGAATTGGCCAACTGCGAAACCGCGCTGGCCGCCGGCGACGCGGCGGCGTTGAATGTGCTGCTGGAATACTGGTATGGACAGAATGATTCACAGAGAATTGCGCAGACCTATAAAACCTACCTTGAGAAAGGCAGCGATGTCCACGAACTGGGCGAAGCCGGCGCCCGCCTTTACACGCTGTATGCCGAGGGGCAGCCCGGCCTGCCGCCAGACCCGGAAGCGGCTCTTCACTATCTCAGTCTGGCGGCGAAATACGACCCCAGGGGATTTGCATTGGGCTACGCTGATGCATTGCATGCAAGAGGATTGTACGCAGACTCCTTTTCCTACTACAAAACTGTTATAGAGTTGCAACCACCTGCGGATAACCTGGGCAAGGTGGATCTCTGTGAAATCAATCTCAAACTTGCGGACCTGTATTTCCGCGGGCGCGGTGTCACGGAGAACTGGTACATTGGTTATTACTACTGGCTTCAGGGACTGTCGCTGGCCGCTGATCCGGAGTGGGGTTCCTGTGTCAAGTTTACCTATTATGACCGCGATCGTTATGCATTTGAGTCGGAGCGCAAGCGCGCCATCGATCGCCGTCTGGAACGCCTGGGCAGCGGCGAGACCAGCAGGCTCAAGGCGGCCTGGGCGGCGCCGGACAAGGGTCTTGCGTATATTGCCGCGCTGGATTTTCGCAGGCCATATCTACCGGAGCCAGCCAAGGCGCCTCCTGCAGATGTTGCAGATGCGGTGCCGGAGCGCGAGAGTGCCGCCGCTTGGCCACCATGGGTTCCCCTGGGTGGCGAGGTCTGCCAGTGGCAGACGTCTAGCGGACTGTTGAACTGGAGCGAGGTGTTCCAGCTGCGCTCAGGCGCCATCTGGACCGTCAGGTCGATGGCGGGCAAGGCCCAGTCAGTGGGGTCCGCAGTGGCGGTTTCGCCCAACACGCTGGTTACCAATTGTCACCTGATACACGATCCCTCCGGCGTGACGCTGTTAACGACCGGCAGGGCAATACACGCAGAGTGCTGGCAGCCGACCGGGATGGTGATCGCTGTATCCTGCAGACCGCAGAGACGCTGCCCACCTATGTCGCGTCAGCCAGGCCCACAGGGAACTGCTGGTGGGAGAGGATGTGGCGGCCATCGGCAATCCCGAAGGGACTGGATACATCGCTGTCGCGCGGACTGGTTGCACAAAAGAGAAATAAAGACGGACACGCCTATATCCAGACGGACGCGGCTCTCTCCTCCGGCTCTTCCGGTGGCGGCCTGTTCGACACTGCAGGCAATCTGGTCGGCGTGACCACCTTCAAGGTTGCCACCGGGGAAAGCCTCAATTTCGCCATCGCGATCGATGAATTCTGCCACTGAACGTTTAGCCAGAGATCAAACACTGCAGGAGTCTAATCCATGTACCCGGCTGTTCATGCGCAGTCCAACTCCCGACAAAGCCGCCATCATCATGGGCTGTGGTGACGTGGTCACCTATCGCCAGCTGAATGAACGCTCCAATCAGTGCGCGCACCTTTTTGCCAGCCTGGGGCTGGGCAAGGATGATGCCGTGGCCCTGTTCATGGGCAACTGCCCGGACTACTTCTATGCCGCCTGGGGCGCGCAGCGCTCCGGCTTGTATTACACGCCGATCTCCACACATCTGTCCGCGGCTGAAACTGCCTATATCGTGCAGAATTGCGCAGCCAGGGTGCTGGTGGTGTCCTATGCCCTGCGCGAAGTCGCGCAGCAGATCAGGGATGAGCTGCCGGGTGTGCATACCTGGTTGATGGTCGGCGGCACGGTCGAGGGGTTTGACGCGTTTGAAGCGCTGCTGGACAGCTTTCCGATCACGCCGATCGCCACGGGAACTGGAAGGCTGTGTGATGCTGTATTCCTCCGGCACCACCGGCTACCCCAAGGGTATCAAAAACCCCAACCCGGAGCGCGAGATAGGCAATCCCGGGCCGCTGGTGATGGGCATACTGGGCAGTTTCGGCATTTGCGCGGATACGGTCTACCTGTCTCCCGCGCCCCTGTACCATGCGGCGCCCATTCGCTTTTGCATGGCCATGCACCGCATAGGCGCGACCGCCGTGGTTATGGAACATTTCGATCCCGGAGCAGGCCTTGCGCCTGATCGAACGGCATCGGGTGACGTTCAGCCAGTGGGTGCCCACCATGTTTATCCGCATGCTGAAACTGCCGCCAGGCGGTACGCGAGGCCTATGACGTGTCCAGCCAGCTGGTGGCCACGCACTCGGCAGCCCCGTGCCCGGTGGAAATAAAGCAGCAGATGATCGACTGGTGGGGGCCGATCCTGGTCGAATTCTACGGGGCAACCGAGGGTCATGGCGGCACCCAGATCGACTCAACCGACCTGGCTGGCGCACCGTGGCTCGGTGGGCAAGCCGGTCTATGGCAGCGTGCATATCCTCGATGACAGGGGACAGGAACTGCCCACTGGTGAGGTGGGAACTGTGTATTTTGCCGGCGGCGCTGCGTTTGAATACCACAACAGCGATGAGAAAACATTGGAGTCCCGCGTGGGCAATATGTCGACTGTGGGTGACGTCGGCTATGTAGATGGGGAGGGCTTTCTGTATCTCACCGACCGCAAGGCCAATATGATTATCTGCGGCGGCGTGAATGTCTATCCGCAGGAGACGGAGAATGTGCTGATCATGCACCCGGCTGTTGCGGATGTGGCAGTGGTCGGCGTACCGAACGAGGATCTGGGCGAGGAGGTCAAGGCCGTGGTCGAGCCGGTCGACTTTGCGCGCTGCCGGCCCGCAGTTGGAGCAGGAATTGATTGCCTGGTGTCGCGCGCGGCTGTCCCATATCAAGTGCCCGAAGAGTATCGATTTTGAACGCAAGCTGCCGCGCTCCGATGCGGGCAAGCTGTTCAAGCGCAAAATTCGCGAGCGCTACTGGCAGGGGCGGGAAAGTTCTATCATCTGACGGGGCCTGGTATCGCGGTGGTACCAGCAGCACACTGAATTATTATCGGGAGTAGGGTCGAGCAATGCATTCCCTTGACATGTATAACCTGGCAGGTCGCGTGGCACTGGTCACTGGCGGCGGACATGGGATCGGGCGGCACCTGAGTATCGGGCTGGCCGAGGCCGGTGCGGATGTGATCGTGGTCGGGCGCAAGCTGGAGCCGCTGCAGGAGGTGGCCGACGCTATTGAAGCGATGGGGCGCAGGTGCTGGGTATTGCAGGCCGATATCTCCGACACACCAGCCATCGATGTCCTGCTCGCCACAGTCGCCGAGCGGGTGGAGCGGCTGGATATCCTGGTCAACAACGCCGGCATGGTGTGGGCCGCACCGACCCTGGACTACCCCATGGGCGGGTGGGACAAGGTGTTCGACCTCAATGTGCGGGGACTTTTCTACCTCTCGCAGCAGGTGGCGAAACGGATGAAGGCGCAGGGCGGCGGCAGTATTATCAATATTTCCTCCATCTCCGCCTGGCGCTGTGCGAGTGACGCGCAGGAACCGGTGGTCGCCTACAATGCGAGCAAGGGCGCGGTGATTTCCCTGACGCGCGACATGGCGGTAAAACTGGCGGCGGACAATATACGCGTCAACGGCATTGCGCCGGGCGCGTTCCTGACTGATATGATGAATCACATCGTGCACGATAAGGAAAAACTCAGAGCATTTGAGAGCGCTATTCCACAGCAGCGCTCCGGTAAAGAAGATGATATCAAGGGCGTCGTGGTATTTCTGGCGGGTCCGGCCAGCGCCTTTATTACCGGGCAGACACTGGTGGTGGATGGCGGGTGGTCGTGTACCTGAAGAAATTTACGTTCGAATAACGATCAGGAAGTTACCGCAATGAGCGATACGACAACATTAGTGGACGGCCTGTACTTCGGTGAAGGACCGCGCTGGCATGACGGGCGTTTGTGGTTCAGCGACTTTTACGCCCACGCGGTAAAATCAATCGATGAGTCGGGCGCGTTGCGCACCGAGCTGGAACTGGATGATCAACCCTCGGGGCTGGGTTGGTTGCCCGATGGGCGCCTGCTGGTTGTCGCGATGAAGGAGCGCGCTGTCAAGCGGCTGGATCCGACCGGCCTGGTGCTGCACGCCGACATCAGCCATCTCACCGCGCACCTGTGCAACGACATGGTGGTCGATGCACAGGGCAGCGCGTGGGTCGGTAATTTTGGTTTTGACCTGGATGCCGACTTGCAGGCACGCGGTATCGCGGTGCTCAGTGATCACCCGGTCACCAACCTGGTGCGGGTCGATGCCGACGGCTCGGTGCACCTCGCCGCGCGGGATATGCATTTTCCCAATGGCAGCGTTATCACTGCTGATGGAACAACGCTCATAGTGGCCGAGACACTGGCCAGCTGCCTGACCGCCTTCACCATCAACGCAGATAAGTCGCTCACCAATAGACGGGTCTGGGCAGCCATTCCCGGTGTCGCCCCCGACGGTATCTGCCTGGATGAAAATAACCGGGTGTGGGTTGCGAATGCGATCGGACCCGAAGTGGTGTTGGTGGCCGAGGGCGGCGAAATTATCGAGCGGCTTGCAACGAGTCAACCCTGCTACGCCTGTATGCTGGGAGGGCGGGATGGCAACACCCTGTTTGCCTTGACCGCCGCCGGTTCCGACGGGCGGCACGCCTCTGCCGCAAAGACCGGCAAGATCGAGACTGTGCGGGTGCAGGCCGCCAGGGCGGGATGGCCCTAGACAGTCCGCGTTGGGCCCTGGAAATCGGATTGAGAGAATCAACCATGCAAGACATTGACGTTGCAAACCTGTCCATAGCACAGCGCCGCCCGCGCACTGCGTGACGGGGAGTTTTCGCCACTTGAACTCACCGATGCCTACCTGCGCCGCATCGAGCAACTGAATCCCAAAGTAAATGCCTATATTACCGTCACTGCGGAGCGGGCACGAGACGATGCGCGACGCGCTACCGAGGAATTCGCGGCAGGGAAGGTGCGCGGGCCGCTGCACGGCATCCCGATCGCGCACAAGGACCTGTACGAGACCGCTGGCATCAGAACGACCGGTGGCGCGAAAATCCATGCGAATCACATACCGCACAGCCGATTGCACGGTAGCGCGCAAGCTGCGCGAGGCCGGCACGATCCTGCTCGGCAAGCTCAACACGCATGAGTATGCCTACGGCGTGACTACCAATAACCCGCACTACGGCGCAACGCGCAACCCCTGGGACCTGGACCGCATCCCTGCGGGATCGAGCGGCGGCTCGGGTGCGGCAATAGCGGCGGGCCTGGCTACCGCCACGACGGGTTCCGACACCGGCGGCAGCATTCGCATGCCGGCCTCGGTCTGCGGTGTGGTGGGATTGAAGCCGACTTACGGGCGCGTCAGTAAGGCCGGCGTGCTGCCGCTGTCCTATCGCTACGATCATACGGGGCCGCTGACGCGGACGGTCGAGGATGCCGCGCTGATGTTGAACGTAATCGCGGGCTACGACCCGGCCGACCCTGCCAGTGCGCGCCTGCCGGTCGATGATGCTACCGCTTTCCTGCGATCAGGTGTGCGCGGCCTGCGCATCGGCGTGCCGCGCGGCTACTTCTTCGATCATCTTGAGGACGATATTGCCGCCGCCATGGATGCTGCCATCGATGTATTGGTGCAGCTGGGTGCGGATGTGCGCGATGTGGAGATTGCGGGTGTTGCCGAAGGCCTCGGCGGCACGTTCGGTTTCGTGCTGGCGGAAGCGCAGGACATTCATGCCGCTTCCCTGCGCGATCGACCCGAGGATTTTGGCTCTGATGTGCGCGAGATTCTGACGGGCTACTTCCCAAGCGCTACTGAGCTGATGGCAGGCCAGCACGCGGTGGACACACTCACCGCAGCGATGCGCACGCTGCTGGAAACCGTGGATGTGCTCCTTACGCCAACGACGCCGATCACCGCGCCACTTATCGGCCAGGAATCGGTGCGCTACGGCAGCATGGAAGAGTCCATACTGGGCGCCATGATCCGTTGCACCGCGCCCTTCAATGCGACGCACCTGCCCGCGCTATCAGTACCCTGCGGATTCAACCGGGCCGGACTCCCGATCGGCCTGCAGATCGCGGGGCGTCCCTTCGATGAGGCCACTGTATTGCGCGTGGGACACGCCTATGAACAGGCGACAGCCTGGCACTTGCGCACACCCGCGCTATAAAAGAGGTGGTAGTGGATTCCTACATAAGCTGGTTTATTCACGGTCTCGCGCTCATTCCGGTGACCCTGTTGCCGATCATCAACCCACTGGCCAGCGCGCCGGTATTCGCAGCGACCGTGGGCACGAATCACGGTATGGCGCAGCGACTGGCGCGACAGGTTGCGATCAATGCCTGGTTTGTGCTGGTCGTCTCCATGCTGATCGGCACCTACGTACTGGCGCTGTTTGGCATATCGCTGCCCGTCGTGCGGATCGGCGGCGGCCTGCTGGTGGCCACAACGGCGTGGCAGATGCTGCACCACACCGGGGATGACGACATACAAACCGTGGTGGCGCAGGAGGCAAAGACGCTGTCAGAAGCCGAGATCGTGCAGCGCAGCTTCTTTCCGATCACCTTCCCGCTGACCACCGGGCCGGGCACGATTGCCGCCTCAATTGCCCTCGGTGCGAAGATTCCGCCCGGGCCCGGTCGAATACGCGCTCGGCGTGCTGGTGGCCGTTTGCGGAGCGGCGCTGGTCTCGCTGGCGCTGTACCTGATTTTCAAGAACTCGGTCGTCGTGCTCGCGCGGCTCGGCAAGATCGGTACGCTGGTGATGATCCGGATGATGGCGTTCATCCTGCTGTGCATCGGTATCCAGATCATGTGGACCGGCTGGGCCGAGCTGAACGGGATCGCGTCCTGACGCCCGTCCGCGCTGCGCATTGTCCCGGCAACATGCCTGTTTCGTTTAAGGCCGTGCCTATTTGGGCAGACCGAGGTAGCGCTCGCCGATAATGTTGCGCATGACCTCGGAGGTCCCGCCGCCCAGCGTATTGGCGAAAGAGCCGAGGAAGGCCTGTGGCCAGCGCCCCGTCAGGCTGGACAATCTGGCCCGGTCCGGCCCGACGATCTCCAGCGCCAGAATAGTGATGCGCTTGTACAGTTCCGACTGAAACAGTTTCAGCATGGAGCCTTCGGGACCGGGGCTGCCGGTGCGCTCGTTGCGCGAGATGCCCAGCAGCGTCATGGCCAGCAGTGAGCGGGTCTCGGCGCGCAATTTGGCCAGTTCATACGCGATGTGGTCATCCTCAATGGCGCGACGCCCGTCCTCCAGTCGGGTGTTCCTGGCCAGCTCTATCAGTTCCTCGATGGTTTTCTGCGTTTCGATCTGGGACGGCATGAAAGCTGTACCGCGCTCGAAGGACAGTTGCGCCATGCTGACGCGCCAGCCGTTGTTGATGCCGCCGACAATATTTTTCAGCGGGATACGCACCGCATCGTAGAACACCTCGTGCAGGTCGCTGCCGCCGGCCATATCCTGAATGGGTCGAATCTCCATGCCCGGATTGTCCATACGGTTGATCACCCAGCTGATACCGGCGTGCTTTGGCGCAGCCGGGTCAGTGCGCACCAGCAGTTGCTGCCAGTCGGCGAACCTGGCCCAACTGGTCCAGATCTTTGACCCGGTCACGATCATGTCGTCGCCGTCGATCACCGCGCGGGTTTTCAGGGAAGCCAGGTCGGAACCGGCGGAGGGTTCGGAAAAGCCCTGGCACCAGATGACCTCGCCCTTGAGGATGGGCGGCAGGTGAGTGGCTTTCTGTTCTTCATCGCCGCAGGCGATGATCGTGGGCCCTGCGAGGTTCAGGCCGTTGAAGCGGTAATGGTCTCCCGGCGCCCTGGATTGCGCGTATTCCATCAGGAAGATCAGTTGCTGGAACGTATCGAAGCCCTGCCCGCCATATTCCCTCGGCCAGTTGATACCGGCCCAGCCACCGGCGTACAGCGTCTTTTGCCAGGCGAGGTCAAAGGCGCGGCCTTCTGCGCCGTCTGCCGGGCGCGCCTGCGCCGGCTTGTTGGTCTCCAGCCAGTCCCGCACCTGCTCGCGAAACTGCATTTGCTGCGGCGTGAAATCAAGGTTCATGGGCCAGTTTTTCCCTCAGTCCGGTGCGCGTTCGGCGAGCAGTTTCTTCAGGTGATAGCGCTCGCTGCCGAACAGGGTGCCCAGCACCTGGGCGCGCTTGACGAACAGGTGAATATCCATCTCCTGGGTGTAGCCCATGCCGCCATGGATCTGCACTGCCGTATTGGCATTGCGCTGCGCCGCATCGATGGCGAGCGCCTTCAGTGAGAAGGTATCAAAAAGCCCCGCAGATGCCTGGCCCTGTAAGGTAATACTGGCGTGATAGAGCAGGGCCCGCACCGACTCGCAGCGCATCGCCATTTCCGCGCAGTAGTGCTTGATGGCCTGGAAACTGCCGATGGGCTTGCCGAATTGCTCGCGCGCTTTCGCATAATCCACCGAGCGCGCGAGTGTGGCCTCGGCGATGCCCAGCAGCATGGCGGAGATCAACAGGGCGCCGCGCAGGAATATGCATATCCTTCGTTGTGGGCACGAAGCACAGCGCGGGAGCGGCCGCGGCGAGCCAGCAGGAAAGGCCCAGCGTGCCGTCAATACACTGTTCAGTTTGCGTCAACTGTAACGACGACAGTGGTACCAGGGCGGCACCGCTTTCATCAGCGACCAGCACCAGGTCGGCGTCTTCCGCCTCAAATACCAGGAACTCACCGTCAACCGATGTGCCAATGTGTGCAGGCAGCGCCGGACGGGCTGTTGCCAGGGCTACCTTGATGTCGCCGTCGAGTAGGCGGCGCAGGGTCTCATGCGCGCCGGATTGTGCCGCGACCCGCGCTGCCAGTACGCTGCCCAGCAGGGAGGGCGGCAGCAGCTGGCGCCCCAGTTCAACAAACAGCAGTGCTTCTTCCGACAGTCCGTAGCCAACGCCGTCAAATTCTTCGGCAAGCCCAATACCGATCCAGCCCAGGTTGGCGATTTGTCGCAGATGGGCGCGGGTGAAACGCGATGTATTTGCGGAGGGGCCGGGCAACTGCTTGACGGGGAATTCATGCGCCAGAAAGCTCGCTGCGGTATCGATGATCTGTTGCTGTTCCTGCGTCGGGAGCAAATCCATAATCGAGTCATTTCCGGGAGATGGCAGGCAGACCTGCAACGGTCGGCGGCAGCTGCGGGCTGTACCTGATTCTATAATAAGCCGCCTGTCATGATAAAGCGTTTTGTCCGGTGCGCGTGATACGATTGCCAGCGTGTTGAACAGCGGAGCACTGTGTATGTCCATCAAGGTAGGCACGTCAATTGGCATGTTAAACCCGCGCTATTTTCAGCAGGTCGCCGTCGCCGCGGACCAGCTGGGTTTTGAATCGCTGTGGATGCCCGAGCACCTGGTGTTTCCGCAGCAGATGGCTGGCTCGCCGTTCGCCACGCAGGACGGTGACAGCGCACATCCGCCGGTGCCACCCGAAACGCCGCTGTTCGATGTGTTTGCCTATCTCGCCTTTCTCGCCGGCCAGACCAGCCGGATTCGTCTGGGCACCAATGTCTACCTGATGGGTTTGCGCCATCCGTTTATCGCCGCTCGTGCGATCCAGACACTGGATATTGTGTCAGGAGGTCGGGCTGAAATCGGGGTAGGGGCGGGGTGGCTGCGCAGCGAGTGGAGCGCCGCCGGGATGGACCCGCGCTCGCGGGGTCGCCGTCTGGATGAGGTGTTGAGTGTGTGCAAGCGGCTGTGGACCGAGGACACCGTGGCCCACCAGGGCGAGTTCTACCAGTTCGAGTCGGTGAAGTTTGAGCCCAAGCCCCTGCAGCGACCACATCCGCCGATTCA
Source organism: uncultured Gammaproteobacteria bacterium (assembly GCA_963762235.1). GTDB lineage: Bacteria > Pseudomonadota > Gammaproteobacteria > Pseudomonadales > Halieaceae > Marimicrobium. Next base: position 126,150 of record CAVXKH010000019.1, on the reverse strand, counting down.
TATCGGTGGCGAATCGGCTGCCGCGCTGCGGCGCGTGGCGCGCAGTGGCGACGGTTGGTATGGCATCGGGCATACGCTTACCACGATCAAGCCCGTGTTGAAAAAATTGCGGGAAATCGTGAGCGCGCAAGGGCGCGATCCACAGCAACTGGAGATTATCACCGCCGCGGATGTGTCGACGCGTGATGAGCTGCAACGCTGGGAAGACCTGGGTGTTACGCGGCTGGTGGTGTGCCCCTGGCGTCGTGGCAGCGAAGCAGTTGCCGGCTTGCAGCGCTTTGCCGACGAGGTGCTTAACTGAGGAGAAAATATCAATTCGCCATGTCGTGGTGGTCATCGATAACTTTTGTAGTTACCATCACCCGATTATCGATTATGAGGGTTAAGTTGTCAGTACCATGAAAATACCCGCAAAGATTTTGACGCAGTGGGTACCCGCTTTTGGTATCCTGGGTGTGATGCTGTATTACGCACTGTTCCTTTACCGGCACGCGTTGAACATACCTTATAACGACGATATATTTGACGTACTGACAGTTCTCAATCGTATCGTTCAATCGAATGGCTTGAAGTCTATCGTTGCAGTCTTATTTGAACTGCACCTAGATCACCGAAATTTTTCATCGCGCCTGGTTTATTACCTACTACTTTTCATAAACGGAGAGGTTAACTTTCGGGACACTTGTTTTCTTCGCGAATTTGGCGATCCCGTCTGCTGCTGATGTTATTTTACCTTGCGATTCGCCATCAGCCCCGTCCCCTCCTTGTTATATTTCCTGCAGCCCTGATTCTGTTTTCACTTCGAGCCTATGAACTGATCTTCTGGCCTATGGCTGGTTTTGACAATCATATACGTTTACCTCTATGCGTTTGCCACTTTATCTTGCTTACGGGAGGTCAGGTTGATCCGCTTTCTTGCGGCTCTGGTATTCGCCTCGCTCGGCAGCTTCACGTTTTCATCCGGGCAATTTATTTGGCTTGTTGGTTTTGCCAGCCTGCTACATCAGGCGCTTATTGTGCGCCGCATTTCGCTGGCTTACTCAGTTTGTTGGGTCTTTTGTGCATTATTTGTCTTGCTATGTCTGGCACATCGATTTTGAGTCGGTTAATTCCTATCCAAACGAATTCTATCGAGACATTGTTCGACGTCTCTACGTGCTGTGCCGCTATACAAAATGAAATACTTTTTTACACTGATGGGAAGTGCTATCAGCGATAGTAACTTATTATTGGCCCAGGGTGCGGGAGTAGTGATGCTATCTCTGGTTGTTTTTTTCAGTATACGCGGCTTCACCAGCAAGGACGTCACTCTTTTGCTCCTCGCATGGTATATTATTATCTGCGCTTTGTTGGTCACAGTCGGTCGCTCAGGTGAGGGGGTGGATTCAACCTGGACTCGTCTTACTGTGCTTGAATACGCTTTAAGCTCCACGCTACAGCTTTACTTCGTTATTGCTAGCGGCTACGATAATCGTGCTGGTCGCTTCCCAACGCAATTGCCTACCTGCCGGGAAAGCAGCAGGAACTTTTTTCTTTACGTTAATCCTTATGAGTGCCTCCTTTTGGGGGTATTCATTTAAAATGTATCAGCCACTTTTGCAAAGCAGGCTGGAAAAGAGGGTCAATCACTATAATCGGGAAGAGTATTTGTCTTTCTACGCTTCAAATGAAGAAACCAGTGTCATTGTAAACGAAGCTATTGCTCTCGGCATTTACAAACCTCCGGCACGGCCGCATCCGCAGCCGAGTGTGGTGCCGTCATCCAAACGGTAGCTGAAAATCCTTGTGATTTGTGCAAATAATAGCTTTTTTTGAGGTTCCCTGGTCTTATGACGATTTCAGCAGCACCACAACGCAACCCCTTCCTGCTCGGGGTATTCCTCATCACCATGTCGGCGTTGCTGTTCCAGATTGTGCAGACACGGATTCTGTCTGTTATCGCCTGGTATTACCTCGCCTTTTTCGCTATCAGCGTTGCCATGCTCGGCATGACCATAGGGGGCGTGTGGGTCTATCTCAACCGCGCAGAAACTGAAGCCCGAGAATTTTTCCACATTTCTGGCAGATACCTCGTTGCTCACAGCAGTGGCGATGCCACTGTCGATCATGGTGCAGTTTTCCTCTGATCACCAATTTGATGCCGATCGTCACCCTCGGTTTTCTCCTGGTGCTTATTGATGGCTTCCATGACCGTGCCCTACATTTTTGCCGGCATAACCATAAGTCTTGCGTTAACACGCAGCCCGTTTCCGGTGAACCTGGTTTACGGGGTTGACCTGCTGGGTGCCGCGCTCGGTTGTGTGGCGGTTGTTGTGATTCTGAACGTGCTCGATGGGCCATCGGCAACCGTGTTCGCTGGTTTACTGGCCGCGCTAGCCGCGCTTGCATTTGCTCGTGGTGCTACGGCAGCAGAAAGAAGCGTGTTATCGCAGCGGGGACGCTGGCGACGCCCATTGCCGGTTGCGGTTTTTCTCGCTGTTGTGATTCCACTCAATATGTCGCTGCCGTTTGGTTTCAAGCCGGCTCTGGTCAAGGACCAATTTGAGATCGCTTTTAAAAGTCGCTTCGAGAGATGGAATTCCTTTTCGAGAATTATTGCGTATAAGCCGATAATCGGTCACCCGCTGATGTGGGGAGAGTCACCGCTACTCGACAGCAACTTGACTACGAAGCAGGCCATGCTGAATATAGATGGCGCTGCCGGAACCGTCGATGACGCACTTCGACGGTACCGATCAATCCATCGCATTTTTGCGCTACGACCTTGTCAACCTTGCCTTCAGTTTGCCGGGCATTGCCAAGTCTGCCGTTATTGGAGTGGGTGGTGGTCGTGACGTACTGTCGGCGCATATTTTTGGTGTTAAAGATATTACCGGCGTTGAAGTGAATCGCATCTTTATTGATTTGCACACCACCGATCCCGTGTATGCGCCTTACTCGAACCTCACCGCCGTGCCCGGTTTGAAATTGCATGTAGATGATGCGCGCAGCTGGTTTGCCGCGACTGACGAATCCTTTGACCTGATCCAGATGAGCATGATTGATACCTGGGCTGCCACGGGCGCCGGAGCATTTTCACTCAGTGAAAATGGGCTCTATACGCTCGAGGGCTGGCGTGCATTTACCGATCGACTCACTGATGACGGTGTGTTTACGGTCAGTCGCTGGTACAGCCCGACAGACATCAACGAATCCGGTCGTATGGTGGCGCTTGCCTTGGCGGTGATGATCGATCGCGGCGTTGCCGATCCTCGTCAGCACATTTTTGTTGCCCATGCTGATCATATTGCCACGCTGGTCCTGTCCAAAAGTCCGTTTACGGCAGAAAAATTGCAGACGGCTTCGCACGATGAAACCGATCGACTGCGTCTTCACGGTTCTCGTTGCACCGGATCATGGAGCCCAGAGTCGGAAACGCTTGCAACAGCATCGTGGCTGCGAAGGATATTGCCAGCCTTAACAGAGCGCGCCAATACAGCATTTCTCGACCTCAGTGTGCCAACGGACAACAGGCCGTTCTTTTTCAACCAGCTGCGGTTCAGAGATATTCCGCATTTTGTCAGAATGAACATGGTTTAAGACACTTGGGAACCGGTGTTATTGGAGGCAACTTGCGTGCTTCTATTGCCTTAATGATGATTCTCGTTATCGCATTCATTGCTGTGATTTGTACTGATTGTCATGCCGCTACACATGCGTCGCAAAATCCGCACCGCGTCAGCTGGTTATTTATGGAACGTTGTATTTTTCCCTGATCGGGGCGGGCTTTATGTTCGCTGAAATTTCCATACTGCAATTCTTTGGTGTATTCCTCGGTCATCCTGTCTACGCCATGAGTGTGTGCCTCTTCAGCCTGATTTTGTCGACCGGGCTAGGAAGCCTTGTATCGGGGCGTCTTTCCGCCTCGATAGCGCTGGCCGTTTTGCTTGTGTGGGGATTGATGGTCAGTGGCTATCTACTCATAGCGCAGTGGGGTTTGACCTCTGTTTTTGAAGCAACAACGGCACAGCGCTTGCCCGTACGTATCTTGATCTCACTGGTTGTGGTCATGCCTGTCGGTTTCCTCATGGGTTTCGCATTTCCCGCAGGCATGTCACTGATACAGAAATGTGGACGCCGAACCCGACGCCGTGGTTCTGGGCAATTAACGGCGCGGTCGGCGTACTGGCCTCTGTGCTCGCGGTGATGGTGAGCATGGCCTACGGCATTAACTTCACCATGTTGTTGGCGGCACTGTGTTACCTCGTGCTCATACCGACCGCATGCGCGCTGCTTGCAAAATCCACATCCTGATATCACTGCGCCTAACCAATTGGTACTGTTACAGCGTTCAACGCTATATGGGATAGTTTTAGTAGAAATTCAAACGCAGAGCGTCATGTGCAGCCCGCGTAGCACAGCAGCAGTTGTCATCGATATTGCTGGTTTGGCAGCAAGTATGCAGCTATCATGATTGCATCAAGTCGAGAAAACTCTAATAAAATACAGACCAGACATTGATGGCTTAAGAACCATTGCGGTTTTTTCAGTCATTCTTTACCACGCCAAGATTACGCTGGGAGGCTGGCAGTTATTGCCGGGGGGTTATCTTGGGGTCGATATCTTTTTCGTCATTTCAGGCTACCTCATCACCACACTGCTAATGACTGAGCTTGCCCAGAGCGGGCGGGTTTCGATCTGAATTTCTATGAGCGCCGGGCCAGGCGCCTGCTGCCGGCACTGCTGGTGGTGATGCTGGCCTCATTGCCGTTCGCCTGGCGATACTTGTTGCCGGAGCAACTGGTTGATTTTTCCAAGTCCCTGATTTTCTCTTTACTGTTCTCCTCCAATTTCTACTGGAATTATAGTCTGCAGCAGTACGGTGCAGAATCGGCTTTGCTCCAGCCATTCCTCCACACCTGGTCTCTTGCGGTTGAAGAGCAATACTACATCGTATTTCCATTGCTCCTGTTCGCGATCTACAAGTGGGGCAGACAGTATCTTGCCACGATATTGTCCGTTTTTTTTGTGCTCAGCCTGTTGTTTGCCGAATGGATGACGGGGCAGGATGCATCGTTTTCGTTTTACATGATGCCGACACGCTTCTGGGAGTTGCTTGCAGGCAGCCTGCTCGCCCTGGTTGTGCTGAATCAATCTCCCGCAGATTCTCCAACTCGCGGCCACATAAAATTATTCCATCTATTGGTTGCTTTTGATCGTGGGTTCGATGGCCAGTTTCGGATTCGATGTTCACCACCCGGGCTTTATTACACTGATTCCGGTACTCGGTACGGTGCTCATTATTCGTTTCAGGACTGAAGGTGACTGGGTAGGCCGAACGCTGTCCCGGCCGTCCATGGTTTACCTCGGTTTGTTGTCCTACTCTTTATATCTGTGGCATTACCCCATCTTCGCCTTTGGGCGAATGGCCGCTACAGCACCCACTCTGGTCCACAAGGGCGCATGGATTGTGCTGACGCTGTTGTTGTCGGTGATGTCCTACCATCTGGTTGAAAAACCCTTCCGCAGGCGGGGAATCTCAAGAAGGGTGCTGATCGCAGTCCTTTTGTTAGTAACCTCCCTGGTGATTCTTGTCAGTCTCTATTGGATCAGGGAAGATGGAATTCCAAGCCGCGGCAACTATTTGCAGGATTTGATTACGGCTAACGAAGCAAAAATAGCTCGCCAGGATGGGGCAGAGTGTCTTTCTGGTAGTAAGGATGGTCCCTGGCGTAAGGTTCCCGAGTCCTGTGTGTTTGAGGATTTTCCGGGCTCATCCCACACTTGTTTTAATCGGGGATAGTCATGCTGCGTGTTCTATCTGTACAAGTCAGGGCGCTTGCTCAAAGGAATCACTTGAACTTTGTCCAGGTCACACAGGTCGCCTGCCCACATCTCGTTGCCGATCAGTAAGATTGCCTGCAAAAAGCGCGGTGAAGCTCTAAGGTCGTTCCTGAAAAAATTCCAGAGCCCCACGATTATCTACAGCGCCCGAATGCCGATCTATATCGAGCGGGAACCGTTTGATAATCAGGAGATTAGTGAAGATGACTGACAATCAGACTAGCCTAGCGCAAGCGAGTACGCGCCTTTTTCCCTGATGATCTGTCGAATGCAGTAGTTGAAACCTTGACTTCCTGGGTGGATGACGGCTATGGATTAGTGATTGTTTATCCTGTGCCCGAGCAAGGCTTCGATGTCCCGCAACTACTAAACTCGATTTCTCCTGCCTATCTCTGGCCCCGAGCAATTGCCCACACTCTCGACCAGTTATGATGAATACAAGAAACGGGTAGCCCGTAGCTATGCGGCTCTGGACAAGGTAACCGGTGCGCGAGTGAAGCGAGTCTATCCGGAGAAAATATTCTGTCGGCAGGAGAGTGGCCGATGTATCGCGTCGGAATCTGACAGGCTCTATTTTGATTCCGACAACCATGTAGGCGCATTAGGCGCTGACTTGATCGTGCGAGAAGTGGCCGCAGAATTAAAACTGCAAGTCCCTGATACATTTAGAAAATAAGTTGTACGAGAAAAATTGCACCTTGCCTGGCCTGCGCAACCACAGCGCGAGCACCATGGATCAAGATACTGCGCAAGTACGCATCCCCGTGTTTGCTGATGCACAGTAATAGATCCTTGCCTTCCGAGCTGTGCTGCTTTTCCGTGAGGTCGAATGGTATTGACTCAGTAGCTGTTGAAGCTAAATTACAGGGAAAACATGCGATTAATGGCCCTGCCAACATACTCCCTTTGATCCAGGATTTTAATGTCGCCCTCCCCCGTCAATTGGATGGGGCAATGCAGAGCGATCTTCTTTTTTGGAACGCAGTCATTGCGATGCTTTACTCGTTCTTGCGCTGATACATCACCTAGCGATAAGTAACAATGTCCCGGCTGCCCAATATCGCAAAATTGTTTTCAGGTATGACCAAATGGCTGTTGATTGAGTTCGTTCCAAAGGCTGATTCTCAGGTCGTCAGGCTACTTGCCACCCGGGAGGATATTTTTACGGATTATAACCAACTCGGATTTGAGGAGGCCTTTTCAAGAGTATTTTTTGATCGAACAATCTGCAAACGTGCCCGAAAGTGAAAGGATTCTTTATCTAATGAAAACGCGCCATTGACTGGACAACTTAACTGCCTATATGGTGATAGTATCCGCTTCTGAGGCGAGGCGAAAGGGGTATCCCTTCGCGCAGGACTTGCAAAGAGCGGCTTATGGAATCAACAATTTATCATAAGATTTCTTTGGCATGTGCATTCGGTATTCTCGTGTGGATGGGCATACTGAATGCGCCCTCGCTGACGGAACTCCCTCTGCAATCGCCCGATTCTGTAGATTATCTCAGTGGTTATGGTCGTCCATGGCTGATCGTAACGTGGTGGAATACGTTGGGCGTCTCTGTTATGGCAGTGTGGGCATCCTATCTGCTCTCCCTCTTCTGCTGGGCTCGACTGGGATGGGTTACCGGCGGGGTGATTGGCGTCTACCTTGCGCTCCTGTGCTCCAGTGGCGAAATCATCTATTCGTGGCATTTTAGAGTCCTCTCCGAAGGGGTGGCGTGGAGTGGCATTGCGCTCCTTGCCGCAGAAACAACGGTGATGGCCCGCCGACCTAGCCGACGCCATGCATGGCAGTGGATCATTGCAATCGCACTCAATACCGTTCGTGTCACGTCTGGACTGACGGCCCTGGCGACCATTCCGGTGATCTGGAAAGCGGGGTGGAGGTCCTATTGGTGGGCAATCGTACTCGCCATTCTCCTATGCCTCTCGCCTTCGATTCAGCAGGCGCCTACAACGTATACTGATTGCCAGGTGGATAGCATCATCCTCGGGCGTGTTGCTATGGACAATCCAAAAATGCTAAAACAATTTCGTGCTGCCGGAATGCCATGGCCAATTGATCAACAATGGATTGGTCAGCTATTCCCGGAACGAGAAGAGATTCGAAAGACAGACCCTGAATTTATCTCGTGGCTCGAAACACATGGGAAGGCAGCTATCATAATCAATGCGCTTTCTTATCCGGAGCAGACCTTTCAAGTTGCGTTTCATGCAATGGCGACAGAGCGCCTCGAGATCCTTTTGCCGTGGCGCGGGAATCAATTTGCGACGATGATCCAGAGGACAATTCTGCAGCACATTGGCGTCATAACCATTATGGTGATGAGTTGCATACTTGGATGCTGGTGGGTCGCCCTTGTGCTACTGACAGCCGTAGTTACGGCAGCAGGTGGAGCCGGATGGGAAGTCGGGCGTCACATTGTCCATGTTGCGGTATGGGAATTAGCGGCCCTTTTTGTCTGTATGGAGCAGGTGCGATGGCGAGGGCTGGCTCTGCTGAGAAAAGTTAGGGAACGAGCAGCACAAAAAGTAGTGATGAAGGAAGAAGTCGTATGCCGACGACGCCGAACAGGCAACCGAGGGTCTGCAACCCCCTCATTAGAAAATCGGGCCACATATTTAGCTTTTTTTCTCATTATAGCGACGGTCCAGTAACAGGCGGCGCTTCCCCATCAATCACCAGTGTCGCCAGTTCCTCCAGCCACACCTCACTGTTGCCCCAGGTCATCTGCAGGGACAGCAGTCGCTTGTAGAACAGCTGGATATCATACTCCCAGGTAAAGCCGGCACCGCCAAATATCTGTATCGCATTGGCGGCAATCTGCGGCAGGGTTTCGGAGGCATAGGCTTTGCACATCACCGCCGCCCGGTGTGCCTCGCGGGGGTCGCCGGCATCGAGCGACCACAAGGCATAGTGCAATCCGGCGCGGCCCAGTTCCAGCTGTTGCAGCATCTCCGCGCACAGGTGCTGTATGGCCTGGAAGGAACCGATGTGCTGGCCGAACTGCTGGCGCTCACAGGCATAGGCAACGGCCAGTTCCAGTGCGCGCTGCGCGGCGCCGAGGCCGTCGGCGCACAACGCGACCAGCATGCGGTCGACGACCGGGGCCAGTTGCGCGTTATCGCCGAGGCGGGTGCCGGCAACATTTTCGAAATGTACTGCCGCGAAGCGGCGTGAGCCGTCGAGGCACTCGGTGGCGGTGATCGTCAGTCCCGTGGCATCTGTCGGGACGAGATAGACGCCGCTGTTGGTGGTGACAAACAGATGCGCAGCGCCGATCGCATCCGGCACCTGAATCTTGTCGCCGTTGAGTGTATCGTCAGTGACCGCCAGTCGCGAGTCCTGCCAGTGGGAGAAGCGCCGACCCGGTTCCTCCAGTGCCAGGGTGGCAGTCTGGCTGCCATCCGCGAGTGCGCGCAGCAGGGGGTCGAGGCCGAACACAGCGGCGGCGCTGGTGGCGCCAACGCAACTGGCCCAGCAGGGAGCGGGATGCACCGCCCGGCCCAGCTCCTCCATCACGATGCCCATGTCGGTCATATTGCCCGCGAGGCCTCCGGCGTGTTCCGGCGCGAGCAGGCCGGTGACGCCCAGGTCCGCCAGTGACTGCCAGACCTGTGTCGTGGCGGGCACCGTTTCGCACCATCTGCTGCGGGTGAAGCCGGTGCCGCCCTGGTCTTCAAGGAAGCGCCGCATGGTGGCGCGGAAAGCTTCCTGCTCTGGCGTGTAATGGGTGTCCATGGCGTTCTCTCCGGGTCAGGCCTTGGGCAAGCCCAGTACGCGGCGGGCGATGATGTTCTTGTTGATCTGGGTGGTACCGCCCGCGATGGAGGTGGCGCGACTGTAGAGTCGGTTGTCGCCCCAGCTGCCCCGGTGCGCCTCATCACCGAGTACGCTGGCGCTGGTTTCGGCAATCATGTGCTCGATATCGCTCCAGCTCTGTTTGGTGATGGAAGATTCCGCGCCGGGCGGCCGCTGGTTCAATTCACCTGCGATGCAGACATCGGCGAGCGCCTTCTGGTACTCGCCGTAGAGGTAGGTGCGCGCCAGACGCTGGCGCACGATTGGGTCCTGGCTGACCGGTTTGCCGTCGATCTCGCGCTCCCGCGCCGCCTGTATCAGGCGGGCAATCTTCTTGCGCACGCCGAGGTGCAGGTTGGCGACGCCTGCGCGCTCGTTACTGAGGGTGGTCATCGCCACCTGCCAGCCCTGGTTGACGGGCCCCAGCAGTGCCGATTGTCGGGACGCGCACGTCAGTGAAAAAAATCTCGGCGAATTCATCCGCGCCGGTCAGTGTGGTGAGGGGTTTTACGGTAATGCCGGGCAGGTGCATATCGACCAGCAGGCAGGTAATCCCCTGGTGCTTGGGAGCATCGGGGTCGGTCCTGACCAGCAGTTCGCAGTAGTCGGCGAAGTGGCCCAGGGTATTCCACACCTTCTGGCCATTGACGATGAAATCGTCACCGTCCAGCACCGCGCGACAGCGTAATGACGCCAGGTCGGAGCCGGCATCGGGTTCGGAAAAGCCCTGGCACCAGATATCGTCACCGCGCCGCATCCGTGGCAGCAGGGTGCGTTTTTGTTCCTCGGTGCCCCAGGTCATGATGGAAGGCGCGATATTGGCCAGCCCGATGGGGTTGAGGGCCGCCGGTGCGTCGGCCCGGTGCATCTCCTCTGCCAGTACGACCTGCTCCATCACGCCCGCGGCGCGCCCACCGTACTCGGCGGGCCAGGAGATGGCCGCGTAGCCGGCATCGGCCAGCTTCCTGTTCCAGCGGCGCAGGGCATCGAGTTGCTCCGCGGTGAGCGCGCCGCGATTGCTCTGGCCGCGCAATTCCTCATCCAGGTTGTCCTGCAGCCACTGCCTGACTTCACGACGAAACGGCAGGGTGTCAGGTGGATAGCGATAATCCATCAGCGGGCTCCAGGTCCATTTGAATTGTTATGCGATACAGCCGGGCGGTCGCAAAAGTGTATTACAAGACAAATACCTTGTAAAACATTTCCGATGCGTGCGATACTTTTTGGCCTATGAGTACAGCGTTTTCTGCATGATCACAATTTTCCTCCAGTGCATCGCGCAAACGCAAAATACTGTCTCGCAGACCACCAGTGCAGGGTGTATAGCATGACTGATGTAATGAAGGGTGTTCGTATTCTTGAGGTGGCGGAGCACATGTTCGTGCCGGCCGCGTCCGCTATCCTGTCCGACTGGGGCGCCGATGTTATTAAAGTTGAGCATCATCTGCGCGGTGATGCGATGCGCGGACTGGGCAGTACCGGCGTGCTGGATCTGTCCAGGGGCGTACATGTACTGAACGAACATTCCAACCGCGGCAAGCGTTCCATTGGTCTGGATCTGTCCAGCGCAGAAGGCGTGCAGGTGCTGTATGAACTGGCGAAGACCTGTGATGTGTTCCTGACCAACAAACTGCCCGAGGTGCTGGAAAAACTGCTGATCGATGTGCCGCACATCCGCAAACACAACCGGGACATTATCTATGTGCGTGGCACCGCCTCGGGACCGAGGGGGCCTGATGGCAATCGCGGTGGCTATGACATGACCAGTTTCTGGTGTCGCAGCGGCTGCGCGTACAGTGTCAGCCCGCCCGGTATGGGGTTTGTCCTGCCGCAACCGGGGCCGGGTTTCGGCGACTCCATCGGCGGCATGACCATAGCGGGCGGCATCGCGGCAGCACTCTACAAGCGGGAGCGAACGGGCGAGCCCTCGGTAGTCGATGTCTCCCTGCTGGCAGCCGGTGTCTGGTCGCTGGGCCCGACCATTGCCCTGTCCGGCCAGACTGGCAAACCCTGGAGCCTTGGCGGTGGCGGCGGATCAGGTTCCACCAACCCGCTGACCGGGATCTACAAGACCTCGGACGAGCGCTTCATTTCACTGGTCATGTTACAGGGCTTTCACTACTGGCCGGACTTTTGCCGTCATCTTGACCGCGCGGACCTGATCGACGATGCGCGTTTTGATTCGGTGGAAAATCTGGCTGCCAATGCCGGGCAGGCCGCCGACATCATCCGCGCCGAGATGGCGAAACACACCCTGGCGCAGTGGACCGCGAAATTCCAGACCCTCAAGGGTCAGTGGGCCCCTGTCCAGAACAGCGTGGAGGTCGCCGCCGACCCGCAGGTGCGCGCCAACGGCTATATCACAGGCGCAACGACGAAAGAGGGCACCGCACTTCGAACTTGTCGCAACCCCTGTACAGTTTGATGAACGCCCGGCGGCGACTGCGCGCGCGCCGGAGTTCAATGAACACTGTGAGGAGATTTTGCTGGAGGCCGGGATCGACATGGAGCGTATGATCGAACTGAAGGTGGCGGGCGTACTGGCGTGAGTCGCCGTGCTGCCAGGGTTTTAAAAAGCACATAACAATCCTGTGACAGGAGATAACAGCATGCGAATGGAAGAAATGATACTGGTCAGTGTGGACGATCACGTGGTCGAACCACCGGATATGTTCAGGAATCACCTTACCGCCGAATACCAGGCGAAGGCGCCGAAAGTCTCCCGCTTGTCCAGTGGTTGTGATGTCTGGGAATTCAATGGGCAGAAACTGCCCAACATCGGCCTCAATGCCGTGGTCGGTCGTGTGCCGGAGGAGTACGGCGTGGAGCCGACGTCCTATGACCAGTTGCGCAAAGGCTGTTACGACGTGCATGCCCGGGTGGCGGACATGAATGCCAATGGCGTTCTGGGGTCCATCTGCTTCCCGTCCTTTCCGGGATTTGTCGGGCAGTTGTGGTCTTCCTGCGAGGACAAGACACTGGCTCGGGTGATGTTACAGGCCTATAACGACTGGCATATTGATGAGTGGGCGGGCAGTTATCCGGACCGTTTTATTCCGCTGTCCATGCCGGCGATCTGGGATCCCAAAGTGATGGCCGAGGAAGTGCGGCGTGTGGCGAGAAAAGGCTGCAGGGCAGTCAGTTTTACCGAGAACCCCGATAAGCTGCGCCTGCCGAGCATTCACTCAGCTCACTGGGAGCCGTTCTGGCAGGCCTGTGTCGACGAGGGCATGACCATCCTGATCCATATCGGCTCGGGTGGCGGTATGGTGTTTCCCACCATGGACTCGCCAGTGGAGGTGATGATCAGCACCACCCCCATCAGCATCGTGAACCTCGCGGCAGACCTGCTGTTTTCAACGCTGTTGCGCAAGTACCCGACACTCAAATTCGCCCTGTCCGAGGGCGGTATCGGCTGGGTGCCGTATTTTCTGGAGCGCGCGGATTACACCTATAACCATCACCATGCCTGGACCCACCAGGATTTCGGTAACAAGTTGCCCAGCGAAGTGTTTCGCGAGCACATCTTCAACTGTTTTATCGATGACAAGGCCGGCATCCGGATGCGCGATCTTATCGGCATTGAAACGATCATGTGGGAGTGCGATTACCCGCACTCAGACACCACCTGGCCACGCGCTCCCGAAGTCCTGTGGGAGAGTCTGGGCGGTGTCCCTGATAAAGAAATCAATATGATGACCCACGAAAATGCCATGCGGGCCTTTGACTGGGATTTCCAGGCGTCGCGTCCGCGTGCGCGTTGCACGGTGGGCGCGCTGCGCAGCGAAGCGCAGGACGTTGATTTATCCCTGATGACAGGAGTAGGCGGTATGACTCCCCACGAAGAGGGGCGCCGGATTGTCACCGCGGGCGACATCATGAAACAGTTGGCCGATGCCTTCGTAGAGCGCTAGCGCGCACACCGGATACACTATGGCTGTTAGCGTAAAGGGCGAGCCTCGCCTGTATATCAACGGCGCGCTGGTTGACGCGGTGTCGGGCCGGACTTACGACAATATCAATCCGGCCACCGAAGCGATTCTGGGCCAGGCCGCCGACGCGGGCGCAGCGGACGCCGAGCTCGCCATCAGTGCCGCGCGCATTGCGTTCGATACCACCGACTGGTCGACCAACCATACACAGCGACTCGCCCACCTGCGCCGTTTCGCCGACGCGATCAAGGCCGCCGTTGAGGATACGTTGCGTCCGCAACTGATGGCGGAGGCGGGGCAGCCACATGCCGTCACCCTGGGGCCGGGCTGCGACGAACCGGTCAGCCATCTGGATTGGGTGCTGCAGACTGTTGCAGATTTCCAGTGGCAGCGGGATTTGCCGACCATCATGGCGCAGGGCGTAAAGAGCCAGCGCCAGGTATGGCGCGAGGCGGTGGGCGTGGTGGCCGCCATCACGCCGTGGAATTTTCCGCTGCAAACCAACCTGGCCAAGATTTTTCCCGCGCTGGCTGCTGGCAATACGGTGGTCCTGAAGCCGGCACCGGATACGCCCTGGACCGCGACTGCGCTGGGTCGGCTGGCCGCCGAGGTTGGCTTGCCGCCGGGTGTGTTCAATGTGCTCACATCGTCCGATCCCGCTGCCGTTGGCGAAATACTGTGCGCCGATCCGCGTGTTGATATGGTGACGTTTACCGGCTCAACGGCGGTCGGCAAGCGCATTATGGTGACGGCCGCCGAGACGGTGAAAAAGGTGTTTCTTGAGCTGGGCGGCAAGTCCGCGTTGATACTCCTTGATGACGCCAATTTTGACCTGGGCGTGTTACATGCGCTGGGCGTGTGTTATCACGCGGGCCAGGGCTGCGCCATTCCCACCCGCATGCTGGTGCCGCGCTCGCGTTACGCCGAGGCGGTGGACAAACTGGCGCCTATTTTCAAGGGCATGCCCTACGGCGACCCGACAGACCCGCAGTACATCATGGGGCCGGTCATCAATCGCAAGCAGTATGACAAAATACTCGGCATGATTCGCAGCGGGGTTGAGGAGGGCGCCACACTCGCGGCGGGTGGCCATGCCGCACCGGACAGGAAGCAGGGCTTTTTCATCCAGCCCACGTTGTTCACCGAGGTCCGCAACGATATGAGTATTGCGCGACAGGAGATCTTCGGGCCGGTGATGGTGATGATCCCCTTCGAGGACGACGATGACGCGGTGCGCATCGCCAACGACAGCATCTACGGCCTGTCAGGCGGGATACATTCGCGCGACAAGCAGCGCGCACTGGCCATGGCCAGACGCATTCGCAGCGGCAGCCTCAGTATTAACGGCGCCGGTTTCTTTGGCGCAGACGCGCCCTTCGGCGGTTATAAACAGAGCGGCGTGGGACGCGAGATGGGTCTCGAGGGGCTCATGGAGTACATGGAAGTCAAGACCGTTGGCTTTCCCGCATAGCAGCGGGATACTTCAGCCTTTAAGTACAACCTCTACTCCATCTCCAGGGATTGCTGCCCGATAGCGGTGGGCGTGCCGCGCTGCTGCAGGCCACTCTGCCCGGTACCGGGATTCGAGCCCGTGTTCAGTGTATCCGGCAGCTGTCGCAGCAGGGAACTGCCCCAGGTGTGCTGTGGCAGGGGGCCAATCAGGTCTCCCGCATCCACCACAGAAACAAAGCCCAGAAAGGGTTGAATGGCCTTGCCGCCGCCGCCGTAGTTATCCCAGTGTGAGCGCGTTGCACTGGTCAGCAGGTGTTGCCGGTCAAAGGTGAGCAGGAGAAATTCGCCCTTGACGCGCATCTCGCCCCAATCAGCCGACAGAAAATCCGCGCCCAGTGCGCCGAGGCTGACCCCGACGGAATCCTCGCGAATATGCCAGTGCTCCCAGGCGAGCACAAATCCGGAATCGGTGGCGGACATGCGCAGCGGCGGGCCCAACAGGTCCAGTACCTCCTCCAGCGGCATATTCTGCTGCGGCAGGTCGATGGCAGCCAGCGGTGTGCCCATGTCATAGCGCCACTGCGAGCAGGCCGTCAACAGCCAGCAGGCCAGCAGCGCACAGGCAAGTTGCGCCGACCTAGCCTTCATCGGCGGCGTAAATGCGGGTGGAATATTCGGTCAGGACATCATGCTCATCGAAGAAAAATATGGCCCGGTCATAACGGGTATCAATGCGCATGCGGTTGTACACGATCAGGATCAGGCCGTCGCCTTTGGACTGCTCGAACAGGTAGTACAGTGCTGTCTCCCCATCCAGTGCAATCACCTGCGATGGCGGGCCCAGCAGCGCCAGGACGTTGGCGCGCGTGCTTTCTCCCCGGGTCAGCTGATCGGTGACGGCTGCCTGCCAATTGACCTCCACGCCGCGTTTGCTGTCGAATTGTGCGCAGGCCCCCAGCAGGGTCATACACAGTGTCAGCGAAATAAGCAGGGTTGTTTGTTTCATCTGAATTTACTCATGCAATGATCAACAGGGTGAAGAATAAGTCATTCCGCTCGCCATGGCCATGCGGCGGAATATCGCGCCATGGGACGTACCGGGGCTAAAAATCGCGGTTTCAGGGCAGGGAAGTGTTATCTGGCGCACAAATATGCAGAATCGGGCTGCGCCTGTTCGTTTACAGAAGTAACAATGGGACAGTCGATGCCCTATAGTGAACGGTCAGCGTAGCGCATGGCTATCAGCATGGTGCATGAGAACAAGGACACACGACATGGCAGAAGAACCGATCAGGAGTCAGGTTACACCGGAGTCATTGTTGCCGTCCTACGCGAATTTACCAGGCCGGACCATGACGACATTGGGTCGCTCCCTGAGTTCTGTGCTGGATGCCGGGCGGGAACTGCTGGCGCGGCGGCGCACCTCGCAACCGGAACCGGTGAAGACCACCGCCAATTTGATCGCCCTGTGCCGGGATCTGCTGGAACACCGCGGTGAGGCATCGGGCCTGGCGCTGGCCAGTGAAGTCGTGGACGGTTACCAGAGGCTGCCTGAATCCCAGCGGGAACGATTTTTCGCCAGTCTGGCCACCGAGTTCGAAGTCGACAGTGCCGCCATTCTGCAGGCGGCCGATCGCTATCGTGAGGATGCAAGCCTGGAAAATCTATGGGCAATACATCGGGCAGCGGAGGCGCCGCGACAAAAATTGTTCCGCCGTATCAACACCGCACCCGACGGGACCCGAACGCTGGTGGCGATGCGCGGTCATCTGTTGGAGGTGCTGCGTTCGCACCCGGACCTCATGGGGGTCGATTCCGACCTCAAGCACTTGTTCATTTCCTGGTTCAACAAGGGATTTCTGGAGTTGCGGCGCATTGACTGGTCGTCACCGGCCAGCGTGCTGGAAAAGATCATCCACTATGAGGCGGTCCACGAAATTAACGGCTGGGAAGATTTGCGCAGTCGCCTGAGTGATGATCGCCGCTGCTTTGCTTTTTTCCATCCGGCGCTGGACAACGATCCCCTGGTATTTGTGGAAATTGCCCTGACTGACAAGATTCCGGGGTCGCTAGCGCCGCTGTTGCTGCAGGACAGGGACAAACCGCTGGACAAGCACCTCAATACCGTGGTGTTTTATTCCATCAGTAATTGCCATCCCGGACTGGCTGGCATTACCTTCGGCAATTTCCTGATCAAGGGTGTGGTGGAGGAATTGAAAAAAGAAATTTCCACACTGAAGACGTTTGTCACCTTGTCGCCAGTACCCGGTTTTCGCAAGTGGTTGCTGGACAGCGAGCTGGAGGGACTGGTCGCCGATGAGCTGATCGACCGGGTCAGGGAACCTGTGGGTCGAGTGGTCGATGCGCAGCTGTATGACGCGTTGCTCAAGCTCTGCGCACATTATCTGCTGAAGGTTAAGACTGGCCTGTTGCCCCGCGATGCAGTCGCTCGCTTCCACCTGGGTAATGGCGCGCAGTTGCACGGCCTGCACGGCGCGGCGGATTTGTCGACCAAAGGCCTCGAGCAGTCTGCGGGCATTATGGTCAACTACCTGTATGACCTGCCGACGATTGAGGAGAACCACGAGGCTTACTTCGACCAGGGAAAAATTGCGGTAACGCGCACCGTCAGCAGGTTGCTGGATTGAGGAGAGGGCTTATGCGCCCGGCTATAGCAGTCTACCTGATCATTTGCGGCCTGCTGTTGGCAGCCTGTACCCCGGCGTTGCAGGTAGAGCCCAGCGCCTCCTACCAACCTGAAACCGCGATCATCGGTGTCGAGCAACCCGAGCGTTACTGGTGGCAACTGCGGTTCCGGCTGACCTGGCCGGAGGATGAGCAGCCCGATTTTTCCGGGCATCTGCTCATCGCCGAGCAGCTACTGCTGCCTGTCATTGTGGAGCACCAGCAGCAACTACCCCTGTGGCGATTTCACCGGCGCGCCGGGAGGGACGGTGCGGGTCACCAGTTCAGCCTGATTTTTTTCTCCGATAAAGCGACCGCAGAGCAGATCAACGCCGACATTACAGCAGCCCCCCTCACCCATTGGCTGATAGAACGTAAACTGCTCGAAGCAACCCGTTTTGCCCAGCGAAGCCCCGAGGAGCTGGGCCGTTTGGAGCTGACCAGTGACCCCGAATGGCCGATAGAAATACAGCGTTCATGGCCATATTTTGCTATGGGCGCAAGCCAGGCGTGGCTGCTGCTGGTCCAGGAGTTGAGTGCAGAGAATGCGCTCGCCGGCGAGGTCGATTATCCGGCCATGCTGCTGCATTACCAGGAGGTCGATGCGCGCCTTAACGCGCAGTGGCGTGAATATGGGCAGCACGCCTATCTGCATCACCTCAGTGCGATATTCGGCTACCAGCCGCTGGTGATCCGATCGAGTGAAGTGCGGACTTTCTAGGGAGCAGCGGTAACCGTTTTCAGCCCGCCACCGCCATGCGTCGGCGCAGAAACGCGATTTGTGCGGCCAGCGGCAAGTCCTTGGGGCACATATCCTCGCAGCCCAGCAGTGTCATGCAGCCGAACACGCCGGATTCATCGCCCACCAACGCATAGTAGTCTGCATCGGTGCGAGTGTCCCTGGGGTCCAGTCGAAAGCGTGCAATCTGGTTGAGTCCCACGGCGCCCACGAAGTCCTCGTGCATCTGGGCCGTGCCGCAGGCCGCGATGCAGCAGCCGCACTCTATACAGCGCTCCAGTTCATAGATCTTTTCCGCCAGTTCGGGCTCCATGGCGTGTTCCATACGGTCGATGTCGACCCGCTCCAGGTCCTGCGCGTGGACCCAGGTTTCCAGTCGTTCGGACATGCCGCGCATCCACTTGCCGGTATTGACCGACAGGTCGCCAATCAATTCAAAGGCCGGTAGCGGCGCGAGCGTGATGGTGTCGGGCAGGTCCCGGGTCAGGGTGCGGCAGGCCAGCCCGGGGCGACCGTTGATAATCATGCCGCAACTGCCGCAGATACCGGCGCGACACACGAAATCGAATTGCAGTGATGGATCCTGCGTCTGGCGAATTTCGTTCAGGGCGATGAACAGCGTCATGGTGTCCGCCTCTTCCAGTTCGAAGCGCTGCAGCCGCGGTATGCTGTCAGGATCGAGCGGATTGTGGCGCAGTATGTTGATGTGCAGGGTGCGGTGTACTTCTTTCACCGGGATGCGATCCATTATTCCTCTCCCAGGCGTTGATTGCGCCCGCGCAGGTGTTCAGGCAACAGATGCCGGAAGGGCATCAGCGCCTCCTGGCGACTGTAGCGGTCGGCTGCGCCCATACTGGCCAGCACCGTATCAATCTCCTGCTGGCGCCGGACGGTATCCGGATGATCGATATAATCGCGGGCGCCATAGCCGCGCCAACCCGGGGGTAATTCCATGCGCATGATGTCCAGTGCTTCGTAGGTCAGGACAGGGAAGTTCGGCCAGCGGGTCCGGCCAGCTGGCGAGGGTGCGCCGCATCCACTCCCGGTCGTTGCGCTGCGGATAGTCAGCACGGTAGTGCGCGCCGCGACTCTCGGTGCGTTGCAGCGCGCCGAGGGCCACACACAGCGCGAGCTTCAGCATACGCGGCAGCCGGTACGCGGCCACCAGTTCCGGATTGGCGCCCGGTGCGTTGCTGCGCAGGGAGAGTGTGCGGGCGCGGCGCTGCAGCTCCTGCAACGTCGCTACCGCTTCCTGCAGGCGCTCACCGTGGCGGAAAATACCCACCTTATCGGTCATCGTATCCTGCATCAGTCTGGTCAGTTCAAAGGCGCTTGCGCCGCCCTTGCAGTCGGTGATGGCTGCCAGTCGCTGACGCTCACGCAAGGCAAAGGACTCAGCCAGGGTGGTTGATATGTGCAGTGCACCGTCCGCCGAGAGACAGAAATCCGCCATGCTGTCACCGACAATCATGCCCGCCACCACCGTTTCCGCGACGGAGTTGCCGCCCAGGCGATTGAAGCCGTGCATATCCCAGCAGGCCGACTCTCCCGCTGAAAAAAGGCCCTTTAATTGCGGGCTCTGGCCGCGGTGGTCGGTGCGCACGCCGCCCATCGAATAGTGTTGCGCCGGCCTTACGGGAATCAGGTCCTGCGCGGGATCCAGCCCGAGAAAGTAGCGGCAGATCTCTTTGACTTCGCGCAGCTTGTGGTCGATGTGCGCGCGACCCAGCAGGCGAATATCCAGCCACAGGTGCTCTCCGAAGCGGCTGTGCACACCATGGCCGGCGGCGATATGTTCTTCCATGCGGCGCGATATGACATCGCGCGAGGCCAGCTCTTTTTTATCGGGCTCATAGTCGGGCATAAAGCGGCGGTTCGCAGCGTCCAGCAGCAGGCCGCCGTCGCCGCGACAGGCTTCCGTGACCAGGATTCCCGCAGGCACAATACCCGTGGGGTGAAACTGTATGGCCTCCATATTGCCCAGGCTGGCGATTCCGGTTTCCAGCGCGATGGCCGCTCCCATGCCCTCGTTAATGATGGCGTTGGTGGACGCCCGGTAGATGCGGCCGAAGCCGCCGGTGGCGATGCAGGTGGCCTTGGCGACATAGGCCAGGATCTCGCCGCTCATCAGGTTGCGCACGATGGCGCCGCAGCAGCGCTCGCCATCGTGAATCAGGGCCAGTGCCTCCATGCGTTCATGCACCGGAATGTTGGCGGCAATGGCCTGGTTGCTCATGGTGTACAGCATGGCGTGGCCGGTGCCGTCCGAGACGTAGCAGGCGCGCCACTTTTGGGTGCCGCCAAAATTGCGCGCGGTAATCAGCCCGTGCGCTGCGGCTGCTTCCGCGATCGTTTTCTTCTGGCCGTCCTCGGTAATCTGGTGCTCGCCGCGCTGCACCCGGTTCCAGGGCACGCCCCAGGCCGTGAGCTCCCGTATGGCCTTGGGCGCGGTGTGGGCAAACATGCGCACCACCTGCTGATCCGCGCCCCAGTCGCTGCCGCGCACGGTGTCGGCGAAATGACAATCCTCATTGTCGCCAGCCGCGCCCAGGCAATTGCCGAGGCTGGCCTGCATGCCTCCCTGGGCCGCCGCTGAGTGGGAGCGCTTTGCAGGTACCAGGCTGAGCACGATCGTGTCGAGGCCGCGCCGCTTTACGGCGATGGCCGCGCGCTGGCCGGCCAGGCCGCCGCCAATCACCAGTACATCGGTGTAGATAATCTGCATGAGCTAGGCTCCCTCACGCGCTGGTAATGCAGCGCCGGGTATATAAGGTTCACCCGCGTGATCGGCATGCTCGAATCCGATTTTCATGTAGGTGAGCAGGCTGGCGGTTCCCAGGCACAGGAAGAAGACCACGATACACCACATGGCGATTTTCAGGCGGGCCCGCACCAGCGCTGGCGTTGGCGGTGGAGAACGCGCCCCACTTCATGGCCAGGCGATACATGCCTATGCCCGCATGAAAGTGTGCCGCCACCAGCAGCAAGGCGTAGAGAATCCAGAAGTTGCCGGTCCATATACGATCCGCCGAGGCATAGGGGCCAATATTGCCAGGCTGCGCAATGACGATATACAGGTGTGCGGACACCAGGAAGAACAGAAAAAAGCCGCTGATGACCTGTACATACCAGAGCGTGGTGTCCGGGTGGCGCAGGGCGCCCATGTGTCGATGAAATTGTGCGTACTGTCGCTGGTTGCCGGGGAACTTGCGCAAGGCCAGCAGGGCATGCCCGGCGACCAGCACGAAAATCACCACCCCGATAGCGGATACCAGCAGCGGATAGGGCTTACCGAACAGCGGTTCGCCCTCGAACATTTTGGACACCCAGTACATGGCCTCCTTGCCCAGCAGTATGCTGGACTCGAAGAACATGTGGGCCCAGACAAAAAGCACCAGAAACAGCCCGGAAAGGCTTTGCGCAACATCCATGCGTGCGGGCCAGACAGACACTTGTTTTGACATCGACAGCACATCCTGAAGTCGGCTAACCCGGCATCATACTAAACCGGTTTGACCTTGCCCAACCTTGTTCTGGGTCAGTCACCGGTGCATTTGCCAGCTGTGTTACGCGCGCATTAAACGTTACAATTGTCCAACTGCCTCACGCAAAGCCAGGAACAGGATCTATGTCCGACCGCGATCGCATACCCGCCGTACAGGTGGGCAGCGGAGAGAAGTTCGTTAACGACAGGGGCATTACCGCCATCAAGGACGGCATCAAGTCATCCGGTGCTGATGGCCAGCGCCTGAACAAACCTGACTGGTTGCGGATTCGGGTGCGCGGCGGCAGCACGTTCGAAAAGGTGCAGGGTATCGTGCACCAACACCAGTTGGCGACAGTCTGTGAGGAGGCCAAGTGCCCCAACATGAGCGAGTGCTGGAGTTCCGGCACCGCCACCATCATGTTGATGGGGGATGTGTGCACCCGCGCCTGCCGCTTCTGTGCGGTTAACACCGGCAATCCCAGGGGCTGGCTGGATGCGGCAGAGCCGGACCATGTCGCGCGCTCTGTGCAACTGATGAACCTCAAATATGTCGTACTCACATCCGTCAACCGGGACGACCTGCCGGATGGCGGGGCAGGGCATTACGCGGCCTGCGTACAGCGTGTGAAGGACCTTAATCCGGACACTGCGGTGGAGGCGCTCACGCCGGACTTTCTCGGTGTCCCGGGCGATGTCGAGACCGTACTGGACGCAGGTATTGCAGTATTCGCGCAGAATATCGAGACTGTCCGGCGCCTGACGCACCCGGTGCGCGATCCCCGCGCCGGCTACCAGCAGACGCTTGCTGTGCTGGCCCACGCCAAAGCGTATCGCCCCGATGTACTGACCAAAACCAGCCTGATGCTGGGACTGGGTGAAACGGAAGAGGAAATCATGGCCTGTATGGACGACCTGCGCGCGGCGCAGGTCGATATCCTGACGCTCGGCCAGTACCTGCAGCCCACGGTCAACCACTATCCCATCGCCCGCTATGTCACGCCCGAGGAGTTTGAGCAGTATCGCCAGCGGGGCCTGCAAAAAGGTTTTCTGGAAGTGGTTTCCGGCGTCTTTGTGCGCTCCAGCTACCGCGCTGAGCAGGTGTTGGCAAAAAACAATGTGGGATTGTCATAGACCACCGCGTTGATCAGATGGTACATGAGCTCGGCAGTGCGCCAGTGCTGGGCGTCTCTCTGGCGCATGTGTCGCTGTTGCGCCTGGATCAAACTGGCGGCCCGGCGCCGGGTAACAAATCCTTCAAGCTGCACGACTATCTGGTCGAGGCAAAACGCCTCGCTGTTCCTCGACTGGTGTCCTTTGGCGGCGCCTGGTCCAATCACCTGCACGCGCTGGCGGCGCTGGGGTATCACCACGGCATCGACACGGTGGGTATTGTCCGCGCTGAGGAGACTGAGCAGGAAACTGCCATGTTGGCCGATGCGCAGCGTTGGGGTATGCGCATTGTGCATGTCAGTCGGCAGGAGTACCGGCAGCGCAATGATGCCGGCTATCAGCAGCTTCTCAAGCAGCGCTTCGCGCCCTGTCTGCTGATTCCAGAAGGTGGCTGCTCCGTCGCTGGTGCCAGGGGCTGCGCGCAGATTGCCGGGCTGATCCGGCGCAACGCATCGCAGGCTAGGCGAATTGTGCTACCCGTGGGTACGGGGACAACGCTGGCCGGACTGGCGGCCAGCCTGGATCAGAGCTACGAAGTGGTGGGTATTGCTGCCCTGAAGGGAGCCACTGACCTGGAGAGTCGCGTGCAGGAACTGCTCACCGGCCTGGCGCCGGAACACGGCGCCCGCTGGCGCATCCTGCACGATTATCACTGCGGTGGTTTCGCGCGTGTGAACCAGCCATTGCGCGAGTTTATGCTGGCGTTTGAAACTGTTCACGGTGTGCCGCTTGATCCGGTGTATACCGGCAAGATGCTGTTTGCCATCCACCGGCTGCGCCAGCAACGTGAGTGGGGCACCGACATTCCGCTGCTGGCAATCCATACCGGTGGCTTACAGGGGCGTCGCGGGTATCCGTGGCTGGGCTGAAGCTATCAAAGACCGCAGGTCAGTTTGATCTGGGCGATCTTGGTATCCAGTTTCTTGTTGTACTCACCGGTGCCGATCTCCAGGCTGTCTTTCTCGCTGCCCCCGAACATATGCGCTACTGCCCCAATGGGAATGATGGAACTGGCGCCGTCTTCGATTTCCTGCGACGTCCTGGCCTTTTCACTGGTTAGCGTTTGTATATCTGTCGCTGCCGTGGCGCAGTTGATGGGTGCCGCCAGATTGGCCTGTACCTCGCTTTGCGGTGCGGGTGCCTGGGCAGCGCAACCCGTCAGGAGCAGGGCAGTAAGAGTAACCAGGGGGAATGCTTTCATCGTGAATCTCCAATAGGTTTATTTGAATGCGTCCGGAGTAAATGTCGCTGATGCCAAAGCCTGAGGTAAGGTTGCAGCGTGCGAAAGTCTGGCACAATTCGTCACGGCAGGAAACCCATGTCGCCCAACGTTATGTGGTCTATACTTCTCTGGTGCAACTCAAATCCCAGACAATAAAAAGGAAAATCACATGAGTTTTTTCGGCAAGATACTGGCGAAACTAGGCATAGGTTCGGCCCAGGCTGCGACGCCACCGCCCGTCACCACGGCGCCTGCGGCAACATCACCGCCAGTGGCGGCGGCCCCGGTCGTACCGCCGCCGCTCTCGACGCCCCGACCGATTGCGGTGGTGGACGTGGTCGCGCAGCTGGAACAGCGGGCCGCCAGCAATCCACAGAAACTGAACTGGAAAACATCCATAGTCGATCTCCTGAAACTGCTGGATCTGGAAAGCAGTCTTGGCGTGCGCAAGGAACTGGCCAGTGAACTGGGTTGCCCAGCGGACTTTATGGGTGATTCTGCGCGGATGAATATCTGGTTACACAAGACTGTACTGCAAAAGATTGCTGACAACGGTGGCAACATTCCGGCTGACCTTTTGCATTAACCCCGGGCGGCCATTTACCGGCGGCGCCAGGCCGCCGGTGACGTACCATACCAACGCCGGAAGGCGCGACTGAAGTTTGCCGCCTCGTGGTAACCGAGGATTTCTGCCACATCGGCCACGTTAAGGCGCGCATCCTGTAACAAACGCTCCGCATAGTCCCTGCGCAGGCTCTCCAGCACATCCCTGTAGGCGGTCTGTTCGCGCTGCAATCTGCGAATCAGCGTACGGGACGTCAGGTGCATGGCATCTGCGACCTGTTCCAGGGTCGGCGGCGCGCAGGGCTTGCCTGCATAGAGCATCTGCGTATCGAAGTGATTGCACAGGCGGTTGCGCACGGCGAAAGTAATACTGCCGACCTGTTCGCGCGCAGCAATCAGCTCGCGGCACCGTATGACGTTGGCGCGATAGACCGATTCATCGTGCAGGGGGGAGGGCAACTGGCGCCATGCCAGCGGTACCGCGATCGCATTTTCGGGGGCGTTAAAAATCACTGTGGCATCGTAGGCGGCAATCAAGCGGTCACTGTCCGCTGGCGGCGCATGCATGAAACTGATCAGTACGTTCCTGCCCACCGGGTGGCCCAGGATTGTGGCGAGCAGTACTTCGATAATCTTGAGTATGGCCTCCATCATCCAGCGGCCAAAATCTGGCACCCCCGTCGCGTCCTCAAGGTGCAGCAGGTAGTGCGTGTCGGTGGCGTAGGTATAGGCTGTCATCGCCGTGTTGCGGCTGGCATACAGAGTGCCCATCACGTCCATGGCTGCACCCAGGGTGGGTGCGCTCAGGGCCGCGAACCCCAGTGGTCCGTGTGCGGCGATGCTGAATTGCGAACCTAGGCGAGCGGTCCAGGCGCAATCATTGACGCAGCGGTCATAGTTGCGAAACAGGATGCCCAGCTCCGCGGCGTCAATGAACTCTGCGTCTGCCAGCGCCTCCCCGCTGGTGGCCACTCCGCGCAATAACTCGGTGACTGGCGCGACACCCGATTGCAGGGCCAGGCGGGCATAGGCTGCGGACATTTCGATTTTTCTGGTCATGGCACGACCCTAGCGCACGCAAGAGTATTTGTCACTAAATGACAACAAAAATGTCTTTCAGTGAAAAGCGCGG
The DNA here is from genome assembly GCA_963762235.1 of uncultured Gammaproteobacteria bacterium. GTDB lineage: Bacteria > Pseudomonadota > Gammaproteobacteria > Pseudomonadales > Halieaceae > Marimicrobium. Next base: position 100,140 of record CAVXKH010000019.1, on the reverse strand, counting down.
GCGCGACCTGCTGGGATACGCTGGGCTCACCAATCAATGGAGGGCTTTGCCATGAGCACAACCTATGTAGTGGATCATCCCGAACAGGGGCATATCGAGTATACGGACAGGAAGCGGTATCTGTGGATGTTGTCGCTGGCCATGCCGCTGTTTCCCATGTTGGGCATCGCCCTGTACTTCGCCTATGACTCCCAGTGGCTGCTGGGTATCCCCTTGCTTTTCGGCTATGTCATCGTGCCGCTGCTGGACTATGCCTTTGGCTCCGATGAGAACAATCCGCCGGAGGAAATTGTGCCGCAGCTGGAGCAGGATCGTTACTATCGCCTGCTGACCTGGTTCACGGTGCCCATGCATTTTATCGTGCTGATCGGCATTGCCTGGTTCGTGGGTACGCAGGATCTTACCGTCTGGTCCGTCCTGGCACTGGCCATTATTGCGGGCATGTACAGCGGACTGGGGATCAACACCGCGCATGAACTGGGGCACAAAAAACCGGAGTTCGAGCGCTTGCTGGCGAAGATCGTGCTGGCGGTGCCGACCTACGGCCACTTCTGTATCGAACACAATCGCGGCCATCATCGCGACGTGGCCACTCCGGAAGATCCCGCCAGTGCGCGTATGGGTGAATCCATTTATAAATTCGTGTTGCGGGAAATTCCCGGTACTTTCAAGCGCGGCTGGGCCGTGGAAAAAGAACGCCTCGCGCGTCTGGGCAAGAGCGAGTGGAGCGTGCACAACGATATTCTGCAGTCCTATGCCATCAGCGCGGTGCTGCAGGGTGCGCTTATCATCGCCTTCGGCTGGATCATGATTCCCTTCCTGGCCATTCACAATTTCTGGGCGTGGTACCAGCTGACCAGCGCCAACTACATTGAGCACTACGGCCTGTTGCGGGAAAAGGACGCCAGTGGCCGCTACGAGCGCTGCCAGCCCTATCACAGCTGGAATGCCAATTACGTGTTCAGCAACATCCTGCTGTTTCACCTGGAGCGTCACTCGGACCACCATGCCAACCCGACCCGCCGCTACCAGAGCCTGCGCAATTTCGACGGGATTCCCGAACTGCCCAACGGCTATTACGGCATGTACCTGCTCGCCTACGTACCATGGCTCTGGTATAAAGTGATGGACAAGCGCGTACTCGAGTTGCCGCATATCAATGGCGATCTGGCCAGGGTCAATATCGATCCGCAGCGGCGCGATGAAATCTACGCGAAATACGGTAACGGCCAGCACTTGACGTTGGCTACCTAGGGAGATTGCGCAATGGGTAAATACCGCTGCCCCGGCTGTGCTTACACCTACGACGAACAGCAGGGGGATCCCCATGAGGGGTATCCCCCTGGTACATCGTTCGAATCTCTGCCCGAGGAGTTTACCTGCCCGGATTGTGCCGTGCGTTACAAGGAAGACTTTCAGCACATAGACGACTGACTTCTGCCGTCGGGTTTCCGTCACCCGACGCAACATCTGTAATTACCAGGAACCGCCCTACAACTGTTGCAGTAGCCGAGGGTTTCCCACGGCAGTGGCCCTGGTGTCACGAACCATTCCTACCCACTCCTGTATTTGGTTTTTTTTGACTTGGCTCAAATCTACCAGTAGGGGAGAATGCATACTGACGCACGGAGTTTAACGCCTTACAGGAGTCAGCGGGCATTATGTTCGACAGGGATCAATCCAGCGCCGAACGAATAACACAGGCTATGCGAACTCTGCCCCGGGATCGCTTCATAGAGATAAGTGATCCCGTGCTTGAGGTGGGACGCAGCATCCCGCCGACCAACGCCGTTTCGGAAATACTCAATCATGCGGGCGTGAAGGCCAGTCACAAGGTGCTGGTTATTGGTGCCGGGGCGGGCTATGTCGCCGCACTTCTCGCCAAGCTTGCTAATCTGGTAGTGGCCCTGGAGATCAATCCCGCCATCGCCCGTATGGCCCAGAATCGCTTCAATAAGCTGGGTCTGGCCAACCTGATCCTGAGAGTAGGAGACGGCACTCATGGAGCTGCGGACCTCGGGCCATTTGACCGCGTCTTTGTCGCCAGCCCCAAAGTCATCGACAAGAGTCGGCTAATCGACCAGCTCGCTATTGGCGGTCGTCTGCTGGCCATAGAGGAGGGGGAAAACAACAGCCTGTTCCTGACCCGTTACGAGGTCAGCGAGTTGGGGGTCACCCTGCACAAGGAGCTGGCTCTGGTGGATTTTTCCCGCGATACCGGTATGACCCTGCTGGACATGGGTATGGTTGACCAGGTGATGTTGTCTGAAGCGCGCCGGGTAGCGCGACAGAAAAAACTGCCGGTCATCAGCGTGCTCAGGGACAAACTGAACGTGGAGGATGCCACTCTCTACCGCAACCTGGCGGAGGAAAAAGGGATGCACTTCGCGCTGATCGACGAGCTGCTTCCCCGGGTTCAGCCCGAATTAATGGAGCGCTTCTCCCGCAGCTTCCTGGACAGCAATCATCTCATTCCGCTCAATGTGGAGGATCACAGCTTACATGTAGCAACAGACGACCCGGACTGTTCAGTCGATGATATCTACCATATGTATCCCTATGAGCGGGTGCTGAAAGTGCTGGTGACCCCCAACGATTTCAAGCGCCTGTGGACAACGGTTGAACTGTCGCTGCACGGCGACGCGAAGCATTTGTGGGGCGCGAGCCCGGAATTGGAAAAGCCGGACAGCGCAGAGGACATCCTCGACCAGGAAAAACCGGGGATAAAGGCCCATCTGATTACCCTTTGTGACGCCCTGTTGCTGGATGCGGTCAGCATGCGGGCCAGCGACCTGCACATCGAGCAGTACAAATCCCGCACCCGGATACGGCTGCGGGTGGACGGCGACCTGCACGACATTACGCACTACAACCTCTCTGCCAAGGAAACCAGGGGCCTGGTCAATGTCATCAAGATACGCGGTGGCATGGACATAGCGGAGAAGCGTCTGCCCCAGGGTGGGCGCTCCCTGCTCACCGTCGGTGGCGTTAGCTACGACCTGCGCATCCAGATACAGCCGTCCCTGCACGGGGAAGCTGTGGTGATACGGCTGTTGCCGCAGTCAGGCAATATCGTCGATATCGAGGACCTGGGTATGAACCCCTATATGATGCGCCACTACCGGCGCTTGCTGGACAACCCCTCGGGGCTGGTGCTGGTCGTCGGTCCAACCGGGTCGGGAAAATCCACCACCCTGTACGCCGGCCTCTCGGAACTGGCCAAAGACGGGCGGCGCAAAGTATTGACCATCGAGGATCCGATTGAATATTCCATGGAGGGTATTCAGCAGAGCCGGGCCCGCCCCGACATCGGCTTTGGTTTTGCCGATGGCATGCGCTCCTTTGTACGCCTGGACCCCGATGTCATCCTGGTGGGTGAAATCCGGGACACGGAGACAGCAATAGAGGCAATACGCGCCTCCCAGACCGGCCATGTGGTGCTGTCCACCCTGCACAGTAACGATGCGGTAGATGCACTGCAGCGCATTTATGATCTTAACGTTCACGCTAATTCGCTCGCCAGCGAATTGATGGGCGTGATCGCCCAGAAGCTGGCCAAACGGATTTGCCCCGACTGCAAAACGGAAGCCGAGCCGGACCCCAACATTCTCGCAGAGCTATTCCCGGAAGGTACGCCTGACAGTTTCCGCTGTTTTCGGGGCAAGGGATGCACGACGTGCAATGACCGGGGTACCAGGGGGCGCGTTGCCGTGGTGGAGTACATGCAAGTCAACAGTGACATTCGCTACGCCATTTCCCAGCGCTACCCGATCGCACAGGTGCGCTCTATTGCCCTGGACTCCGGATTGGTTACCCTGCGCGACAGCGCGCTCAATCATGTGATCGATGGGGTGATCCCGCTGACCGAGCTGCCACTGATTCTGCCGGCAGACCGTATGGCGCCGGAAAAAAGAGGAGCATGGTAGATGGCAATCGATACCCGACATGCCCAGCGTTTACCGGCGGAAGTCTATTATGCGAACGAGCTGCGCGCGCTGCGTGAGGCGGACACCGGGCCAAAGCCGCCGGGCTGGCAACTTTCGCCCCGCGGAGTTGAAGCATTCGTACTCGGTGACGGCAAACTCAGCAGCCCAAAATTTGTCGCGCCCAGCGATATCATTACGCGGATTGTCATCTCACTGGCCACCTCCCGCGGGGCCATGCTGGTAGGCTCTCCGGGTACGGCCAAATCCTGGCTGTCAGAACTGATTTGCGCTGCGGTCTGCAATGATTCGACCCTGGTTATCCAGGGCGGCGCTATCGAAACAGTGCAACAACTGCTGTACACATGGAATAGCGCAATTCTTGAGCGCCAGGGTCCCTGCATAGAAGCACTGATACCCGGACCGATCTATCGCGGAATGGAATCCGGCATCCTGGTGCGCTATGAAGAGATCGCCCGTTCTTCCACCTCGCTACAGGATGCCCTGCTGTCGATCATGTCCGAACGCGCGATCACGATCCCCGAACTCTCCGGAGAGTCTTCTACGCTGTATGCAAAGGAGGGTTTTAACCTGGTGGCGACTTCCAACACCACCGACACAGGCCTCAATGAAATGAGTGCGGCGCTCAAGCGTCGGATGAATTTCGAAACCATACACCCTATCAAGTCCGTGGATGATGAGGTAGGGGTAGTGATGCGAGAAGCAGAAAAGCTGTTGCGGGCGTCCGGGGTAGACGTCACGCCCGACGAGGGGATTGTGCGGGTACTGGTCACTATTTTCCACGAACTGCGCAATGGCCAGTCCCTGGATGGACGCAGTACCGATCGACTGGCGTCGGCGGTAATGTCCACGGCCGAGGCTGTCTCGGTCGCACACGCCATGGGCGTCTATGCCTACTACTACCGCGAGGGGCATATGGTGGCGGCCGACTTCACCAGCTTTCTGGTCGGCGCTGCGATCAAGGACAATCTTTCTGATCTCAAGCGCATGAATCACTATTTTGAAACGGAAGTCGCGCTAAAAAAGGGACCGGTGTGGGAGACCGTCTACCAGCATTGGCAACAGTCCTTCCGTTACTGATTACAGACTACCTGCTGCGCACATGGTTCGTATGGCGCATAAGCAGTTCGTCTTTGGTAGTCATGGCCGGCGGTAAAACGGCGCCGGGATGTTTACGCCACAGCGCCGGCAGCATAGGGCAGGGCTGCCAGCGGTGACTTGCCCAGTAAATGGACATAGCGTTGTTCCAGCTCGCTGCACGAGGCGCGAATGCTGCGAATGGATGACGCCGGTAGCGGCGGCAATACGGTGACCCGTATGGTGGCCGGGCGAATCAACCAGCCACCCTTGGGTAGTGCGTCCTTGACGTTGTGCAACACAATGGGAACGATGGGTACACCGGCCTTGCGCGCGATATAAAACGCCCCGTGCTTGAATGGCTGTATGTCACCCAGGGTGCTGCGGCTGCCCTCCGGCGCGATCACCAGTGAACGTCCACTTTTCAATACCTCGAGGGCGCGCAGCAACACCTGGCTTTGATCGGACTCGGCACGGTCTACAAAAATGGTGTCAGCCTGGCGCAGCAAAGGTCCTACCACAGGTGCGTCCCCCATTTCCTTCTTGCAGAGTGCGACCACGTCCTCGCGCAACAGGTGCGCCAGTACCATGGAATCCAGCAGGCTCTGGTGGTTGAACACAAAGACGGCGGGGCGCTCCCGGTGCAGGTTATCAGCGCCTTCAATCTCAAAGTCGAGGCCGGCGAATGCGCTGCCGATATCTCCCAGCAGCCGGGTAAGTTGATTGGCATTGCTCACGTTATTGCGTCCCAGTCGCTTGCTCACCATACCGATGGCCGTTGTTGCAATGACGGTTTGTGCGGTCAGCACGGTTCGCGCTATGTTTTCCACGCTGGGCATGCCGCGCGTCGAGAACTGTAACTGCGGCCAGTTGCTGGCGTGCGCGTGGGTACCGAGCTTGTCTGTCGGGTTCACGGCAACGGGATGGCCGACCTTGCGCAGCAGGGGCAGGTCATCACTGGAGTCGGAGTAAAACCAGCAGTGCTTCATGGGCGCCTTGTGCAGGCGCGCACTGCGCCGAGCCGCGAGCAGCTTGCCCTCTCCAAAACACAGGGGTGCGATGACCTTGCCGGTGAAGCGCCCGTCGACTACCTCCAGGCGTGTGCAGCAGATCTCCTTTATGCCCAGCACGCGCGCGATCGGTTCAATCTGGTAGCGACTCGCCGCACTGACGATGACCAGTTTATGGCCGGCGGCCCGGTGCGCTTCCACCAGTGCGATGGCCTCACGGTACAGGGCCTTCGCCAGATGCTTGTGATACGCCTGCTCGCCAAGCGCGTTGAGGGTTGCTTCTGAGACTCCGGTGAGGGTTTTGGACATGCGCCTGACCAGACGATGGTAGTTGCTGCCCGAGCTGTAGACTTTGTGCTTGAGAATATCCCGAATGACCTGCGCCGATTGCCCCAGCTTGCCGCGGCGCGCGCCCTGCGTTGCGGTTTCCATGGCCAGCGCCAGTATCGAGTATCCCGCAATCAGGGTCCGGTCCAGATCGAAGAAGGCCACTGCTGGCTGCTCGCCGTTGGCGATTGCGATGCTCTGCAGGTGTTGCTGAAGTTCGGTCATGCTGTGTCCTTCCACGACGCGCTGCGCCGTGGTACCCGCTTGGCAATGTTATCTGTGAATGGCGAAGCAAAAATCCTGCCAGAGGTGATAGTCGGACATCACGGTGTCCAATTAGTTACAAATCATGGAACTATTTGTGAATTAAGCGAGGTTTATGAGGATCAGGTGCCTGCGCGATGATTCGTTCTGGTGCGCCGACGCACCTTGGAGGAGCGCATAGTCGACGCCACTGCATCGTTGCCGCGTGTGCTATACATCGCCGAACTGGTAACGGATTTCCAGGTAGGCACCGCGGGGCTGGCCCACGAAGTAGCGATATTCACCAAATCCGAAGTCCGCTCTCTCGGCATACTCTTCATCGAGCAGGTTGGTCAGGCGCAGCCCGCCTGACCAGCGCGGTGCCAGGTCACTGGTGATGCGCAGGTTGAGCAGCGAGTGGCCATGGTATTCGTGTGCGTTTTCCGGCTCCAGATAGTAGGAATCCATGTAAACCCACTCCAGTTCGGCGCGGCTGTTGCGTCGGGCGAGTGCGGAAAAATCCCAGCCCAAACGCGCGCTGCCAAAGCTGGTGGGCGCGGTGTCGATAGTATTGCCCTTGATATCACCTTTAGTGCCTAGCAGTTCCACGTGATTGTCATAGGTGTGGCTGGCGATATTGGCATCCATACCCACGGACCAGTTGTCGCTGAGCATATAGTCCACGCTCATTTCGGCGCCGTAGTGGCGGGTCTGGGCGCCGCTGACGTTGTACCTGTTGGCGTCCTGGAAGATAACATCATCCTTGTGCATGTAATACAGCGCGACGTCGTAGCGCAGCGCGCCCTGCCAGCTGCCGCGCAGTCCCAATTCCGAGTTGTCGATTTTTTCCGAGTCCAGGTTGGCGCTCTCCTGTCCGGCTTGCAGGCGGTACAATTCGGCGGTGTCCGGCGCGCGAAAACCGCGCGCGACGCGCAGGTAGGCGATATGGTCCGGGGTAAGGCTGTAACTGACGCCGGTATTCAATGACCAGTCGGTGAAGTCATCCTCGCGGTCCGCCGGTCGGTAGAAGCGACAGCTGGTGGCTTCCACAGCACAGGGCGCACCGTCCCCGGTCCGGTTGTTGTAGTCGTAGTTGGTGTACTCAAGGCGCACGCCGCCGTCGAACTCCCAGGGCGAGTCATTCTGGATCCTTAGCTGGCTGTAGATTGCTGCGACCGTGGCATCCACCTGGTAATCATAGTGCACGCCTGCCGGAATGTCGGGGCTGTAATCCGCGTCCTGTGTTTCCTTAAGCGTGCCGTCGGTGTACTCCATGTCTATACCGTTCACCCAGCGCAGCGCGCCGCTATCGGTGTGGACCGTGGTGCGCAGTCCCAGGCTGTCGTGCGCGTTTTCTTCCACCGGCTGCCACGCCAGAAAGTGTTGCAGGAAGTCCATCTCGTTGTCGCGCAGGTAGGGGGTGAGGGTGAGTGTATTGCTATCATTCAATGCCAGGCTGGCGGCGCTGTACAGGCGCACTGACCAGGCGTCCCTGTAGGCATCCGGATTGGGGTTGCTCTTCTTCAGATCGCTGTCCTTATAGCCGTCAAAGCCCTCAATGTAGCCTGCGGTGTCCTGCTTGAGATTGGCCGTATCCAGTACCGTGCGAATATTCCAGTCCTGGCCACTGTAATCGTCGCGCAGGATGGCCTTTTGCTGCTCGTAGCCGGAGTCGTCCTTGTAGCCACCGTCGCTCGTCGCATTGGCACTGAGACTGATACCGTGCTTGCCAACCGTGTCACTGTAGCGGTACTTCGTGCGGTAGTAGTCATAAGGTCCTGCTTCGACCGCCAGGCTGTGGTCCAACTGTGCGGTAGGCGCGGCACTGACGACGTTGATGACACCGTGCATGGCGTTGGAGCCGTAGAGCGCGGTGGCCGGACCCCTGATAACCTCGATGCGGCCGGCCTGTTCGAAGTTGGCGTCAAACAGCTGGTTGACGTTGCAAAATCCGGGCGCGCGCAGGCTGATGCCGTCCGCTGCGGAAAAGAATGAACCGCAGCTGCCAGTGCCGGTCAATACCGGCGAGCGCAAGGCGATGATGCTCTCCTGCCCGTTACCGCGACTCACCCAGGCGCCGGGTACGCGCTGCATGATCTCGTTGATATGCACGGGGCTTACCAGTGCCAGCGTGGCGCTATTGATCGCGGTCCAGGCGAGTGGCATCTGCAGGGCGTCCTCCTGCACCCGGCTGGCGGTGATCAGCACGTTTTCCTCGACCTCCTCGCCATGGGCGAGGAGGGCCGTGGCAAGCAACGACCCTAGCGCAAGGCAAACAGGAAAGCCTACAAAACTGGTGCGCATGGACGCGACTCTGAGGCGAAACGAAGCGCGATTGTAGCCCATTCGTTCCTGCATCCCAATGGTGCAGAGCGTCGTATGCGAGGCGCGCTGTGCGCTAGCCGACAGGTCATTTTGCGGTATACTTTCGCCTTCTTCGAGCAGGCCCGCCGCAGTACTGTTCGCCTGCCTGTGATAGCAACCGGATGAAGGAAAACCTACATGTGGATTAAACCCCCGACGGCACTGTTGGCATTGCTGGTGATGCTCGGCGGCTGCGCCCAGCTTGATGCATGGACTTCTGCGGCTCCTGCGCGCAAAGCGCCTGCTGTTGCACCGGGCGAGAGTGTGCAGGCCGACGCTATCTATATAAATAGTGCAGCCTCTGCAGGCAGCAGTGATTTTCGCAATGTCTACATTGCCCCGGCGAACCTTGCCAATATGCAGGTTATTCAGCCTGAGGGCACCTCCGCTGACATCGAGTGGTGGGTAGACGATGCCGAAGACAAGATCCTGCAGAAGTCGATAGCCGATGCACTGGCGGTCGCGCTCGGTTACGAGTCGGCCTTCTATATAGTGGGTAGCCCGGAAGAGGCCCAGATAGTGGTTGATACCGCGGTGGTCGCCATCCATCCCAATGTGACCCGCGCAAGCGCCGCTGCGAGCACCAATCGGGGCGGTGCAATCACGGTCAGTATTGCACTGGTGAATGCGGCCAGCGGTGCCGTGATGTTACGCGTGGTGGATACCCGCTCCAGCGACGATATCTGGGCGTTTAACCAGGTGCAGGCTGACGATCCTGCGTTCAGCAAGCTCTTTCGCGCCTGGGGCAACAGCCTGCGCCTTGGCCTGTTACAACTGCAGGGGCGCTCCACGTAACCTCCAGCCCTGCCTGTCATGGCGGCATAATCGGACAGGCCAGTGATCCGGCGGCACCACAGGCGCCGATCGGGACCCTGTTGCGTTATCAGCCGGTGACAATGATATCGGGATTGGTGGCAGCACTGCTGGGGCCCTGCTTGTTACGGATGGCGTCGGCGATCCGAAACAGCGGGATCTTCAGCATATCCACCAGCTCCTTGCTGGCGCCGGTCTGCTCGAGCGCCTTGTCCATGCACAGTAACCACTGGTCGCGCTCGGCGGGTCCGATGTGATAGGGCTCGTGGGGTGTGGTCATGCAGACGGTACCGTACTTGTCGGCGTACAGCGGGGGGCCGCCCATCCAGCCAGTGAGATATTCGGCCAGTTTTTCCTTCATCGGGGCGAGGTCCCTGGCGTGCATGGCGCGCAAGCCCGCAGCCTCTGGCAGGGAGTCCATAATATCGTAAAAGGTATTGGTCAGACGTCGAATGCCATCCTCGCCCAGAATCTGGTAGGGAGTTTGCGGGGTGTCGCTCATGCAGTCGTATCCTCTTGCATCATGATGTTCAGTACCGCCCAGGCGGGCCATTATAAAGGGCGGATGCCACAGATTGTAAGCGCGGGAACAACTGCGCTACTCTGGTCAGGTAAAGCTAATTAGCGCTTCAAGGTAATGCCATGAACAACACCCACGATACCTTTTCCTTTAGCGGGAGAATACGCAGTGGCAGCCATGCGCTGCGCGGCATTATTGAAATGCTTAAAAGCCAGCACAATGCCTGGATACACCTGGCGGCCACCGTTTGTGTCATTGTTGCAGGCGCTGTATTGGGTGTATCGGCAACCCAGTGGTGTCTCCTGGTTCTGGTCATAACCACGGTGTGGGTAGCGGAAGGGCTCAATACTGCGTTTGAGTTTCTGTGTGATGTGGCATCGCCCGAATTTCATCCTCTGGTCAAAAAATCAAAAGATGTGGCCGCCGGTGCAGTGCTGCTGAGCGCTATCGGCGCGGTCCTGGTTGGCCTGATCATTTTTATTCCGTATGTCATTGCATACCTGTAATTCGATACGCCAATGGTGTGCCCGGGAGCTTTTCCTCTGCTAGAATCACTGTCTTTTTCGCGCCGCATTACGCTGCCCTGACACTCCGGGTTGCCCGAATTACATCGATACAGGACAAGTACTATGAGTCTTGCTGACAAGGTTTTGGCCGTTAACGACGATTTACCCATTCGTACCGACGCGCCGGTGCACAGCGGCAAGGTCCGCTCGGTCTACTGGCTGACTGCCGCAGACAGTGCTCGCCTGGTGTCAGAGCGCGGCTATGATGTGGCGCCGGATGCGCCGCTGGCCATTATGGTTATCTCCGACAGAATTTCCGCCTTCGACTGCATCTGGCACGCCGAGGGCGGTATGCGCGGTGTGCCCGGCAAGGGCGCGGCACTCAATGCCATTTCCAATCACTGGTTCCGGCTGTTCCGGGAGAGGGGTCTGGCAGACAGCCATATCCTGGAGATTCCCCATCCGCTGGTGTGGATCGTGCAGAAGGCCAGGCCGGTGATGATCGAGGCCATCGCCCGGCAGTATATTACCGGCTCCATGTGGCGCGCCTATGAGAAGGGCGAACGGGAGTTTTGCGGCATCACCATTCCTGATGGGCTGCACCGCGACCAGCGCCTGCCGGAGTTACTGATCACCCCGTCCAGTAAAGGTATTCTTGAGGGTATTCCGGGTGTTCCCGCCGTGGATGATGTCAATATCACGCGCACCGACATTGAGAAAAACTTCGCGGCCTTTCATTTTCTCAGTGTCGCCGATATCGCGCGCTATGAGCGGCTGCTGCGCGAGGGCTTTGGCGTGATCAGCACCGAATTGGCCCGACTGGACCAGGTCTTTGTGGATACCAAATTTGAATTTGGGTACGTCACCGACAAGGCTGGAAACGACAAGCTGATCTATATGGACGAGGTGGGCACGCCTGACTCCTCCAGAATCTGGGACGGCGCGGCGCTGCGCGCGGGCAGGGTAGTGGAAAATTCCAAGGAGGATTTCCGCCAGCTTCTGCTGCAGCACTTTCCGGATCCTGACATTCTGCTCAACAAGGGTCGCATGCCGGAACGCCAGGCGCTGGCCCGCGACAATGCCCTGCCCATCGAGATGCTGATGGCGGTCTCGCGCACCTATGTTGGAATTGCGGAAAAAATCATCGGTGGCACCCTGCAGGTGGCGGATAATCCCAAAGCGGAAATCATCGATGTGCTGCGTAAGGAATTCGACCTTGTTGCCTGAGACGGCCCTTGCTTACTGACCCGTGGTTCTACCTGGTCGCAGTTCCGGCGGTGCTGTTATACGGCATATCCAAGGGTGGTTTTGGCGGCGCCATTTCAATTGTATCAGTGCCCATGATGGCCCTGATGATGCCGCCGACCCAGGCCGCCGCCATTCTCCTGCCCATTCTCGTGGTGATGGATGCACTGGTGGTGAAAGCCTACTGGGGTGTCTTCGATAGACAGGCCCTGTACCTGTTGCTGCCAGGAGCCATAGTAGGCATTGTTATTGGCTATCTGTCCGCAGAGGTTATGAACGAGCACTACATGCGGATTCTTATCGGGCTGCTGTCACTGCTGTTTGGCATGCAAAGCCTGTTCGGCCTTAAGTCATTCGCCAGTAAGGAGCACCATCGCGTCAGTGGCGGAGTGTTCGGTGCCCTGGCGGGTTTTACCAGTTTCAGCATACACGCCGGTGGTCCGCCCTTCACCATGTACCTGATGCCCAAGCAGTTGTCGCCCCTGCTGTTCGCCGGCACCGCGGGCATTTTTTTCGCGGTCGTCAACCTGGTAAAGCTGGTGCCTTACTATGCGCTGGACCAGTTCACTGCCGACAATCTGTTGTACTCACTGGTGCTGGTACCCCTTGCGCCGCTGGGCGTGAAACTGGGCCACTTCCTGGTGCGACGATCAACACCCTCGTTCTATTATTCGGTGACCAGTTTTTGCCTGGTGCTGGTGGGAGCAAAATTGCTGTGGGACGGTGTCACGGCACTTGGCACCTGAAAGACCTGCGTCCCAGGCGTTCCTGCCCGCCCGAATTATGTAGACAAAAAAAAGCCCGGAGTCCCCGGGCTTTTTTGCTGCAGTGCTTGCTAGCGCTTGCCGAGCTTGCGGACGTTGCTGGGAGAAAAGTAGGCTGATCCTTTCACCGGGTTGATATCGTACAGCATTGGCGTGCCGTCGTTGATCAGGCGCTCAGCGATGTACGCGCCGGCGACCAGGTCGTGGTACATCTGTACACGTCGAATGTACGCCTCGCCGTGGTAATCGTAGATGTTGTTGTTGAACACGACTTTCCACAACTCGCCGCGGCCATCGTAGTTTTCAGTGACGGAGGCAATCCCCGTGTCCTCGTCCACATAGAGACGGCGTTTTGCGTAGATGTGACGCTGGCCTTCTTTCAGTGTCCCTTCCGCCACCCACACGCGTTTCAGTTCATAGCGCATGTAATCCGGGTTGGCGTGGAATTTGGGCAGCAGCTCCTTGTAGCTCACTTTCGGATCGTCGAATTTGTAGTTGTGATAGGGAATGAACATCTCCTGCCTGCCGATAAGTTTCCAGTCGAAGCGCTCCATTGAGCCGTTGAATCCCTGTGTTTCGTCCACCGTTTTAAGCCCCCCCGGTCCATCCGGGGTGTCAAAGCCCACGGTCGGCGCGCGCCGCACGCGCCGTGAGCCCGGCAGGTAGCGCCACACTTCCCGGGCACTCGCCTGGTAGTCGAATGGCTCGATGACGGAAGTTACCAGGCCCTTGTCACGGGCGGGCTCTGTGCAATTGGTCATGATATAGCCGGCAACCATGCCCAGTTTGGGATACTCGTAGTCTGCGGTGATCGGATTGTTGCGATTGGCGTAAGGCGCTTCCTGCACGAATGTGGATCGGCGCAGGGATTGGGTGTCGTTGGGGAATGTCGCGATGTCGCTGTATTCACCTTCTATGGTCAGGAATGGGTCGTTGGTGCGCGCCAGCCATACCACCTCCGGGCCGGTGGTGGGCACGGGGAAGGCCGGGGAGCCGATAAAACCGGTGATGCCCTCACTGTCGCTGGACAACTCTGCGTGTTCAGCGTTGTAACGCACCTTGTCATAATAATGCTGGTAATAGGCGAACTCCCGGTGACCCGGGTAAACCGGCATACGGAAAGTGTCGGGATAGGCCTTGAACATGGCTATCTGGCCCGGGCTCAGGCGCGACTTGTATTGCTCCATATTGTCCTTGGTGATGACAAAGAGGGGCTTTTCATCCGGCCAGGGGTCGGGGTAGGGTGTACCGGGACCATCCCACTTCAAGCCTTTCGGCAAACCGACCACGCTGCCAGTCCACGCGGGGATAAGCCCGTCATCGGATCCTGCCTTGATCGCCCCCATCGGGGTGAGGTCCTTGCCCAGGCGCGCGATCTCTTCCGCCGACATCTTGGCCATCGCGCCGGTGGACAACAGCGACAGTACCAGGGCTATCGCGGTGCTCTTGGTGATACGCATTTTTTGCATCCTCTAGGTTGTTTCAGAAACTGTAAGCAAAATTGACCGACACATTATCGCGGTCGTTGATATAGGTATTTTCACCTCCATCAAAAAAGTTGGTATAGCCAAACGATGTGGTGAAGTTATTCAAATAGACGAACTGGAAAGTGATGTTGACGGCGGACGAGTCTTCCACCATCTCGCTTTCCAGAATATTGCCATCCAGGCCGCGTCGTAAAAAGATGGGGACTTTCAGGTCAAGGCCCTCCGCCACGTTAATATAGGATAGCTCCAGGCGCATGTTTACCACGGTGCCGTGATCGTCGTAAGCCAGTTCTGCACTGTCCTCTGACGTTATGTAGGCGCCGGCCAGTTCGAATACAAAGCTCGCGTCGTCCCACAGTTTGGTCGGCTCAAGTACATAGGAGCCGCCGAGCTGGTAAGAGGCCAGGTCACCTTCCACCGGGTCACCGTTATTAAGAACGACAGGTACGCCGGTCTTGTAGGAGGCTTCACCTTGCACATTGGTGCTGCCGAGCACGGTGGTGAAACTGGCGGCGTAGCCCTGGATGTCCTCGAAGTATCTGATGGTGTAGGACTCGGGAAGCAATTCACCCTCCGGAAAATTGAGCTGATAGGCGGGTGCCTTACTGTGTGCATTGATGTAGTAAAGGCCAAGATCCGTACCCCCCGAAGTGATCCAGTGCAGGGCGGAACCCCACTGACCGGTGTCGGAAGCGGCTTCATCGGCAGTTCTCGGAATGGGGGTAAGACTACGCGGGCCGATTGGAATCAGGAAGTTCGCGGCACCTGGCCCGAGGAAATCGCGGTCGCTGAAATAGCTGCCAACGCCGTTCAGTTCGGTTTTTCGCCACTCATACTGGTAATAGGCTTCAAAAGTGACGCCGGGCATCAGGTCGACCTGGCCGTACAGGGCGCCCGTCGGCAACAGAATTTCCTTGACCTCCACTCCCGGTGTGTTGCGGGCAATAAGATCAGCGCGATTCTGCAGGCCGTTGATCCCGGCGGTAAAGGTCGCTTCACCCCAGTTGATCACCTGGCTGCCAAGCCTGACATTGAATTGGTGCTCGCCCGGAAGCTCGCCGCTGGCATACAGGAAATAATCCAGCATTTCGAGACGGTCGCGGTGCTCATCGACGGTGCCCGGGGGAAACTCCCTGAAGTCAGCATCGCCGTTGGGAAACTCCTTGCTGTTATTGTAGGTGAGGTAGGCTTCCTCACTCTGTTGGGTGTTCTGGTCGTACACGTCGTCATAGTAGCCGCGCGCGCGGGCGAACAGCGCCGTAGTCGAGCCATTTGAGATCCATCTCCGTCACAAAGGACGCCTTGTTCTGCGTCAGGCTGCCGCGCTTGAAATTGTTGTCGCCGTCATTGGCATTAATCAGCACGGCATAAGCCCGGCTGTCAGCCTCCAGGTTGCCGGTATCCTCGTACCGAAACTGGTCGATGTCCGGTTTGGCTACCCGCAATTGCGCGGTATACGCAATATTGGTATCCCAGTCGAGATTCCACTCGCTGTCGTCACCAAACGCGAACGACATGGCCTGAGCTGCTGTAGCACTGGCAGCAAGTGCCGCCCCGGCCACAGCATGCGCGAGTGCTTTATGGTGCCATTTACCTTGCTGATCCATAGTGCTCCCTACCTGCTTGTCAGTAATTGATGTTATTGAAGTCTGTGGCGTGTCATGCCGCAGGAATGATCTTCGCCCCAGGTTCTGGAGCCATGTCCGCTTTCCCGGGCTTGATCAGATAGTGGGCCAGCGCCGGCAGCAGCCATATGGCTCCCACCATGTTCCACACAAACATAAAGGTCAGCAGTAATCCCATGTCCGCCTGAAACTTGATCGGTGACCAGATCCAGGTGCCTACGCCCACCGCCAGCATGGTAGCGGTCAGGCTGACGGCTTCTCCAGTGGTGATGAGGGTGTTGTAATACGCTTCCTGGACCGACATGCCGTTGCGCAGGAAGGACGCCATTTTGCTGTAGATGTAAATGCCGTAGTCCACACCCACCCCCACGCCCAGGGCGATGACGGGAAGCGTCGCCACTTTCACGCCGATACCCAGCCAGGCCATCAGGGCCTCGGCCAGGAACGAGGTCAGTGCGAGCGGCACCATGATGCAGACCACGGCGCGCCACGACGCAAAACTGAGGAATACCAGTGCGCCCACTACACCGTAGATCAGCACCAGCATGCGCGTCTGCGCAACGGCGATCTCCTGGTTGGTGGCCGCCTCGATTCCCGCGTTACCCGCCGCCAGGGCAAAGTGAATACCGTCCTGCTTGTTCTGCGCGGAGAATTCCTCGTGCGGCATCGACCACCCGCTGCAGTGTTTCCGCCTTGTGGTCACTGAGGAACAGGGCGACTGGCAACAGGCTGCAGCGGGTATTCATCAGGGCGCCGGGCATCGGGTCAAACGTAGAGCCGAGAAGCCGCTGGTCGCGGCTGATAGTGGCCCATTTGAGGTTGCCCTCGTTGTAGCCAGCGGCGACGAGCTTGGAGATCTCCGATGCGCCAATGGCAGAACTCACGCCGCGCACGTTCTGCATGTGCCAGATAAAACGATCAACGAGCTCCAGGTTCTTGTACTGCGCGCACTGCTCCTCCGCTGTCTCGACCATGACAACGAGAATGTCGGAACTGGTGGCGTAATTGTCGGTAATATACTTATTGTCAAGGTTGTAGCGCGAATCAGTGTGTAACTCCGGCGCGCCGGGATCCAGGTCGCCGATTTGCAGGTTCTGCCTGCCGTAGATGCCAATGGCGAAACCGATAACGGCAATGGCGATCGATACCCGCGCGACACGGGCGGTGGCAAAATGTGAGAGCAGTCGCCACGCGGTGCCGCGGGCGGAATCTTCCCTCGTTTTTTCTGTGGTAACTCAGTGTTTTTTTGGTAATGCCCAAATAGGACATCATGACGGGCAGCAGGACCAGGTTGGTGAGCACCACAACGCCGACCCCGACGCCAGCAGCGATACCGAGATCCTTGATGACCTGGATGGGAATCATCACCATGGTGATAAAGCCGATGGCATCGGTGATGAGTGCCGTCATGCCCGGTACGTACAGGGCGCGAAACGCAAGCCTCGCGCTGGTCAGCCTGTCGTTGCCAGCGATGCTTTCACCGAGTATGGCGTTTACGATCTGCACACCGTGACTGAGACCGATGGCGAAAATCAGGAAGGGAATCAGAATGGAGTAGGCATTGAGGCCGTAACCCATCGTTTTGAGCAGGCCCAGTTGCCAGATTACGGCGATGATCGAGCACACCAGCGGCGACAGTGTGCCGCGCAGGCTGCGGGTATACAGGAACAGCAGCACGGAGCTGATCACCAGGGTGATGACGGCGAACAGGAAAATAGCGGTAATCCCGTCAAGCAGGTCGCCGATCATTTTCGCGAAGCCGATAATGTGAATTCTGATGGTGGGTTGCCCGCTGCTGTCGACGGACAGTTTCTCGTACTTCTCGCGGACGTCCCGTTCCAGCGCTTTTGACAACGCCCAGTAGTCCAGCGGTTTGCCGGATGTCGGGTCCATATCGATCAGCGGCGCCTGCACGATACTGGAGCGGTAGTCATCCGCTACCAGTCGGCCCACCTCGCCGGAACGCTGGACATTCTGGCGCAGTTTCTGCATGGCCTTTTCGGAGCCGTCGTAATGGGAGTCGATGACCTTGTCGCCTTCGAAGCCTTTTTCGGTCACCTCTATCCAGCGCACATTCGGTGTCCACAGTGAGCGCATCCTGTTGCGGTCGACTCCCGGCAGGTAGAAAACCTCGTCGTTGATTTTTTGCAGCAGGTCCAGGTACTCGCGGGTCGAAAATGTCGCCCGAGGTGTTTTCCACTGCGACCTGTATGGTGGTTCCGGCAGCGCCCAGATCGGACATGTGCTTCATGAACGCCTGTATAAACGGATGCTCCATGGGGATCATTTTTTCGAAACTGGCATCCGGTCTCAGCTTTGTCACCTGCCAGGCGAAAAACACCGTCGCCAGCAGAAATACAATCAGCAGCACCGGTCTGTACGAGAATATCAGTCGCTCCAGAAAGCGCTCTTCCTTACCGTATTGGTAGGTGTGAAGTTGCTCGTCGTTCTGGCTGGCTGGATTATTCATTTTCGAATCCGTCCTTGCCGACCTTGACTCCGCCCTGTCCGACCAATATCACATTTCCTGTCGCGGCCAATGCCGGAACTCAGGCTGAGATGATCCTTCATGACGTTTTTCTGGAATGTCTGCCCGCCGTCAGTACTGAGCAGTACAGTGCCGTCGCCGCCCGCCAGCACGATGCCACCTTCTGCGGAAGAGTTGCCGCCGGCGAGCGTATTGCTGTTGTCAGCAAGGACAGGCTCCCAGCGGGTGCCGAAGTCGGTGGAGCGGTACAGATTGCCGCGCAGACCGAATACCAGCAGGGTGTCATGCTGTGCGTTGTACACGGCGCCGAACCAGCTGCCGTCATAAAACGGCTGCAGTGACTCCCAGCTGCGGCCGCTATCCATGGAGCGGAACATGACCCCGCCCTCGCCGGCGATAAAGACCCGTCCCTTGCCGTCCCCGGTGATGGCGTTGAGGTGGAACTGATCGGGATTGTCCAGTTTGCTGTCCTGGTTGACCCAGTGCTGTCCGCCGTCCTCAGTGGCAACCAGGGTGCCGAAGGCGCCTGCGGCCCAGCCTCGATTGGCGTCCTGGAACCACACATCCATAAAGGGGGAGGTAAATACCGCTTCCTTCAGCGTCAGATCCGCATCCTCCAGGTCGGTGCGCGCATCCTCGAGATCGATTTCAAGCTGCTCTTTTGCTTCCTCGCCTGCGGTTGCAAGGCGCTGTTCCAGTTCCTCAACGCGGCGGTGTGCCGTTTCGCGCACCTCGAGACTGGTCTGGTGCTGCACCGCCAGGCCATCGCGCTGGATACGCCAGTTCTCGCCGCCGTCATCGCTGGCCAGGATCAGTCCATCGTGGCCCACGGCCCAGCCGTGCCGGCCGTCCACAAAGTGAATGCCTGTCAGCATCCGGGTGGTGGGCACTACAGCCTGCTGCCAGTGGCTGCCGTTATCGTCGGAGTACAGCACAATGCCGTGCTCGCCAGCCGCGACCAGGCGTTTACCGGCGGGGGAGATATCCAGTAGCAGGGCTTTGGAGGCCAGTGGCATGATCGGCGCGGCCTCCTGTGCCTCGACCTGCGCGGTCAATGCAGATAGCAGGGACAGTAGCACCAGTAATCTGGCAGATTGATTTTTCAGTAACATGCTGATCAAGCCTGAATTTATCATTATGTAACTACGGTTGTTATTGTGGTCTGATAGGGTCTATCGAAACATGACGCGAGTCAATATTTTGGCGGTTAGGTAAGATACTGCCAGGGCAGCGCGTGGCTTAAGCCGGGGCGTTGCGGATCCACCTGATGGGAGTCAAAGAATGAGCACTATCCTGTTTGAGAAGCGCGGTCAGCAGGCCTGGATCACACTCAATCGGCCCGCGGCCAAAAATATGATCAACGGGGATATGTTCGTGGAACTGGCGGACGCCTGGGAGGACGTGCGACGCGACGATGCGGTGCGTGTGGTGGTCCTGACTGCTGCCGGGGTGGAGGATTTCTGTTGCGGCGGTGACCTGTCCCAGGTCATTCCCCTGTGGACGGGCGCGAGAGAAGCGCAGACCCCGGCAGAACAGCGCCTCCTTGCCGACCCCCTGATTGTGGACAAAATCATGCTCAAGACCGAGCCATTGTACAAGCCGGTCATCGCGGCCATCAACGGGCGGGCGCTGGGCGGTGGTACCGAACTGTTGCAGGCCACCGATATCCGCATCGCGGCCGACCACGCGGTCTTTGCTCTGCCGGAGCCGAAAGTGGGTGTGGTTCCGGGCGCCGGCTCGATGGTGCGACTGGCCCGGCAATTGCCCTGGGCCCACGCCATGAAGATCCTGCTCGGCGGTGAGCCGATCAGTGCGCCGGAAGCCCTGGCGATGGGCTTGATCTCGGAAGTCGTGCCGCTCGGTGAACTGCAGTCCCGCGCCGAACACTACGCGCAGAATGTCTGCCGCCAGGCGCCCCTGGCCTTGCAAGCCATCAAGCGGACGGCGCTGGAAACCCATACACTGCCCTGGGCCGATGCTTTCAGGTTCGAGATGGAGCAGGCGGGCAGGGTGATGATGAGCAAGGATGCCAGGGAGGGTCCGCGGGCCTTCAAGGAGAAGCGGCAGCCGGAGTTTCGCGGCGAGTAGCGCGCAGGAGCATGCGGGAGCTCACGTTCCGCTGCACACGGGATGGCGCGGGCAATGCAGGTCGGCGCCCAGGCGCGTATACAATTGAACTGCGCAGGGTGGCTCTGGTATAAACAATCCCGGCAAACGGAGTAAGCATGAATAGTGTAAAGCTGACTGAAAGCCTGGCGGTGTCGGGGCAGATTACCCCGCAGGATGTCGCAGAGATTGCGGCGGCGGGTTACAAGGTGTTGATCAATAATCGCCCGGATGGCGAGGAGGGCGCACAGCCCAGCGGCGCAGCGATTGCCGCCGCAGCACAGGCGGCTGGTCTGGAATACCATCACATGCCCGTGACGGCGACGAGTTTCCCCGGCCCGGATTTCGACGCCATGAGTGATTTGCTGGATGACCCGGCGCGCCCGGTGTTCGCTTTTTGCCGCACCGGCACACGCTGCGCAAACCTGTGGGTGGCTGGCTGCGATGCATCCGTGCGCGAGGACGCCATCAGGGTAGCCGGTCAGCGGGGCTTCGATCTGGGTATGGCGGCAAAATTTCTCGCCCAGCTTGCGCCACGCGATTAGTGCCGTCGCCTGCAGCATTGCCATAGGCTGGAACGAACCATGTCTGATATTGCCCAAGCACGCCCTGCCAGTACCGTGGTGTTGTTGCGCGACACGCCCAATGGCCTGGAAACACTGCTGCTGAAGCGCAACAAGGCCCTGATGTTCGCCGGTGGCGCCTGGGTATTTCCCGGTGGCGCCCTGGACGCTGCAGGACCTTGCCGCCGCTGCCGGCGATGTCATTCTTGCCTCGCGTATCGCCGCCGCGCGGGAAGCCCGGGAGGAATCCGGCTTGTCCCCGCACCTTGAGGATATGGTGTTGCTCAGCCACTGGACCACGCCGCTGGGCGAGCCGCGGCGATTTTCGACGTGGATCTACGCGGCGCCGCTCGCCGCTGATATCGAGGTGGTGATTGACGGGAGCGAAATACACGCGTCACGCTGGCTCGGCGTGCGCGAGGCAATTACCGAACATGAGGCGGGCGCGCTGGGCATGCTGCCACCGACCTATGTCACACTGCTCAGCCTTGCCCGCTATGACAGCGTCGCGCAGATGGTGGCGGTAGAGCGGCATTCTCCGGTGCCGGAAGTGTTTCCGGTATTTGCCAGTGACGGTGAGCAGCCCATGGTGATGTTTCGCGGTGACGCCGGGTATGAGAGTACCGATGGTTCCATCTCTGGCGCGCGCCATCGTGCAGTGCTGCGCGGCGCGTGTTGGCGCTACCAGTATCGTGACGTCGATCCCGCATACCCACCGCTGATTCCGCCCGCACAGGTTTAGACAGCTATGCATCAACCCGCCAGCCTTTGTGGGATGTTCCCACCCGCCTGTTTCACTGGCTGCTCGTTGGCTGCGTTGCATTGTCCTGGTGGAGCGCCGAGATGGAGTACTACACTGTCCATGAGTGGTCAGGTTATACCATCATCGTACTAGTGGTGAGCCGCATTGTCTGGGGATTTATCGGCAGCCGCCATGCGCGCTTTTCAGATTTCCTGGTCGGGCCTGCCCGGCTTAGGGAGTACCTCAAGGGCAGGCCCGCAGCGAGCGCCGGCCACAACCCGCTGGGCGGCTGGTCCGTCCTGCTACTGTTAACGCTGCTGTTGCTGCAGGCCGGCAGTGGCCTGTTCAACAGCGATGATGTGCTGTTTCAGGGGCCCCTTGTACTATTGGGGGAGCGACGCGTTTCGCGACGCCATGGGCGTGGTGCATGAGATGGCCTTCAACGGCCTGCTGGCGCTCATCAGCCTGCATATTCTGGCGGTGCTTTATCACCAGTTGCGACTGCGGGAGAAATTGCTGCAGGCCATGCTGCGCGGCAGTGCAGAGGGGCGCGAGGGCAGGGAGGCGCCGGTGCCTGCGTGGCGAGCCGCGCTTATCGTGGTGCTTGTTGCCCTGGCACTGTGGTGGGGTCTGGCCCAGGCGCCCCAGCCGACGCTATTGACCTGGTGACGAGGCGCGATACGCTCGCACCGGCGTTGCAAGCCTGCCATCAGTTACTTTAACTATATTCCATAACTGATTGATATATATACTATATAAATAGCTACAATGTTCTTGTGACGACGCAGGAGAGAAGCGATGACGACAGGTGGTTGCCTGTGTGGCGCGGTGCGGTTTGCGGTCGGGGAATTCAGCTCGGCCATCTTCAAGTGCCACTGTTCCAAGTGCAGAAAGGCCTTCGGGGGCGCGTCCAGCGCGGCCGCCCTGGCCAGCGAGGATGCCTTTTCCTGGCTGCAGGGCAGCGAGGGCATACGGCAGTACCAGAGCGCCAGCGGTTTCACACGCCGCTTCTGCCCCGATTGCGGATCGATACTCCCGCAATTTTTGCCTGACCACAAAGTGTACTGGGTGCCCGTCGGCCTGCTGGACTCAGACCCCGGCATCCGCTTGAAACAGCATATCCACGTGAATTCGATGGCAGCCTGGGAAATTCTCGATGCGGATACCCGGCAGCATGGCGAGGGGTTTGGGTCCACACTGCTAGAGTCCCCGAAGCGGTAAACCCTGACGCGTATCGGCGAGCGGCAGCGGCAATACCCCACTTGCTCAAAGGCCAAGACATTCGCCGTGGGGTATTGCCGCTGCCGCTCGCCTTGCATGTGGGTACGCCTGTCCGGGAAACTCAATACAGGTAATCTTTCGACTTGTAGTCGTCGTGACAGGCCTTGCAGGCTTTCCCTGTAGCGCCGACCTGCTCAGCGATCGCCTTGCGGTCGGTGCCCTGCTCGGCAACGACCTGTAACGCGTTTACCGCCACTTTCAGGTCATCCATTTTTTTCTGGAAATCCGCTTTGTTCTGCCAGATCTCCGGCTTGGCGCGGGTAGTGCCCTTGTCGGACCCATCGGGAAGCCGCGCATCACATCGATGGTCATCAGTGCCGCCATCTGGTCGGCGTAGCCTGCCATCTGCATCTCCTGCCAGGGCATATCGCCCTTCACCATGGCCGTCATTGGGCCAAAGTTGGTGGCCAGCATGGCGAACCAGGACTGCCGGTATGATTGCGGCACCTCTTTGTCATTGAAATGGGAGATGGCCAGGGGCGAGAGGGCCAGACCGGCGAGTGTGATGATTGCAAGGACGGTGTTGCGCGGAGCGTGTGCCATGTGGGTTTCCTCTCGGTGGGTTGCTATCGTCGGCCTGGATGCAGCGTGGGGACAGTGTATTGACCGTCCTGAGGGGCTGACAAGGAATATTTTCCCGCAACCGGGAGCAACGCTGACACATCACGACCAACTTTTTAAACCTGTCGCTCATTACGACCCTCGCGAGGCTGTATTGCGGCATGATTGCGCTACCATGGCGCCATCGTTCAGGGGGTTGGCGCATGAGTTCACAGCAGCAGTGGGATTACAGTTTCGATGTGGTGATTGTCGGCTCCGGCAACGGCGGCATGACAGCGGCGCTGTGCAGCTACGAGATGGGTACCAAGGATGTGCTGGTCATCGAAAAATCCAACCTCTACGGCGGCACCAGTTCGATCTCCGGCGGCGGCGTATGGATACCCTGTAACCGCTATGCGAGCGCAGCCGGCGCCGACGATTCTATCGCGAAGGCCAGGACCTACCTGCGCCAGCTCATCACCGAGGAGGAAGTGCCTGAGTACCAGCTGGACGCCTATCTCGAAAACGGCCCGAAGATGGTGGATTTTCTCCACGAACGCACGCGCATGCGCTATGTGACTCTTGAACACTACCCCGACTACTACACCAACCTCGATGGCGCCATGCACGGGCATCGGTCGATGGAGCCGGAGACGTTCAACGCGGATGAACTCGGCGAGGAGTGGCGGCGCCTGCGGCGCACTCACCCCATGATGCACCTGGCCGGTGTCATCGGCTTCACCCAGGTTGAGGCCGCCCTGCTGATCGGACAGCAGCCCGGCTGGTGGAAAACCGCTGTGAAACTCGTGGTGGACTATATTCTGGATATTCCCTGGCGTTTCAAGGACAGGTTCGCCCGCCGTCTGGCCACAGGCTGCGCCGGAGTAGCGCGCTTGCGCGCCTCAATGCAGGACCGCGATATCCCGCTGTGGCTGAACACCACCATGACCAGGGTGGTGGATGTCGACG
This sequence comes from uncultured Gammaproteobacteria bacterium, assembly GCA_963762235.1. Lineage (GTDB taxonomy): Bacteria > Pseudomonadota > Gammaproteobacteria > Pseudomonadales > Halieaceae > Marimicrobium. Next base: position 75,526 of record CAVXKH010000019.1, on the reverse strand, counting down.
GCAAGGTGCTGGGCGTCGAGGTGATGCGCGAGGGCAAGCCCCTGCGTATCGAGGCGCGCAAGGCCGTCGTGCTGGCGGCGGGCGGTTTCGAGCACAACCAGGAGATGCGCGAACAGTATTTGCCCAAGCCCACCGATCATCGCTGGAGTGCCGGTACGAAGGACAATACCGGTGATGCCATCCGCGAAGGCATGCGCCTCGGCGCCAGAATGCATCGCCTCAACGAGGCCTGGTGGTGCAATACCATTTCAGTACCCGGCGAGGAGATTCCCCGCCTGAGCATCATGGAGAAATCCTACCCCGGTTCCATCATGGTGAATCCGGCCGGGCAGCGCTTCAGTAACGAATCGCAGAACTACATGGCCTTCCAGCAGGAAACGTTTGCCAAACACACGGACGAGAATCCCTGTAACCCGACCTGGCACATCTTCGACGCCAACTTTCGCGCCCGCTATTTTGTCGGCCCGCTGTACAACAGCAAGTTCCTGCCGGACTGGGCGGTACCCAAGCGCTATGAAGCGGAAGGTTTCTTCGCTAAAGCCGATTCGGTTGCCGAACTGGCGCGCAAGATCAATGTCAACGCCGCTGGTCTGGAAGAGAGTGTGCGCAAGATGAACGAGTACGCGCGCACCGGCGTCGACCCGGATTGTCATCGCGGCGAGTCGGCCTATGACCGCTACTACGGCGATCCCCGCGTCACGCCCAACCCCTGCCTGGCTCCGATAGACAAGCCGCCTTACTACGCGATGAAGGTTGACCCGGGCGACTTCGGCACCCAGGGCGGCATGGTCATCAACGCCGACGCGCAGGTGCTGCACGAAGACGGCCACGTGATCGAAGGACTCTATGCGATCGGCAACTGCAGCGCGCCGACCTTGCCTTGTTATCCGGGGCCGGGTTCTACTCTGGGCCCGGCCATGACGTTTGCGTATCAGGCGGCGAAGTCAATCACCGGTTATCGGGATTAGATTTATTTCGCTTGGAAACAGTTTAGCTTCGTTAGCACCAGGTTAAATCGACCTGCATCCATCGTTACCGCTGAGCTGCTGCAATCCCATCACTAAAGCGGGATGACGAAGGCTCTGATCCTGCGCACACTGCTAGCGACCGCACCTGACACTGGAGGAGCGGGAAGTCATCTCCAGGGATCTGGCAAGTCAGCTGTCCATGCGCACCATTGCGTCCAAGCTGGCAGGTCGACCTCAACTGGTAGACGTGACCGATTGGCCGGAACAGGACCTTCTACCGCAGCAACATTGAAAAGACTGGAGGTCGCAACAGGCCTACTAGTGGTCAAATGGCGTATGCTTTTATAAGGAATGTCCTTAGCTAATGTTATTGAGGCATCTATGGAGTCAGACGCAGATATTGGAAGAGAATCCCATGAGGACAGCAAGAAATTTTTGGTGTCGATTATTGTCGTCCCCAGGCAGAACTTTTCTCCTGCATTGCGTTGCCTTTCCACGCTGATTGATAATACGGACCTCCCTTACCGGCTCATTTATGCAGAGGGGGGGGCACCCCGGCGGATCAGAGCCGCACTGCAAGACCGAGTCCGCGGCCAGGGTGGCATATACATTTCGTCCAGCCACTACCTCAAGCCTACCCGAGCGCGCAATCTGGGCCTGGCAGAAGCACGTACCCGGTACGCACTGTTCCTTGATAACGATGTACTGGTGACCCCGGGATGGCTCTCCAGGCTGGTCGCGTGCGCCGAGCAACATCAGGCGGCCTACGTGAGTCCGGTGATCCTGCTGCATGGTACGTGGCCGCCAGCTGTGCATGTGGCCGGCGGGGTTAAGCGCATAGAGCAAAGTGGTGGGCAACGCCGTTTTTTTGAGGCTTACCACCATATGGATGGAGGGAACATCGACGGCCTTGCGTCAGCGGCGGGAGCTGTGGAAACAACCATGGCTGAATTCCATGCCATATTGGTGAGACGGGCGGTCCTGCAGGAGTTGGGCGGTCTGTATGAGGGGTGCTCAACGGCTTTCGAGCATAATGACCTGTGCCTCATTTCGGTTATAGGATAACTGCTAATTTCTTCATCCTACTTGCAAGGTTGTGTGTGCCGGATTTGACTATTGATCCTGTAACCATGCTTTAGCCTCGGCGGCACCCAGATCCACCAGATCTCCCATGGGGAGTGTCATATCCACCAAATGCAGGCCATACCCGGTTCCACCGAGGAATTCGCCATTGAAATCGTCAGCCCGAGGGTCGGTCGAGTCTGCATGCACGGTGGCCTGCAGGTAACTGATGCCATTGCCGTCCACCACGCACTCGCCACTAATGAAATCCGGCATGGTGTAGAAAGGGGTGGTGATCGGCGGCGCGGATTCAGGGTCAGCATAAGGCCCCTCAACGCGCTTGATGACCGCCGCACCGATGATCGGGGCGGGCTCGACAGGGAAATAGGCGTTGAGGCCGGCGCTGCCACCTGACAGGGCTGCCGGATTGGTACAGATTGCGGATGCACCATCCAGCGGTGTGCCTAAAACGGCGAGCCCCGCCGTGAGGTCGGGATCGTTAACCCGGTAGGTGGAGTAATTCACGACACAGCCGGTCTGATCAGGAGTGCGACACACCGGGACTTGCTGAAAGTCCCCTAAGTCCGAGCCCTGGGACGTGCGCACCGGGTCACCGAGTAAGTGTGCGGAGATCATGTGTTGCAATAGGTATTCATCGGTCTCAACGGTTTCCGCTACCAGGCGCTTAAGGAGGAGGCTGCCTTGGGAATGCCCTATCAGGATGAAGCCCCGGCCATGGTTGTCATTGGCCATATAGTGCTTGAAGCTGTCCAGTACGTCGGCGTAGGCCGTTTCCCAACGCGCCGCTTGACCGCCATCGTAGGACAAAGCCCCCGCAGCGTTTCCTGACGGTATACCGGCGCAAACACGCGGCAAAAACGCGAGTAACGAGCTGCCTGGGTGAGCGTGGCATAGATTTCTTCGGGACCCTCCTCCATGTCTGAAATGAGACCGGTGTCGGCGCTGCAGGTGGGGTAGACATAAAAGCAGTCCACCTTTGGATCGGCTTCACGGACGTGCGTTTCAATCTCGGTAGAGCCATCAGCAAATACGCGTGTAGAGTCCAGATTACCGGCGCAAACGTTATCCGCATCAGACAGAGAGGGGTGGCATAGCCAGTTGTCAACATCAGAGTAAGTGGCACTAACGAACCCAGCGAAGGGATTGGGTGGGCCTTGATCAACGTTGTTGTCACTCCCATCGCTGCAGGCGATAAGCAAGGCACCAAGTGCTAGAAATGATACAGCTCTTGTCATCGGACTGTTCATAGTCAAACTTCTCTGTAATGGATGAACACGGGGCCCATTTATGGCTTGCTAATTCCGCTCGTCCATATATTTCACCTGCTGGAGTTATTTGTATTTGATACAGATCATGACCTCAATGATTAGATTTCCCGCTGAATTATTGAAGGTCGCCGCGGTGGAAACGGAAGTCGGTGCCAGGCTGGATTTACCTATTCTTGGCGGAGAGCTAAAGACCCTTCGTAGGCGTTCTGCGACCGTAGCATCTTTGATTCATAAAGGACCGCTGTTGAGTAGGAAAGCGGAAGTACACTGTTAAGTTTTCGACGAGTGATTTTTGTCTCTTCGCACCTCTGAAGGGAAATTCGCCAACTGTCAGAATACTTTACCAACCCCAGCAGAATCGCCAATAAATTGACCTATATCTATAACAATTACTGGTGTGGCCTCTATCCTGTTTAGTAAGTAGCATCGACTATCGACGCTGCTCACATTGCATTTCCTGCGGCTTGTGGAAATCCAGCTTTTTTTCACGCCTTACACTGAAATGGAACTTGCATCATGAAGACCGCACGACTAATCAAAATCCTGACTATTCTTGCCGTAACCACGCTGGTTGCCGCCTGTGGTGGCGGTAGCGGTGGCGGCAGCAACAGTATTTCACCACCCCCTGAACCTGAACTGGTTGTCTTGGCAGGCAACATCAATGGCGCTGTCATCACCGATGCAAACGGCCAGGAATTTGCTATCACCGCCAAGGGCCGGAAGCTCTACGAAATAGAAAAGCGTCGCGAATTGGCAAACACGTCTGTATCGGATGATAACCGCAGGTTTTTTGTCAATGGTGTTGAGGAAGGGATAATTGTCCTTGCACAACAGCCTGTGGCAGGTGTCAGTGCCATCGGCAGAGGCTTCGGAAGGTGACGGGGTCGCGGTATTTGGCCGGGAAGACTCTGGCGTTGTTACACGTTTAGACATTGAAACAGGTACAGACGCGAATAGCGAAGTGACGGCGGTGAAGGAAACAGCGGAGATTGTGACGCTTGTCGATACGGATTTGGATGACGATGGCATAGATAATACTGCTGACAACTGCCTGACAGATTCCTAATGATCAACCAAACTGATACGGACGGTGACGGCGAGGGTGATGTGTGTGACGACACGCCGAATGGAACAAACGATGATGACAGCGATGGGGTATTGAACGACGTAGACAATTGTCCTGGTGTGTATAACCCGGATCAGGCTGATGCCGACGGTGATGGGATTGGTGATGTTTGCGAGTCGTCGTCGGTGACGGTCACCGACCCGATCGGTGATGTCGTGGTTTATCGCCGCGTCGGCGACTTCCCGGACTACGACCCCCGGGCAGATCTCGTGAGCTACACGCTCTCGTGGAGTGACATGGTGACGTTCTCGCTCACCCCGGTGGAGATTGACCCAGCGAAGCTTGAAGACGTCGGGTTCGCGCTCGATACCGACGCTGACAGCTCGGGACTTACCCGAGTTCTTCGTCGGCGAACCCCTTGTGCCGCCCTTACGATGGGCTCTATAGGTGCGGGACGGGATGTATACCTTCGTCTGCCCCGTGCGTCGGTCGATCGTGGCAGGGTCCTACGTCGTCGAGTTCGATGCCTCGTGTCTCGGCGATTCGACCGAGCTACGTCTGCGTTCGCCGTATCCGTGGTCTTTACGTTCATTGGAGAGGCTCCTCACGGGAGTCCCGAACTACTGCGGCCTACCCGGGATTCTCTCTCCAGACTGCCCCCCGTTCGTGACTACACCGACGAGATACCCGGCTCTGGCCCGCTGTTAGAACAAACGACGATGACAGCGATGGGATAGTTAATGACGATAGACAATTGTCGTAGTGTCTATAACCCGGATCAGGCTGATGCCGACGGTGATGGGATTGGTGATGTTTGCGACCCGGGCGCAATCACGGCTGCGAATACTGTTACCGTTCAGGGCCGGGTGTGGGCGCAGCCTGATCTCTTTTTGAACCTATCGTGGGATACCATCAATGCGGTTTGTCCGGGAGGCGTTTGTGGAAACGACGCTATCCTGAACGGTTGGGATGTGAGTGGATGGACTTGGGCATCTGATGGCTGATCTATGCGATCTTTTTAACAGTTACTTGAGTATCTCCAACCTGGACGTCGCGACATGCCCTATATTGATTTTATCGACCTTTGAAGCCTATCACTGAAGTTTTCGATGCAATTTTTGAGCGCGACGGTTGGCGACCGACGCCGTGTTATGAAGCCTGGGCATATCGAGATATAGAGGGATGGAGTTCCATCGGTCTACAACAACAGGACGGCGATTTATCCTGTGACATCAGCCAGGCCATGTAGTAGATACAGGCGTGTTCACTGACATGGGTCCCAATGTTGCGTGTTATCCAAACGTAGCGTATTACAATTGCAGCATGCGATGCCAGTCTGGAGGGAGGAGCTTGGTTTTATAAATGAAAAGACGGGCGGCCGCCGCATCGTTTCCTCTACTTCATGTGGCACCGTGGTGTGTAGCGCATAGAGGCGTCAAGCGCGTTAATGCCCCGTAGGCCCGTCAACCCCGCTGTCGTCCACCTGACCCGGCGGTAAGATAGTCATCAAGTGCAGCGGCTCCTTCGGGGGCCGTTTGCTTTTGCTCATAAAGCCGATGCACTTTCGCCACCGAGTTTGCTGTCGTCCTTGCCACCAGTTGAAAGCCATAGGGGCGGCATGAAAAAGGGGACACAAAAATTGGAACAAATTTACTTACCGGCAAGGGAAGGCATTAAAACAAATCTGTCCCCTTTTCCTTTGTCGCAATCAACCAGAGCCAGTGGCTTGCGGCTCTCAATGCACGTCCGAACTAGCGTGGCTTTAGCCGCTCAGAACAGGAAGTTGGCTCCCAAAGTAAACGTTGTACCTTCGAATCGATCGCGTACATTGAATTCCCGCGTGATTCGTGCCATGGTTCCGACTTTGCCCGGCACAAACCAGTAGGTCGCCTCCGCTCCAGCGTTCAGCATGCTATCGCGCCCGTCTTCCGTCGCATCGCGGCCCGCGGCGTTTCCCATTTCCCAGATGCCGCCTGCGATCACGCCCCACATGAAACGCTCCGAAACCGCCAACGATGTGCCCAGTTCAACGCTCGCGTGTGGCGCCGGCCTTAAGTCGAAGCCCTCTTTCTCGCCATTGATTTCATACAGAACGGAGGCGGAAAGCAGCAGGCTGGGATTGCCGCGAGGAAAGTAGGACGCGGTTCCCCTGAAATTCTGGCTCCAGTAGCCAAGCCCCACGTTGTCGGCGCGATCCGGATCGAACTCTCCGACGGGAGCCCAGAACGCGTACTGGGCGGAAAGCGCCCACGTGGGACTCAGGTGCCAGGTCAGGTTGGCGGGAATCACGTACAGATCGCCCAAGCCCGTGTTGTTGTTGTCGAACAGCGTAATGTCCTGCTCGATGGCCGTAAGTCGGGCATTGGCGTCCGCTTCGCCGTAGGCGGGGACCACGGTGATCGCCCAGTCCGCACCCAGCAGCGTGACCGGCAAGGCATAGAACAACACGGGAGTGAACATCCAGGAATTCGCGCCCACGTCGATGCCCTTGCTTGCGTCGATCATCTCCCCGCTACCTGTGCTCGCCTGATCGGCCGCGTAGAACGAGATGTACGGCGCGATGCCTTTTGTGCCCGCGGGCGCGGAAATCAGGTCGCGCGGCGACCAAGAGGCAGGGGAATAGTGCCCTTGTTCACCCGCCCGCGCCGCCACTGGCAGCAGCATCGCCACGGTGCTCGCGGTCAGGGCGCTCGCCCAGAACTTGCCCGGTATCGTCAAGTCCGTTCAACCCCGTGGCATCCTTGCGTCACGAATCGCTCCGACGCCAAAAGGCGCATAGTCGATCGCTTTTGTTCGCCATGCCCAGGAGTGAGATCAGGCTGCACCTCACGGTGACGAATTGCCCTTCTGGTCAGCCTGATAGTGCGAGGGGTTGGGGGTCAGCGTGCCGCCCTTTTGCCGGGGCGGAAATGCTTCAAGCGAGCCGAACCACGCGCCTAACGCGTCCTGCACCTGACCACCCCAGGCGACGCCCAGCCGCATGGCGATCTCCTGGGATTTCCAGCCGTCGTGTTGCTCAAAGGGATCCATGCGGAGGTTGAATAGCAGCGCGGCCGGTCTGTTGTAATCGAAGAACCCTTCGCGGCTCATCATGTGGGACTTCCAGTTGCCGATACGGATCGCCGTCAACTGCGCTTCGTTGTAGTAGTACTCGATATTCCGCGCCGAAGGCGCATCGCCGGTCCAGTGGGCGAGGTTGTTCACCCCGTCGATGTGGACCTTGCTGGAGGCCTTGAGCTTCTCGGCCACATCCGGAACACCGGCTGCCGCCGCGAGCGTCGTGAAAAGATCTGTGTTGTCCTGGATGCCGTTGGAGACTTTCCCGGCCGGAATCCTGTCTGGCCACCGCACCAACATCGGGACGCGCACGCCGCCCTCCCACGTGGTTGCCTTCTCGCCGCGGAACGGCGTGGTGCCGGCATCGGGCCACCAGGTAGCCATCGCTCCGTTGTCGGCCGTGAAGAGCACGATCGTATTCTTCTCCAGGCCCAGTTCTTCCAGGGTCTTCAGCAGCCGGCCGACCTGATCGTCCAGTTCCATCATGCCGCTGCCATAGATATCCAAGTCGGATGTGTAGGGAGCGGCCTGGTTTCGTCGACCTTCCCGCAGGTGCGTGTAGATATGCATTCGGGTAGGGTTGTACCATACAAAGAACGGCTTTCCATCCTTGACGGCGGATTTCATGAAGTCGATGCTGCGCTCGAGAAATTCATCATCCACTGTCTCCATACGTTTGCGGGTCAATGGCCCGGTGTCCTTGATTGTCTGCTTGCCGACCCGGCCAAAACGCGCGTCGGTGGTGGGATCATCCACATCGGTGGCTGCGCAATCCAACACACCGCGCGGTCGGTAGCGTTTCTGGAAGCCGGGGTCTTGCGGCCATTCGCTGAGTTCGGGTTCCTCCTCGGTATTCAAGTGGTATAAATTGCCGTAGAAAACTTCGAAGCCATGGACTGTGGGCAGATGCTCATTGCGATCACCGAGGTGGTTCTTCCCGAATTGGCCGGTCCGATATCCGAGCGGTTTCAAAACTTCGGCCAGCGTGGGATCGCGCTTGTCCAGACCGACTGGCGAACCCGCCATGCCCACTGTCGTCAGACCAGTGCGAATCGGCTTCTGGCCTGTTATAAACGCCGCGCGCCCGGGTGTGCAACTCGGCTCCGCGTAGTGATCCGTGAAAAGGATCCCCTCCTTTGCCAGCCGGTCAATATTTGGCGTTGGCACGCCCATCATTCCAAGATTATAGGCACCCACGTTAAAGTAGCCAACATCGTCCGTCATGATCATCAGGATATTCGGATGGTTACTCTCCGCCGCCTGGCTCGCCGTATTCCCCAAAACAAGCAGCAGGCACAGAACCAGGGTGTGTACGGCGACATTCCTGTCCTCTCTCACTCGACTTTTCATATGTAATCTTCCAAGGAATTTTGAAACTGGCGCGGCATGCTTACAAGGCTGCAGACTCACCGTTACCACGCTGAGAGTTGGCACATTGCTGGATGCTCATGGCTGTATGTGGCAGCCCTGGGTAGGTGTAACTCCCAAGGTCTATAAGTAACCTGCATCGTCACACTATTTGTCGTCAAATCCTGAGCAACCCGGTACATAGGCAACAGAGGTCGCCTAAAGCTAGCCTGATAAGCACGAAGGAATCTTATTGTTATTATATTGTCCATTAATAAAATGTCGATATTGCTTTGTCGTTCAAGGCCACCCTGATTAACAGCTTGATTCTGGTTTCAACCCGGGGTTGTCGATGAGTTGTCTCGATTTTGTCAATGCATCTGTCAGTCGTGTCCGGACCTTCGCTTGAATTGCGCAATTTCGTAGAATTCAGGCGCTCGCAAAAGAATCACGATCAGCCCCTTAACTATCCCTGCAGTTGTACTTAAAATGAACCTCAATAGTCCGGGGACACTGCAATGACGACCAAACCGCTTACTCGCGAGCAACTGGAAGCCCACTGGATGCCCTACACGGGCAACCGGCAGTTCAAGCGCGACCCGCGCATGATCGTCGCCGCCGATGGTGTCTACCTGATCGATGACAAAGGCCGCAAGATACTCGATGGCCTGTCCGGGCTGTGGTGTTGCGGCGCCGGACACAATCGGCGGGAAATTGCGAAAGCAGTGCATGCCCAGATGCAGGTGCTGGATTACGCACCGGCCTTCCAGTTCGGTCATCCCGGGTGCGTTCGAGTTGGCCAACAGGATCAAGTCCCTGACGCCGGACGGGCTGGACTATGTGTTTTTCACCAACTCCGGTTCTGACTGCGCCGATACTGCGTTAAAAATGGCGCGCGCGTACTGGCGCCAGAAGGGGCGGCCGGGCAAGACCAAACTCATCGGTCGCGCCAAGGGTTATCACGGGGTCAACTTTGGCGGCATTTCCGTAGGGGGGATCAGCAATAATCGCAAGATGTTTGGCGAGGGTGTGGACGCCGACCACTTGCCCCACACGCTGCTGGCGGACAACGCCTTCAGCCGCGGGCAACCGGCCAATGGCTGGCAGCTGGCGGACCGCTTGAAGGATATTATCGAACTGCACGACGCTGCCACCATCGCCGCGGTGATTATCGAGCCCATGGCCGGCTCCGCTGGCGTGATTCCTCCGCCTGCCGGTTACCTGCAACGGCTGCGGGATATCTGCACCGCTCACGACATCCTGCTGATTTTCGATGAGGTTATCACCGGGCTGGGACGGTGCGGGGGTATGACTGCCGCTGCCGTGTTTGATGTGGTGCCGGACATCATGAACCTGGCCAAGCAGCTGACCAACGGTGCGATTCCGATGGGCGCCGTGGTGGTGAAGAGCGACATCTACCAGACCTTCATGGACAAGGGCGGTCCCGACTACCTGGTCGAATTTCCCCACGGCTACACTTACTCGGGCCATCCGGTGGCCTGCGCCGCGGCGCTTGCCGCGCTGGACATCCTGCAAGGGGAGCAACTGCCCCAGCGTGTGGCGACGATGGCGCCATATTTTGAAGGCGCGCTGCACCAGCTCAAGGGCTCGCCCCACGTGAGCGACATCCGTAATTACGGTTTCGCCGGAGCGTTACAATTGCAGGCGTATCCGGACGAACCGGCCAGGCGGCCGTTTGAAGTGGCGCAGCGCATGTGGGAGAAGGGTTTTTATGTGCGCTATGGCGGGGATACGATTCAGTTGGGCCTGCCTTTTGTGATCGAGACGGCGCAGATCGACAGCCTGCTGTCGGCGCTGGGTGAAACCCTGGTGGAGTTGGCCTGACGCCTGACTTTAACGATGCCCCCTGTGTCTGACGCCCTTGCGCTTTTTTACGCCGCCCTGGCGGTTTCCCTGCCCACCTTTGGCTGGGTTGTTGTCGGTGTAGTGCTAAAGCGGGTGGGTCTGCTGCCGCCAGCACTGACTGAAAAGCTGTCGCAACTCGCATTCAATATTTTTTTACCAGTGATGCTGTTCGCCGGGGCGGCACAGGTCGATTACTCGCACCTGAGTAGCGCGCGCTATCTGCTGGCCGGTGTGCTGGCGACGTTGTTGATGCTGGCGCTCAGCTGGTACTACGCGCGCTGGCGCGACTTCCCGCGCGATTTGCAGGGCATCTTCGTGCAGGCTGCATTTCGCTCCAATCTCGCTATTGTCGGGGTCGCCCTGACGTTTTCCGCTTACGGCGAGCGCGGGCCGGTGCTGGCGGCATTGCCCATCGCGCTGATGACGGTGCTGTACAACATTCTTGCCGTGTGGGTGCTCAATACCACACTGGGGTCAAACACCCGTGTGGCCAGGGTCTTGCTCGATATTGTGCGCAACCCGCTGATTATCGGCATCACCGCCGGTGTGTGCCTGGCCGTTTCCGGACTGCCTGTGCCCGGTCTTCTCAAGTCGGTGGGGAGTGGCCTGTCCACGTTTTTCCTGCCGCTGGTGCTGATGTGTATCGGCGCCTCGATGAACATCTCGCGCCTGTACAAGGCGGGCACTCTTACCTGGGAAGCGAGCCTGTGGCGCCTGTGTGTGGCGCCCTTGCTCAGTATGTTCGTGGCCCTGCTGCTCGGTGTGCGGGACGAGCAATTGGGTGTGTTGTTCCTGTTGCTGGCTTCCCCGGTGGCGGCTTCCAGCCATGTGATGGTGGTTGCAGCGCGCGGCGATGGCACGCTGGCAGCCAATATCGTGGTGCTGACCACGCTGCTTTCCATCGTAACGATTACCGTCGGGTTCTTTCTGTTATCCGTGTTTTCGCTGGTGGGACACTTGCGCTAACTTCCGGCGAACCGCCCGGTTACTGCACAGCGCGTGCGAGTTGTTCCTGCAGGCCGAGCAATTCCCCCAGTGCGTCCTGCGTCAGCGGGTCGATGGCGAAAATCGCCTGGTGCAGCGGGGCCAGCGTCAGGTAACCCAATAACATACTGTGAAAAGCCATCACCGACACCGGGGTAAATCCCGGTGTTCCTGCGGCCAGCATGGCACGGGTATGGCTGAAGAATGGCCGGTACCAGCGCTCGACCAGCAGGGCAAGGTCTTCGCCGCCTGACAAGGTGGCATGCGCCACAATGCGCGATGTATTCGGATTGGCGAGGTGCTGCAGCATGATCTCCCGCTGGTTTCCCCCTGTAGTAGCCGCATCGGTTAGCAAGGTGGCGAAGGGTGTGAACAAGCGCTCCAGCACTTCCTCGAACAGGGCGCGCTTGCTGGTGAAATGTTTATACAGAGCGGGCCCTTGTACGCCCACCTGCGCCGCCACCTGCTTGATGGTAGTGGCCTGGTAACCCTGGCTGGCAAATAACGTTTCCGCCGCATCGAGGATCAGGTCTCGCGTTTTTGTTGGCGTATCGTCGCTGGCCATTGACTGTGCTCCTGTTCAGAGTTAGGTTAACGGTTATTAACCGACAACTCAATAAGGTATCCAGCCATGAATGCAATCGTGCACAGCGAGGGGCTGCGTATGGCGCGCTCCATAGAAACCATAGCCCTGGCCGAAGCGGGTCCCTCCGAGAAAAACCGCACCCTCACCAAGCCGCTGGTCGATGCGCTGTGGGACAGTGGCCTCATGCAGTTTATGAACCCGCGCGAGGCCGGTGGGCATGAACCCGGCTTTGCGGAGTTGATCGAAACCTGGATTGAAATGGCGCGCCAGGACGGCTCCCTTGGCTGGATCGGCATCGCCAATATTCCCTCCGCGTGTTTTGCGGCAGCCTACCTGCCGGACGAGGGTTTTGACGCAGTTTTCACCGCCAATGACAATCGGGTGACCATGGGCGGACAGTTCTTTCCCAACGGTATGGGCGACAAGGTGGAAGGCGGTTACCGCGTCACTGGCGCGTGGCAGTTCGGCAGTGGCACGGGACATTCCGAGTATGTCTGCGCGGGCTTCCTGCCGATGGACGGCGGCCAGATGGTGATGGCGGACGAGGTGATGCCCCTGATGATGGTGGCGGTGGTGCCGCGGGAGCAGGTGACGTTCACCGACGGCTGGCATGTACAGGGTCTGAAGGGCACCGGCAGTTACGACTATGAATTGAAAGACGTCTTCGTCCCGGCGAGCCACACCTACCCGCTGATGACCCGTGCGCCCCTGCGCGGCGGCGCGATGTATAAATTCGGTGTGATGCCGCTGACCGGCTGTGGTCACGCGGCCTGGGCGCTGGGCGTCTCGCGCAGCGCGATTGACGATGTGCTGGCACTGGCGATTGCCAAGACCCGCATGGGCGAGGGCAGTTCTATCGCGCACAAGCTGACCTTCCAGCGCAATCTGGCGCATCATGAAGGCATGTGGCGCGCCGCACACCGCCTGGTAGTCGATACGTATACCGACATGGAGTCCCGCGTTGCCGGGGGCGAGGAACTGACCCCGCAGATGCGCTGCGATATGCGCATTGCCGCGACCTATGCCACGGAGGCCAGCCGTGAAATCGTGCAGTGGGCGCACCTCGCGGCAGGTACCTCGGCGATACGCGAAGGCAGTCGCCTGGAGCGGGCCTTCAGGGACATGTACACCGGCACACAGCATGCATTCATCAGCGAGAACACCTACACGGAAGCGGGCAAATTGATGCTGGGACTCATTCAGGACAGCACGGCGCTCTAGGTTCGGGCTTCGACACCAACATAACAAGCAGCAGGCGGATTGCGCATGAAGGATTTCAAGGACAAGACAGCGGTCATTACCGGCGGCGCCAGCGGTATCGGTCGCGCCATGGGCGAGTTGTTTCTCGCCAAAGGCATGAATGTGGTATTGGCCGACATTGAGCAGAAAGCGCTGGATGCGACCGTTGCAGCGCTCAAAGCCGGTGGTGGTCGGTGTATCGGTGTCGTCACCGATGTCTCCAAAGCCGGGGACGTGCAAGGACTGGCCGACGCGGCATTGGCCGAGTTCGGCGCTATCCACATCGCGTGCAATAACGCGGGTGTGTTCGCCGGCGGTCTGCTGTGGGAGCAGAGTCTGGCGGATTTCCAGTGGCAGCTTGATGTCAACGTGTGGGGCGTGATCCATGGCATCCGCACCTTTATTCCTATCATGGCGGGGCAGGACAGCGAGTGCCACATTGTTAATACCGCATCGATGGCAGCGGTGACCGCCATGCCGTATTCCGGTATCTACCACATGACCAAACATGCCGTGCTGGGACTGAGTGAGTCGCTGTACCATGAACTGGCGTTTCATGTACCCAACGTGAAAGTGTCAGTGCTGTGCCCGGAGGCGATTAACACCGGCATCGCTGCGTCGGAGCGCAATCGCCCCAGTGTGTACAGCCGGGATGGTGATATTGTCCAGTCGGATGCGCGCACGCTCGTCACGCAGGCTCTCGCGGACAGCGTTGCAGTGGGCCTCGGGCCGGAAGTCATGGCGCAGCGCGTGTTCGACGCCATTGTCGCCGAGCGCTTCTATATCCTGTCGGAAGAAGCCTGGCGCGAGGCGGCGCACATCCGCCTCGACGACATACGCCTGGGCCGCAATCCGACCTTTGCGCCACCGGTCAACCTGTAGATCCAGATCTGCCTATCCCGACAAATATTACGGAGTTCCCTGCCATGACAGGCACAGTCCAGACCAGGTTTGACATTCCCGATGATGATGAACTGATTGCGAGGGCGTTGCAGGACGCCAGCATCCCCACGCTGATGATGAGCATGATTCACATGAGCGGCGATGCCGGTCTGCTCGATGGCGCCATCCGACCGGCCGGCGTCTTTATCAACGAGTACCAGGGCTATATGTCCGAGGAGGACAAGGCGGCGGTGCGCGCCCAGGCGTTGCAAGTGATCAAGACTTTTCGTGATGGCGGCTGCCGGCTGCCGCCAGCGCCCGGTGCAGATACCATCCATCGCATGATGAACTTCATTGTGGCGGGGGAGGTGGCAGCGGACTATGTGCCCATGATGCTGGAAGAAATGGAACTGGATGGCACCGACCAGCGCAGTGACGCCTGGGGTAACGAGGTGCCTGCTGACGCGCAGGGCGCAGCACAAAGTGCTGGTGATCGGAGGCGGCATGTCGGGTGTGCTGGCCGCCTACCGTTTGCAGGAGGCCGGTATTCCTTTCGTGGTGATTGAGAAAAATGCGTCGGTGGGCGGCACCTGGTTTGAGAACCGGTATCCTGGTGTGCGCGTCGATGTCGGCAATCATCTGTACAGTTACTCCTTCGAACCGGCGCATCACTGGACCCAATTTTTTTCGCAGCAGCCGGAACTGCAGCAGTATTTTGAAGGTGTGATGCATCATCACCAGCTGGAGCAACATTTTCGCTTCAACACCGAAGTGACCGGAGCTGTTTTCGATGAGGAGCAGCAAGCTGTGGACCGTCGATACCATCGATAAGCAGGGGTGACAGAGCAATACGTCGCCAATACTGTGATCAGCGCCGTCGGCCAGTTGAATCGACCGAAACTGCCAGACATTCCCGGGATTGAGTCATTTCGCGGGCAGTGGTGCCACTCGGCGGCCTGGGATGACACCATTGATTGCACCGGCAAGAAGGTCGTTGTGGTAGGTTCCGGCGCCAGCGCTTTCCAACTGGTGCCTGCGATTGCGGGCAAGGTAAAGCACCTCACAGTGTTTCAGCGTTCGGCTCCCTGGATGTTCGAAAACCCGATCTATCATGAGAACGTGCCGGAGGGCAAGAAATGGTGTTTGCAGCACCTGCCTTTTTACACGCGCTGGTTCCGCTTCCTTATTTTCTGGCCGGCCTGTGACGGCGCCTACGATACGGTGTTCGTCGATCCCGACTGGCCCCACCAGGAGCGCTCCATCAACGAGATGAACGAGTTCGTGTACCAGATGTTTTCCGATTACATCAAGGGTCAGGTGGGCGACGACGAGGAACTATTGCAAAAAGTGATCCCCGATTACGCGCCGATGGGTAAGCGCACCTTGCAGGATAACGGCAGTTGGCTGGCAGCGCTGAAGCGGCCAGAACGTCGATCTGGTGACCCGCAGTGTGGCCAGTGTCAGTGCAGACGGGGTTACCGACAGCGATGGCGTATTCTATCCCGCGGACATTATCCTCTATGCGACGGGCTTTGAGACCGACCGGTTTCTGTGGCCCATGGAGATCAGGGGCAGGGCCGGGCGGGTGTTGTCGCAGCAGTGGGGCATTGAGCCATCCGCCTACCTCGGCATCACGGTACCCAATTTTCCCAACTTTTATTGCATGTACGGGCCGGGCACCAACCTGGCTTTTGGCGGCAGCCTCATTTTTAATGGCGAGTGCCAGATCCGCTACATCATGGAGTGCCTCAAGACGTTGCTGCAGTCGGGCAAGCAGTCCATGGAGTGCAAGGACAGTCGTGCACGCCGACTACCAGAGACGCTTTCGGGAACTGCATGCCAGGCTGATCTGGGAGCACGACTCCATCAAAACCAGCTATTACCAAAACGCCGAAGGCAAGGTCACCTTGCTGTGGCCGTGGAAGATTCTGGACATGTGGCGCTGGACCAAGGCAGTGAACAGCGCTGATTATCAGTTTGACAACCAGTTCGACAAGTAAATCCGCACTCAGCGAGGTGACCGTATGTCCAGTCTGGAAAACAAAGTAGCTATCGTCACCGGCGCGGCCTCCGGTATCGGTTTGGCCTGCGCGCGCCGGTACGCGGCGGAGGGTGCTACCGTGGTGGGAATCGACCGGCACCAGTCAGGGGATTGGTCGTCGGTGCAGGCGCTGGCCGGCAACAGCCGCTTTCATCAGGTTGATGTTACCGATGGAGCGGCACTAAGGGCGGTGGCCGAGGCGACCGCACACGATCTTGGCAGCATCGATATCCTTCTCACCGCAGCCGGAGTCGGTGATGGCGGGCCGGTGAGTATGTTGGATGAAGAAACCTGGGATCGGGTGATCAACATAAACCTCAAGGGTACTTTTCTATCCATCAAGGCCGTGCTCGATACGATGACTGCCCAGCGCTCCGGCAGTATCATCACCATTGCCAGCGTCGAAGGGCTTAACGGTACCGAGGGCGGCAGTGCCTATAACGCCTCCAAGGGTGGTGTCGTCCTGTTGAGTAAAAATGTGGCTATTGACTATGGACGCATGGGGATACGGTGCAACTCGATCTGCCCCGGGTTCATCGACACACCGCTGCTGCATAACGTGATGGGGCTGATGCCGGAGTTCAAGGCGGATGTGGTGCGCGAGACCAAGGTAGGTCGTCTGGGCAGGCCGGAGGAAATTGCCGGAGCCGCGTTCTTTCTGGCGTCAGACGATTCCAGCTATGTGACAGGTCATACCCTGGTGGTTGACGGTGGTTATACCGCAGGACACAGCCACGGTATCGTGCAGCTGATGGGGCTGGTCTAATCCCTGCCGGCTGCCCTAGCGGCCCAGAATGGATCGCGCTACCAGTTCGCGCATGATTTCCGAGGTGCCGCCGTAGATGCGCTGGATGCGCGCGTCAGTGTAGAAGCGCGAGATCGGATATTCGGTGGTGTAACCGTAACCCCCGAATAGTTGCAGGCACTGGTCGATGGTCTTGCACTGCATTTCGGTGCTGGCATATTTCAGCATGGCCGCATCTTCCGCTGTCAGTTTCTCCCGCGCATAGGCATCAGCGCACTTTTCATAGAAGGCGCGATTGATCGCGATCTCGGTTTTCACCTCGGCCAGGGTAAAGCGGGTATTCTGGAAGCTGGCCACGGTCTGGCCAAAGGCTTTTCGCTCCAGCACGTAATCCACGGTGAGCGCCATGGCGCCCTCGGCGGAGGCGATGGCCTGGGCCGCAATGCCAAGGCGTTCGCGCGGCAGCTCGGTCATCATGATAACAAAGCCCTTGTTCAATTCGCCGAGCAGCGCGGAGCCGGGCAGGCGCACATCCTGGAAAAACAACTCGGCGGTGTCGGATGTATGCTGCCCCATTTTTTCGATTTTCTTGCCGCGTGCGAAGCCCGGCAGTGTTGCATCGACCATAAACAGCGAGGTGCCTTTGGCGCCCTTGCCCGGATCAGTGATCGCCGCCACGATGATGACGTCCGCCAGCATGCCATTCGTGATGAAGATCTTGGAGCCGTTGAGTATCCATTCATCACCGTCCCGGACGGCGTTGGTGCGAATGCCCTGAACGTCCGAGCCCGCGCCGGGTTCCGTCATGGCGAGGGCGCCCAGGACTTCGCCCGTGACCATGTTCGGCAGCCACTGGGCCTTCTGTTCCTCGGTACCGAAATGCTCAATGTAGGGCGCCACGATATTGCTGTGGATGCCGTAGCCGGAGGCGATGCCGCCAAAACCCATGCGCGACAGCTCTTCAATAACGGCGAAGGTGACCTGCGGTGTGGTGCCCGCCGCGCCATACTCCTGCGGCATGTCCGGACACAGCAACCCGGCCTGGCCCAGGGTGCGCCAGAGTTCCCTTGGCACCATGTGCTGGGCTTCCCACGCTTCGATATGGGGAGAAATCTCCTGTTCGAGGGCGCGACGCGTCATATCGCGAAACAGGGTCAACTCTTCGTTATCCATGGTGTCCGGGTTCCGATAAAGGCATGGGGCCGGCAATTTTGCGTGATTCTCCGGCCGGAAACAACGCCGCAGGGCATCTAAATGCAAAAACCCGCTGCCGAGGCCTCGCGGTACTAGTCAGTACGTCTGAGAGTGCTTAGACTTGACCTCCTTTGCCAACGTTAACCGGGAGCATAACAATGCGCGAGTACAAACAGTTCTACATTAATGGTCAGTGGGTTGATCCAACAACCCCGCATGATTTCGATGTGATCAACCCGGCTACCGAAGAGGTCTGTGCCCACATATCGCTGGGCACCGAGGCGGATGTAAACAAGGCCGTTGCCGCAGCCAAGACCGCTTTTGAAAGTTTCAGCCGCACCAGCAGGCAGGAGCGGGTTGAGTTGCTGGAATCCTGCATCGCCGTCTACAAGAAATATTACGTCGATATTGCCAATGCCATTCGCGAGGAGATGGGAGCGCCGCAGAGTCTGGCCATGGGCGCGCAGGCGTATTGTGGTCAGGGACATCTGGAAGAGGCGCTAAAGGTGCTGCGGACCTTCGAGTTCGAGGAAGACCTGGGTGAGCACCGCATCTTCAAGGAGCCCATCGGTGTGTGTGGCCTGATTACGCCGTGGAACTGGCCGGTAAACCAGATTTCCTGCAAAGTCGCGCCCGCGCTGGCCGTGGGGTGCACCATGGTACTCAAACCCAGTGAAGTGGCGCCCCTGTCGGCCTATATCTACGCCCAGGTGATGCATGAGGCCGGCGTTCCGGCCGGGGTGTTCAATATGGTCAATGGCGATGGCCCGGTGGTGGGCACCGCGCTGTCGAAGCATCCGGATGTCGCCATGATGTCGTTCACCGGCTCGACCCGCGCCGGATCGCTGGTGGCACAGAACGCTGCGCCCACGGTCAAGCGCGTCACCCAGGAACTGGGCGGCAAGTCGCCCAATATCGTGCTGGACGATGCCGACCTGCAGGCCGCGGTGACCCGTGGCGTCATGCATATGTACCAGAATACCGGGCAATCCTGTAACGCCCCTTCGCGCATGCTGGTGCCCGCGGCGAAACTGGCCGAGGCCGAGGCCATCGCCGCGAAAGTCACGGAGTCCGTGGTGGTAGGTGATCCCACTGCCGAATCTACGACGATGGGTCCGGTAGTTTCCGAGGTACAGTTCAACAAGATCCAGGCCCTGATTGAGAAGGGCATCAAGGAGGGCGCCAAGGTGGTCACCGGAGGTCCCGGTCGACCCAAGGGCCTGGACAAGGGCTACTTTATTCGCCCCACGGTTTTCTCCCAGGCCAACAATGAGATGACCATTGCCCGCGAGGAAATTTTCGGACCGGTGCTTACCATGATTCCCTATACCACCGAGGAAGAGGCGATCCGTATTGCCAACGACACGCCTTATGGCTTGGCCGGCTATGTGCAGAGCGGCGATCTCAATCACGCCCGCGCAGTGGCCTCGAGAATCCGCGCCGGTAATGTGCACATCAATGGTGCCTCCGGTGGATTTGACGTGCCTTTTGGCGGGTTCAAGCAATCGGGCAATGGCCGTGAGTGGGGCAGCCACGGCTTCACCGATTTCCTTGAGATCAAGGCGGTGGAAGGTTTCGGCAAGTAGCGATGGGCAGGTTCGTCCTTGCCATCGATCAGGGCACGACGGGTAGCACCGTCGCCCTGATGGATGCCCGCGGCAAGCTGCGCGCTAGCGTCAACTTCGAGTTCCGCCAGCTCTATCCCCAGCCCGGTTGGGTTGAGCACCGCCCGGCGGATATCTGGGCGTCGGTGGGCAAGGGCATTCGCGCTATTTTGCGCAAAAACATTTGTAAGCCCGGCGAGATAGTCGCAATCGGCATCACCAACCAGCGGGAAACTGCGCTGCTGTGGGATACCGCAACCGGCGAGCCGCTTAACAACGCCATCGTATGGCAGTGTCGACGCACTACCGATTTCTGTGAGTCACTGCGCGCGGCCGGGCATGAACATATCGTCAGGCGCAAATCCGGGCTGGTGCTGGATCCGTATTTTTCGGGCAGTAAATACCGCTGGTTGTTGAAAAACACGCCGGGCATATCCCGGGCACTCAGCAGCAGGCGAGTGGCGGCGGGTACCATCGACAGCTTCCTCATCTGGCAACTGACCGGGGGCGACGTCCATGTCGACCGATGTGTCCAACGCCTCACGCACCTCGCTGATGAACCTGAAAACGGGCCGTTGGGATCAGCAATTGCTGGACCTGTTTGAAGTGCCGCGCGAGATTTTGCCGGCCATCGTGCCGTCCAGCGCCATCCTCGGGCGCACCCGCGGCGTTCCGGGCCTGCCCGACGGCATTCCCATTTCCGGGGTGGCCGGCGACCAGCAGGCGGCGCTGTTCGGCCAGGCCTGCTTCGACGTCGGTGATGCCAAGTGCACCTTTGGCACCGGCTCATTCATCCTGATGAATACGGGTGCGGAGCGGCTGCAGTCTAATGCGGGCCTGCTTACCACCGTGGCATGGCAGTTGGGTGAAAAGTCAAAACGTGTCTACGCCCTGGAGGGCGGGGCATTTGTCTGTGGCGCGGCAGTGCAATGGCTGCGCGATGGCCTCAGGATGATCAGGACGGCAGCGGAAATCGAGCAACTGGCGCTGCAGGTCGCGGACCATGGCGGGGTGGAATTTGTACCGGCGTTGACAGGCCTGGGTGCTCCCCATTGGGCGCCCGATGCGCGCGGGACGCTAACCGGGATTACCCGGGGCACCGAGCGAGGACATATCGCCCGCGCCACGCTTGATGCGATGGCGCTGCAAAATGCCGATATCCTGAGGGCCATGGAAAGCGATCTGGGAAAGCGCATGCGGCCGCTGCGTGTGGATGGCGGCGCTGCGGCCAACAATCTATTGATGCAAATACAGGCCGATGTGCTCGGGCGTCGACTCATTCGGCCACAGGTGATCGAAACCACTGTGGCCGGCGCGTGCTATCTGGCCGGTCTGGGCGTCGGTCTTTGGCAGAGCCCGGCGGAGGTGAAAAACATCTGGCGGGCAGAGCGGGAGTTCTCGGTCAGGATGAGTGCCGGTGCGCGACGCCGACGCCTCTCATCCTGGAACACTGCGCTGCAGCGCACCCTGCTCTAGCAGGATCGAACCGGGTTTATGCCTGAAGTCATTCCGTTTCGCAGACCCTCGTTGCAGGAAAAGCACAAGGGCAACACATTATGTCGTCATGGACATCATAAATGGGTGGTAGATAAGGACAAGCAGTTTGATGTCAAACAGGGAAAACTGGTAACCATCTATTGCTGCGCTCGTTGCGGCAAGAAAAAGGTGATGGCGCGCTGACTCGTCCCCGGCATCGACACCCAATCTACAGACCGGATGTTTCTGCTCGAAAAAACAGTGAGCGTCTCTGCCGGCCGTTCTCATCCTTGAGTAACAGCGCACAGTTCTATTGCAAAATTGCAAAGCAACACGGAGCTCGGGGCCGGGTCTGCTTGTTCGTGGCAACGCTGTCACGTATATTGCCACTATCAGCAACCGGGAAAATGCGCATTGTTAGCCGATTTTGTGCCCCGAATAATGTTACTGAACCAGATAATAATTGAGTATTCACATGGTTGAAGAAAGTGCCGGGACATTCGAAAACGTGCGGGTTGTTATTACCGGCGGTGCTGGTCTGGTTGGACAAAACCTTATCATCAAGCTCCTCGCCAGTGGCTTTAAGCAGCTGCATGTCATCGATAAAGCGTCACATAATCTCGCTATCGCTGCTCAATTGCATCCGGGCGTGTCCTTTACTGATGCGGATTTGGCTGAGGTAGGTGAATGGCAGAGCATTCTTGCGGAGGCAGATGTCGTCGTGATACTGCATGCACAAATTGGCGGGATCATTGCTGAGGAATTTGTTCGTAATAACGTGACGGCCACGGAGAATGTTCTGGCGGCTGTGTCCCGTAGCGCATATCTGGTTCATGTGAGTTCATCCGTTATCGAGTCTTCGGCGAATGATGACTACAGCTCGACCAAGGCTCGCCAGGAGGAATTGGTCGTTCAACTCCGGCCTGTCCTACACCGTGCTGCGTCCCACGCTGATGTTTGGCTGGTTCGATCGCAAGCATCTGGGCTGGTTGTCGCGTTTCATGACATCCTCGCCGGTTTTTCCCATACCCGGACATGGAAATTACGTACGTCAGCCATTGTATGCCGGTGATTTCGCCGAAATAATTTGCGCGTGCGTCAAGAAACGCCCCCCGCCATGCAGCTACAATATTTCCGGTAAGGAAAAAATTGCCTACATCGAAATTATGCAAAAGATAAAGGCTGCGAACAGAAGCGCCTGTCTGCTGTTGAAACTCCCCTACAGGCTATTTTACTTTTTGCTGGCGGTGTATGCCGTTTTTGATCGTAATCCGCCATTCACAACCACCCAGCTGCAAGCTCTGGTCATCGATGAAGTTTTTGAGGATATTGACTGGGAAGCGATTTTCAATGTGAAGGCGACGCCACTGGATCGGGCGATCCATGATACGTTTACGCATCCCGTATACAGCAACATAGTACTGAAGTTTTAACTATGGCAAATATAGCCGTTATCGGGGGTGGGCCAATGGGCCTTGCCTCTGCTTATGACCTGCTCAAGCAGGGCCACAGAGTCAGTCTGTACGAGGCAGACAAGCAGTTGGGTGGCATGAGCGCATCGTTTGTATTTGATGGCATCAAGATTGAGCGTTACTACCACTTTATTTGCAAATCGGACCAGCCGCTATTCGAGATGTTGGCGGAACTTGGCATCGAAAACTCATTGCGCTGGACTGAAACCCGTATGGGGTATTTCTATCAGGGAAAAGTCCGCGACTGGGGAGAGCCAATTGCGCTGCTGAAATTTCCCGGCCTCGGATTAATCAGTAAAATTCGCTACGGGCTGTTGGCATTTACCTCCACCAAGCGCAGTGACTGGCGCAAACTCGACAAGATTGATGCTGTCACCTGGTTGAAACGCTGGGTGGGTGAAACCGCCTATGACGTACTGTGGCGCCCGCTGTTTGAGCTGAAGTTTCACCAGTACACGCCCAATCTTTCTGCCGCCTGGATCTGGTCCCGGTTGAAGCGGGTCGGGACCTCCAGAAAGAATCTGCTACAGGAGGAAATGGGCTATCTGCAGGGCGGATCGGATACATTCCTCGATAGTATCTCCGCGCATATTGAATCCATGGGCGGTTCCATCCATCTGGGTGAAGCGGTGCAGGAAGTCAACATAGCTGAAGGCAGGGTGCGCGGTATTCGTACCCACGCGGGGATTTTTGAATTTGATCGGGTAATCAGCACGATACCCATGCCCTATGTGGCCGCTATGGTTCCAGCTTTGCCCGCCGCTATACTGGATAAATACAATTCGGTCAATAATATTGCGGTGGTGTGCGTACTGGTGCATTTGAGTGAGGCATTGACGCCGTATTTCTGGCTAAATATCAGCGATCCCGGCATTGATATTCCGGGATTCATCGAGTACAGCAATCTTAATGCCCTCGGCGGGCACATTGTTTATGCCCCCTTTTACATCCCTGGTGAGCACCCGGATTTTCAGCGAGATGATGCGTTTTTTATCGAGAAGGTGCGAAGTTACCTGTTCGCGATAAATCCAGACCTGTCGGATGCGGCCATCCTTAAAATTGCGGCAGGGCGCTATCGTTATGCCCAGCCCATATGTGAACCGGAATTTTCCAGGCGGCTGCCACCGATCAGTCCGGATGTTGAGGGCTTATTTATCGCCGATACCTGCTTCTATTATCCGGAGGACCGGTCAATTTCCGAGAGCATCCAGCTCGGGCGAAAGTTGGCGAAAATGGCTGGCGGCGAGTGTTGAATGGTCCCCGGAGCGTTTCCGCATCGCTCTTGGGCAGCAGATTTATTCGGTTTTTGCTTGCAGGAGGACTGGCGGCACTGGTCAACTTTGGTAGCCGGTTCTTCTACAATCTTTTCGTCGACTTCAGTACGGCCGTGGTTTTGGCATTTTTCACAGGTCTCATTACCGGATATATCCTCAACAAGCGCTATGTATTTACCTCCAGCGGAAATTCCATGGTTCAGGAAATCGGCTGGTTTGTGTTCGTGAACCTGATTCGCCCTGGCACAAACCTGGGGCTTGAGTGTGTACCTGGCGCAGGTATTGCCAGCTTACATGCCTGTGGTGGCAGGTAGCAGGCGAGTACGGAGTTGGCTGAGGCGGTCGCGCACGGAGCGGGAGTTCTCCTGCCAGTTTTCACCAGCTATATTGGCCACAAGTACCTTACCTTCAGGGAATAGCATACAATCCCGACATATAAGAATTGGTTGGAGCGGTCAGCGAATGGGGAGTGACAGAATCAGGGCAGATATTGTGCAGCAACAGTATCGTCAGCGATTTGCCCAGGGCAGCTGACTATCGCAACTGCCCTGTGGAAGGTGCTGTGCAACGATTTTTTCCAGCGCTATGTCAGTCGCGGATGCGGTACTGCTGGATCTGGGTTGCGGCTGGGGTGAGTTCAGCAATAATATCAGAGCCGGCAAGAAATATGCGATGGACATGAACCCGGATGCAGCCAGTCGACTTAACGACGAGGTAGAGTTGGTGTTGCAGGATTGTTCCCAGCCATGGCCGCTCGCAGATGCCACCCTTGATGTCGTGTTCACCAGCAATTTTCTCGAGCATTTGCCGCAAAAATCCAGTGTTGAATTGACTATTGCTGAGGTGAAGCGTTGCCTTAAGCCGGGGGGCATATTCATAGCACTGGGTCCCAATGTCAGATTATTGCCGGGGGCATACTGGGACTTTTGGGACCACCATGTGCATATATCGGACCGCTCGCTGGTCGAGTTGCTCAATTTGAATGGGTTCAGGATAAGGGAGCAGCATGCCGGTTTTCTGCCCTATACGATGTCGGATGGAAATCAACCGAACCTGTTACTGGTGAAGCTGTATCTGCGTCTTCGTGTCTTTTGGAAACTGTTGGGCAAGCAGTTTCTTATTGTGGCTGTATCAGATAATAAATAGTGTAGGCTAAATCCCAGGACATCTATCGTGCCAGTAACAGTACAGCCCAGCAATGAAGACTTGCCATTGTGTGTCGATCTCGACGGCACCCTGGTCAATACCGATACCCTTGTTGAATCAGCCGTACTGCTGGCAAAGCTAAACCCGCTCTATATTTTTGCCATGATATTCTGGCTGCTTTCGGGCAAGGCAAATCTCAAGGAACAAATTGCGTGCCGCACCAGGCCGGACGTCAGCACTTTGCCCTATAACCAGCCTTTGCTTGGGTGGCTGCGCGAACAGCAAAAAGCGGGGAGAAATCTGGTCCTGGTCACCGCCGCCAATCACCGCATTGCCGACGCCATTGGCGATCATTTGCGGCTGTTTTCACAAGTTATCGCCAGTTCCAGCGAGCGCAACCTTGGGGCCGGTACAAAGCGTGACGAGTTGGAACAGCGCTTTGGAAAATGCGGTTACGATTATGTCGGCAACAGTCGGGATGACCTGAAGGTCTGGGCAAGTTGCCGCAAAGCTATCCTGGTCAATGCCAGTCCGGCATTGGCCGGGCGGGCTGCAAAGTATGCCGAAATCGAGGCCCGCTTTCCCAATAGCCACAAGCCAGTGCGTGGCTTGATTAGCGCGATGCGACCGCACCAATGGAGTAAAAATCTGTTGGTATTTGTCAGTATTCTCGTGGCGCAACGGTACGCTGATATCCCCCTGCTAATTTCGACTCTGGTCGCGTTTGTGTCTTTTTGCCTGTGTTCCTCCTCTGTATACCTGATAAACGATTTGCTCGACCTTGAGTCTGATCGCAGGCATAGCGAAAAGCATAACAGGCCTTTTGCCAGTGGCCGGGCGCCAGTGATAACGGGACTGCTTGCTGCGCCGGTTCTGTTGGCTGCGTCTGCCGCTCTTGCCTGGATTGCCGGCAAACTCTTTTTCGCTGTACTGGTGCTGTATTTTGCAGTAACACTTGCGTATTCGTTTTATCTGAAACGTATGGCGTTGCTGGATGTGTTGGTATTAGCAATTCTTTATACCCTGCGCATCATTGCGGGCGCTGCAGTGGCGAGCGCAATGCCGTCCGTCTGGCTTGTTTCCTTTTCGATGTTTATTTTTACCAGCCTGGCCATGGCCAAACGCTATGCTGAACTGAAAGCTCTGGCGGCTCGATTCGGGCGCATGGGCAAGTGGCCGCGGCTACCATGTCAGTGATATCACCATAATCGCCCAGCTCGGCGCGGCATCAGGTTATATCTCTACCCTGGTGTTGGCGTTGTATATCGATAGCCACGATGTGATCGAGACCTATCATAACCAGCGAATGATGTGGTTGCTTTGCCCATTGTTGATGTACTGGATAGGGCGAATCTGGCTGGTAGCCAGTCGCGGTGAGCTACACCAGGACCCCGTTATATTTGCCACCCGTGACCGGGTCAGTTACGTCGTCTTTGGGCTTGGTCTGTTGACCATCATGGCCGCGCTTTGATGAAGGCCAGTTGGGGTTGCCTGCCGATAGCAGGTGCTGAACGCACGATCGAGCGCGACTGGCGTTTCGAAGCGTTACCTGAGTTTACCGGGACCGACTCGGCGCTGGCCTATGGGCGTGGACGAAGTTACGGCGACAGTTGCATTAATAGCAATGCCACGCACCTGAGTACACGGCGACTCAACCGATTCATTCAGTTTGATGCAGAGCGCGGCATCCTGAACTGCGAAGCGGGGCTGACGCTGGATGAAATTCTGCAGGTCACAGTTCCCCGCGGGTGGTTCCTTCCCGTACTACCGGGTACCCGGTTTGTTACGTTGGGGGGGGCCATCGCCAACGATGTGCATGGGAAAAATCATCACCATGCCGGTTCCTTCGGTTGTCACGTGCGCTCCCTGATGTTGCTGCGCAGTGATGGGGGGCGGCACTTATGCAGCCAGAATGACAACAGCCCGCTCTTCGCAGCAACGATTGGAGGCCTTGGACTTACCGGGCTCATCACGAGCGCGGAAGTGAGCCTCATTCCTGTCACTGGTAATCAACTTGTGGTGGAGGACCTGACCTTTTCCTGTGTCGAGGAGTTTTCCGCCCTGAGCCGTGATTCTGCAGAGTGGGAGTATACGGTGTCCTGGATTGACACGTTCGCCCGAAATGGACAGGTAGGGCGAGGTATTTTTTCCCGTGCCAGGCATGCCATGAATCGCGGAGGACTCGCCCCTGGTAGTAAGAGTCCGCGCCTGGGTGTACCCTTTGCGCCGCCTGTGCCATTGGTGAACAAGTGGACAGTCGATCTGTTTAACCGTGCTTACTTCCGGGCGGGCAGCCGGAAGCAAGGGCAGCGGCACACGCACTACCAACCCTTTTTCTTTCCGCTTGATGCTATTGCCAACTGGAATCGCGTCTATGGACGCCACGGTTTTTACCAGTACCAGTGCGTGGTTCCACATCATGACGGTACGCAGGCGATCGAGACCTTGTTGCGGCAGATTCACCGTAGTGGTGAGGCTTCCTTTCTCGCTGTTCTCAAGGAGTTCGGCGATCTGCGATCCCCGGGGCTGCTCTCATTTCCCCGCCCGGGGCTAACATTGGCAATTGATTTTCCCAACCGGGGAGATAAAACAAGGCGTCTTCTGGCGTCCTTTGACGACATTGTGCTGTCCGTTGGCGGCGCACTTTACCCAGCCAAAGATGCGAGAATGTCGGCTGAGGTATTCGCGGCAGGCTACCCCGGAGTGCAGGAATTTTTGTTGCAGATGGATCCGAAATTTTCATCAGCGTTTTGGCGCAGGGTGCAGGAATAATGAATAGTGGGCAGTGTATTTTGGTTTTTGGCGCCAACTCGGCAATTTGTCATGAATTTCTCAAGCTGTATGCGGCAGCGGGGGCCAAATTTTTTCTGGTGGCCAGGAACAGTGAGAAACTGCTGGCGATCGCTGATGATCTTGTTGCCCGTGGCGGCGCGATTGGCGGTACTGCCAGTTATGACTTTACTGATTGGCAGCAACACGAGGATTGTGTGATCAAGGCGCGTGAGTCGCTGGGTAAAATCGATATCGCTGTCGTAGCTCATGGATCGCTACCCAGACAGGCAGAGTGTGAGACTTCAGCGGCAGCAGTAACAGCCTGCATGGATGACAACTTCACCAGCGCTGCTGTTATTATCCAGGCCTGTGCACAGCAACTCTCATTGCAGGGGCATGGTACGCTCGCGGTCCTGTCTTCCGTAGCAGGTGATCGAGGCCGCAAAAGCAATTATACCTATGGTGCCGCCAAGGCGGGTATCAACACCTTACTGCAGGGCCTGCAGGGACGATTTTCTGGTAGTAGTGTGAAAATCGTCAATATCAAGCTCGGCATGGTCATCAGTCCCATGACGGCCGACATGAAGCACGGGCCCATTTGGGCTACGCCGGATGCAATTGCACCGACTATTTGTAGGGCGATCGCAAGAGGCCGTAGAGTGTGCTACGTGCCCGGATACTGGCGCGTCATTATGCTCGTAATCCGTTGTTTGCCCACACATGTATTGGCAAAGCTCCCAATCTAGCACTAGATCACACTTTGGACCGATGCCCTCTGATAATCGGTTGACTATAACGAACAAACACGCGCGATAATTGAACAGGCGCAGTGCTTGTTTCCTTATAGTGCACCGGCACCATTAGCGCCTACTCGCCAAAAGCACGTATAAAGTTCAAGGACTCCAGCCGGGTTAGCAAAACTGTCAGCGGGTGAGCCGAACAGTGTTTACGCAGTCGCACTCGCACACATTTATCAGCGCTGTGTAGAGAGACCTTGATAACCCTGTGGAATTTGCGCTTATGGACAATTGCAGGGGGGATGATTAGACTCAAACTGGTTATTGACAGGGTGTTTCCTGCATAAATATCTGAGAGTACTGAGAGTGCAGTAATGGCAAGAATAGCGATAGTGAAATTGTTCAACGGTTTGAACCTGGCTCCAGCGCAATTGGCCGGCCAATTGCTGGCGGCGGGGCACGAAGTCAAAGTGATCTATTTCAAAGAGACTGTAGCGCTACCGACTGATGAGTCCGATGGCTACCTTGAATTTGATTACCCCGGAGTCGGGTTTCTTGCTAACGGCAAGCAATATTCTGTCGATCTGTATAAGCCGGTTGCTGATAGCGAAGAGCAGTTGTTGGTAGAGGAACTGAAGGCGTTCAATCCTGACTGTATCGGATTTACGGTTTTTTCCGGTTTGATCGGGATATGCGCAGAAGTGAATGACAGGCTCCGCAAATATTTCGATTGCCCCTTCATCTGGGGCGGCCCCGGGCCAACCCTCGAGCCGGAAAAATGTATAGGGTTTGCTGACATCCTCTGCATTAACGAAGGAGAAGCCGTCATAGTTGAGTTGGCGAACAGGCTTGATACCGGTGAAGACTATAGCAATATATTGGGTACCTGGTGCAGGCGCGGTGATGAAATCATCAAAAACGAAAATCGTCCGCTAATGGATCTCAATGATATTGCCCAACCGGACTGGTCAAGAGAGCGCTACGTCCTTATTAATGACGATAAGGTCGTGCGCGATTACTACCCGGAAAATACCAGAAGCTACTCGATCATGACGCAACGTGGTTGCCCATTCTCCTGCCATTTTTGTATCGAGAGCAAATACCAGGATATGTTTGGAAAGAAAAACTCCCTGCGTCGCAAGTCGGTGGACAGCATTATCGATGAGCTAAAATGGGCAAAAAATAATTTACGAATCAAGAAAGTGATGTTTTACGATGATGTTTTCACTGTCCACCCCCGCTGGTTGGAGGAATTCTTGCCCCGCTATAAGGAGGAGATCGGCCTTCCGTTCTGGTGTTACTCCTACCCGACCACACATGACCGTGCACTGCTGGATAAGCTGAAAGACGCCGGCTGTGTCGCGATAACCATGGGGGTCCAGTCCGGAAGCGAGCGGGTCTTGAAGGAGCACTTTAATAGACCGACTAAAACGGATCGGGTAATTGCGGCAGCAGAGGAGATCGTTGGCGCAGGCATCACCGGGTTTTACGACCTCATTACGCGCGTGGATTTTGAGACCGTTGATGATCTGGAAGAAACTTTCGAGTTTCTTCTCAGATTCCCAATTGAGATGAATACTTTCATGTTGCCGAATATGACAAGCTATCCGACTTATGCCTATAGTGAGGCGGTCATCGCAGCGGAGAGTGTGGGTATCCTGCGAAGACCATCAGACAAGGATTACGATTTCTATCACCACCTCTACCTTCTCTCTCGTTCCACACTTCCGGTGCAGAAGATACGGGAAATCAAGGATGACCCGAAGTACCGGGAAAATCCCGCCTTGATGGCAGAGTTTTTTGATCACACCCCGGTACTGAACTTTACAGATCCTGTGCCCAAGCGCGTTCGTCAATCGGCTTAAGTGAGTTTTCTGTTTCGGCGGCTTTTGGAACCCAATAGGGGGCCAGGCAGGTAGCTTTTTGGGCAACCGGGGATATTCCACATTGCCTCGTAACCAGAATGGCAATGTATTGAGTCAACTTTCCCTTTCCTTACCCGAACAAGTCGATCTGGCTTGCTTTAAGGATTGATCTCGAATTTTTCTCGGGCGGCTCGGGCGCTATGAATAGATCGGTGCGTGCAGGTATCTGCTCACGCTGATTTAGCCCCAGTCGTTTGCAGCCCAAACGAAAGCGCTGCGCCAGCAAGTCCGCGAAGGCACCCGTGCCCCGCATACGATGCCCGAAGCGGCTGTCGTTGTCGGCGCCGCCGCGGCTTTGCCGCAGCAGGCTGATGATGTGGTCAGCCCGCAGTGGATAATGCTCGTGTAGCCATTGAAAAAACAGTTCACGTATCTCCAGCGGAAGCCGCAGCATTATGTAGGCTGCCGATTGCGCGCCAGCATCCCGCGATTGGCTGAGGATGCATCTCCATCTCACTGTCGTTGAGCGCCGGTATCACCGGCGCGAACAACAGGGTAACAGGAACGCCTGCTGCACTCAGTGACTCCATCGCCGCCAGTCGAGCCTGGTGGGATGCGGCGCGCGGCTCCATGAGACGTTTTAGTCTTACATCGAGAGTGGTGATACTAATGGCCACCGAGCACAAACCATCTGCAGCCATTTCGGCCAGTATGTCGATATCACGGGTGACCAAGGGCGCCCTTGGTGATAATCGATACGGGGTGTCGGCAACGCTGCAGTACCTGCAAAACTTCCCGCGTAATCCGGTGAGTCTTTTCAACCGGTTGGTAGGGGTCCGTATTGGCGCCCAAGGTGATACTGGTGCAGCGATAGCCTGTACGGGCGAGTTCACGTTCCAACTGCGTTGCGGCGTTTACCTTGTAATTGAGCTTCGTTTCAAAATCCATGCCCGGGGAGAGATCCAGGTAGGCATGCGTAGGACGGGCATAGCAATAGATACAGCCGTGCTCGCAGCCCTGATAGGGATTGATTGACTGCTCAAAAGGAATGTCCGGGGAGGTGTTGCGGGAAATAATGCTGCGCGCCTGAACAGCGCGGCACTCGGTAACGGGCGTTGGGCCCTCAATACCGTCGTCCCACTCCACGCGCATCGGCTGAAATCGGTTGTGGGGATTGCTCAGCGCGCCGCGGCCTTTTTGCGCGCTGTGTTGTCGGGCTATAAGGTTTTTATCTTCCGCCATCAAGCGACCTTTACTGTATGAAAAGAACAGTATACCTTGAAAAGTAACATGACAAGGACGTGGGCGCGGCGCGGACACAAATTTCTTTGATAACTGCCGGTGTGATTGAGTGGCGCCGAAATCGGTTTAAGTGCGTAACGTGCTGCGAGCAACAGCGAAAAAATTTCTGCATTGACCTTGATATATGTGTAATACCGACTACTTTTGATTACAGCACGTTGCATTCCTTGCATGTGCTGACACGTCCCCTGGCCGATGTTTCTGCCCCGAAGCATACGGCTATTTTGGCCCGCTTTCATTTCGTGATATGCGGGCTTTTTTTATTTCTATCAATCTGTTAATCCAAGATGTTAAAGTAATTACTCAGGTTTATTGCCGTCTGGTTCCAGCTTTGGTGGATGCCTTGAACCTTTTTAGTAGCCTGTACGCGGACACACAGCCATTTCACTCGAATCGCTGTTTATGTCACATTTGTGTAGCGCAGGGCACTTAAGCTGGCCGGCGGTCATTGCTGAACATGGTCGTCGAGTAGATTAGACTGATTATAATCCTGATGCTGCTGTGAATCGCTCGCATCAATCTTTGCTGTAGGTGGAGTTGGTATGCCTAACCCGATCAAGAAGCGACTGGCGGATCTCCTCGACAATGAACTCTTTATGCCGCGGGAGTTGAGCTGGCTCTCCTTCAATGCGCGCGTGCTGCAGGAAGCAGCGGACGAATCGGTGCCCGTTATCGAGCGTCTGCGCTACCTGGGAATCTATTCCAATAATGCGGACGAGTTTTTTCGGGTCAGGGTGGCGGAAGTACGGCGCTTGATGTCGGTCTCCTCCGGCGACATGAGGCAGCAGTCAAAAGACCTGCTGGTGGCCATACAGAAACGCGTGCTGGAACTCCAGAAGGAGTTCGACCGTATCTATATCGAGATCATGCATGCCCTCGCCGGGCATCGGATATTCCTGATTAATGAAACTCAGTTGGATGCGGGACAGTCTGCATTTGTACGGACCTATTTTACCAGTAAGGTGCTGCCGGAACTGGAACCGATACTGCTGAGGGATGAATTTAAAGTACCTGTTTTGACAGATGAATCCATTTACCTTGCTGTAGATATCAGCTCGGGAGTTACGTATCACTCTGCGGTGGTAGAAGTTCCCACCGACCGCTTGTCCCGCTTTGTGGAGATTCCCCGCAGAGCGGGCAAGACCGGCAAGGGCAGCAAGGTCTTTATTGTGCTGGACAACATTATACGAGCCTGCCTGCCACAGGTATTTCGTGGTGTTTTTCCGATTACTGCCGCAGAAGCCTATTGCTTCAAATTTTCGCGGGATGCGGAACTGGCCATCGATACTGGTATTAGCCAGAGCCTGATAGACAAAATGGCCTTGAGCCTGAAGCAGCGACTGAAAGGGGAAACGGTGCGTATGGTTTATGACGCCAAGATGCCGCAGCGCCTGCTGGACCAGCTGTGCAGTCGCTTTGGCTTTAGCAAGCAGAATACGCTGATAGCCGGTGGGCGTTACCACAATTCCAAGGATTTCATGCGTTTCCCCAACGTGGGATCCAAGTATCTGGAGTTCAGGAAGCTGTCTCCCGCGCGCATTGCGCAAACGAGTGGGGGTATTGGCATATTCGAGACGATCCGCAGAAAGGACGTTCTCCTCTTTTTTCCCTACCATCGATTTGGCAGCGTGATCGATCTGCTGAAAACGGCCGCCCTGGACCCGCATGTCATCAGGATAAAGATATGTTTGTACAGGGTGGCCAGAGACTCCCGGGTAATCGATGCACTGGTTAACGCGGTGCAAAATGGCAAGCAGGTGCTCGCGGTAGTGGAATTGGCGGCGCGCTTTGATGAAGCGGCCAATATCAACTGGGCACAAAGGCTGACAGAGAACGGTATCGAGGTTGTTTTTGGTATTCCCGGACTGAAAGTGCACAGTAAACTGTTGCTGATTGAGCGCAGGGAAGACCATGCGTTTCGCTACTACAGCTATATCAGCAACGGTAATTTCAACGAAAACACGGCCAGGCTCTACACAGATTTCAGTCTTATCACCTATGACCAGAATATAGGCAAGGACGTCAACAATGTTTTCGAATTCCTGCAGTACAACTACAAGCGCCCCAATTATCGTCTGTTGCTGGTGGCGCCGCACAGCATTCGCAGCGGCCTTCTGGAGCTGATAAACCAGGAGATTGAGAATGTCCGGGCGGGCTATCGCGGTTCCATGATTCTCAAGTGCAACAACCTGGTGGATAAGGAACTGGTGATGAAGCTCTATGAGGCCAGCCAGGCAGGCGTGGAAATCCAGTTGATAGTGCGCGGCATGTGTTCGCTGCTCGCCGGGGTAAAGGACATTTCGGAAAACATCGAGGCGATCAGTATTGTCGACCGCTACCTCGAACACGCCAGGGTGTATGTGTTCCACAATCGTGGCAAGCCGCGCTACCTGATCGGCTCGGCGGACCTGATGACGCGCAACCTGGACTTCCGGGTGGAGGTTCTCTGTCCCATTTTGGATGAGGATGCCAAGCGCATGATTCAGGATATTCTGGACCAGCAGTGGCACGATAATGTGAAGGCGCGTGTACTGGACCCAAAACAGACGAATACGTATGTACCCAGCAAGAAAAAGGCTACGCGGGTGCGCTCGCAGGAGAGTATCCATACCTACCTGGAAACTGGAAAGTTGCCACGCTATCCAAAGTCTAAAATGGACCAGCCCGCGCGTCGTCGACGCCAAACCAAACCATAAATGCCTGTCGCGCGAAGCACCGGGGAGTGTACACTTCGCGGCCCGGGCACTTAATTCTTATGGAGAAATTACATGATTGCATATACCACTATAGGTACCGCTGATATAGAAAAATCCAAGGCTTTTTACCTGGCCTTGCTACAGGATATGGGAGTAACAATCTTTATGGATACCGGGCGGCTGGCCGCCCTCGGTTCCCCGGCTGGAGGCGCCATGCTGGCGGTTTGTACTCCCTACAATGGAGAGCCTCCCAGCCCCGGTAATGGCAATATGGTAGCTATCTCCCCAGGGTCGAGGGAACTGGTGGACAAACTCCACGCCAAGGCCCTGCAACTCGGGGGTACTGACGAAGGAGCGCCGGGCCAGCGCATGGATGGCTTCTATGGCGGCTACTTTCGTGATGCCGATGGTAACAAGATCTGCTTTTGTCACTTCGGGTAGACGGTCTTAGCGGGCGGCGACGCATCCACTTCACGTCGCCGCCGCAACCAACCAGTATCTCAATACATTCACCGCAGTGTGCCACTTCAGGTAACTGCCCTGGCGGGAGTGCGCTTTAATGGCGGGAGGCAGCTTACTGCTACTGCTCGATGATATCGCCGCAGTGCTGGACGATGTCGCGTTGATGACCAAGGTCGCGGCGAAAAAAACCGCGGGCGTACTTGGCGATGACCTGGCGGTCAACGCGGAAAAGGCGAGCGGGGTGCGGGCGGAGCGCGAACTGCCGGTGGTCTGGGCCGTGGCAAAAGGCTCCTTTCGCAATAAATGTATTCTGGTGCCGGCCGCACTGGCAATCTCTTTGGTGGCACCGTGGCTGATCACTCCCGCGCTTATCCTGGGCGGACTGTTCCTGTGTTACGAGGGCTTTGAAAAGATTGCCCACACCTTCCTCTATACTGCCGCCGAGGATGCCGCCCACCACGAGGAACTGGTAGCGCATCTGGTTGATCCCGGTGTCGATCTGGTGCAGTACGAGCAGGACAAAATAAATGGGGCCGTGCGCACTGATTTTATCCTGTCGGCGGAAATTATTGTGCTTACCCTGGGCGTTGTCGCTGATATGGACTTTATCAGCCAGGTACTGGTGCTGTCCGGCATTGGCGTCATTATGACTGTCGGTGTCTACGGGCTGGTGGCGGGCATCGTCAAACTGGATGATGCAGGCTTGTACCTGATGCAAAGGGAAGGGCAGGGCGCATGGCCGACAGCGCTGCGCTGGTTCGGTGCGCTGTTTAATGCTATTTGCACCGTGGCTGATGAAATTCCTTGCCGTAGTGGGTACGGTCGCCATGTTTATGGTGGGCGGCGGTATCCTGGTACACGGCTTTCACAATCTGGACGACGGAATCAAATCCCTGGCCACTCAATTGGGGGAGGTCACCACCATCGGGCCGCTGCTGGCTTCAGTGACACCGATGCTCAGTAGTATTGTGATAGGGATGTTCGCAGGCGCGGCCGTGTTGGCGGTAGTCGCGTTGTGGCAACGCCTGCGCGGTCGCTGAAACATAAAAACTTCGGGCTTACTTTAATAGTGAGCCAAGGACGCCCCGGAACAGTTTGCGGCCCAGACTACTGCCTGCGGCGCGGGCAACGCTTTTCAAAAAAGCCTCTCCAGCGCTCTCACGAGTGCTGGCGCGCACTTTTGGCTTGCTCTCTGCCTTGGCTGCACGTTCGTCCATCTCAACCTTCTGCGCCTGTTTCTGCCGGGTTGCTATGCGCTCCAGCAGTACCTCGTGGGCAGAGTGCGGGTCGATTGGCGTGACATAGCGTTTCTGGTTGATATCCTTGTCCAGCACCGCCTGGCGCTCCGCCATGGTGGCTTCACCCATGCGTGAACGGGGCGGGCACACCATGACGCGCTGTACCGGGGCTGGAATACCTTTGTCCTGCAGCATGGAGACCAGCGCTTCTCCCACACCCAGTTCAGTGATTGCTGTAACTGTATCCAGTTCAGGATTCACCCGGAAGGACTGGGCTGCGACCTTGACTGCTTTTTGTTCGTTGGGCGTGTAGGCGCGTAAGGCGTGCTGTACCCGGTTGCCCAACTGGCCCAGCACGCTGTCCGGGATGTCGCTGGGGCTTTGCGAAACAAAATAAATACCCACGCCCTTGGACCGTATCAGGCGCACCACCTGTTCGATCTTTTCCAGCAGTGCCTTGGGCACATCACCGAACAGCAGGTGCGCCTCGTCAAAGAAAAACACCAACACCGGCTTTTCAGGGTCACCCAATTCGGGCAGGTTCTCAAACAGCTCGGAGAGCAGCCACAACAGGAACGTAGAGTAAACCCGGGGATTCATGATGAGTGTGTCGGCCGCCAGTATATTGATCATGCCGCGACCATCAACGCTGGTGCGCATGAAATCTTCCAATTGCAGGGCCGGCTCCCCGAAGAACTGCTCGCCCCCTTCGCGTTCCAGCATCAGCAGGCGACGCAGGATGGCGTTGACCGAGGCCTTGGACACGCCGAACCCTGTACCAAGCTCTTTGCTGTTGTCGCCGAGGTATTCGAGGGTGGTACGCAGGTCCTTCAGGTCCACCAGCAACATACCCTCATTGTCGGCGAACTCGAAAACCAGGGTGATCACGCTTTCCTGGGTTTCATTGAGATCGAGTAAACGCGAAATCAATTGCGGTCCCATTTCGGATAATGTCGCGCGAACGGGTGTGCCCTTTTTGCCGAATACATCCCAGAAGGCCACCGGGTAGCCCTTCTGGCTGTAATCCTCAATGCCGATCTTTTGTACCCTTTCATCCACTTTCGGGTTCGGTGTGCCGGGCTGGCACATGCCGGAGATATCACCTTTGATATCCGCCAGGAATACCGGGACGCCCAGGTCGGAGAAACCCTCTGCCAGGCATTGCAGGGTGACCGTTTTGCCGGTGCCGGTGGCGCCTGCCACCAGTCCGTGGCGGTTAGCATAACGAGGATTGAGGAATACCTTGCCGGCTTCAGAGCCGCCTATGAGAATGCCGTCGTTCATGGTCGATTTTCCTTGCTCTGGGGCCTGCGGTGCGCGATGGAGCAGAGTATACTCAAGCTCCAACGGGGTATCGACAGGAATATGCCATGCGGTGGCAAGGCGGCAGGCGAAGTGACAACGTGGAGGACCGGCGCGGTGAGAGTCCCGCTTACAGTGCAGCAGGCGCGGCGCCGGTGGTACTGCGACTTTTACCGATGCTGCTGCGTACCAAAGTGGGACGTATTATTCTTATCACCGGTGTCGTCGTCATAATTGGTGGCCGCATGCTGGGGGTCGACGTGCTGTCCCTGCTAGCGGGCGGCGGTGTGACTTCCGGCCAATCCTCGGCGCCACTGAGTGAGGCCGACCAGCAGATGACCGAATTCGTTTCCGTGGTGCTGGGCGATACCGAGGATACCTGGAACGCCATTTTTGCCAAGCTGGGACGGGACTATCGCGAACCCACACTGGTGTTATTTAGCGGGAGTGTGAACTCCGCCTGTGGTTATGCCAGTGCCGCTGTGGGGCCCTTCTACTGCCCCGGCGATCAGAAGCTCTATATTGATTTGTCGTTTTTTCACGACCTCAAAACACAGCACGGTGCTCCGGGCGACTTTGCACAGGCTTACGTAATCGCCCACGAGGTCGGGCACCATGTGCAAACGTTGTTGGGCATCAGTGAGAAGGTAGCCGCCGCTGGCAAGGGAGCAGGTAAGGCCCAGGTGAACGCGCTTTCGGTGCGCCAGGAATTGCAGGCCGACTGCTTCGCCGGCGTGTGGGGGCATGTAGCCAATAGCCAGCGCCAGCTGCTGGACCCCGGCGACCTTGAGGAGGCCCTGCAGGCGGCCACGGCTATCGGGGATGATCGTTTGCAGCGGGAGGCGGGTGGCCAGGTAGTTCCCGACAGCTTTACGCATGGCACCTCCGCACAGCGGGTCAAGTGGTTCAAGGCTGGCTTCGAATCCGGTGACATCGGCGCCTGTGACACTTTTGCGGCAGGCGGTCCGGGCTAGGTAGGGACGAGAAAATGTTGGCGGTATATCAGTTGATAACCAGTACCTGACCACTTGTTTTGTCCAGCGCGGCCTCCAACTCGGTGCTGGGAATCTCTCGCAGGCAATGTCCTGGCAGCAACAGTAGATCATAGGGTGATTGTTTTATCAGGGTCACCAGCTCTTCTGCCCTGCAGGAGAAATTTGCCTGTAGCTTGAGCTGGTGACCCGGCCGATACAGATCAACCAGTGCTTCCTGCAGCAGCGGTTGTTTGGAAAGGATGTAGATGTCGCCCACCAGATTGGCTTTCGACAGGGATGCGGCAGTGCTCATAATCCTGGCATCCGTCACGTCATTTGCAAGTACCACCCCAAGGCGTCTGACTATATTGGCTTTTCTGGAGTGACCAGGAGGCTGTGCATGCCAGCGCTTTCGTGCAGGAAGGAATATATCCTGTTTTCCATCCCGTTCCAGTACGGTTGTCCAACGCTCACCAGCTGCGTTCTCAAAGCTGATTTCTACCCGGTTGCGCGCCGCGAGATCGGCTAATTGGCGCCTGGTTTCGGCGCTGATCATACTCTGATGCTGCGAGAGGTGGTCTCGCAGCAGGTTTCTTTCCTGTCCGCTATTCAGACTGATCTCCGTGGTGAACGGGAGGTCAGCGATCTTCAGCAATCGGATATCCTCGAGCAGAAGCCCCAGCAGATTTCTATCCAGTTGCCTCGCGATCCGCACTATTGTTTCAAGTACAACCGGATGCATCCCGTGCGGATCGATGGGGACCAGTATGCAGCGACGCACTCCGCGTTCATTCACGCTCCTTGTCCTCCCCCTTGTCGCTGAATGCTCTGGACAAGGCCTGCAATTCTTCCACTCGTGCCAGAACACAGTCATCGATGGATTTGGCGCTATAACCCGTAAGCAGCTGCAAAGCCTGGTCGATACTGTCCACGCTATAGATATGGAAAGTTCGAGCCGCAGCCGCGTCGAGCACATCCTGGCGCAGCATCAGGTGCAGCTCGTTGGTTGTTGGAATTACAACGCCCTGGGTGCCGCTGAGTCCTCGTGAGGCGCAGATATCGAAAAAGCCTTCGACCTTCTCGTTGACACCGCCAATGGCCTGCACCCGCCCATGTTGGTTCAAGGAGCCAGTGACTGCCAGGTCCTGCCTGACTGGTATATCTGCGATGGCAGATATCAAGGCCACCAGTTCCGCGATTGAGGCGCTGTCGCCCTCCACCCCGCCATAGGATTGCTCAAAAACCAGACTTGCGGACAGCGGTAGCGGCTGGTTGCGCGCATAGCGGTTAGCTAACAAGGCGCTTATTATCATCATTGCCTTGGAGTGGATTTTGCCGCCAAGTTCGACCTCCCGCTCAATATCCAGTACCTTGCCCGCCCCGAGCCGCGCCGTAGCAGTGATGCGTGTAGGTCTGCCAAAAGCGTAGTCGCCCAGTATGTAGAGCGCCAAACCATTGACCTGCCCTATGGCAGAACCTTCGGTGTCGATTAGCGTAATATCGCGCAGGATACCTTCATGCGATTTCTCCCGGAACTGGTCCAGTCGATAGATCGTAGCTGTGGCGGCGGCGCTGACATAGTCGGCGGTAATCATCTGCGCGCCTGCCTGGCGCGCGCGAAAATCGCTCTCGGTCAGCAGGTTGCCCAAACGACCCTGGTGCAGGCTGAGTTTTTCATTGTCTTCCATTCGTCTCGCAGCAAACTCGATTATCCTGGCCACACCCGCACTGTCCACTGGCAGCAAATTTTCCCGTTGTTGCAGGGTTTTGATCATGCGTGCGAATAATGCTGTATTTGCGGGTGATCGTGGGACGTCTTCGGACATATCTGCGGCGATTTTGAACAGAGTAGAAAACTCGGGATCGTACTGCTGCAGCAAATAGTATAAATCGCGCTCACCGGTCAATATCACTTTGACATCAAGCGGTATTGGATCCGGCTGTAACTGGACCGTGCTGACGAAGCTGAAAATCTGTTCCAATGACTGTATGCGAATTTCACGTGCCTTGAGTGCCTGCTTGAGTGCGGTCCACGCGTAGAGGTTGGTCAACAGCTTGTCAGCCTCAAGAACCAGGTAGCCACCGTTCGCCCTGTGCAGTGCCCCCGGCTTTATCAGGGTGAAATCGGTGACCAGAGTGCCCATCTGCGCCACATGTTCGACCCGGCCAATCAGATTGGCGAAGCCCGGGCTGTCCTCGTTTACGATCGGAGCAGCGCTCAAGTTCTGATTGTCCACGAGTACGTTCACAGCATACTGGGGGAACTCCCGCACCCTGTCTCTGGGGTTGTCCGGTATGGCCGATTCCTCCCTTACCTGGGTGAAAGCCTCTGCCTCATCCATCACGCTCTGGTGTACAGCATCCAGGTAGTTGAGTACGTCGGGATAGCCGTCATAGGAGTGCTTGAGTTCATTCATTACCGGGTCGATAGCCAGATTACTGAATTCCCGATTCAGGGCCTTGAAGCGGTCGCGGCTTTCCTTCTTCCAGCCGGGCAACTGGCGCACGATCACCTTCAACTCTTCTTTTAGTTCGTCCACAACAGACAGAGATCTGGACTTCTCTTCTTCTGGCAGCGCCTCAAAGTCCTTAGGTGTGATTATTTCACCGTCCTTCATGGGAGCAAGGGTGTAGCCGCTTGGTGTCTGGAACATAGCGATCTGTTGAGCCCTGGCTTTTTCTGCCAATGCCTCAAAGGCTTCCTTTTCCTGGGACTGGTACTGTTCTCCCAGTGCCTGCATCCTTGCCTGGTATTCGTCACTTTGGAAGGTAGACGGTAATGCGCCGAGCAGCTCTTCTACAGCATGGGCCATGTCATCGCGCAATTGGTGGGCCATGCCCTGGCGCAGGCACAGGGCGATCGGTTTGTCCGGGGCCTCGAAATTGTTCACATAGCACCAATCGGAGACCTTTGCCCGCGGCACGGCGCTCTCCGTCATCAACAGTTTCTGCAGCAGCGCTTGCTTGCCCACACCGGTGCTGCCCAGCAGAAATATGTTGTAGCCATCGTGGGGAATCTGCAGTCCCAGGGTCAGGGCTTCCACTGCGCGGTCCTGGCCCAGGTGCTCCCCGAGCGGCTCCAAATCATCGGTGCTGCAGAAATCGAGCTCTGCCGGGTCGCAAAAGCGGTAGAGTCGGTTGAGCGGGAGAGGCTCGTGCGGTGGGGCCGGCTCGAACCTGAAGTTATCATCAGACATGCATTAAACCCGTTTTGGCAATTTATTTTAATAATCATAGACTATCCATGGAGAACCCGACTTAAGCCAGATCAATAGAGCGACTGACAGGGTCTGGTCAGATTGTTGTATACCTGTCGTCTTTTCGATGTGACTGAAAAGGGGACAGATGGTATGGCTGTGGCGGGGCAGGGATTATGAATCCCCGATCTTCAGGCTCGACAGGCAGTGACAACATGACAGCGGCAAAGCTCATTGAATACCGTATCACCCGCCAGCTATTGCGGCGTAGACAGGAAGGTGGCGAGCAGCAGCGCGCTAATGTATGGGCAGACCGCCTGATCGCCATTCTGGCGGTCACGGCCGGTCTGTTCATTCTGGGTAGTTACCTGGAGGAACTGCTGTGGGCGCTACTGGCTGCTGCGACGGTCTTCACGCTGAGGTAGATCACGAGTGCAGCGTCCCTGGGAGGTCGCCAATCTGAGCGAGGAACAGGTCAAGAGAGCGCTGCCTAAGGTTCAATCCGCCTCACGCTCCGCTGAACAACAATGGATGGCGGACGCTTTTTCCGTCTGCGCATCCGGCACATCCAGGTCCATCAGCACCTGTCCAGTCACTGGATTTGGCCGGAATGTGGTACACCCCTTCAGTCCACTGGCATAGGCATAATCGTAAAGTGAATGGAACTGCGCAAAGCTGTAATCCCGCGGCACGTTGATCGTCTTGGAAATTGCATTGTCCACCCAGGGCTGCAGTGCGGCCTGCATGTCGAGGTGCATGAACGGTGATACGTCGCTGGCAGTGACGAACGCCGGCGTGAGCGGCGTATCCTCGCCGTGGCGCTCGCAGTACAAGCGGTAAGCATAATCGCTAACGGTATGTTCGCTTAAGCTACCATCAATCTCGCGCACCCGACGCCTGTACTTGAACCGATAGACGGGCTCCAGTCCGCTCGATACATTGTTGGCCAGCAGCGAAACAGTTCCGGTCGGCGCGATCGCGGTGAGGTGCGAATTGCGAATGCCGTAGCGCGCGATATCGGTACGAATTTCCAGCGGGAGTTGGCTGATAAATCTGCTCTGCAGATATTTTTCCTTGTCGAACAATGCGAAGGTCCCCTTCTCGCGCGCCAGTTCGATGGACGTCTGATAGGCTGTCACGCACACTTGTTGCATTACGTCGCCCGCCATCCGAACCGCGTCTGGAGTGCCATACGGAATATTGAGCATTGTGAGCGCATCACCCAATCCGGTTATCCCCAGACCCAGGCGGCGTGTGGCGTGCGCCACAGCGGCCTGCTGCTGCAACGGAAAGCGCGACAGGTCCACCACATTGTCCAGCATGCGCACCGCCACGGCTGCTGTATCGGCAATCGCCGGCAGATCAAGAGCCGCCTTGTCGCTGAACGGCGCGTGCACAAACTGCGTGAGATTGATCGAACCAAGGTTGCAGGCACCATAAGGCGGCAACGGAATTTCCCCGCACGGGTTGGTGGCGCTAATCTGCTCGGTGTACCAGAGATTGTTCAGCGCATTCACCCGGTCTACGAAAATCACACCCGGTTCAGCGTAGTCGTAGTTTGCCAGTAGAATCTGGTCCCAGAGCTGACGGGCGCTTACTGTACGCAGCACGCGGCAACGCACTGGTGTCGTTGACCCCGACCAGACGCGTTCGACTGTCTCGTTGTTCGCGGCGATATCGTGCTCACCGAGCGGAAATACCAGTGGCCAACCGGCGTCGGCCTGAACTGCTTGCATGAATGCATCGCTCACCAACACCGACAAATTGAAATGACTTAGTTTGGCTGTGTCTTTTTTGACACGGACAAATTCCTCGATGTCGGGATGATCACAGCGCAGTGTCGCCATCATCGCGCCGCGGCGTGCGCCGGTTGAAAGGATAGTGGAACACATCGTGTCCCAAATCTGCATGAACGAGACTGGCCCGGACGCGGTGACGCCAACGCTCTGCGCCGGTGTGCCACTCGGACGCAAGGTGGAGAAGTCGCAACCAATACCCCCGCCCTGCTGCATGGTGAGTGCACCTTCCTTCAAAGTGTCGAAAATAGTGTCCAGGGAGTCCTCGACAGTGCCCATCACAAAGCAGTTGAACAGAGTGACACGGCGGCCGGTGCCGGCACCGGCCTGGATGCGTCCTCCGGGCAGAAACCTGAAGCCTTCAAGAACTTTATAGAAGCGCTGCTCCCACTCTGCGCGCCTCGCTAGTTCCATGCTCGCCAGTGCGCGCGCTACCCGCTGCCAGCTGTCCTCGATGGTTTGATCACGCGTCTCACCCTGCTCCCGCCAGCGGTACCTGGAATCCCAGATACGGCGTGAGATGTCGGCTTTGAAATAATCCTTACTCATAAAAATCAGGACCCGCCCCGTCATCGGGAAGAGCGAATACTATACCCTGAATAAGTCCATCCCTTGATATACCTCAACCTGATATGGGTTTCTGGCCATTACACTCCATCATCCAATACTGGCG
This sequence comes from uncultured Gammaproteobacteria bacterium, assembly GCA_963762235.1. Taxonomy (GTDB): domain Bacteria; phylum Pseudomonadota; class Gammaproteobacteria; order Pseudomonadales; family Halieaceae; genus Marimicrobium. Next base: position 31,214 of record CAVXKH010000019.1, on the reverse strand, counting down.
TTAAGGACGGTCCGATGGATTTAACTGAAGGCCGGGGTATAGGCGTTTTAAAGGACACTGGCGCCGTATAGTGCATCACCATCAAGAGGGGAACGTTATGAATACCATATGGATCGTCGTCGCTGAGTCCAGTAGGGCGAAGGTATATGCAACTGACGCATTGGGTATGGATCTGATAGAAATAGAGGGTTTTTACCACGCGGAATCCCGTCGGCATGCGCGCGACATTACATCGGATCTGCCCGGCAGGACTGTAGGGAGTGACGGGAGTCACCATGCTATGGAAGCAGAAACGGATATCAAGGAGGAAGAGGCTGTTCAATTCTCCCGGCAAATCAACAAATATCTGCAAACGCCGCGACCAAGCATCAATTTACCAAGCTAATGGTAATAGCGCCGCCTGCTTTTCTGGGTCATTTGCGTGCGCATATGGATGCCCAGGTAGCCAAACTGGTTGTATTTGAGCTTCCCAAAAATCTCGTACAGTGTGATACGGCCGAAATCCGTGCACATCTGCCTGCGCATCTATAAAGGCTTTTGTTCGGTTCACAATGGCGGGCTTAACGTAGATTGCGCCCGATTGGCTCAGGGTTTCTGACTTACCTGCATCAGGTTTTCTCACCCGAAGTTGAATTTAGTCCCGCAGATAGCGCATCATGACCCCATGCCACCCGGATAGACAAGATGCGCTCCCAGAAAAAGCCCGACAAGCCAGAGATCGAGATCGGAAAGCCCGGCGGATCAAAGCCACGGCAGCACATGTGGCCACAGCCAGGCGCAACTGTATTGCTATATCTGGCGTTCATTATTATCTCGATGTACTGGTGGCAGGGAAGTCAGCGCGCCAAACAAGCAGAGATTCCCTACAGTGAATTCCTGCAACGCATGGATAAAGGTGAAGTATCCGAAGCCATCGTGACCGATAAGGTTATTACCGGCACGCTGACCGAGCGCGACCCCAATACGAATGAGCCGCGTCAATTTATTACCGTACCGCTGTGGAATAATGATCTGGCCAAGGAACTGGAACAGAAAGGCGTGAAGTACACAGTACGTGAGAGCAGTAACTGGTTGAGTGATTTTTTCTTCAGCTGGGTAATGCCGTTCGGTCTGCTGTTTCTGTTCTGGGGATGGATGGGAAGGCGCATGGCGGGAGTCAGCAAGGGCTTCCTCAATATCGGCAATCGCATTCACATCCATCCCGAAGGCGATATCAAGATTGGCTTCAAGGATGTGGCCGGGGCTGACGACGCCAAGCAGGAACTGGGTGAAAGCATCGCCTTTTTGCGTGATCCCAGTGCCATTCAGCGCCTGGGTGGTCGAGCGCCCAAGGGAGTACTACTGGTCGGTGCCCCCGGCACCGGTAAGACCTTGCTGGCCCGGGCGGTGGCGGGTGAAGCACAGGTACCCTTTTTCAATATCAGTGGGTCAGAGTTCATAGAAATGTTCGTCGGCATGGGTGCGGCCCGCGTGCGTGAGCTATTTGAGCAGGCCCGACAAAAAGCACCCTGCATCATCTTTATCGACGAGTTGGACGCCATTGGTGGCGCACGGGGCCTTGCACCCATAATGAGCGGCGGTCACGATGAGCGGGAACAAACACTGAACCAGTTGCTGACGGAAATGGATGGTTTCGACCCTTCAGTTGGTGTTGTTGTCATGGCCGCGACCAACCGGCCGGAAATTCTGGACAAGGCTTTGTTGCGCGCCGGACGCTTTGACCGCCATGTGGTAGTGGAGAAACCCGACCTCGAGGCGCGTGTAGCGATACTGCGTCTGCATACCCGGAGGATGACGCTGGCACCGATGTCGACCTGCGCATTGTTGCCCAGCGCACGCCGGGCTTTGTCGGCGCCGATCTGGCCAATATTGCCAACGAGGCGGCCATTATTGCAGTACGTTTTAGCCGCGACGCCATTACCCTGGCCGACTTTGAGGCGGCTATTGACCGTGTTATCGCCGGGCCCGAGAAAAAGCGGAACCTGCTCAATGCTGACGAGAAACGTCGCGTGGCCTATCACGAATCGGGGCATGCCATGGTTGCAGCGAGTGTGCCCACCGGCGAGCCAGTGCACAAGGTATCCATTATTCCGCGTGGCGTGGGCGCGCTGGGATACACTTTGCAATTGCCTGTGGAGGACAAATTTCTGTCCACAGAAACTCAACTGAAAGATCAAATAGCAATTTTACTGGGCGGCAGGGCGGCTGAGGAGATTGCTTTTGGTGATGTTTCCAGCGGCGCAGCTAACGATCTCGAGCGTGCGTCAGAGATTGCCCGCGGCATGGTCACGCAACTGGGTATGAGTGAGAAGCTGGGTCCCTTGACCTGGGGTCGACATCAGCAGCTGCAGTACCTGGGGCAGAGTGTGGAGGAGCGTAACTACAGCGAAGAGACAGCGCGCCTTATCGATAGCGAAGGCCGGGCGTTGGTCGAAAGCGGCCACCAAAGGGCATTGCAGATACTCACGGACCACAGACTGCTACTCGACAGGTTTGCTGATTTATTGGAAAAGAAAGAGGCGCTGAGCGGCGATGAACTGGACGAAATTCTCAGTACATTAGGCAAGACGGCCAGCACAAAGTGATTGAAAATTGTCGCTGCATAATTCTTACGTTCGAACTCATGACCTAACAGGGCTGTACTATTGATGTTGAACTGGAAGCATTTTGGCAAAGTCCACAAGCTGATCTACAGGCTTACGGGCGGCCGCATTGGCGCCCGCATGGGCTGGATTGATGTGGCGCTGGTAGAAACGGTCGGTCGCAAGAGCGGCCAACCGCGCTGTGTACCGATCGCCTGTTATCCCTACCGCGATTCTATCGTCGTTTCAGCCTCCAACAGTGGCAAGGAGAGCCATCCCGCCTGGTACCTGAATATGCAGGCCAACCCGGCGGTCACGGTGCAGCTTGGCAGGGAGAGCTATAAGGCGATTGCGGAAGATGTGGCCGACGAAGAGCGCGATGCCCTGTGGGCGACGATTGTGCAGCTGAACAAGCATCAGGGCGAATATCTGGAAAAGGCTGCGCGCAAAATACCCCTGGTCTGGTTGCGAAGACAGGCAGCCGCGCCCTAGTCGTCCGACGCAATTTTCCTTGTATCTGGCTCAACCTGCGAAAACTCCGCTTCCAGCGCATCCTCGCCAAACCAGTGGCGCATTTTTTTCATGGTTTTGGCTCGCACATCGTCATTGATGTACCGCGAAACGGCGGCAATGGCCAGCACCAGGACACCCAGGTCGTCGGCATAGCCGATACCAGGCGCGAGGTCCGTGATGGCATCCAGCGGAACAATAAAGTAGCCCAGAGCGGCGGCAATGGTCCCCTTGGCCCAGGCGGGTGCCTTTTCTTCCTGCGCCGCGTAAAAGAGCAGCAGCGCTTTTTCCACCACCTCCCGGCCGGCGATTTTGGCATAGCGCTTCAACTTAGTCCCGGAAGCGATTATCGGAATAGGCTGCCTCGAATTTATTGTCAACGCTCATGTTTGCATCCGCTCATCCAAACAACCATGGCGCTAATGCACCGCGGTTTTCCACTACAATCTGCTGCGCCGTCGGATCCTCTGCCAGTTCGTTGGGTTCGATATGCAGCAGTTGCAGCACATAGGGCACCAGCCTGGCGCGCGTGGAGATTTCCAGCACCCCATTTTCCATGCCGTAGTCCACTTCCACTACCTCGCGCTGTTCCAGCGCCAGCCTTGGGTCCGGTGCAATACGCACGATAACGTGTGTGTTCCACTCAGTATCCTCTTCAACGCCGTGTTCGGAGTCGTCCATGATTTCTGGGATACCCCGAAAGCGACTCAGGACAAAGTCCCGATACTCACAATTTTTTTCGCACCAGGCGCGAACGTGCCAGCGCAGGCCGCTATACACCAGCGTGTGGGGAACGATGATGCGTCCCTCCCGGTCGGGATGGTTGAGAGAGACATAGTCCACGTCCAGCCGCTTCTGTTGTCGCGCTGCCTGCATGATGGGGCGCAACACCTCGGGTTTGACGTCCCGTACCGGCAGGGAGAGTACCTCGACATTGGCCACATTGAGGGACAGGGACTCGAACACATTCATCAGTTCGTTGTTGCGTGCCATCAGATGCAGGTACTCGTCTGCCAGGCCCTGGGTCACCCGGGGCACAAACGAAGGTGTCGGTTTGTAGCCCTTGAGAAACTTGTCGTACTGCAGGTTGCCGGGCCCGACTTCACGCATGTAATTGTTGATATCCTTGCTGGCCTGCTGCCGGCCGATGCCGAAGGTGTCACACAGGTGGCGGGTCGTCAGGCGACCCTCCCACAGTGCGAGGGTCTCGATAAAGCGGTAGCGCAGGAGCAAGATCCCAGCGGAATGGCCATTTGGGGCCTTGGCGGCTCGACATGCGTACTTACCCGGTAGTGACTATCATGGCCAAGTATAGGTGCAGGCGATGGACAAGTGTACTGGTATGTATCGCGTCCTGACAGCAGCCCGAGCCAGGTTCCTGCATCCGTTATGTCTGGTAGAGATAAATGATGATCACTGCGCTACACTGCTCGTTCGTGGTTATAATAGCGGTCGTTCACCGCATGGAAGCAGGCCTAATGCGGGTATCCTTTCAAAAAAATCGGGTTGGCAGGGCGCAGTCGGCAGCGCGGGTTGACGGGGGTCCTGCGACGTATTGCTGGAGTTACTGGAGACACGCGGTCTCGAAGTGATGCTGGAGGACAAGCTGGGTGATCTGCTGCCTGACCACAAGCAGAGTCTGGCGACGCTCGAGGAGATCGGGCAGGAGGCCGATCTGGTTATTGTGGTAGGAGGAGACGGCAGCCTGCTGAGTGCCGCCCACACCCTGGCGCGATATGATACCCCGGTGCTGGGTGTCAATCGCGGCCGTCTTGGTTTTCTCACCGATATTCTGCCGGATGACATTGCCCAGCAGATTCCCGCCGTGCTGGATGGTAACTTCGAGCGGGAAAGCCGCTTTTTGCTGAGTGCAGAAGTGCGACGGGACGACCAGGTACTGGGCTGCGCGCGACGCACTGAACGATGTCGTTGTTAATTCCGGCACCTCTGCCCAGATGATCGAGTTCGAACTGTATATCAATGATACGTTCGTTTACCGCCAGCGGGCGGATGGCCTGATCGTGTCAACCCCGACAGGCTCCACCGCCTATTCCCTGTCCGGGGGAGGGCCGATCATGCACCCCACGCTGGATGCGATTGTGCTGGTGCCCATGTTCCCCCACGCCCTGAGCAGCCGACCCATTGTGGTGGACGGAAATTCGGAGATTCGCCTGGACATACTGGCGCGCAATCGTATTCATCCTCCGCTGACCTGTGATGGGCAGGTCTATATGAAGGCGCGGCCCGGGGATTCGGTGCATATCCGCAAGAATCCATATTGCCTTGACCTTACTGCATCCGCTGGGTCACAGCTTTTACGCCAGTTGCAGGGACAAGCTGCGCTGGAGCAATGCACTGGTCAATTGATGCCAGAATTTCACCAGGCCCTCAGCGTCGCCGTTGAGGAAGACCTTCTGCCACTGAGTGTGCTGCTGCACCAGCGCGGTGTCGTACATCGCATCTTTGAGGAAGGCGGTCGCCAGGTCGTTATGGTAGATCGGGAGGCGCAGGTGCAACAGGTACAGTCGCTCTATACTGCCTGGCGTGCCGGAGAAGTCCATATTGAACTGTCGCGACAGGAGCGACCAGCCGGGCCGAACGCCCTGGCGATACAATGGCGCAGCGCGCCCGTGACCCTGAGTCTGATTCTACTGAGCATCTGCGGCTTCCTGATTACCTATCTGCCGACGGCAGAGACCTGGGTGGGCTACCTGACCTTCACACCCTTTCAACTGAGCGCCGATCAATTGCAGTTCGAGAATTTCAATGGGCAATACTGGCGGCTGGTGACCCCGGTATTCCTGCATTTTGGTTGGTTGCATATCGTATTCAACAGTCTCTGGTTGTGGGAACTGGGGAGGCGGGTGGAACAGGTACTGGGGCGCTTCAACATGTTCATGCTGTTTCTCGTCATTGCCGTGGTGTCCAATATCAGCCAGTTCAAATTCGGTGGCACGGGCCTGTTTGGTGGTATGTCCGGTGTGGTGTATGGCCTGCTGGGCTTTTCCTGGGTGGCACCCCTGTTGCAACCCGGCTGGCGTATACAACCCTCGGCACCCATCATGTTGTTCATGGTCGGCTGGTTGGTGGCGTGCATGGCAGGTATGGCAGAAACACTTGGTTTTGGCTCGATTGCCAACGCGGCGCACGTCGGTGGCCTGCTCTGCGGTGCTGCGCTGGGAGCAGTATTTGGTACTCTGTCGAGGGCTGGCGGCGACAACAGCTGATCCATATAATCCACTGTCCCGACAGCACAAGAAATGCGATGGATTACCTGCAACTCATTGAAACCATGTCACCACAGATCTACCAGAGCCTGGTGCGGTCGGTGGAGTTGGGTAAATGGCCTGATGGCAAGGCCCTGACAACCGAGCAGCGCGCAAATGCCATGCAGGCCATTATCATCTGGGGTGAGCGGCACCTGACAGAGCGGGATCGTGTCGGGTATATCGAAAAAAAACCAAAGACGGATGACCAGTGCGACAAGACACTGGAAATACCGCTGAATTGGAAAGAGTAGGAGAAACACTTGACCGACCTGGTGGCTGCGGGCGCTGTGCGCAAAATGAAAACACAGCTGGAAAATCCCGTGCGTTACACGATGCTGCTCGGTGAGCATGAAATTCCGTTGAATGATTATCTTGGCCGGCAACTGCAATTGGATTTTAATGGCACGATCAACTGCATCCACTGTGACCGTAAGACCAGCAAGAGTTTTAACCAGGGCTACTGTTACCCCTGTTTCACGCGTCTGGCACAGTGTGACAGTTGTATCGTCAGCCCACAGAAATGCCACTATGCGGCGGGCACCTGCCGCGAGCCCGGGTGGGGTGAACAACACTGCATGATCGATCACATTGTCTATCTCGCCAATACCTCGGGACTGAAAGTCGGAATTACGCGAGAGTCCCAGGTGCCGACGCGCTGGATGGACCAGGGGGCGACCCAGGCGCGGCCGATTTTTCGTGTCGCTACCCGCCTGTACTCAGGGCTGGTGGAAGCCCTGTTCAAGGACCATATTGCAGACAAGACCAACTGGCAGGCCATGCTCAAGGGCAATGCCGAGCCGTGTGATCTGGAGGACGCACGACGTCGCCTGATGGCCGACTGTGCCGGCGACCTCGACGCCCTCGCACAGCAGCATGGGTTGCAGGCGATCACCGAGTTACCTGATGCGCCGGAAATCCACATCAGTTATCCCGTGCTGGAGTATCCGGCCAGGGTGTCATCCTTCAATCTGGACAAGACGCCGTCCATTGGTGGTACGCTATTGGGCATCAAGGGCCAGTATTTGATGTTCGATAGCGGTGTCATCAATATGCGCAAGTACGGTGGCTATCAATTATCCCTGTACACAAGTGGTTAGAAATATGCGCGATGCCAAACCGGAAACGGTCTACCTCAAGGACTACAGACCCCCAGCCTACCTGATCAACCGCACGGAGCTGCATTTTGACCTGCGCGAGGATTGCGCGATTGTGGATTCGCGCCTTCATCTGCTGCGCGACCCATCAGTCGCGGAGAACGTCTCGCTGGAGTTGCATGGGCAGGAACTGGAGTTGTTGTCGGTGGCGGTAGATGGTTGCGAACTCACCGCGGCAGAATATGTTGTCAGCGAGGATTCGCTGCGCATCCATGCGGTACCGGCACAGTGCGTCGTCGCTTGCCGTACGCGCATCCGTCCCCAGGGCAATACCTCGCTGTCAGGATTGTATAAGTCGCGTAAATTGTTTTGTACCCAGTGTGAGGCAGAGGGCTTCCGTAAAATCACTTACTACCTCGACCGGCCCGACGTTATGTCGGTATTCACAGTGACGGTGGAAGCAGAACGCAAAAGCTACCCGGTGCTGCTTAGCAACGGCAATCTCAACGATATGCGAGAACTTGCGGACGGGCGGCACCGGGCGGTCTGGCACGATCCCTTCCCCAAGCCTGCCTACCTGTTTGCGCTTGTCGCTGGCGACCTGAGCCATATTGAGGACAGCTTTACGACAGCGAGCGGGCGCCGGGTCACCCTGCGTATCTATGTTGAGGAAAAGGACCTTGATAAATGCGGGCATGCCATGCGCTCACTACAACAGGCCATGCGCTGGGACGAGGAGGTTTATGGTCGCGAGTACGATCTCGATATTTTCAATATCGTGGCCGTGGACGACTTCAACATGGGCGCGATGGAAAACAAGAGCCTTAATATTTTCAATACCTCCTGCGTGCTGTGCAGTCCGGACATCACCACTGATATGGGGTTCCAGCGGGTGCAGGCCATTGTCGCCCACGAGTATTTCCACAACTGGAGCGGCAACCGGGTCACCTGCCGCGACTGGTTCCAACTGAGTCTCAAAGAGGGCTTTACGGTCTTTCGAGACTCGCAGTTCTCCGCCGATATGGGCTCCCCCACAGTGAAGCGGGTTGAGGAAGCCACACTGCTGCGCACGGCCCAGTTTGCCGAGGATGCGGGCCCCATGGCGCACCCGGTGCGGCCGGAGTCCTTCATGGAGATCAACAATTTCTATACCCTGACGGTTTACGAGAAAGGCGCCGAAGTGGTGCGCATGCTGCACACATTGCTGGGGGCGGAGCGCTTTCGTCTGGGGTCGGACCTGTACTTTCAACGGCATGACGGCCAGGCAGTGACCTGCGAAGACTTTGTGCGGGCTATGGAGGACGCCAGCGGAGCCGATCTGCGCCAGTTTCGCAACTGGTACTCACAGGCCGGCACCCCCGAGCTCACGGTGCGCGATGAGTATGACGGGGCGACGCACTGTTACACACTGCACGTGGCGCAATCCTGCCCGGCGACTCCCGGGCAGTCGGATAAACTTCCCTTTGTTATCCCGCTGGCCATGGGTCTGCTGGGCGAGGCCGGTAATTTACCACTACGGCAGGCCGGTATTGCTCCAGATCCAGAAGCCAGCGATAACACGCACACGGTCCTGACCATAGACCAACCGAGGCAGGCGTTCGTTTTTGAGGGAGTCACCGAACGTCCGGTCCCGTCCTTGCTGCGTGGATTTTCTGCGCCTGTTCGCCTGCATTATGACTACAGCAAGAACGATCTTTGCGCGCTTATGCGCCGGGACACTGACGGGTTTGTCCGCTGGGACAGCTGCCAGGCGCTGTGCACCCGGGTAATCGGTGACGTCGAGAAGCAACTTTTGGCCGACGAGCCGCCACTGGTGGACTGCTTGTTGATAGAAGCCTGCGGTGATCTGTTACGGGATGAAGCGCTCGACCCCGCCATGGTTGCGGAGATGTTGCGGCTGCCGAGCGAGGACTATCTGGCGGAACTGGCGAGTCATGCCGGCGGCGCCAATGTCGATACTATTCATCGAGCTCGCAATATCGTGCGTACGGCACTGGGTACGGCTCTTGCCGGGCTATTTCTTTCGCGCTATCAGCGCCTGGACACTCTGGCGCCCTATGTGCCGGACGCACAGCAGATTGCCAGGCGTTGTCTGCGCAATACCTGTTTGACCTATCTCGTCAGTGCGGACCCTGGAAACCTTGGCCTGGCCGCGCAACAATATCGGCTCGCCGGCAATATGACTGACCGCCTGGCAGCGTTGAAAGATATCGCCTTTTACGGCGAGGGCGCTTTCCGCGATAGCACCCTGGAAAGTTTCTACCAGGACTGGCGACACGAAGCGTTGGTGGTCAACCAATGGTTTCAGGTTCAGGCTGCGATCCCCGATAGCCGCGGACTTTCGCGGGTTCAGGCGTTGATGTCGCATGCGGACTTTGAACTGCGCAATCCCAATAAGGTGCGCGCACTGGTGGGCGGGTTTACCAACCAGAATCCGGTCAATTTTCACCGGCTTGATGGCGCGGGTTATCGCTTCCTGGGTGACATTGTTGTCCAGTTAAACCGGCTGAACCCGCAGATCGCCTCGCGCCTGCTGACACCGCTGACCAAGTGGCGCAATTATACTGGCAGGGCAGAACTGATGCGAGCCGAACTGGAGCGTCTGGCCGCAGAGCCGGAGCTATCGCCGGATGTATTTGAGATGGTTACAAAATCGCTGCAATAGGAAAGGGCTCTCGAAGTGGGCTGCGGGGCCGCGGGAAGTTCATGGCACACAGTCATTGCGCCTGAGTGTGTTAAAGTCATAAAGTAGTGCATTGTGCGGTCCGCTACTGACGCCCCAAGCGTGTGCTTAACCGGACTTTGCAAGACGCAATTGTGGAAACAAGGTTAACGGTGTTGTTGCAAAAACCCCGATTTTCTAAATTTATAAATGAGAATCCCGATGGCTAAACCTAACTACGCCTTTGAAAAACGACAGAAAGAACTCGCAAAGAAGAAGAAAAAGGAAGAGAAACGCTTGAAAAAGTCTGAGGAGAATAGTAGTCAGCCACATGATGCTGGTATACCCTTGGTTACCGAGGGCAAATCCTCAAAAAGTGAGGGGATCTTAATCTAGTTGATGTTCCGGAATTTCCACTTCGTACCGGTGAATGCGAATGTGGAAACTTACAATCATTCACCAATCATTTTGAGTATGTAATATGAGTAAAGGTACGGTTAAGTGGTTCAATGCGGATAAAGGTTTTGGTTTTATCACTCCTGAGGACGGTGGTAAGGATCTTTTCGTTCATCATTCAGAAATCAAAAGTGGTGGCGGTTACGCTACGCTGAAAGATGGTCAGGCAGTGGAGTTTGAAGTTGGCCAGGGCCAGAAAGGCCCCTGTGCCAACAATGTTAAACCTCTCTAGATCAGCTATCTGAAAGCAATAAAGCAGCGGTGGCTAACGCCGCCGCTGTCTTTTTTACCCTCACTGCACTCTGTGTCCCATTGTGTCGGCCGTGGGATACAGTCGTAATTCACCTGTGGTGCTGTTAGTAGCATCGCGGTCAGCCGCTCCGTAGCCTGCGAGCGCAGCCAGCCAGACTGGCGCCAGCCCACGTGCCCGGATCAGAGCTGTACAGCCGGGCATCCAGTTGATTGAGTTCCCGCGTAAACTCCCCGTCCCCAAACTGCATGGCAACCTGTTCAAGGGAAGTTGCGGGACTGTCGGGGTTCAGCGCAGTCGCCCAGGCGATAACGGCGGCGCGTGCGCCTGCTGCGTCACCGTCGGCACACGCCGTCATCAACGTTTTGAAAGCCTGCTTCTCAGAGGTATTGCCTGCGGGAATCAATGGTTCTTTGGCGCCTGAATCACGCCGCCGCCACAGATAAACCAGGGTTGCCAGCCAGCCCAACGTGCTCACAGCGCTCAGGATTTGCCAGATCGGGGTCTGTCCCTGCGATGGGGGAGGGACATCAGTGGTGACCGCAGTGCCGGGCGCTGCGTCGCTAGCAGGAGAGGGGGTGGTCGCGTCAGCAGGGCTGTTGGCGGGCTCGGTCGCTGTCACCGTAATTTTCCGCTCCGGCAGCACGGCATATTCCACCTGTTCGGTCTGGGTGTTCCACCAGGGAATGCGAATCTCGGGTATCAGATACGTGCCGGCGCGGGTAGGGACTACGGCGGCGCTATCCTGCCTGACGCCCATTAGACCATCGGAGATTTCCTCCTCGCTGATCCGGGGTTGATCCGGGTAATATTTCAAGCCATCCATGGGCACAAACAGGATCGGCGGCAGCTGGGCGCCCTGTAAACCCTCTCCCTGAATCCGGATAGTACGTGTGGCAGATTCACCGACGCGCAAATGTTCAGGGGATGTGGACCAGTTCTCCTCCACAGTCACGCGCCGGGAGGGCAGCCAGGTTTCTGCGGTAAAACTGTCCGGTTTGGGCAGCACGTTGATCGATATCGCCTCCGTGCTGCGGCGCACAAGCTTGCCGCCGCGACCGAGGTCAAAGAAGCTCCTGCGGCCCTGTTCGATGCGACCGGAAAAGACCTGGGCAGGAATCACCAGGGTTCCACTCTGCTCGGGGAAGATCGCGTAGCGCAGTTCGTGTACCAGCCATTGGCGCCCGTCGATAGTGCGTTGGAAAGAGTGTTGTTCCAGTGCCTTGACGAAGGCGTTGTCCAGTTTCAGCTCCGGAATGCTGGCACCTTCCAGATTGACCGATTGTTGCACACGTAAGGTCAGCATAACCTGGCCTTGCACATAGACCTGGTGCTGGTCCACTTCTGCGTCGAACACGACGTACTCATCGCCGGTATGGGTGTCGGGAGCGGCACCCACTACAACAGTCAGGCTGGGCGTAGTGCTGTTGCCAACGCGCATGGAGGGTATCTGCAAGTTACCCTCCCGGGTCGGTGTAAGATCGATGATCACTTGCCGCTGGTGAGACATGCGCCCATTGACAATGCTGGTGTTGCTGCTGGTCGAGCGCTGCAGGATTTCGAAGTCATCAAGCAGGGCGCGCAGGTCCGCATCATCCAGTTCTTCGTCCTCAGTGGCGGTGATCGTCAGCCGCAAGGTGTCGCCCAGGGAGACCCTGTCGCGGTCCAACTCGGCAGTGACCGCTCCCAGGGCGATATTGCCGCCCAACGCCAGCACCAGTAAGACCAGGAAGGTCATCATGTGACTAATAGGCTTCATCGTCTCTCCCGGCACCCTGTTCCTGTCTTTGCAAACTTTCATAATGGAATTTCTGCCGCAACAGCCCTGAAGGGTCGTCCGGCACGCGGCGCAGCCAATTCTCCATTGCCTGGTCGTGCTCTTCATTACCGGACTCAACGCGAGCATTTTGAGTGTCCTGCTCTTCTCCGGCCTTCTCTTCCCGGGGCTTGCCTCCGGTTGCATCCTGGGCCTCGTGTTCCTGCTCTGCTTCCTGCTGTTCCTGCGATTCGCTATTCTGATCCTGCTGTTGGGCGTTCTGCTCCTTCTCCTCCTTTTGCTCGTTTTTCCCGCCGTCCGGCTCCGCGGAATCCTGAGGGTTCTGCTTGCTGTCCTGTTGCTGGTTCGGGTCCTGGTCCTGCTGTTGGCTCCTGGCCCTGCTGCTGTTGCTGATCCTGCTGCTGATCCTGATCCTGTTGCTTCTGATCCTGCTTTTGGTTCTGCTCCTGTTGTTGGTTTTGATCCTGTTGCTGCTGTTCTTTGAGCTTCTTCAGCAGTTCCAGGTTCTCCCCGGCGTCGGCCTGGTCGGGCTGCAGTTGCAATGATTCCTCATAGGCAGCGATGGCCGCATCCAGCTGCCCGGCCCGGGCCAGGGCGTTGCCCCGGTTATACAGGCTGTCAGCGCTACCCGGGTCACTGAAGTGTTCGACGGCGGCTTCGTAGTCGCCACTCTGATAAGCCGCCGTTCCCGCCCACTCGGGGTTTTTAAACAGTGTGGCGGCCGCCTTGGTGTCGCCCTGTTGTAGCGCCCGCTGTCCCTGTTGATCCGGCGTGAGCCACAGGTTGTCCCAGTCTGGGCGCTGGCCGGGGTCGGGTTGCAGCAGCAGTAGAACGGGCAACAGGGCCGAGCAGCCAGCCGCGTCGAAACAGGCCGAGCGCCAGTGGCAGCAGCGCCAGGATCAGCAGGTAGCCCTGGTCCTCCCAGGTGTCGGCCGTCCGGTCCAGCGCCAGCGTCTCTTCGCGTTTCGCTCAAGCGGATTCGCGGCGAGCAGGTACTTGAGGTCGCTGTCGTCCAGCTGCATGCGCCTATAGCTGCCGCCGGTGGCAGCTGGCCAGCTCACGCAGGTCCTCTTCGTCCAGGCCCGGCATGACGATGGTGCCTGTCCGTCCTTGAGAAAACCGCCGTTGGGCAGGGGGATGGGTGCGCCCGCGGGGGTGCCCACCCCCATGATGGTCAGATGTGAGTCGCTGCCTGCCAGCACTTTTTCAATGCCATCGCGGTCCTTCCCGGACACGCCGTCGGTCACCAGCAGCATCTTGCCGCTGGCGAATACCCGGCAGAGCGCAGCAGTTCCAGCGCCTGGGTCACGGCGCTGCACCGGTTCGCTGCCCGGCAGCGGCATCATGTCCGGGTGCAGGGCCGGCAGCAGGTTGGCGATGGTAGGCGTGTCGTCGGTGAGTGGCGTGACGATATGGGCATCCCCGGCGTAGGCGATCAGCGCCGGTCTGCCCCTCCCGGCGCTGCTGCAGCAGGTCCAGCAGTTTCTGGCGCGCCCGCTCCAGGCGGGAAGGGACCAGGTCCGCCGACTTCATGGAGTAGCTCAGGTCCAGCAGCACGCACCAGCGCATCCTGTTTCTGGTGCACGGGCTGGGGAAGTTTTTGCCAACTGGGGCCGCTGGCGGCCACTGCGGCGAGCACCCAGCCGAGAGAATACCAGCGGCAGCAGGTTGCTGCCCGCGGCAGCCGCTGTCACTGACCAGATAGCGCAGCAACTCAGGCGCGATGACCGATTGCCAACTGCCTGTGCGCCCCCGCTGTCGCCACAGCAGCAACAACAGCAGCAGGGCGGGCACCAGGCGTCCACAGCCACTCGGGGCGCATCCAGTGCAGTTCCATCAGCGCGCCTCCTGCGGCCGGCGCAGCGTCGCTGCCACGCCAGCTGACATGCGCAGCAGTGCCGCAGCGCCAGCACAAAGCTGAGCAACAGGGCACGCAGCAGTGGCACATAGCCCAGCGCCTGGCGCGGCCGATACACGGTGGTCTCCTGCTCGACCGGTTCCAACTGATCCAGCAGCTGGTAGATATTGGCCAGTTCCTGCGGGTTGCGGGCGCGGAAATATTCGCCGCCGGTAGCCTGGCAATTTCTTGCAGGCCGGCCTCATCCAGCTCCGCCGACGGGTTGACCTGGCGACTGCCGAAGCTGGAGCCGAACAGGCCGGGCAGGGTCATGCGTCGGCCCCGATGCCGATGGTGTAAATGCGAATGCCCAGCTTTGCCGCCAGTTGCGCGGCATCGAGTGGTTTCACCGAACTGGCGGTGTCCTGCCCGTCGGTCAACAGGATCAGTACGCGGCTCTCGGCGGGGCGTTCCTTCAGGCGTTTGACCGCGAGGCCGATGGCGTCGCCGATGGCGGTTTCCTCGCCGGCAAAGCCGATTTGCGCTTCCGACAGGAAGCGCTTGTACGGTGGCGGTATCAAAGCTCAGCGGCGATTGCACGTAGGCGTTGCTGCCGAACAGTATCAGGCCCAGCCGGTCGCCGTTGCGGCTGGCTGATAAACTCGGCACCCACCTGCCTGACCGCATCGACGCGCGACACCAGTGACTGGCCCACCTGCATATCCTCGACCTGCATGGAGCCGGAAATATCGACCGCCATCATCAGGTCGCGCCCGCTGTTGGGGAGTTCTATCGGCTCGCCGATCCACATGGGCGCGCGGCCGCTGCCAGCAGCAATAGCAGCCACAGCAACCACAGTGCGACGGCGGGCAGCGACACTGCCGCGCACTGCGCGCCGCCCTGCGCGTCGCTCCAGCTGCTGCCACTCGTCGTAAAACGGCGCGCGCAGCGCAGGCTGCTGGCTGTGCGCAGCCGGCAGCAGGCGGCGCACCAGCCAGGGCAGGGGCGCCAACAGCAGCAGCCAGGGCCAGATCCATTCGATCATGGCGCCACCCTGTGCCGCCTGATCCAGTGTTGCGCGGCGCGGTGCACCTGCGCCACATCGATCTCGGGGCAGTGTCTTCCGGTACGGCGGCATCGTCAAATCCGGCTGGGCAACTGCGCGTCCGGCTGGCAGGCTGCGATTGAGGAATTGCCCGCCAGTCCGCACCGTGCTGCGCCGCCACCTCCGCGCGCGGATAGGCCAGCAGGGCCACACTTTTCAGCAGGGCATTGATTTGGCTGAGGTAGCTGGCGGCGTCACCGTTCTGCCAGGTACTGCGCATGCAGTGCCTGTAACTGCAGCAGGGCGCGGCGGCGGTATGCATTCTTCGCGTAGCGTCTGCGCAGCAGGTAGGCCAGCACTGCCACCAGCAATAATGACCAGCAGCACGCCAACAGCCACCAGCCGGGCGCCGGCGGCCACCAGCCGATCAGCTCCGGCTCCCGCAGCGGGTGCAAATTGGCCAGGGGATCCTGCGGGGTTCACCGGCGCGTGTCTCCATAGTACTTTTGCAGCAGGCCGAAAGGCGGCAGGTCCGTGGACGCCTGCAGCAGCGGCACGCCCAGGCGCAGCAGATCGCTTGCGCAGCAGCTCGCGCTGCTGTTGCAGGCGCGTAGCGGTAGTTGTCGCGCAGCTGCCGGTCGCCGGTGTGCAGCTCACTGCGCGCACTGCCATTGGTCACCGCATAGGTGCCGGCGCGCGGCAGTTCCGACTCCAGCGGATCGGCGCAGGCCATGGCGGTCAGCTCGGTGTGCTTGGCCAGCTCGAACAGGTGCTCCCGGCGCACCTCCTGCGAGGCGCCGCGAAAATCGCTGATCAGGAACAGGCTGCTGCCCGGGCGCGCAATACGCCGCAGGTTGGCCAGCATCGTGGCAAAACTGTCCTGCTGCGCTCGTGCGTGTCCAGGGGCAGGGCGCTGTTGTATCTGCGCGATCTGCGACAGCAGCGCCAGCACGGTTTTACGGCTGCGGCGGGGGCGGATTTCCTGGTGCCCCTGCTCGTTGAACACGAGCCCGCCCACGCGATCGCCGCCGTCCAGGGCGCTCCAGGCCAGCAGGCTGGCCAGTTGTGCGGCCAACACCGATTTGAAACAGTGGCTGGAGCCGAAAAACATGCTGTTGCGCTGGTCGACGACGACCAGTACCGGCCGCTCGCGCTCCTCGCGGAACAATTTGGTATGGGCGCTGCCGGTGCGGGCGGTCACGCGCCAGTCGATGGTGCGGATATCGTCGCCGGGCTGGTAGCTGCGCACTTCCTCGAAATCGATGCCGCGCCCGCGAAAGTTCGATTTGATCGGGCCCGGCCAGGTTGCTCAGCGCCCGGTTGCGCCGCCCCAGGTGCAACTGCCTGGCGGGAAAGCGCAGGGCGATCAGTTCGTTCAGCTGCCGCGTAGGCGCCGCGGGCGGGGGCATTGATATCAGCCAGTTGCATCCCGGTGCTCAGCCCACGGGCACGATGGCCAGCAATTCCTCAATCACCTTGTCCGGCGTCACGCCATTGGCCTCGGCCTCGAAGCTGAGTATCAGGCGGTGGCGCAATACATCCGCGGCGACGGCCTGGATATCGTCCGGGCTGACAAAGTCGCGCCCCTTGAGCCATGCATGTGCCCGGGCGCAGCGATCGATGGCGATGGTGGCGCGGGGACTGCCGCCGTATTCGATCCAGCCCGCCAGCTTCTCGCTGTAGCGCGCCGGCTAGCGCGTGGCGATCACCAGTTGCACCATGTATTGCTCCACGGCTTCGGACATGTGCAGCGCCAGTATTTCCTGGCGCGCGGCGAATACGCTTTCCTGCGGCAGCGGCGCGGGTGGTCTGCCGATGCCTCGGCTCGCCTCCAGTGCGGGTCAGGCGCAAAATCTCGGTTTCGGCGGCGGCGTCCGGGTAGTCGACATTGACATGCATCAGGAAGCGGTCCAGCTGTGCCTCCGGCAGCGGATAGGTTCCCTCCTGTTCTATCGGGTTCTGCGTGGCCATCACCAGGAACAGATCGGGCAATTTGTAGGTCTGGCTGCCGACGCTCACCTGGCGCTCTGCCATTGCTTCCAGCAGGGCCGACTGTACTTTGGCGGGCGCGCGGTTGACCTCGTCCGCCAGCACCAGGTTGTGAAACACGGGCCCCTTCTGGAAGTGGAAACTCGCCTCCTGTGGCCGGTATATCTCCGTGCCGGTGACGTCACCCGGCAACAGGTCCGGGGTAAACTGGATGCGGTGAAAACTGCCTTCGATGCCATCCGCCAGGGATTTGATGGCCCGTGTCTTGGCGAGTCCCGGGAGCGCCTTCCACCAGCAGGTGCCCGTCCGCCAGCAGCGCGATGATCAGTCGTTGTACCAGATGGGCCTGGCCGATGATTTGCCCGCTCAGCCAGTCTTCGAGTGCTCGGATGTCTGCGTTCGCCACAATTTCTCCGTGGTTCAGGTTGATTGAAACCGCGATGGCCAGTTACAGCCGGGTAAA
This sequence comes from uncultured Gammaproteobacteria bacterium, assembly GCA_963762235.1. Lineage (GTDB taxonomy): Bacteria > Pseudomonadota > Gammaproteobacteria > Pseudomonadales > Halieaceae > Marimicrobium. The sequence continues at coordinate 13,280 of CAVXKH010000019.1, read as the reverse complement.
TGCACCCGGTCCTGCAATAGCAGGTCGAGAACTCCCTCGCGGACGCCCCGCATTGTAGCGAATGCTACCCCAGCCGTCCAGTAGCGGAGGGTGTGCGCGTACACCGGAGCGCTCCTGTGACTGGCCGCGACGTAAAAAGTTCCTCGCGGTCGGGTTGCAGCGTCAGGATGCGCTAAACTGCTGCGGGCATCGCAGGTCGCGAACGCCCGGCCTCTCAACGTCAGGATTCGGCAATCATGGCACTGGACAGATTTAAAGAGACCTTATTGGGAGAACTTGCGACGCGTATTGATGCCGAAGGCGAGGCGGGTGACAGGACGTCGCTGCACAATCTTGCGTCGGCATTTTTCTGGCGCTTCCAGCCCAAGGACATGCGGGGTCGAAGCGTCGACGACTCTTTACGGCTGCCTCGGCAATCTGCTGGCATTGATCCACCACGTGGCCCGCGGACGGTCCGCTGGTGCGAATTTTCAATCCACAGAAGTGACAGTGAAGGTTGGGACAGTCAGTATACAAGCCTGGTCGTACTGTGCCAGGGAATTCCATTTTGCACGGCCTCGGTGCGCGGTGAACTGAATCGGCGCAACCTCGGGATTCACACGTTTCAGTTCCAACCTGCGCGACCCGGCGGTCGCGCCAGCGGTGAATTGCTTGAGCTGCTGCCGCTCGACGCGGATGGTAGCTCAGCAGAACCTGAAGGGCTGTCTGTTTTTCGAAATCAACCGACAGTCCAGGCCCGATGAACTCGGCGAATTGCAAGCGACGCCCTGGTTGGATACTGGAAGAAGTGGCGCTGGTCGTAGAGGATTTTCGCGCCATGCGCGCGCGCTTGCAGGACGTCTCACTGCGTAGCTCAGACAGTACCTGTGTGCCGCTGGAGCTCGCGCGCAGGAGTCCGTGGCTTTCCTGCAGTGGTTGCAGCAGGAACACATGATCCTGCTGGGCTATGAGTATCTGGACGCGGAACCCACCCGTGCCACGGGTGGCATTCAGTCAGCGGCCTGAACGCAGCCTGGGCATGTTGCGGCGTCTGCCAGACGCGGCGTGCAGGACCTTGAGCCAGATCTGACGCGGATGTCGCACAACAGCTGCTGCGCGACACCTGTCAGCTTTTCCAAGTCGCGCAGCGCTCCCGGGTGCATCGGCGTGGCCTACCCGGATTATGTGGATGTCCGCGATTTCAATGCGGCCGGCAGGTTGTCGGCCAGCACCGGTTTCTCGGTTTGTATACCTCTTCCGTGTACACGATGGACCCGGGCGATTCCGCTACTGCGGCGCAAGTTGGAGCACGTACTGCAAATGTCCAGTCAGCACTGGTCGGACCACGAGAGCCGGGAGTTGGCGCGGGTGCTGGAAGCTTTCCCCGGGACGAATTGTTCCAGTCAAGCACCGCAGGAGTTGTGTGCCACGGTTAATGCGGTCAATGGTATTCAGGAGCGCCGCCAGACACGCCTGTTTGTCCGCAGGGACAGGCACGGGAAATTCGTCAACTGTCTCGTCTATGTGCCGCGCGACCACTACAACACCGAACAACGCGTGAAGATCGAAGCCATATTGAGTGACTGCCTTTAACGCACAGGAGCATGGAATTTTCCGCCTTTTATTCCGAATCGATCCTGGTGCGCTGCCATTTTGTCTTGCGTGTGAATCCCGCTGTCCCGCTGGAGTTTGACGCCGCGCGAGATTCGAGGAAAAAATCATACAGGCCATGCTGGCCTGGCCGGATCGCCTGCGCTTCGCCGTGATCGAGGAATTCGGCGAGGAGCAGGGCGAGCTGTATGTGCGGGAGTCTGGGCAATGGCTTTCCACCCGGCTATCGCGACGATTTCGATCCGCGTGTAGCCGTACCGATATGAAGCCACATTCTGCGCATGCAGGATGGCGAGGAACTGGCGATGGACTTCTACCGCCAGGAGCGAAGGCGAGCAGACAGCCTGCGCTGCGCCTGTACCACCGCGACAAAAGCCTGCCGCTGTCTGATGTGCTGCCTATTCTGGAAAATCTCGGGTTGCGCGTGGTGACGGAGCGGCCCTATGCGGTGCGCACGCGCGATGGCCGGTTCTATTGGGTGCAGGACTTCAGCCTGATGTACACCCTGGCCCACGATATTGTGGTGGCGGAGGTGAAAGACGAGTTCGAAGACGCCTTCGCACGCATCTGGAATGGCGAGGCGGAAAACGATTGTTTCAACCGGTTGCTGCTCGGCACGCGGATGAACTGGCGAGAGATAGCGCTGCTGCGCGCCTATGCACGCTACCTGCGGCAGCTACAGTTTCCCTACAGCGTGGAGTATGTGGCCGAAACATTGGCCAATCACCTGCACATCACCGCGACCATTGTCGAATTGTTCCTCACGCGCTTTTCACCCGATTCGACGGCGATGAAGCCTGGCGCCAGCAGCGCGAGGAAGCTATGGAACAGCGCATCCTGGACGCGCTGGAAGCAGTGCCAAACCTGGGCGAGGACCGCATCATTCGCCAGTTTGTCGTGTCTGGTGAAAGCGACGTTGCGCACGAATTTTTTCCAGCACGCGCCGGACGGAGCACCCAGAGCTCCTGTTTTTCCTTCAAACTGCGTCCGGCCGAGATTCCCGAAGTTCCCCAGCCGGTGCCGCTGTACGAAATATTTGTGTACTCACCGCGAGTCGAAGGCGTGCACCTGCGTGGCGGCAAGGTGGCGCGCGGCGGCCTGCGCTGGTCGGATCGGCTTGAGGATTTTCGCACCGAGGTGTTGGGGCTGGTGAAGGCGCAGCAGGTGAAGAACGCGGTGATCGTGCCGGTCGGCGCCAAGGGCGGTTTTGTGGCGCGGCAGTTGCGCCGGGATATGTCGCGCGAGGAGGTACAAGCGGAGGGCATCGCCTGTTACCAGCTGTTTATCCGGGCACTGCTGGATATCACCGATAATCGCGTGGCGACAGCGAGTGATAAGACCGCCTCAGGTGGTGACCAAGGACGATGAAGACCCCTACCTGGTGGTGGCGGCAGACAAAGGCACGGCGTCCTTCTCGGATATCGCCAATGCGATTGCGCCGGAGTACCACTTCTGGCTGGGTGACGCGTTTGCCTCCGGCGGCAGCGCCGGCTACGACCACAAGAAAATGGGCATTACCGCACGCGGCGCCTGGGTGTCGGTGCAGCGCCATTTCCGCGAGATGGATATCGATATCCAGAGCACCGATTTTACGGTGGTGGGTATCGGCGATATGGCCGGCGATGTGTTCGGCAATGGCATGTTGCTGTCCGGCATGTCCGCCTGGTGGCGGCGTTCAACCACCAGCATATTTTCGTCGACCCCGATCCGGATCCGAGCGGCAGTTTTGCCGAGCGCGCCAGATTGTTCGCGCTGCCGCGCTCCAGTTGGGCGGACTACAATCACCGAGCTGATTTCTGACGGTGGCGGCGTGTTCGAGCGTGCTGCCAAATCGATTGTCTTTCACCCGAGATAATGCGGTGCTTTGATATTGACGTGGCGCAGTTGACCCCCACCGACTGATCAGCCTCTGCTGCGCGCACCTGTGGACCTGCTGTGGAATGGCGGTATCGGCACCTATGTGAAAGCCACCATCGAATCGCATACAGATGTGGGCGACAAGTCCAATGACGCGCTGCGCGTGGATGGCGCCCAGCTGCGCTGCCGGGTGATCGGCGAGGGCGGCAATCTCGGCATGACGCAGTTGGACGGGTGGAGTACTGCCTGGCGGGCGGGCGCTGCAATACCGATTTCGTTGACAATGCCGGCGGCGTGGATTGCTCCGACCACGAGGTCAATATCAAGATTCTGCTGGATACGGTCGTCGCCCGCGGAGATCTGACGCCAGCAGGACCGCAACGCGCTGCTGGCGGAAATGACAGACAGTGTCGCCGAACTGGTACTGCAAGCAATAACTATCGGCAGACACAGGCCATCAGTCTGGTGGAGTATCAGGCGCTCGCGGGCCCAGGGCGAGTACCAGCGCTTTATCAGGGCGTTCGAGGAATCCGGTCGGCTGGATCGGGCGCTGGAATTTATTCCCACGGAGGAAGAATTGCTGGAGCGGCGGCCAGGGCAAGTCGCTGACGCGGCCGGAGTTGGCCATCCTCGTCTCCTACAGCAAGGCGGCGTTGAAGGAGCAATTGGTCGACGCAGACATGCAGCCGCGATCCCTCTGTTTGTCCGCCGCACTGCAGCAGTCGTTTCCCGCCCGCCTGGTCGAACTGTATCCGGCTGAGATTCAGGAACACCGCCTGCACCGGGAAATTGTCGCGACGCAGATTGCCAACGATATCGTCAACCGCATGGGCCTCAACTTTGTCCAGCGCCAACAGAATGCCGACGGGCGCCTCGGTGGCCGATGTGGCCTGTGCGTATGCTGCCGTGATGGATGTCTATCGGCATCCGCACTGTGGGAGCAGCATCGAGAACACGCCTCCCACGGTGTCCGCGCATGCGCAGATGGACATGATGCTGGCTCTGATCAGCCTGGTAAAACGCGCGACCCGCTGGCTGTTGCGCAATCGCCGGCGGCAACTCGCGCCGGCTGCACTGATCGCACAGTTTGGCGCGGGACTGGAGCAACTCCCGGACGCATTCCCCGACACTGTTGCCCGGGCGGGCCGCCGAGCACTACGAGAACCTGCGCGCGCAGTACGTGCAGCAGGGCGTTGACGCGCGAGCTGGCCGACGCGGTGGCCGGCACCCATTACGCTATACCGCGCTGGGTATTATCCAGGCCGCGACCGGAGCTCCAGATAGCCCCGATTGATGTCGCGCGCCTCTACTTTGCCATTGGCGAGCAACTGCAACTGGATTGGTTTGCCAGCCTGATTCTCGTCGACCAAGGTCGACAACGAGTGGCAGTCGATGGCGCGGGATACGTATCTGGAAGATCTGGAGTGGCAACAGCGCACGCTGGCGATTGGCGCGCTTCGCCACGTGGATGCAAATCGAGATCTGCGGAGATGCATGCGAGCGCTGGGCAGGCTACAGGAGGCGCTGTTGTTGCAACGCTGGCACCAGATGCTCGCCGAATTTCAGGCCGTTGCGGCGCCGGATTTTGCGATGCTGGCGGTGGCCAACCGCGAGCTACTGGACCTGGCCCAAAGCACGGCGCGTGCCGCCAGCGTGTAGTCCAGGAAGTGCAAACGGGAACCCCGCGCCTATCTCACTTTGGCGCTGTTTTCCTCGTCCCCGCTGGCGTGGAGAAAATCAGATAGCGCGGAACTTGTGAACGCCAGAGACACCGGTGAATCCGTCCCATTGGTCGCTGCGGCCTGCGCGCCACCCGGTTACCCAGTGTTGCCGGTGCTCCTCTTCCTCGTGCGGGGCAGAAGTCGATGCTACGCCCCGACACGCCGGCCTGGTAGCCCCGGTTAAATGCTCTGGAATTCATATCGCGCTTCTGTCTTCTCATAGGGTATGGCTCCGTGGCAGACTGGGCCCCCGTCAGGCCGCGTATACTTTACGCTCGCGCCCTGGTGGCGGCATGTTTAGTTGATGATGCAGCGCGTGTATAAGCTTGTCATATGGCGAAGCAATACAGCGAAGGGTGCCCTGAAGGCACGCCTTTAATAGAAACAAAGACGGGCTTGCAAGTCGAGGTTTGTTTTGTTCTGAGCAAACCTGTTCATATAACTGGTTTGTGAAATATTCACCTTTTACGGAATTCAGCGATGAGTAACTTACCCCACTGCCCGCACTGTAACTCCTCATACACGTATGAAGACAGGAACCTGGATGTTTGCCCGGAGTGTGCGCACGAGTGGTCTGGTCTGGCGACGACAGGAACGGGCGATGAAGCGTTCAGGTGAAGGACGCCAACGGCAACACACTGCAGGACGGCGATACCGTCACTATCATCAAGGATTTGAAGGTAAAGGGCTCGTCGTCGGTGCTCAAGGTAGGTACGCGGGTGAAAAACATCCGCCTGGTGGAGGGCGATCATAATATCGATTGCAAAATCGACGGCATCGGGGCGATGAAGCTGAAATCAGAGTTCGTCAGGAAGGTCCAGGCCTAGGGATATAAAGCGTGCAGTTATGTGCATCGCCGTCCGGATCACGGACTGTCCAGCAATTCAATCCAATGCACCACGGGCACCTGCGAGCCTGACCGCAGGTGAAGCTGGCAGCCTATATTGGCTGTGACAATGAGGGCAGGTTGATCACTGCCCAGGGCGTGCAGGGTATTGGCCAACAGGCGTTCGCTGATGTCGGACTGCAGGATAGAGTAGGTGCCAGCCGAGCCGCAGCACAGGAGTTTTTCCGTCGTGCGGGCAATGTCAAAACCTGCTCGTCCCAGTATGGCGGCCAACAGGTGCGGTTGCTGCAGGGCGTGCTGCAGGGTGCAGGGCGTGTGGATCGCCACTTTCCCGACCTGCGTGTTTACCGCAAGGAGCTCGAGGTCTTCCTGCAACAGTATCTCCCCGAGATCGCGGCACAGCAGTGACACGCGCCGCGCCTTTTCGGCATAGGCCGGATCAGCGGCGAGCAGGCGCCCGTAATCCACCAGCATGGCGCCGCAGCCGCTGGCGCTGCTGACAATGGCTTCGGCGCCGTTTTCTATAGCGGGCCACCAGGCATCGATATTGCGACGCATATTGTCCAGGCCGTCTGCGTGCGCCGCCAGATGGTAGTTAACGGCGCCGCAACATCCGGCTTGCGGCGCACTGATGAGAGAGATACCCAGTCTGTCCAGTACGCGGCGTGCGGCGGCATTGGTATTGGGTGTCGCGGCGCGCTGTACGCAGCCTTCCAGTACCAGCATCGTGCGTGCGTGTTGCCTTGCCGGCGCAGCTCCGGGATGTTGCCGCACAGGAATTTTGCGGCGCAGTCGATCGGGAAGGAGTGGACGCACGGTCTGTCCCACTGCGAGCACCGCTCCGAGCAGTTGCGGCCTGGAGAAAACAAAACGCAGCAGAAAACGCAAGGTTTTGTCGGCGACAGGCCGGGGCGCCTGCTGCTCCATCAGGTCGCGACCGATGTCAAGTAATTGACCGTACTGCATGCCGGAAGGGCACGCTGTTTCGCAATTGCGACAGGTGAGGCAGCGGTCGAGGTGTAATTGGGTCTGTGCGCTTGCTGTGCCGCTTTCCAGCAGATGCTTTATCAGGTAAATGCGACCGCGTGGGCTGTCCCTTTCGTCGCGGCTGTCGACATAGGTGGGGCAGGTGGCCAGGCAGAACCCGCAATGTACGCAGGCGCTGGTGAGCGCCCTGGCGGTCTGGCCCGCAGCGGTGTCGGCAAAACGTGGATGTAACTCTACATGCATGCGCTACCTGCTCCTACAGCCAACTGTACAGGCGGCCGGGATTAAGAATGCCGTCAGGGTCGAATGCATGTTTGAGCCGTTGTTGCAGGCCTTGCTCAACGGCGTTCAGTGGCGATCTCACTTCAGCGCTGCGGTCACCGCCGCGAAACAGGGTGACATGGCCCCCGGCCTCAACGGCAGCCCGTTGCAATGCCGCGAGTGAATGCTCGCCGCGCACCCAGCGCTGGGCGCCACACCAGTCGATGAGGATTGGTCCGAAGTCAGGCTTGACCGGTGCCGAGGACCTGACTGCGAAGCGCCACAGCGGCGCGTCTCCCGCAAAGAAGGGCAGCGCCATTTCGCGCAGTCCTTCCCAGATTGCTGTGTCGGCCTCCAGCATGTCACCTCCCCATTGCGCAGCCGTCTTGTCTACCGCGGTGGCGGCACCGGACAGGCGCAGGTGCAGGTGACCGTCCAGCCAGAAAGCTCCTGACAGCGGTTTTGGCTCACCGGCGCGCCGGTTCATGTACCCGATGGCGTCGGGGGCCGCCATCGCATAGCGCAGTGTGAGCGTTTTTTCTGGCCGGGGCAGAACTTTCAGGCTCACCTCGGTCAATACACCGAGTGTGCCCAGCGCTCCGGCCTGCAGGCGCGAGACATCGTAGCCTGCGACATTCTTCATCACCCTGCCGCCGAAATTGAGTTGTTCGCATTTGCCGTTGATCAGCTGCACACCCAGTACCATGTCGCGGATGGAGCCGCCCCAGGGCCTGGCGGGTCCAGACAGGTTGCACGCCAGCGTGCCGCCCAGCGTAGCATTGCCGTTGAACAAGGGCGGCTCGAACGACAGGATTTGCTTGTTCTCCTGCAGGCTGGCGGTAATCTCGGTCAGCGGTGTCCCTGCCCGCGCGGTAATAACCAGTTCCTGCGGCTGGTAATCAACGATGCCCCGGTGTCCGGCTATCTCCAACGGGTCATATTCACATTCGCGGCCTGCCAGGTGACGCTTGCTGTTCCCGCCGCTGATCGTCACGGGACGGCGGCTGTCCCTAGCGTGGCGCAGCGCGGCGATGATGTACTCACTGCGGTCTCCGGCGGCGCTGCTGCGTTCCTCAGTCATGTTGGTGACGGGCTGGCAGCGCCCGGTACTCCTGGCAGCGTTTGAGGATGGGCACACCTTTGCCCGGATTGAGATTAAGTGCGGGGTCGAAGGCGTGCTTGATGTCCTCAAATTGCATCAGTTCCTGCGTGGAGAATTGGCTGGCCATCTTGCGCAGTTTTTCCACGCCCACCCCATGCTCGCCAGTGATGCAGCCGCCGACACGCACCGATAACTCCAGTATATCTGCGCCGAACTGTTCAGCCTTGTGTACTTCCTGCGCGTTGCTGGCGTCGAACAGGATGAGCGGGTGTAAATTGCCGTCCCCCGCATGAAACACATTTGCCACGGGTAAGCCGTAGTCATCGGACATGCGGTAGATTTCGTTCAGTACATATGAAATCTTGCCACGCGGAATAGTGCCGTCCATACAGTAGTAATCCGGTGCCAGCCGTCCCACGGCCGGGAAGGCTGATTTGCGGCCCTTCCACAGCAGCGCGCGCTGCGTGTCGTCCTGTGAAACAGTCAGCGAGGTCGCCCCCGCACTTTTGAACAGGTGTGCTACCTGCGCTGCATGTTGCGCCACTTCCTCGCGGCTGCCATCCACCTCGCACAGCAGAATGGCCGCAGCATCGCGGGGATAACCCGCATGGGCAAAGTCCTCTGCCGCCTGGATCGCCAGGCGGTCCATCATTTCCAGACCGGCGGGAATAATGCCGGCGGCGATCACCGCGCCAACGGCATCCCCGGCAGCGCTCACGCTGTCAAACCCGCCCATAACCACCTGGGCAAGCTCTGGCGAAGGTAGCAGGCGCACCGTGATTTCCGTCACGATACCCAGTAAGCCTTCCGAGCCGGTGAATAGCGCCAGCAGATCGTAGCCGGCACTGTCCAGGCCCATGCTGCCGATCGTCAATTCCTCCCCGGTCACGGTGAGGATGTTCAGGGCCAGGATATTGTGTACGGTCAGCCCGTATTTGAGGCAGTGCACGCCGCCGGAATTTTCGGCCACATTGCCGCCGATGGTGCAGGCAATCTGGGACGACGGATCAGGGGCATAATACAAATTGTGGCAGGCGGCCGCTTCGGAGATTGACAAATTGCTGACACCGGGCTGTACCCGGGCGGTGCGCGCCAGCGGGTCGATATCGAGTATGCGATCGAGCTTGCTCAGCACCAGCAAAACACCGTCCGCGTGCGGCATGGCTCCGGCGCACAAACCGGTGCCCGCACCCCTGGCGACCACCGGGACGCTGAATTCGTGACAAATGCGCAGCGCCTGCTGCACCTGTTCTACAGTCTGGGGCAGCACAACCGCCAGCGGCAAATCGCGGTAGAGGGTCAGTGCATCGCACTCGAAAGGACGTTGGGATTCGGGCTCCTCGATAACACAGGAATCGCCGAGACACTGTCGCAGGCGCAGCAACAGATCGGCCCGGACGGCAGTGGATAGCTGCTCGATCAATACATTCTCCCCAGTGAACAGCGTTGCGGGAAACTCCGGCCGCGTCGTCGTGGTATTTATCCTACGTTATCCGCGCTTTCACTTAAAGCGTCTGGCGGTTTGCCAAAGCATCCGCGCGGACTGGAGTCGCGCCTGAAAATATGGGATAACAGCGGCCCCTATCTTTGAAGGAATACAGAGCAATGAAAGACTTCGCAGGAAAAGTGGCAGTGGTGACTGGTGGGGCAAGCGGCATCGGTCGATCCCTGGTCAAGGAATTGCTGGCAGCAGGAGCCAGGGTAGTCGTAGGCGATGTAGAGCAGAAGGCGCTGGACCGCCTGCTGGCTGAATTCGCTGGCGCCGGTGAACTGCTCGGTGTGGTGACTGACGTATCGAAGGCCGACTCGGTCAATGCGCTGGCCGACAAGGTCTTCAAGACTTTCGGCGCCTGCCATCTGTTGTTCAATAACGCGGGTGTCGCCGCGCCCTCGGCTAACGTGTGGGAGACCACCGACAACGATTGGAAGTGGGTGCACGGCGTCAACGTCCTCGGTGTGGTCCACGGCATCCAGGCCTTTGTGCCGCGTATGATCGCTTCCGGTGAGGAGGGCCATGTCATCAATACGTCTTCCGGCGACGGCGGCATCTCACCCTTGCCATACCAGTCGGTGTACGCCTCCAGCAAGGCCGCGGTGTCCTGTATCAGCGAGTGTCTCGCGGCGCAATTGGAGAGCGAGGGTACGCAGTTGGCGGCATCGGTGTTCTACCCTTCCGGCGGCCTGCTTGATACCGGTATCTGGACCACAGACCGCAACCGGCCCAAGGATCTGGCCAGGGAGAAACCCTATGCACCGGTGCCGACCGTGCAGGATTTCAAGGTTGCGGCCGAAAAAGCGGGCTGGGCGCTGGAGTTCCAGGATCTGGATGAGTTGGCTCGTTACTGCCTGCAGGGTGTTCGCGAGAAGCGCTTTGTCATCATGATACGGGTCGAGGAAGCAGAGGCTACGCTGCTTGAGCGTGCAGCGCGCATCGGGCGCAGCGAATTGCCCATCGACCAGGCCGAAATACCCAAGTTATAACGGGTGCCGTCGCACCGGCCGCGCAGCGCTAGCACTGCCAGCCGGTTGCCCATGCAGCGGCGGGTGCCAAAACTTCATGTGGAGCGGGGCAGGGAAGACGAGGGCTCGCAGAAGGATTGAGTTTGATAGCGAAAGAAAGTAATGCGCGGGGACCAGTACCCTATGGGCAGACCTGCCTTGGTCAGCAGGTGATTGAAAAAATCGTCGGGGTCCGGCAGTTGCCGCCACACCTTGGGCAGGAAAGTCGCGCGATGCTGCCCCTCCTGCAGCAACAGACCGTCCCGTTCGGGCTGCAATGCGGCTAGCAGGTCTTCGCGACTGCTGACAGGCAAAAGCTCCATGGCAGAGAGCACCGAAATCTCGATACTGATGTCGTTTAACTCATGCACTTGCAGTGGTGGAAAGCGCGGGTCGCGAAAAGCCGCACTGTGCGCCGCTTCTGCTACCGCACTCGCCAACGGTTGGCTGGCCGTCAGTGAGCCTATGCAACCGCGCAACCTTCCCCTTGCGGTCAAAGTGACGAATACTGCGCGTTTCACGTGAAGCGCTTGCGGTAAATCCTGCAGGACCAGCTTAAGGGAAACGGAGGAATCCACACCGCTGCGCACGGACGTGCGTGCGATCTGCAACAGAGGTTCACGCTCGGATGCGGACAGTTCAATGCAGGACGAAGGCGCCATAACCTACTACCCGATCCCTGCTCCCGGCGGTGTCTCCCGAGTTGCACACGACCAACTCCTCCACGGTTAGCGGCCGACAGTGTTCGCTGCCCATAAGGCCATTCAGCGCATACGCCCCGCAGGCGTCCCGCCCGGTCAGCGAGCTGTCTTTTTTCATGATGCGACTGCAGGTGCGGGCGTCATGTGAGCAGGCCTCTTCGTACGAATGGAAGTGGGACAGGTCAGTGCTCACCACGAGCAGGGTTTCCGGTCCTCCCCACAGGGCATCCATTACGGCCGCTACGGTGCGCGCATCACAGTGCCCCACCACTACGGGGACCAGGGTAAACTGGCCCAGCACGGTTTGTAGAAACGGCAACTGTACTTCCAGGCTGTGCTCCAGGCGGTGCGCTTCATTCGATATGCAAACTCCCCGGAACGTACAGGCATGCAGCATGGCCTCACGGTCCAGTGGCACTGACCCCAGTGGCGTTGCAAAGGCTTCGGCATCCGGCACTGCCATACCTTCCAGCGGCACCCGATGCGCCGGACCGAACAACACCACCCGTTTTATATCGGCTGCGACAGGGGCCAGGGTCGCGTACGCCTGCGCGGCCACGGCGCCGGAGTAAATATAGCCCGCGTGCGGCACGATCAATACTTTTGGCCTGATCCTCGACATGTGCCTCCGCACCCCTCAGCATCGACACAAGATGCCCATGCAGACGACCTGCATCGGCATCATAAAAGGCACCGGCCACCGCTGCTGTACGTGTCTTCATAGAGCTACTCGACGAATTACTAGCCAATTTTCTATAACCATAGTTGAAATATGGGTATGGCGCCCCCAATTTCAATGTATGAATGAGACGATAGTATCGACGCGTTACTGGCATACCATGCAGGATGGGCAAGTGCAATGCGACCTGTGCCCGCGCCATTGTCATTTGCAGGAGGGCCAGCGCGGTTTGTGCTATGTGCGCCAGCGGTTGGATGGCGAGGTGAAACTGGTCAGCTATGGGCGTTCCAGCGGCTTCTGTGTAGACCCTATCGAAAAAAAGCCACTGAACCATTTTTATCCCGGTAGCAGTGTCCTGTCCTTTGGCACGGCGGGGTGTAACCTGGCCTGCAAGTTTTGCCAGAACTGGGACACCACTAAAAGCCGCGAGATGGATACCATGGCGGATGGAGCAAGTCCGCAGCAACTGGCGCGGGCGGCGCAGGATATGGACTGTCGCAGTATTGCGTTTACCTATAACGATCCGATCATTTTCATGGAATACGCGCTGGATGTGGCTGCAGCCTGCCGCGCGCAGGACATCAGGACGGTGGCGGTGACAGCGGGTTACATCGACGCAGCGCCGCGTGTGGAATTTTTCCAGGCCGTGGATGCCGCCAACGTGGATCTAAAAGCTTTCACTGAGCGCTTCTATTACAAAATTTGCGGCGGGCACCTGGCCCCGGTGCTGGAAACACTGGAATATATCCGGCATGAAACCAATACCTGGCTGGAGCTTACCACCCTGCTCATACCCGGTGAAAATGACTCAGCCAGCGAGTTGCACGCGATGACCCAGTGGGTGGTAGAGCATCTCGGGCCTGACGTACCCATGCACTTCACCGCTTTTCATCCGGACTGGAAAATGCGGGATATTGCACACACCCCGGTCGCCACACTGCGCCGGGCGCGGGAAATCGCCATGGGCAACGGTGTGCGCTTCGCTTACACCGGCAATGTGCAGGACCCGCAGGGCTCCAGTACCTGGTGCCCGCAC